>JAQTLV010000001.1:0-6664 GCA_028714675.1 Sulfurovaceae bacterium
ACAGTTACGCTATCACCTTCTTCATCGCTTGTTGTATAACTTGCAACAACATCACCTGCAGCTACACCACTATCTTCTGTGAAGTTGTTAGTAGTTGTAAGTGTAAGTTCAGGAGCATCATTAACTGTAATTACTTCATTCGCACTCAAAGATGTTGCACCTAAATTATCAGTTACAGTAAATGTTATTGTAACTTCGCCGTTAAAGTTTGGTGCAGGTACAAAAACCAAATTAGCTGCTTCTGTTGGAGTTAATGTAACTCCAGCAACAACTGGTGTTACGCCATCATTGTAATACAGAACTCCTTCACTTGCAGAAGGAAGGGTTGTAATAGTTATATGATCAATTGTTCCATCTATGTCTATACCTGTAAGCTCAACGGGAATATTGGTATCCTCGTCTCCACTTGACGTGCTTGGTGTTGCGGTTGGAGTAATATTTAAAACCGTACCTCCTGAATCAACATTAATATATACGGTTGCAGTATCTGTTCCACCATTGCCATCACTAATTGTATATGTAATTGTTGTATTTCCGCCAAAGTCAACAGTTGGTGTAAAGTTTAGTGTTCCATCGCCATTGATAGTTACTGTACCGTCTGGACTAGTTGCCGATGTAACACTTAATGTATCTCCATCAACATCAATATCATTTCCTAGCACATCAATGTTCGTAGCACTTGTGTTCTTTTCCATTATTATTGCTGGCAAAAGGGTTGTTCCATCATCTATGGCATCTGGTGCATTGTTTGAACTGCCTCCAGAACTGCCTCCACCACCACCGCCTAAGCCACCAAGCAACAAAACACCAAGACCAAGAGAGGAAAGGTTAGGCTGTGTGGCCATAAAACTATCTGTTCCCAATGATTGATAACTTAAAGCATTTTCAACCATATTTTGACTAAGCAGTGCTACTTCTCCCTCTTGAGGAATATAAGGATATATATTTCCATCTTCGGCAACACCAACTAGTTGACCAAAATTATCACCATAATAATCTTTTAGTATAATATCTGGTGCTTCTGTAAGCTCTGCTTCCTTGCCATCAACATCCATGTGTATAACTAAGTCTTTGCCAACTCTTTTAACTAATATCTGATTTGGTGCAAACTTGCTTGTAATTTCTCTTAACTCATATGTTTTTATATTTTTATTTGCTTGTATTACAAGTTGTTTGCCAGTATCTCCAGCATCATCAGATACTAGATATTTTACCTCGCCGCCATTTTTAAGATGCGTTATAAGCTCTACTAATTTAGCCATTTATAACTCCTGTGTCTGTGTTAATATTTATATTTACTCTTCTGTCTTCCTGTAAACAAGCATCGAGTGCTAATCCTTTAAAACTATTGCAGTTTTTAGAAAAATATGATGTTTCCCCAAAGTTTTTAATAATCAGTGGTATATTTATGTTGTTTGCCTCCATATAATTTTTAACACTTGTTGCTCTTTGTTGAGAAAGTGCTAAATTATATTTTTTTGAACCCCTAGTGTCTGCATAAGACTTAATGGTTATTGTTTTTATATTTTTGTACTCTTTAACCCAGCGTATAAATTTATCTAACTCTTCTTTGTTGTTTATTGTTAAATTAAAACTATCTGTTTTAAAAAAAACAGCAACAAATGAGCTTAAAGCAATCTCTTTTTCGCTTTTATTTTGTATTTTGTCTAGTTCACATTTTGGATTATATCTATTTATGATATTTGATTTTAAATTAAAATTTTTTATTTCTTCTCGTGCAATATCTTCTCTTACTTGTTTTAAAACAAATTTATGATTATCTTGTTCGATTATTTTTATAAAAACAAGATTGGAGTTTTCTAAGAATATTGCCTCATCTAAAGTAGATCCGATATATTCTCCTCTTGATGCAACTCCTATTTTTATATTTTTTGTACAAGCGTATGTTTTTGCATAATTGTTTGGGAACAAAGACCCAACAACCATGTCATTAACTTTTATTGTGGGTATAAACTCTCTATTGCCATCTAACCTATAAAAAATCAATTGTATTTTATTTGATACATTTTTATCGATTACATTATCGTTTATTTCAGGGGGGATATACCCACTCGAAACACTTGGGCTTGCATACACAATACCACTTGCCAATACTATTGACAAAATCAACAACTTAAATAAATTTTTCATCCTAACTCCTTGTCCTTAATATATTGTGTTTATTAATCCTCTTTAACACGATATTAAATAATAAAATATTTATAAAACTTTTACACAAGTCTAATTTTATTATCTTTTATTAAGTTTTATTTCTCCAATACATAATTTATAATAAGTTTTACTTATTGATTTAATATAGCATGTTTTTACTTAAATTTTGATAAACTTATTTTATTAATAAAGAATATTACTTTGAGGAAAATTATTATTATTTAAGAAGTTGGTATTATTTAATATATAAACAATCAAATTGCCTTTTTTGGGTTTTTTGATTGTTTATTTGTCTGCTTTTATAGAGTTACACTTATTCCACTTTGAATCATAATTGTTTGATGTAGTTCACTTTCATATGAATTATAAACTATCCCATTAACAGTGTTTGTTCCTGTGCTTGTCCAGTCTTTTGGGTCCCAAAAATGACCAGTACTCTCAAGAACTACTCTGTCGTTTGTATTACCTTGTACATATAACACATTGGTATCTATCATTTTGTCCATAGAGGCGGCGTCTACTATAAGTGTATCGCCACACCAGCTATTATCCGTCATATCGATTTTTTCTATGCCTGTTATACTAGGGGCACAACAGCCAGTCGTATCTAAATAAGTCATGCAACCAAAAGATAGAGTATCAAATCCTTCGCCACCTTGTACACTCTTTATGCAACTACTATCAACTATAAGTGTATCATTTCCTGCGCCGCCGATGATAGTATCACAACAACCTCCTGTTATAGTATCATTACCAAGCCCACCATCTATAGTGTTAGCCCCACAACCATCTTTTAGAACATCATCATAATTGCTTCCTGTGAGATTTTCTACACAAAATAATCTATCACCTTGGGCATCTCCGCCTGTACCAGCTTTACAGCCATCAAGAGATATATTAACGGCTTCTTTAGAATAAATATAGCTTACTGTATCTGTTCCACATCCACCATCAACCCAATCAGCGCCAAGACCGGTATAAATAGTGTCATTCCCGCCACCAGCATAAATCTTGTCATTACCAGCTCCAGCATAGATAGTATCATCACCACAATTTGTACTTATATAATCATCTCCAGCGCAAGCCATTACGGTATCATTACCAAAACCTGTCACTATGTGGTCGTTGTTATCTCCGCCTTGTACGGTTAAGTTTTGCCAACTACAAGGATTACAATATTTTACAGGGGCTTCTATAACATTTGTGATATTGATTGCAACATCTTCACTATAGCTCGCACCTGCAGCGTCAGTTACTGTTACTGTTACTGTCATAATCTGATCTTCTCCATTTGCTTGACAACCAAGATAGAGTGAGCCGTCATTTTTAACAGTTATTGTGCCATTCCCATCTATCACAAATTTATCTGCATCAACACCACTAAGTGCATATGTATGACTATCGTTAGGCAAATCTTCATCTATAACATACATTGTAGCAGCTATCGTTCCTGCTTTTGCATACTCATCAATGTTATGTACACTTGTGACCAGATCTGTTGGTGCATGATTTTGAGTAATACCAGTCACATTGATAGTTACATTAGCGCTATCGCTTCCTCCGTTTCCATCACTTATACTATAGTCAAAAGTTACGCTCTCTGAGTCTCCATCATTCATCGGTTGGAAATATACGCCTGGAGTAAATACTATCTCTCCATTTACAACTTGTGCCGTACCAACAACAACTCCTCCTATAGTAACATTAATAATCTGTCCAGAGGTTACATCTTGTCCTTGAATTTCAGAAATAGACAAACTATCCCCATCTATGTCTGTATCATTAGCCAAAACATCGACGCTAATTGCAGTAAGTTCATCGGTTGTAATGACTCCGATCCAACTTTGACCGGCTGTTATAGTCACATTATCAATACCAAAAGATTCATTATCTGCTGATTCGTGTGTAGTTGATCCAAATCCAAGTTGCACTTGCCCATTACTATCTACTACTGCTTCAACTGTAAAATGATGGCGATCAGTTTGATCCCATGTTCCAGCTTGTCCAGATATTATCTCTCCACCATCATCACTATTGTTATCTATACCATCCATTCCCATTATTTGATTAATAACTTCTACGCCATTTATAAATGTGCTAAATGATTCAACCTCTCCACTTTCATAAGCAGCATTCCATGTGCCATCACCGTCCCAAGTTCCTAACTCATACATATCGAACTCTATTGTTACAGTTTCGCCTGCATGTACAACACCAAAATTAAATGTTTTAGATACTCCTTCTTTACCATCTGTTCCGCCAAAAATTCCAAGAAAATTAGATGTAGCGCCATTGCTTTGAACAACACTATTAGTAGTCCATCCTTTGGCACCATTTTCAAAATTTTCTGTTACGAGGATGGTTCCTGCGAGGTTTTTCCCCGTTGTGATATCATCTATAGCATCAGGGTTATGGTTTGTATAGACTGTCACAATTTGTGCGTCAGTTGCGCCGATATTGCCTGCAACATCTACTATGCGCACTTGTGTATCATAATCACCCTCTGCTAAGATAGTGCCTGTATTATCACAACTCCATGTTGTGCCATTAGCAACAGCGTCAACCCATGTTGTGCCACCATCTAAACTTATCTCTACATATTCATCACTTTGAAGTGCATTTGCTAATGTACCACCAATAACTAGAGTTTGATCATAAGTTATAAAGTCGCCTGTAACTCCTGTGTCTTCCGAAATATATGTAATGTCTATACCGTTTCCTACAGAAACTGTTGTATCAATTGTAACTACTTGGGTATCTGTAGAACCAACATTTCCTGCAAGGTCAACAACTCTAACATCGTATGTATAATCACCATCTGCTAATGTTCTGCCATCAACATAAGACCAAACGGTGCCGCTTACGCTTACATCGCTCCATGTATTTCCACCATCAATACTTATTTGAGCAAATTCATCAGAAGCTAAAGCACTAGCTAATGTACCATTTACTGTTAAAGTTGTGTCGCTCGTGATGAAGTCTGAAGAACTAAGACCAGTATCATCTGTAACTGATGTTATATCTATAGTTTGTGTAGGTGGCGTTGCATCCAAAGTAGCACTATCTGTTGCAGGAGCTGATGTGTTACCAGCTGGGTCTGATATAGTTGCAATTACTGTTATTGTTGCACCCTCTGGAGGATTAGGGAATGTTGTAGTAACATATTTATTTGCGATATCTGCAGCTGTAAGTGTTATAGGAGTTGAATTTCCTGCATTATCGCTTACAGTTATAATATCACCAACTTCGGCTTTTTCTATATTTATTTGAACAAGAACTTCAGAACCTTTCTCGCTTGCATTGATAAATCCATCATTGTTTGCATCAGTTTTTATTTCTACTGCATTTGTAGCTGTGAAGGAAGGAATGTTTGTGTCAAGTTTAGCACTATCTGTTGCAGGAGCAGAAACATTACCAGCTTTATCAGCAATAGTTGCAATTACTGTTATTGTTGCGCCCTCTGCAGGATTTGGGAATGTTGTAGTTACATAACCATTTGCAATGTCTGCAGCTGTAAGTGTTATAGGAGTTGAATGTCCTGCATTGTCTTTTACAGTTACAACATCTCCAACTTCAGCTTTGTCTATGTTTACTTGAACAAGAACTGATGAACTTTTTTCGCTTGCATCGATATAACCATCATTATCTGCATCAGTTTTTATCTCTACGCCATTTGTAGGACTTAGCGCTGGGGAGGTGGTGTCGATAGTGGCACTATCACTACCTTTTTCTGAATCATTACCAGCCATATCTGTAACCCATGCATCTACTTTTATAGTATTGCCTTCTCCTGGAGAAGTTGTTGTAAATGCTATACTGCCTGCTTGAATATCAGACAAAGTTATTGTTTTAGTTATATCAGCAACTCCATCATTATTTGTATCTAGTTTCATCGTATCGCCAACTGCTGCTGTGCTAGGCACTACTACGCTAATATTTATATCACCTTGGAGTTCGCTTGCATTGATATAGCCATCATTATTTGCATCTTCCGCAATTGTTACGATAGGTTTTCCTGGAGCACTTAATTGCATTCTTGCCATATCTTCTACTGGACTAGATTGATTTCCTGCAATATCTTTAATTTGAGCTGTTGTTTTAAAATCTGAACCATCTGAAGGTGGATTAAACGATACATTTACAAAACCATCATTTATTTGTGCTTGTGTTAGTGTAATAACTTGTGGTGTATTTGCAGAACCAGTAACAGTCAATGTGTCACCAACACTAGCATTATCAGATAGTGTTATTTGAACATCGATATCCGAATCGTGCAGTTCTGTTTGATTTATATATCCATCATTATTTTCATCTTCGGTTATATCTATTTTTAGCCCTGCTGTTAGGTTGCTGGTGTCTAGTTTAGCACTATCTGTTCCCTCTGAACTTTGATTACCTGCTAAGTCTTCAACAACTGCTTTTACAGTTATTGTTTCGCCTTCTGCAGGAGCAGGGAATCCAACAGTTGTACCATTATCTATAACATCTTGTG
>JAQTLV010000001.1:6764-22405 GCA_028714675.1 Sulfurovaceae bacterium
CTTCTACTGTTATTTTACCATCAGTACCAAGTTCTGTTGCAGAGATAAGTCCATTATCGTCTGCATCATCAACTACTCTTACTGATATACCGCCATTAGTTGTCAGGTCGCTAGTGTCAAGTTTAGCGCTATCTGTTCCCTCTGAACTTTGGTTGCCTGCTAAATCTTGGACAACTGCTTTTACAATGATTGTTGCACCCTCTGCAGGATTAGGGAAAGAGACGATTGTACCATTATCTATAACATCTTGAGTTACTAGTACATTTTGTGTATTGCCTGCATTATCACTTATGATTAAAGTAGAACCTATAGCTGTTCCAGCTGGTGCTGTCACGCTTACATCAACTTGAGTACCTATTTCACTTGCATTGATAAATCCATCATTGTTTACATCTTCTATAATTGAAACCGTTGGTGCATCAGGTGCGGTTGCATCTAGCGTTGCACTATCTGTTGCAGGAGCAGAAACATTACCAGCTTTATCAGCAATAGTTGCAATTACTGTTATTGTTGCGCCCTCTGCAGGATTTGGGAATGTTGTAGTTACATAACCATTTGCAATGTCTGCAGCTGTAAGTGTTATAGGAGTTGAATGTCCTGCATTGTCTTTTACAGTTACAACATCTCCAACTTCAGCTTTGTCTATGTTTACTTGAACAAGAACTGATGAACTTTTTTCGCTTGCATCGATATAACCATCATTATCTGCATCAGTTTTTATCTCTACGCCATTTGTAGGACTTAGAGCTGGGGAGGTGGTGTCGATAGTGGCACTATCTGTTCCCTCTGAACTTTGATTACCTGCTAAGTCTTCAACAACTGCTTTTACAGTTATTGTTTCGCCTTCTGCAGGAGCAGGGAATCCAACAGTTGTACCATTATCTATAACATCTTGTGTTACTGTTACATTTTGTGTATGTCCTGCATTATCACTTATGATTAAAGTAGAACCTATAGCTGTTCCAGCTGGTGCTTTTACACTTACATCAACTTGACCATTTAGTTCATTTGCATTGATGTAACCATCATTGTTTACATCTTCTGTGATTACAACCATTGGTGCACCAGGTGCATCTAGTTTTAGTGTTGCACTATCTTCTGCTAGATTTGATTTATTGAGTGCAGGGTCTGTTACTTGTGCTGTTGTTACAAAGTTTACTCCATTTGATGGAGCATTAAAATCTACTGTAACTGTTTTAGCATCTATTTGTGCTTGAGTTAGTGTAATCTCTACATCACTGTTACCTGTTGCAGTTAAGATTAGTTTATCTCCTGCTGCTACATTTTCTTGAAGTGTAACTTCTACTGTTATTTTACCATCAGTACCAAGTTCTGTTGCAGAGATAAGTCCATTATCGTCTGCATCATCAACTACTCTTACTGATATACCGCCATTAGTTGTCAGGTCGCTAGTGTCAAGTTTAGCACTATCTGTTGCAGGAGCTGATGTGTTACCAGCTGGGTCTGATATAGTTGCAATTACTGTTATTGTTGCACCCTCTGGAGGATTAGGGAATGTTGTAGTAACATATTTATTTGCGATATCTGTAGCCGTTAATGTTATAGGAGTTGAATTTCCTGCATTATCGCTTACAGTTATAATATCGCCAACTTCGGCTTTTTCTATATTTATTTGAACAAGAACTTCAGAACCTTTCTCGCTTGCATTGATAAATCCGTCATTGTTTGCATCAGTTTTTATTTCTACTGCATTTGTAGCTGTGAAGGAAGGAATGTTTGTATCAAGTTTAGCACTATCTGTTGCAGGAGCAGAAACATTACCAGCTTTATCAGCAATAGTTGCAGTTACTATTATTGTTGCACCCTCTGCAGGATTAGGGAATGTTGTAGTTACATAACCATTTGCAATGTCTGCAGCTGTAAGTGTTATAGGAGTTGAATGTCCTGCATTGTCTTTTACAGTTACAACATCTCCAACTTCAGCTTTGTCTATGTTTACTTGAACAAGAACTGATGAACTTTTTTCGCTTGCATCGATATAACCATCATTATCTGCATCAGTTTTTATCTCTACGCCATTTGTAGGACTTAGAGCTGGGGAGGTGGTGTCGATAGTGGCACTATCTGTTCCCTCTGAACTTTGATTACCTGCTAAGTCTTCAACAACTGCTTTTACAGTTATTGTTTCGCCTTCTGCAGGAGCAGGGAATCCAACAGTTGTACCATTATCTATAACATCTTGTGTTACTGTTACATTTTGTGTATGTCCTGCATTATCACTTATGATTAAAGTAGAACCTATAGCTGTTCCAGCTGGTGCTTTTACACTTACATCAACTTGACCATTTAGTTCATTTGCATTGATGTAACCATCATTGTTTACATCTTCTGTGATTACAACCATTGGTGCACCAGGTGCATCTAGTTTTAGTGTTGCACTATCTTCTGCTAGATTTGATTTATTGAGTGCAGGGTCTGTTACTTGTGCTGTTGTTACAAAGTTTACTCCATTTGATGGAGCATTAAAATCTACTGTAACTGTTTTAGCATCTATTTGTGCTTGAGTTAGTGTAATCTCTACATCACTGTTACCTGTTGCAGTTAAGATTAGTTTATCTCCTGCTGCTACATTTTCTTGAAGTGTAACTTCTACTGTTATTTTACCATCAGTGCCAAGTTCTGTTGCAGAGATAAGTCCATTATCGTCTGCATCATCAACTACTCTTACTGATATACCGCCATTAGTTGTCAGGTCGCTAGTGTCAAGTTTAGCGCTATCTGTTGCAGGAGCTGATGTGTTACCAGCTGGGTCTGATATAGTTGCAATTACTGTTATTGTTGCACCCTCTGGAGGATTAGGGAATGTTGTAGTAACATAACCGTTTGCTATATCTGTGGCTGTAAGCGTGATATCTTGTGTATGACCAAAATTATCTGCAGCAGTGATAATATCGCCTGCTTGTGCTTGAAGTATATTAAATTTTACAGCGATATCTGCACCAACTTCTGCAGCATTGATAAATCCATCATTGTTTGTATCGGTAGTGATCTCGACGCCATTTGTGGCTGTGAACGAAGGTGCTGTGGTGTCGATAGTGATAGTAAAATCATCTGACAAACCACCAACATTTCCTGCACTATCTTCTACCCTAGCCGTATAAGTATAATCTTCGCCATTCGCAAGTCCACTATCAGCATATGTCCATGTAGTACCGTTTACCGTAGCTTCACCTACTTTTACGCCATCTTTATATATCGCTACGACTTCATTACTATCCAAAACTTCCGATAGAGTTCCATTGAGTATTGGAGCTGTATCATTGGTCGTACTTCCATTGCCAAGATCGCCCATGACAGGATCTACATCATCTGTGATGCTAGTGATTGTTACCGTTTGGGTTGGGGCAACGGTATCGGAAACGGTAACCGTAAGTGTGCTTGTTGATGTCTCGCCGGCTGCATTTTTGATAGTATATGTAACAACTGCATCTCCTAAAAAGTCTTGTGCGGGAGTAAAGGTTACTCTTCCATCAGCTTCTATAACTGCTGTCCCTTGTGCAGGATCTACGCTTACAGAAATTACTGTCGCATCACTTGCCCCATTATCATTATCCAATACATCTGCGGTTACAGCCTCATTTATCTGAGTATCTGTTATATCAGGGTTAGCATCAAAAGAACCCTCATATGTAATATTAATACCTGGATCATCGACACCATCAAAAGTAACACTTGTTCCTTCAGTCTTTAACTCAATAGCACTTGGTAAAGCACTACTATCAACTACGACTATATTATAAGTCATAGGCGTTACCCACTCGATTGCAAGCGCTCCACCGTAATCATCTAAAAGCCATAATGACATCATAGGTTGACTTGCTGTTATTGTTGCGAGAATCTCTCCATCCCCTGCTGTTGGATCTATATTCGTATAATTTACTGTTGCTGACATCTTTTTCCTTTTTTATTTAATTATTTTTCTGACTTCGATTACACTAGATGAACACCGATATCAACTTGGATATATAGAGGATCGCCACCATTACTATTGGTATAAACATCATAAACCCCACCGTTATAAGAAAGATCATCCGTAGTTTGAGACCAAGAAGTATTATCTAAATTTACCGTTCCTCCGTCTCCTTTTATGAGAATAAAATCTCTTGAAGCATAATCGCTTTCAATTGTCTCTGCCCCTATATTAAATGTGTTATTACCTATATTAAAAACTTCAAAGCCATCTAACTGAGTGACGTTCAATGCCCCACTGTTGTCTAATAGTGTAAATGTATCTAGTCCTTCTCTGGCATCAATTGAGACAAAATTAACATTATCTAAAGTAAATACTTCACCAACATTATTGCCCACTAGCATCATCTCATTAAAATCTTTACCAGCAACATCCGCATTGGTAAGATCATGATCATTGTTGCTATCAAAAATAACCCAAGCTTTATCACTTAATTCTGATTCATTTCCAGCAACATCTACAGCTTTTACTTGATACATATAGACTCCTTCCGCATCTAAAGAATCAGAATCAGTCCAAGTGGTTGTTGCTGTGCCGTCTATGCTTACGGTTCCGCTACCCACAGGATCTGTGCTGCCATCACGATAAAATAAAAGCTCTTTGACATCACCAAAGAAATAATCCGGAACAAATTCATAGTAAGAAATTGCATCCATACTATTTACATCAATACGAAAAGATTGGTCTGTTGTTGTTCCCCCTAAATCTTGATTTATAACTGGCTTATCAGGAGCAACTGTGTCAATACCAAAATCGCCATATGTTGCTGAAGGTCCAGAAGTATAATACACAGAAATATCACCAGAAGCCTCGCGAACTATAACTTGATTTTCATAGTTTCCATTAGGTAATGTTTCCATCGCGTCTGTCGTTTTGTTATAATACAACTGCTCAGGATTGATGGTTATGCTCCATTTACCATCACCATCTACTATAGTCGTAGGATTGTTTGGTCCCCCTACAAGATACTCTTCTCCAGTTTCTTTGTTTGTCAGTGTTATATAAACTTCATCGCCCTCTTGATAAGGAATATGTTGTGTTTCGCCGCCGCCAATCTCTGCCACAAGATCATCACTAATAGTAAAAGCACCCGTAAAATAGTGATTATCGCCTGATTCTAAACTCGTTCTCTGATCCAACCTTTCTCTGTAAAGGTCTGTGTCTTCATTAGTAAATGTAAGACTTCCTAAATTATAAGTATGAAGAGTATCAACTATCATATCTATAGAAGCTGGATCTGAAATATTACCTGCAGCATCAGTAAGCGTTATATTGAGTGTATGCTCTACATGCTGAGCGCCAGAATCCTCTGTGCCAGGTTTTTGATATTCTTCGGCCTGCAATTCACTTGTGGTTAGGGTCCATGTCCCATCACTTGCAACCGTAGTTTCCCCAACAAGGTTTACTGTGGGATCAGTGGGATCGATATTACCATCATAGACTCTTACAGTCGTTCCAGCTTCTCCTGTTCCACTCAATGTTGGCGTACTATCGTTTGTAATTATCTTGCCATCGCTTGTTACATTTACATTTCCGATTATGGTTATAGTTCCTGCACTATCTATACTCCAACTTCCCTTATCATCATCATTTCCCCAAACAGCTAAAGTCGTTTGATTATAATCATCTGTTACCATTGTCACACTCGCTGCATCAGGTACTACAGTATCAACTATAATGTTATATGGAGCTGATTCTGTGCCTTTATTGCCAGCAGCATCTTCTGCTCTAGTAGTATAAATATGTTCTCCATCTGTTACGCCGGTATCTTCAAATGTCCAGCCCGTACCACTTGCATCTACAGTTGCATTTCCTACTTTTACACCATCTCTATAAACAGCTACAACTTCGCCTGAACCTAAAGCTTCTGTAAGAGTTCCACTTAGTGTTGGTGTTGTGTCGTTTGTATGCCCACCTTTGGCCACAACACCAATTACTGGTGCTACATCATCATTTATGGCATCAATTGTTGGTACTGCTGTTGGTGCAGTGGTATCGGCTTTACTTCCGCCACCGCCACCTAAACCACCAAGTCCAGCCAATGGAAGTAATGAAGCAGGACCCCAGCTAGAACTCTCTATAGTGCCCAAACTTTGATAAGCGAACTCCCCATCAGCTAGTTCAGTTGTGCTCAAAGCTGCATCACCACTTTGAGGAACATATTGATAATATTCTCCTGTTTCATGAACACCAACTATCTCACAGTTGCCATTTGCACAATAATCTTGTATAACAACATCTGCTTCACCAGCACCATCCAATGCACCGCCTTTTGGATTTATTTTGAGCTTAAGATCATTTTTAAATCTTTTTGTATAGATTTGATCTGGCGCTCTGTTAGTGGCCATATCTTTTATCTCATAAAAAGTGTCTTTTGTCCCTTTTATAACTATAGGTTGGCCATTGTCGCCAATTTTAACTATGTTATTTGAAATAACACCATCTTTGTTTTTCGCTATAATCATTATCTCTCTGCTCATAATTTATCCTTTAAATTAATCTATCACTATAAAGAAGCATTACTTGATGTAAGCCCAATTATCTCTATCTTAACTCTACGATTTGGAGCAAGACACTCTATAAGTTTTGGTGTTGCTTTTTCACCACTACAATTTGTTACTTTTGGATATCTCTCTCCAAGTCCAAGACTATCGATTGGGATAGTAATTCCAAGTTTTTTCAATTCATTTTTAACAGCATCTGCGCGAGCTGAAGACAGTTTATCGTTTGATTCACTTGAGCCGATTCTATCTGTGTGTCCTTCTATACGAAGTTTTTTAACATTTACACCTAACGATTTTATATCTTGAGCTATTTTAGCGATAGCCTCATGTCCTTTTGGTGTAAGTATAGCTTTACCAAATACGAACAATGCATCAGTATCTAGCTCTACATAATCCAAACTACATAGTGATGTATGTCTGTTTGCTATATGGGATCTATGTGCTGAAGCTAAAACTTTTTGAGCTACTGCTTCATCAGACTCATACACCGTAAAGTGTTCTGCTGTTTTGTCTTTTGAAACCAAAAGATAAGTTACTTTACCTCTTTGAGTTTGGATATATATATCTTCACTACTACCAGTACAACCAAAACAATCATATACTTTTATTTTTGTTTTTCCAGGACATGCTAGTGTTTGTGCATATGAATTTGGAGTCAATGCTCCTACTATATGGTCTTCTACCCAAACTGTTGGTATAAAATCTTTTTCACCTGCTTCACGATAAAAAACTACCATTGATTGTTTTTCGCTAAGTCCAGGTTTGTTAAATTTGCCACTTACGGCACTTGTTGCTTGGAAACATCCGCCCAACATTATTGTCAATATAATAGATGCTATTAAAGCAACATATTTTGTCAGTTTCATTAGTTTACCCTTTTAGATAATCGTTAAGATAAATGATTACTAATAAAAACTCCTAAAAATGTCTAAACTCCCAAAATGCCTAACTTTTATAAATTAAGCTTATAACTCCAAATCTAACTCTTGAATCATCGGTTCGGATTATAATTAATAATTAATTAAATTTTACTTAATTAGTTAAAAATATATTAAAAATTGATGCAAATAATAATATTTATTCATTGATAAATTTAGTTTTTATGATAAAAATATCATTTTTCCATTCATTTAATAGTTGTTTAACACTATATAGAATAAATATTTATAAAAAAGTTGGGTTATTTGTTATAATCTTAAATTATTATTTAAATTGAAAACTAATTGCTAATTAGTCAATAATTAAGTAAAAAATCGCATAAAAATTTATTTTTATTTTAAAATATGTTTTTTTAGTATAACAAAGTTAAATGATATAAAAATGACAATATAATCTACCAATTTAAGAAAAATAGTTATATAATAAAAATTGTTGATATAAAATAGTTATAATTTGATTTTGGTAGTTGATATATTGCCCGTGTGCTTTTAACACACGGTTGTGTAGTAATTATATTATCGTCAAAGTACTCAATGATGGGTCATAATAAGAACTCATATTCCCTGCTGTATCAAACATATAAACTGTATAGTTTCCGCTATCAAGTCCAGATAGAGATAGATCATTAGTATCGCTTGTTGTTGTGATGAGGACATTGTCGATGCCGAAAGATTCATTTGCAACTGGTTCATTTGTCGTTGAGCCAAAACCTAGTTTAAAATCTCCGTTCGCATCGAGAGTAACCTCAAGAGTAAAGTGATGTAGCTCTTCATTGTATGATGATGCATCTAAATCTAAATCTCCCAAACTTATGCCTCCATCAAATCCATCTAAATATGTCGAGGTTGATAATCTATAGTCAACTGAAGTTACAACAGAATCATTTATATAAACTCTTAAGCTTTCTTCATCCCAACTATTTATCTCATAAATATCAAACTCTACTGTTACGGTTTGATTTGCGTAGCTTGAATCAAAATCATATGTTTTGTATATACTTTGATTTCCACTACTTCCTGCGAATTCTCCTAAGAATCCGCTCATCTCTTCTGTTAAGTGTGTTATTGTATTATTTGACCAACCAGTAGCTGTTGTTTCAAATGTTTCGCTTGAAAGAATAGTATTTGTCTCTATTGGGCTGGTGCCATTCCAGAGTGAATCTGCTGCAGAGGTGATACTTGCTTCGTCTGTTACTGTTACTGAATTGTTGACTATATATATCGTTCCTTCTTCATTTGCATTTACTTTCAAAGTTGAGGTATTGGTCAAGTTCAAAGTATTTAGTACTGCTGAACTGTCCCACTCTATGACATAAGTTTGAGAGCTTACTTGATCGTCCCAGTCTCCAGGCGAATATTGAACCGCATAGTCTTGACCACCAGCATCATTTGGCTCGCCACTACGCCAATTAGAATAATTAATAGTTCCTCCAGCCGTACTAGTGCCATAAATATTTCTCCAGGTTCCCTCTGTTGTGGCATCGGATATCCCTATTAGAGACTGGACTCCTCCAGTTAATGTATTAACATAACTATTTTCGGTTGCACTATTAATGTGAACGAGGTATCCCGCCTGATCATTAATAAGCGTAGCTTCGGCAATGGCGCTTGCAGCCATAGGAGTTGTTGCTGTTGATACATATTTATAAAAAGATCCTGTTGTATAGTTGTATGTAATGTCTGGATTGTTTGCCAAGAGAGTCTCGACCAAATTTATGCTTGCTGTTGGTGCGACTGTATCTATAGTGATAAGCTGTGAATCCTCTTCACCTGCATTGCCCTCTGCATCTACAACGCGCATCACGATTGTACTTGTACTTGTAAGCTCATCATCCTCATAAGATACACTTGTATCGCTCACGGAGGAGGTAATATCTTTCCATGTCGCACCATTATCATTACTATATTGCAATACTTCTCCATCATATAGTTTTGCTGATAGAGTTGCGTTAATAGTGAGTCCATCTCCATCACTTGTAAGAAAATCCGTAGTACTCGCTCCTAAGTCTTCTGAGATACTATCAATAGTGACAGTTGCAGGCGGAGAAACTGTTATAGTAAATGTTCCTGTATCGTTAAGGTTGCCATCACTAAGTGTATATTCAAATGTATCGTCTCCTGTGAAACCTGTTGGAGGTGTGTAGGTATAAGAGCCATCACTTTCAAGCACTAGTGTTCCGCCTTTGTCTGTTGTAAAGGTGCCTGCTACTACACTTAGAGTATCTCCATCTATATCTGTATCATTAGCAACAAGAGCAATGCTTGAGACAAATGTTGCATTTCGAGCAACTGTTATAGCATCGTCTACAGCTACTGGAGCAGTATCGCCCGAGGCACTTACATTAATAGTAAGCGTTCCTATATCAGTAAGGCTTCCATCTGTGACTGTATAATCAACCGTATCGTCTCCTGTGAAATCTGTTGGAGGTGTGTAGGTATAAGAGCCATCACTTGCAAGAACTAGAGTTCCACCTTGTGTGGTTGTAAAGGTGCCTGCTACTACACTTAGAGTATCTCCATCTATATCTGTATCATTAGTAATAAGATTAACACTTGAAGTAAACGGTATATTCTCGGTAACTGTTATAGCATCGTCTACAGCTACAGGAGCATCATTAATGTTTGTTACTGTTACTGTTACTGTTCCTGTATTATCTGTAAGATTTCCGTCACTTACAGTATAAGTGATAGTATCAACTCCTGAATAATTGGCATTAGGGGTATAGTTGAGTGTTCCATTGCCATTGATACTTACTGTTCCGTGCAGTGCGATTGCTTCTGTTACACTAAGTGTATCTCCATCACTATCAGTATCATTAGCAAGTACTGTTATTGTATTATCACTACTGTCTTCATTGACTGTAGCTGTATCTGCTACAGCTACAGGGGCAGTGTCGCCTGTGATTGTTAGAGTGCTTAGCGATGGGTCATAGTAAGAGCTGATGTTGCCTGCCTCATCTACCATATAAAGAGTATATTCCCCACTACTAAGTCCCGCTAAAGATAGGTCATTAGTAGTACTTGTTGTTGTGATGAGAACATTATCTATGCCGAAAGATTCATCCGCAATTCCACTATTTGTTGTAGAGCCAAAGCCTAGTTTGAAATTTCCATTCGCATCAAGAGTAACTTGAAGAGTAAAGTGATGTGATTCTTCTGCTTGCGGATATGATGTATTGATATTGCCTAGGTCTATACCTCCGTCAAATCCATCTATATATGTACCTTCATGCTGATAATCAACTGAAGTTACAACTGAGTTATTTATATAAACCCTTAAGCTCTCGGCATCCCAAGTATTTATTTCATAGATATCAAACTCTACCGTTACGATTTGATTTGCATACTCTGAGCCAAAACTATATGTTTTAGAGACGCTTTGGGCGCCACTACTTCCTGCAAATTCTCCCAAGAATCCGCTCATCTCTCCTGTTAAATGTTTAATTGTATTATTTGACCAACCAGTAGCTGTTGTTTCAAATGTTTCACTTGAAAGAACAATATTTGTACTTGTTGGATTAACACTATTCCAAAGCGAATCTGCCGCAGAAGTGATACTTGCTTCATCTGTTACTGTTACTGAGTTGTTGACTATATAGATTGTTCCTTCTTCGTTTGCATTTACTTTCAAAGTTGAGGCATTTGTCAAGTTCAAAGTATTAAGAACTGCTGAGCTGTCCCACTCTATAACATAAGAAAAAGAATTAGAACCACTATAGTCATTCCAAGTTCCATCTGAATATTGGACTGCATAGTCTTCATTTCCACCACTATTATTTGGTTCGCCACTGTGCCAATTAGAATAATTGATAGTTCCTCCGGCCGTACTAGTGCCATAGATGTTCCTCCAAGTTCCCTCGGTTGTTGCATCAGATATTCCTACCAACGACTGAGCTCCACTGGTTAATGTATTTACATAGCTATTTTCAGTTGCACTGTTAATATGGACAACATGACCCCCTTGACCATTTACTAATGTGGATGCAGCATTGTTGCTTGCAGTTGATATGTTTGTTGCTGTTGATACATATTTATAAAAAGATCCTGTTGTGTAGTTGTATGTAATGTCTAGATTATTTGCCAAAATAGTCTCAACTAAATTTATGGTTGGTGTTGGTGCGACTGTATCTATAGTGATAGCTTGTGAATCCTGTGTACCAACATTGTCTGCAGCATCAACAACTTGCATATAAACAGTTACAGAACTTGTGATGCTTGTGTCTGTATATGTTACTATCATGCCATTTACAGAAGATGTGATATCGCTCCAATTGGTGCCATCCAAACTGTACATCAGCCTTTCATCTGTTGCAAGTTTAGCAGAGAGCGTTGCATTGATAGTAAGTCCATCACTATCATTTGTGATAAAGTCTATATTGCTTGCTCCGCTATCTGTGGATATGCTATTGATAGAAACTGTTGTTGTTGGTGGTGTAGTGTCAAGAACGATATCTAGACTTCCAGTGCCTGCATTTGTATTGCCTGCGGCATCGGAAACATCAACCGTATAAGTATGTGCTGTTGTATCTATAGTTACATCCTCATAGCTCCAAGTACCGTCTCCATTGTCGGTTGCGTGCCCAAGGAAATCACCATCTTTATAAACATTGATTACATCGCCTGTTTGTAGTGTGCCGACTGTGCCATTAAGAATAACTGTGTTGTCATCAGTATTTGTTATTGTTAAATTGCCTGTTATTGTTCCGACATCATCTGTATAGCTATCAATAGTAGAAGCTGCGGTTGGGGCGATTGTGTCTATTGTGATAGTAAGTGCATCGCTTTGAGAACTTTCATTACCTGCACTATCTGTAAGTGTATAGGTTATGCTATGTGCACCTTCGCTCAATGCAGCATTTGGAGTTAGAGTGCCTGTTCCCGAATCATAAGTAGCAGCAACTTTTACCCCATCCACATAAAGTGTAGGCGTATCTGTAAGACTGGTACCGATGTTAATGCCTGGCATGGTATCATCAGTAGTAGTGGCACTACTTGTTGTACTTATGATATTTCCTATATCGTCATTATAAGTAGTCGGTGCATCAGGTTGACCTGGAGCAACAGTATCTACTGTCACCTCTCGAATATCTGAGTCTGTACTTCCTGCACTATTACTAACTGTTGCACTGATAGAGTCACTTCCCTCGGCATCAAAAGTACTTCCAGCAACATTGGTTGACCAACTACCATCTAAATTGACCACGGCAGTAGTTGTTGATCCATCAGCCAAAGTGAGCGTAACCAAATTGCCAGCTTCAACATTGGTTGTTGATCCGCTAAGAGTAACCATATTAGTCGCTTCTTCTGCATTAATCACATCATCATCTGCAATCATATCAATAGTAATGGTAACTGGTGAGGTATTTATTACTAATTCATTGGCACTTATATCAGTTTTTATATCCCCTCCCGCAGAAACACTAACAGCCACTTCATATGTGCCATCAGTAAGCGCTGTTGCACTGCTCAAATCCAATGCCCAATCTCCAGTTCCTGTATCGTAAGTTAGTCCTGCAGGACTACTTGTACCGCCTATTGTGAGACTATATGTAATACCATCTACAGTAACTTCAATAACATCTTCTGTTGATGAATCTAAGGTGATAAAACTAAGACCGCCATTAAGGGTTTTTTCTGCATGTCCTGTTATGATAGGTGTTGTATCGTTTGTGATTTGTTGGGTAATTGTTGGGATATCTGGTGTCGCAATATTTATTGTGATAGTTTGGCTTCCTAGATTGGAGATATTGCCAGCAACATCACTAACAACCGCCGTAGCTGTGTACGTGTTGCCATGATTAAGGGCTTGAGCATCTGCCGTTGGAACATCAAAAGACCAGGCGTTGCTAGTAACTATTGTGGTATAGCTATTGCCATTAAGTGTAATGGTTACACTTTGTCCATCTTCAACACCTGTAGTGGTGCCACTAATAGTGAGTGGTGTTTCATCGAGTATATCGTATTCAGACCTAATCAATTCACCGTCTGAGATAGCAGATACTGTAATGGTTGGTGCTGTAGTGTCAAGGGCGATAGATAAACTCCCTGTGCCTGCAAGCGTATTCCCCTCGGTATCAGCTACTGCTACCGTATAAACATGTGCAGAGGTACCCGAAAGTGTTACATCATATGTCCAAGATGTTCCTGATACTGTTGCTATTCCAATGAGCAATCCATCTTCATAAACATAGACAGTTTCTCCAACTTGGATATCAGTCACTGTACCATTGAGTGTGATGGTGCTATCGTCAGTAATTGCATCTATTGAAGTATCACTTGTTATAGTGCCGGTATTATCTATATAGCTATCTATAGTGGAGGCTGTTGTTGGTGCTGTGGTATCTATGGTCACAAGTTGTGAAACTTCTGCTCCAGCATTGCCTCCTGTGTCTATAACACGCATCATGATAGTATTTGTACTTGTAAGTTCGCTATCCGCATAAGTTACTGTTGTTCCGCTTGCAAAGCTTGTGATATCTATCCAAGTAGCGCCACCATCGTTGCTATATTCTAATACTTCATTTCCATATAATGCTCCAGAGAGTGTTGCATTAATAGTAAGTCCATCGCTGTCACTTGTTATAAAATCTGTAGTATTTATCCCGGTATCTTCTGAGATGCTATCAATAGTGACTGTTGTAACAGGGTTAATTGTTATAGTAAGTGTTCCTATATCAGTAAGGCTTCCATCTGTGACTGTATAATCAACCGTATCGTCTCCTGTGAAATCTGTTGGAGGTGTGTAGGTATAAGAGCCATCACTTGCAAGAACTAGAGTTCCACCTTGTGTGGTTGTAAAGGTGCCTGCTACTACACTTAGAGTATCTCCATCTATATCTGTATCATTACTATCAAGGTCAACACTTGAAGTAAACGGTGTATTCTCGGTAACTGTTATAGCATCGTCTACAGCTACAGGAGCAGTGTCTCCTGTGGCACTTACATTAATAGTAAGTGTTCCTATATCAGTAAGGCTTCCATCTGTGACTGTATAATCAACCGTATCGTCTCCTGTGAAATCTGTTGGAGGTGTGTAGGTATAAGAGCCATCACTTGCAAGAACTAGAGTTCCACCTTGTGTGGTTGTAAAGGTGCCTGCTACTACACTTAGAGTATCTCCATCTATATCTGTATCATTACTATCAAGGTCAACACTTGAAGTAAACGGTGTATTCTCGGTAACTGTTATAGCATCGTCTACAGCTACAGGAGCAGTGTCTCCTGTGGCACTTACATTAATAGTAAGTGTTCCTATATCAGTAAGGCTTCCATCTGTGACTGTATAATCAACCGTATCGTCTCCTGTGAAATCTGTTGGAGGTGTGTAGGTATAAGAGCCATCACTTGCAAGAACTAGAGTTCCACCTTGTGTGGTTGTAAAGGTGCCTGCTACAACACTTAGAGTATCTCCATCTATATCTGTATCATTACTATCAAGATCAACACTTGAAGTAAACGGTGTATTCTCGGTAACTGTTATAGCATCGTCTACAGCTACTGGAGCATCATTAATGTTTGTTACTGTTACTGTTACTGTTCCGGTATTATCGGTAAGATTTCCGTCACTTACGGTATAAGTGATAGTATCAACTCCTGAATAATTGGCATTAGGGGTATAGTTAAGTGTTCCATTACCATTGATACTTACTGTTCCATGTAGTGCAGTTGCTTCTGTTACACTAAGTGTATCTCCATCACTATCAGTATCATTAGTAAGTACTGTTATTGTATTATCACTACTGTCTTCATTGACTGTAGCTGTATCTGCTACAGCTACAGGGGCAGTGTCGCCTGAGGCACTTACATTAATAGTAAGCGTTCCTATATCAGTAAGGCTTCCATCTGTGACTGTATAATCAACCGTATCATCTCCTGTGAAGTCTGTTGGAGGTGTGTAGGTATAGGAGCCGTTACTTTCAAGTACTAGTGTTCCACCTTGTGTGGTTGTGTAAGTTCCTGCTGTAACACTTAGAGTATCGCCATCCTCATCGGTATCGTTTCTGCTAAGATTAACACTTGAAGTAAATGTTTCATTATATAGAACCGTTATGACATCATCTACAGCTACAGGGGCATCATTCACATCTGTTGTATCTGCTGGGTTAATCGTGCCACTGGTTCCAGTATCTCCTGTTGTTGAGCTTGCACTAACTGTAAAGTCTGGTAAATCTCCTCCAGCATTAACTAGTGCAGCACCTGCAGTTGTAA
>JAQTLV010000001.1:22505-41406 GCA_028714675.1 Sulfurovaceae bacterium
GGGTTAGTAGAACTTGCTGTACCAATTACTGTAGAAGTTGTTGCTGTATCTTCTGTGATAGAAGTAATAATGTCTGGAACTGTAACAGTTAGTCCATCATCAACATCTGTTGTATCTGCTGGGTTAATCGTGCCACTGGTTCCAGTATCTCCTGTTGTTGAGCTTGCACTAACTGTAAAGTCTGGTAAATCTCCTCCAGCATTAACTAGTGCAGCACCTGCAGTTGTAAGAGTAATAACACCTGTTGAGGCATCAATTATATAATTGGTTGTATCGCTAATAGTATAAGTAATTGTTGAGCCGTCTGGGTTAGTAGAACTTGCTGTACCAATTACTGTAGAAGTTGTTGCTGTATCTTCTGTGATAGAAGTAATAATGTCTGGAACTGTAACAGTTAGTCCATCATCAACATCTGTTGTATCTGCTGGGTTAACATTGGCTGTAGCAGTTGAGTTAGAAGAAGTTGCTGTTACTTGAAAATCTGGCAAATCTCCTCCAGCATTAACTAATTCAGCACCATCTGCGGTAAGCGTTACTTCTCCTGTTACAGAGTCAATTGCATAATATCCATTTGGATTGGTGGCAAGAGAGTAGGTAATCGTTCCTCCATCAGCATCACTTGCGGTTGAATTAGCAATTATAGTACTCGTTGTTGCTGTATTTTCAACAATTGGTGTAACTGGTGTAACTGTGAGTTCAAGGGCAGCATTTGTATCACCTCCACCGCCTCCACCACCACCAGCAGCAGCACCAACTGCCAATAATCCAAGTCCCAAATAGCCCAAGTTTAAGCCGCTAGCTTCTGATGCTGAGAAAGACAATACTCCTTCTATATCATTAACTTCACTATATGTATATTGTATTAGATTACTGTTTGTATCATAAGCATATATATCAACATTTTCGTTAGAAAAATAATCTTTTATAATAACGGATGGATCTTGAGTGTTTTCTTCGAAAATATATAAATCATTATCAATTTTTTTTGTATGAAGTTTTATTGGTGAATGTTTAATTGTGTCATCTTGAATGACAATCTTATCACCAACATGTGTTTGAATTCTTAATGTTTTATGGGTTTTACCATCGCCTGCTATATTGATAATCTGATTATTTACCACCAATTGCAACATATATTACTCCTTATTTGTGCTTACATGATATTATAAATCTTAATAAATTATAAAAATTATAATATTAATTTAATAATTTAATAATTGTAATATTTTAATGCTTTGGAGCTTAAACTGGTATAAATTTATCTGATTTTGCTTAGTTTGTGGTTGCACGGGGAAACTATTTTTCCCCAAATGCTTCATTCATAGTTTTTGTTACTGGTTTTGTTAAATATGCCCAGACAGTTCTCGAACCTGTAATAATATCAACTTGTGTCGTCATACCAGGGGTTACTTCTATCTCTTTTCCATTTTTAGCAATAAGCCTAGTGTTGCCCAGCTCAATTCCTACTCTATAATAAAACTTATCGCCTTGTGATGTTTTTTCAACCAGTGCATCTGGACTGATATAGGCGACCTTGCCATCAAAAATTCCATATACACTATAATCATAGGCATCTAGTTTGACTGCTGCTTTTTGTCCTATTCTAACAAATGAAATGTCACTCGGTGGTAATTTGGCTTCAATTATAAGACGATCTCCAAAAGGCACAAGCTCCATAATGGTGTCGCCTGGTCTTACGCTCGCTCCCCGCGTAGTGATAAGAATATTTTTTACTATAGCATTCATTGGAGCATATATATCTGTACGCTCTAAATTAATTTGTCTATCAGTCATCTCTTGTTCTTTTGTAGAAAGATCTTCTTCGGCTTTTGTCATATCGGCTTGTGAGTCTTGAAAATATTTGTTTCTTTTGTTTGAAATTTGACCTTTTAGGTCTGCCACTTGTCTTTTTAGTCTTATAATTTCTGAAGAACCTATATCTCCACTTTTGAGTAGTGGCAAACTATTATCAAGTTCTTGCTGAGCTAGAGAAAGTGATTCGCTCAATGCTGATATTTCATCGTTTAATGCTTGTTTTCTTCTTTTGTAAAGTTCGGTTTGATTTGATATAAATTCTGGATATTCTTTTACAAGTGGTGGGAATATTAGGTTTTTACCGTAAACCTCAGCTTCTAGCCTTGCCAGAGCAGCTTTAAGTGCTGCAACTTTTGATTTACTATCATCATAAGCAGCTTGAGCTTTATTTTTTTCAAGGTTTATAAGCCTTTCTCCTTTTTTAACCTTTTGTCCCTCTTTTACAAAGATTTTTTCTATAACCCCATCTGTTGTGGTTTGTATCTCTTGAGTTTTTGCGACAGCGATAACTTGCCCTTGCGCATGAGATATCTGATCTAGTGTTGCAAATTGAGACCAAATCAAAAAGGGAACGATAAGCAAAAACAGAGAAGCAAAAACAACATGTTTTGACTCTAAATGATATACGAACGGTTTTTCTATGCCTTTTTTTTCATTCATGTTTTAACCTTTATTTTGTACGGTATTTTGAGGAGGATTACTATTTTTTCTATTGTTTGAAAGTTTCTCTAAAACCAAATTTTTAGGTCCATCCATTGCCACACCTTGTGGTGTCAATACAACAAGTCTATTTACAAGTGCCAAAAGTGCTGGCTTGTGTGTTACTAAAATCAATGTCTTATCTGCAGTAATCTGTGAATTTAGTGCATTTATAACATTTTTTTCTGTAAAGTCATCCATATTTGCTGTTGGTTCATCAAGCAACCAAATAAGCGGGTTTTCTAAGATAATTCTTGTTATGGAGATTAATTGCTTTTGCCCACCAGAAAGAGTATTGCCGCCTTCTGGTATAACAGTATCCAAACCATTTGGCGCAGAATTAATAAGAGCAGTTAGTCCAGTGATTTGCGCTGCTGCCATAATCTGCGAATCATTAACTCCAACCAATCCGAGAGTTAAATTATCTCTAATTGTCCCCGAAACTAACTTTGTAGCTTGTGGCAAATAACCTATCATTGAGCTAACTTTATGCCTAGAAATATGCTGAATATCAATTCCTCCCAACAATATGTGTCCTTCTGTTGGTGCATAAAGTCCAGATAACAATTTGAGCATAGTTGATTTTCCAGTTCCTATAACGCCCAAAATTCCAACTCTCTCCCCATGTCTTATGTTTAGTCCTGGTATGTTTAGAGTTTGTCTGCTATCTTTGTAGGCAAATTTTACATTTTGGCAGCTATATCTTGGGTCTATAAAATCTGGTGCCAAAGGCTTATCTATTCCCTCATTGTCTTGAGGAAGAGCAAAAATATTGTCCAAATCTTTTATGGATATTTTAGACCTTCCCCACTGAACAAAAATATTTGGCAGTGCTGCAAGAGGCGTCAAAACTCTAGAAGAAAGAATAGAAATAGCTATCAATCCCCCCATAGTAAGCTGGTCGGTAGTTGTTACTCTATATGCTCCCCAAGCAACAATTCCAATATAACTAAATTGTTGTAAAAGTGCGGCTATATACATAGATAATTCGCTGTAGTGTCTTATAGCTATATCATCATTTATGGCATCTTCTGTTAAAGAATTCCATTTATTTTGTACACCAAAACTTGCTCCATGTGCTTTTAGTGTTTCTGCATTTTCAACACATTCTACAAGAAGTCCAAGTTTTTTATTGTTTGCTGCAACTGAAAGTTCCGTTAGAGTTTCTATTTTATTTTTAAAAAATAATGCTGCACTTAAAGATGCGAAAAAGAATATCATAGGAATTATTCCCATGGCAAGTCCTCCAAGCATAATAACAATCAATAAAAAGAAAAGTGTAAACGGTAAGTCTATAACAAAATACAAAGCTGCTGTTGTTATAAATGATCTTACATTTGCATATCCTTGAAGCTGCCCAGAAAGTGTTCCTATGCTATTTGGCAGTGCGTCTGATCTTATTTTTAAAAACCTATCAAAAATATTGTGAGAATAACTTCTGTCCATTGCTGTTGAAGCATCATCTAGGATAACAGATCTTGCTACTTTTAAAATCATCTCTAACATAATAGCTATTCCAACGCCAACTGTTAATGCAACCAAAGTTGAGATTCCATGTGTTGGTATAACTCTATCATAAACTTGCATACTAAAAAAAGATGTTCCAAGTGCCAATATGTTTATACTCAAGGTTGCTATTGCTGCATGAAAAATATGTTCTTTTTCTCTTAAGGCAACTTTTTTAAACATTTCATAAGCGGTACTGGCTGCTTTCCATCCTCTCTCTTCTCTAATAGGTAAAAATTGTGTACCTTTTTCAAAATATGGATAGTACCTAGTGCCTTCAGCGCTATCGCATCTCCATGTTCCGCTTGCAGTTTTTTCCAATACTATACACAAACCTTCATTTGGAACAACGGTTACGCATGGCAAATTTTCTTCATTTACGCCCTTTGTGCACTCAATTTTTTTTAGCCCATAAAGTTTAAGTAATTCTGTATATACAGATAATACGTTTTCATTATCTAAATTTGGATTTTGTAAAAATTTTTTTTCAAATTCAGCATAAGCATATCTAGAAACCCTTCCTTTAGATATTAGAGGCAATGAACATTCATGCGTTAGCCAATATATGTCTTTTGCTAGTTTTTTCTCATCATTATAAAGTTGCATTTTGCTCTCCATGTTTTTCACTTTTTTTACTTGCATTACCATCCATAATAGAATCAAATGTTGGCTCATCATATACATCATTATTATCTATCTTTGTTAAAGCTTTAAGTTCCGTCTCTTTTGATATATTTTTTAATTTGTATTGTCTATCCATAGACAATTTCTCTAACTCTTTTACATTTCCTGACAATAAAGCAACTTGATAAGAAGATACTGCTAGAGTTGCTTTTATATCCGAAAATGCAATTTCATTTTGGGTAAGCTCTCTTGATGCATTAACCAAATCTAGCCATTGCCGTTTGCCTGCTAGAAAAAGTCTTGTGTATGAAGCAAAAACTTTTTGTGCAGAACCCACAGATTGTGACTGAACACCAACTCTTCTAAGTGCAGAAACATAATCATTATAGGCGAGCATCGTTTTTTCTACAAGTTCTTGTTGTTTTGATACTCTTTCTTGTGTTAGTTGCATAACCTTAGCTTCGCTGGCCTCTATTTCAGAAAAGGAAGACAGCCCAGCACCTGGAGATGCCTGCAAAGAAAGATATACTGCTGTACTATCAGCAGGAGAATCATAATAAACAGAATCGCTTCCGATTTGTTTTTGTCCTACCAGCATCAAATTTGGCCATAAAGTAGATTTTGCTTTTTTCTTTTCGGCTTTTGCATATTCTATTTTTGCATCATACCTGAATAGAGTTGGATGGGTATTTAAAACATCTTTTAAAACATTATTTAAGTTGTTGTCAAAATGTAGCCTTGAAGCTTCTATGTTTAATCCATCATTAAATCTTTTTCCAGTAAGTAGTTCGATTTGTGAAAGAGATGTTTGTTTTCTTATTTTTGCCAAACTTATATCTGTTTCCATTTGATAAAGTCTAGCTTTGAGCAAATCCATGTCTGCCCTTGCTGACACTCCTGCTGCAATTCTTCTAGATAGCATTCCTTCTAGAATTTGGAGTTGTTTTTGTCCTTCATAAAGCGCATCTAGATTTCCTTGTGCATTTAAGTATGTCTTTAAAGCATTTAAGAGGGATTCCGTTAGAGTATATGCACTTTCTTCAAGCGCAGCCTCGCTATCTGTTCTGTTGGCTTTTGCCATATCCATAGCAGAACTAAGTTTTCCTCCAGTCCATAAAGGTTGCTCTAAGCTTAGCGTTACTCCATTTACATTGTCTTTGGTCTGCTGTGCACTAATTTTTGGAGTAGGAAAATAGTTCCACATTGCACTTTTTACTCCTGCTTTTGAAGCTATCACGGCCTGCTTAGATGCCTTTATGCTAGGGTGAGAATTTATGGTAAAATTTATAAGCTCATCTATATTATAACTGCTCTTGTTTTGCACTTCATCACAATACAATAAATTAACAAACAATATTAATACTAAGCATAAATATCTCAAATGTAACCCTCTTAAAGTAAAAAATTACTTAAATGCCATAATTATACCATTAAAATTTAAATAAATTAAAAATTAAAATAAAATAAATAATTTTAATGTATTTTTGACTATAATTAACTACTTTTATATTGCACTGGGGTTTTTAAGTTGAAGTATATTGTTTTATTTTTTTTGATGTTTTCAAGCTATTTTGCAAATGCACAGGATGTAGACAGCAGCCTCATAAGATACACGCTGTCAAATTCACTACATTCAAAAGAATCAACATTGGTTCAAAATCTATATGCAAGCATGGGATATTCTCCGATTTGGGTTGGAGAACAAAACCAACAAAAAACAAAAGAATTGCTCTTGGCCCTTAAAAATCCTCTTTTTAACTACAAAGAAAAAGATTTGGGTCAAAAAGAGATAAAAAAGCTTATGTTTATGGCTGACAATAGTAAAGCAGAAAACAAAGCACAGCTTTTAGCAAAACTTGATATTGCCATAAGTAATAGTTTTATAAAATTGGTAAATTTTATTTATGTTGGTGATGTTGATTGGAATATGGTAAAAGATAAAATAGCCTCTCTAAAGCAGAGTGATGGAACAAGTGCTTCATGGGAAATGCAACAAAAAGAATTCCCAAATCAAAATGCACTTGCTGGTGCTGTAGCTCAAGGCAAAATAGAAGATTATTTGACATCTTTAATTCCGTTTGAAGACAAATATAAAACCCTAATAAACTTATATGACAAATATCATAAATTTAAACCTTTTAATGAAATACCATATAGTTATGATGATCTTCAAATTGGAAGCAACTCGCCAAGGGTTATGCTAGTTAAAAAACGACTTCAAGAGCTGGGTGATTATCCAGCTTATCTTGCACTTAATAACAACTTTGATAATAATCTAAGAGAAGCTGTTTTAAGTTTTCAAAAAAGATTTAACCTCGAAGAAACAGGCATATTTGATAGAGTTACAAATTACTATTTAAATACAACTTTGTCTACATATCTAAAAACAATTGCTACAAATCTTGATAAAACAAAAATTTATCCAAAAACATTGAATGATCAAAGAATAGAGGTCAATATACCTAGCTACAGCCTCACATATTATGATAATAACAAACCAAAAATAAATACTAAAGTAGTTTTAGGAAGAACGGACAGACCAACTCCTATTATAAATGACTATATAGAATATATGGTTTTAAATCCCACTTGGACAGTTACAGACAATCTAATAAAAAAAGACCTTATTGGGGTATTGAGAGAGGAACCAAACTATCTAAAAGAACATAATATTAGAGTATATGCTGGTAATGAAGAGATAGAACTAGAGCCAAATCAACTAGATGAATATGAAAATAGCTCTTCGAAAGTTCCATATAGATTTATACAAGACCCTGGAGAAAAGAATGTGCTAGGTAAGGTAAAATTTGCTTTTCCAAATAGTTATGATGTTTTTTTGCATGATACGGACAACAAAGATCTATTTAATCGAAGATACAGAGTTTATAGCTCTGGTTGCATAAGAATGCAAAAACCTCTTGAACTTGCTAAGGCTTTATTGGAAACACGCACCAATGGAAAATACAATGAAAACAAAATGCAAGAAATGCTAGATTCAAACAAAACAGCAACTATCAAACTTGACAAAAGTGTGCCAATAAATATTTTATATTTTACTGTTACTAATGATAGAGACAAGGTTTATTTTGATTATGATATTTATATGTATGACCAGATCATACAAGAATCAACTGAGGGCAATAAAAAACCTTATTTTGAAATACCAAAACAAAGAATGGTAAAAATAGAGAAAAAAACTCAAAAAGATGAAGAACCAGCACCATAAATTGTGTGGGCGTGAGTGTGATGAGCGTGAGTGAGTCGTCATCCTGAACTCGTTTCAGAATCTCTAATTTGGATTCCTGCCTTCGCAGAAATGACACCTACAATATCTTTACTTATTAATATAATTTACTATTCTATATCCGTGATTAAGAGCAATTGCTATACTTCCTCCGCTTCTAAATGCGATATCTCCGGCTATAAACATACCTTTTGTTTTTGTTTCATAATTTTTATCGAATATAGGCTCTCCACTAACGTCAAGTTCCACAGAACATTTTTTCAAAAAATCGACTGGCGTTGTGCCACCTATGGCATATATGATTCTATCAAAAATTTGCGATGAACCATCATCAAAATTTACTTTTATCTTGCCCTTCTCGTTTTCTAAGCTTTCTATATTGATGCCAAGTTTTGCAGCTATTTTGTTTTCATTTAAAAAATTTTCAAACATTGCAATATTTGTAGGGTTTGGACGAGTTAATTTATCCCCTCTATAATTCAGCGTGACACCGTTTGAGTTACTAAGCTCGCAAGCATATTCCACGGCACTGTCCCCGCCACCTACTACCATTATATCTTCCCCATTGCTACATTTATCAAGATTATAATTTGTTAAGCCTCTTACTGATACTGGTATATCATATGATGGTTTATTTGGTTTTCCCATTCTTCCAACCGCAATAATCACATTTTTTGCCTCAAAAGTTCCACAGCTTGTGTTTATGATAAATATTTCGTCATTTTTTACAACTTTTTCAACTTCACAGTTAAATTTTGCTTCTATCTGGTGGTTATCTAAAAGATTTTCAAAATAATCAATTGTAGTCTCTTTTGTACCATCAAAAAACTCTATATTTCCTTCTAATTCTACTTTTTGCCCTTGCCAATCTTTGTCAACTCTTTTTTGATCTTTATAAAATTTTCTGATTGTTCCAGAATGATTGTCACTCTTTTCTATAAGCAAAATCTTTTCAACGCCAAGTATTTTTGCTTCAACCGAAACACCGATTCCACCTGGTCCACCACCAATTATAACGATATCATAAATATTGTTCACGATAAGCCTTTATTATAAATAAACATTTTTGTATATTATATATAATTTTTGAAAATTTATCAACTATCTTCTTGCTTTTACCCTCTGAGTATGAGTAAGTGCTACCGCCATAGCGTCTGTAATATCAAGCGGTTTTATCTCTTTTGTTATTTTTAAAAGTTTTTTTACCATAAAAGATACCTGCTCTTTTGTAGCTTTTCCGTTTCCAGTAACTGATTGTTTTACCTGAAGTGGCGTATATTCATAAAAGTATCCAATCTCTTGAATAATTTTCAAAGATAATGCTCCACGAAATTGAGCAAGCTTAATAACACTCTTTGGATTGAATGCAAAAAATATATCTTCTATGGCAACTTCATCTATATTTTTTTCACTTATAATCACATCTATCCCCTCTACAAGCTCTACAATCTGCTCTTGAAGAATTTTTGACTTTATTTTAAGCAAACCTGCTTCAACAAGCGATATTTTCACACCATCAAGTTCTAGTATACAATACCCTAAATTACGGCTTCCGGGGTCTATTCCAAGTATTTTCATTCACACCTTTTTTCACATTGTGAATATAATATTGCACAATCATTTCTTTCCGATATATTAGCTAAATTTAGATAAAATCATAAAAGTTATTCACATTAAGGTTTGAAAATGAATATAGGTCAAAAAGTATTAGATGAATTAAAAAGAGAAATTTCCCAAAATGATTATGATAAATATATAAAAAAGCTTCAGTTTGATGAAAAAAAATCAAGAAGCGACTTGGCATATTTCTATGCACCAAACATTATAATAGCAAAATGGGTTAAAACAAAATTTGAATCACAATTAACACATCTTTTTGAACTTCAATCTGGAGTTAAACCAAAATTGATAATTGATGTAAAAAATGGCAAAAACATAGCGACTTTTAACAAAAAACAGTCAACAGAAAAAGGTTCTCAAAAATCAAATTTTTTAAATCCATCTTTGACTTTTGATACATTTATAGTTGGAAGCTCAAACCAATTTGCATATACAGCAGCCAAAAGTGTGAGCGAAAAACCTGGACAACTTTATAATCCTCTATTTTTATATGGTGGTGTTGGACTTGGGAAAACTCACCTTTTGCAAGCTATCGGAAATGCTCAAATCGCTCAGGGTAAAAATGTGGTTTACACAACACTTGAAACATTTATGAATACTTTTACTTCTCATATAAGAAACCAAACTATGGATAGATTTAGGGAAAAATTTAGAGAATGTGATCTTCTTTTGATTGATGATATTCAATTTATTAGTAGAAAAGAACAAACTCAAGAAGAATTTTTTCATACATTTAATGAACTTTATAATGCAAAAAAACAGATTGTTTTAACAGCCGATAGGCCACCAAATAAAATTGCTGGACTTGTAGATAGACTTAAAACAAGATTTGAATGGGGGCTAATGGCCGATATTCAACCGCCAGAACTTGAAACAAAAATAGAAATAATAAAAAAGAAGTGTCAACTTGATAAAATATATCTTACAAGTGATGTAATCAATTTTATAGCTACAAATATGGGTGATAACATACGAGAGATAGAAGGAACAATAATAAAATTAAACGCTCTTAGTTCTATATTGAATCAAAAAATTACACTTGACTTTGCAAAAAGCACTATAAAAGATCAATTAAAAGAAAAAAAAGAAAATGTAACTATAGAGCATATTTCTCAAGTTGTATCAAGAGAATTAAATATAAAACCATCTGATATAAAGTCGAAAAAAAGAACTTCAAACATAGTAAATGCGAGAAGAATTATCATATATTTAGCTAGAAATCTAACACCAAATTCTATGCCTCAAATAGCGATATACTTTGGAATGAAAGATCATACAGCCATAAGTCACTCTATGAAAAAGATAAATGATATGATAGAAAATGATGAAAACTTAAAAGTCTTTTTAGAAGAAATTTCTAACAAAATAAATTCTAAAGATCATTAATTTAAAAACAAACTTTCTATGTTTTAAATTGTGATGAATTGAAGCATAGTAAAATTGAATAAAAAAAAGATATAATACTAACATTAGTGAATTAATGTGAATAACTTTGATAGTATTTAAATATATCCAAGACAGGTATTGCCTTGTGCGGATTTGTTTTTCACTTTTTCATCAGTTAATACTACTAATACTATTTTACTTTTAAATAAAAAGGAGTGTTTATGAGAGTAAAAGTTCAAAAGCAGGTAATTGAATCGATACTTATAAATCTTCAACCATTTTTGGAAAAAAAAGATGCAAGCCAAATAACATCTCATATATATTTTGATGCTAACGAAACAGAATGTATTATAAAAGCAACGGATTTAGAAATCGGGCTTAGTATAAACACAAAACATATAAAAGTTGATGAACCAGGAATTTGTACTGCAAATGGTAAAAAATTACTAGATATTATTAGAATATTAAAAGATGATGAATTAACCCTTGAAATATCAGATAATTCTCTTGTTATAAAACAAAAACAATCCAAATTTAAATTACCTGTTTTTGATGCTTCTACTTATCCATCATTTCCTCAAACAGAAAATAAACCACAAATTACACTTGATTCACTCCAACTAATTCAAGGTTTTAAAAAAATATCTCCAGCAATTGATACAAATAATCCAAAATTTGAACTCAATGGTGCTCTTATAAATATAAAAGACAAATCAACCGACATTGTAGGTACTGATACGAGAAGATTAGCCATTAGTACAATAAATAGTAGCAGTTCCGAAGAATTAGCTATCATTGTTCCCAAAAAAGCTATATTGGAAATTCAAAAACTATTTTTGGATAAAATAAACATATATTATGACAATGTAAATTTAATTATTACAAATGATAACTACTATTTTTATTCTAAACTAATTAATGGTAAATATCCAGATTATGCTAGAATTATTCCTACTTCAACAAAACATAATTTAAAATTACCTAGAAAAGATATGGCTGAATCTATAAAAATGATGTCAACTATATCCCAAGATATAAAACTAACAATTAATTCAAACAATATTATTTTTCATGCTTTAAGTAGTGATAATTTGGAAGCAAAAACTGAATTAGAAATAAATACAGGCATAAATGAAAGATTTGAAATCAATTTTAATAGTAGATATATTTTAGACTTTTTATATCAAATAGATGAAGATACTTTTGAAATGAACTTAAATGAATCTAATTTACCTTTTGTAGTAAAAAGTGATGAATTTACAACCATAATTATGCCAATTATTTTATAAGGATTTTTTATTAATGGACAGTAAGACCAAATTTATATTTGTTACAGGTGGAGTGCTTAGTTCTCTTGGAAAAGGAATTAGTGCAGCAAGTATCGCAACACTTCTTAAACATTCAGGTTTAAAAATAGGAATATTAAAACTTGATCCTTATATAAATGTAGATCCTGGAACTATGAGTCCTCTTGAGCATGGTGAAGTTTTTGTAACAAAAGATGGAGCCGAGACAGATTTGGATTTAGGTCATTATGAAAGATTTATAGATTCATCTCTTACAAAATCAAATAACTTTACAACAGGTCAAGTATATAAAACTGTTATAGAAAATGAGAGACAAGGAAAATATCTTGGTAAAACAATACAAGTTGTTCCTCATATTGTTAATGAAATAAAAGAGAGAATATTTTTAGCTGGAGATAAAAAAGATGTATTGGTCGTTGAGCTTGGTGGAACAGTAGGTGATATAGAAGGACAACCTTTTTTAGAAACCATTAGACAAATTAAACATGAACTCGGAAAAAATAGAGTAATGAATATTCATGTTACGCTTTTACCATATATAAAAGCAGCCGGAGAACTTAAAACAAAACCAACTCAGCATTCAGTTCAAGAGTTAAGACGTATAGGTATATCACCTAGTATGATTATTTTAAGATCAGAGCAACCAGTTCCTAGTGAATTAAAAAGAAAAATAGCATATAGTTGTGATGTTGATGAAGATAGTGTTATAGAAGCAGTCGATGCAGCTACAATTTATAGTGTCCCACTTAATTTTATGAGTCAAGATATATTAAAACCTATTTCAAAACAACTTGAACTTAATGAACTTAAACCAAATATGGATCAATGGATTAATTTGGTAAATAGAATTATTATGCCTTCAAATGAAGTTAAAATAGCTTTTGTTGGTAAATATTTGGATTTAAAAGAATCATATAAATCATTAACAGAAGCTCTAATTCATGCTGGTGCAAATTTGGATAGTCGTGTAAATATAAAATGGGTTGACAGTGAAAAATTAGAAGAAGATGGAAGCGAAAAATATCTAAAAGATTGTGATGGTATTTTGGTTGCCGGTGGATTTGGTGAAAGAGGTGTTGAAGGCAAGATAGAGGCTATAAAATATGCTAGAGAGAACAAAATACCATTTTTGGGAATTTGTCTTGGTATGCAACTATCAATTATAGAATTTGGCAGAAATGTACTTGGACTTGAAGATGTAAATTCTGTAGAATTTAAAAGTGATGCTAAAAATCCTATGATTTATTTAATAGATGAATTTATAGACAATACAGGACAGAAACAGATAAGAACAACTAAATCTCCACTTGGTGGAACACTTAGACTTGGTGAATATGAATGTGAAACCAAAGAAGGCAGTAATTTAAGAGCTGCTTATAATGAAGCAATAATTTTTGAAAGACATAGACATAGATATGAAGCAAATCCAAAATATAGAGATGAACTTGAAAAACATGGAATGATAATAACGGGCGAATCAAATGGGCTCATAGAAGCCGTTGAGATAAAAGATCATCCATGGTTTTTAGGTGTTCAATTCCATCCTGAATTTACTTCAAGACTACAAAATCCAAATCCATCAATATTGGCATTTGTTAAAGCAAGCATGAAAAATAAATAAATTAAAAATAAATTGAACAAAAAATCACAAATAGAAAAAATAGAATCCATTTTAAAAAATAGATTTGAAACAAGTGGAGGATTTTTAACTCTCTCAAATCTTCCATTTCCAGATACATTTAAAGATATGCAAAAAGCTTGCAAAAGAATAGTAGGCGCAATAAATAATAAAGAAAAAATTATAATAGTTGGTGATTATGATGTTGATGGTGTAATTTCAACAACGATTCTAGTAAATTTTTTCAAAGCTATAGGTATTGATGTAGATTCTTTTATACCAAATAGATTTGAACATGGTTATGGAATAAATTTAAATATTGTAGATTTTATAAAGGGATATGATCTTGTTATAAGTGTTGATAATGGCATAACGGCACACGATTTTGCACTATGGTGCAAAGAACAAAAAATTGATCTCATTATAACAGATCATCATACTCCCAAAGATACTATTCCTGATGCATATGCCATCATAAATCCAAAACAGAATGATTGTGGTTTTCAATTCCCAGATATATGTGGAGCTTTTGTGGCTTGGTATTTGGCATCTGCATTGAAAAAAGAGCTAAAAGTTGATATAGATATAAAATCATATTTAGGACTAGTTGCAATTGCTACAATAGCTGATGTTATGCCACTTATTCACATAAATAGAGCCATTGTAATATTTGGGTTAAAAGAACTTAGTAGAAGCAAAAATCCCGCAATCATGGCACTTAAAAATCATTTAAACACAACTACATTTAAATCAGACACTATATCATTTTGGGTTGCACCTTTGCTCAATAGTGCTGGTAGAATGGATGATGCATCTTTGGCACTTAAATTTTTACAAAGCAAAACAGATATGGAAGCTTGTGAATATTTGTATAAATTGATTAATACAAATGAACAAAGAAAAATTATAGAAAAAGATATATGTGATTTTGCCCATAAAAACTTATTGAATTTGGATGATAATATATTGGTTTTTGTAGGAGATGATTGGCATGAGGGAATTTTAGGAATCGTTGCTTCAAGAATGGTTCAAAAATACAAAAAACCTACAATTGTTCTTACAGACAATAAAAAAGGAATATTTAAAGGAAGTGGTAGAAGCATAGATGGATTTAACATTTTCGAAGCCGTATCTTCTAAAAATCAATTTTTAGATAAATTTGGTGGACATGCTATGGCAATAGGAATATCTTTAGAAAAAGAAAATTTAAATAATTTTGTAAAATCATTGCAAGATATAAAATTGGACATAAATCCCAATTTAGTAAATAATATTTTTTATGAAATAAATCTTAAGTTGGTTGATTTTGATTTTTATGAAATTTTAGAAAAATATGAGCCTTATGGCGAAGCAAACCCAAAATTATTATTCGAATGTGATAATATAGAAATAATAAGCTCAAACTCTATGGGGAAAAATAGCGAGCACAGAAAATATTTTATTTCTAAAGATAATTTAATTTTTGAAGCCATACATTTCAATGCAATAAAACCGCTCCAAGTTAGTATTAATAATAAAATTAGGTTCACAATTAATAAAAATAGCTTCAAAAACCAAGATACATTACAATTAATTATAATCTAGTTCATAAAAACTTATGATTATCTATATTCATTATTAATATAGATATTTTTTATCAATTTTGGTTCTTAATTTGCTCTTTATTTAACATTATGTTCTGTATAATATTTCAATTTTAAAAAGAAGGAGTTCGTTTTGGATAAAAAACTATTTAAAGAAAATTTAGAACAAATAGATTCATATTTAAAACAAGAAGGTATATCACGTCGTGATGCGATGAAGATGTTAGGACTTGGCGGAACAGCCATGATGATGGGCAGCGGCGCTGTTACAGAAGCGAAAGCAAGTAGCGGTGCAAAAGGTAAGATTTTGATAGTTGGTGGAGGTTTATCGGGCGTTGCAACTGCAGCTTTGCTTATGCGAACTCTTGAAAATCCTGATATAACGATATTGGAGCCAAATCCAAAATCTTCTTCTTATCAGCCTGGACAAACATTAGTTGGTGGTGGTGTTTGGACAAATGCAGATACTGAATATATGACAGCAGACTTTATGCCAGATGGCGTTAAGTGGATTAAAGAAAAAGCAATAGAATTTGATCCTGACAAAAATAGCGTAAAAACAGATAAAGGGCAAACAATAAAATATGACTATATGATTGTTGCAGCTGGACTGAAGCTCGACTTCGCAAGACTTGAAGGGCTGGGGATTAGTGAGACTATAACTTCTAGAGGCGATAATAGTGCAGTTAAAAAAGTAATTGGTCAAAATGGTCTTTGTTCCATATATTTTGCTGATGGTGCAACTGATACTTGGACACAAATGCAAAAATTTGTAAGCGATGCGAAGAGCGGAAAAAAAGTAAAAGGTATATTTACAGACCCAGATACTCCTATTAAATGTGGAGGGGCTCCTAAAAAAATAATGTATCTTACTGATGCTAGACTTAGAGAAGCTGGGGCAAGAGCTAATGCAGAATTAACTTTGTATCCAAATGGGGGCAAGCTATTTGGTGTACCTGAATATAATGATGCTATGGTAAAACAGTTTGCAACAAGAGATATGAAATATAATTTTAAACATAATCTAATAGGGGTAGATCCTGCAAAAAAAATAGCAACATTTAAAAAACACTGGTTAGAGAAAGGTGCTTGGGATCCAGATCTTGAAGAGTATGAGATGGTTCCCGCATTTGAAAAGGTAGAAATTCCTTATGATTTTATGCATATTACGCCACCTCAAATAGCCCCAGAAGAGATAGCAAAATCACCAATTGGTTCAGATAAAGGGTGGGTGCCAGTTACTCAAGAGACCTTGCAACATACAAAGTACCCAAATATTTTTGCATTAGGCGATGTGGCAGCACTTCCTATGGGTAAAACAGGAGGAAGCGCTAGAAAACAATACAAAGTATTGGTAGAAAATCTCGTTGCAGTAATGGAAGGCAAAAAAGACTTACCTGCAAAATATGATGGTTATACAGTATGTCCTTTGATTACAAGTATAGGAACAGTTATGTTAGCAGAGTTTAATTGGACTGGAAAACCAGCTCCATCTTTCCCTCTTGATCCAACTCAAGAGAGATGGATTTGGTGGCTATTAAAAGTTTATGCACTTAAACCAATGACACAATATGGTATGCTTTCTGGTAGAGCATAAATAAAAAAGGAGATATAAATGAAAAAAACACTATCAATAATTTTTGGAGTATCTGTTCTTTTTTTTGCAACAGGATGTGAAAAAAAAGAAGAAGCCAAAATAACATATAAATTAACAACAGAACAAGTTTATGACCAAATGTGTGTAAAATGTCATGGTAAAAACGGCGAAGGAAATCCAAAGAAAAAAGCTCCAGCACTTAATGATCAGACCATTCAAGAATTAAGACTTGGCATAACTGACATTAAAATGGGTGGATCAGGAGTAAATTCTAGCGGTACTCAACACGAAGTTATGGAACATAATATGAAAAAAATTATAGAAAAAGGTATGGATTATGATACTGATTTAATGGCACAGTATATTCATGATCATTTTAACAAAAACTAAGATATAAAATATCATCCTTCTTTGGATGATGACGCTTTTACTACGATAATTTAACATATTTTTAACAGTTGTTAATTTTTAATTTAAATAAATTTGATAAAATAATCATAATCATAATTATATATTATAAATCAGTTATAATTAAATATTATAAAAGGGACTATGTGAACAAAAAAGATGGAAAAGTATTTGTATGGCCAATTTGTACAAGAATTATCCATTGGACTATTGCATTATCATTTACAGCTTCATTCTTTAGTTCCCTAAATAAATCATATCTTCACTATCATGTAGCATTTGGCTGGATTTTTGGAGTAATGCTCATATATCGTATTGTTTGGGGGTTTTTTGGACCTAGATATGCTACTTTCAATACATTTAAACTTAACTTTATAGATTTACAATGGTATTTTAAAGAGAAAGTTGTTAATCGTTGGAGAAAAATCCCAGCTGGACACAATCCTGCTTCGAGCTGGTATACTATTTTAGTTTTATTTTTTGGCTCGCTTATAGTAGTAAGTGGGGCATTTTTGTATGGTATACAAGAAGGAAGTGGAATTTTTGCTTTTTTAAATAAAGAGTATTATATGTATATGATTGAATTTTTTGATATTCATCTCTATGTTTCATATTTTTTATTTATTTGGGCATGTATTCACATAGTTGGAGTAATGATAGAACAATTTTATCATAAAACAAATATGGCATTTGCTATGATTACAGGATACAAAAAAGCAGAAGGAAAAGATTCTGATATAACACCATTTGGCAATATTGCAAGTTATATTTTTATTATAGTATCATTTGTGAGTTTTGTATATATCGTTAGTACATATGACAATATGGTTACCCGCTCAATTTTTACTCCTATTGATTTTGAACAAGAATATAAAGTTTATTATACAGATTGTGGCAATTGTCATAAAACCTATCCACCATATATGTTACCTTCGCGGTCTTGGAAAAGAATAATGAAAGATTTGGACAATCATTTCGGCGAAGAGATAACGGAAGCCAATATAAGCAAAGAGGCACGAACATCAATCTTGACCTATTTAACCAATAACTCATCTGAACATTCAACAAATAAGGTTGCTTTTAAGCTCATGAATTCTCTTAGCAAAGATGAAGCGCCAAAGGCTATCACAAAAACAGACTACTGGAGAGAAATACACAAGGATATAGATCCTAAAATATTTAAAAGCAAAAAAGTTAAAAGTAGAGCATATTGCTGGTCTTGTCATGAAGGGTTTGAAAACGGTATTTTTAGAAATGATAAAATTTCAATACCAAAATAAAATCTAAATGAAAAAATTTATTATTTAAATATTAAAAAAGATGTATAATCGTTCCATAGCCTATCTATAAAATATGTAAATTTATTCTTAAGCTCAATTTTTCTTTATCTAGGAGGACAAATGAAAATAGAGGTTTCTAGAAGAAAATTTCTTCAAGGAAGTGTTGCGCTTAGTGTTGTTGGGGGAGCTTCTTTTGGTGTTACATCACTTATCG
>JAQTLV010000001.1:41506-470732 GCA_028714675.1 Sulfurovaceae bacterium
GCCAATGTATGATTCAAAACCTGTTATGGAAATACTAAGAGGGTTAACACAAAAAATATCAAAACCATTATTTGATATTACAAAAAAATATGACATGGATGTGCAAGATTCATTAACCAAGCTTACTCCAACAGCAGTTTCTGAAGATACTAATTCTACAGAAGTGGCTTCGACAGATACAAACTCTTCTTTGTCCAAACCTTTAGCATTAACTCCAGAGCAAAAAGAGGCAGAAATATTTGCTGAATTTGACATATCTTTACCATTTAAAGAGTCTCAAGAAAAGATAAATGAACAAATGGTGCTAGAGTTTTATGGCGAAGAGGCTGTTAAGGCACTTAAAGAGCATGGTGTATTTTATCCAAACATGAAGCAATTCTTCAAACAAATCTCAGCAAACGAATACCAATATTATCCAGAAAAAGAAAGAGCTTATACCGTAAATGGGGGAATTCCAAATACTGAGAGTGGAAAAGTAGAATGCAACTTGGTATTTTTAGCAGAAAAAGGAATAGATGCTATGCCTACATGGAAGAATGAATATCTATTTAAAGTTCCAGAAGGCAAATTTAGAATGCTTACAGGCAGACATGCACAATTTACCCAGAATAGTACAGCCAATAATATTGCTTTACATGATCTTATGTATACAAATTATATTTGGATAAACAAAACGGTAGCTGATAAAATGGGTATAGAATTCGGCGATGAAGTTGAAGTTTCAAGTGCTACAGGAAAAACAACCATTAAAGCGTATCCAACACAAAAGATAATTCCAGAAGTTGTCTTTTTTGTTCATGGATTTGGATCAGAAAGCGAAGCTCTCGCTTGGGCATATCAAAATGGCGGAAGTGATAATGCAATAATAATAGATTCCATAGAGTCGACATATGGCGCAGCAATTATGCATGAAACTAATGTTGAAATAAGAAAGGTGTGAGAATATGGCAAATTATGCAATGGCATTAAATTTTCAAAATTGTATCGATTGTAGAGCATGTGAATCAGCATGTAAAGACGAGAATGGAGTTCAGTTGGGAGCAGACAAGCATAGACTTTGGGTAGGAATGACCGAAGAAAGCATATTTGGAAGACCATATGTAAATTTTTATCCATCACAATGCAATCATTGTCAGGATGCTCCTTGTGTAGAGGTATGCCCAACTGGTGCGAGTTATTTTGCAGATGGCGGATTGGTAATGGTTGAGCAAGATAAATGCATATTATGTAAAGGCTGTATGGAAGCATGTCCGTATAATGCTAGATTTGTTGATGATAAGGTAGTAGCTGTAGATAAGTGTACTTTTTGTTATGATACTAGGATTGCTCGCGGAGAAACTACAACAGCTTGTCAGGCAACATGCCCTACCAAAGTTAGACTATTTGGAGATTTAGATTCAGAAGATGGCGAGCTTGTAAAGCTTCTTAAAGAAAGAAGATTTTTTGTATTAAAAGAAAAAGAAAATACAGTTCCAAAACTTCTATATTTAGTACCAGAAGATGAAAATACGGCAATTAACTCAATAGGACATGACACAAAAATTTATACATGGAACGAGTTTAAGCCACTCATAGAAAAAGCAACAGCCAAAAGGAGACCGCAATGGGAAACAATAAAATAGCAGGAGTACATATAAATCAAATCAAGTTAAAAGATTTTCTTCTTAGCAAGAGTATGTTTTTGGCATATTTTTTATTGGCATTGGGACTTTGGGGGCTTTTTGATGTATTTTCGCAAAGATATTTTTTTTCGGCGATTAATTTACATGACATAGCTCTAAATCCAGACAGCAAGGAAGTAGTTAATGGTCTTAAGGAGGCCATTACTGGGGATGGTGGAGAAGTAAAAAGAGAGGCTCCTTGGACCTTGTACATTGTTAATTATATGTACATGATATATAGTGGAAGCGGCATTATATTTTTAGTAGCATTGGCCGAGCTTTTAAATATAGATATTATCAAAAAAACAGCAGCAGGATTTATGAGCCTCGGTCTTGCTATGATTTTTGGAGGACTATTTACAATAGCAGTAGATTTAAATATATTACATATGCATTGGATGTTTTTGAGTCCTCATTTTAGCGCCGGAATGTGGTTAATGTTGCCATTATATATGATATATATTCCATTTGTTATGTTTGAGATATATCTTCTAATTACAGACAGATATGATATAGCAAAAAAACTTGCTGTGCCTATTTTGCTTCTGAGTATAGTTGTAGATATTATTGAGTACTATATACAAGCAAGACTTTTTGATATGAATGTAGCAAGACACTTATGGACAACATATCCAATGCTGACCGTATATTTTATTATTTCTTCATTTGTTGCAAGTTCTGGGTTAATGATGCTTTATTCAATGATAACATATAAAGATTCTCTAAAAGCGGAGCTATCAGATCTTTTAGATTTTTTAGTAGGCATAGCATTATACACTATGGTTATACTTGGCGCATATGAGGCTACCGCCTATTTGTTTATAGACAAAGCATGGGGTGGGGTTATGTTGTTTGGCAAGTTCAAATACTACTTCTTTGCTTATATTATCACCGCTGTTGGAATACCATTTGTTATACTTTTTAGAAGAACACATTCAATTTTTTGGATAACTGTTGCATCTATATTTATTATATGTGGTGCATATCTAGGAAGAATAATGTTTGTATATGGTGGAAATGCTTTTCCAATGAGTGATACTTTCGGCACTGGATTTCAAAAATATGCAGAGTATGAGCCTATAAAAGATTATATATTCTTTTCTCCTCATTATAGTGAAGTTTTTATAGTTTTAGGCTCCGTTGGCGTTGTTATTGTTGTTTACAAAATCATAGAATCGCTTTTTTCTGTTACTAAAATACACAACCACTAATTTTAAATCTACCCTTTTGATTTTTTAAAAGAGTAGATACTTTATCTTACATATTAATTTTATTTCATAAATTATATTTAATAATTAAGCATAAACCCCGATATTAAACTACCTTAACCAACAATTTATACCCATAATTTACAAATAGTAAGACATTGATACCTACATATTATCAAAACTTATGAAATTTAGTTAAGTAAAAATTATCTTGTTCATAAGCAAAATTTTGTATAATTTTTCACGGCTTATTTATAAAATACTTATTTAATTTTAATATTTTTTAAGCTCAATTTTTCTTTATCTAGGAGGACAAATGAAAATAGAGGTTTCTAGAAGAAAATTTCTTCAAGGAAGTGTTGCGCTTAGTGTTGTTGGGGGAGCTTCTTTTGGTGTTACATCACTTATCGCAGAAGAAGAGGAACAAGGAGAGCTCTCTATAACAACCAAAACAGGCACGGGGAAAGCCAAATTGGTACCAACTTTATGTGAAATGTGTGTAAACAAATGTGCAGCAATCGCAAGAGTTGAAAATGGGGTAGTCACAAAGCTAGATCCAAATCCAATGTTTCCTAAATCAAAAAATATGCTTTGCCCAAGAGGGAATGCTGGTATACAAGCACTATATGATCCAGATCGTTTAAAATCTCCAATGATTCGTATAGGGGAAAAGGGCGAAGGAAAATTTAAAAAAGTTACATGGGATGAAGCATACAATGCAATACTAAATGGTACAGACAAATTTCCAGGTATGGCAAAAATATTAGACGAAGAGCAAGATAATCGTTCAAGTTTTCTATTTTGTGCAGGAGAGGGAATGGCAGAACATACATTCAAAACATTTTATGGAGCATTTGGTTCTGCTAACTGGTTAAATCACTCTTCTATTTGTCTTCAAACAGTATCTGCTGCATATAATCTTACTCTTGGTGCTTATCCTGGAGCAGATTTAGGCAATGCGACATATGTTATTATGGCAGGAGCAAATAGAGCAGAAGCTATAGTTACTCCTGATACTATGAGTATTTTTAAAAAAACAAAAGGAAGGGGCACAAAACTTGTCTGCATAGATCCTAGATTTACAAATACTGCCGCTAAAGCAGACGAGTGGCTTCCTATCAATCCTGGAACAGATTTAGCTTTTGTGTTGGCTTTGACATATGTTACATTAAAAGAAGAACTTTATAATAAAGAATATGTTGAAGCAAACTTCAATGATTTTGAAGCTTATAAAAATCATATAATTAGTCATAACTATACCCCAGAGTGGGCAGAAAAAATCACATCAATACCAGCAAAAGAGATTTATAAAATCGCTAGAGAGTTTATGCAAAATGCTCCTAAAGCTATATATTATCCAGGAAGAAGAAGTACTTTTGGTGCAAATGACTTTCAGCTTCGCAGAGCAACGGCTATATTTCAAGCATTAGGAGGCGGTATAGACGCTAAAGGTGGATTGGTGTTTGGTAAAAAATTAGATCTTGGTACGCATGAGGGAATATCACCTTTGTATTTTCAAGCATCATCAAGAGCTTTAGAAGAAACCAAAAAGGGTGAGCATGCCAAGGATTCTATAGCCATAATAGGTGATGGCGGCTCATGGATAGCATGGAGAAATAGATTCTTAGAAAACAGAATGCCATATAAAGTAAGAGGAATGTTTGTATATAAACACAATCCAATGATGAATATGCCAAATACAAACAAAACTGCTCAAATGATGAAGAAAATGGAACTAACTGTAGTTATAGACACCATGCCAAGTGATACAGTTATGTATGCAGATGTAGTATTGCCAGAGTGTACATATTTAGAAAGAACAGACCCTGTCAATACATTTGCTGGGGTTGAACCATCAATTGCCCAAAGAAATAAAGTTATAGAGCCAATGTATGATTCAAAACCTGTTATGGAAATACTAAGAGGGTTAACACAAAAAATATCAAAACCATTATTTGATATTACAAAAAAATATGACATGGATGTGCAAGATTCATTAACCAAGCTTACTACAACAGCAGTTTCTGAAGATACAAATTCAACCAATATCGCATCTTCTGATTCAAATGCTACAATGTCAACAGCACCAAAAAGCGAAGAAGATATATTCGCCGAATTTGACATATCTTTACCATTTAAAGAGTCTCAAGAAAAGATAAATGAACAAATGGTGCTAGAGTTTTATGGCGAAGAGGCTGTTAAGGCACTTAAAGAGCATGGCGTATTTTATCCAAACATGAAGCAATTCTTCAAACAAATCTCAGCAAATGAATATCAATATTATCCAGAAAAAGAAAGAGCTTATACTGTAAATGGTGGAGCTCCAAAAACTACAAGTGGAAAAGTAGAATGCAACTTGGTATTTTTAGCAGAAAAAGGAATAGATGCTATGCCTACATGGAAGAATGAATATCTATTTAAAGTTCCAAAAGGCAAATTTAGAATGCTTACAGGCAGACATGCACAGTACACACAAACGGGTACAGCAAATAATGCAATTCTTCACGATTTAATGCCTTCAAATTATGTTTGGATAAACAAAAGGGTTGCAAAAGATATGGGCATAGAGTTTGGAGATGAAGTTGAAGTTTCAAGCACTACAGGAAAAACAACCATCAAAGCATACCCAACAGAACAAGTAGCCCCAAATGTTGTATTCTTTATTCATGGGTTTGGACAGGAAAGCAAAGAACTTACTTGGGCTTATAAAAATGGTGGACGAGATAATGCTGTAATAACAGATAATGTTGAACCTGTTTATGGTGCGGCGGCTATGCATGAAACTAATGTTGAAATAAGAAAGGTGTGAGAATATGGCAAATTATGCAATGGTATTAAACTATAAAAACTGTATAAATTGCAAAGCATGTGAAGTTGCTTGCAAGGAGGAGAATGGCATTTTGCTCGGAGCTGAGAAGCATAGGATTTGGGTTGGTTCAATGAATCCAGAGGGGGAGTGGCCATTTTTGAGCATAGCATCAGCCACATTCTTGCCTAGCCAGTGTCAACAGTGTGAAAATGCACCATGTCAAGATGTTTGCCCAACTCAGGCTACATATTATGATAAAAATGGAGTAGTGCAAGTTGATAGTGAAAAGTGTATATTGTGTAGCTACTGCATGGTAGCATGCCCTTATGATGCAAGATATGTTGACGATAGGACAATGACGATAGACAAATGTACTTTCTGTAGTGATACTAGGCTTGCTCGCGGAGAAACTACAACAGCTTGTCAGGCGACATGCCCTACCAAGGTTAGAACTTTTGGGGATTTGGATGATCCAAATAGTGAAGTTAGTCAGATATTAAGAACTAAAGAGCATTTTACGCTCAAACCGCATATTGGTACAAAACCAAAACTATTTTATATTATATAAGGAGAGAGTAGATGTTAAATAAAATTTTGCCTCATAAGGCAATAACAATAAAGGCGCTTTTAGATTTTAAGAAGACACCTTTTAATATATTGATGTTTTCAGTTACGGTCGGTCTCCTAGCAATGTTTTTAATAGGAGCTATAAATTATTTTATACATGGTCATCATGCTTATGGAGTAAGCAGAGAACACCCTTGGGGACTACTTATCGCTATGTATATATTCTTTGTTGTTAGTTCCACAGGACTTTGTATCATATCGTCTTTGGGGCACGTTTTTAAGTTTAAAAGCTTTGAATTTATAGGGAAAAGAGCCATATTCGGCGCTATTATTACCATTATATCTGGTTTCGCGGTAATAGGACTTGAGATAGGACATCCTCTTAGAATGGCCATATATAATACAATTTCTCCAGGCATAACGTCAGCAATATGGGGCATGGGAGTTCTGTATTCTATATATTTAGGCTTGATAGTTATGGAATTTATACTTTTATCAAGAGATGATCATAAGTGGGCGAAGTTTTTTGGGCTCGGGGGACTTTTGGTTGGTATAGCTGCTCACTCAAATCTTGGAGCCGTATTTGGATTTTTAGTTGGTCGCCCATTGGCAAATGGGGTATTTTATCCAATATATTTTATATTGTCAGCGATGATTACAGGGTGTTATTTGTTGTTTTTGATGTATGGATATAAGTATAGAATGAACTTTGATGATGATAAAGAGATATTTTTAAAACATCTTGCTAGATTGCTTGGTTTGCTTTTGGCAATAATGTTATTTTTTGAGTTTTGGAGATTTTTGACACTTATTTATGGAGATGTTCCTGAAAGAGCAGAAACAGCTTTGCATATATTAAAATCGCCAAATTTCTTGATAGGAGAACTTCTTTTAGGAATAGTAATACCTTTTGTTATTATTCTTTACAGCAAAGCCGAGGCAATCCATAAAATTATATGGGCATCACTAGGCGGTATGATAGGAATATTTTTTATGAGATATGATCTTATAAAAGATACACTAATGTACCCTATGCAAACACTAAAAAAAGTTGAATATCAATTGGCACCAACACTAATAAACTATTCGCCTACTTGGACAGAGTGGTTTATAGCTCTTGGGGCAATAGGAATAACTTTGGCTATGTATTATATTGGCGAAAACTTTTTCTTTTTAGATCCTAAAGAGAACGATGATTACTTTGATCATTACCAAGATATAAAATAATATATTATATTATTCTTTATCAAATCTTCTAAGCATATAGTTATCAAGACCAGATGACTATATGCCTTCTATTAATTTTTTATTTACAACTAATCTTAGATAAAAATTCTTTTTCAATTTTTTTTGATATTATTGCAATTATTTTTATAGGAATTATTTATTATTATGAAAAAAGAATTATATATATTTTTAGGGATATTTTTATTTTTAGCAATTGGAATGCATTTTAAAGAGTGGACATCCCATCCAATAGAGCATATTATAAGTCTTCCTGATTCTGGGGCTTATGGAATAGGATTTGTGCATCCATTTGTGTTTACGCTTGTTGTTTATCTATTTTTTGTTTTGTTTAGAAGTGTTTACAGAGGGATTAAAAAGGTAGTTGGCAAATAAGAGCGTGAGCGTGAATTGATAGGAAAATCCTATCAATTAAAGAGGAATTACTCTGATATTTTCGTCTAGTTTGTCTTTGAGTATGCTTTCCATAGCAAAAAGTGTACCCGTACTTGAGCTTGCACATCCACTACAAGCACCTAAATAGCGTATATATATATCAAAATTTGCACCATTTTCTTTAATATCCAATATCTCAACATTTCCACCATCCATAATAAGCATTTGGCGAATATTTTCATCTATTACTTTTTCAACAGCTTTAAGTCTTTGAACTATAGTCATTTTTGAAAAATCTACATTTCCAGCATTTGCTTCATCTGCAACATGAGTCATTTTTTCTTTTTCATATTCAGTAAGCAAATCAACTAAGTATATATCTTTTGCTTCATGCCCACCAGGACGAACACATGATTTACAAAAGGCACCAGCTTTTGTGTAATCAGTAATTTGCTCAACTGTTGTAAGGTCATTTATTCTTATAACTTCTCTTAAAGTTGATAAGCTTACTCTTGCACACTCACACACTATGATTTCGTGCTCAAAAGAAGCCATGTCTACACCCTTATATTGACTTGCAGCTTTTTTTATAACATCATATGCCATTACTGAGCAGTGCATTTTTTGTGGTGGAACTGCTGGAATATCAGGGGTATCACGCATGGCTTTTTCAACATCTATATTAGTTATTTTAAGTGCTTCATCTACACTTTTGCCTTTACAAAGTTCCGCCATAGTATCACTACTAGCTATTGCAGTACCACAGCCAAAGCTTTTGAATTTAGCATCAAGTATAATGTCATTTTTTGGATCTACTGCCCAATAAAGCCTAACAGCATCACCACAACTCTCAGCCCCAAAATCAGCGACTATTAGTTTTGCTTTCATAGAAGCAGCTTCTTCTTCGGTTATTTCTCCCATGTTTTTTGGATTGTTCATAAGTTCACAAACTTTTTGACTATATTCATCCCAAATAGTCCCGCCTATTAAACTATCTATTCCCATTTTTATATCCTTGTTTATAATTAATATTTATTTTAAAGTTCATTGTTATGCCCTTGGGGTGCATACGCATATGAGCTTGAAATTGATCTGAGCCTTTTAACCGCTTCTTTTACAATATCAATCGTATAGTCAATCTCTTCGCTTGTTGTATATCTACTTAGTGAAAATCTGATAGCAGTATGAGCTAAATCAGCCTCTGCTCCTATGGCTTCCATAACAGGATTGCTCTCCAAGTCTTCACTAGCACAAGCACTTCCTGTGCTTGCAGCAATTCCAGCACGATTAAGATCCCACAACATTGCTTCACCCTCAATTCCTCTAAATGATACAAGAATTGTATTTGGCGTTCTTTTGGTTCTTGGTGTTACAACAAATGTATCTTCAATTTCCAAAATAGCATCTTCGAGTCTATCTCTTAGGTCTTTTACTTCGCTCATTTCAAAATCAAGAGCATCAATTGCTGCTTCCATAGCTTTTCCCATACCAATGATTCCAGGTACATTAAGTGTTCCAGATCTATATCCTCCCATATGAGAGCCACCATGAAATAGAGGAGTTAGTTCGCAACCCTTTTTCATATATAGCGCCCCTACCCCTTTTGGCCCATGGAATTTATGAGCCGACATAGTTAAATAATCAATATTTGCTTCTTTTACATTTACCGGAACTTTGCCTATTGCCTGAACAGCATCTGTGTGAAATAGCACACCCTTACTAGCACAAATTTCACCAATTTCATGAATTGGGAAAATTGCTCCTGTTTCATTGTTTGCCCACATAATTGAAACAAGGGCTGTTTTATCTGTTATAAAATCCCTAACTGTATGAGCCTCAACTATGCCTTCGCTATTGATAGGCAAGTATGTGACCTTGCAACCTTTTGACTCTAAAAATTTTGCTGTTGCTATAATAGAAGGATGTTCAACTTCACTTATTATAATATGATTTTTTCTGCCAGTTAAAATGTATTCAAAATATATACTTTTTAGTACCCAGTTGTTGCTTTCTGTTGCACATGAAGTTATCACAACACTATCTTCATTTGATGCACCAATTCCTGCATAAATTTTCTGCATAGCTTCTTTTAGTGGCTTGTGTGTGTCGCTTGCAAATTGATGCAATGAACTTGGATTGCCATATTTTTGACAAAAAAATGGCTCCATAGCTTCATATACATGTGGATCCACAATGGTTGTAGCATTGTTGTCTAAATAAACTCTCATTTTTTCCCCTGTTTTTAAATAGGACTATTTTTATCCTAATTAATCTGATGATACATCAAATATTCTTAAAGTTTTATAAAATATGTTATAATTAAAGATAATTATACTCCTAATATATTTAATAATTACAGCTAAGTATGCATAGTTTTTAATCACTTTTTGCCATTATGGCAAATTTTGTTTAAAAATTTGATGGTGTTGGGCTCTTTATTAGGTTATAAAATTCACTTCTAGTTCTTTCGTCACTTTTAAAAAGTCCCCTAAGGGCAGAACTAACTGTAGTTGAATTTATCTTTTGCACCCCTCTCATTTCCATACACATGTGTCTTGCATGAACAACTACGGCAACACCTTTTGGTTTTATAACTTCACTTATGGCATCAGCAATTTGTTCAGTTAATTGTTCTTGAATTTGAAGTCGTCTAGCAAATACATTTACAATTCTTGGAATTTTTGAAAGACCTACAACCTTTCCATCAGGGATATAGGCAACATGCACTCGACCAATAATAGGCAACATATGGTGTTCGCACAAAGAGTAGAATTCTATATCACGTACTAATACCATTTCATCATTGCTGGTAGTAAAAAGTGCTTCATTTAGTATGTCGTGAGGATTTTCTTTATAGCCACTAGTTAAAAACTCCAAAGCTTTTGCTACACGCATAGGAGTTTTAATGAGACCTTCTCTTTTTGTATCTTCACCCAAAAGAGTTAATATTTTTGAAGTTGCTTCGGCAATCCCTTCTAGATTTGCTTCTTTATTCATAAAATCCCTATATTTTTTGATTTTCTCAATTGTATCAAAAATAGGTTAAAGGAGTTAAGATTTATTTTAATATCTCGATCTTACTCCCAAGATTTGCCATCCCACAAAAATAAACTTTACTTGTAACAACACCATCAATACCAGTAAGCACAAAATCTCTGACATTTTCTTTGTCAATTCCTCCAGCACCAAGTATTTTAACAAGAGGATAGTGTTCATTTTTGTATGTTACAATTTTACTTAAAACTTCAAGGCTAGTTTTATCCATCTGTAATACATCTACGCCATTTTGCATTAATGCTATGGCATCATCAAAGTCTTTTGGCTCTACAACAATTTTTTTCTCTAAAGCTTTTATTTTTGTTTCTCTTAATGCTTCGTAAAATATTTCATCATTATCATATATTTTGCGGTGGTGTTCAAAAAAGAGTATAGTTTCGCTAAGACCAAGCCTATGAGGCATAGCTCCTCCACACATTATAGATTTTATGCAAAATCTTTTTGCAAATGGAAAATGTTTTCTAGTTACTAGTAATTCGCAATGTGGATTTATATCTCTAATTTCTTGATTCATTTCATAAGCATATGTAGCTATTTTGCAAGAATACTCCAATATTACTTGAGCAGATCGCCATGCACTCTGTACACCCTCATAGCTTCCGCCAAACTCTAGTAAAACATCTCCTTGTTTTGCCTTAGTGCCAGATGGAAGCATAAAAAGCACTTCACATCCATTAAGTTCAGCTATTCTTGCAGCTTCTTCGCCACATGCTACGATAACATCTTCTCTTGTAAAAATTTGGAGTTTAGCTTTTTTGTCAGATGCACATTGTAAGTATGTTGTTAGGTCAAAATATGGCACATCTTCTTTTATATATTCAAGTAGCTCCACATCGTTTAGTTTAAACATGTTATTCCTATTTTGTTTATTTTTTGATTATCCAAGACAAGACAACAGATTTGATAAAGCTCGTATTCCTTTTAAAATTATAAGTTTTTTGAAAATACTCTTCTATATCTATTTTTTCATCATCATCAAGATTTTTTAAACTCATTTGTACCTTTTCAAAAAACACATCTTCAGTTTTTGCTAAAAATCTTTTATTTTCTCTATGAATAAAATCTATCTTTGCACACACTCCCATAGACTCCAGTATATTCACTAAAAAAGATTTGTCTATTTTTGGACTAATATGTTTTTGCAATTGAACCAAAATCCCTTCCTCTTTAAGCTCACTGTCCATAGAGAGTTTTAGATAAAATCTATTTTCCAATCCACTATCAAGTTTTTGCATTGATGTTTTTATAAACTCTATATCTTCTTCTTTGGAAGATACAATTATATCAAATTGATGTAAATCCTTCCATTCATCATCACAATCATTTTCTATAGTTGTAATTTTATTTAAGTTTTTTAAATTACAGTTGTTTATAAAATGCTCAACAGTTCCAAAATGATAATCATCATGAGCATACAGATATTTAAATTTGGGGGGAATATTTTTGCTACTCAACAAAGGAGGAGTCAGAGCACTAGCATCAATTATGTTTATTTTTAGAATAAATTCTTTTTCAATATGAATATTTTCTATTTTGTCGTTGATTGAAAGAGGCTTTTCTGACTTAATATAGTTTGTTTGTAAATCAGCGAGTTTTTCAATATCAAGTATTTCTAAATTTGTTTTTGTAAAGCTCATTTTTTGCCTTTTTAGTAAAAATTAATTAATTTTCCAAGAGATAAATGCCCATGTAAATGGTTTTGGCAACCGATTCTTTTTAGCAATAAAATTCTCATAATATTCACGAGCTTTAAGTTGTTGATTTTCATCCAACTCATGAACGCTCCAAATAAGAGAAGAGACAAATTCGTCAACTGATGAGTAATTAACAGATGCTCTTTGAGTGTCTATATAATCAATATGTGGCAGATAGCCTTTTTTATAAAGCAATAATGGAATGTACCAAAAGTCTGGTTTTGTAACTATTTTCTTTCCAATATAATCAAGGATATTCATATCTACAAAACTTCCACCTGCCTTATATGTGATATAGCATGCTTTTGTTGCTTGAGATGAAATTTTTGTTAATGCCATATCAATATCTTGCACTTCGATACTACGAGACGCAACAACTATATCTATTTTTGGCAAGATGCTCCAATCGTCTTCCCAGCTTAGATGATATGTGTCTATATTGTGTACACCCTCTTTTTTGGCATATTCTTTGAGTTCTTCAAGCATTTTTTCTGAAAAGTCAATAGCTATAACTTTTTTTACTTTTTTAGCTAGAGGAATGGCGAGTGTTCCTGGTCCACATCCAATGTCAAGTATCACCTCATCTCCAGTTAATTCCATTCTTGATATAAAGTCATTAACATATGGGCTATTTAGTGCAGTTGCTGCCATATCTTTAGATTTTTCATCCCAGTCTTTACTGTTTTTGCCTTTAAAATCAGTAGCTTTTTTATGATCTTGATACATTTTAGCAAAATCAATTTTTTCTAAAAACATATTTTCCCTTTATTTATAATATCAAAAATTCTTTTTTTGATGTAAATTAGATTTTTAGAATGTATATCTTATATCACCATAGTACATTCTGCCTGCTTCTGGGAATCCATAGCTATAATAATAGTTTTTATCCAATATATTACTTATGCCTAAATCCAATGATATATTTTTATTTATATCATATATAACCTTTGTATTCCAAAGAGAAATTGAGCCAGTAGTGTCATAAACATTCTTAACATTAGGAGCTGTTCCAGTAGTACCCACAGAGGCATATCGCTTTGAATTATACTCATAAGTGTTTAGCCATGTTAGTTTTTCAAAAGGACTATAAGATACTGTAGCAATAAACTTATGTTTTGGAACATCTGTAATTTTTTGAGACGCATCAATTTCATTGGACATATCAAGATAGGTATAACTTCCTTCTAGTGTTAGGGAATCTATAGGGATGTAAATTGCTGAAAGCTCAAGACCTTTTTGGGTAACTTTACCAATATTTTGGAGTTGCTGTTGTTGTGTATATGTGCTACCGCTTTTATACCACAGTGGTATATAAGTACTTTGAATATAATCGCTTATATCTGCATAAAAAACAGCACCACTAATAGATCCAGAGCTAAAAGTTTTTGTTCCACCAATTTCATAATTGATTGTTTTTTCTACATTTAGGTCTGGATTAGGTACAAATGTTTTAAATTTAAATGAATAACGATCTTTCAAAGATGGGATACGACTTTTGCCCGCTATGCCACCATACCAAGAGAGAGTATCATTAATTTTTCCATCTAGTTTCAAAATAGGATTAAAAGATGAGGTGTCACCATTTTCAAACTCTTTGGTTGTTGAATAGCCAGTAGTGGTATTTGGGATTGTTCCCGCAGCATCGTCGTAGTATGCTTCCGTTGCTCCATAGTTTGTATTTTGTGCTACATCAATTTTTTCTTTATCATAGCTCGCTCCCAAGGTTAGTTTTAGAGTATCAGAAATTGCATAAGAATCCTCTAATCCCAATGAACCAACTTGATCTTTCATATTATATACGGCTGTTTGGTTTGCTCCGCCTTCTTTGTGGCTATCAACTTTATAGTGAAGTGCCATTTTTAAAGTATTTACATCAGATGTTCTGACACCAGTTTCGACAGAACCACCTCTAGTGTATTCATCATACCAGCTTGGATTCCCTACCCCACCATAACTATATGTTGAGTATGTATTGTCTGTATATATTGCAAGCGAGTTTTTAAATGTATCATTAAATAAGCGCGTTTTTACATACCACTTGCCAAAATCAGTTTTTGAAAGAAAATATAAACTTTCTTTATCCCAATATTTCCACTGCCAAAATCCTCTTTTTGATAAGTTTGCTGCTTCATCTGGCGGAACGCCCTTGTCTGCAGTTTGGCGAATATAATTTAGTGCATATTCATCTGTATCATTTGGGGTATAACCTATTTTGAAGTTTATTTTATCATCTTTTGCATATGCATTATTACGGTCTCCTCCATCTTCATTTGTTGTATTTTTAGGTACAAAATCATCAGAAAGCGGATAAGTATCTCGTTTTGTTTCGGAAACAGAAGCTTGTATATAGTATTTGCCTTGATTAGAACCTACATTGAGATATCCTATTTTTCCATTTCCACTAAAAAGACCTACGCCAGCATCTCCTTCAAAGCTTTTGCTCGGTTTTTTGGTAACGAGATTAATAGCACCAGCAAAAGTATTTACTCCAAGCAATGGAGATGTAAGTCCTTTTGAAACTTCAATTTCTGATAGATCAAAAGTTGTAAATCTAGAAAAATCAACATATCCATCATATGGCACAGCAACAGGAATGCCATCAATAAATAAAGGTGCATGTTTGACATCGAATCCACGAATCATGATCATTTGTTCATTTCTGGCACCAAAATTTTGTATTGTTGCACCAGGGATTAGGTCTAATGCTTCAACGATTGTTTTTCTATTTTGATCTTTTATTTCTTGTGAGTCAATAATATTTACAGAAGAGCTGTATTGAGTGTCAATGGTTGCATTAACATCAATCTTTCCAAGATTAAATACATTATCATCACCATAAAGTGCAGATATAGCAGACATTGATAGAATTAATAAGTGTTTGTTCATAGTTTGTTCCTTGTTTTTATTTTCATTTCATTATTCTCCTGCCAATTCTTTTTTTACGCTACTCCAATAATGGCGTTTTATGCCATCCATTGTTGTACGTCTGTTAATCATACGAATAGAAAGTGCTTCAATCCAATTCCAAAACTCTTCTAAGTGTTCTTTTGGGAAAGATATATCTTTGAGAGTTTTTTTATACATTGCAAGCCAAATTTCACGATCACTTTCATCTATTGGAACGGTAAAATGACGCATTCTTAGATGAAATCCACCATATTGCTCAGTAAACACAGGACCTCCTCCTAATGCTTCTACAAACAAATCTGCACTTTTATCAACAGCTATTTTAAATCCTTCTTCATCTTTGGGAAAAAGGTTTCCAACTTTTGTTTTTGCTAGTAGGCGATGATGATACCAAACCATCTCTCTTATCTTATCTTCTCCAATAGCTTTGAATATCTTATTGGATGGAAATGGAACAGGAGGATATATGACATCTATCATAGCATCTACAATTCTAATTTCATCCCCACCAAAATTAGGTTTACTAGCATTAGGAGGCATATTTGCTACTTGAGTAAAAGATTTTATATCTCCATGTTGACAGCTATTGTTTTCTTTATGTTCACTCATCTTCTTCCTTTAAGTTATTTTATCCGTTGTATATAAAATAATATAACGAGTATTATACATTTTTTGTTCCTTATTGTAAATAAGGTCTGATTTTTGTATTAAAATCTTCTAACATCAAATAGTTTTGGTTAGCATCACTTGATGATGGTTTAAGAATCAGATGAAGATTTGGCAACAACTTTTGTATATTGCAAATAGTATCAATACATTGTGATGGTGTTCCCAAAATTGCATTGTCAAAAAACTTTTGCCCATCAAAAAATGCTTCACGCTCTTTAAGTATGGCATCATAATTTTCACGATTCCACTTAGGGGCGGGAACTTCGGAAGAAGCAGCACGCATTGATTTGACAAAGTGATCTATAGATGGGCGAATAATACGGTAAGCATCATCATATGTGTCTGCTATACAAAATACACGCATTAATACAATTTCTGGGATAAATCCAGCAATAGAAAAGTATAGATTTTGTGCATCTTCACACTCTTTTAGACTAGCTCCTTGTGACATTAATAATCCATAGCCATTTTTGGCAGCAAATTTTATCGTATCAGGATTGGCAAATGTTGCAACAAAAAAAGGAACCCTTTTTTGTATGGGCTTTGGCTGTAAAACAACATCTTGAAATGATGCAAATATTCCATCATAAGAAGGACTTGGAAGGTGCAAGAGTCTATCTATGGACTCTGTAATTTCAAACATTGCATTACGTAAGCTATCTGGATCGCGTTTAAAGTGTTTATTGTCTGGGGCAAATCCGCCCTTTGCAAATCCAGCATTGATTCTTCCGCTTGAAAGATTGTCCAATACTGAAATACTCTCGGCCAATCGGACAGGATGATAAAAAGGGGCAAGAAATCCAGCCGTTCCTATGCGTATATTGCTTGTTTTTGCTATAGCATATGCCATCATCACAGCAGGATCTGGAATAACACTAAAACCATTAAAATGATGTTCGCCAAACCATGCCTCATCAAAGCCTAATTTATCGGCAAGCTCTACAAGCCGTAGTTGATCCATAATACTTTTTTGTACTGTACCTTCAAAATGCTCAGTAAGACAAAATATTCCTATTTTCATTTACATTCCTTATTTAGTTATGATAGTCCAAAATCCACTTTCGTCATTGACAAGCTCATAACCCATTGGGTTAAGGGATGCAAGTATGCTAGGCAATGCATCTCGTTCAGGCTTAAGTCTATCTTTAAATGAATTACGCCAGTCTGGATTGTTTTCGCTCATGGTTTTAATAATCCCTTCTCTTAGCTCAGCATTACCAAACCCACCACCAATATATGTCATGCCACCAGGTTTTAATACGCGTATTATTTCACTATATGCTTTATACCAATCATCCCAAAATGGAGAAGAACCTCTACTAATTACAATGTCCACACTCTCATCTTTTAGTGGGATAGAGTGAATGTCTCCTTGCAAGAATGTGCTCCTGTTGGCAATATTTTCATCGCTTGCATATCCTTTTGCAAGTTCCAACATTTCATCTGATTGGTCAAAGAAGGTGATATCTAAATTTGTAATTTTAGCTATTGCTCGCCCCAATGCTCCAGTGCCACATCCAGCATCTAGGCACTTGCCATTTTTGATAGCTGTTTTGGCCACGATTTGCTCTGCAATAATAGGATATATTGGAGCAAATACCTCTCTTACTATTCGATCAAAACTTTGAGGATTTGTTGCGCCTTTCATATATTCTCCTTATAAAAAATTTGTTTTAGCTTTTTAAACAATACAACTTTCATACACTAAATGAACCTTTTGTTGTAAAAGCATTCCATGTATGGCGTTCTAAAATCATTGTAAAAATCTTTGATACATCATAATTATTCTCTGTTGCTATATTCTCTATAGTGTTATCTAAATCACATCTATATATTTTCTTTTGTAACAATATAGGCATTATCGTTGCTTTATCTACATCAAAAAAATCACAAATTTCTTGTAATGATTTTTTCTTTAGAGCATTTGGAAGCAACTGAGATTCACATGCAAAGGCATACTCTTTTTTTGTTGCTATATAATACATTGATTTAAAAAGTCTTACAAATCTTCTTCTCATTAAAAAAAGATGTACAGATAGTGCAGCCAAAAAAATAATACCTGCACTATAATGCCACAATATTAACTCAATGTTGTACCCAAGTATTTTGTTTGCTGTAATAGTTGTCAATACTGTCATAACACAAGAGAGCATTATGGCAATAGTTGTAGCCTTGATTATCACGATTTTATTGTCCATTTTTTCCTCCTTACATTTTGTTTGTTGGATATAAAATTTCTTGAACTTGCTTGTCGCTCAATGAAATACTCATAAATAGTTGATAAAAAGCTCTAGTCTCTTTTTTGATATCAATATTATACTCTTTGGGATAAAGTTTACTCATTAGCCACTTTAAACCCATTATGCGCATAAATGATGGTGGGCGATCAAACCAATTAAATGGAGCTTTTGGAATCAAGTAAACTCTTTTGTTTTTTACAGCAGATACATTTGACCATATGGGAATATTTTTGATTTTGTCATAAAATATTTTTTCTTGGACAATGACTACATCTGGGTTATAAGCCAAAACAGTTTCCATAGATACTTTCTCAAAGCCTTTATGGTTTGAAGTGTGACATTTATGAACATTTACATCGCCAGCCATTTTAAGCAGCTCTACATGTATAGAGTCATCACATTCTGTGCTAAGCCCATCTAGCCCTTCGGCATAATAAACTTTTGGTCTTTTTTTTGCAGGAATCTTGGAAACAACATTTTGTGCATCAATAAAAGTTTTTTGAGTATAAGAAGCGAGCTTATCCCCTCTTTCTTTTTTGTTTAAAGCATTGCCTAAAAATTTGAATATTTTAGGATAGTCTTTTATGTTTTCATCTACTGCATATACAAATGGAACATTTAGAATTTTTAGCTTTTGTGCTTCTTTGTCATTAAATTCATTTTGATGTGACCACATTAGTATCAAATCAGGGTGTGACGCTAGAAGTATTTCCATATTTGCACTCTGACCGGCACCAAATACTCGTCCTATTGTTGGTAGGGTCTGCATTCGTTTGTTGAGATATGGATAATCATTTTTATTTATTTCAAAAATCCATCCAGCTAAAAGAGATGGATCCATAGCATACAAAGCATATGATCCATATGGAGATGGAGCATAAACTTTTTTAGGATTTTGTGGGACTTCTACTTTTCGTCCCAACATATCAACAATTTCTCTCGCCATAGCCTCACCTGTTGTAATCAAAAATATTATAGACATTAAGATAGTTATTTTAATACTTTTTTTCATTTAAAACTCCGCTCTTAATTCAAAACCAAGTGTTCGTCCACGGTCATAATAGTATCCAGTGGTATAGCGCGTTGCATATTGATCATTGCCCAAGTTGCGACCATATAGTTTTCCAGTTACAATAAAATCGTTAAACGCAAAATCTCTTTCTATATTTGCATCTATGCGAGTATATCCTCCTAAGTTAACATTATAAGCAACCCCCATCGCACTAGTTGATTGATTCCATTCATCTATACGTTTAGCAGAGATGTTGGCACGATAATTGTCCCATGAGTGGCTTAAAAGTGCCGTAAAACTGTTTGCAGGAGTTTCTACTCCTACGGTATCTGTTGTTACTCCGCCAACTGTATTTGAATTATCAAACATATGCGTCCATCCAAATTTATAGTTTGTGTTTGTGCCGATATTTCCTTTGAGAGTCAATTCCATACCACGACGATGTGAGTCTGATTCTGTGTAGTAATAATAGATATTACCATCAGAGTCTGTATAAGTAGCATCTGTAGCTGTTTTTTGATTTTTGATATCTACATCAAACCAAGTAACTGTTGGTTTAAAATAAGGAGATACAGACGCTTCTAGTGCAATTTCAATACGATCTTGTTTTTCGGCATGAAGAGGGTCACCACTTTGTGTTGCGAGATCAAAATCACCTGATGTTCCTTCGTCTCCTTTGAAGTAACGACCACTTAGTGTGAACATATCATTTATATGCCATAATGCTCCTGCTGCTATTATGCTTGCTGGAGCCATATCAACATCATTATTTGCATCATTGTTTGTTGCTTTTGTGCTAGAATAGTTTATATGTTTTATATCCCTACGATATCCAGCATCTAAAATTACCTTTCCATCAAAAAGCTTTTGCTCTACAGAAGCAGACCATCCTTTTACATCGGTATCAAAACGATTATAGCTTTTGCTTAAATTTGGACCAAAGCCTTTGCTATTTGTAAATTGTCCACCAAGCTGTATAAGAGTGTTGCCAAAGGTAGCATTGTGACGTAAGCTGTATGTTCTTGTATTTTCTTCATAGTGTTTTTCAGCGTGTGATGTGTTTGCAAAATTTTCATTTATCTCGGTTTGTTGATAATTTACTTTGCCAATAGAAAAAAGAGTAATTTGATTTTCATTCCACTTCATACTCATATCGGCTGAGTATATAGATGTTTTTAAAGGGTCATAATACCATTTTGAATTATCTAGCACTCCAGCAACCGTAACTCCTCTTTGCATTTCAAAACTTCCAGTATCTTTGTATCCCATCAAATTAAGATTAAATCTACCAATATTAAATCCACCATTAATCATTCCTGCATCAGCATCACTTCCATCAAACCATGTATCTTTGCTAGGACGATTATATCTAGAAGCCATAGCACTCATATAACCACCATCAGATGAATTTTTAGATGTAAATCTTGTTCCAAGATATATATCTTGACCATTTGCCGTAGGCTGAGAATTTGCTTTTTCAACATATGTTGAAATGGAGCCCTCGGTACTTTTGGGCTGTTTGGTTCTAATAATAACAAAGCCAGTATTTATACCAGAACCACTATTTGAAGCACCTATTCCAATAGAAGGAGCAAGAGATAGTGCTGTAGAGCCTCGCACAACCTGAATCTCTTCAATAGCAGACATTGGTATTTTTTGTAGTATTCTATCAGCAGAAGAAGGAAGTATTACACCATCAAGAATATATGTTATATTTCCTCCACCACGAATGTTTAAGAAATAAGGGTGTTTGCGCCCTTGATAGGTTGCATCAACCCCTATTGCTTTGTCCAAAAGATCGAAAAAGTCTTTTGGGGCATATGCATCAATATCTTCTTTGGTTATTACTTGTGTTCCAGCTTGTGCGGTTTTTTCTACACGATATAAGTTAGTTACACTATCTAATTTTAAGTCATCTCTTGTTTTTGTAGAGTTGCTATCAGCTTTTACCTCTATCGTATCCAAGTCTTTATAAACACTTGTTTCGTTTGCTTGTAATGCAATTGTTGAAAAGAGCAATGCAGCTACCAAAGGGCTTATAAGAGTATTTTTTGTTGACATTTCTTTTGTGTTCATTTTCTTCCTTCTTCTTTTATTTATTTTATCCGTTATATATAAAACAATATAACGACCAATATACATTTTTTGTTCCTTAGCTTTGAAATTTTATTTTGGGAAAAATATTTTTTCAAATCTTTGTTTTTCTTGAGCTATCGGTTTGATTAAATTTGGGTAAAATGAATGGATTAACCATCTTATCCCCATTAATCTCATCAATGATGGCGGTCGGCTAATATAATTGAATGGTTCTTCTGGAACAATCAAAACACGATTTGTTTTAACTGCATTAAGTGAGCTCCATTTAGAACTCTTGTGTATAGAGTTTGCAAAAGTTTTATCCATTGCTATAATGACATCAGGGTTTGACAGGATAATTTTTTCCATAGAAATTTTTTCCATTCCATAATCAGATGACATTTTGCAATTTATAGCATTTTTAGCTCCGGCATATTTAAATGGTTCTAAATGAAACGACCCTTCGCATTCAGTTGATAGTCCATCTGAACCTTCTGCAAAATAGTAACTAACTTTTTTATGTGACTTAACTTTGCTTTGAAGAGAGTTAAAAAGTCCAAGCGTTTCTTTTGTATAAGATATAAGTGCATTGGCTCGTTTTGTATTTCCAGTTAGCTTACCTAAAAGAGAAAATTGTCCCACAAGATCATTTATTGATTCATTATGCACCATTATTACTGGAATTCCAAGAGCATTAAGTTTGGATAGTGCATTTTGATTGCCAGTCATACCTCCCCACATAAGTATAACATCAGGTTTTATTGTGGCCAATACTTCATAGTTTGGAGTGTTTCCTTGTCCAAAAAATCCACCTGCAACAGGCTTAGAGGCAGCAACGCCAACATATGGTATTTCATTTTTTCTTAGTGGAAAATTGAGTGCAGCAACAAGAGATGGATCAAAAGCAATAATGCTTATTGTGAGCGGAGGTGATGAGGCGTAAATTTTAGTTATTTTATCAGGTATAGTAACCGTTCTGCCATAATCATCAATGATAGTTCTAGCATAGGTATTGCTAAAAGATAAAAACACAAACAAAAAAATCATTGTTTTTTTCATTATATTCCTTTATTAAAAACAGGTATGCAGCGCGTATGAGAGCCGTGTTCTATAAAATCAGCCTCTACACCGTAAACACTATTAATCATATCAGGATTAATAACATCTTTTGGATTACCATTTGCGATAATTTTCCCACCATTCATTACAACAACACGACTTGATACCATTAGGGCATGATCTGGGTAGTGTGTAGTTTTTAGAAAGGTATAACCTTGATCGCTTAATTTTGAAATTGTTTCAAGCAAGCGGATTTGATTGCCATAGTCCAGTCCAGATACTGGCTCGTCCATGATGAAGGTATCAACTTCTTGAGTAAATGCACGAGCTAGAAGCACCATTTGTTTTTGACCTCCACTTAATTGCCCAAAAGCCTGGTTTGCAAGATTTTCAATACCAATTTTACGCATAGACTCATGCGCTATGTCATAATCTTTTTTCGATGGCATAGCAAAAAGACCAAGTTTACTTACTCTTCCCATCATTACCATTTCTAGTACACTATAGTTAAACGGAACACTGTGATATTGTGGGATATATGCCACATGAGACGCAATTTCTTTGTGAGAATAGTTGCGAATATCTTTTTGGTTGAGCAATATATCGCCACTATCGGTATTCATAAGTTTAAGCATTAGTCTAATGAGTGTGCTTTTGCCACAACCATTTGGACCGAGCAAGCTAACAACCTCTCCACGATTGATATTAAAATCAATACCGTTAAGTATCTTTTTTTTAGAGTAAGCAAAATGTAAATTTTTGATAGTAATAATTGAATTTAATTCCATGCTGCCCTCGCATTTTTAAGTACTATTATAAATATAGGTATTCCTATAAGAGAGGTTAAAATGCCTATCGGAATTTCTACGCTAAAAGCTAAACGAGAGATTGAGTCTGCCAACAATAAGAAAATAGCTCCAATAATTGCTGAAAGAGGAATTAATAATCTATGAGATGGACCAACTGCCATACGAACTATATGAGGAATAATTAATCCAACCCATCCTATCATTCCAGCCATAACAACTGATAGTGAGCTTGCTAATGTTGCTAAAACTATAGCCCCAAAACGAACAAGTGCTACATTTACTCCTAATGCTTTTGCCTCTTCATCCCCAAGGCTTAAAAGATCAAAATATTTAGAAAGAATAATCATGCCAATAATACTAAACAGCATAGGAATACTAACATAAAGCACTCCAGACAAATCAGCCATTGTTAAACTTCCCATAAGCCAGTAAACAATTGCAGGAAGCGTACTATATGGATCTGCAACATATTTGACGATAGAAAGGAGTGCAGTAAAGAGTGATCCACTGATAACACCGCCCAAAACCAACATAATTGTAGAACGAGAATTTGTTACCATCGAACCAACTAGCACAGCAACACCAACAGCGATAAATCCGAAAACAAACGCTAATGTTTGCACAATATACCATTGTTCGCTAATCAACATTCCAAGTGCTGCACCAAAGGATGCTCCAGCGAGAACTCCTAAAATTCCAGGAGAAACAAGTGGGTTTACAAACATTGCTTGAAAAGAAGCTCCTGACACTGCCAATGATGATCCTATCAATATTGCTAGAAGTATTCGTGGAAGGCGTATTTGAATGATAATATTATCTAAAAGCGTATAAGTATCATTTCCTACTCCTCCAAATAATTTAAAATTTAAATATCCAATAAATGTAGAAAAATCAATTGGGTATTGACCCCACAAAAGTGATATTATAGCAATCATAATCAAAACTACAGATGCAGTACTAATTATTCCTAGGGCTTTTAAACTTTTCATTCTATACCTTAAAATTTCATATTGATGCCACAGTAAACTCCAAGCGGAGCTCCTGTTTGATAAGTACTAGCTGTACCAGTTGCAGCCAAAAAGTTATCCGCAGCATTTATAGTAGCGATATACTCTTCGTCTGTTAAGTTGGTTATGGTTAAATTGAGCATAGTATTTTTAGAACCAAGGAGTTTGCCCATATCATATGCTACATCAAAATCTATTATTGTAAATCCATCTATTTTTTGAGTATTTGCAACATCTCCCCATCTACTAGAAGTATAGCGCACACTTGGAGTCAAGATCCAGTCTCCTAAGTTATAAGACAATGTAGCTTTTGCCATATATTTTGGAGCATCTGGTAGTTGTTTTCCATCTGTTTGAACAGTTGCACTTGAAGAGCTTTGGAAGTCTTGAGTAAAATTATATTTATTGTAAGACAATCCAGCCAAAAAGCTTAGATTATCAGTTATGTTGCCATATGCAGATAATTCAGCCCCATATCCTAGCGCATCTCCAACATTCGCTGGATAGTTTACGCCATAAACAGGATCATAAATATTGGCTTGTTTGTTTTTGACAAACGAGACAAAAACATTTGGATTAATTGTAATTTCTCCTACTTTTGTTTTAACACCAATATCTATATTATCTGAAGTTTCAAGATCAAGGTTGTTCCATAGTTGTTGAAGGGTAACATTTTGAGCAACAAAAGTTGCACGATTTGACACATAAGTTGGAAATAAATTTACATCAAAACCATATGTGCGAGAATAATCAATATATCCAGTGGTTGTTGGGGTAAATTCATATCCTAGATATAACGAAGGGATTAATGTATGGAATGTTTTTGCGTCCACACTAGCCCATGAATCATAAGTAGAGGTTGCAAGTGCAGTATCATAATTTTGGCTTGTTGAACTATTTGTGCCTGTATAACTATCAATAGCACCCAATTTAAATGATTGATATTGTAAGCCAGCAGAGTAATTAAATTTACCCATATTTCCGCTAACTTCGGCAAATGGGGCTTGCAATACATGATAATCACTATCGGCAAGGATACCATATCCATCAAAAACAAGAGCTCCATTGACAACTCTATATTTTATTTGATCAGTAGGAGGTCCAGGAGGTAATTGTTTGTGATACCAGTATCCAACTTTTGTTTTTAATGCTTCAGAAAACTCATGATCATATTCTAGTGTTGCACCATAAAGATCATGGTCAATTCTCCAATTCATTACACGCTGCTTTGTTGCTGTAGCATCAAATTTAGAGAACCAATAGTCACCATTATCTTTTTTATAGTAAGGTTTTAAGGTTATAGTATCTTTTGATGTAGGTTTATATTCAACCTCCCCCATTAAAACAGTAGTGTCGAAGCTTTGTTTATTCCAATCATAATAATCAACATCATTGCTCGCGGTTGGATGTGTTGTTGCAAAATCTTTATTATAGTTAATCCCAAGAGCAGTTGCTTGTGCATAAGAAAGATTATAATAATTATGGTGATCATCGGAGTTGTGAATAGCAAAGAATTTGGCTTTGAGCTTATCAGATGGCTCATAATTTAAACCAAGCATAGCGTTAGTTCTTTCTAGATCACCCTCCCCTTTATTTTTATCATTTGATAGATAAGAAAATGAACCAAAGGCACTTACATCACCAATTTTTCCAGAATCTAAACGCAAAAAGGTTCGCATAAAATTGTCACTTCCAAGAGATTGAGAAAATGTACCTCCAAAAGTTTCACTTGGGTCTAAAAGATTTATATCTACTTTTCCGATAAGACTAGAAAATCCTAAATTTTTTTCAATTGGCACATAACCTTTAAACAGATCAATAGATGCAACATTTTCCATGTCTATTATCTCTTTGCCACCCCCAGGGTTACTGGATATTGGCATACCATCTACCATAAAGACCCCACCAGGACCTGATTGAGACTTCCCTCTAATTCGTATTGGATCATGATAAGAAGGCTCGTTTGAGCCTGCTGGATCTACTGGTGTAAAGTTTACAGAAGGTGAGTACTGTATAACAGAGTATGGATTCATATTGGCTTGTGTTCCTAATATCTCAATACTTTTTTTTGTAAAACTTTGTACCCCATTTGACATATTAGAATCGCCAATAAACCCAGTATTGTTTTTGTAAGTATCTGTTACAGCTATTTCTCCAAGATTTACAGTATCAGCAAATATTATTGTTGAAACAGCAATTGACATCATCGGTATAATAATTTTCATTTTTTAACTCCTAGTATATTTTTGGTTTGAGAATCCGTTATTTTTACATGTAAAAATAAATCATAAAACTCTTTCGTGCGTTTGTTTATGTCGACTTTGTAACTTTCTGGGTGAAGTATTTTGGCAAGCCACTGTATGCCAAGCACCCTCATAAATGATGGTGGACGATCAATCCAATTAAAAGGTTGATTAGGAACTAAATATATACGACCATTTTTGACAGCTTTTAAATTTTTCCACATCGAATCAAGCATAATGTCGTTATAAACCACAGGAGTTTGAACTATAATCACATCAGGGTTGTATTTCAGTAAAGTTTCAAATGAAATTTTTTCTAAACCCAAAAGTCCACTTTGTTGACATTTGTGTACATTAACTCCTCCAGCAAAATTTATTGCCTCAACATGAAAAGACTGATCACATTCTGTTGAGAGCCCATCAATACCTTCTGCATAATAGTATCTTGTAGGCTTTGTTTTTGCAGTATTTGATTTTACTTCATTGATTATCTTTTGTGAATAATTAGCCAAGAGTTCACCTCTTTTTTCTTCGCCTATAACTTTTCCTGTTACTCTAATAGAGTTGGGCATATCTTTTATTTCACGAAATAGAACCATAAAAGTAGGAACATTTACCTTTTTAACCTCTTTTTTTATAGTTTGAACCAAGAAATCATCTTCCCATACTAAAATAAGTTCTGGTTTATGAGCCATTAAAACTTCAAGGTTTATATTTTGTCCCCCACCATGATATGAACCAATTACAGGTAAAGATAGAAATTTTTTAGTTAAAAATTTACCATCTGCTCCGTTTTGTGCATTTTTTGCTTTAAAATTTAGACCTATCATTTTGTTCGGATTTAAAGCATATATTAAATATGTCATTGGAGGGGAAGATCCAAAAACTCTATTTATATTGTTTGGTATTGTTATAACTTTACCTTCAGCATTTGTGATTGTTTGTGCTTCAAGAGACAGGCACATTAACAATAATAAAAGTATTCGTAAAAATATGTTGTTCATTTTGTTCCTTATGATTTTTTTAGTGAAAAAGCTATTGGGAAGCTTAATCCAAGAGATTTTTTAGGGGCTGGATAATGACCGCTAAGGTTCATGATGGTTTGAATTGCTCTATCATCAAGCAAGTTACTTCCGCTAGTTGTTTTGACTTTGGCAGTTTTTACCGTGCCATCTGGATTAATGACAATAAACACTACTACAACACCCTCTATTTTCATTTTGCGTGCAACAGGAGGATATTTGACAGCATTTTTTATCATAGCCCATATTTGTTCTGGTGTTGCTCCCCCCAATTCTTGAGCAGAGCTTTTGTTTTCTGACAATTCATTTTTAGATTCACCTTTGGCATCTAAGCTATCAGAATTTGTCAAAGAAGGTGTCTCAACATGAGGTTGAACTGCAGGTTTAGACTCCTCAGAAGATACCACCGGAGAATGTAATGGTATCTTCTCAGGAGACTTTGAAATAGTATGTTTTAAAATTTTTTTCTCTGTTTGAGGTTTAGTCATAGGTTTGGATATATTCTCCTTGGTTTTTGGTTTGTCTAAAATTTGTTTATCACCAGAAGTTGAAGAAAATTCTGACAAGGAGATATTGATGATTTTTTCCGATTTTGTTACAACAGGTTGGGCAGAAGAAACATAAAATATAACTAAAATCAATGTGGTGTAGATTGCTAAAGATACCACAAGGGCTTGAATATTTCTCAATAAAACATTTTTTCGTTGTATGTTTTCAAACATAACGATATCATTAAAAAAAATCATGACTCACTCCTTTTAAATTTTATTAACATAAAATATTTCATTTTTGTTCTTCTTGTAATGGAATAATAATAGGATTAAATGCTTTTACAGAGATTATGGCATGTTCTCCAATTTGAAGTTTTTTCCCCTCTTGTATATCAACAACAGTTTTAACTATAGATGAGTCAACAAGTAGTGTTACAATAATAACAGGGAATTCCTCCTCTAGTTTTAAAACTTCTCCCACAAGTTGAAGCTTTCCACTAAGGGTGTGTGTTGTGAAAAATTCCATAGGAGTACAAATGCGCTCTACTTTGCCCAGCTTGATAGAAGCTAAGCGATCAGAGAGTTTTACTGTCTCGGCAATATCATGACTAACTAAAAGAGTTGTTACTTTTAAGCGATTATGAATTATAGAAAGCTCATCTTGTAATTTTTGGCGCATAGCAGGGTCAAGTGCTGAGAGTGGTTCATCAAGAAGCAGGAGTTTAGGATGGCGAACTAAAGCTCGTGCTAAAGCAACTCGTTGTTTTTGTCCGCCCGATAATGTATTTGGAAGGCGAGAGGCAAGAGAAGTAAGCTCTGTCATCTCCAACAAATCATCCACATGTTTATATTGAGAGCTATTTTCTGCCCCAAAGAGTAAATTTTGTTTAACATTCATAGTTGGGAATAAGGCATAATCTTGAAAAACAAAACCAACACTTCTTTTTTGTGGAGGGAGATTGATTTTTAATTTACTATCGAACCATACCTCCCCATCTACTTCTATACGCCCTTGTTCAGGAGTTTCTAAACCAGCCAAAATACGCATAAGCGTAGTTTTCCCTGCTCCTGATGGACCAAATATGGTTAAAAGTTCCCCTTTGTTAACAGAAAGCTTAAAATGGGCATCAAGCAACCCACTCGTAGTATTTAAAAGTTTAGTAACATCGATACTAATCATCGCAATGTCTCCAGCGATTTTTTGTTCAGAGTATATACGAGTAACAGTATTGAAAAAGTAACTACAAATAATGTCAGAGCATATTGATGAGCCACAGCATAATTAAGCGAATCAACCTCATCATATATTGCAATTGATGCAACACGAGTTTCTCCAGGTCTATTTCCGCCAATCATTAAAACTACACCAAATTCACCTACGGTATGGGCAAATGCAAGAACAATTCCAGATATTAAGCCATGGCGTATAGTAGGGAGTACCACGCGTAGCATTGTGGTAAATTTTGATTTACCCAAAGTATAAGCAGCTTCAAAAATAGAGCTAGGAACCTGAGATAGTGCTGATTGGATAGGATGCACCATGAATGGCAAACTAAATAGTACAGAACCGATCACTAAGCCCTCAAAGCTAAAGGCCAATTTTATGCCATGACTTGTCAAGAACTCCCCCATAAAAGAGGCTGGACTAAAAGCAAGCAATAGATAAAAACCTAAAACTGATGGAGGAAGAACAAGGGGCATTGAAACTATAGTTTCAACAACACTTTTAAATCTAGTTTTTGAAAATACCAAAAACGAAGCAAGAGGAATGCTAATAAACAAAAGAATTATTGTAGTAATGGTCGCTAACTTAAAAGTAAGTATCATTGTTTGTATGAAATCATTTTCCACCATGACTCCTTTGAAGTGATATTTCACTAGGATTAATAATCCAATATACAGTATCGTTAAGCTTAAGCTCCATCATATCAAATTTTACACTTGGCACAAGAACTATAATTTCTATATCATTATATAGTAGTCCTATATGCGTTAGAATTTTACCCTTTTGTATTTTATTTATAACTCCACAAGATATGTTAGCAGTAGATTTTACCAACTCTTTAGAGAGGATAACTTCACTCTCTTTAAATACTAAATTTACTTCAGACCCAATGGTTTCAATTGGCTTTTCAAGCAAGAGAAGATATAGTAATCCACCATTTGTTTTAACACCAATAAAAGAAAGGTGTTCGGACGATTGTATAGAATCTATATATCCTTTTAATTTATTCATTTTTCATAAACCTAAAACCTATAATTTGCTTCTAATCGCATTTCACGATTTGAAGTCTCTTTTGGATATAAAGTTGTCGGACTATTGTCTTGGTTCATAAGTCTAGCTTTCAACTCTATATTTTTAAAATCGCCTGAGAGTTTTTGAATGATATCTAAATTCCACTGTTTAGTATCGCCATTTCCATAGCCTCGATTTGTCATAGATTGATATGGTATTTTATTCTCATCCCTATCATATTTACTATAACTTAAAATAGTACTCAATCCCTCTATATATTCATCCCAATCATAATCAAACTCTGCTTTATATGAAGTTGTTCCGGCATTCCAGTCTGTTTGTGTTTTGCTTCTAGTGTAACCATATGTTGGAAATCCACGCCAAGGTGCAATTATATCTGCATCACTTGATGTTTGAGAAGTTGCTAGCAAGAATCTGCTGTTGCCTAAATTTATCGTAGTTTTCAATGCCCATAAAGAACCATCAATTTTATTATTATTGTCATTATTGTTTGTTTGAGGCAAGATTATATTTCCAGCACCTATATCAAATTGTTGTATATATCTTCCACTAAATCCTATTATAGCGTCTCCGGCTTCTATTGCATAATTGCCTTCGATTGTAGCTTGATTTACTAGTTCATCCCAATGCATTATCCAACCTTGAAGTTCTAGGTTATTTATGGATCTATTTTTAACACCAAAGATATACAAATTAGGATTTTCTTTACCAACATAATAGTTCAAAATTTTTGCAGGAGTGTCTCCAGTGCTTGCCATTCCATCGAAATAGCTCTTTCCTCTTTCTTTGATTTTTTGTGTATAGTCAAATTGTATAGTAGTGTTTGGTAAATCATTTGAGACAATCTCTATACCTTCTACGGCAATAGGTATCATTTTTGTATCATTTGGAGTAATCCAAGGATTTGTTGTTAAAAATCTACCTGTTTTGGTTTTTATTCTAGCAAAATCATAACCCAAATAAAGTTGAGCCAATGTAGTAAACCCATCACCATATTTGCTTCCAGGATCTCTAGAAAATAAATCTTTACTAGTAGTAGCAGTTACACCATCTTCTGGGTCTGTGAGGTTGAAAGCATTTTGTGTAGTATATAGTCCGCCTCCAATAGTAAATCCATAATATGGAGCAGTTTTATAAAGAATACTTCCTCCTATTGCAAATCCACTAGCATCTTTTCCATTTTTTCCAGTAGCACTATTGTCATCCCAGTCAGTTAAAAAATATTGTAATCTTATGCGTCCATCCCATTTGCCATTTTTAAAAGCACTTGACAAGTCATCTGCGGCATATGAGCAGACAACAGATCCTAACAATAGTGCTTTTATGACAAACAATTTATTCATAAATAATCTTCCCTTTTATATTTTTGATGTTACTGCCAATTATTTTTTTGGCAAACCATATCCATTTGCTTTTAAAATTTCAACCGCCTTTGGTGAAGACATAAATTTGATAAATTTTTTCGCAGCAATTTGATTTTCTGGCAATCCATTTTTTAATCCTACCATTGCTTGGTCAATTGTATTATAAGCTTTCGGATTTACCTCAACCCATTTGCCAACATTTTTCATTTCTGGGCTAAAAACTATTGATTTTGCTATAAAACCAACATTAACAGCTTTTGTATTTACATAGGCACCAACTTGAGATATAGATTCAGCTATTATTAGTTTCGGTGCTACTTTGTCTGCTACTTTATAAAATTTCATTGCATTCATAGCCTCTACTCCATAAGGAGCAGTTTTCGGATTTGCAATAGCAATTTTTTCAACAGAAGGATCTAGCACAACACTAACACCTTTGGTTAAATTTGCACCAGTATTACTCCAAAGAACCAGCGTTCCATAAGCATAAACTTGCGATGGTGTAGTAGTATAGCCACCTTGTGCCAATTTGGCAGGATATTCTGTATCTGCCGAAAGAAAAACATCAAAAGGGGCACCACTCATAATTTGTTGAGTTAATTTTCCAGATGCTCCAGTTGTGATATTAACTTTTATATTTGTACTTTTTGTAAACTCTTTAGCTATATCACTGATAGCATATTTCAAATTAGCTGCGGCCGCTACTGTTATAGTTTGTGTCCAACCTACAGATACAATTACAGATACAATTAAAAGAGCTTTAGATATTTGTTTCATAATATTTCCTTATTAATGTATTCCAAGAATAACGCTTGAAGCTTTAAAAATAGCATATATTTCATCATTGGGCTTTATCATTAATTCTTCTGCTGATTCTTTGGTAACAACAGCGGTCATAGTATTGTCTGAATCAATGCTCATTTTTACTTCAGTATTTACTGCCCCAGATATAACATCATCAACCTTTGCCGTTATTACATTTCTTGCACTTATATTGGTAGGCTTGTGTTTTGTCAAAATAATAGAACTCGACTTTACAAGAGCATAGATTGTATCATCTATGCCTAATTTCATTCTCTTAAGAGATTCATTTGTTATAGTTGCTACAATTTTCTCAGAACCTATAGAAAGTGAAACTTCGGCAGAAACTATACCCTTTTCGATAGAGCCTACTTTTCCATAAAAACAATTGCGTGCTGATGTCAACATCTAGACTTCTCCTTGTATATCTTACTACATAACGAAAACAATAATGCAAAAAGCGTTCCATTGGTGGATAATTTGCCAATTGCAGAAGATTTATTTGTTTTAAAAGCACCGCTATATATCAAATAATACATTGATAAGTATTTTAAAATCTTTAAAATGTTATCAAAATATTTTTTTATTACAAATAAAGTATAAAATAGTCATTTGATATAGATGTTTTTTACAAAGAATATATATTTTATTGTACCTTTTATATCCCTATTAGTATATTTTCACTTCCAAAAACACCATAAGCTTCCATTCCAACACTCAAACTTGATGCTTCGTTTGTATTGTTTAGTGCCACAAGCATAAAGTCATCATCGGTTTTTAATCCTACTTCGCTGCCATTTTCATTTTGATTTATATATGATATTTTCCCTTTTATGGCATTTCCTTCGTTTCCATTTAAAGAATTTGTTATTTTTATATCATTGGCCTTAATAATGGCATATATATTTTGACCTTCGTGTATTCCCATATTTTGAAGTGATTTTGTTGTTATTGTGGACACAAAGATAGTTTTTTCTTTGAAAGCAAGTTTTATCTTGCTTGATATATCATTTGACTCTATGGCAACAACATCACATAAAAATTGATTTCTAGCACTTGTTGTTAGGAATGTTCGATTTAATATAGTTTGTAGTTTTGCAGGGTTGTCTCCAGCCTCTTTAAATCTATCTATAAATTCATTATGTAATTTATCAAATTTTTCAAATGTAGCAAGCATCTCTTTGGCATAAAGAGTAAGAGTAGTTCCGCCACCTCCTTTTCCGCCAATATGCTTTTCTAAAAGTGGTTGAGGAGAGACTTCGCCCATTTGTTTTAATGTATCCCAAGCTGCCTTATAGCTCATTTTCATAGCTTTACTTGCACTGTGGATTGAGCCAATTTGGTCTATTTTTTTAAGTAGCTCTACTCTGCCGCCACCTAAAAATGGTTTACCATTAATGTTAAGCCAAAATCTACCATCAAGTTCAATCATTTTTTCATTCCTTTATAAATATCTACCAAACACTCTACAAACTCATCACTATCATTTGGAGCACGTGCGACTATATATTCTTTTATTCCTATTTCCTTTGCCAAATGACGATACTCTATATCAAGCTCATACTCTGTCTCAGAGTTATCTATCGTAAATGCTATTGGAAAAACTATAACATTTTTACCCTTGAGTTCTCTTAGCTTATCATCCATATATGGTCTTAGCCACTCTAGTGGTCCTAGTCTTGATTGGTATGCAAGATGTGTTCTTGCAAATTTCATTCCTTCTTTGATTAGTGCTTTTCTAGCATGAAAAAGTGTATATCTAATATGCTTTTGATATAAATCGCCCTGCTCTATCATTTTTTTTGGCAATCCATGAGCTGAAAAAACAAGCTCAAATTCAGCAGGATTTTTGTCTTTTAGAGCTTTTTTAATGCTATTTATAATAGACGCTATATAACATGGGTGACTGTAATACTCGCTTATTGAGTGTACTTTTGCCCCAATTTTATGCTTTTTTAGTGTTTTAAACATATCATCGAAAGAAGAGAGCGTTGTGGAGCTAGAGTGTTGAGGATAAAGAGGAATGGCATATATTTCATCATGGTTTTTTATCTCACTAACGATATCTTTTGCAAAAGGCGGAGTATATCTCATAACCATATATACATCTGCATCAACCTTTTTTTCTAACTTCTCGATGAGCTTTTTAGTATAATCAACGATTGGAGATTTCCCCCCAAGTAGTTTATAGTTTGATGTTGCACTATTTAGTCTTTTGGATATTATAATTTTAGAGATTAACCAACGAATAGGTTTTGGTGCTGATATTATTCGAGAATCATTAAACATATTATGTAAAAACATTTTTACTTCATCGATGTTGTTTGGTCCACCCATGTTTAAAAGTAAAATAGCCCTTTTCATTTAATGCCTCAATTTTTATTTTATGTTATCATATTTTTATATAAATTATCGTGGTTTTTTAAATAACATTTTATGATTCAAATTCTTTTTTATCATTTTTTGGATAAAATCACTCCAAATTTTAATAATATTTAAATAAAGGAAATATGTGAAAGTAACCGTAAATAAAATAGACGAAGCAAATATGCTTTTTAGCGCAACTATACCATTATCAGATATAGATAAGCGTATAGATACACTAGCACAACAAGCTGGTAAGAGTATGAAGGTAGATGGATTTAGAAAAGGTAAAGTTCCTGCTCATGTTGTTAAAAAACTTCATGGAGAAAAATTGGCAAATGATGCTGAAGGTGAAGCAGTTAGAAATATTTTAAATGAGGGAAGCAAAGAGGCTAAGTTGAATCAAAAAGATTTAATAGGCGAACCATTCTTTAAAAAGTTTGAAAGAGGAGCAAAAGGAATCGATGTAGAAATAGAGGTTTCGGTAAAGCCAACTTTTGAATTAGGCGATTATAGCAATGTTGTTAAAAAACCAGCAAAACCAAAAATTAGCAAAAAAGTACTTGATGAAAGAATAGAAGGACTTGTAACTGCACAAGCACCTTTTGAAAAGATAAAAGAAGACAGAGGTTTAGCAAGTGGTGACATGGCAGTTATTGACTTTGTTGGAAGCGTTGATGGCGTAGAGTTTGATGGCGGTAAGGCTGAAAATTTTTCACTTAAAATAGGTTCAGGTCAATTTATCCCTGGTTTTGAAGATCAGATGATAGGAATGAAAGCTGGCAAAACAAAAGTAGTAAAAGTAAAATTCCCTGAAAATTATGGTGCTGCAAACCTTGCTGGTAAAGATGCCGAGTTTAAAGTTACTTTACATGAAATCCAAGTAAAAGCAAAACCAGAGTTAAACGACGAACTGGCAGCTAAACTTTTACAAGGCAAAGAGGGAGCAAATGTAGAAATGCTAAAAGAGCAAATCACAGAGCAACTTCAAAGAGAAGAGATTTCAAAAAAATATCATGAAGAGCTAAAACCAGCACTTGTTGAAGCACTTGTTGCTAAATACTCTTTTGCATTACCAAATAATATAGTAGAGCAAGAAATAGATGCAAAACTAAACCAAAAAGCTAGCCAAATGAGTAAAGAAGAGATTGAAGAACTTAAAAGCGATGTTGAAAAAATCAAAGCCATGAGAGAAGAGCTAAGAGGCGAAGCAAGTGACAGCGTAAAAGCTACATTTATAGTCGATGCTCTTGCAAAGGCAGAAAATATATCAGTAAATGATCAGGAAGTTTCGCAGGTTATATACTATGAAGCGATGATGTCTGGACAAGATCCTCAAAAAGTTATGGAATATTACAGCAAAAACAATCTTCTCCCAGCTATAAAAATGGGCATAATTGAAGATAAATTGTTTTCTAAAATTCTTGGACTTGAAGAATAAACTTAAAGGAATAAAATGAGCTATGTTATCCCATATGTTATAGAGCAAACTGGTCGTGGAGAGAGAAGTTATGATATATACTCTAGACTTCTAAAAGATAGAATCATCATGCTAAGCGGCGAGGTAAATGATCAAGTAGCATCAAGCATAGTCGCACAATTACTTTTTTTAGAAGCTCAAGACCCAGACAAAGATATTTATTTTTATATAAATTCTCCAGGTGGGGTGGTTACAAGTGGTCTTAGTATGTTTGATACTATGAATTATATAAAGCCTGATATCGTAACTATTTGTATCGGACAGGCAGCCTCTATGGGTGCATTTTTGCTTGCTTCTGGAACAAAAGGGAAAAGATATGCTCTTCCAAATGCTAGAATTATGATACATCAGCCATCGGGCGGAGCACAAGGGCAATCAACAGATATTCAAATCCAAGCAAAAGAGATACAAAGACTAAAAGATACTCTAAACGAGATATTGTCTAAACAAACTGGCAAAACAAAAAAACAGGTTGAAGCAGATACCGAGAGAGATAATTTTATGTCAGCTGATGAAGCTGTAAAATATGGTTTAATCGATAGGGTTTTAACCAAGAGTTTATAAATGATAAAAGATATAGTAATATACCCAGATAAAAGACTTAAGACTGTCTCAAAAGAAGTTGTTGATTTTGATGAGTCTTTACATACATTATTAGACAATATGTATGACACTATGATATCAAAAAATGGGGTAGGGCTTGCAGCCATCCAAATAGGTGTTGGATTAAGAGCAGTTATTATAAATATTCCACTAAAAGATAAAGAAAAAGGTGAAGATCAGCCCAAAGACAATACTTTGGAAATTATAAATCCTGTTTTTATAGAAGAAGACGGTTGCTCAAAATATGAAGAGGGTTGCCTTAGTGTCCCAGGATACTATGAATATATTGATAGATACAAAAGAGTAAAGATAGAATATCAAGATAGAAATGGCGTTAAACATACTATCGAAGATGATGATTTTCTCTCAATCGCTATCCAACACGAGATAGATCATCTAAATGGAAGAGTTTTTATAGAAAAACTCTCTATTTTAAAAAGAAAGAAGTTTGAAAAAGAGTGGAAAAATAGAAAATAACAAAAAATATTACAATTTGACATATTTTTAGCATTACTATCAAAAACTGTTCATAATTTTACTAAGAGATAAAATGAAAGTAAGATTATGAGCAAAGAAAACGAAATATTACCAATAGACAAAGAACCCACTGTCATAAATAGGCTCACTTGTGCCTCTCTAGAGGGTGTTAGCTCCAAAGTTATAGAAGTGGAAGCCACCTTTACCAAAGGACTTCCAGGATTTGCTGTAGTAGGACTTGCTAGCAGCGACATACAAGAGGCAAAAGAGAGAGTCAAATCAGCCCTTCTTACAAATAATTTTACATTCCCCCCTTTAAAAATTACTATCAATCTAAGTCCAAGTGATTTAAAAAAGAGCGGAACGCACTTTGATTTATCAATCGCCCTTCTGATAGCACTCAATAAACAAACAATACAAAAAGACGGTCTTTTTGTGTTTGGAGAGCTAGGATTAGATGGTAAAATAAAAAGCAGTTCTATGCTTTTTCCAACAATTTTATCTCTAAAAGAACAAGGGATTATAAAAGAAGCGATAGTTCCAAAAGAGGCTATTGAGTATCTAAGGTTTATAACAGACATCAAATTTATACCAGTTGATACACTAAGTGAGGCAATTGATGTAGTAAGTAAAGAAAACTATACTTATATTTCAGAGACTTTTGAATACAACTCAAAAAGTTTTGATATCAATAGTCAAAAATATTATTATGATGAAAAATATGAAGGAGATTTTTTTGATATAAAAGGGCAGCATATCGCAAAAAGAGCATCACTTATAAGTGCAGCAGGGATGCATAACTTTTTAATGGAAGGAAGCCCTGGATGTGGTAAAAGTATGATAGCAAAAAGGCTAAAAAGTGTATTGCCACCACTTAATCAGAACGAAATACTTTCCATAGCCAAACATCAATTTCTAGATGGGCAAACTCCACTTTTCGATGCCATTCGCCCTATTCGCTCCCCACACCATACAGCTACAAGTGCGTCTATATTTGGAGGTGGTTCAAATCAAGCTAGGATTGGAGAAGTCGCACTTGCTCACAATGGAATACTATTTTTTGATGAACTTCCACATTTTTCTAAAAATATCCTTGAAGCATTAAGAGAACCATTGCAAGACAGAAAAGTGCATATAGCTAGAGTTAATGCCAAGATAGCCTATGAATCGGACATCATGTTTGTAGGAGCCATGAATCCATGTCCATGTGGAAATATGCTCTCAAAAAGCAAGCAGTGTAGATGTAGTGATATTGAGATAAAAAGATACCAAAACAGATTAAGTGATCCTTTTTTAGATAGGATTGATTTATTTGTAACTATGCAAGAAGTTAGCAAGGAAGACAAATCTGATATTACATCAAAGCAGATTCAAGAAAAAGTTATAAAAGCTTTCAAAAAGCAAAAAAACAGAGGGCAAGAGAGACTAAATGGCAAACTCAAAGAAGAAGAGATAGAAAACTATTGTTTATTAGAAGATGAAGCAAAAGTTGTGCTTGATAGCGCAATTATGAGATTTGCACTATCGCACAGAAGCATAGCAAGTATCAAAAAAGTTGCACGAACTATTGCAGACCTTGAAGAACATGAAATGATAACAAAAAGTGATATTTTAGAAGCACTTAGCTATCGCAGGAGAAAAAATTAATTTACTTTTTTATCTCTGCAACCACAACACCCCTAAGGTCTCCTAGTTTAAATCCTACGGCTTTATCATTAGGATAGTATTTTTTGATTTTCGCAACTGTTTTTGGATTCATAGCATTAATATCTCCATGACAAGCAAGACACATCTGAAGAGTTACCAAAGGCTTATATACTCTATACCCATCTGTTGTTTTGATTATAACTGGAGTCATGGTTTTTGAACCCATCATTTTATTCATAACTTCTTTGTCTATATCGTCAGGCTTGTTTAAAGGATTTCTATATCCAAGGGCAGTTCTTCGGATTTTCATATTTGACGAAAGAGTTTTGTTATAATTTTTTGTCAACTGTTGTGCAGAAGCGCTACACATATCAATTCCACTTGCACCCGTATGGTCTTGCTTTAAAGAGGCAATAAGAAGAGGTTTTATAGAGTTGACAAAATCATCAATTTCTAACAAAGCCTCTTTTTTTATAGAGTAAGTGTCCTCTTTGTTTATATTTACACAGCCGCCTAGCAAAAATAGAGTAGAGATAATTAATAGTTTATTCATATTGTATAGTCCTAACATTTTTTTGGATTATAACAATTATAACTTAATTAAAAAATCTCACAAACCATTTTCGTTACTACAAAACCTCCAAATATAAGCCATATAAACATAATAAGAGCTGTTAAAAGAGGTGCAGCTCCTAGTCCTTTAAATTTTGAGAATTTAGTTCCCAAGCCAAGAGCACTCATAGCCATGGTCAACAAAAATGTATCTATAAGATTAATCCCATCAACGATATTTTTTGGCAGTAGTTCCAAAGAATTAAATCCAGCAACCCCTATAAAATATACCGCAAACCATGGAATAACAATTTTTAGTCCACCAGCACTTTTTTCACTAGATTTGAAAGATAACCATAGTCCTAAAACTATAAGCATAGGAGCTATCATCATAACCCTTGTCATTTTTACTATGACAGCACTATGACTCATTTCTTGAGGAGCATTTGGGATCGATGATGGCACAGCAACAACTTGAGCTACTTCATGAATTGTTCCACCCACATAGATGCCAAATTCTTTTGGCTCCATATGTAAAAAACCGCTTGCATGTTCAATTATCCCCATATATAAAACAGGATACAAAAACATAGCAATTGTTCCAAACAGAACTACCATAGATACCGCAATAGCTGCTTTATAACCCTCTGATTCAAGTACAGGCTCGGTTGCCAAAACAGCTGCAGCACCACATACAGAAGCCCCAGCTGCATTAAGAAGCGATATATCTCTATCCATTTTAAATATTTTTATCCCAATCCAAGAACCCAACAAAAATGTAGAAATAAGCATTATCGTTGAAACCAAAAAACCATCCATACCTACACCAATAATTTCTTGAAATGTTATACGAAAACCATAAAATACTATGGCAAATCTAAGAATCTTTTTTGCCGAAAACGTTATTCCACTATCCCAGCTTTTAGGCAATTTTCTCTCAAATGTGTTTGTGATTATTATCCCTATAATTATACCAATCACAAGAGGAGATATCCCCATCTTTTCGAAAAAGCTACTCCAAGAAAGCAATGTTGCAAAAAGCGCAATTAAAGCAACTATAATGATTCCTGGAGTATAATCTTTGTTGTTTAAAAAAAATTGTTTCACAAAAATACCTTAAAGAGGTTAATTAAATATAATCTCGTATTGTCATTATATTAAAATTGTGGAATAATAATCAAATAAATATAAAACTACTTATGTATCAATTTTTTTGAACTAAATCAGGGGGAATGTGTGGATATAACACTAAGACAGATAGAGATTTTTTTGAACGTTGTCGAGACGGGACACTTGACACAAGTTTCTAAAGATATGAATCTCAGCCAATCAGCAATTTCTATGTCTATAAAAGAGTTGGAGACTTCTATAGGAAAACCACTTTTTGACAGAATAAACAAAAGACTTACTTTAAATGAAGTGGGTAGATCTTTTCATAGTGAGATAAAACCACTATTTAAAAAGATTTTAGATATTCAAACAGAATTTCAAAATTCACCAAACAAAGGGCATATAAGAGTAGGTGCAAGCACTACTATAGTTGATTATATAATGCCACAAATTGTTAGTAGCTACATGGAAAATTATCCGGAAGTAAAAATCAATTTAAAAAACGGCAATACACAAGACATAATAGACGATGTAAAAGAAGGACTTGTGGATGTAGGTTTTGTTGAAGGAAATGTTAATGACTATGAAATCATAAAAGAAAAAGTAGGGGTTGATGAACTAGTTGTTGTAACTGCAGGCGAAGAGTTGAATCAAAGTTGCTTTATAGATAGTATAGCAGACAAAAAATGGATAGTAAGAGAAAAAGGTAGCGGCACAAGGGATATCTTTTTAAATTGCATAAAAGACAAAATAGAGTCATTGAATGTTTTTATGGAATTAAACCACACAGAGTCTATTAAAAGTGTTTTACAAAACAAAACAACATATGCTTGTTTGTCAAAAATCGCAGTCGATAGAGAGATAAAAGATGGGAAATTATTTCGTGTTGATGTTAAAAAGTTTGAGTGTAAACGAGAATTTTTTATGATTTATCACAAAAATAAATTTAAAAGCGGGCTATTTGATAAATTTACATTTTTTGCTAAAAAAATGATGACACAAATCCTAGAAGAGAAATAGTTTCTTAGGATTTAACAAGCTTTAATGCATCTTGATAGTCATGGGGATAATTTAGATTTGTAAAAATATCCTCCTTATTAAATTTTAAAAGTTTATTTTTGCTTTGCTTTACAAGAGCAGTTAGTCTGTGATTATTTTCATTTAAAAATCTATTCGCACGTTCATATATACCTGCTCTATAAATACCAAACAGTGGTTCAATCCCGCTAGGGCTTTGTGCTATTATAGCGTCATAGTCTCTATAATTATCAGCAAAATCTAAAAGTTGTAAAATCTCTTTTCCTCCAACCATTGGCATATCTACACTTAAAACAAAAAACTCATCACATTGTAGAGTATCAAATACAGAGACAATTCCAACTAGAGGCGAGCTATCTTCAAATTTATCAAAAACAATAGGCACTTCAAAGTCAAATTTGTCATTTTTTGATGAAATATATACATTTTCAAATACATTTTTTAGATTGTTGTATCCAAACTCACTTAGTGTGTTAAATTCACCATATGGAAGTAGGGCTTTATCGCACCCCATCCTACTGCTTTTCCCTCCAGCAAAAAGAATTGCAGGAATTTTAGATAGTTTGTTCATTTTTTTCCTTTATGCCAAAAAGAGATAAAAAAGCAACAAGTGCCAATATGGATTCTATTAAAAATAGATATTCACCATAAAAATAACCAGCGCTGATAGCACCTATAGAGCCTCCAAGTCCAAAAGAAATACCAAGATAGAATTGTTGTGCTAATTTTTTTTGTGCATAAAGACAAAATATATAACTAATTACAGCCGTGTGATATAAAGCAAAGCTAAAAGCATGGAGTGATTGTGATGCAAATGCGACCAATGTTGATGCGGGATATGTATAAAGCATAAGCCATCTTATAGCAGTTGCAAATGTAGCAAATTTTATAATAGTTAGCAAGTTTTTATGAAGTAGGGGGCCTTGAAAATAAAGCATAACTATCTCACACATTACTCCAAAACTCCAAAGATAACTTGTAAGTTCTAGGCTTAAACCATGCGATGTTTCATATATAGTAAAAAAGTTATAAAAACCACCAAAACTAATTTGCATCAAAAAAAGAGAAATCCAAAGATATTTATATTTTAAAAGAGAAAAACCAGAAGAGTTTTCTTTTGCCTCGTTTTTCTTTTTATAATTATGTAAAGTTGCACTAATGCCAAAATATAGGGTTAAAAATGCTGTTAATCCCAAAGAAAACAGTCCAATATTTGGAGAATTTAAAATTTTACCAAGCACCAATACTATAGCCATAAAACCTAGCGATCCCCAAAGCCTAGTTTTGCCATAACTAGCTTTTGGAAGGATAGATAGAGAGTATGCTTCGATGTATGGTAGAGATATGCCCATAGCCCCACCAAAAAAAATATTACTAATTAGATACCCATAAAATCCATCAATTGTTGCATAAAAAAGCCATATAGAAAAAAAACACAGCATCAGTGAAGCTACAAAAATTTTGTATGTTAGTTCTAAGAAGTGTTTAAAGACAAATGGTATTAAAAATCTCATCATTGGAGCACTAGCGTAAATGATTCCAACCTCATATGGCTTATATCCCAAATCTGTTAATATTTTTGGCATAAAAACGACATAAACACCAATCATAGCAAAATAAAAAAAGTAGTAACCCCTAAGAAACCAAAGTATCTGTTTGTTTTTGGTCATTTTTGGATAACTGCCGTGTTGCTAAGTAGGTCATGAAGTGTTTTGTAATCTTTTCTAAAAAACATCATTATCCATCCAAATATAGAAAAAAATGATAATACGACACAAGCATTTCTAAACAAAATAATCCCCAAAGAAGGTTTTTGTTTTGTTTGCTCATCTATCAAATATAAATTATACGCTTTATACCCTGGCGTTTGACCAAATTTAAAAAACAAAAGAGTTTGAATCAAAACAAAAGGCACTATTATTTCTATCCACCCATATATTTTATGCTCACTAAATGCCTCTCTGCTGCCCATAAGGAGATAAAAAACAATATACATGATAGGCATAAGTAACATAAAACTATCAAGCAGAAAAGACTTAAACTTGCTTAGCTTTGTAGCATAATTTGGCAATTCTTTTTTTATGCTTTTTTTTGCGTGTTTTGCTTTTAATTTTTTCATTTTTCCTCTTAGTTGTGGTAATGACATTTTACCGTTTTTTATTTATATAAATTTTACGATATTATTATCATAAGTTTACAAAGGAGAGCAATGTGTCAAAAGATATATATGAAAAGTTAGATTTGTTTTATTTGGGTAAGGACTTTGATAAGGCAACATTACAATCTACCAATGAATTAACGCTTATTAAAAATAAAGCATTTACAACACATGCTACAATAATAGGCATGACAGGCTCTGGCAAAACAGGATTAGGGGTTGGACTAATCGAAGAAGCCAGTTTAGACAATATTCTTTCTATTGTCATAGATCCAAAAGGAGATATGGGAAATTTATGTTTAGTGGATAGCACATTTAACCCAACAAGTTTTGAAGGATGGGTTAAAGATGAAGCGGTTTCAAAAGGCAAAGATCCCATAGAATATTCTAAAGAAGTTGCACAAAATTGGTTAAATGGCATAGAAGGCTCAGATCAAGACAAAGAAAGAGTTAATAGATTTCAAAGCGTTGAAAAAACTATATATACTCCAGGCAGTACCGCAGGTGTTGGCGTGAATATACTGAGTTCGCTCGAAGTCCCAGATGCTCAAGTTTTAGAGGATATGGATACATATATGTCTTATCTTAAAACAACGACTTCAAGTTTGTTGTCTTTGGTGAGTATTGAAGATGATTCTGGCTCAAAAGAATATGTATTGCTTTCTTCTATTATTTCAAACTCTTGGAAAAATGGAGAAAATGTATCATTAGAGACCATCATAGCAAATATCATCAATCCTACGTTTGACAAGATAGGTATTTTGCCAGTTGAAGATTTTTTTGAGAGTAAAAGTAGATTTGATTTCGCATCAAAATTTAATGCTCTTTTGGCATCCCCGTCATTTGCACTATGGTTACAAGGTGAAAATATAGATATCGACAAGCTTCTTTATGACCAAAATGGTAAAGCAAAAATTGCCATATTCAATATATCCCATCTAGACGATAACCAAAGAATGTTTTTTGTGTCACTTCTTTTAAATAGGTATATTGCTTGGATGAGAAGACAAAGTGGGACAGAGGTGCTTAAAACTATTCTTTATATGGATGAGATTTTTGGCTTTTTCCCTCCTAGTAAAAATCCTCCGAGCAAAGAGCCAATGCTTTTGCTTTTAAAGCAAGGAAGAGCATTTGGAGTTGGCGTAATCTTAAGTACTCAAAATCCTGTTGATTTAGACTATAAAGGCTTATCCAATATGGGTACTTGGTTTATAGGAAGGCTTCAGACATCACAAGACATCAACAAAGTAATAGATGGGCTTAGTGGTCAAATAGGCTCAAGTTTTAGCAAAGAAGAGATAGAAAAACTTCTTTTAAATCTTCCAAAAAGAACATTTTTGCTTAAAAGCATTCACCTAGAAGATGTAAAACTTTTTGGCACTAGATGGACTATGAGTTACCTTAAAGGGCCACTAAAAAAAGAGGAGATTATCGCCCTATCAGTTGGCAAAAAAAGTAATTCACCAACTATCAAAGAGCCAAGCACAACTGTTGTTAAAAAGACACTCTCTCCAGTTGATAGTTCAATATCGCAGTATTTTGAGACAGGAGCAAATGACTTTGTACCAACAATAGGAGCTAAAGGAACAATTTTATTTTTCAATCAAGCCAAAGGGATAAATGAAAACAAAGACCTTGTTCTAAATGTATCTATTGATGAAAATAGTTCACATATTGATACATCAAATATTGCAATTGATAATGCTGATTTTACTAGGTTTCAAACAACACCTCCTAATAGTTCTTCTTTTGAGGCAGTTCCTGACTTTGTAAGAAAAGACAAAAGCCTAAAAGATGCCCAAAAACAACTTACGGATTATATTTACCAAACACAAAATATTGAGCTATTTGTTTGTAAAAGTTTAAAATTAGAATCTGCACCAAATGAAAGTAAAACAGATTTTATTATCAAGGTAAATGATGCCATAAGAGCAAAAAAAGATGAGCAAATAGAAAAACTTACACAAGAACTCAAGAAAAAAGAAGAATCTCTAAATAACAAAAAAGAAACACTAAACTATCAGCTTGATAAAGAAAAATCAGAATCCACGGCATCTTGGCTAAATGCTGGAGTTGCCGTACTTGGAGCCTTGCTTAGTGGGGGAAGTAGTGCCAGCAAAGTAGGCAAAGTTGTATCCCAAGGAGGAAGAGTTTTAAGAGAGAATGGCGACAAAAGCAGAATTGAAGACAAGATGGATCAATTGGATGAAGATTTAAAGCTGTTGGACGATGATTTTAAAAACAAAGTGGATGAGCTTGATTCTATATTTAAAATAGAAAACTATCCAATAGAAACACTTCTTGTGAAACCTAAAAAAAGTGATATAAATATATCTACTGTTGCTTTGGTTTGGAGAAGAGCTTAAGCCCTGCTTCCAGGCTTGATAGCAATACTTCCAGCTTTGCACATTGGACAATTGTTTGACTCGTACATTTCAAATTCAAAGTCAGCAAGCGCAAAAAATGGAGTATCTTTTAGCAGTTTACAGTTATCTTTTCTAGACACATTGCTGTTTTGTCTATGACAAAAACCTCTATTTGCAAGGGCGGCAAATGCTACTATCTCACCGCCTAGTTCTGTTATGATTTTTGCAACTTCCATGGCTGAACCACCAGTTGTTATGATGTCTTCACAGATAATTATTTTTTCGCCTTTTTGTATATCAAAACCTCGTCTGAGACTCATAACATTATCTTTTCTCTCAGCAAATATACTTCTTACACTAAGTGCACGAGCAAGTTCATAACCAGCGATTACTCCACCAAGAGCAGGAGCACAAACAGTATCAACTTTGATGCCAGCTGATTTTATTTCTTTTGCTAAAGCATCAGCCAAAAGAGATGCAGTTTTTGGATTTTCTAAAACTTTTGCACTTTGTAAATATCTATTTGAATGATTGCCGCTTGAAAGTATAAAATGTCCCTCAAGTAATGCGCCAGCTTGTTTGTAAATATCTTCTACATTCATAATTAAACTTTTAATATATCGACTTCTTTTGTCTTTAGAAGTTCATCGGTTTTTGCTACAAAATCATCTGTAATTTTTTGGATTTGATCAAGTGCTTTTTTGGCTTCATCCTCACTTACGGCTTTATCTTTTTCTTGTTTTTTGACTTTGTCATTGCTATCTTTTCTAATATTTCTTATTGCAACCTTTGCTTTTTCACTCATAGCTTTAGCTTGCTTTACTATTTCGTTTCTTTGTTCAACTGTCATAGGAGGAAAAAATAGTTTAATCATAGATCCATCACTGTTTGGATTTACTCCTATGTTTGATTCTTGAATTGCTTTTTCAATCGGTTTGAGCATACTTTTTTCCCATGGATTTATAGCAATTGTAGTAGCATCAAGAGCCACTACACTTCCAACTTGGCTTAAAGAGGTTGGTGTTCCATAATAATCTACTTTTATATTGTCTACAATTGTTGTGGTAACTTTGCCTGTTCTAAGCGTTGAAAAATCTCTTTTTAATGCATCAATGCTTTTATTCATATGTGATGAGGTTTCATCATAAATATCGTTTAACATCACCTGCTCCTGATTTAATTTTTGTTATTTTACTCTTTTTTTGCTTGCTAAGCACTTCTTTTTATCTTTAGAAACAGTTAAAAATTGTGTTATAATAACCCTATCGCATAAAAAAGGATTTATTTATGAAAATCATTTCAACACTATTTTTTATAGTATTCATATTTAATGGATGTGCAACTTGGGATGGAGCCAAGCAAGACAGTAAAGCTGTCTATGGAGCAGGCAAAGAAGCAGTTGTGGATGTAAAAGATAGCGCAGTGGGCGTGTATGAAGATACAAAGGGCGCTATTCATAAAGCAACAGAATAATTTTCTGTTGCAAGTAAAACCAAAATCAATCTCTTACTTTTTTTTGTTTTCCCACATAGAGTGAACAAATGCTATAAAAATTAGTCCAACTCCTATAGTTCCAGTAAAAGCCTCCCCAATATCAAGTTTTATTTTTAATAACATAATGATAGCTAATATACCTATGGCATAATGAGCACCATGTTCCAAATATCTATATTCTGAAAGAGTATTTTTTTCTACAAAATACAAAGTAATGCTTCTAACAAACATAGCACCAACTCCTAGACCTATCATAATTATAAAAATATTGCTGCTAAGAGCAAAAGCACCTATTACTCCATCAAAACTAAAACTTGCATCTAGCACTTCTAAGTATACAAATCCAGCTAAACCATTTTTTACGCTATTCACACTAAAGGCATCATCTATCATGCCCAAAATAGCATGCAATAGTACACCATACATATATGCTAAAAGTATGTCAAAATTGTTTGTTAAATGTCCTAGAATAAGACCAATTATAATTGCTATTGATAGGGAAATATTTGAAAGAAGAGATATTTTTTTAACTAGTTTAGAATTTTCTATTCTTTTTATCCACGACACTTCTTTTTCTTCAAAGAAAAAATCCAAAAACACCATAAGCAAAAATGCTCCACCAAATGCAAATATTGTATGTTCTGCTGATTTTAGAGCATGTTCATATTTTATTGGATTGTTTAAAGCAGTATTGAAAGTTTCTATTAGTCCCATATTTGTCACAAGAGCAACTATTATTAGTGGAAAAAGCAATCTCATGCCAAATACAGCTACAGGAATACCAAGTGTAATAAATCTCTCTTGCCAAACCTTATCCATGTCTTTTAATACTCTAGCATTTACTACTGCATTATCAAAAGAGAGAGAAACTTCAAGTAAAATCAAAAGAAAAGCGACATATGCAGCATTAACTCCACCAATTAGATATGCAACAATCAAACCAATAATGCCAAGAATAAAAGAAGTGGTAAAGTGCTTCATAACCCAACCTAGTAATTTTATGAAATAATAGCTAAAAAACAATGAGATTAAGCCCCAAATTAGGGCTTAAAAATTGAAGGTTATTGTTGACAAGGGTTTATTTGTACATTTGTATTTGGATATAGATAAACCTCAACTCTGCGATTTAGAGATTTGTTTGAAGCTGTTGTGTTTGGAGCTACTGGGGCATTATATGAACACCCAATAGAAGATACATTTGAAGCTCCAGCATTTTGGAATTGATATGCTACATTTTCAGCTCTTCTATTTGATAAGTCCTGATTGTAATAATAGCTTCCACTATTGTCGGTAAAGCCAGCAACTTGAACTATAGTTTGTGGATACTGTTGAAGAACCATTCCCACTTTATTTATTTTATTTTGAGCTGTTTGTTGAGGTGTTGCAGAGTTTACTCTGAACATCATTCTGTCGCGGAATATTATTTTTACATAATTTGGTGTTTTTATTACTATGATATCTCTATTTGGATCAAGCTCTGCAAGAGGATCATTGCTTACGCCAGTTCCCAATGCTTTTGCCACAGCATTTGCTTGTTGATCTAAGCTATAACCAATTGCCGCACCGGCCGCACCACCAAGCAATGCACCAAGCAGTACTCTTTTGCCAGAATGATTACCTGTTGAACCACCTATAATAGCACCACCAATTGCACCAGTAAGTGCACCAGTTTTTGTTCTATTGTAGCCATCATCAGCCACTAGACCTTGTTCTGCACATCCTGCAAGCATAAACATAGCTACAGCTGAGGCAGTAATTGAAGTTAATATTTTTTTTGCCATTTTGTATCCTTTTGTTAGAGTTGTTTTATGATTATATCACAATTATTTATTGTTGAATAGTTATTACATCAATCATTCCCATAGTGATAATACCAATAATATGAAAAAAATGTGGGTTAAATGTGAAAAAACTATTTTTTTGTGATTTTTTCTATCCACTCTTGAAGAGTTTTTTCAAATCCAATACTCTTGTGGTGATAAAAATTTAATTTTTCACTTAAATACTCTTGCTCGACCCATCCACCAAAATTATGTGGATAAAGATACTCTTTAGAATGGGTTTTGATGTGGTTAGGTATTTCTATATTTTTGCCATTTTGTACTGTTTGTAGCGCCATATTTATTGCTTCATAGCTACTATTTGATTTTGGAGAAGATGCCAAGTATACAACCAACTGGGCTAATGGTATTCTGGCTTCTGGAAAGCCAATATGAAGAACAACATTCAATACACTTGAAGACAAGATCAGGGCATTTGGATTTGCATTACCTATATCTTCGCTTGCAAGTATACAAAGTCTTCTGGCTATAAAATCTCCACTTTCGCCACCTTCTATTAATCTAGCAAGATAATAAAGCGATGCATCAATATCGCTTCCCCTTATACTTTTTATCATTGCTGATGTTAAATCATAATGACTTCCATCTTCATTGCTTCCTTGTTGCATGGCATTTGGTCTAATATCTTTGATGGTTTTGAGAGTTATGGGATTTTCTATGGCACAAGCATTTTCTAACAAACCAAGCATAGCTCTCACATCTCCACCACTTGAATTAACTAAATACTCTTTAGCGTCTTTGTCAATAGAGATATTTTCTTGTTTTATTACTATTTCAAGCAATTTCACCATAGAATCGTTTTTTATAGGTTTAAGCTCAAACAGGTGGGAGCGAGAACGGATAGCAGATGTTAAAGTATAATATGGATTTTGTGTGCTAGCGCCTATCATGATAGCGTCATATCTTTCCATAAAAGGCAAAAGTACCTCTTGCTGAGTTTTGCTAAGTCTATGAACCTCATCTATAAAAATCAGTGGTTTTGATAAGGCATTAGTATGAGTTTTTAGTATATTTCTAAGCTCTTCTATCTTGAATGTTGTTGCATTTAGTTCATAAAAAGGAAAACCAAGTTTGTTGGCTATATTTCTAGAAAGTGTGGTTTTGCCACATCCAGCAGGTCCATAAAAAAATAGATGTGGAATTTTGTTTGATTCTATTATTTTTTTTAAAATCCCATTTTTGCCTATTAAATGTTCTTGCCCTATAATATCATCTAAAGTTTTTGGACGATATTTATGGGCAAAAATCATTTTCTACTTCTTTGCTCTTGCTTTTTTGATAAACTTATGTAGATCATCGTACTCTTTACGAGTAAAATATCTAGTTTTGTTTGTAGGAAGATTATTTAGTTCTATATCCCCATAAGCTACACGCTTGAGATCAAGAACTTTTGCATCAAAGTGACCAAAAAAGCGTCTTAATTCCCTGTTTTGACCTTCATTAATAATAACTCTTAGCTTAGTGAAGTTTTTGCCCTCGCCTCTAATCTCAAAGTTTTCAAATGGTGCAAAACTCATACTAGTTATTTTACTTTTTTCATGTCCACCGCTAGTTGCATCTTCAAGTATTAATCCATTTTTCATAGCTTCACTCATGGCTATACTAAAAGGTTTATCTATTTTTACATTATAAACTCTAGGCAGTGAACTCTCCATGAGTGTCTGTGCGACCTCAGGAGTGTCTGTGAGTATCAAAAGTCCTTCACTTGCATAGTCAAGTCTACCTACTGGTATAAAGTGCCTATATTTGCCTGAAAGCTTGTGATATATTGTTGCACGTCCTCTATCATCTTTTTTAGTTACTAAAACACCCTTTGGTTTATTGTAAACAATTACTGTAACTTCATGTCTTCTTTCTACAGGTCGACCTTTTACTGATATATTATCATCATCTTGAACTTCATATGATAAATCTTTTAATACTTGACGACCAATTTTAACTTCCCCAGATTTTATAAGCTCATCAGCTTCTCGTCTGGAGTACTTTGTGTGGTGAGAAATAAATTTATTGATTCTCATGATTTTATACCAGCATCTACAAGGTCATGTATATGAATAGTGCCTAGAATTTTACCTTCTTTATCAGTTACTGGCAAAAGTTGAATTTTTTTTGCCTCTATAAGTTTTAAAACATCAGTTGCCAAAAGGCTATCATCGTCTAAACTTATTGGATTTTTTGTTGCATAATTTAAAGCTGGTAGCGATAAATCAAAATCATCTTTTCCTAAGGCTCGTCTTAAATCCCCATCGCTTAATAATGCAGTAAGGACATTTTCTCTATTGACTATTAAAACAGTACCTATTTTGCCTTCATTCATCGCCACGATGGCATCTTTAAGGCTTGTGAACTCATCTATTATAGGCAGTTCATCTTTTTTCATAATGTCGCTTGCTTTTACAAACAGTCTTTTACCCAAGCTTCCACCTGGGTGAAATGATGCAAAATCTTCTTGTTTAAAACCTCTTTTGTTCATTAAAACAATAGCAAGAGCATCACCAAGGGCCATAGTAAGAGTAGTGGAGGTTGTTGGGGCAGCTCCAAGAGGACAAGCTTCTTTGTGTATTTTCACAGGAAGAACAATATCGCTAAATTTACCCAAAGTTGACTCATTTGATGCTGTCATACCAATCAAATTAACACCAAGTCTTTTTATGTGAGGGAGTATCTTTGCCAGCTCTTCACTCTCGCCACTATAGCTTATAGCGAGAACTGTATCTTCTTTGCCTATCATTCCAAGATCACCGTGAAGTGCTTCTGTAGGATGCAGGAAAAATGATGGAGTTCCAGTACTTGCAAATGTCGCAGCCATTTTTGCTCCAACCAAACCTGATTTGCCTACACCTGCAATGATAAGTTTACCCTTTGTGTTTAAAATCATATCTATGGTTTTCGAAAAACTAACATCAAGCGCATCTGCAGCAGCCTTTAAGGCAAAGGCTTCTATCTCAAGTGTATCTTTTGCAATTTGGATATCATCCATATTTTCTCCTTAAATGATAAATACTATAGGTATGATTAATGGGTAACGTTTTTTGAATTTTACGATATGTTTTCTAACCACATTTCTTATCTCATTTTCAATTGCTTTGTGATCTTTTAGTGCCTCAGGTTTCATAGCAAGTAAAAGTGTTTCTAAAAGAAGCTCTATATCACTAGTAAATCTTTTCATCTCTCTATTTGCCACGATGCCATGAGTTGTGATTACTGGCTTGCCTATAACCTTCCCTGTCTCTTGAGAGATTTGAGCAACTATGTTTACTATACCATCTTCAGCAAGCTTTTGTCTATCTAAAACTATGTCATTATCAATTGTTATGTTGTTTTGGTTGTCTATATATGTTTTACCAGATTTTACTGTTTTCACTTTTTTAATGTATTTTGGTGTTATTTCTATCTGATCACCATCTCCCATTAGGATTATATTTCTTTCATCTACTCCGCAAGAAACGGCAGTTTTTGCATGTTGTACTACATGATTGTATTCTCCATGTACTGGCAAGAAAAATTTAGGCTGAACTAGACGAAGCATTAGCTTTTGCTCTTCTTGACCAGCATGTCCTGATACATGCATATCAGGCAAATCAGCATAATGCACAGTTGCACCAGATTTTAATATATGATTCATAAGTTCGCTGACACTTCCCTCGTTTCCAGGGATTGCTTTGGCTGATATCAATATTGTATCGCTCGGTTTTAATTTTATATGTCTATGTTCATCTGTTGCCATTCTAAATAGTGCAGCCATAGTTTCACCTTGTGATCCTGTTGTTACTATTAGAACCTCATTATCTTTATATTTTGGCACTTCATGAACCTCTATAAAGTTCTTGTCTGGTATATCAATATATCCCAGTGCTCTTGTGGTTTCAACATTTCTTTCCATAGATCTGCCTATTACACAAATTTTTCTACCATGTTTGATGGCGTGATCCATAGCCTGATATACACGATGTAGGTTTGAAGAGAATGTTGACATTATAACTCTTCCTTTTGTTGTCATAAAAATATTTTGAAAAGTTTTACCCACAACTGCTTCGCTTTTTGTAAAGCCAGTATTGTGTGAATTTGTACTATCTGAAAATAGACACAATACACCTTTTGCTCCATAGTGTGCAAGTCTGTGTAAATCCGGTCCAAATCCATCAATAGGAGTGTAGTCTATCTTGAAATCCCCAGTATGTATAATTGTTCCAGCTGGTGTTTGGATTGCGAGTGAACAAGAGTCTATAATAGAATGTGTCATATGCATCCATTCTATAATAAAATCACCTATCGGATATGGTTGTCTTTTTGTTACAAAATTAAAATACTTACTATCGTCTCTAAGTCCGTGCTCATCAAATTTGTTTTTTATCATAGCAAGTGCTAATGGAGTTCCGTATATTGGAAATTTAAGCTCTTTAAATAGATATGGCATACCACCAATATGGTCTTCGTGAGCATGGCTTATAACAATAGCTTTGATTTTGTCTTTGATGGTGTGTAGATATGAAAAGTCTGGCACTAGTATATCAACTCCATGCATTGTTTCATCAGGGAAGCTCATACCAACATCAAATATAATAGCACTTGTTTCTGTTTCTATAACAGCCATATTTCCACCAATTTCGCCAAGTCCACCAAGAGGGGTAAATCTAATTTTTGCATTATTGTTAGTATCTATCATTTTCCAAGGATTCATTCTAAGATCTTGCGCTGCAAAATTTGCTTGGATAGATCTACTCATCTCCTCACTAACTGTAACTGGATTTTTTCTTCTATCGTTTTTATTGTTGTTTTTAGGTTTATTTGTTGTATTTTCTGTCTCTTGTGTATTTTCGCCAGAAGGGGTATTGTTGTTTTTATTATTTTTAAAAAAAGGCTTTTTAAATCTATTTTTTTTGAAATTAGGGTTAGGGTTTTCTGTATTTTGGGCAGAAGTTATTTCTGTATTTTGTCTATTAGGGTTAGGGTTTTCTGTATTTTGGGCAGAATTTGTTTGAGTGCTTTGTCTATGAGGGTTTGGATTCCTTTTATGAGGATTCTGGCTCGTTTGTTCTTTTTTTTCGTTGTTTTCGTTCATGTTTTATTTCCTTTAAGGTTTCATATAGTTGTATATACTGTTTTGTTTCTACTTCATGCGGTCTTGTATTTAAATCTAGACCAAATTTTTCAAATTTATCTTCTAATTTTTTTATATCTTCTAGTAATGATAAATTTTTGATTAGTTTTTTTCTAGGTTGGCTAAAGGCAACTTTTAAAAACTCTTCAAAATTATTATCATCTAGTGAGCTGTTTTTTGTAATTTTTAAAACAGCTGATGTTATCTTTGGTGGTGGAACAAAAGCAGTTGGTGGTACATTAAAGCAATTAATTGCTTCTCCCACACTAGACGCCAAAACTCCAAGTGCTGAAAACTCTTTTTGTTTTGGTTTCGCTGAAAACTTATCAGCCACTTCTTTTTGTACCATTACTAATATTGATTGGCACATTTTATCTCTCAAAGCTTTCAAGATAATATGTGTTGCAATATAATAAGGTAAGTTCGCCACTAGGTGATAAGGTTCATCTATTAAACTCTCATTTTCCCAATTGTCTAAAACATCACCACATCTAAGTTTAAAACAATCATTGTTTTTAAAACTTTCTAATGTGCTATTTAGATGTTCACACAATCGCTTATCGACCTCGAATGCTATGACATCATTGCCGCTTATTAGCAGCTCTTTAGTCAAATCACCTAATCCAGGCCCAATTTCTACAACTTTTAATTTGTTTTTGGGCATCGATTGGATGATTTGTTTTAGATAAAAATCATCTTTTAAAAAGTTTTGTCCAAATTTTTTATTAGCGAATTTGGATAAATCACTATTAATCATACTCTAATTTACCTTATTTTATTTTTAAACCATATGTAAAACTAGATTTTTACAGAATTTTTGTATAATCATAGCATATTTTATGAATGGCTTTAGATGGATTATTTTGCAAAGAGAATTATACCTTGTTTAGACGTAGATAATGGCAGGGTTGTAAAAGGTATTAATTTTGTTGGTCTTCGTGATGCTGGAGATCCAGTAGAGGTTGCAAGCAGATACAACAACGAAGGAGCCGATGAGCTTACTTTTCTTGATATCACTGCGACACACGAGAGAAGGTCTACAATAGTAAATGTTGTTAAACAAGTAGCGCGTGAAGTTTTTATTCCACTAACAGTAGGTGGAGGCATAAGAGAGTTAAACGATATATATGCACTTTTAAATGTTGGGTGTGATAAAGTTAGTATAAATTCTGCAGCAATCAAAAGACCTGACTTTATAGAAGAGGGAGCAAAGAGATTTGGAAGTCAGTGTATTGTTGTGGCAATTGATGCCAAAAGAGTAGAAAATGGTAAATGGAATATTTTTACTCATGGAGGCAGAAATGATACAGGCATAGATGCTATTCTTTGGGCCAAAGAAGCATATAATCGTGGTGCAGGAGAATTGCTTGTAACTTCTATGGATGCGGATGGCACAAAAGCAGGTTTTGACAATGAATTAAACCTTGCAATCAGCTCAATTGTTGATATTCCACTAATTGCAAGTGGCGGAGCAGGAACTATGGAGCATATAAAAGATGCATTTGTTAAGGGTGGAGCTGACGCGGCTTTAGCTGCATCAATATTTCACTTTCGAGAAATAGAGATAAATACTCTTAAAGCTTATCTTAAAAAAGAGGGAATTGCTGTAAGGAGCTGAAAATGAAAAAATATATTATCGCTTTAAGTGTTTTAACTTTTATGCTAAATGCTACTACAGAAATTAGTTTTACTAAAACTTTTGAAAAAAAGATAAAGCCAGATATTCTTGCAACATCAATTAGTTTTTCATCAACAAAATTGGATCAACAAAAAACTATAGAAAAATTAACAATTATTTCTGATTATATTTCAAGTATTAATAATTTAACAATTAAAGGTGGGGCATATTCTGTAAATCCTCATATAGTTTACAATAATGATAAAAGTTATCAAGATGGATATAATGGATATATGAATTATAATATTTCATCAAAAAATCCAAAAGAATTAAATAAACTTATCAGAGACCTACAAAGACTTGGCGAAAAAGAAGGTTTGTCCGTTTCTATATCAAATGTTTCTTGGCAACTAAGTGAAAAACAGTCAGACGATAGCAGTAGTGATACTTTAAAGATTAATGCTATTTTGTGGGCAAAAAATTATGCAAACATTCTTTCATCAAAGTTATCACAAAACTGTAAAGTTTCAAAAATAGATTTTAATGGCGGAGGGAATGTTTATTATGCTCCAGTGATGGCAATGAAAGCAGAAGTTGCTAATGACTCTGCCCCAACTCCAATGCAAGACGAACAGAAAGTTCAAATCAATGCAAATATAATGGTAACTTGCAAATGATACTTTGTGCTGGAAACGGAGAAGTTTTTCCTTTTGCTACATCTATTGGCGTAGGGATGGTTGAGTCCTCTATAACATTAACCGAGCTTGTTATAAAAAATAAACCAAAGTTTCTTTTTTTTATAGGAAGCGCAGGCAGTTATGGTGAAAAAGAAATTTTTGAGATTATTCATTCTAAAAGTGCTTGTAATATAGAAAATAGTTATTTTAATTCAAACTCTTATACCCCTATAGAAAATTTAATAACAACAAGCGAAAATGTTTCACGTGAAACTATAGTAAATTCTTCAAACTACATAACTACAGATTTTTCTCTTGGAGAGAAATATATAGAAAAAAATATACATATTGAAAACATGGAATTTTTTAGTGTCATGCATGTTGCTAAAAGATTTGGTTTACCAGCTGGCGGACTTTTTGCTATTACAAATTATTGTAATGAAAATGCCCACAAAGATTTTAAGCAAAACCAATCAAAAGCTATGGAGCTTTTAAATAAATATATCTCAGAAAATAGAGATAAACTTTTTGCAAATTCAACGAATGGAAAATAATGCTACCCTTTATATATGATTTTACACAAGATGAGTTAAAAGAGATTATATCTCCAGCTTTTAGGGTTAAGCAAATTTGGAACTGGCTATATCATAAATATATAGATGATTTTGATATGATGGGCAATATTCCAAAAGATTTAAAACAACAGTTAAAAGAAAAATTTTCCCTAAACCCTCTTGAAATTTTAACATCACAAAAGAGTAGTGATGGTAGTATAAAATATCTTTTTAAACTTCACGATGGACATACAATAGAAACTGTTTTGTTACAAATGAAAGATGAAGAGTATCATGAAGATGGAGCATTAAAACATCAAAAAAGATATACAGTTTGCATCTCATCCCAAGTTGGATGTAAAGTTGGTTGTGCATTTTGTTTAACAGCAAAAGGTGGGTTTGTTAGAAATTTGAGTGCAGGAGAGATTGTTGCTCAGCTTTTGATGATTAAAAAAGTAAATAACATAGCAGCAAACAGAAGAATAAATATAGTATATATGGGGATGGGAGAACCGCTAGATAACTTAGATAATGTTGTCAAAGCTATAAAAATATTTAGTGATAATGATGGTATGGCGATATCTCCAAACAGACAAACTTTGTCAACTTCAGGACTTAGTTCAAAGATTGAAAAACTTGGAAATTTTGATCTCGGTGTAAATCTTGCTATCTCTCTTCATGCGGTTGATGATGAGCTTAGGGAAAAGCTTATGCCTATAAATAAAGCTTACAATATAGCTTCCATTATAGATGCCGTTAAAAATTTTCCTGTCAATGCAAGAAAGAGGGTGATGTTTGAGTATTTGGTTATAAGAGATGTCAATGATGATATAGCTTCAGCAAAAAAACTTTTGAGCCTTTTAAATGGCATAAAAGCTAAAGTAAATTTGATTTATTTTAATCCATATGGTGGTACAGATTTTCAAAGACCTACGGTAGAATCAATGATTAATTTTCAAGAATATCTTACAAAACGAGGACAGCTTTGTACTATTAGAGAGTCAAAAGGACTTGACATTAGTGCTGCTTGTGGACAGCTTAGAGAGCAAAATATTTAAAGGATTTTTATGACAGCACTTGATTGGGCAATGATAGTTTTTATTTCAGCAGTAGTTATAGTAGGGGTAAGTTGGGTTATATATGAGAGTAGGAAATAGTAAAATAATTAGTAACTATCAACTAATTTTCTATCTCTTTTTGGTGTGATTAAACTCTTTAATTCTTTGAAGTCAACCAAGCTTTTTATCTTATATTTTACCTCGTCATATTCAAATTCTATAGCTTGTGCATGAAGCATAAGCCTGCTAGCTCCAGTGTATATCATACGCTCCTCAATATTCAATTCGCCATCAAGATATTTGTTGCTAATTTCAAAAGTTCTGCCATATAATGGGTCTCCAAGTATTGGATGTTTCACGTGAAACAAATGGATTCTAATCTGATGCATTCGACCTGTTTTAGGATAACATTCAACCAAGGTTGCATCCAAATTCTCATCATAAATTATCGGAATAAAATCTGTATGAGATGATTTTCCAAGAGTGGAAATTTCCACTTTATGTTTGTTTGTATCATAATTATCCCTCTTTTTTATTGGCATATTTATAGAGAATGGAGAGTTAATTTTTCCTTCAACCCAAGCTAGATAACACTTTCGTATAGCTCTTTTTTCAAATGCGCTTTTGAGATATATTTCACTAATTTTATGTTTGCTTGCAAGCAATATGCCTGATGTTTCTTTGTCAATTCTATGTGTAGAATTGGCTTCATTCCCACCATAAAATCTAACACAATCCAGCATTGATTCAGGCGTTTTGCGTGTTTTTGGATGTACTAAAATATCACTAGGTTTATCGAAAATCAAAAAATCTTTAGTTTGAAATATTGGTTTTATATCAAGATCAATAGGCTCAAAAACTTCTAATTCTATATCGCCTGAAATTCTTTTTGCAGTATCAGTAACCACTTCTTTGTTGACACAAAGTTTTCCAAGATGTATAAATCTTTGTGCTTGACCTTGAGAGCAACCGAGTGTTTTTATAATATATATAAATGCTTGGACGGGGGTATCGATATAAAATTTTTTCTTTACAAATGGCAAAGCCGTCAACCTTTAAACACTATTTAGATATTATTTTACCATAATAGCAGAGGTAAGGTAAAAGAATGGTTGAGAGATATTCTAGAAAAGAAATGAGCAGCAAGTGGACTATGCAGGCAAAATATCAAGCATGGCTAGATGTTGAGCTTGCTGTTGTAAAAGCATGGAATAAGCTTGGTCTTATACCAGATGATGATGCTAAAAAAATAGTTGAAAATGCAAAATTCAATGTAGAGAGAATAGATGAAATTGAAGCAGTTACAAGGCATGATCTTATAGCTTTTACAACTAGTGTAGCAGAAAGTTTGGGAGAAGAAAGCAGATGGTTTCACTATGGTATGACAAGTTCAGATACTGTTGATACTGCAGTTGCACTTCAAATGAAAAGTTCTTTGGAGCTTATCATAGAAGATGTAAAGATAGTCATGGAATCGATTAAAGCAAGGGCACTTGAGCACAAGATGACGCTTATGGTAGGTAGAAGTCATGGCATTCATGGCGAGCCTATTACCTTTGGTTTAGTTCTTGCTGTATGGTACGAAGAGATGTCTAGACACTTAGAGAATTTAGAGCAAACTATGAAAGTTATTAGCGTGGGACAAATCAGTGGAGCTATGGGTAATTTTGCTCATGCACCATTAGAGCTCGAAGAGATAGCCTGCGAAGAATTAGAACTTGCCCCAGCTCCAGTATCAAATCAAGTAATCCAAAGAGATAGGTATGCTAGACTTGCTTCCGCGTTAGCCCTTCTTGCTAGCTCCATCGAAAAATTTGCTGTTCAAGTAAGACACTGGCAAAGAACAGAAGTTTATGAGTGCGAAGAGTTTTTTGCTGCAGGACAAAAAGGAAGCTCAGCGATGCCACACAAAAGAAACCCTATATTAACTGAAAATATTACAGGGCTTGCAAGAATTATACGAGCTTATGCGGTTCCTGCTATGGAAAATGTAGCCCTTTGGCACGAAAGAGATATAAGTCACTCATCGACAGAGAGATTTTGGCTTCCTGATAGTTTTATAACAAGCGATTTTATGCTTCATAGATTTAACTCCGTTATATCGAAACTTACAGTAATGCCGGAAAATATGATGAAAAATCTAAATCTTACAGGTGGACTTGTGTTTTCTCAAAGAGTTCTTTTGGAGTTACCAAAAGCTGGAGTTAGCAGAGAAGATGCATATCGCATAATTCAAAGAAATGCTATGAAAGTTTGGGAAGAGATACAGCATGGCAAACCAACAACAAATGAAAAAGGCGAAAGTCTTTATTTGCAATATTTGTTGGCGGATGAAGAGCTAAGAGCAAAACTAAGTGAAGAGCAAATAAGAGAGTGTTTTAACTATGATTACTATACTAAAAATGTAGATGCCATATTTAAAAGAGTTTTCAAGTAATATATGAAGATACTTTTTGTATGCCTTGGCAATATCTGCAGATCTCCTATAGCGGAGGGGATAGCTAAAGACATAATAAAACAAAATAGTTTAAATATACACATAGACAGTGCTGGTACGAGTAGTTGGCACATTGGTGAGATGCCGTGCAGTAATTCTATTAGAGTTGCAAATTTAAACGGCGTTGACATATCGCACTTTAGGGCCAGACAAGTTACAAAAAATGACCTTAAAGAGTTTGATTTTATAGTAGGGCTTGATAAAAGCAACATAGAAGACCTTAGAAGCATAGGTTGTGAAAATCCATTGCTTTTAGGTGATTTTGGGTTTGATGGAAACGATGTGCCAGATCCATATTTTTTCGATGGATTTGATGGATTTGACAAGGTATATAATATGATAAAAATATGTACAGATAATCTAATAAAACATATAATTAGTAAATATTAAAACAAGAACAATATAAGCTTGTTTTAATATAAATAATATAAGAAAATATTATAATATTTACAACAAAAAATATATCCAATTTCAAATTGAATAAAGCATTTTTTTAGTAAAATCTTTATAATTCAGTATCAGAAGCAAGGTTTATAATAATGATAAAAGTAGTTAAAAGAAATGGCAGAGTAGAGCCACTTGATATATCAAAAATTCAAAAATATACACAAGAATCAGTAAGAGATTTAGACAATGTAAGCCAAAGTGAGCTAGAAGTTGATGCTAAGCTCCATTTTAGAGATATGATAACCAGCGAAGAGATACAACAAACACTTATAAAAACTGCTGTTGACAAAATTGATATTGATAGACCAAACTGGACATTCGTAGCTTCAAGACTTTTTTTGTATGATCTTTACCATAAGGTAACTGGTTTTACAGGATATAATCATTTAAGAGATTATATGACAAAAGGCGAAAACGAGGGTAGAATAGTTTTAGGGCTTAAAGACAAGTATGATCTTGATGACCTAAACAACTACATAAAGCCTGAGAGAGATTTGCAGTTTACATATCTAGGCATTAGAACACTATATGACAGATATTTGATAAAAGACAGAAGTGGTAAGCCTATAGAGCTTCCTCAGCAGTTATTTATGGGTGTAGCTATGTTTTTGGCTCAAAACGAGTTTGATTGTCAAACATGGGCTAAAAAGTTTTATGATGTAATTAGTAGTTTTGAAGTCATGGTGGCTACCCCAACGCTCTCAAACGCTAGAACACCAAGACATCAATTAAGCTCATGCTACATAGGCTCAACACCTGATAATATAGAAGGTATTTTTGACAGCTATAAAGAGATGGCATTGTTGTCAAAATTTGGTGGTGGTATAGGTTGGGATTGGTCGCTTGTTAGGGGCATGGGGTCATCAATTGATGGTCACAAATTAGCAGCTGGAGGGATTATCCCATTTCTAAAGATTACAAACGATATAGCAGTTGCTGTTGACCAACTAGGGACTAGAAAAGGGGCAATTGCGGTTTATATAGAACCATGGCATGTAGATATTAAAAACTTTTTAGATCTTAAGAAAAATTCAGGCGAAGAGAGAAGAAGAACTCATGAGCTTTTTCCTTCATTGTGGCTAAATGATATATTTATGAAAAGGGTAGAAGAAGACGGAAGGTGGACGCTGTTTGACCCATTTGAAGTTCCAGAATTAGCAACTTTATATAAAGAAGATTTTGAAAAGAGATATATAGAGCTAGAATGTGATGATTCGGTATCAAAAGAGGTTGTGTCTGCAAAAGCATTATGGAAAGACATTTTGAGATCTTATTTTGAAACTGGCAGCCCATTTTTGACATTCAAAGATACAGCAAATGCAACAAATCCTAATAAACATTTTGGTGTTATTAGAAGTTCAAATCTTTGTACAGAAATATTTCAAAATACATCGCCAAACACATACAAAACAAGAGTTACATATATTGATGGCACCATAGAGTCTTTTGATGAAGAGATTATTATTAGAGTTGACAATGGTATGCAAAAACCAGCTAAAAAAATTACTGCACTTGATAGTATAAATGGTAAACAAATTTGGATGGTTGACAAAGAGATGAGTGATGGGGATACTGCAGTTTGTAATCTAGCATCTATAAATCTATCAAAAGTCAACACACTTGAAGACATACAAAGAGTTGTTCCAACTGCAGTTAGAATGCTTGACAATGTGATTGATTTAAATTTTTATCCTTTAGCAAAAGTAAAAAAGACAAATGAAAAAACAAGAGCTATCGGACTTGGAGTAATGGGCGAAGCTCAAATGCTTGCCGAAAGCAAAATAGAATGGGGCAGCAATGACCATTTTTATAAGATAGATGAGATTATGGAGTCTGTTTCGTATTTTGCTATAAGAGCATCGAGTGATTTGGCACTTGAAAAAGGAAAATATCCTAACTTTGAAGGGTCAGAATGGAGCAAAGGGGTATTTCCAATCGATAAAGCAAACGAAAATGCTTGTAAGCTTGTAGATCGTGGTGGATTGTTTGGCTATACACACGACTGGAATGCCTTAAAAGAGAAAGTAAAAAGCAATGGCATGAGAAATGGTTATCTTATGGCTATAGCACCAACAAGCTCCATCTCTATACTTATAGGAACAACTCAGGCAATTGAACCAATCTATAAGAGAAAATGGTTTGAGAAAAACCTCTCAGGCATGATACCTGTTATCGCTCCAAATTTAAGTCCAGACACATGGGCTTATTACACACCAAGCTTTGAGCTTGATCAAAAACTTTTGATTCGCGCAGGGGCAATTAGACAAAAATGGATAGATCAAGGGCAAAGCTTGAATATATTTATAACACTTGATAAAGCGAGCGGAAAATATCTAAACGATATTTATATGGAGGCATGGAAATTTGGATTAAAATCCACATATTACCTAAGAAGCGAATCCCCAGATACCGCCAAACAAACGGAAGGTGTAGCAGACAGAAGTATAGAGTGTCAAAGTTGCCAATAAATACAGCCATTATTGTAAATTATCACAATTATTACACAATTATAAATTAAAATACAATTACGAAAGCAGATAAATTAATTAAAAATTATATCCCCCTTAAGAAAAGCTTTCTAGATACTTCCCATCATTATTACATCCCCCAAATGTCCTTCTTGAAAAAGTTTAATTGGGGAGTATCGCAACTCACTTTTAAACTCCCAATATAGATATGTCTTTAAGCCATAAGTAGTATAATTTAAAAATATAAAACTTTGGAGAAATGCTTATGGAACGCAAAAAAATATATAATCCAAATTCAGATGAACAAACAAGAGATCGTAAAATTTTTGGTGGAAATCCAACAGGAATTTTCGAGCTAAATGACATAAAATATCAGTGGGCATATAATCTTTGGGAAGTTATGTTAAATAATACATGGTTTCCTAAAGAAGTTGACATGACCAGAGATGTAAGTGACTATAAACAACTCACAGATGCCGAAAAAACAGCATATGACAAAGTTTTGGCACAACTCATATTTATGGATAGCTTACAGACAAATAACCTTATAGATAACGTAAACCCATTTATAACATCGCCAGAAATTAACTTGATATTGGTTCGTCAAGCTTTCGAAGAAGCTCTTCATTCACAAAGTTATGCGGTTATGGTTGATAGTATTTCAACGAACTCAGCAGAGATATATGAGCTTTGGCGAAGAGATATGATGTTGAAAAGTAAAAATGATGCAATAGCCGCAGTTTATGATGAACTTTCTGAAAACCCAACAGATGAAAATATAGTAAAAGCAATGTTTGCTAACCAAATACTTGAAGGAATCTATTTTTATAGCGGATTTACTTATATATATACGCTTGCTAGAAGTGGTAAAATGCTAGGATCTGCCGATATGATAAGATTTATACAAAGAGATGAGGTAACGCATCTTGTGCTATTTCAAAATATGATAAATTCAACCAAAAAAGAGAGACCAGAACTATTTACCAAAGAGTTGCTTGATGAAGTTTATGAAATGTTTAGAAGTGCAGTTAAGCTTGAAAGTGATTGGGGTAAATATATAACTGGCGGTCAGATACTCGGACTTACAAATGACATCATAGAACAGTATATCAAATATCTAGCAGATGAAAGATTAAAAGCTGTTGGAATGGAGAAACTTTACAATGTCGAGCATCCTATAAAATGGGTAGATCAATTTTCTAAATTCAATGACCAAAAGGCCAACTTTTTTGAATCAAAAAACACAAATTACTCTTTAGGTAGTCTTGATTTAGATGATTTCTAAGAGAACAAACATTGATGTTAGGTTTGTGGGGTTAGATGATAGTTTTGTTACATACGAAGATCGCCTAAAACATTTAATTAATATTGCCGTAGATTGTCCAAATTCACTTATAGTTGCTTCTGAAGTATATCTAAGTGATTTTGATTATGACAATATGGAAAAAGCTTCATCTTTTAGTGAGGTTGCTATAGAAAAACTTTGCAAAATAGCAGAAAATCAAATAATAATCATAACAGTTATTAGAAAAATTGACAATGCTTTTGTCAATCAAGCCATAGCCATTAATAAACATAAAATTGTTCACACTCAAGAGAAATCAAAACTTTTTAAACTTGGAGGGGAAGATAAATATTTTATATCAGGAGAAGATACTAAAATCAAGCCTTTTGAGATAAATGGTATAAATATAGGAATACTGATATGTTTCGAACTTAGATTTAAAGAGCTTTGGAAAGTTTTAGAGGGGTGCGATGTGATTATTGTTCCAGCAAAATGGGGATTGCTTAGAGAACTACATTTTAGAGTATTGTCAAATGCGCTTGCAATAATAAATCAATGTTTTGTAGCGGCACATAGCAGCGGCGGAAAAGATATAGTAAATAGTTCTATGATTTATTCACCAAATGGAGTTATCGTAAAAGATATTGATATGGCAGAAATAGCAAAAATACGAAGATATATAAATGTGGGGCAAGTATGTTAAAAAAAAGACTTTTACAAAGAATGATAGAAGAAATTGAAAAAGGATTTAAGTTAGACGATAAAGTCAAAAATGCGATTATGTCAGTCGATAGAGAAATTTTTGTGCCACAAGTTTTTAAACACCTTGCATATCAACTTGATGCTCTTCCGCTTAGTGACAACCAATGGATAAGCTCACCATTGACAGTTGCTAAAATGACACAATATCTAGAAGTGGATGGTGTTGACAGTGTGCTTGAAATAGGATGCGGAAGCGGTTATCAAGCAGCAATTTTGAGTAAAATGTGTAGACGGATTTTTACCATAGAGAGGATAAATGATCTTCTAAGAGAAGCCAAAAATAGATTTAGTCAACTTGAGATACAAAATATATTTACGAGATTTGATGATGGGCAGTTGGGATGGAAAGATTATGCACCATATGATAGGATACTTTTTTCTGCAACTGCACAAAAGATACCAAATATTCTTTTTGACCAATTAGCAGAAGGCGGTATCATGGTAGCTCCGCTACAAGAAGGTTCATTGCAGATATTAACGCGATTTTATAAGATAAATGGCAAGATTACAAGTGAAGCGATAGAACAATGCCTTTTTGTACCAATTATCGACGGTAGGCAGAGTTAAGGTACCCTAAAGCCTTATTAAGCTATTATATATCCATTTTTTAAATTAAACTTAAGGAATGGGGATAATGAGCATAAATACAAGGTATATTTTAAGGCAATTGTATTTTATTGTATTTTTATTTGTTGCTTTTAGTTTGCCAAGCTTCTCAGCTTCTGTATTGTCTGATTGGCAAATACAAAGAGAAAAAGATTTAAACCTCCAAAACCAAAAAAATATTCCAAAAGCTCCAGATATTCGTACGGATATAAACACAAACAAAAGTGATACCAAACTAGAGACCGAAAGTCCATGTTTTGATATAAAAAAGATAGAACTACAAGGTAGTAAAGGATTTGAATTTGCACTTACTCAAACTCTTGAGATTCTAAACATAAAAGATAAAGTAAATAATAACAATAACGACGGAATCTGTGTAGGACAAAAAGGTATTGTGACTATATCCAACACTTTACAAAATTCAATCATCGCAAAAGGTTACACAACTACAAGAGTACTTTTAAAAGAACAAGATTTAAAGTCAAAAGTATTAAAAATAGATATCGTTGCTGGCATGGTTGATAAGATTAGATTTGAAGATAATTCTGGATTAAAACCTCATGAACAAAATTCTTTACTTTTTAGTGCTATGCCACTAAATAGCGGAGATATACTCAATATTAGACCAATAGAGCAGGCACTAGAAAATTTTAAAAGAGTTCCAGGTTTTGATGCATCATTTGATATCGTACCATCATCTAAGCCATCATATTCAGATATTGTCATAAAATACCAAAAATCAAAATTTCCTTTTAGAATAGGGTTTTCTATTGATGATAGTGGGTCTACAAGTACTGGTAAATATCAATTTGGCACAACACTAAGCGGAGACAATCTTCTTGGGTTAAATGATATCTTTTATCTTTCATATAGCAGAGACATGGCAGGTTATGATAAGACAAATATCACTGATAACAATGGAACTGTCAATGGTAGCACAAATGGAAAGTCTGATAATTTCGCATTAAACTATTCATTCCCTGTGGGTTACTATTTACTCTCTTTTGGCAAATCAAAATATCATTATGATCAAGCAGTAGCAGGAACAAACCAAGTTTATAGATATGCTGGAAACTCGGAAACATTCGATATAGGCATAAGTAGAGTTATATATAGAAGCGACAAAGGAAAAACAACCTTTAGTTTAAAAGGATTAAAAAGAAGTAGCGATAATTATATAGATGACGCAAGAATAACAGTGCAAGATAGAAAAACAACAAGCATTGAATATGGTCTAGCTCATAAGCAATTTATAGATAATGCTACTTTGGATATGTCACTTAAGTACAAAGTGGGTATCGGTGCATTTGATCCACTAAGAGCTCCAGAAGAAGCATTTGGAGAAGGTGTAAGTAAACCTAAAATATGGATTGCTGATATATCATTTGTAAAACCTTTTTTACTACAAGAAAAACAGTTAAATTTTACGAGCACACTTCATACGCAAACAACAGCAACTCCTCTTGTTCCACAAGATAGACTTGCAATTGGCGGTAGATATACAGTTAGAGGATTTGATGGTGATTATTCACTATCAAGCAATAAAGGCTTTTATCTACAAAATGAACTATCATTTAGTTATTTGCCATCGCATCAATTTTATATAGCTATTGACGGTGGAAAGGTTTATGGGCAAAGCGTTGATACTCTCATAGGACAAAGCTTAGTAGGAACAGCCCTTGGGGTTAGAGGTGTTTTTATGAATTTTGGTAATTTAAATTATGATTTATTTGCTGGAACTCCTATATACAAACCTCAAGGCTTTGATACTGCAAAAGTATCTTGCGGATTTAACATAAACTATTCATTTTAAAGGGACTATAAATGAACCACATATTTAAAACAATCTCTAAAAAGATAAAAGGTCGTGCAAATACAACAGTAGTTGTGAGTGAAAATGCTTCAAGTTTAGCTAAAGCTTGTGATGATAGATCTGCTATGAGCAGCTCAGATACTTACTCTATAACTTTATTTAGTACTATAAAACAAACTCTAAATTTATCTTTAGCACTTTTTATATTTGCTTCATCGACTCTCCAAGCAGATATTATTGCTGATACCAATGCACCAACAAACACACAACCTATCATTTTAAATACCCAAAGTGGAGCAACACAAGTAAATATACAAACTCCTACAAGTTCAGGAATATCTGTAAATAACTATAGCCAGTTTGATACTGGTACAAATGGAACAATTTTAAATAATTCGAGAACAAATGCGAATACTGTTACTGCAGGATGGGTAGAAGGAAATCCATTTTTAGCAACTGGCAGTGCAAAAGCTATAGTAAATCAAGTAAACTCATCAAATCCAAGTAACTTAACAGGTAACATAGAAATTGCAGGAAGCAAGGCTGATTTAATCATTGCAAATCCAAGTGGAATAAGTATAGATGGAGCAACCATCATCAATGCTGGTACTTCAACGCTAACTACAGGTACACCTATCATAAATAGTGGAGATTTGAGTGGATTTAGTGTTAATGATGGGACAGTAACCATACAAGGTGCTGGATTAAATGCATTGGGCTCAGATTATACCAATATACTTGCCCGTTCAGCAATTATAAATGCTGGTATATGGTCAAATGAATTGAGTATCGTTACAGGAGTAAATACTATTTCGCGTGATAACTCAAACATTACAGCAGGTACTGGTGCAACTCCAGCTCCACTATTTGCTATTGACAGCTCAGCACTTGGCGGAATGTATGCAAATAAAATTAATCTAATTGGCACTGAAGCTGGTGTTGGTGTAAACAATACAGGAGTTGTAGGTGCAAATGATAATATATCTATAGATATAAATGGAAAGCTTACAAATAGTGGAACCATCACCTCAAAAGGCGATATCTCGGCAACCACAACAAGCGATATAGTAAATAATAACAGCATTAGTGCAAGTAAAGAAGTTAAGTTGCAATCTGTCAATATTGACAACACGGACGGAGAGATAACTGCAGGTAGACTAGATATATCAGCAGACAATTTAAATAATACAAACGGAAGCATAACACAAGCAGGTATCCAAGATTTAGTAGTCAACGCAACGAATCTTGATAATAGTAATGATGGTTTAATCGGATATGAACCTATAGATAGTAGTGGCGGTGTTGATACAAATTCAACAACTGGCGGTGGAAGTACAGGAGGTGGTAGTACAGGGGGAAGCACAGGAGGTGGCACCACAACACCTACGATAACACTTGCTACAGGCAATATAAATATTACAAATACCTTATTGAATGACGATGGTAAGCTTGTAGCAAATGGTGCAACTACATTAAATACTACAGGTACATTAACAAATAGTTCTACTATAGATGTAGAAAATCTAAATGCAAGCGGAAGCTCTTTAAATAATGATAGTGGCACAATAAATGCGAACAATATAAATGTATCTACAATGGATATTATAAATACAAATCAAATACAATCAAACTCTAAAACAACCATAAATAGTTCATCTATGTCTGGAGATGGTGAGATAATATCAAATGGTGATATAGATATAGACCTTGCAAACAATTATGCCAATGCTATGAAAATAAATGGACTTAATATATATTTAGATGTTATAGGAGAGCTTTCAAACAATGGAGAAATAACATCATTAAATACAACTAGCCTAAAGGCAACCGACTCTATAACAAATAGAGGTTTGATAGATGGAGTATATACGGATATACAAACTGATACTCTTAACAATTTTGGAACAGGAAGGATTTATGGTGATTGGGTGTCAATTAAGACTGATACGCTAAATAATACAAAAGAAAATGACAAAAGTGCAGTAATAGGTGCGAGAGAAGAGTTAAATATAGGTGCAAACATCATTAACAATGTTGATGGCGCCACAATACTAAGTATGGGCGATATGTATATAGGTGGAGGCTTAGATGAAAATGGATTTGCTATAGGCAAAGCAAAAGAGATAAACAACTTATCTGCTACAATTGAGAGTGGCGGATATATGAGTTTAGCAAGTGATGAGATAAATAATAAAACACTTACCCAAGTAGTTAAAAGCGTAAATACACTTAATAGTGATATTGTGACATTTGATGAAAAATATTCTCAGCTTTCAAATGGTTCTATTAAAACAAGTTATGTTGTAAGCGATGCTGATGTTAAAAGCATCACGAGTAGCTTACTTAGTCAATACATACAAGATGGTAAAACAAAACAGATAACAATATCATTGGAAGATTCTTTAGATGGATATGTATTATTAAATGGCAAACAATATCCGATAGTCAATAATCCAAATATTAGATATGTTCGTTCTAGTGGAAGTGATAAAATTTATATAGTACCAAATGATATAGAAATATTTATTGATGAAGTTACTGCAGCACTAAATGAAAAATATTCAAAATTTGATATAGAAGTACACTATACTATTCCTACGCCCATAAGTCAATGGGTAACATTTTATAAACCAGATAGTGGTTACAGAGTGGATTTTTCTTTGTACTCAGAAGAGAAACAAAGAGAATATAGTGATATTACTACAGAGGAGTATTTTTCTTCCTTGCCAACCAACCCTAGTTTAATTAGTAGTGGTGGTAATTTAAACATAAGTGCCAACAATGTTACAAATTATCTAAGTACTATTTTATCTGCTGGAGATATGAAATTTGATATAACAGATACATTAAAAAATCAAAGTGAAGTATTGTATCGTTACAATGAAATAAGTGGTAGATTTCAATACTGTTACAAAGAGTGTAATGATATGTTTCATAGCCCAAACTATACCTGGGCTCCATTAGGCATTGCACAAGGGAGTGTAGAACAAATAGGATCTTTGAATTCTGTTATCACGGCGGGAGGGAGCATAACTGGCAACTTTGGAACTCTGCAAAATGGCATGGAAGCTAATACTCCTTTTACTCATCAAAGCTCATCTGTATCAGAAAATGATACAAATGGTTTTACAACAGGAACTCCAAATACATCTTTACCAAACTCAAGTCTTTTTGCGCTGAATCCAGATAGTCCTAATTATTTTATCCAAACAGATCCTCGTTTTACAAACTATAAAAACTTTATAAGCAGTGACTATATGCTTTCTCAGCTCTCACTTGATCCAACAACACTACATAAAAGACTTGGCGATGGGTATTATGAACAAAAGCTTGTCCGTGAACAGGTAATGCAACTAACTGGTAAGAGATTTCTTGAAGGTTTCAATAGCGATGAAGAACAATATATGGCACTACTAAATAGTGGTGTTGAATATATGAAATCATTTGATATAAGTGTGGGCGTAGCACTAAGTAGTGAGCAGATGAAAAATCTCACAACCGATATAATCTTATTGGTAGAAAAAGAAGTAACACTAAGTGATGGCACAAAAACCACAGCACTAGTTCCACAACTCTATACTGCTGCTTCAAAAGTCAATACTAACGGTTCATTAATAGCCGCTAACGCTATAAATGTAAAGGTAGCAAATAATGTAATAAATAGTGGAACAATGTACTCAGATACCACTATAGATATAACTTCTGATAGTCTAAAAAATACAAATGGCTCTATAAGAGCTAATGATGCTTTGAATATAACTACTACTAATGATATCCAAAATCTATCAGGCAGCATAGAAGGGAGCAATGTAAAACTAACAAGCACAAATGGTTCTATAATCAACAAAACCCTCACGCAAACAAATACTACAGAACATGAAGTAGGACTTGAGAGTTATACTATAGTAGGAGAAAAGGCTACTATCATTGCAACAGGTAACAACAATACACCAACTATCAGCAATGAACAATACAATAAAGCTATGGCAATGCCAATAAAGACAGACCAACCAATAAGTAAAAACAACGAAACAGAAGGAAGTGGCAATGTAGTACTAAATGCTAAAAATGATATTGTAAACAGCGGAGCTAATATCTCTGCTACAAACTCCATACTGCTAAAGGCTGGAAATGATATCAAGATTGATACTTCAGTAGATGGGGCAAGTCATGACTTTAAACTAAAAAATGGATATATGAAGGGAGAGAGTACAACAAATATCACTTCAAATATAACAAGTGGCGAACATATAGTTATACAAAGTGGCAATGATATCACACTAAAAGGTGCTAATATCAATGCCAAAGAAACTGTTGCTCTTACAGCTGGAAGTAATTTAGATATCTTAGCAGCAGTTGATAGTGATTATGATGAGAGTAAGTTTGTAGATAAAGGTTCATTTGGTAAGAAAAAAACTAAACAAGATATGACTTTAGAGCAAAGTGTAGTATCCACTAACATTGATGGTAAAAATGTCATACTTGATGCAAATGATGATATAACCATTCAAGGCTCAAACATACATGCCACAGACAATATAGTAGCAACTACCAAAGAAGGGGATATAAATGTAGAAGCTACTGTTTATCAAGAGAGTGAACTCCATCAAATAATTAAAAAAGGTACATTTGGACTTAGTAGAAGTATGGATCTCAAATCAGTAGACTCACAAAAACTATATGAATCTCTACTAAAAACAGATACAGCAAATATTGTTTTAAATAGTGGAAAAGATATAAATATCATTGCTAGTAATGTTGACTCAGCATCAGATGTGCAACTCAAAGCATTTGATGGACTAAATATCTTAGCAGGCGAAGAGTTGAGTAGTTCTACAAATAAACATGAATCCTCAAAGCTTAATCTGCTAAATTTATTTATTGGCGTAGCAAGTGCAGGATTAGTACCAACGGGCTCTGTTTATACCCAAACAATTAAGGAAAAAGGCAATTATGATACTGATGCTAAATCATCAAATATACAAGCAGGTGGAAATATAATTGCAGACACAGGCACTACAAATATAGTTGGCTCAAATCTTGAAGCTGGAGAAAATATAGTAATATCAGCAGATACCGGCGGTATCAACATCACTACTGCCCAAGAGCTTATGCAAGCTCATGATAGAGAAAAAGAGATAGATGTAAAATTATCAAGTATGTTTGACATGGTAAAAAGTGCCTCAGAACAACAAGAAAATCAAGAATCATCCATTAAGCTAAAAATAGCAACAGCAACTTATGATGATAGCAAAACAGATGCCAAGGGCGTAGAGAATGTATCTTCAAACCTAAATGCTAAAAACGGATCAGTGATACTAGATAGTTTTGATGATATAAGCATAACAGGCTCAAATATAAAAGCTACAGATTTACTTTCTCTAAATTCTGAGATAGGCAACATAGATATCACAAATGCCACAGATACCAAAGAGGTTAAAAACGAAGAGACTCATGGAGAAGCCGATATAAGTGTAACAGTTAGAAATGAATATGTAGAGATAGCAACAGCTATAAAAAACGCAGCCGAAGCTGCTGAGCAACTCAAAGATGTAAAAGACCAATATTCTAAATATAAAAAAGAGGTTAAAAAATTAGAAAATACTCTAGCTCAACTAAAAGCTGACTATAAAAATGGAGTAATTGGTGTTGATTTTGAAGATATAGGAGATCTAGAAGATCTTATAGACAATGTCAAAGATCAAGAAAAATATCAAATAGCGGCAGTTGCAGCAGCTACTGCTAATTTAGCTTCCGCTAATCTCGCAGTAGCTAAACAAATAGCAACCGCAGCGGCTAGTAGTGGTACATGGGGTTTTAATGTAGGATTGGCTCTAGATGTGGAAGGGTCTAAAACAAAAACAAACACATCAAGTACCACTTCTCTTGCTTCAAATCTAAATGCAGATACTATCGCTATGTTTACAGACAACACTATGGCTACCCATACAACCATACAAGGTTCCAATATAGAAGCAAGCAATCTTGTTATTGATACACATGATTTAAATGTTTTAGCTTCACAAGACACCTATGCTCAAGAAATGGATAACAAATCCATAAATGGCTCTATAGCGATGACAGTTTATGGTGCAGCTACTGGTCCAAATATATCTTTAGGATATGGAGAGCAACATAATAACATAGACAGTACTACAAATAATAACTCCAATTTATTAGCCGATAATATGCTTTTAAATGTAAGTAATGATGCTACCTTTAAAGGTGCAACTGTGAGAGCTGATAATCTAGATATGTATGTAGGAAATAATCTCAATGTAGAATCCCTTAGAGATGAATATAGCTCTAATTCTAATGGCTATAATATAAGCGTAGGAACTAGTTTCGGCAATGATAGCGATTATACAGGAAGTACAGTTTCGGAACAAAAGAATCTAAACAACACAGTAGGAGCAAGAACAAGCTCTAACATAGCAGGTGGCAATATAGGAGGAGGGGTAAATAGTGGCTCTACAACTTCTAAACAAGTAGTCCTAACAAGCATAACAGCAAACAATGCAGATATAACAGTAGGTGGTAACACCAACCTCAAAGGCTCACTTATAGCCGCAGGATATTATGACGAGAATGGCAACTTCATAGACAATGGCAATCTAAATCTCACTACAAACACTCTAACATTTAGCAATCTAAACTCTAGCTCTTATAGTACCAATACTTCTATAGGTGGCGGAGCATCTCTTAATCAAAACAAAGAGGGAGAAGTATTACCAAACGCATCAAATGTAACCTATAATGCTTCAAGCGCTCTAAGCTATAGTGCTTCCAAAACACTCGCAACTGTAGGAAGTGGTAATCTAAACATAACAGATAAAGAAAACTCTGATGATATATCTAAACTAAACCGTGATACTTCTAAGATAAACAAAGAACTATACTCTGGAGGAGTAAGTTCTGATGTAAGTGCTACTATTGATATGAGGATGTTTACAGAAGATGGAAGGAAGGATATAGCAGAGGATATCAAAAAAGCAGGAATGGTTGTAAGCACTATAGAAATGATAGCAACCAATGCAACCGTAGATGCCACAGACTTCTTTAAAGAAGTAGAGAAAAAAGACATTACATACGAAACTATAAAACAAAGAATACAAACAGACCCAGAGTTAGCAAAAGTACTTTCAAACCCTGCATTGAGCGAAGAAGCAAAAAATGTCATTATAAATGAAGTAGTTAGTCAGGTAATGATAGAGCTTGGGTATACTCCAACAACAAACAACCTCATAGCCACTACCGAAGCTGGTCGTGATGGACTTCAAATTAAGGGTTTCTATTCACTTGAAACAGGAGAAGGTTATATAAATGATTTATATAACCTTAGTAACTATGATCTTTTATCCACTGCAGGAACAGAAACACAAAGAGCTATAGATGCCATAAATGGTTGGGATTTTAGCGATGAGAGCTTAAGAGGAGATAGAAGCCTTTATGCACAAGATTTTGGAAATACCATAGCAGACTATACAGACTTCATACTCTCACAAAATGACTATGGTTCACTTTCGACTACTATCAATCCTATTGTAACTTCTAGCGATACAATCATAGCTAACAATGCAGAGTTTGCAGCATTAAACAAGGTTTTTGGAGATAACGAAGGTTCATATATATTTGCCAATCCTATTTCAACAGATAAAGAGGAGTGGAAAAGAGAAATAAATAGGATGCAAGAAGGCGTTAAAAGCGGCGTAATAACAACAGTAGAGTATACGAAGATATTGGGAAAAGTTCTATATGTCTTATCGCCAATGCAAGATTATGATGACTTTGAAGAAGCTCAAAGTGTTGGAGAAAAGTTTTTTATAGTTGCTATGGCTATGCCTTGGGCTAAGATTGGTAAAATTGATGATGCTTATGATGCCTACAAAGAAGCAAAAGCTGCAGGTGATATTAAAGGGATGCAAAAGGCTATCAATGAGGCGAAAACAGATATTACATTATTTCGAGGTGGAAATAAAGTAACTATAAGACCTAGAGATGTTGATTATAATGCTGATGGTTTAGTGGATACATTAAATAAACAAGGCAAACCACAAGGACTTTCTGTTAATATTGATCCCAATGAAAAGTATATACAAAGTTTTGGAGGTGCATTCCCTGTGAATAGCTTACCTGATGGACTAGTTGCAATACAGTCAGGCAAAGCGGGGCATTATGTTATTGCTCCTGCAAAACCTATGACCTTAGATGCGTATCAGCAACTTTTAAATAAAATAGATTTAGGAAAATTTAATAAACTACCATGAATGAAATAAAAACTATTGACGAACTAATAAAGATTATAAGAGAAAAATCATCAGTTGATAAAATAAAGTTGTGTGATACACTTAATCTTAACGAAAGAATTGGCGATGATCTAAGAACCCCACTGACATACGCAGCTGCTTTTGGTACGATTGAAATGATTGATTTTTTACTAAAAAACGGTGCTTTAATCAACTATACAAGAGCTTGGTCATCTCCACTTCATGAAGCTTCAGCTTGGGGGAGAGTGGATATCATAAAATATCTCATAGAACATGGGGCACAAGTTAATTTACAGTTAGATACTGGAGATACCCCATTGATGTGTGCGGCTGCACATGGGGAAATGGACGCAGTGAAGCTGTTGCTAAGTTATGGTGCAAACATATATATACAAGACGATAGAGGCGGAAATGCCATTGATGTGGCAGGCGAAAAGGGAGAAGAAGAAGTAGAAAACTTTTTATTATCCTGTCCCATTCCACCATCCAAAATATAGGTGTCAAATATAGGTGTCGGTTATCCCGCTGGCGGTGGGGTAAGACCGAATGAGTTTACGGTGAATTATACGATTGATGGCAAAAAACAGCTTCCAAAAACTTTTAACCAATAAGGAGAAGAAATGAATAACGATATATTGAGTTGCTTTAAAAATGATTTAATTTCATTTTCAAATAGTAGGTTATGGGATAAATTAACTGGAAGTTATGAAATAATCAATCGAGCTGGTGGTCCTACCAAATATATTCTTAGTTTTAATGGTGCTGACGATGATGAGTATTATGAAATACCAACGGAGATAGTTCGTAAAACTTTTAATGCTTTAGAGTCTCTCCGCGACCAAATCCTCGCAGAAACAGGAAAACGGATATGGGGACTAACCTTTACCCTCTATCCCGATGGAAGACATGAGATAGAGTATGACTACAATGTTCCGGAAGGATTCAATGAACAAGGCGAGTATATAGGCGAAGAGTGCGCCAACGAAGCAGTAAGCGGCTTTTTTGACAACATACGAAAAATAGGTACGGATGAGTTTGAGTTGAAGTAAAATCAGCCTAGGCGGAGCAGGAGATAAAATCAATCTTGTTCCGATGGACAAGGTTTTAAACAACGGAACATGGAAAACAATGGAAGCAAATCTTGCAAAAGCATTAGAACAAGGCAAAAGCGTAAGTGTGTCCCGTCCCACCGTCCCAACATACTTTTTAGTCTGAATTTAGTTTAAACTTGATGATTTTTTCTCTTCTTTTGCCAATTTTTGAAAGAAAAAGTCATCTAAAAAGTTAAATTCTCATAGCTATTTTAGTTTTTTGTTTATAAAAAGGTATGAATTTTACATTTTTGGCATACATATCTTCTTTTTCTTTGGGACGGTTTGATTATTCTTGTTTTTTATCTTATATCTAAAAATTTCATCTCCTCATATAAAATCCACTTACAGGTAAATACTTACCTTTAAAACTATATATATCATTTGTATCTTTTGAGAATTATCCCATGCTTCAGATGGAGTTTTGAAATGAAAATTTAGGGTCAGGTGATGAAAGTAAACCATGATATAATATCCCAATTTGTCATAAGGAAAATATATGCCAAGAAAACCAAGATTAGATCTTTGTGGATTTCATCATATTGTCAATCGTGGAGTCGATAAGAATAAAGTCTTCAAATCAAATGAAGATAAAGACAAATTTTTAGAGATACTTTGTAAAGCTTGTCATATATACAAAGTTAATTTACATGATTATTGTCTTATGGACAACCATTTTCATATACTTATAGAAACCACTAGCCAAAACCTCTCACTATTCATGCGACAAATTAGCTCAAACTATGCAATCTATTTTAATAAAAAACAGAAACGAACAGGTCATCTATGGCAAGGACGATACAAGTCGTGGTATATCATAAATGAAACATATCTCTATTCTCTTTTTAGATACATAGAACACAATCCAATTAAAGCAAAAATATCAAAAAAGATAGGAGAATATCCTTATACATTATTATCAACTCTATTGGATACAAACAAAGAGATAATATCTTGTGCGAAACACTCTAAACTTACCAAAGAACTTAATTATGAAGGCATACAAGAGCTTCTAGAAACCAAACTCACAAAAGAAGAACTTCTTGAGCTTGAGGCAGAACAAAAAAAGAAAATAGTACAAAAAGAACATGAATTTAGACAAGAAAAAAACAAAACACTTGACGAGCATTTTAAAGATAATAAAGATTTAACCAAAAGAAACTTAGCTATAATAAATGCATTGGATGATGGTTATAAACAAGCAGATATAGCAAGATATCTTGGTTTGAGTCCATCTGCTATAGCAAAAGTAAGGAAGAATTATGAGTAGTGGTTTATTTTCATCACCTGACCCTAAAGTTTGATGGGGACAAGAATTTAGTTAAATATTTGTGGCATTATTTTTATTTTTTGACTGCCGTTACATTTGTAACAACAATTATTGTTATATATTCAGTCTACAAAGAATATCAGCTAACAAAGGAGTAAAACTTGAGTTGTCATCTTTCTTTTACTCCTTTATCTTCTCATACTAAAAACCTCATAGTAGGTTCAGTATCAGGACAATCAAACACACAACTAACAACCAATGCTCTAGCTCCTTATGCATCTGCACTTATAGGAGATACATTTGACCATACAGATGATCCAAACAAAGCAGCACAACTATTGTCACATGCAATACTTGGTGCTATCATAGCAAGAGCAAATGGAGGGAATGAATATTCAGGAGCCACATCAGCAGTAGTAAGTGAAGAAACATCTATGATATTGGCTAAAGAGTTATATCCTAATGCATTTGATGATAATGGTAACTTTGATAGAAGTAAACTTAGTGAAGAACAAGCCAATGGTATATTGGCACTTAGTAGTGCTATCGGTGCATTTACATCTGGGCTTAGTGGCGGAAGTGTTTATGATGCTAGTGTAGGTGGGTTTATAGGACAGAATGCAGTGGAGGAGAATAATTTAAGCAAAGACGAGTTGGCATTAAAAAAATTTAGGATTGCAATGTGTCATGGAGAATCATTTTGTACCGGATATGAAATAATGAAATTTGATACACTATCAGACTATAATCAAATGCTAAGCGTTGGTAATGGAGCAGTTAATATTTATAATGGATTAGATAATAGTATAACTAGAATGTGGAACAATAGCCCTTGGTACGCTAAAGGTACACTCATAACAGCTGGTGGAATAGTGCTTTTGCCGGCGGTTGAAATTGTTGGTGGAAGAACAATAAACTATGCTTATATGAATCCTGATAAGGTTTTATTAGGTTATGGGGTGATAGGAGTGTTAGATGGTGCTTATGGCGGTACAGCTCCAAATGACACAGCTAGTAGCTTGGGAAAACTTTTAAATGAATTAGGAATATTGCCATGATATATTCCAATAAATTTTTAAATTTTTTACTTGGTCTATTATCTGTTATTGTTGGAATAAAAATTATGTATACAAAAAAAATGTCCCAAGGCAATGGTGGCATGGGTGGTGGAGATATATTTCTTGGGAATACAGCATATATTATAGGTAGTATTTTTATTTTATTTGGCATGCTCGCATTATATTTTAATAAGAAATATCAAAAAGATATAGCTGTCAAATGCCCAAAATGCAAAGAAACATTTAACTACAAAGATACACTTAATGGCAAATGCCCACATTGTAAAGATGTGGATACAATAGAGTTAAAAGAGTATTATGATAAATTTCCTGATGAAAAGAAGGAGTAAAACTTGAGTTGTCATCTTTCTTTTACTCTATCGCATTTTAATATAACCCACATTTAAACCTGAAGTGCAAAAGACATGAAAGAGAGAAATGAATTAATTGAAAAATGTAGATGATACAAAAAAGCAACAATAGCTACTTTTTTGTATTTATAGAGTAAAAACTAAAGCTTCATACCTTTGAAAATATTATAATCATCTTCGCCTAAAATCTCTTTTTGATAAAAACTATAATTCGCTATCATGCCTGCGAGCATACCAAAAGCGATACGAAAACCTGTTGCAGCACTGTGTGAACCAAGTAATGATGCTATAATGCTAAGCACAACAAAGATACCAAGTAAAACTAATCCTTTTTTCCACATACCTTTTATAAAAAAGTAGATAAATGAAAAGAAAAATGCCCAAAAATTCATTCCTATGGTTATTCTTTCACCAAATGTTAACTGTTTAAAAGCATCTTTAAAAGTTTGTGTATTTGGGGCTCCATTTTGTTTGAAAAAATCAAATCTTTTTGTCCAAGTTTCACTATATGGGTTTTCGTTAACTTCGTTTTCTGCCATTGGTATTACTCCTTAAATTATTTTTTATTTAGCCAACATTATACATTAATTTTATAATAAACATAACTATTTATCATTAAAAATATATATTCAAGAGGATTATATATTTCAATTGGTATGCCAATGCTTTTTGAAATATTTTTTGTATAATAAGTCTATCGAAATAAATGTGGAGCAAAAATGGGTGGTTTAAAAACTATACTAAAGATGGCATTCATTGTTTTGTTGGCATTTTTGCTTTTGCGCTCTTGTGAAAACAGAAAATCATATCCAACACAGCCATCCCAAGCGATACAACTCGAACCAATACAAAAATCTCCAAGTAAAAAAACTTTTGCATTTAAAGGATATACCATTACTCCTTTGGCTGATTTTGAAATTACAGCAAAGATTTTATCTCGTGAAAAATACTATTTGGGCGAAGAATCAGATATCTCCCCTATTGATTTGGTATTGGGCTGGGGGCGTATGGCAGATGACAATGTGCTAAAAACCATTAGCATCTCTCAATCAAATCGTTGGTATTATTGGGAAACCAAAGAATTGCCCATACCTCAAAGAGAAATAGAAACACATAGTGCAAATATGCACATGATTCCTCAAGATGATAGATTGAAATCTGTATTACTCAATGCAAAAAAAGGTGATATTGTCAATATCAAAGGAGCATTGGTAAGAGTTGACAAGGGTGACAATTGGCATTGGCAAAGTTCATTAAGCAGAGATGATACTGGTGATGGAGCTTGTGAAGTTATTTTTGTTGAATCTGCAAATATAGAACATTTATAAAATAGTTTCCTTTTTTCTTATAAAAAAGTTATAATTTTAAAAATTTATCAACAAGGCATTTTATGAAAAAAATACTTTTTTTATTTTCCACCATTATATTTTTAATGACAAATTTGTATGCAGATAAAACATACCAACAAGAACAATTAGCAATCGCTATGTACAGCAAAGGTTATGACCTTGGGGAAATTGATAAATACAAAGAGGCTATTGTGGTTTTTGATAAGCTTATAGCAAAATTTAAAAACTCTAAAAATGAAAAAATAAGAGAACAAGTAGCTTTTGCAATGTATAGCAAAGCTTATGACCTTGGAGAACTTAGTAAATATAAAGAAGCGATTAGGGCTTACGACAAATTGGTAGAAAAATTCAAAAATTCAAAAAATGATGAAATAGTAGAACAGGTAGCTATGGCAATGTATAGCAAAGCTTATAATCTTGGAGAGCTTGGTAAAAACAAAGAGTCAATTGAAGCTTGTGATAAGCTTATAGAGAAATACAAAAACTATCAAAATGAAGTTGTACAAGGAGAAGTAGCAAAGGCGATATACAGTAAAGGTTATGACATTGGAAATTTTGGAAAACATGAAGAGGCAATTGAGGTTTATGATGGACTCATAGCAAAATTCAAAAATTCCCAAAATGAAAAAATACAAGAACAAGTAGTAATGGCTATGTATAGTAAAAGTTACGAGTTTGGAGAACTTGGTAAACACAAAGAGGCAATTGAGGTTTGCGATGAACTTATAGCACTATATAAAGATCATCAAAATGAGACCATACAAGGAGAGGTAGCAAAGGCTATATGCAATAAAGGTTATGAGCTTGGAGAGCTTGGAAAATATAAAGAATCAATAAAAGTATATGATGAACTAATGGCGATGTCCAAAGACTCTCAAAATGAAGTGGTGCAAGAACAAGTAGCAATGGCTATGTACAACAGAGGTTATGACTTTGGAGAACTTGGCAAAAAGAAAGAGGCAATCAAGGCATACGATGAGCTTATAGAAAAATTTCAATATCACAAAAATAGTGCTATACAAGAACAAGTGGCAAAAGCTATAAATAGCAAAGGCTATGAACTTGGGGAGCTTGGAAATCACAAAGAAGCAGTCAAAACATATGATGGACTTATAGAAAAATTTAAAGATTAAAATAAAAATTACATATACAATAATATACTCTAGACAATAAGACGATAGATAACTATGATATTTTAGTCGTTTTTTAGCTCTTTGGTTATATCATTATGCTAAATTCTATCAAAGGAGCATTTTGTGTTAAAGTGTTATGTTAAAACTGGACATAGACTTGAAATCATAAAAAGTCTTGAAATGCTTCAAGAAGAAAAACAACAAAAAAATGTTGTATGGATAGATATGCTTCGTCCCACTAGAAAAGAGGTCTTAGAGATAGAAGATATGTTTGGTATCACATTCCCTACCAAACAAGAGAGTGAAGAGATAGAAATAAGTTCTAGATATTGGGAAGAGAATGATAGAATAGAGATAAATAGTTACTTTTTAATATCCAATGAATCAAATCCATACAATGAAACCGTATCTTTTGTTTTGCAAAAAAAACTTCTTTTTTCCATAAGATATAAAGAGTTAAATACATTTGATGAGTTTAGTAAACGATTTTTGTCAACTCCAAAAGAATTTAAAAATGGATTTGAGATATTTTCTCAAATTCTAGATATTAGAATAGATGCAGATGCAGATGCTATTGAAAATCTATCAAAAGAAGTCGTCAAATTAAGACGACATGTGTTTTCGGACTATACAAATGAAGACGAAGAGATATTGGAAAAAATCTCCATATTTGAAGATTTGAATATGAAAATTAGAGAAAATTTGACAGATAAACAAAGAATATTGACATCTCTTTTGAAATCAACAGAATATAGATTGCAAACCGATGATTTACTAATTATGCTCAAAGATATAAAGTCTCTTATAGAACATACTGATTTTAACTTCGATCGACTTGACTACTTGCAAAGTATATTTTTGGGTATGCTTAACATAGAACAAAATAAGACCGTTAAAATCTTTACAATTGTAAATGTTATCTTTTTGCCACCAACATTAATTGCAAGTATATATGGAATGAATTTTCAGTTTATGCCAGAGTTGGGATGGAAATATGGATATGCAATAGCTGCTTTATTGATGATTTTATCTTCTGTAACCCCTTTGTATATATTTAAGAAAAAAGGCTGGATGTAGTTTTGAACATTTTTTTTAAATGGCTTCAAGCTAATTCAGGCAAATTACTATTTGCCACAGTATCTATTTTTATAGTTTTTCTAATATACACTCTAAATAATGTTCCAGTAAGTGGACTTGAAAATAAGCTTTTATATCTATTAAAGAAATATGGATATGTGATACTTTTTATTTGGAGTATACTAGAAGGAGAGATGGGGCTTGTTATGGGGGGGCTTCTTTGTCATTCTGGGGATTTGAATCTGGCAATCGCGATATTTGTTGCTGGACTTGGTGGGTTTGTGGGAGATCAAATATATTTTTATATAGGAAGATATAATAAAGAATACATTGCTAAAAAATTTCCCCACCATAGCCGTAAATTTGCACTCGCCACGCTTCTGCTTAGAAAATATGGAATGGGGATTGTATTTATACAAAGATATATGTATGGAATGAGAACAGTTATACCAATAGCAATAGGATTAACAGGATATAGCTCCAAAAAATTCGCAATCGTTAATCTTATAAGTGCTTGGTGTTGGGCAGCGCTTACTATAGTGCCTGTTTGGTATTTTGGTAAAGAGATAATAGATTTATTCCATAAATTATTGGCAAATTGGTATTATGTTTTGCCAATCGTTGTTATAATTTTATTTTTTATTTATAAAAAAATCAAAAAAAACTATTAAAGTATTATTTACCCCAAATAATACTACTAGGTTTCTCTTCTAATTGTTTGCCTAACTTGTCATAAGTTTCTACAGTTTTATGCATTTCATCAATTAGAGCATTTGTTTTGGTTAAAGTTTCTTGATTTATAGTATTCATAGCAGTATCACTTTTATCTAAAAGTTTTTCTGTTTTTTTCATAACCACATCAAATTTTTTAGCACTATTTTGTACTGCCGTACTTGCATCACCAACTTTATCAATATTTTTAGATGTTTTCACTATCAACGCATTAAGTTCTAGTCTAGTTTGTTTTAAATCATTTGTTGCTTGTGCTAAATTTTCTAAAGTTTTTTCTATATTTTTACTATTTTTTTCATTTAAAACTCTGTTTAGTCCATCAAGAAGTATTACAGATTTTTCGCTCAAAGTCGCGATGCTATCTGTGATTAGTGTAATTTGTGATTTTTTTGATTCTATAACTCTTTTGCCATCAGAACCAGCTTTTAAAATAGGCGCTTTATTTGTTCCACCAGATAATTCTATAAATGTGAGCCCAGTAAGACCAAAAACTTTTAATTCAGCTTTAGTGTCTGTTTTTATAGGCGTTGCGTTTTTTACCTTCATGGTTATTTCAACTTCTTCGCTGTTTTTTGGGTTAATTTTAATAGAACTAATTTGTCCAACATCAACACCCATATATCTTACTGTTGAATCATCTTGTATGCCAGCTACTGACTCTCTCATATAGACTGTATAATTGGTATAATTACCACTAGTTCCAATTTGCCCCATCCAAATCAAGAATGTTACTATTCCAGCTACCAATGATAAAACAAAAAAACCAATCAAAAATGTATTATTCTTGCCTTCCATGTATGTAAACTCCTTTAAGTTTTATTGTTATAGTCTAATTTAGTAAAAAATTTTGTTACAAGCGGGTTCGTGGATATTTTTACCTGTTCTAAATTTCCTTCAATCAAACTTTTTCCATCACCTATTATGACCATACGATCTAAAACAGTTTGAATTGAGTCAGGATCATGCGTTATCATTATAACAGTAAGTCCTAACATATTCCTCAAGTTTACAATTAGCTCATCAAAAGCTCTAGCGCCTATTGGATCTAAGCCACTTGTAGGCTCATCTAAAAATAGTATTTTTGGATCCATAGCCAATGCTCTAGCCAACGATGCTCTCTTCTTCATCCCCCCAGATAATTCTCTAGGATACAAATTAGCAGTATAATCAGGGAGACCAACCATTCTAATCTTTAGTCTAATTATATCATTTATCAGGGCGGGGGATAGATTTGTGTGTTCTTTTAATATTACTTCAATATTTTCTGCAACCGTTAAAGATGTAAAAAGTGCTCCAGATTGAAATAATACACCCCATTTTAGTCTTAGCATATTCGAAACCTCATCGGTTATGTGACCTAAGTCATATCCCAAAATTTCTATATTTCCTTTTTGAAATTTTCCAAGTAGTGTCATAGCTCTAAGTACAGTACTTTTCCCACTACCACTACCCCCTAGAATTCCAAAAATTTCTCCTTCATTTACACTAAAAGAAAGCCCATCATGAATAATTCTTCCACCAAGTATAGTTACTAAATCTTTCACTTTTACTAATAGCTTCATTTATATATCCATTCTAGTAAGTATTATGGAGAAAATAGCATCACAAAAAATTACAGCAAAAATCGAATCTACAACACTGCGAGTTGTAAAGATGCCTATACTTTGAGAATCCCCAGTTACCTGAAATCCTCTATAGCAACCAATTGTTGCAATAATAAGTGCAAAAAAAGGTGCTTTTACCATGCCAATATAAAAATGCTTCAACGCAAATGCTTCATATAATCTTTGAGCAAATGCATGATATGATATGCCTAACTGTAGATTTGCTACAAACGCACCTCCTACCATAGCTATCATATCTGCAAAAAAAACAAGTAATGGCATAGCAAAAATAAGACCTATTATCCGAGGCAAGACAATAAATCTAAAAGGCTCAAACCCTAAAACTCTCATAGCATCAAGCTCTTCTGTAATTTTCATTACCCCTATCTGAGCAGTATATGAAGATCCACTTCTTCCAGCAACAATTATAGCTGTTATAAGAGGAACAAGCTCACGCATGGATGAGATAGAAATCATATCAACAATAAAGATATTTGCCCCAATTTTTTCGATTTGTACACCAACTTGATATGCTATAACAAGTCCAACTAAAAAGGCACTAAGACCTACTATGCCAACAGCTTTTGCTCCAGTTTGTTCAACTTGCTTCCCCACTTCTTTAGCTCTCCACAAAAGTGGATTGAGAAATTCTTTAAATATATTAAGTGTTATCTCTCCAAAAAAGCCAACAAATAAAACAAATCCATCAATCAATGACCTAAAAGGACTCTCCGGTTTTTTTTCTATAGGCGTAGACTCCGGAATAACAGGCGTATCAAAAATAGCAACAAACTCACGAAGTTTTTTAAATATTATACTCTCTATATCGGGCTTGTCTATTTTGATTTTTTGTAAAAACTCTCTAATAACTAACATACCAATAGTATCAATATATTCTATTTTAGACGCATCTACTTTTTTTATTGATTGTGCATTAAGATTTTGAAGTTGTGTTTGTAGCACATTGGCGTTTGTAATTTGCCATTCCCCTGATAAAAATAGCGTTTTAGTCTCTCTTTCTAAATATACCATTTTTTGTGACAATGTATTTGTATCTACCGTATTGACTTTTTGCACTTTTGTCCTCTACTTAGAATAGGTCATTTTAGCATTATTTTATTGTAAAACAAATACATTAACAAGCGTTTAAACAGTTTTTGACTAAAATTGACAATAACCTTTGAAAAAAATACAAGGAACCAATATGAATTTAGATAAAGTAATTTCAGGATTTTTTATAATATTAGCCATGACGCTTAATTTCGGTTTTTTTTATGGAGATTTGGCTGATATTGGACTTCATGATAAATATGAACTTTTTGCTGCAATTGTTGTAAATGTTATAGCAACAATATTGAAATTAGGCGATAGAACACAAATGGGTTCAGTTCTCTTGGCAACAAGTCTTGTTGCAGTAATCCAGCTAATCGCAGCAGCTTCTGTGTGGACGATAGGCATAAATACTGTTGGCATTATAGATTCTGGACTATCTTCAATCATAGTTAGTTTAAGTGGCGGGGCATTGTTGGCAAACATTACAAGCGTGTTTCTTTATATTGGAGACACATTAAAATCTAGAAGATAAGCAAATAATGAAAAATAGCTCTCTTTGGATAATTTTACAAAGAATGAGAACACCATTTTTGGTGATTGTTATTACATATACTATTTCTATATTGGGGATGGCTATAATCCCAGGAATTGATAATAATGGTAATACATACCATATGAGTATCTTTGATGCTTTTTATTTCATAACCTATACTGCAACTACTATTGGCTTTGGTGAAATTCCGTATACATTTACATATCCACAAAGAATGTGGGTAAGTTTTTCTATATACTTTGATGTTTTAGGGTGGTTTTATAGCATAGGTTCGCTTGTTGCTTTGTTGCAGGATAAACTTTTTATTCAAGAGCTTGCTAAAAATAGATTTAAAAGACAAATAAATAATCTAAAAGAAAAATATATACTTGTTTTGGGCTACAATCTAATAACAAGTGAAATTATAAAAAAAGCAATTGAAAGTGGAATTAGAGCTGTCGTTATAGAAAAAGATCAAGCAAAAGTTCATGAGCTGATGTTAGAAAATTTTACACCTCAAGTTCCAGTTTTAAATGCAGATGCTTATAACCCGCAAGCACTGGAGATGGCAGGAATTAATTCTATTTATTGCAAAGCTGTAGTTTCTCTTTTTCAAGATGATGCATTAAATCTAAGAATAGCCCTAACGGCAAAATTATTAAATCCAAAAGTAAGATTAGCGGTAAAAGCGACAACTCAAAGCGATGTCGAGAATTTACAGGACTTTGGCGTTGACATCATAGAAAATCCATTTGATATCATAGCATCACAGACAAATAAAGCATTAAATTCACACCACTTGCTTAGACTTGAAAGATGGATATATGGTTCGATAAAACTTACCGATCCTTTCATGAAATTCCCAGTAGGTAAATATGTAATGTGTGGATTTGGACGAATGGGAGAAGTTATATATAAAGTTCTAAAAGAAAATAACTTAGAGGTAAAATGCATAGAAAAAGATGCCTCAAAACTCAAATATCTTAAAGAAGATGAAAAAAACGATGTTTCATATGTTGAAAGTTATGATAAAAAATCTTTGATAAATGTAGGTGTGCAAGACGCTAAATATATCGTAATAGGAACCAAAAATGACACTACAAATTTATCTGTTGCTTTAACAGCAAAAAAATTAAACCCAAATATAACTACCATAGTTAGGGAAAATGAGATGGAGGATTTTTCTATATTTCAGACAGATAAGATTGACCATATTTTGATGCCATCACGGATACTTATAGATAAAACCATTAATGCAATTATTAGACCAAGTGCAGATTTGTTTGTAAAAAATTTAGACACTCTAAGTGATAAAGATGCACAAGGCATTATAAAAACTCTTTTAGAAATAGATAATGAGCCTATACTTTTTGAACTGAAAGTCACAAAAAATGAGAGCTTCGAGTTGTATAAAAGAATAGGCAAAAAACTAAATGTAACGCTTGATTTGCTAAGACAGTCTTTAAAAGACAAAGATCATTTAAACAATGTTTTTATATTTATGATATATAGAAAAAGTGGAGAGATTATGTTACCTTCTTGGGATGAAAAACTTCACAAAGATGATGTTGTTTTAATCGGATGTGATAAAAATGCCCTTGAGGAAATAGAGCTTATGGCAAATAATTTCAACGAGTTCGAATTTGCTTTTTTTGGCAAAGAGTATTCAGTGCTTAAAAATTTATTTAGTAAAACACAAGACAATATTTAACTTTAGCATTTACTACCACAATCGCAACCGTTTTTTGTAAGCTTATCAGAATTCGTACCATTAATAAAAGCTAAAACATCATCTATACTTAAAAGTTTGCCAGCACTTTTTACCATACCATCAATTACAAGTGCTGGAGTTGAAACGACATTGTATTTCATGATTTCTACGATATCTTCCACTTTTGTAACCTCATGAAAACCACCAACTTTACTAACCGCTTCTTTTACTACAGCCTCTAAAGCTTTACATTTTGCACAACCAGTTCCCAATATTTCAATTTTCATCAATTGCCTCCCAAAATAAAATTAAATAGATACCCAACAATGAGTATTCCAAGTCCAACTATACCAAAAAATATAGCTATAAGCCTAATATGGAGAATACGTTTAAGTATCATCGCTTCAGGTAGCGATAAAGCAGTAATAGCCATCATAAAACTAAGGGCCGTACCCATAAGCATACCCTTAGACGTTAAAACTTCGATAAGCGGCATAACACCAGATGCATTGCTATACATTGGTATTCCAAGTAAAACAGCAAGCGGCACAGCATACCAACTATCGCCTCCAGCATAATAAGTGATAAATTCAGTAGGAATGTATCCATGTATAAATGCACCAATTCCGACTCCTATCATCACATAAATATATATTTTATTAAAAATATCTTTAGTATAATTCCAAGCTTCTTTAGCTCTTTGTTTAACGCTCAATTCAATTTTAATGTCTGATAATTCTCCTTCCATAGGCGTGACTGGGATGAGAACATATTTTTCAAGATTCATTTTGCCTATGACATATCCGCCAATTATTGAAACACTAAGCCCCAAAGCAATATATAGTGCTGCTATCTTCCATCCAAAAAGACCAAATAGCATTGCAATGGCTATTTCATTATTCAACGGAGCAGATATAAGAAAGCTAAAAGTTATTCCCATTGGAATTCTAGCCTGCATAAAGCCTAAAAATAATGGGATAGCAGAACAGCTACAAAATGGGGTTATAATTCCAAATAAAGAAGCCAAGATATTGCCACTAAATTCACTTTTGCCTTGCAGATAAACCCGTACTTTTTCGGTATTAAAATATGTACGTAAGAAACTTACCATAAAGATAATAGTAACCAAAAGTATAAAAATCTTTAGCGTATCAAAAATAAAAAAATGCATTGCTTCGCCAAGTTGACTTTTTGGATTCAACCCTATGAAGTCAAATGTTATTTTACCACTCAATTTTTCCCACCAGCTAAACATCTAAAACCTCTTTTATCTTTGGAAGCAGCACCTTTTCCACCTCTTTATAAGTTTCCACAAATGCTTCATAATCTTTACCGTCAGGATCCTCAAATCCAACATGAATTTTTTTGACGGGTTTTGGAAACATTGGGCAGGTTTCATGAGCATGATCACATACTGTAACTATTAGGTCAAAGTGTTCGCTTATCACTTCATCTAAATTTTTCGAGTGATAGCAGTCTTTCCAGATACCATTATCTTCCAATACTTTTTTGGCATTTGGATTGACTCTGCCGCTAGGAGATACACCGCAGCTCATTGCCCCAACTCCTACAAGTTTGGCGTTGATAAGCGCTTCACCTATGATACTTCTGCAACTATTTCCCGTACACATCACTAATACTTTTTTCATAAAATCATTCCTTAAAATAGATATAGCGAAATCAATACCACCAATAAAACTGGAGGTGTGACCATAAGCCCAAATTTACTATATTCCCAAAATCCTATTTTCACTCCTTTTTTTTCAAGTACATGAAGCCAAAGTAGTGTTGCTAGGCTGCCAAATGGTGTCATTTTGGGTCCGAGATTGCAGCCGATGATATTAGCATAAGCTAATGACTCATTGTGTATTCCATGTAGTGAAATATCCATTATCATGATTGTAGGCATATTATTCATGATAGCACTTAAAAATGCACTTATAAACCCTGTTCCTATAATAGCAACCATATCGCCTTTACTTGACAACTCTTTTAAGACAATATTTAAATAATCTGTCAACCCCGCATTTTTAAGCCCATAGACTACTATATAAAGTCCTATGCTAAACCATACAACTTGCCATGGAGCTGTGCGTATGATATGTAGTGGTTCTACATTTTTTGTTATACCCGATATCCCTAAAAATATCAAAGCTCCTCCAAGGGCAAAAAGCGAAATCGGCAGATGGTAAGCATCCCCTATAAAATAAGCCATTAAAAGAAGGGCTAAAAATATCCAAGATATATAAAAAAGAGGTTTACTTTTTAAAGCATCGTCTGGATTTTTGAGTAGTCCGACATCAATAGTTTTTGGAATATCATTTTTAAGCACTAACCACAAAATAACAATTGATATGATTACACTCGTAACAAAAGGCATCATCATTACACCTAGATATTTACCAAATCCTATATTAAAGTAGTTTGCCGTGACAATATTTGTCAGATTTGAAAATACAAATGGCAGAGACGCACTATCGCTTATAAATCCACCCGCTAGTAAAAATGCAATGATTGTTTTTGCATTTAATTTCAAAATTCTCATTTTGGCTAGCAGTATAGGAGTAAGAATTAGTGCAGCTCCATCGTTTGCAAAAAGAGCAGAAACACCAGCACCAAGAAGTAATGCATATACGAACATCAAGTTTCCATTGCCGCCACTAAGTTTTGCCATTTTAATGGCACACCATTCAAAAAAGCCTATTTCATCAAGTACCATAGAAAGTATAATGATACCTATGAATGCCAAAGTGGCATCCCACACAATATTTGTGACATTAAGGACATCGTCAAAGTTGACAACGCCCAATATCAAAGCAACAAAAGCCCCGATGAGGGCAGATGTGCCTATCTGTAAACCTCGCGGTTGCCATATTACAAAAACAAGCGTAAGCAGAAAGATCAAACTAGCAATTATCATACGCTGCATCCTTTTGCGAGTTTGGGAATTTTTAAATCCAAATGCTCTAATTCTTTCAAAATAGATTGTCTAAAAATATCTAGCGGAGAACGAATACTATAATATGCCCACACACCTCTTCGCTCGACTCTCAAAAATCCACCATCTTTCAAGATTTTAAGATGTCTTGATATGCGCGACTGAATCATATCAAATGAATTTTCTATATCGCAGACACAAACTTCGCCATTTTCATTTATAAATCTAAGAATTTTAACTCTTGTCTCATCATTTACAGAGCCTACGGTTTGCAGAAAATTATCCATAAAACTAACCTTTGAGATTTTTATATGGAGGAGTATAACATAATATTTATAATATATCAAGATATATTGATATATTTATGATTGAAGTTTAATAAAGCCACATCTATATAAATAGAGTGGCTTTGTATATCTAGATTACATTGGAGGCATTTTTTTATTATTAGAATTACAACCGTTTTGCATCATTGATTTGTTGTTTGAAGAATTTTTTTGCATCATTTTTTGCATATTAGATTCCCTATCTTTCATTAGTTTAGCAAATTCACCTTTTTGAGCTGGTGTTAAGACATTGTAGATTTTCTCAAAATTATCTGCCATTCTAGATGTTTTCATCTCTTCTTGTGCTAGTTTGTCTTTTATAAATTTTGCTTTATCAAAACTATTTCCACTAAGATAAGAGCTAAATTTTACTCTATTTTGACCCATCATAGCTTGTCTAGTTTCCATGTTTGTTTGTCTGATAGTTGCAATCTCTTTTTTCTGAGCATCTGTTAGATTGAGTTTTTCAACAAGCATTGTTTGATCCATTGGTTGTTTGTTTTGACACCCCTTAAAATTCATAGGAGAGGCAAAAGCCAAAGCACCGATAGCTAAAATACTAGCAACCGTAATTATTAATCTTTTTTTCATATATTATCCTTTTGTAAATATTCTTACAATGCAATTATGAAACAAAAAAGTCAACCGAAGTTTAACAGCTAAAAAGTAATAGATTTAATATATAGGTGCTGAAAAATTAATTTCACTAAAAATTTAGTAGTTGTATGTTATGATTAATTTATATTAAGTGGTGACCCCACGGAGACTCGAACTCCGGTAACATGGATGAAAACCATGGATCCTAACCGCTAGACGATGGGGCCGATTTAAGTTGCAAGTGGTGACCCCACGGAGACTCGAACTCCGGTAACATGGATGAAAACCATGGATCCTAACCGCTAGACGATGGGGCCATTTGACTTAAATGGACGAAATTATAATAATTTTGTACTTAAAAAATACTTAAAAGAAGCAAAAATGATTAGATATGGCATAAGTTTATTGGTGTTTATATTTTTGATGTCTGGCTGCGCCACAAAAGATATAAGAGAGCAAAAAAGTAAATTTATAGTCATAAAAACACCAGAAATAAAATTTGCAGATATGGGATTTGTGTCAACCTTTGACAATAGATTAAATATACAAATATATTCAAGCGGAGAAGCTGTATTGTCTTTGGATATATATAAAGACAAGATATGCACAAGCACTTTTGAGTGCATGGATAAAAAAAAGTTTAATGCAAATTTTTTTAATACCACATATTACTCTAACGATACTCTAGAAAATATATTTTTAGCCAAGCCAATATTCAATGGTGGAAGTGTCAAAAAAACAGACAGGGGCTTTACACAAAAGATTTTTCTTTACGAAAGATATGATATAAGCTATACAGTCTCAAATGACGATATAATTTTTATTGACAAAACAAACAATGTTTTAATAAAGGTACAAAATAGATGAAGTTTGTAGGAGCTCATGTAAGTGTTGCTGGCGGAGTACATAATGCACCGCTTAATGCTATGAAGATAGGAGCAAAAGCATTCGCACTATTTACAAAAAATCAAAGACAATGGAGTGCAAAACCACTTTCAATATTAGAAATTGACGAGTTTAAGATAAATTTAGCAACAAGCCAAATAAGCCCCAAATATGTATTACCACATGATAGTTATCTTATCAATCTTGGACATCCAGAAATCGACAAGAGAAAACAATCGCTTGATGCTTTTATAGATGAGCTTGAAAGATGTGAACAGCTTGGGCTTTTGATGTTAAATTTTCATCCAGGGAGCCATTTAGAGAAATTTTCAAAAAAAGAAAAAGAAGATATAAACTATATTGAAAAAATAGAAAACGGTTGTTTGGACGCTATAGCTGATTCCATGAATATAGCTATAGACAAAACAAAAGACAGTAGCGTTAAGTTGGTTATAGAAAATACAGCGGGGCAAGGAAGTAATTTAGGATATAAGTTTGAGCATCTAGCTTATATTATTGAAAGAGTTGAAGACAAGAGCAGAGTTGGTGTGTGTTTAGATACTTGCCATACATTTACTGCTGGATATGATTTAAGAACCAAAAAAGCATATGAAAAAACAATGCAAGAATTTGGGGATATCGTGGGCTTTAAATATTTAAGTGGAATGCATTTAAATGATTCGAAACCACCACTTGGTGCAAGAGTTGATAGACATCACTCTCTAGGCAAGGGTGAGCTTGGCTGGGAGCCATTTAGATTTATCATGAATGATAGTAGAATGGATGATATTCCATTAGTCTTAGAGACGATAGACGAAACCATCTGGAGCGAGGAGATAGCAAATCTATATGCTTTAGTGGGGACATAAAACAATCAAAAGGGGAGAAGGAATGAAAAAAGGGATAATGTTAAGCATAGCTGCTTCAACAATTGTAATGGCTGCTGGATATAAGATTCCAGAACAATCAGTAAATTCAACAGCATTGAGTGCGGCATACATCGCACACACTATGGGTGCTGATACAGCGTATTATAATCCAGCAGCTATGAGTTTTATGGATGATAAATCTTATCTTGAGGGCGGTATGACATTGGCACATTTGCCATCTATTGAATTTACAAGCGATCTAAACCCTGCATATAATGGTAAATCAAAAGTAGAAAATATACCTATACCTTATGGGCATTTTGTATCTAAACCATATGGTGACTGGAGATGGGGTATTAGTTTGACCGCACCAGGAGGACTTAGTAAAAGATGGGATACCCCAGCTCAAAAAGCAAGTGCTGAGGAGTTTACACTAAGAGTTGTTGAGCTTAGTCCTTCATTTTCATATAAATTGAGTGATAATTTTAGTTTGGGTGGAGGAGTGAGGTTGATATATAGCGACGGGGTTGTAAAAAGTGATGCTGGAACAATAGCCAGAGATATGGAGGGCGATACATTAACAGCAGGATATAATCTAGCAATGCTATATAAACTTCCAAGTGATATAAATTTAGCAGCAACATATCGTTCAAAAGTAAATTTAAACGAAAAAGGAAATGCAAAATTATACTATCTAGGATCCCTTGTATATAATGGTGGTGCAAATGTAGAAGTACCACTGCCAGCTACTTTGACAATTGGGGCTAGTAAAACTTGGAGTGATAAATTAACTGTTGAGGTTGATTGGGAGAGAGCATATTGGTCTGCATATAAAGAGCTTGATTTTGAGTATGATTCGGCCATTCCAGCTCCATTAGTGCCATATTTTGATAATCCAGTGGCAAAAAATTGGAAAGATTCTGATACTTATAGACTTGGCATAACTTATAAAATGGATGATGCTCTTACGCTTATGGGTGGTTATGCCAAAGGAGATTCACCTGTGCCAAATAATACTATAGGTTTTGAACTTCCAGACAGTGATGCAACTTATTATAGTGCAGGATTTAAATATAAATATAATGATAAATTATCTTTAGGCGCAGCAATTTTGTATGCAGACAAAGATACTCTTCATATACCAGCAGGATCTGGTAATGCTAATGCAGCAATAAATGCAGGTGGAACTTTTGATAAGGGCGGAGCTATACTTACAACAGTAGGAGCATCTTACGAATTTTAGCAAAACCAATATGGAGAAAAAATGCTCAAAGCGATTGTAAATTCAAAGATTATATTTGAAGATAAGATAGCAGATGATTTGATTGTGATATATGACAAAAATATATCACAAATCATCACAAAAGATGAGCTTTTAAAATTTGACAACATTGAGACTATGGATGTTAATGGAGCCTACTTAAGTTCAGGCTTCATTGACATACATATACATGGAATCGGTGGAGCCGATGTTATGGATGCAACACCTGACGCACTTAAAACTATAAGCAAGACTTTACTATCTACAGGAACTACATCTTTTTTGGCAACCACCATGACAATGTCAAAAAAGTCAATTGTCAGTGCACTTGAAAATATTTTAGATAATATAGATAAAGTTAATGGAGCTAAAATAATTGGCGTACATATGGAAGGACCATATATAAATCCTGATATGTGTGGTGCACAAGATGCAAAGCATATACAGAAACCTTCATTTGAAATCATTGAGGACTATAGTGATATTATAAAAATGATAACTCTTGCACCAGAAATTGAAAATGGATATGAATTCATAAAAGAGCTTATAGAAAAATATCCGCATATAGTTTTAAGTATTGGGCATAGCAAAGCAAATTATGACGAGGCGTTGGAAAGTTTTGAATGTGGTATATCGCATGCAACTCATCTGGGCAATGCGATGAGTGGTTTTCATCATAGAGAACCTGGAGTATTGGGAGCAACACTAAATAGTGATGTAACATGTGATGTGATTGCTGATTTGATTCATACTCATAAAGCAAGTTTAGAGCTTTTTTGGAAAGTAAAAAAAGACAAATTAATTTTAATTACTGATTCCATGAGAGCAGGGTGTATGAAGTGTGGAGAATATGACCTTGGTGGACAAAGAGTGAGAGTAGGAGATGACAAGGCAACGCTTGATGATGGAAGACTTGCGGGAAGTGTTCTAAAAATTAATGTTGCACTTAAAAATATGAGAGATAATACAGATATGAGCTTGATTGATGTTGTTAAGAGCGTAACAACTATCCCAGCAAAAAAATTAGGACTTAACTCTGGAAAAATAGAAGTTGGATTGAGTGCTGATATGGTTGTTTTTGATGAAAGTTTCGATATTCTTATGACAATTGTTGATGGAGATATAAAATATTTAAGGGGAAGATAGTGTTTGGGTGGTTAAAAGGTAAAAAGATATCTATATTTGCACCAGTAGACGGCGAAATAATTGATTTGGACAATGTTCCTGATGAGGTATTTTCTACTCGTCTTGCCGGGGATGGGATGGCAATAAAACCCACTTCTGATGTTTTTGCCTCTCCTGTTGATGGAACGGTTTATAGGATTTTTGATACAAATCATGCATATGTGATAAAAAGCAATGAATTAGAAGTAATAGTCCATATAGGCATAGATACTGTAAATCTAAAAGGCGAAGGTTTTACTAGGGTTGCAAATGTGGGGGATAAAGTTAGTGTTGGCGATCCTATAATAAAAGTTGATTTGCCTTTTTTGGAATCAAATGCAAAATCAATAATAACGCCAATAGTTCTAAATAGCTCTAAAATTTCGATTAAAGAAAATGGCAAAATAGAACAAGGAAACTTGATAATGGAGGTAGAAAATGGATAATTCTTGGAGTAATATATATTCTTATATTGCATATATAGGCGTATTAGTGGTTGTGTTTTTAGTATTAAAAGCACCGAAAAAGAAATAGAGAAATTTTATGGAATATGGAATAATATCCGTCATCATACCTATTTTTACTATCATTGTAGCTATATGGAGCAAAGATGTGGTTGTTTCGCTTTTGGGCGGTGCATTCTTTGGTTTTCTTGCATTAAATGGTTATAATCCAGCCATAGCATTTACGGCACTTTTTAATGGAATAGTTGGTTTATTTAGTGAGGGATGGATAGTTAAAACTATTATTTTTATAATGCTAGTAGGCTCTATTATGGAAATACTTAGCCGTAGTGGTGCGGTTGATGAATTTGTAGATTTTTTATCCCAAAAAGCAGCGAATATAGACTCTCCAAAAGGGGCTATGATGCTTGCTTATATTATAGGACTTGTTATATTTATAGAGTCATCTATTACTGTTATGGTTGCAAGTATTGTTTCAAAACCTCTTTGTGATAAAAATGGAGTTAGTAGAGAAAAATTAGCATATATTTGTGATTCTACATCGGCACCTGTTTGTTCTATGCTTCCACTTAATGGCTGGGGCGCACTTTTACTAGGACTTATTACTGCTTCTGTAGCTTCTGGCGTTATAGTAGGAGATCCTATAAAAATACTATTACAAGCACTACTATTTAATTTTTATGCCATATTTACTATCATTATAGTTTTTGTAGTTATATATAAAGATATAAATATAGGTCCCATGAAGAATACAATGCCAAGGCCTTATTTTCCATCCATGGATCAAACAAATACGAACCCAAAACCGTGGAATATGGTTTTACCTCTTGTTGTATTGATTGGTGCTGTCCCAGTTGGATTATATTTGACTGGCGATGATGGGAATATTTTTAAAGGCAGCGGTTCGACTTCTGTATATTATGCTGTGATTGTAACTTTGATTTTTACATATATATATTTTGTGCCAAGAAAGCTCATAACACACAAAGGTTATTTTGAGTCATTATATAAAGGACTAGGAGATATGATACCTATCACGATAGTTATGATATTGGCATTTTTGATAGGCAAAGTTATAGGAGATTTGGGCACTGCAAAATATTTAGCTTCTATGGTAGGAAGCAGTATGTCTGCTGCTATAATACCATTGTTGATTTTTTTGCTTTCTTCTATTATGGCATTTGCAACAGGAACCAGTTGGGGAACATTTTCTATCATGATGCCGATTGCTTTAGCACTTGGTGGAGCTATGGATATTGCCCCTGCTCTTATGGTTGGTGCGGTTATGTCTGGGGGCGTATTTGGAGATCATGCATCTCCTATATCAGATACTACTATCATATCATCCATGGCAGCAGGATGTGAAAATATAGATCATATTAATACTCAGTTACCATATGCACTTATTGGTGCACTTTTTGCTTCTATTGCATTTTTAATAGCAGGGCTGTTTTTTATATAATGGATTTTTTACCAACATATAAACACATAATAAATCCAAAACTAAAAAATATTTATCTCCATATAGATAAAAATGGTGATATTGTAGTTAAGTCGCCTCGTGTGCCGATGGAAAAAATAGAAAAACTTTTGATATCAAAAGCCAAATGGATAAATAATGCAAGAGAAAAGATTTTAAATAAAAAAGGCAATCCTCAACTTGAAAATAACAATATAAATATTTATTATTTAGGAAAACAAATTGAGGTTGTAACAAAAGAGTCAACTGCAAATAAACTTGATTTTATAGATAATGAGTTTACACTTTTGTTTACTAACTATAATGAAGATGAAATTCATAAAACAATAGACAAGTTTTACATAACAAGAGCGAAATTGACACTACCTATAATTATTGAAAAATGGTCTAAAACTATTGGGCTAGAACATACAAAATTACGATTTCGCAAAACAAAGAGACAATGGGGAAGCTGTAATAATAAAAATGAGATATGCCTAAATAGTTCTCTTATGAAGCTTCCACCTTATTTGATAGACTATGTGATTATTCATGAGCTTTGTCATATCAAACACAAACATCATCAAAAGAGTTTTTGGGATGAAGTTAGGATATTTTGTCCTAACTTCAAGGAGTATAAAAAAGAGTTAAAAGAGTTTAGCGTTTAAAAATCATATGTGATGTATGCTCGTAAGTTTTTCATATCTCCATTTTGGTCATCTTTAATATCGCTATAAACTGCATTAAAGCCCAAATTATTATTATATTCATAACATAAGCCATAATCAATTATTTTAGCATCAAGCAAGGCAGATCTATTTAATTTTCCATAGTTTGCTTCTATGGTTAAACCATCAATTATTTCATAACTAAGTCCACCTTTTATCATGTCTCCCTTGCCTTCAAGTTCGGCAATGGTATAGTGTTCCATACTTGTAACAAACGGTCCTCCGCCAAATAAATTGTCAGCAACTCCATAATCAAAATTTTTATTATAAGCAATATTAAATCCTAAAGGAATATTTTTAAGCTCCAACTCCGCCCCAATTCCAAAAATACTTGCTTTTGTTCCATCATCATAGTCTTGTAGGGCATATTGAAGAGTCGTAGAGTATTCAAGCAAATCCGTTTCATTCTCATAAACAGCTTCAAGATAGCCAACATTAACAAAATTATTTGCCATATATCCAAATGCTTTTAAATCAAAATTTTCAATTCCAGTATATTCAATTCCAGCCAACTCGACACCATCATTGCCATTAATGCGGTTGAAGTTGCCAGCATCATCACTATCAACTCCACTCCAGCTTCTAACATGTGCTAGATAAATAGTGCTATCTTTTATATCTTTGTTTGAAAGAACTATAGCTTCAAATCTATTTTCAACAAGACCAAGTCCACTATCAGTATCAACAAAAGGCAAATCAATTGCTTGTCTTCCTATAGTAAGTTCACTTTTCCCAAAAGCTCCTTTTACATAAAGTTCATCAACTATCCCATATCCATCATTATTAACATCAAAAAAAGCTATACCTTCTGGTGTTTTCCCATCCCCAATGGCTCCAGTTACCCTAACACCAAATATAAGGTTGTTCCAGCTATCACTTTCATATTTTATGCTTGTAGATAGTCCAAATTCACCTGCTGTATTAACAGAATCGTCTGTATATTGGTATCCACCCCTAAGCTCTCCACTCCAGTTAGATTTTGTAGTATTTGAATCTTCCGCTAAAGCTGTTGCTATAAACAAAGATGTTACCAAAGATATTTTTGAAATATTTCTAATCATTTTTTTCCTTTTTATAATTTAGTAAATATACCCATTTTCAATTTACTATGATATAAAAAAATACAATTCTTATATATTTTAAGGACCATTATTGTTGAATTAATTTATGATTTATATTATTTTATTACCAAGCTGAGAAAAAAATATCTTTTAACTCATTTCAAGCTTCATAAGATACATATCTTCTCCATCAATAACCTTGATATTTGAGCTATCGCAATTACTACACTTGTATTTAACTTCTGTCAATGTTTCGATATGTTTACACTCTTGACACTCGACAACAAGTGGTTGATGAATTATTTCCAAAACAGCATCACAACAAAGAGTGTCTTCTTTGAAAGTATCAAATGAAACACTTAGTAGATGTGGCTCCACCCCACTCATAACTCCTATTTTTATTTGAATTTTTTCTACTTTTGTTGCATCGTTTTGCTGTGCAATATTTTCGCATTGATCTAAGAGTGCTTGTATAATTGAGTATTCGTGCATAACAGCTCCTAGCAAATTCTAGGCAAAAGTTCGCCAGTTGGAAGTTCTAAAAATCTTTGTGTACCCCAAGCGCTTTTAAGCACTACCTTTCCTTTATATGTACTACTTACCATGCCAATAATTGCCGCATTTTCATTTGTTTGTTTTAATATTTCTAGTGTTTTTTTAGTTTCAGTTGCTGGTACTGCCACAACAAAAGTACCTTCGTTTGCAAGCGCTGTTGCTTCAAACCCCAAAAGTTCACAGATACCTTTTACTTCATCAGATATAGGAATAGAAGCTTCATCAATCTCTATAGCTACACCAGAAGATACTGCCCACTCGTTTAGTACAGCAGCTAAACCACCTCTTGTTGCATCACGCATAGCTACAATCGGGATAGATGCATCTACTAATGCCTTAACTTGTGGATATAGTGAAGCACAATCAGTTTTTAGTTCAGATGATAATGCCATACCTTCTCTAGCGGCGAAAATTACTGCACCGTGAGCTCCTATATCGCGGCTAACTAAAATTGCCATACCTTCTTTTAAATGGCTAGCACTAATTCCACTATAATAAATTTCTCCTATACCTGTTGTATTTATAAAAAGTTTATCCACATTCCCTTTTGGCACAACTTTAGTGTCTCCACAAACAACCATAGCGTCATTTTTGATAAGTTCATCATGCATGCTTTTTATGATATTTTTAAGTTCATCAATACTAAATCCCTCTTCTATCATAAATGCCACAGAGAGATATTTTGGTTTAGCCCCCATCATCGCTAGATCATTACATGTACCACAAACTGCTAGCTTGCCTATATTGCCTCCAGCAAAACTCAGAGGGCTTACTGTAAAACTATCTGTTGTAAACGCTAATTTGCCGTCTTCTATTAAGGCAGCATCTTCACTATTGTTTAAAATAGAATTGCTAAAAGAGCTATAAAAAAGTTTTTCTACCAACTCCTTACTCTCATATCCTCCATTACCATGAGCTAAAGTAATAGTCTTCATTTTATATTCCCATATTTATAATATGCTGCACATGCACCTTCGCTACTTACCATACAACTTCCAGTTGGATTGCTCGGTTTGCATAGAGTGCCAAATATTGTACAGTCTGGTGGCGTGGCAAGCCCTTTTAGTATATCACCACAGCGGCAAAGTTTATGATCTTGGCACTCTTTTGTTGGTAAGATTTCACTATAAATTTTCTCTGCATCATACATAGAAAATTCATCTCTAAGTTTCCAAGAACTTTTTTCCACTTTTCCTAATCCTCTCCATGAGAAAAAAGGTGCTTTTTCAAAATATTTTTCTATAAGACCTTGAGCTTTTTCATTCCCATTTTTACTTACTGCTCTTTTATATTCTACTTCTACTTCGCTTCTGCCTTCTATGATTTGTCTTAGTATCATATGAATACTTTGCATAACATCAACTGGCTCGAACCCAGACACAACAACGGGTCTTTTGTAGATAGATGCAAAAGGTTCATATATAGCACTACCTGCGATTACACTTACATGACTTGGTCCTAAAAAAGCATCTATTTTATTTTCAACTGGACGATTTTCACCATCAATCATAAGAGTAGTCATAACCTCAGGCACTGTAACATGGTTTATATGAAATAGTACATTATCTATTTTTTGTTTGATTACACTTTCTAAAAGTGCAGCTGTCATAGGAGTTGTAGTTTCAAATCCTATAGCAAAAAAAATAACTTTTTTTGTGGGGTTAGCTTTAGCAATTTCAAGTACATCCATAGGAGAATATACAAATCTAACATCGGCCCCATTGGCTCTCGCATCTTGCAAAGATCCATTGCTTCCTGGGACTTTTATCATATCCCCAAGAGTTACTAGTATAACATCTGGTTGCATTGCAAGAGTATAGGCATGGTCTATTCTCTCTTTAGGCATTATACACACAGGGCATCCAGGTCCATGCACAAAATGAATGTTTTTTGGCATAAGTTGAGGTAATCCATATTTCATTATGGTATGTGTATGACCACCACAAACTTCCATAATACCGATATCTCTATCAATTATTTTGGCATCTTTTTCTATTAGCTTGGCATAAGCTTCAATCGTTTTTGGATTCCTGAAGTCATCATATAGATTAGATAATTTTATTGACACTTTCATCCCCACTCTGCAAAGTATTTTTTAACTCTTCTTCTTCAAAAAAATCTATAATTTCTTTATATGTTTCCAAAGACAACTCAGCCTCTTTGGGGTCAATAGTATTCATAACAAAACCTATATGAATTAGTACAAAATCACCAACTTTTACTTCGCCTTCTTGCATCATTGCAAGACTGGCTTCTCTTTTTACTCCCATAGTGTCAACTGTACACATTTGTTCCTCGGAATCTATTGACACAACTTTGCTTGGTATAGACAAACACATATTAACCCCTCATTTTCTTTTTAAACATTATCCAATCAACCAGTTTCTCTATAGAAGCTTTGTCATTTGTATTTATTTCTAATATATCAACATTGGGCTTTAATGATCTAGCCATCTCTTTTTCTTTTTGTATATCATATTTAAAATAAGGCAATAAATCTGTTTTGGTAAACAATATCAAATCAGCCTTTCTAAACATAACAGGATATTTTGCGATTTTGTCTTCACCTTCTGGTATTGAAACCAAAACAATATTTAAGTGCGTTCCAACATCATAGCTTGCAGGACAAACTAAATTTCCAACATTTTCAACGAAGCATACATCTATATTGTTTAGGTCTAGTTTATGAAGTCCATTGTGAACCATCATGGCATCTAAATGACAAGCAGAACCAGTTTGAATTTGTATAGCGTCTATACCTTTGGCTTTTAACCTATCAGCATCTCTATTTGTTTCAAGATCACCTTCAATTACACCAAATTTAAATTTTCCTAATTCAGCTAATGTTTCTAAAAGAGCTGTTTTACCAGCCCCTGGGCTACTCATTAGGTTTATTCCCAATATACCATAGCTATCTAGATGATTGCGATTATGTATTGCTTCATGGTCATTCTTATCTAAAATCTTTTTAATAACTTCAACGGTTTTTGCATCATTTAAATGTGGATTGTTGAAAACAAGACTTTTGTTTTTATTGTCATGGTTGTGATCATGGTGATGTTCATGATTATGTTCGTGGTCATCAATTCCTCTTATACTGCATCCGCAATCTGTGCACATTTTAAATCCTTTTTAGTTATTGTTAATTTTATCTAGAATATAGTTAAAAATCATAGTTTTAACCTTTATATTTCAGTGGCTATGCCACACTCCTAATTTTTTTGAATCATGTATATGTAAAAACCCAGCTTCATGTAATAACTTATGATTTTGTGTAAAGCCTGTTGTGTTTCCATCATAAATAATTTTTCCTTCTTTTAATACAATAGCTCTACTTCCAAGTTCTTCTGCTAAAGCCAAAGAGTGGGTTGATATAATAGAAGTGCATTTTAGAGTACGAATATAATCTACCAAATTTTTACTAGTTTGATTATCCAACGAACTTGTAGGTTCGTCAAGAAGTAAAAGTGATGGTTGTATAAGTAATACACAAGCAAGCGCAACTTTTTGTTTTTCTCCGCCACTTAGCATAAATGGCAAAGAGTCTAATTTATTTTCTAAACCCAAGATATGAACAATATGTTCAAATAGTTTTTCACTCGAAGTAATATTTAGTAACTCTAATGAAAATAAAAGCTCTTTTTTTACGCTTTCACAAAATAACATAGCATCTATATTTTGAAACAGCAAAGAGCACTCTTTTCTAAAGTATGAAAAGTTTTTTTTTATTTTTAAAAAAGGCTGGTTTATAGCATTATTATCAAATTTGTATTCTCCAGATTGTGTAAATAATAATCCATTTAAGAGTTTCAATAAAGTACTTTTCCCACTCCCGTTTAATCCAAGCAAAACTACTTTTTCTCCTTCGTTTATTTTAAACGACAATGAGTCTAGTATAAGGTTTTCATTTTGTTTGTAAATTATATTTTTACAATCAACCATGATAGCCCCGCGATTTAAGTGCTTGACCATTTTCTTTTGATAGTTGCAATGCTTTTTGAAAAAGCGTTATAGATAAAGATGCAATAAGCTTCAATGTGTCCCCTAAATTTCTAGTATCCATACCTCTGCTTTTGGCAGCCTCATAACTTTCTTGCAATAAACGCATAAAAAGTTCTTTTTTTGCCAAAAAAAGTACGATAAAAAGCTTTATATTTGATGTGATACCAAATATGCCTATTATGCCATATCTATTTACAAAAGCAAGCGTCATATATGTCAAAACAAAAGAACGCCAAACAAAAACTATTTGATGATTGATATCTATATAGCCATTTATATAATAAGTAAAAATACTATTAGTAAGAGCCAATAAAAATGAGAATATAAAGACTGCAAAAAATGAAAATTTTAATACAGATATTTTTTCTTTGGAAATTAAAAAAGCAATAATTGTTAAAATAGCAAGGATTTTTATATTTGATACAGAGGCACTAAAAATAAGTAAAATGCCCAGTATCGCTAAAAGTATTTTACTTTTCTTGTGCTCCACGCAAAACCTATTTGTTTTTAATTTTTATATGTTTTAAGGCAAAGAAAAATCCAAAGCTTACTACAATTCCAATTGTAGCACTAATTAGAGTGCTTAAAATAGGGCTTAATCCACCAATGTCATAATCAGGAATAGGTGCTTCTATACCTGCATTTGGCATACCTTTGGGGATATAGCCCACCATAGTTTGAAATTCTTCAACTCCCCACTCGCCCCATGCTGGATATTCACTAATCAAACCAAATGGAGTTAAAGCTAACATTACCAATAGAAATATTATTACTTTTTTACGCATTGACATATGAGGCTCCTTTTACTTTTTCAAAAAATTTCACAACAGCTACTGTTACCAACCCCTCAATCGCTCCAAATATTAACATATGAGATCCTACCACAGCAGGAATTGTAACACTAAGATCAAAAGGGAAGTAGAGCGCTTTTCCATTTTCTGCAAACAATGCCGGTTGTATCCCAAGCACTAGAGCAATAGCTATGCTGGCTGCCACCATGCCTCCATAACCAGAAATAAAAAAAGTTACAGATTTCGAAGCTTTATTGTCTAGTAATTTATACAAATAATAGGATGCAAAAGAGCCTACAAACCCCATAGCAAGAGAGTTTACCCCAAGTGTCAATATTCCACCATCTCCAAACAAGACTGCTTGAAAAAACAATACAGCACTAATGGCAATAAATGCTGCCCAAGGTCCAAGCAAGATAGCCAATACCGCCATTCCAACAGCATGACCACTAGTACCACCAGGGATTGGAACATTTATCATCATTATCAAAAACGAAAAAGCAGCCATAGATGATAAAAAAGTTACAGAGTCTTCGCTGCTCTCTAAAAGCTTTTTAGTTTGTTTTATTCCATACCACCATAGTGGAATAGCTATAGCCAAAGCAATAATAGAGGTTGAGGGCGAAATGAAACCATCAGGAATATGCATAAATTATCCTTTGAAATTTAATATATTGATATAGTATATATTCTGGCGTAAAAAGAATATTAAAAAAGATATTTCTTATATACTTTAAGGACTTAATTTATATACTAACAGTATGAAATGTATATATTGCAACCATCATCATACTTATTCCCTTTGCGATGGATTAAAAAAGTGTGCCAAATGCAAAAGAAAATTTAGTCCTAAAAAACAACTTTTTATTCAAAATGCAATAGAGTTATTTTGTCAAAATACAAATGCTTTGCAAGCATCAAAGATATTAGATTGTTCTTACCTCAAAATTTCTAACATATTTGGTCGCTTTAGACATGCAATATCTGTATTTTTGGAAAATGACTTCGAATCAAACAAGGGTAAAATAGTAGAATATGAAGAATTCGTGTATACCCTTAATAAAAAAAATATTTATGAAACCCAAAGCATATTATGCTTTAGTGATAATCAAACTATATTTACCATACTAATGCCATCCATTGCACTATCTCAAAAACTTACAAGCGATGAGATTAAAAAGTTTTTTTTATTTCATAAATTTATCAAACTTCAATCAAACCAAACAAAAATTAATGAATTTCGTAGTTTTTTTTCTTTGCATATAAAAAATTATAGAGGCGTGAGTAAGCAAAATCTGTTTTATTATATAAAAGAACTCGAGTTTAAATTTAATTATAATGAGCAAGAGAGGATGAAAATACTGAGTAAACTAATCTAAATTCATCATGCTGGCAATTTGCCCTAATGCGATACCACCATCATTTGGCGGAATAGCTTGTGCAAAGTATATATTTGGAAATTTTTCAATCAACAAAGACAATAAAATACGATTTTGAAACACCCCACCACTCAAAACTAAAGGCATATTTTTATAATCTTGTTGCACAAAATTTATTATCTCTACGATAGTTCTAAAAAATTTCGAAACTGCTATTTTTTTATCCTTTTCTCTTAGAATGGATTTTATAATTTTGTCTATTTGTATTTTTTTGTTTATTACATCAAATTCATAATACTCTTTTATATTTTTATCAAATAACTCTTCAAGTCTCATCCCACTTTCGCCTTCAAAAGTTATAATTTGACATACATTAAGCATTGAAGCCACTGCATCAAAAAGCCTTCCCATTGATGATGTTTTTGGAGAATTTATTTTCTTTTCATACATAGTGTAGAAATTTTCTAATTCATTTTTTTCAAATGCTGATATGACATGATTATTTAAATTTATAGCTTCCTTGCCATATATATCAAATAAAATAGACAATGCAACCCTTCTTGGTTCTTTGATAGCTTTTTCTCCACCAAGAAGCAGAAATGGCTCAAGTGACAATACTCTGTCAAATCCATTTTTGTTACAGACTAAAAACTCTCCACCCCATAAAGTGCCATCTTCTCCATATCCAGTTCCATCAAAGGCTACGCCAAGAACAGGAAGCTCTATTTTGTGTTCAGCTACAACAGACAATATGTGAGCATGATGATGCCATACACCTTGCGTGTTTTTATAATTTTCTTTGGCAAATTTTGTTGATTCGTATTGTGGATGAAAGTCATACAGAACAATATCTGGTTTAAAATCATAAAGTTTAGTAAATGTTTCTACATTTGACTTGAGATAATTTACAGATTCTATGTTGCCCAAATCTCCAATATGAGGGGATAAAACTACATCATTGCCAAAACCAATTGCTATTGTGTTTTTTTGATTTGCACCAAATGCCAAAATATTTTCTTTAAGTACAGAGGGAAGTTTTATTGATAATGGGGCATATCCTCTTGCGCGACGAAGCATAACAGTTTTTTCTTTAACAACCATCGCGACGCTATCATCACAACCGTTGACAATTTCTCTGTTGTGATCAAGTATGGCATCATAAACATTTTTAAGTTTTTTTAGAGATTCTAAATTTATGCATAATGGTTCATCACTTATGTTCGCACTAGTAGCTATCAGCGGACGATTTAATTTATTCATTAATAAAAGATGCAATGGAGTGTATGGTAGAAAAACTCCAATTGTATTTATATTTGGTGCAACAAAAGTAGATATTTCTTTTGATATATCAGGCAATGCTTTGAGCAAAACAATAGGTCTTTGAGGCGAGTTTAGTAATAGTTCTTCATTTGTAGATATTTCTGCTAAATTTTTTGCCATGTTTATATCATTTGTCATTATGGCAAATGGTTTGCTCGGCCTATTTTTTCTATCTCTAAGTGTTTTTACAGCATCACTATTTGTTGCATCACACACCAAGTGATAACCGCCAACGCCTTTTATGGCTACAATTTTTCCATTTTTTATTGCATCAACCGCTTTATCTATAAAAACAGAATACTCTTTGTCGCTTTTTTGCCAAGTGTCATTTTCAAACCAAGATAGTTTTGGACCACAATCAAAACATCCTATTGGCTGTGCATGATATCTACGATTTGTTGGGTCATTGTATTCTTCTTTGCAAGCTTTGCACATTTTAAAACTAGACATTGAAGTAAACTCTCTATCATATGGTAGATTTGTTATGATGGAGTATCTCACGCCACATTGTGTACAGGTAATGAATGGATAGTTAAATCTTCTATTGTTTGGATCAAATAATTCTGATTGACACTCTTTGCAAACATATAAGTCAGGCGGAATTTTAACTGTTTTTTCTCCACCACTATCACTTTTTTCTATTGTAAAATTTTCAAAAATTTGATTGTCAACTTTAATGTGTATTATGTTGTCAATTTGAGATAGCGATGGTTTATGTTTGTTTATTTTGTCTAAAAATTCTTTTAGCTGGACAGTCGTTGCATTTATATATATTTCTACACCACTAGCTCCATTGCTTATTTTTCCTTTTAATCCAAGCTTTGAGGCTAAAGTATATATAAATGGGCGGAACCCAACCCCTTGTACCACGCCATTTATATTTATTTTATATGTAGAATATGTCATTTTTGGGCATCAGTATAAATAATTCCAAAACCAATGTTTGCCTCATCGAGAGGAAGTTCTTTATTAAAACATGTGTTGTAGTTTTTAGATATATTTATATATGAATGTTCTAAAAGTTTTAAAGATTCAAACAATGAACCAGTTATACATACAGCACCAATTTCATGCTCTGACGATATGTGGTCTACTTGTTTTGATAAAAATTCTGCAAAGCTTTCAACTATTCCATAACAAAGTGTCAAATTATCCATATCAGTTAGTTTAAAGCTCATTGCTGTGCGTATAGTCCACAATACATCTAAAACCTCTCTATTTGCCATAGCTTTAGTTTTATAATCTATTCTTGGCCCTTTTTTTCCTCTAAAATCTTGAGCCAATTCAATTACTTTTTGCCCAGCTTTATATAAATCATCGCCATTATATATACCTAACATTATTGCTATGGCACCCCAAATTAAAAATATTTCACCATTAAATTCTTGTGATTTTTTAAATACTATATTTTCACTAAGACCATATCTATTTTTAAAGTTTTTTACAAGCGTTAGGGCTGTTTTGTCTTCTTTTTCCAAGCTGTCAAAAATTTCTTCCACACTATTAAATTCAAAAGAAAAAAACATATAATCAATAAGACCAAACTTTGGCGAATTAATCATTATTTTATTGGGATATTTTTTACTGCAATATAGTCCAATCGAAGTATTTTTCCATAAATTATTTTGAGCTATTACAGAATAAAAAGCACCATGACATGCTTGAAATTTAATACTTCCAACAGCATTTTCTTCTTGAAGTTTAAAAAGAACAATATCATTTGGAACGATAACGCTTTTATTATTCTCAATATTTATACTATCTTCGTTTGTATAGGTTGTATACATATCGGTCATCGCATATAAATTTGGTTGTATTTTCCCATTAGTTTTTGCCGTAAAAGGCAATATGCCTCTATCACCCTTTAAAACAACATTTATTTTATTATTTAAAATACTAACATATAGTGGCAAAGTAGGGTTTATATGTGTAGAGAAGTCAAGTTCAATAGAATGTTGATTTGAGTCATCTGGTGCGATAAAAATATAATCAATTTGTATCTTTTTCAATTCTTGACATATAAGCTCCAAAATTAAGTCATCACTCATTTTAACATCTATATTTATATCTTGGATATATGGGTGTTTTTCTCTAAAGTCCATAGTTACAAAAGTTCTAATTATTGGTTTTTCAAAACTTCCTATGGCTAAAGCTTGTACTTCAGATACATCACAAGCTTTATATACTGATGCCAAATCAACACAAAGTACCGTAAATCCATCTAATAATTTTTTGTAATTGTTTTCTGTAAGCATTCCAAGCAATACAAAACCATTCATTGTTTTAACCCTGACAATCGCTCCATTTTTGATGACAAAAGCAATGCTCTCAAAAATCTTTTTATTATCATCTTCTATGGTTTTGGCAAAATTTTTGAAAACAAGAGGGCTTTTTGCTACATCATATCCACAAACTTCGCATTGGATAAAAGGATCATAGAGAGAAATTGCTTTTTTGAGGCATTGTGGGCAAAATGGTGACTTTGGTTTGCTATCAGTTGTTGATTCATGTGAAACATCATTAGGATATTCCTCAACCACTACCACAGAACTACTTTTTATAAATATAGAATGTGGCAATTCGCTTGAAAGCAAATCTGCAAATTCTACCAATTTTGTTTCACTTTCGGAGTTTATATATAAAGATAAATTATCTCCATTTTTTACTATTTTTCCATCAAGCATACTTTCTTTTAGTGTTCTAGCAATTATTTTTTCAACTAATTGTGATGTTGATGTGTACTCAAATGAAAATTTTAAAATCACTATATACCTCTTTTATATGATAGTTTTGCAATATCTTTCAGTAAACATTCTTTTTTAATATGAGACTTTATACCCAAAGAGGTAAGGTGTTTGATAATTATGTCTTCCATTAAAACAGAAGCTTTCATAACTTCATCTGTCATTTCAAATGTAGAATTTTCTCCTATCACATATGGGATTACTCCTACTATTTTAGTTGGTGGCAAGTCGCCCATGAGTTGAATCATTTGTAATGTTTGCAACATCTCAACTTCGTGAGCACTTCCCTGCCATGTTATATTTTCTGGAACAGCTTCAAAATCAAAGAAATAAACATCACCTATTTTACCATCATCTGTGTTTACACAGTCTATTAAAATAGTATAATCATATTGCGTAATAGTTGGAATAAGCAGTTGTGCCAACGTTCCTCCATCTACAATATCAACGGTATGCTCTTGTGATACAAAATCATATTTTTCATCAAGATAGTTTGCGAGATGTGCTCCGATTCCTTCATCACCAAACAATATATTTCCTATCCCCAATATCAAGATTTTCACCTGTTAGCTCCTGTTGTAAAATATTAAAAAAATCTTCATTATTATAAAATAAAAATTAGATATTTGGGTAAAAATATTTTTACTTAGTATGTAAAGATATTATTTTGACTATTTTTTTAATATTTTATTTTTGTAGTGGTTTTTTAATCTCTCCTATTCTGGAGAGATTAAAATAAAATTAGTGTTTTTTCTTCCATTTGAGTCCACTAAATATAGCATCCATCCCACCTTCTTTGCCAAAGATAGAGTTATAAATTGCCATATACACATGCACTGTAACAAATAAGATGATACCCCATGTTAAAATGTGGTGAAATAGGCGAACGGTAGATAGTCCCCCAAATAGTGATTCAAAAAATCTCATAGGACCATTAATTAAGCCACCAAATCCACTATGATAAACATTAGTATACAGAATTAAACCTGTAAGAATAAGTAAAAAAATCATTATATAAAAACTAACATAAGCGACAAATTGCAATGGATTGTATGCACCTTTAATCGCTGGGTGTTTTTCTATCAATAGGTAATATTTTATTTGTGCCATCCAAACCTTTGGATTTAAAAAATCACCTAGTGAAGTTCTTTCATTAGCATGTTGTTTGCTAAAGAAAAATAGGAAAGTTTTATATAAAATAACAGAAATCAACACAAAACCAAATATTTCATGCCAGCTTCTAAAAAGTGCATATAAAAATCCAGTTGGTTCAGCGTTAACTGGCGGCGATAAAAATGGATATGCAAGATAAAATCCACTTACTGCCAATACAACAATAGATAGGGCTCTAATCCAATGTTGCCAACGAAAAGCAACACCAAACTCAACCTCTTCTTCTTTGCATGGTATTTTAAGAGATTCGTTTAATTGTGCCATTATAAACCTCCTTTATACACTACATTTATCATATAGTGGATCAACTTTATAGGCACCTAGATTATTGCCTTTTGTGTCCATAACATGCACAGCACATGCTATACACGGATCGTATGAATGTATGATACGAATTATTTCTAAAGGTTTCGTTAAGTCCTCTATTTTTAGACCAATCAAGTCTGCTTCATAAGCACCATGTTGACCCTTGGCATCTGTTGGTCCAGCATTCCAAGTTGAAGGAACAACTGCTTGGTAATTTTCAACTACACCATTTTTGATTCTTACCCAGTGGCTAAGCATTCCTCTTGGGACATCTCCTATACCACGACCTTTGTACTCTTTGTCTTTATCAATTACATAGTGAGCACATGTTGTTTGATCTACTTTTAGGTTTTCTATAAGATTATGGAAAGCCGTAAGAGTATTGTCTGCGATGATTTTTGTTTGAAGCATTCTAGCAGCTGTTCTGCCTAGAGTTGTAAAAAGTGCAGCAGCAGGCAATCCTGTTTTTTGCAAAAATTCACCAACAGTATCAACAACTTTTTTATTTCCTTTTACATAGTTAACAAGTAAGCAGGCCAGTGGTCCAACTTCCATAGGTTTGCTATTGTATCTTGGAGATTTAATCCAGCTGTACTTATCTTTTTCATTGATAAGTTTGGTTTGTTCTAGAGTATTTTTTGCCCCTACGCTTTGACCATCGATATAGCCTGTATAGTTAGGTTCTGTTTTTCCATCATAAGGATGCAATGGACCATTGTCTTTGTACCATGAGTGAGTAGCATCTTCTGTGATTAAATCTTCATTAACATCAAATGCTTTTGTCAAATCACCATCAAGGATATAACCACCCTCAAATAGGTAATCATTTTCGCCAACCATGAACTCTTTTCCGCACATAAAGTTTTTAACGCCAACTGGTTTAACAACAGAAGGCTCTGTTTTGTATGCATCCGCGGCCATCAAAATATCAGCATAATAAGCATTATCTATAAAATTCTTAGCATTTTGGAATTTTACTAAATATTCACCCATTCTAGATGGACTTAAAAGATCCATTACGCAAGTTACACCACCAACAGTTAAGCTTTGTGGATGCGGTTGTTTACCACCAAAAATAGCTAACATTTGAGCGGCTTCTCTTTGGAATTCAAGTCCTTTCAAGTAGTGAGAAAGTGCTATGAGGTTTTGTTCTGGACTAAATTTATATGTTTTGTGCCCCCAATATCCATTTGCGAATGGTCCTAAGCCTTGTGGACTTTTTGCCAATTTCGTGGCTTTTTCTTGTGCTAGTTTCAATTCCGCTTCACCTGTGGCTATAGGATTGTCACTATATTTGAATGCCAATTCGCTAGCTTTTTTAGGATCCGCACTAAGTGCTGAAACTATATCTACCCAATCTAGAGCATGTAAGTGATAAAAATGAACTGGATGGTCATGTATAAATAGTGCAGCATTCATCAATGTTCTTGTGAGTTCTGCGTTTAATGGCGGTTTAATGCCAAGTGCATTTTCAACAGCCATAGTACTTTTTAGAAAGTGTGAATATGTACACACTCCACAAATTCTTTGCATCATAAAAGGAACATCTCTAGGATCTCTTCCTTTGGCAATAACTTCAAGTCCTCGCCAAAGTGTTGATGACATGTAGGCTTGCTGGACGACATTGTTATCATCAACTACAACCTCCGCTCTTAAATGTCCCTCTATTCTTGTTATAGGATCTACGATAACTCTTTTTGACATATTATTTTATCTCCTTTCTTATTCTTTTGGTGGCTTAACTGCAGAAATTGCGGCATGTGCAGCAATCCCTATAGCTGTTACTGTTAAAAGTGATATCCCAATTTTATCAACTGTCGCATCAGCGCCCAGTCCTCCAAAAGGACCATGGAACAGATGATCTGCCATAGGCTCTTCAAAAGGTCCCATTTTGTCCCAAAATTGTGGCTCACTACAACCTATGCAACCATGTCCAGCTTGTATAGGCCAACTTGTATGTTGATTAAATCTCTCTTTTGAACAGTTGTTGAAAGTATATGGTCCTTTACATCCCATTTTATACAAACAATAGCCTTTTTTAGCGCCTTCGTCTCCAAAGCTTTGCACAAATTCTCCAGCATCAAAATGACCTCTTCTTTCACATAAATCATGAATTCTATTTTCATAAGCCCATTTTGGTCTGTTGTATGCATCAAGTGCTGGAAGCGTACCATATAAAATATAATGCAATAGCGTTCCAACAATATTTTTTTCACTTGGCGGACAACCTGGTACATTTATAACAGGTTTACCAGTTATTTCACTCAATGGCACAGCTCCTGTTGGGTTCGGCGCAGCAGCTTGTATACCACCAAAGCTAGAACATGTACCTATGGCAAATATAGCAGCAGCTCCATCAGCAGCTTCTTTTGCTACATCCTGACCTGTTTTTGCAAAAGCACCAAGAGTTAAAAAGTGTCCATCTAGTTTTGTTGGTATTCCACCTTCAACCATTAGGATATATTTACCTTTGTATTTTTCAATCGCACCTTCTAAGTTTTGTTCAGCTTGCCACCCTGATGCAGCCATTATAGTTTCATGATATTCAAGAGATATATAATCGAATATTAAAGAATCTATCGTTGGAGTATCAGTTCTAAGTAAACTTTCACTACATCCTGTACACTCAGCCATGTGTAACCATATGATAGGTAATCTGTCTGCGACCTCTGCAGCTTTTGCAACTGTTGGTACAAAAGACGAAGAGAGACCAAGATAAGCAGTCATATAACTTGCCCACTTCATAAAATCACGTCTACTAATACCTTTTTCTTCTAAAATATCAACTATGGATTTGTTGTTGTCAATTTTTGGAAGCTTTTGTATAGCTTGCAGACGACTTTTAAAAATCTTTTTTAGAGATTTATCATAATTTTCCATCATTACCTCCTTAAATATAAATGAATAATCATTCATATTGTAAGAGAAGTTACCTTAATTAAATATAAAAAGATAAAAAATAAATAAAAATATTCATATTAATTATTATCCTTAATAATTATTATAAGTTTTTAATGAGTAGTGCATACAGAACACACATCAAATGTGCGAAATATAAAAGTAGCTTCCTCTGTGTTTATGCTGCCTTTCATCGCTTTTGTGGCTATTCCAGAGGTTTTTTCTATACCATTTGATAAATTCCATTGAGTTGGGGTTATTATATTATAGTTTTGTATTTTACCCCCTTTGATAATGCTTTGATGAATCAATGAACCTCTAGCAGCCTCTACGATACCTGTTCCATTGGCTTCCAAATCTTTTGGAAACTTAGGCAATGTACATGACAACTCTTTTACATTTAAGTTTGCCAATAATTTTTTTGTATATATCAAAAGTTTTACAATTTCATCCATTCTCGCACAAACTCTAGTTAAAGCACTGTCTTGATATTTGCTGTGCATATCCATAATAAAATCATTTTTTTCTAATATCGCTCTTGCTAGTGGTCCAACTTCGTAGCATTTATTCTCATAGGCTACAGATTTTGCTTTTGAACCTGTTTGTATGTGTTCTTTAATATATTCAATCTTGGCAGTACCATATATATTTTGATCATATTGTCCATCTTTAAATACAAGATGTTTTCCTAGTGCTAAAAACCTATTATAGCTTTTGCCTTTTTCTTGCATATTTTGATTGTTTAGCATATTGAGGATTTCTATCATGTCACCATTTATATTTGAGATTTCTTTTGTTTTGTAATACTCATCAATGCTAATGCCTAAAAATTCTTGTTGTGTAAATCTTATAATATCATCAATTAAGGCTTCCGCTTGAATAATCTCCTCATAAGTAGGATCACAACTTACGCCGCCAGGAACTACATAACCAGAATGCGGCCATTGTCCTGCAAAAATTGCTAATGCTTTAACTGTATTTATGCTAACCCAAGAAGCTTTAAGTATGTGGTTGTCGGAAATTGTTAATTTATTTAAATTTGCCAATTGGGGCATGGCGACCAAATAAAACCATTTAAAATGACTTTGAATTATTTCACAACATAGTGTAAATTCACGCAAAGATATTGCTTTTGGGGTAAGATGGATGTTAACGCCAGCATCTATAAGCCCATTTTCTATAGCCCTTGTGCTAGCTATAAGATGTGCATGATTACAAATTCCACAAACTCTAGGAGTAATCACTAGTGCATCTAAAGCATCCCTGCTTTTTAATATTTCTTCTATACCTCTATAAAATGGAAAAATTATATTTACATTATTTACAATACCATTTTTAAAATCAAATTCAAGCTCTGTTTCACCCTCTACTTTTTCTACAAAATGTTTTATTTTCATTTTTTATACTTTATAATAGGTTCATTTAAACGTTTTATAGTAAAACTTTTAGCAATACCAGCAATTGTTAGATATGCTCTTTTTGGTATACCAATCGGCATGGAAGCTGGTATGCCCATAAGTGTAGTCGTGTGCCATAAATTTTTTTTAGGAAATGTTGGCTCTGTACATCCAAAACAAGGCGTTCCAACTCTTGTTTTCGAACTTATTTCATTCCAAAGAATTTTGTTGCAATTGGCATGAGTAAAAGGAGCCTGACATCCATGATCATAAAATAAACATCCTTCCTTGTGCCCATATCTTGATACATCTATCTTCCATTCATAATATTCACTTCTAGAACACCCAACATGAGCATTATAAGCATAAATTTCCAACGGTCTATGCAACTCATCTAGTGGAATTTGTCTGTGCGTTAAAATCATAGACAATACACTTCCTATCCATCTAGGATGTGCAGGACATCCTGGTATGGATATAAGCTTTTTTTTGAACAACTTATATGTTTCATTTGGAAGTTCGCCATCAAAACAAAATCCACCAATTGATTTTGTATCGTACTGTCTAAATATCCCACCAAAAGTAGCACAACTTCCAGCAGTTATAATATGTTTGGCTTTTTTGGCATATTTTTGTGCTATATCGTATATTTCTTTGTTTGCCTTTTTCATACCGGTTTGCCTAAAGGCACCTTCTAATACCAATACATCACATGTTAAGTTTTCATTAGCAACATTCTCTAGTGTATATTTAGTATTTAAAATAGGGTGATGTATTATTTCAAATTTTTGCATTAATGCTACGAAGTCTGGATGAGAAAAAAATGAATGAGTATTGCCATTACATGTAATTGACTGTAGCCATAATATAGTTGGTTTTTTAAGTTTTGGCATTTTTATGTTTTTAGTGCATTATATATATTTTGCGTTATATCATCAGTATATTCTTTAAGCGGACGAGATAATATAGCCTCACCATTTAAGAATGCCATGCCCCCTAAATATCCCATAAAAAGTCCAAAAGCAGAAAAAAAGTCCTGATCTCTAAGTTCGCCGCACTCTACTCCATCTGAAAAAAATATCATAATCTCGGTTATAAAACCAGCCACACAAACCATTCTTTGACATTCACCCACAAATACTTCTCGATGAGATAGATAAACGCGTAAAAAATACTCTATCATTTCTGGTTTTTCTATTGCCATCTTAAAATAAACTTCAACTATTTTATGTATTTTTTTGTAGGTTGTAAGTTTTTTTTGTTGATTTATTTTTCGTATTTCTTCACCTAATACTTCAGATGTATATTTGATAATCTCTTGAGCTAAAATCTCTTTCGACGGAAAATAATTATATAAATTCCCAGAACTCATTCCTATTCTTTTAGCAATATTTGGGATTGTTGTTTTGTGAAATCCATATACAGAAAATAGTGTAAGTGCAGCTTGAATGATGGATTCTTTTTTTTGAACCCTTTTCCCACCTTGAGACATCACTATCCTTTTGCCAAATAATTATTATATTATCGTAGCATAATTTTCAATAAACTTTGTCAAAATCTTTTATTATATTTGTGACAATATGGAATATGTTTATTTTTGTTATAGTAGTTTTGATGATAATCTTCGGCTTTATAAAAAGGCACAAGGTCAAAAATTTTTGTTGCTACTTCAAAGCCATTGTTTTTTAATTCTTTTATTAGTTTATTTATGACTTCTTTTTCTTGTTCATCACTTGTAAAAATAGCCGAAATATACTGATGTCCTATGTCTGGTCCTTGTCCATTTTTTTGAGTTGGATCATGAATCTCAAAAAAATATTTAACCAATTTTTCATAACTTATAATTTCTGGATTGTAAGCAACTTTGATAACTTCTATATGACCAGTATTGTCATAACATACATTTTTATAAGTTGGATTTTTAGTATCACCACCCATATATCCAGAAACTACATCTTCGACACCATTAAGTTTTTTGAAAAAATACTCCATTCCCCAAAAACACCCACCTGCAAAATAGGCTTCTTTTAATTTCACTTGACACTCTTTTTAAAATCTATAGACAACGAGTTGACACAATGTCTAGTGTTTTTGTCAGTAAAACCCTCACCTTTAAATACATGCCCGAGATGTCCACCACACGAAGCACAAATAATCTCAACTCTTCTACCGTCATCGTCTGAAATTTCTTTTATTGCACCAGGCAATGCATCATCAAAACTTGGCCATCCACTATGTGAATTAAATTTTGAGTTTGAATTAAAGAGTTCACTACCACATAGTTTGCATACATAAGTGCCACTTTCTTTATTTTCAAGTAATGCTCCACTAAAAGGTCTCTCCGTGCCTTTGTCTATGATTATATGCTTTTCTTGAGGTGTGAGTTTGGAAATCAATTTTTCTATATTATCATTTTCCACAACACATACCTTTTTGAGATATTAGTCTCTTTTTGCAGCATATTTACCAGAGCCAAAAAACATTATAGCTATAGAGCTTAGTAAATAAAATAGCTGAAGTTCAATTGTCAGACCACCAGTTTCTGATATTCGAAGCATTTCATTTGAATGCACTAAAAATAGAGCCATCAACATATTGAATGCTATAATAGCCCCTGCTATACGACTTTTAAATCCTATTAAAAGCATTATTGGGGCCACAACCTCCCCTATATATACTCCATAAGCCATCATTTGCGGCAAGCCTTTTGCTATCAATGTTCCTTCTATGAAACCTATACCATGTGATATTTTTGCAACCCCATGAAACAACATAAGTCCACCAACCATTACCCTAAGAAGCAGCTTCCCTATATCTACTTGCATAGCAATCCTTTTCATTTACATACGCAAAGTATATCATATTTTTATATTTAAAAATTATTAAGTATTATATGTATTGTGACCATTTAAAATTATTATATGTACTATTTAGTATTTTTTCTATAAAATATAAAATTATTTCAACATAAAGAGCGCCAATGAATGAATTTTTTTTACAATTTACTAGTTTTTTAGATTCTGTATTGTTTTTTGATATTTTATTTGGTTTGGTTGAAGGCACAAAAGTTCCTTTTGTTGTTGCTCTGCTTATCTTTGGTGGAGTTTATTTGACTATCAAATTTAACTTCATAAACCTTAAAATGTTTGCACATTCATATAAGATTATTATGGGAAAATATAAAACAAAAGATGATGTTGGTTTAATAGAACCAAGACAATCTCTTACTACTGCACTTTCTGCTACAGTAGGATTGGGAAATATTGCTGGAGTTGCTATCGCCATAGCAGTTGGTGGGCCAGGTGCAACATTTTGGATGATAATAGCAGGGTTCTTGGGTATGACACTAAAATTTACCGAAGTCACATTATCTTTAAAATATAGAGAGTTTTTGCCAGATGGAACCATAATAGGCGGAGGTATGGGATATCTTAAAAAAGGATTTACTCAAAGAGGATATCCAAAACTTGGAAAAGCATTGGCTGTTATTTTTGCTATATTTTTAATATTTGGAGCGATAGGTGGAGGTAATACATTTCAAGTTTCTCAAGCATTAGGAGCAGTCAGCAATGAGATAAGTTTTTTTAAAGAATATCCCTGGGTATTTGGCATATCTATTGCTTTCTTGACAGGTTTCGTTCTTATTGGAGGGGTAAAAAGAATTGCTCAAACTACAGAAAAAATAGTACCACTTATGGTGGGTGTTTATATGATAGCTGCACTTTTTGTTCTTTTTGTCAACATTGACAAACTCCCACTTGCCATTAAAGATATTTTTATAGGTGCTTTTGCTCCAACTGCAGTAGCTGGAGGAATAATAGGTGTGATAGTACAAGGGTTTCAAAGAGCTGCATTTTCAAGTGAAGCTGGTATTGGTTCAGCTCCTATTGCACACTCAACAGCAAAAGTTAAATATCCAGTTCGACAAGGAATGGTTGCACTATATGAGCCATTTATTGATACTGTTGTAGTTTGTACAACCACAGCACTTGTGATAATTACAACAAATGTTTGTGATCCTAGCGGAAGTTTTTGTGCTTTGATGGATGCAAGAAACGGATCAGCACTTACCGCAGAAGCATTTAGAACAGTTATCTGGTGGTTTCCTGCAATACTTAGCTTTTCGATATTTATGTTTGCATTTTCAACATTGATTGCTTGGTCTTATTATGGAGAAATAGCATGGGCTTATCTTTTTGGGACAAAAAGTATTATGATATATAAAATTATTTATTTGGCATTTATTATTATGGCAACAATTGTAAATACAGGCACAATGGTAGACTTTGGTACTGTGTTATTCTTGGCTCTTGCTATACCAAATATTTTTGGACTTATCGTGATGTCTAGCGAGGTAAAAATAATGCTAAATGATTATTTGGCAAAACTAAAAAGTGGTGAATTAGACAAAGAGGCACTTAAGTGATAAAAACATTTAAAGAGGTTTTAGTTTTACCTGTTATTGTCATTGCAATGGGTTATTTTGTCGATATATATGATCTTGTAATTTTTGGGGTTGTAAGAGTAAAGAGCTTAACTGACCTTGGACTTGCTCCCAATGAAGTCATGGAGTGGGGAACAAATATATTAAATGCTCAAATGCTTGGTATGCTCCTTGGAGGAATTCTTTGGGGCATTTTGGGTGATAAAAAAGGAAGATTATCCGTTCTTTTTGCTTCGATTATTATGTATTCAGTTGCAAATATTTTAAATGCATTTATAACAAATGTAGAGCAGTATGCAATTTTGAGATTTATTGCTGGGATTGGACTTGCTGGAGAGCTTGGCGTTGGTGTTACTTTGATTTCCGAAATACTTCCAAAAGAGCTTAGGGGTTATGGCATTATGATGGTTTCAGCCATTGGTGTTCTAGGCGTTGTTATTGCAAATATTGTCGCAACTTCTTTTGATTGGCAAAATGCTTATATCTTTGGAGGAGTTTTAGGATTTACTCTACTTTTTCTTAGATTTAAAGTCAGAGAATCAGAGATGTTTGTACATCATGTTAGCGATGATGTCAAAAGAGGCGATTTCATATGGCTATTTAAGAGAAAAGATTTGTTTGTAAAATATATCAAAGCGATATTAATAGGTGTTCCTATCTGGTATGTTGTTGGTATTTTAGTTATATTTTCTCCTGAATTTGCAAAAGAGTTATCAATCGTTGGAGAAATAAAGGCTGGCGTATCGCTTACATATTGTTATATAGGGTTAAGTATTGGAAGTTTAGCAAGTGCAATGCTTTCTCAAAAACTTCAAAGTAGGAAAAAAGCATATAATATTTTTCTTATACTCTCTATGGCAACAGCACTATTTTATTTTAGTTTAGAAGGAGTAAGTGCAAATATATTCTATTTCGCAATATTCTTGCTCGGTATTTTTAGCGGCTATTGGACACTATTTATCACTATGGGAGCAGAACAATTCGGAACAAATATTCGTGCAACCGTAGCAACAACTGTACCTAATTTTGTTAGAGGGTCATTAGTACCAGTAACATCGAGCTTTATGCTCCTTAAAGGTCCACTTGGAATTCTTGGCTCAGCAGTTGTTGTTGGAATAGTTGTATTTGCACTTGGTTTTATAATGCTTTACTACACTAAAGAAACATTTCATGAAGACTTGGACTATATCGAGATATAGTCAAATTTAAATCATTTTTGATATAATTTTACCCTTATTGATCGCGTAGCTCAGTTGGTAGAGCACTACCTTGACATGGTAGGGGTCGTTGGTTCGAGTCCAATCGTGATCACCATACTCTTCTCAAAAATAAACATATTTATTAAAATATCAAAACATGATGTATAATTATCTAAATTTAGTTTTTAGGATTTGTCATGAAAGATGTATTGCTCTCTTTGGCTCGCGCTGCTATAGCTGAATCCGTTGGACTATCTCATAATGTTGATTTGCAAAAATTTTTAAAAGAAAACCCATGGCTTAATGAAAATGGTGCAGCATTTGTAACTCTTAATACAAAATCAAATCATGCACTAAGGGGATGTATAGGATCTTTGGTAGCACATCAAAAATTATACGAAGATGTAATCAATAATGCAGTCTCAGCTGCGAAACATGACCCTAGATTTTTACCATTAACACAAAGTGAATTTGATGAAATTTCTATAGAGGTTTCTGTTTTGAGTGAGCCGAAAGAGTTATATTATGATGATATTGATGATCTAAAAAATAAAATTCGTCCAAACATTGATGGGGTTATCTTAAACTATGCAGGACATAGGGCTACATTTTTGCCTCAAGTATGGGAAGAGCTGAGTGATTTTTATGATTTTTTTGGACACTTGTGTCAAAAAGCAGGTTTATCTGGAAATTGTTTAGAAAAGCATCCTGAGATATCCATATACCAAGTTCAAAAATATAAAGAATAAAAAGGTTTTTTAAAATGATTAAATATACTCAATTTACAAAAAAGTTTTCTCAAATAGCTGGCAAATCCATAACTTTTATTTTAGCTATCGCTTTTATCGCTGTATGGTTACTAACAGGACCATTGTTTCATTTTAGTGACACTTGGCAACTTGTTATAAATACAGCAACCACAATTATAACTTTTATAATGGTTTTTGTTATACAAAATACACAAAATAGAGATACAGAAGCCATACAAGTAAAGCTTGATGAACTTATAAATGTAACAAAAAAGGCAAAAAATTCACTTCTTGATATCGAGGATCTCGATGATGAAGAGATTAATATTCTCAAAGAAAAATATGTAAAAATTGCTAAATCAGCCATTGAAAAGCAGACATTAAGGAACAACAAAAAAACCAAGAATGCAATTAATCAAAAATAAACAAAAAATCACTTTAAAATTTTTTTGATATAATAAGCCCATTTTTAACAATAAATGAGAATTTAAAAGGGTTCAAGTATGGACAAAATAGTTATAGGTTACAAAGATATAAATGGTAACCTTATAGACACCCAAAGTGCAGATGATATTTCAAAATTGAGCGAAGTTTATTATGACAACAGCCCAGAAGCATTAGAGATTATTAGACACTCAACGGCTCATCTTATGGCTCAAGCGATTTTAGAGCTTTATGGAAATGTACAATTTTTTGTAGGACCTACTGTTGATGAAGGATTTTATTATGACTTTAGAGTTGAGGGAAAAATAGGCGAAGAAGATCTCAAAACTATAGAAAACAAAATGAAAGAGATCATCAAGAAAAAAGCCAAAATAGAAAAATATGAAATTTCAAAGAGTGATGCGTTGAGCAAATTTGCCAATGACGATTTAAAACAAGCAGTTCTATCAAGAATACCTGACGAAAAAGTTTCTATATATAAACAAGGTGATTTTGAAGATCTTTGTCGTGGACCACATGTGCCAACAACTGGAATGCTGCATAACTTCAAACTAACAAGAGTTGCTGGGGCATATTTAGGTGGAGACGAAAAAGCCGAAATGCTCACTCGTATATACGGTATAGCATTTGCAGACAAAGAGAGCCTAAAAGCACATATGGATATGATAGAAGAGGCAAAAAAAAGAGATCATAGGAAATTAGGCAATGAGCTTGAATTGTTTATGTTCAATGAAGAAGCTGGTGGAGGACTTCCATTTTGGTTACCAAAAGGCGCAAGACTTAGAGCTAAACTAGAAGCGATTTTGCACAAAGCTCATCGTCAAAGAGGGTATGAGCCAGTTCGTGGACCAGAGATATTAAAAGCCGATATGTGGAGAACATCTGGGCATTATGCATGTTATGGTGAAAATATGTATTTGACCGAAATTGATGAACAAGAGTATGGTATAAAACCAATGAACTGCATAGGACATATACAGATATTTAAACAATCTGGCAAAAGCTACCGTGATTTACCACTCAAATACTATGAGTATGGCGTTGTTCATAGACATGAAAAATCAGGAGTTCTTCATGGACTACTTAGAGTTAGAGAATTTACACAAGATGATGCACATATTTTCTGTACTCCTGAGCAAATCAAACCAGTTGTTCTTGAAGTTGTAGAATTTGTTGATAGTGTTATGAAAAAATTCGGTTTTGATTATACTATGGAAATATCAACTAAGCCAGAAAAAGCTATAGGTGATGATGAGGTTTGGGATATTGCGACAAATGCACTTAAAGAGGCACTTAATGAAAATAATCTACCTTATGGTATAGATGAAGGTGGTGGGGCATTTTATGGTCCAAAAATAGATGTTAAGATAACAGACGCACTTGGGCGTAAATGGCAGTGCGGAACTATACAAGTTGATTTTAATTTACCACAAAGATTTAATGTTGAATATGTAGCAGAAGACAACTCAAGAAAACAGCCAGTTATGATTCATAGGGCTATATTGGGGTCTTTCGAGAGATTTATAGCGATACTAACTGAACATTTTGCAGGAGAGTTTCCATTGTTTATCGCTCCAACTGGGGTTATATTTGTTCCGATTGCCGAATCTCATGTAGAATATGCCAAAGAGTTGCAAAAAGCTATGATGAGTATAGATATCGATAGTGAGATATATGACAAAAACGATAGCTTAAACAAAAGAATCAGAAATGCAGAAAAACAAAGAGTTCCCTATGTTGTTATCATAGGAGATGAAGAAGTAGCAAATAGAAGCGTTGCCGTTAGAGATAGAAGAGCAAAAGAGCAATATAATCTTACACAAGAAGAATTTATGCTACAATTATCAAAACAACTACAAGAAGGAAAAATTTGAGCAAAGAGAAGTTCAATAATAACAAAGGCAAAAGCAAAGAACCTGAAACACAAATGAATGATGAGATTAGATCAAGCGAACTTAGAGTAATCTCAGATGATGGCGAACAACTTGGAATAATATCGAAACAAGAAGCACTTAAAATTGCAGAAAGCAAAGGGCTAGATTTAGTTCTTATTTCACCTGATGCAACCCCTCCAGTTGCAAAAGTAATGGATTTCGGAAAACATCGCTATGAGATGGAAAAACGAAAAAAAGAAGCAAAGAAAAATCAAAAAATTATTGAAATCAAAGAAATCAAATTTTCTTGTAAAATCGCAGAAAATGATGTTAACTACAAAGTCAAACATGCTAGAGAATTTATAGAAAAAGGCAAACATGTAAAACTTCGCGTATTTTTGAGAGGTCGTGAGATGCAAAATCCTGAATGGGGCGAGGATGTGCTTAAAAAAGTATGGCCAATGCTAGAAGATGTTGCGGCTATCGAAAAAGACATACAACAAGAAGGTAGATACATATCTCTTTATATAGTTCCTAAGAAAAAATAAAACTCATAGGATATTTATTATTAGGATGTGATAAGTGCCAACCATAATTTCTCATGTTGCTGTTCCGCTTGCGGCCGGCGTTGGTTTAGGGCGTGATGTAATTTCGAGACGATTGATTTTCGTTGGATTTATAGCATCTATAATGCCTGACTTTGATGTTGTTGCATTTCGTTTAGGCATCGCCTATTCTGATCAATTGGGTCATCGTGGATTTACTCACTCTATTTTGTTTGCCATTATTCTCGGTATATTCGCCGCCCTATTTTATAGTAAATTAAAAACTAAACCTTTGGTTGCATTTATCTTTGTATTTATAGCTACAATATCACATGGGCTTCTTGATATGTTGACTAATGGTGGTTTGGGAATAGCCTTTTTTTGGCCTTTTACAGAGCAAAGATTTTTCTTTCCTAAACAATTCATCCAAGTGTCTCCACTAAGTCTTCATCGTCTTTTTAGCCCAGCTGGATTAGCTGTTGTCAAATCAGAATTACTTTGGGTTTGGTTTCCAGCATTAAGTATTATGCTATTTTTTATTATAATAAGAAAAATAAAAAATAATTAATTTTTTTGAATACAAATAAAGGATATAAGTATGATAAGAGTAAAAACTATAATATTATCTTTAAGCGCAATCGCGTTATTAACTATGAACTTAAGTGCAAAAGATATAAGAGATAATTGCAATGATGCTACCAAACAAGAGCCTATAGATATCAATCTCGTAAAAACATATTGTCATCAAGCAGGAGAAGAGTACAAAACAAACAAAGACGGTTCCGCTTCTTGGTATTATCTGCTTAGTGGAGAACTTGATAAAAGTATAAAAGTAGCCAAAAAAGCAGTATCAAAAGACAAACAATTTTTTGCATCCGCAAATGCAGGACACAGCTATCTTCTTAGTGGAAATTTTAAAAAGGCTATAGAGAAATATAAAATATATTTAAAATATGTCAATGATGATGAGCCAATGCAAGATGATTTTAAAACACTCTTTAAACTTTATCCAGACAAAAAAGATGCAATCCAAAAAGGACTAGATGGATGGAATGAGATGTATAAGCCATATAGTGCCATAGCACCTCTTCAAAAAAAAGCTCAAGAGTACGAAAATGATATCAAGTATCCACAAGCCATAAAAGCACTCAATGAAGTTATAAATCTTCAAAGAAAGTTATTAGGCAAAAACAGTTTGGCATTAGCATATAGCTATAACGACTTAGGTTTGCTTTATGAACAAGTTGGCGAATATGAAAAATCTAAACAATGTTTTCAAAAATCAATCGTCATATATGAAAAAGTGCTTGGATTTAAAAGCATAGATACCGCAAATGTTTATAATAATATTGGGTTGGCTTATCGGGATGGAGAAGATTTTCAAGAAGCTATAAAATATTATAAAAAAGCTATTGCTATTTATAAAAAAGATTCAGATCCAAAGAATCTTTCCATAGCTACAACTTACAATAATTTAGGAGCACTTTATGATAGTATGTCAAATTACTCTCAAGCTTTGGGCTACTATCTAAAAGCCATTGAAATTCGTGAACAAGGTTTAGATACCCAAAGTTCTGACATCGCAACGGTTTATAGTAATACAGGAGTAATTTATCATAATGTAATGAATTATCAAAAAGCAATAGAGTATTATGAAAAAGCTGTTACAATTAGAGAGAAAGTTCTAGGCTTGGAACATCCAGATACCGCCAATAGTTATGAGAATATAGGAACACTCTATTATGATACACAAGAATACAAAAAGGCATTAGGATATTATTTAAAATCTCTTGCTATTCGCGAAAAGGCATTTGGAGTAAATCATCCAAGTACAATCGCTACATATGGCAATCTTTGTAGGGTATATGATATGTTAGGCGATAGCAAAAAATCAGATGAGTATTATATGAAACAATACAGAAAATAAAAAATATACAAAGAGTTTAAATGCAAGAAAATATAGAAAACAGAAGACCCATAAAAAGTCGCTCTGCCAAATGGGCTGAGTTTAGTGCACAAAAATTGGTTTCTTGGGGAATTACGCCAAATACTGTTTCAGTGGTTAGTATATTTTTTGCTGCCATAGGAGCTTTGGTGTTAATAGTAAGCAAATCTCCAGTTGCTCTTGTTTTTGTGGTGCTTATGATACAAGCAAGGTTAATTTGCAATCTACTAGACGGCATGGTAGCGATAGAGGGTGGCAAAAAAACACCAGTTGGTGCAATGTACAATGAGATACCAGACCGTTTTGCGGATTCTTTTTTGATTATCGCTCTTGGATATGCCATAGGTATAGAGTGGTTAGGATGGGCTGGAGCACTTATGGCAATGTTTACTGCTTACATTCGTTTGCTTGGTGGATCTTTGGGGTTGGCACAGGATTTTAGAGGGCCTATGGCAAAACAACATAGAATGGCGGTTATGACTATAGCTTGTATCGTTGGAGCACTAGAAGGTTTAACTCTTTCTACAAATTATGCTTTGATTATAGCAGCATGGATAATATTTTTGGGCTCGTTTATTACTGTATTTACAAGGATGTTTGCAATCGCAAATGCCCTTAGAGCAAAATAGGGTATTTGTAGTTTAATCTATAATTTATATTTTTATGGTAAAATAGCCACCCATTTTAAAAATGAAACGGAGAAGCATATGCCTAAAATGAAAAGCGTTAAGGGTGCTGTTAAGAGATTTAAAATCAAAAAAAATGGAACAATTAAAAGAGGCACAGCCTTTAGAAGCCATATTTTGACAAAAGTTGACGGAAAACACCACAGACAAATGAATAGTCCAAAAACTGTTGATGCTGCTGATGCACATAAAATCAAGCACATGATAGTAGGATAAAATAATTTAGCTACCCGCGAGAAATCGCTAATTATAAAGATTGACTCCCTTATAACGGGACAAGTTCAAGCCAAAGCTTGACACCTAAACAAAAAAGGTAAAGGAACACTATGAGAGTAAAAACAGGCGTCGTTAGACGAAGAAGACATAAAAAATTATTGAAACTAGCTAGAGGTTTCTATAGCGGAAGAAGAAAACACTTCAGAAAAGCAAAAGAGCAGCTAGAGAGATCTTTGGTATATGCTTACCGTGACAGAAGAAGAAAGAAAAGAGATTTTAGAAGACTTTGGATCATTAGAATCAATGCAGCAGCAAGACTTAATGATTTAAGCTATTCAAGATTTATGCATGGACTTAAACTTGCAAATATTGAACTTGATAGAAAAATCTTATCTGATATGGCAATGAATGCACCAGAAAGTTTTGCTACATTAGCAAAGACTGCAAAAGAAGCAATTTCTAAATAAATTCTAAATTTGTTAGCCATATCGGCTGGCAAAATTCATTTTTCTTAATCTAATAATTCAATCACATTTATATTCTGTTAATTTTTTTAAGATACAATTTTTATTAAATTAAAAAACCAATGCCAAAAAACAAAGGATTTTAATGAAAAAAAATATTTTTTTTATTTCAGCACTACTACTAATATCAAACTTTGCAGAAGCAAAAATTTATAAAATCAAACAAGGTGATACACTAACGGCTATTGCTCATTCAAACTGTATAGATACAGCTAAGCTTAGACGCACTAATAACATTTCAATAGGCGAAAAACTAGATATTGGAAGAAGCATAACTATACCAGAGGGCAGTTGCGAAAATAATCATAATATGTTTTCATTTAACTTAAAGAGAACCAATGTAGAAAAGAAAAACTATGTAGCAGACTCTTTAAGCTATGCATCTGTTCCATTTAGTGCAAGTAAATTTTTGGGACATAGATATGTATGGGGTGCATGTGGACCAAATACATTTGACTGTTCTGGATTTACATCGTTTATTTTTAAAAAACAAGGTGTTACATTGCCTAGAACAGCATATGCACAATTTAACAGTGGTGAAAAAGTTGATAGAAGTGATATGAAAAAAGGTGATCTTGTATTTTTTGATACATCAAAACATATGACAGGAAAAGTAAATCATGTTGGTATGTATATAGGAAACAACCAATTTATTCATGCAAGTTCTGCCAAGCATCAAGTTGTTATAGCGAGTTTATCAGGCGGATTTTATAGTGAAAGATTTATGGGTGCTAGAAGGTATACAGTATAAATATATAGGCTTTTAAATTTTATAAAGAATAGCAAAGGTAGTCTATAATGGAAGAAACCGTTTTTTTATGGGGAGTATTCTTTGGGTTGTTTGGAATGTCTTTTTTTATATATGGCAAAAAGCAAGATAAAATAATACCACTCATTAGTGGTATTATACTTATGGTATTTCCTTATTTCATAGAAAATCTATATATTACCATAGCTGTTGGAGTAGGACTAATTATATTGCCCTTTGTTGTAAAAATTTAATATATTTTTTACTCGGCTTCCAAAACGGCGCCACGGCTGGCGTTTGTAACTAATGCACGATACTGTTTAAGCCATCTACTTGTAAGCGGTTTTACAATTGGCTTGAAATTATCCTTTCTTTTTGCTATCTCTTCATCACTTAACTTTGCCTCTAAAGTATAATTGTCAACATCGATAAATATTTCATCTCCATCTTCAAGAAGTCCTATGAGACCTCCTTCTGCTGCTTCTGGGGATACATGTCCTATGCACATGCCTCTTGTAGCTCCACTAAATCTTCCATCTGTAATCAACGCTACATCAGCTCCTAACCCCATACCCATGATTAAACTAGTAGGAGAGAGCATTTCTTGCATTCCTGGACCACCTTTTGGACCTTCATATCTTATAATTACAACATTACCTGCCTTTACTTTGCCGCCTATGATGCCTTTAATTGCATCGTCTTGTGAGTTAAAGCATACAGCAGTTCCTTTAAATACACGGCTTCCAGTAATTCCAGCTGTTTTGATAACGGCTCCTTGTTTAGCAAGATTGCCATAAAGTATAGCAAGTCCACCAACTTGACTATAAGGATTTTCTATAGTATGAATGATATTAGTGTCCAATATTTTGCTATTAGCAATTCGCTCAGAGATAGTTTCACCACTAATTGTTAAGTTGTCAAGTAGTATATCATCACCTCTTTTACTCATTTCATGCATTACGGCACTAACCCCACCTGCTTTGTCAATGTCTTGCATATGTATCGTTGTCAAACTTGGACTTATTTTTGCAATATGAGAAACTCTTTTTGATATATCATTTATGTTTTCAAGTTTAAAGTCCACATTTGCTTCTCTCGCAATTGCTAGCATATGAAGAACCGTGTTTGAGCTTCCGCCCATTGCCATATCAACTGCAAAAGCATTATGAACTGCTTTTGCATTTAATATGTTTTGGATTTTAAATTTCTCTTGGTCTTTGTCATTCATCAATGCTATTTCACAAATACGTCTAGCAGCCTTTCTATAAAGTTCTTCACGTTCTTTCGTAAGTGCTAATATAGTTCCATTGCCTACAAGTGCTATTCCCATAGCCTCCATAAGTGTATTCATAGAGTTTGCTGTAAACATACCACTACAGCTTCCGCCACTTGGACAAGCATTGCACTCAATGTCTATCAACTCATCTTCTGTTATTTGTCCAGCTTCAAATTTTCCAACAGCCTCAAATGCCGAATTAAGATCTATCGGAGTGCCATCTTTTTTGTATCCTTTTGCCATAGGACCACCACTTACAAATACAGTTGGCACATTAACTCTTAAAGCTCCCATTATCATACCTGGAACGATTTTGTCACAGTTTGGAATGGCGATAAGTGCATCAAGTTTATGAGCATTCATAACCGTTTCAACAGAATTTGCAATAATTTCACGACTAGGCAAAGAGTAGAGCATGCCATCATGTCCCATTGCTATACCATCATCAACACCAATGGTATTAAATTCAAACGGAACACAACCATTTGCTTTTATCTCATCTTTGATGATTTCGCTAACTTTATTTAAAAAGAAATGCCCAGGGATTATCTCTATAAAACTATTTGCAACACCAATGAATGGTTTATTGAAATCTTCATCAGTTAGTCCAGTTGCACGAAACAAAGAGCGATGCGGAGCTCTGTTATGACCAGTTTTGACTATATCACTTCTCAAGTCTTATCCTTCAATTTTTACTTTAATTATATCACTTTTAGACTTTATGAAAAATATCTTACATTTTTTTAAATCTTATTTACTTTTAAAAATTTTTAGGCTATAATTCTATCCCATTTATGGTTCTTGCGGGCGTAGCTCAGGGGTAGAGCATAACCTTGCCAAGGTTAGGGTCGAGGGTTCGAATCCCTTCGCCCGCTCCATAATAAAATACAAAACATGGTGCCCATTTGCCCGGATGGTGGAATGGTAGACACAGGGGACTTAAAATCCCCCGACTATTGCAGTCGTGCTGGTTCAAGTCCAGTTCCGGGCACCAAAAAGCAGAAAAGTGGTGCTATCGCCAAGCGGTAAGGCCGCAGCCTGCAAAGCTGCTATCCCCGGTTCAAATCCGGGTGGCACCTCCATACAAAGACTCTATCGGGAGATGGTAGAGCGGTTGAATACACCGGTCTTGAAAACCGGCGAGGGTAACACCTCCGGGGGTTCGAATCCCCCTCTCCCGGCCACTAATTTATACACAATCAAAATTTTACAATATCAACATTCAAGAATAAATAAAAATTTATTTCCCAGTTTATCAAAATAGCTATGATAAAAGGAAAAATATCTTCCTAGTGTAAAAACTTATCTATGATTTCTTTGTATTTTTTCTCTATGACATGACGCTTTTTTTTGAATGTATTTGTCAACTCAACTCCCAGCTTAAACTCTTCATCTAAAAAATGAATATTTTGTAATTTTTCAAAAGGCTTAAATCCTTTAGAGTGATGCAGTAGTTCATTCATGTCATGCTTTATTTTGTTGAGTATATTTTTATCTTCTAAAACATTCTCCATATTATGCACTACCTTATTGAAATTTTCCAAAACATACTCTTTCATCTTTTCCATATCCGGAACAAGTAAGAGTCCCAGTCCTTTTTTGTCTTGTCCTACCAAAACATTATCAGCGATAAATGGGAGTATTGATATAGTCGATTCTATCCTGCTTGGATCCACATTTTCTCCATTTGCAAGAACTATTATCTCTTTCGAACGCCCCGTAATGATAAGTTCTTTTCTTATCGTAAACTTTCCTAGATCACCTGTTTTGAAGTATCCATCATGGGTAAAAGATTTATTATTTTCTTCATCATTTTTATAATACCCAGGAGTGATTTGATTACCTTTTATGATAATTTCTCCAACCTCTCCCGGTTTTGCATCTTCGCCGTTTTTGTTGACAATCCTTATCTCAGTACCTTCCACAGGAAGACCAAGTGTGCCAAAGGTATTACAGTTTAGTGCCCGCCCCGCAAGACCAGGAGCACCCTCGGTCATGCCATAGGCATTAACTATGCGAATACCGATAGCATCTATCCAAGCATCTAAATATTCTGGCAAAGTTCCCCCGCCACTTATAGCTAAACGGAGTCTCCCACCAAATTTTTCTTGAACAAGTTGAAGTTTTTTCTTAGCGATTACATTTGGGAGATAGAGAAAAATGAATTTTATAGTTGGGATAATTTTTTTACATGTTGAGAAAAATGTATTCTGCGTAAATCTTGGAAGTTCATCTTTGATAATTCGAAGATTATAATTATAAGAAACAGATATCCCTATGAGTTTTTTAAATATCTTTGCTTTTTTAGGGTCTTTTTTTTCTAAAGCATTGTTGATTTTTGTGTACATAGATTCCCAAAGCCTAGGAACTGTTGCGACGAGAGTTGGTCTATACTTTTCCAAATCATCTGCAAAAGTTTTGATAGTGGAGTAAACAGTACAGCATCCCTCAGAGATAGAGAGATACTCAGCCGCGCGCTCAAACATATGCCATGAGGGGAGGATCGAAACCCAAACATCATCACCCTTAAGTCCTATCAATCTTGGAAGATATAAGACATTGTGCATGATGTTTTTATGAGTTAAAATAACTCCTTTTGGGGAGCCTGTCGTTCCTGAGGTATATATGAGTGTAAACACATCATCCAAAGAAAGATTGTCTCTTAGAGCATAAAATTCGTCTATCTCATTTTGATAAATTTTCCTATTTTTTAAAAGATCAAGATAGGAGTAAGTGTTGTCAAAAAGAGTGTGAAGTTGTTTCGCCTCTAGTATAAAGATAGATTTTAGTTTTAACTTTTTTATCATTTCTTCATGTTCTTGATAGAGCTTTTCATCCTCGACTATCAAAAAATTACATTCTGAGTGTGCCATGATAAATTCTAGTTCGATGGTTGGTGTATCGCTTCCTCTAGGTATGCTAATCGCCCCAAGTGACATAAGTGCCAAGTCTGTGACCATCCACTCATATCTGTTATCACATAAAAACATAACTTTTGAATTTTTTGTGATTTTTTTAGATTTGAATGCTCTTGAGAGAAGCAAAACATCTTCAAATAATTTCGCATATGTTATCGTATATTCTTTATCCAAAACGCTATATATAAAAGCTGTTTTATCTCTATTTTTTTCATATGCCTCCAAAAACACATGAAACAAAGTAGTATCGCCCATCCACATAATCCTAAAATAGTTTTGATGATATTGTATCTTTTTTTTATCCAATTTTTTAAACTAGGAATAGTTTTTGAGACTTCTCTACAAACATTAAATTTTAGTGTAAATGTAAAACATAGCTTTATTGTTTTGTAAATGTTATAATACAACATACTAAATAAAGGAATCAAAATGGCTACGGTTATCTCTTATGGTGCTGCTGGTACGGTTACAGGTTCTTGTCATTTGTTAGAAGTTAATGGCATCAAAATTCTTATAGATTGTGGCATGTTCCAAGGCAACGTTGAAGATAAAAACTATGAGCTATTTGGTTTTGATCCAACTGATATAGACTATCTAATCCTTACTCATGCACACATAGATCATATAGGACGTGTTCCAAAACTTGTTAAAGAAGGGTTTAATGGTGTAATTATCGCTACAGAAGCAACGATAGATGTAGCTTATATCATGCTCCAAGATGCTGCAAAGATTTTAATTGAAGAGTATAATATAGTTTATAGAAAAGCACAACGAGCAGGAGAAGAAAGAAACACAAGACAACCTTTGTATGATTTAGATGATGTTGACAATACATTTACAAAAACTATAATGAAAGCCCAATATAATCAAAAGATAAATTTATCAGATTTTCTCTTCATTACTTTTCATCAAGCTGGGCATATATTGGGATCTGCTTTTATAGAGGTTGAATTTATAGAGGGAGAGACTGATAAAAAAGTTGTTTTTTCTGGAGATATAGGGTGTAAAAAAAGACTTGTTATTGATGGACTTGAAAATGGCTTAACAACAAATACACTATATATTGAATCCACATATGGAGATAGATTGCACAAAAGCGTTTATGAAAGCATAGAGGAGTTTAAACAAGCAATCATAAAAACTATTGATAGGGGTGGAAATGTCATGATCCCCTCTTTTGCTCTTGAGAGAACACAGGAAATTTTGTATATTTTAAAACAAATGTCAGAAAACAAAGAGCTTGAGAATGTAAATATTTTTCTAGATAGTCCACTTGCTATAAAAGCAACAGAACTTTACAATAAACACCCATTTTTTTTAAATGAAGAGAATGAAAAAGATGTATTGGAATTTGAAAATCCTTTTACATTTAAAAATCTCAACTTAACACAAAGTGTTCAACAGTCAATAGCAATTAATAATTTTCAAGATAGAACTATCATAATAGCTGGGAGCGGAATGTGTACAGGAGGGCGGATACTACAACACTTTAAGCATAGACTTTGGAATCCTGTAAATAGTTTAATATTTGTTGGTTATCAAGTTGAAGGCACATTGGGCCGTAAAATAATAGATGGCGCAGAGTTTATATCTGTTCATGGAGAAAAAATAGCTGTAAAAGCTGAAGTTTATACAATTAATGGTTTTTCTGCACATGGAGACCAAAAAGATATGCTTGATTGGATAAGTACATTTAATGGTATTGAAACTATCTATCTAGTTCATGGGGAGGATTATCAAACCAAAGCTTTCAAAGATGTCATTAAAGCTAGATTTGATAATGTTAAAGTACATATAGTCAAAGAGCGTGAGCATATTTACATTTAGTTAGATTTTGGTTCATTTGCTACACAATTATTTCCTTTTGAGCCCCACTTCACAATCGTACCCTTTTTATCAGTTTCTATAAATAATGTACAAGATTGAACAACTTCATTATAGTCATTCCAACCAAATCCTAAAGGGAAACCTATATAGCCATTACTTCCTATATTGCGACCAAAATAGCCTCCAAATCCTATAGATGGACTTGTCAGAGTAGTATTTTTTGTATAAACATATACTTTGTTGCCATTTGGGATATCATAAGAGCTATTTGGATAACCAGATTGTCCAATAAGTTCACTTATATTTTTACCAATCCAGCCATTATATTTTGTGACAAAATTGGCATGAGTTGCACAACCATTTAATACAATTATTAAAAAAAGGACAACCATTGATACTATTATTTTTTTCATCTTATATCTCCTTTTTTCAAGATATATAGTAATTATATAACTTTTTAAGATTTTTATCCAATTTTCAATCGACAATGCTCTCATTAACAAAAATTATGCTATATTTACAGCAAATTGACAATAAGGTTGTTCAAAATGGCAAAGCTTGTAAAGCCTTCTCAGTTCGCAAAAGATACTGGTATATCAAGGCAAGCTGTATATGCGAAACTAAAAAGAGGCACATTAAAGTCAAAAGAAGTTGACAATCAACTTTTTATAATTGTAGAAAACAGCAAATCAAAGCCAACATCTAATAAAGAAAACAATCAAAATAGTATTGATAATGATTTAGAAAATGAGAATTTAGAAGTTTTAACTTCACAAGGCATTAAAAAGTTAAAAAGTCAAAATAATTTTTCAGAATTTCAAACATTAATCGAATCAAAAAACGAAACCATAGAAACTTTAAAAGGTCGCATTAGGGATCTAAAAGAAAGCAATCAACAACTAACATCTGTGTTTAGAGGTGAAATAGATTTGCTCAAAGAGGCTTTTGTGGAAATGAAACGAATATATGTAGGTAAATTAGGGTTTGAGCAAAATAGAGAAATTGTTTTAGAAAATAGTTATACAGACAATATGTTTGACGAAGATATATCGTGGATAGGCGTAAAAAAGTTTTTAAAAATTTATGGGTATGACTTATCACACAAATCAAAGCTTAAAGATTATTTAGATTTTCTATATTCTGCTGGAGATACGAGAGTAGCAAGCATAAATGGGAAAATAAAAATAAATGAAAAATTTTGTTCAAAACAAATCATAAAAGATGCTTTAGCAGACTAACTTAATAATCATTATCAAAATTAAGTGTGAATTAAGAAAAACTTCTGTATATTTAATAAATGATAATCAATATCATGATATTTTAAAAGGTTAATTTATGCAAAAGATAGTTGTTGCATTGGCTGGGCAACCAAATGTTGGCAAAAGTTCACTCATTAACGCGATTTCAAATGCAAAACTCAAAGTTGGAAATTTTTCTGGCGTTACAGTAGAAAAAAAAGAGGTAATTTATAAACTTTGTGACGAAAAGAGTTGCAAAAATTATGATGTACATATCATTGACTTGCCTGGAGCTTACTCGTTAAATGAATATACGATAGAAGAAAAAGTAACAAATAGTTTTTTAAAAAGTAGCGAATATGATATTATTGTCAATGTTGTTGATTCTACAAATCTGCAAAGAAACTTGATATTTACATCTCAGTTGCTCGAAACTGGCAAAAAAGTAGTAGTTGCTCTAAATATGATAGATGAAGCAGAAAAAGAGGGCATACAGATAGATGAAAAACAACTTAGTCTTATTTTGGGGGCTCCTTGCATAAAAATTAGCTCTCATACAAAAGAAGGGATAGAGGAGCTTAAAGAGACAATTGTTTTTATGCATAATGAAGAGTATAAATTACCAAAAATAGTTTATAGTGATGCCATAGAAGAAGAGATAGAAAACATCGTAAATTTTTTAGAAGAAAAAAAATATAAAACCACCACTCCTTATAGACTTGTTGCCATTAAGCTTTTGCAAGAAGATCAAGAAAAATATAAAAAATTTCATGATGAACCTATATGGATAGAACTGTTACCGATAGTTAGAGAAGCATTAGGGCATATATATTTACACAATGATACAAAAAATCTAAAAGAAATATTTTCAAATGAACATTTTGCTTTCGCTAAGGGTGCAAAGATGGAGGTCATGTCTATAAAGGGGATGAAAGCAAAAAATTTAACACAAAAGATTGACAATCTTTTGATTAGCCCATACTTTGGTTTGCCAATATTTTTATTTTTTATGTGGGGACTTTTTACTCTTACTTTTGAGATAGGAAGCATTCCTATGGATGCAATAAATTCATTTTTTGTATGGCTAGGCGATAGCGTGAGAGTTCATATAGCAAATGAACAGTTAGCGTCTCTTGTGAGCGATGGCATAATTGCTGGCGTAGGCGCTGTTATAATGTTTTTGCCAAATATAATAATACTTTTTATAGGCATTGCACTTTTAGAAACAACTGGGTATATGAGTAGAGTTGCATTCTTGCTTGATGGGTTTTTTCACAAATTTGGTCTTCACGGTAAAAGCTTTATTCCCCTTGTAACAGGGTTTGGATGTTCTGTTCCAGCTTATATGGCTGCAAGAACATTAAAAAATGAAAAAGATAGATTAATCACGCTTTTTGTTATAGGGTTTATGAGTTGTGGTGCAAGATTGCCTATATATGTACTTTTTATAGGAGCTTTTTTTGCAAAAGAAAATGCTGGTAATATATTGTTTTTGATATATATATCTGGAGCAATTCTCGGATTATTTGGAGCTAAAGTTTTAAAAACATTTGTTTTTAAAGGGGACGATGAACCATTCGTTATGGAAATGCCAAAATATCGCCTTCCTTCATTTAAGCTAGTATGGCACACAGTTTACTATCAGGCAAAAAGCTATCTAAAAAAAGCAGGAACATTTATTCTTAGCGCATCTATACTTATCTGGTTTGCCAGCAGTTATCCAAAATCTGAAGTAAGGTTTGAAGACAACGTAGCACAGCAAAAATATGAGCTTGAAAATAGCTATCTAGGAAAGATAGGAAAAGCAAGCGAACCAATTTTTTCTCCTTTGGGATTTGATTGGAAGATGAGTATCGCACTTGAGACTGGACTTGCCGCAAAAGAAGTTGTTGTATCAACCTTGGGAGTACTTTATAGTTTAGGAGATGAGGTTGATGAAGAAAATAAAGGGTTGATTGAACAAATAAGAAAAAATATTCCCTTAGCTTCGGCTATATCTTTTATAGTTTTTGTAATGATTTATATTCCGTGCTTGGCTGCTTCCATGGTTTTTACAAAAGAGGCAGGAGGGTGGAAGTATTTGGGATATCTTTTTGTATTTACAACTAGTACAGCGTGGATTATGAGTTTTATTGTTTACAATATTGTGAAAATATTAGGGGCTTAAAATGACACTTGATATGTTGAAAAAAGGACAAATCGCAACTATAAAAAAGATAAATGCCGATATGGTTCTAAAAGACAGACTTTTATCTTTTGGAATTATGCAGGATGAAAGCATAGAATTAAAAACTCATTCTTTGGCTAAAAATACATTTGAAGTTCAAGTTGGCAGTACTTTGGTTGCACTTAGAGAAGAAGAAGCAAAAAAAATAGAAGTAAAAATAACAAATAATTTCTAAAAACTTATAAAATACAAGTAATTAATATATAAAAAATTGATATAATTTCGTATTTTTTATACAAGGAGTATCTTTTGATACAATTTAGACTTAAATCAACCATGAAAATATTGATTATAGCTCTGCTAATATCAACATTCGGTTTTAGTGGGGAGTACCATGAAGATGGTGGTGCGTTAATCAACTCAACACTGCAAACACAAGATAAAAATAGTTTTTTAAGAAAATTTTATGAACAGCTATATTTTGTGCCAGTTTGGACACAAGAGGGCGATGTATCTAACTTCACAAAACAACTCCTTAAACAAATAGATGGCGATAAAACATTAGAAGCAAATTCTAATATCAGATTGAATGCTTTTGGAATACTATCCAAAGCAAATACTCAATACAGTAGTATGACACTTGATCAAAAAATTGCATTCGAATTTGAAATCGCAAATCTTTATAAAGATTATATAGATCATCTCTTAAATGGAAACATTAATTGGAGTGCCTTTAAAGGAATGCTTGTCAACCCAAGAGATGAAAATGAGATAAATGGTGGATGGGTTACATATCCAAGTAAATTCAACCTTTATAATATAATGCAAGATGCACTTATCAATGGAAGTTTGGCAGATACTTTGGATAGAGCCAGTCCAAAAGGTTTTAATTATGAAGCTATGAATAGAGAGCTTATCAAATATCTAGAGATTAAACAAAAAGGCGGCTGGAAAATCATATCAGCAAAAGGCCTTATAAAGCCTGGGCAAACAAGTAAATTTATACCACTTATAAGAGAAAGACTTAGTGTTACTGGAGAACTTGCAGGTTGTGACGTTAGTAATTCTCCCTTGTATGATTCATGTTTAGAAAAAGCCATTAAGAAGTTCCAAAAAAACAATGGGATAAATCCAAATGGAACAATTGATGATAGAACATTTAAAGCCCTTGGTGAAAGTGTAGATAAGAGAATTTCAAAAATAAGACTAAATATGGACCGTATGAAATGGCTAAATCATAGATTTGAGGCTAGAAGTATAATGATAAATATTCCAGACTTCAAATTGACATTTATAGAAAATGGTAAAGTCAGAAAAGAAATGCGTGTTATAACTGGAGCCAAAAACCATAGAACACCGATATTTAGCAATAGAGTTTCAAATATAGTTTTAAATCCTTATTGGAATGTACCTCAAAGTATCATAAAAAAAGAGATGATTCCTAAACTACTTAAAAACTCTGGTGCTATGGGTGGACAAGGGATAGAAGTATATAAAGGTGGATCAAAAATAGACCCAGCTTCTGTTGATTGGAGCCAATATAGAGGCAATAATATTCCATTTAGATTTGCCCAACCACCAGGATATCGTAATGCACTAGGGAAAATTAAATTTTTATTTCCAAATAATTTTGCAGTTTATATGCACGATACTCCCACAAAGAATTTATTTAATAAAGATGTAAGAGCATTTAGCCATGGTTGTGTTAGACTTAGTGAACCTATGGAACTACTTAAAATATTTGCTTCTTTCGATGGTGCCGTTAATTTAGCATATGCAAATAAAGTTCTAAAAGGAAGTACGGAAACCAATTTGACTTTAAAAAATAGTATTCCTGTAGATATTGTTTATCTTACATGTTGGATGGATCAAGATGGAGAACTTCAATTTAGAGAAGATGTGTATGGCTATGATGCTATGCAAAGTAGGAAATAAGCAAAATAATTAATAGAGAGAAGGGAAAAGCAGTGTCATTCCTGCGAAAGCAGGAATCCATTTTGGTAAGTTTTGAAATCTATTTTTATATCCTAAATCAAGTTTAGTACACAATTGTCACCACATCTTCCAAATCAAGTCTTATTTTAGGGCTTTGTGCATTGGCTCTATAGCCTAATGCCACAAGTATAGCTATGCTTTCTTTTTTCTCATCAATTCCTAGTTTTGTTTCTACTTTTTGTTTTTCAAATCCCTCTATAGGACAACTATCAATGCCAATAAGTGCTGAATAATTCATAATATTTGATGCAGTAATATAACACTGTTTTTCACTCCAACACTTTATAGATTTGAGATTTTTTAGATAATTTTCATATTTTTCTATGTACATTTTTGTCAAATCTTCATCAAGCCCTCTACGTGCGAACATCTTATGATAATATTCATACGAAGACACTTCTTTGTGTTTTGCTATTAAAACAACAAGTGAATCACAACTATCTATTTGATTTTGATTCCAACATATGGGCTTTAACTCTTTTTTTATTTCTTGATTTTTTATAACCAATAATCTGCAATGTTCCATGCCAAATGATGATGGAGCAAGCCTGGCTGATTCAAGTATAAAATTCATATCATCATCAGATATCTTTTTTGTTTCATCAAATAATTTACAAGCATGTCTAAAATTTAAAGTCTCAATTAGCAATTTTTTATCCATAAGTGTTTCTCCTTTTCATTTGTTTTAGACCAAAACAATATTTTTTATAAGTTTAAACTTTTTTTGTCTCTTTTTTGCTAAAATCGCTTAACAAGCATAAAAAAGGATTTTAAAGTGTCAAAAGAATTAAATTCATATTTTGAGATGTTAGTGCATATTCCTATGTGTACACATGCGAACCCAAAAAATATATTAATCATCTCAAATGATAGCGAAAATTTTATAATTGAACTAAAAAAGTATATAGATTTAAATATATCTATATGTAAAACAAGTGAGGCAATTGGAAAATTGACAGATATGAATGAAAATGATTTAGATTTACTTATTGTTGATGATGAAAAGCTTATGAAAGATAAAATATTTTGTGGTCTTAGCAAGAGAGTTCTTGGGGCAAGAGGTGTGATGTCTGCTAAATCTAGTTCGCTTTCACAAAATACTAGTGATGCCAAAATAGAACTTGAAAATTTGGGTGAAAGTTTTAGGATATTGATGCCATATAGTTTTATGGTTGATGATAAAACTTCATTTGCATATCTAGCAAGTGGATACTATCATCCAACAGCAGATATAAATCTTCAAAGAGCCGATTTGACAGAAGGGTTTACATACTATAATTCTGACATAGCCATAGCAGCATTTAGTATGCCAAACTTTATAAGAAAAGAATATTTAGGGCTTATAAAATCATAATGAAACTAAAATACGCCATAGCATTAACTGGAGGAATTGCCGTAGGCAAAAGCTCTGCTATGAGTTTTATGTCAATGTATGGTTTTAGATGTATTGATGCTGATAAGATAGCTCATGATATACTTGATGAGCAAAGAGATAAGATAGCATCTATGTTTGGAAATGAAGTTTTGTCTACTAATGGCGTAAATAGAGCAGAACTTGGTAAAATAGTTTTTGCTGATGCAAACAAAAGAAAAGACTTAGAATCATTGCTTCATCCTCTCATTTATGATAAGATAATGGCACTAGCACAAGTTGAAGAAAAAAGAAAATTTCCATATTTTATTGATATTCCTCTTTTTTTTGAAAATGAAAGATACGATATAGATAAATCACTTGTTGTTTATGCACCAAAAGATTTGCAAATACAAAGGCTTATGAAACGAAATAGTTTATCATACGAAGATGCTATGCAACGAATCAACTCTCAAATGGATATAGAAGAAAAAAAGCTAAAAGCAACATACATAATTGACAATACAAAAGATATTAAGCATTTACAAAATGAATGTGAGAAGGTTCGTGGTATAATTTTAGAAGACTTTAAAGAAGGTGGAATATGACAGTTACAAAATATAATGCAAGTGGTAATGATTTTATCATATTTCATTCCCATAAAAAAGATGATAGATCTGACATGGCAATAAAACTTTGTGATAGACATAGCGGTGTTGGAGCTGATGGCATGGTTGTATTGGTTCCTAGTGAGACTTATGATTTTGAATGGGAATTTTATAATAGCAATGGAAGCACAGCCCCTATGTGCGGAAATGCTTCACGAGCAACCGCACATTACGCATGCGAAAAAGGCATTTCTTTGAACAATAAAGCCATATTTTTAACAGGCGCTGGTGTTATTAGCGTAGCTGTAAATGGAGACTATGCGACAACAGATATGACTCGTCCAGAGGTATTGGATAAAACAATTGAAGAGTTTGGTAGAGAGTGGTGGCTAATCGATACTGGCGTTCCTCATTTGGTTGCTTTTGTTGAAGATATTTCTATCTTTGATATACAAATTGCAAAAGAGCTTAGATATAAATATAACGCAAATGTTAATATTGCTTTTGTTGATATAAATAATGATTGTTTAAATGTTAGAACTTATGAGCGTGGAGTTGAAGATGAAACTTTGGCTTGTGGTACTGGCATGGTGGCATGTTTTGTTAGAGCAAACATTGAAAAGTTAGTTGGGAATAATGTAAAAGTTTACCCAAAAAGCAAAGAAGAGATATATATAAGTTTGGATGAAGGTATATATAAATTTGGTGGCCGTATAAGCAAAGTATTTGAAGCAGAGGTTTTTATATAAAAGGGTGCAAGTGAAAAAAATAATATTAATGATATTTATGGGATTTTCTTTTTTGAATTCTGCTACTATTGATGATGGTATGGCTTACTATAATAAAGGTAACTATAACAAAGCATTTGAAACATTTTATATTTTGGCAAAAGACAACAATGATACAAAAGCTCAATATAACACAGCTTTAATGTTTTTAAAAGGACAAGGTGTCAATAAAAGCAGAAAAGATGCATTGTATTGGTATACAAAAGCAGCAAATCAAAACCATGCTCCTTCGCAATATACACTTGGATATTTGTATCAAAAAGATGCAAAAGCAAGCCCTATTCTTATAAAGCAAGCTAAGTATTGGTATGAAAGAGCTATGAAAAATAATTTTAGAGAAGCATACACAAATATGGCGTTTTTATATTACAATGGATATGGCAAAATGATTCCAAAAAATACACGCAAAGCTATAATACTTTTTAGCAAAGCAGCAGCTATGGGAGATAGTAATGCACAATTAAATCTAGGAATAATTTATGGCTGGAGTGACGAAGTTTTGAAAAACAAACTAAAGTCGTATGATTATCTCAAACAAGCTTTACAAAACGGAAGAGGAGAGGCTGGAGGGTATCTTGATATTCTTTGCAAAGAAAGTAGCTGGATCTGCCGTTAGGCAGAAACTGTATGCTTAGCTTTGTTTTTTATCCAAACCAACACAGGCATTATTTTTACAGTTGTAAATCCTACGATAAAGCCAAATATAATTTCAACTAAAAGTACCAATAAAAAACTAATGCTGTTTAGGCGATGTTCTATGAAGCTTTCTATTCCATGAAGTATGCCTGTTTGATGAGCTATAATCCCGCCTCCAACTGCCAACATAGCAATTGTTCCTATAACTGATATTGATTTGATAAGTGGTGGAACTATGGCTACCAATAAGTCCCCAGCTTTTTTTATAATTGTATTTGTTTTTGATTGCAAAAAGAATCCTATGTCGTCAAGTTTGATAATAATTGCAACAACTCCATATACACCGATTGTTGTTATTATGGCTACTGCGAAAAGAGTTACTATTTTTACAATAAACTCAGCATTTCCAAGTAAAGATAGAGCTAAGATCATAATTTCTAATGAAAGTATGAAATCAGTTTTAATGGCACTCTTTATCTTTTGTTCCTCAAATTTTTCTGTATTTAATTCTTTGATAGTTTCATCTGCACTATGTTCTTCGTTGTGGCCAAAGAATTTTTCTAAAACACTTTCCACGCCTTCATAGGCGAGGTATAATCCACCCATAATCAAAATAGGCTTCATTAGAATTGGTAGATAAAGGTTTATCAATATTATTAGAGGAACTATAATGAGCTTATTTAAAAAACTTCCTTTGGCTATTTTGGCAACTATTGGAAGTTCTCTAGCCGCTGCTTTTTGTTTGGCTTGTGTTGATATTTGGTTTCTTAACCTTTCAAGCTCTGCAGCTATAAGTTTTTTATTTTTTTTATCCAAGTGTGCTATGTTAGATTTTAGTTCTTCCATAGAGTTGGCTTTTTGTATCTCTTGCGTTAAAATACTAGAAGTTGTTTCGTTTGCAAGATTGGCTATAGCTGCCAAGTCATCTACAACGACACCAGACGATTTGGCACTTGCTATTTTAGTATAAGTTGCTATATCGTCCAACATCACTGATGTATTATCGAGCGAACCTGCTACACTTTTTGTTGCTCCAGCCATTGTTTTGCCAGCAAGTGAGCTAATATCATCAGCTAGTGCTGCTAAGTATCCTAAAATTCCTGCCATTAATATTCCTTTTTGTATTATGTTATTTTACCAAAATATATTTGCATTTTAAATTGATTATTTTTATAATATTTTTTATTTTTTTATATTAAATTAAAATAATTGTAATAAACTAATACAATAAAAAGGAGAAAACATGGGACTAAATATACAAAAAACAATGATTGCGACTATGGGGGAAGTTTTGGATATGTTACCAGAGGGGGACATAAAAAAAACTATTAAACAATCAGTACAAAACAAAGCTGATAAATTTTCATCTTTAGAAAAAGCATTTGAAAAAATGTGTAGTAAAAAATACTCAGATGAAACTATGAATCTTTTTCTTAATGGATGGAAAGCAACACATTTGAAAATGTTACCAATATATGGACTTTCTTGTAGATTGAATCAGCTTGGAATGGCAAGTGAAGATAAAGAGCAAAAGCTAGCTTTTCTAGAATCATCTGCTTATAATGCAAAAACTAGCCATGAGGATTTGGGCATGGGTTTTGATGCTATCTCTCATGGACAACTTTATGATGAATTTGCTTTTTCAATGGTAAAAAGTGATGAATGGAAACTCTCTAAATATGATACAAAAGAGGCAAATGATTTTTCTAGTTGGGTGTATAGAAGTATGCTACTTGAGTCTATACCATATGCACTTTGTATCAATATGTTTTCAGAATTCTATAATCATGCAGAATATGCCTACTCTTTTCTGACTTTTAAATACAGTATGGATAATTTTTATGGCATAAAAGGGCAAGAGTTAGAAGATGCAATCAGATATATAGATGTGCATAATCAATATGAAACAGAGATTCATCACTTTATGGCAGTAATTAATGCGATAGAAAAATATGAAAAAGCATCGAAAGAAAAAGTATCAACTGAAATTATGAATCAAGTTATTTCAATATATATAGATAAAGTATGTGAGGCAATAGAGACAATAGCAAAAAAGTTTGACTAATTGATGATTGACTTTAAGCCGACCTTTTTAAAAGAAGCTACAGATACCAATGAGATGATGTGTTATCTTAATGAGTACGAAGTGTTATTAAAGAGTAATGCTAAAAAGCTTCAATCTCAGGGAGTAAAGATTCGAGATCAAGTTTTTGAGTGTTGCGCTTTTTCTATGGTTTCAAATAATCCAAAAGATAAGCACATTCTTCTTTTGGGTGGAATGGGACCATTAGCAGGAGTTCATGGAGCAAAAGATGTAATCAATATGATAGGGAATAGCGCCTCTATCACACTCTTTCAAGCTTGTGGAATTCCTGAGCGAAGAATTGATGCAGAGGTGCCTAAATATCTTCTATCTGCGCTCAATAGCGCTATTAAGATATGTCCAAAAAACAAGAAGATAGAGTTTGTTATTTTGTGTAATAGTGCTCATAAATATATACAAGATATTATTTCTCATAGTAATTTTCAAGATAAACTCAATTTTTATTCTTTTATTGATGGAGTGAAAAAATATTCTGATATATTTAAAGATGAAAAAAGTATCGTTTTGCAGACTGATTTTACTGCTAAAAATAGACTCTATAATGGAGTAAAAAATCTCTTTTGTCTTGATGATATTTTTGCTTCAGCAACACAAAAAAAATATTTATCATCAATAATTGATGGTGTTAAAACTTTTGATAAAGATAAAATTCTAAAAAATAGTACACCTTTGTTTAAAGCACTTAAAGATTATGGAATAAAAAAAGTATTGCTCGGCTGCACAGAACTTCCAGTTGCAATAGAGTGCATTAAAACATATGCAGATGAAGAAACAAAGAACCTTCTTGATGCATTTGAATTTGTCAATCCTTTGCATTTAAGTATCCGTGAGCTACAAAAAAATCAAGAGAAAATGAAATGAATACAATAGTGTCTTATCTCAAAAAAAGAGTTCAAAGCACACCAAATAAGATATTTTTAAGAGATGAAGAAAGAATATGGAGTTTTCAAGATTTTTATGATGATGCAGCAAGATTTTCAACTTTTTTACTCAATCATGGGATACAAAATGGAGATTTTGTCATAATTCATTTAGATAAAAAAATAGAACATCTCATAACATATGTCGCTTTACTAAATATCGGTGCGATTAGTGTACATACATATCCAGAGCGCGAAGATGAATATATAGAGTTTGCCATCAAGCACACCAAAGCAAAAGCAGTAATTAGCAATAAATTTGCGGGCAATTGTGCAAAAGCAAAATTATTTGAATTTGTGTCTGATGATACACTTGAGCCTGCATATAAAGAAAATGCAAATGATATAGCTTATATTATGTTTACAAGCGGAACAACATCTTTGTCAAAAGCAGTAGTTACAACACAAAAAAATGTTATTTTTGTTACTAAAACATTGATTGAATTAGCACAAATGCGACAAGGACACGAAAGAGAGATTATATTGCTTCCACTTGGTTCAACAGGAGGGCTTGGGCATTTTCATGCATGCATGTTTTTAGGTAATTATGCACGACTGTATCCTGGCTTCTACGCAAATTTAGATGAGCAAAGTATCACTGTTTTTTTAGACACTCTTGCACAAGAAAAGATAACAGGTGTTCTTTTAACTCCTGGAATTATAGGCAGGATACTTAAAACCCATAAAGATAAATTTAAAAATTCAGCAACAACCCTAAAGTATGCTTTGGCTAACGTTATGCCGATGAAAAAAGAAACTATAAAAGAGCTTCTTGATCTTTTGCCCAATCTTCGGTTTTGTACATATTATGGCTCAACAGAAGCAAGCAGAAGTATCATCAATGTATGCAGAGAAAACATAGGCTTTGAGCATATAACAGGAAGACCTGTAAATGGAGTTGCAATAAGGATAGATAAACAAGGCGAGATATTTATACGAGGCGATAATGTTATGAAAGGATATCTGTACGAAGAAGATAAATCATTACAAGATGGCTGGTTTGCAACAGGAGACATTGGATTTATTGACAATCAAGGTTATATTACTGTGCTTGGTAGAGCAAAAGAAACTATTAGTTTAGACGGACTTAAAGTTTTTCCTCATGAGGTAGAAAGCATTATTAATACGCACAAATCAATTTATGATGTGGGAGTTTCTTCTGTTGAAACAGAAATTGGGGCAGATGAGTTGTGCATGGCAATTGTTACTGATGATTTGGCGGATAAAGATGAGCTTAGTAAAGAGATAGTAAGTATGCTCAAAAAGCATTTTAAAATAGACAAAACCAATCTTTATAGTTATAAAATTCCTTCAAGAATATATTTTGTAAAATTAATTCCTAGAACCGATTTAGGAAAGATAAAAAGAGGAGAACTTAGTAAAATACTATTAGTACAAAAAGATTTTATCTCAACAAAGGATAGACGTGATACAAGAGTATAAAAAATACTATAGCAAAAATTACACACCACAGAGATATAGACAATATCAAAATGATTTTCAAAAAGAGGTAGGAAAGCTTTATGCACTTTCTACAGGTCCATATTTTTTAAAAAAAACAAATGCCGCAAAAATAAAAGAAGCCATTTTGCCATCAATTATGAATCTTTTAAATTCTAAAAAGTATCAAGAAAGCGTATACCAAAGAGGTTGGTTTTTGCCTAAAATAGAAGTTAAAAAATTTGATTTTTTTGGAAGTGCTGATTTTCATATAAATGGTGACGAGATACGATTGATAGAGTTAAATTTCTTTATGCCAGGGCATTTTGGATTGATAGAACTTTTCCCAAAACTTTTTTCAAAAAACTTTGATTTTGAACTTGAAATTTTTACTGATGGCTTTGAGAGAAAATTGACAGATTTTTTAAAAGAGAGATTTGATGGCGATAAAATAGCATTATGTGTTAATCATCTAGGTCGAAGTGAACACTATCTTGATCATTATAGATATATAGAGAATTTTTTAAATAAAAATGGCCTGAATGCTAAAGTTGTATATGCAAAAGATGCAGATATTTCGGATAATAACAGACCGATGTGGGATAATGAAGAATATGATGGAGTGTTCAATATAGTAATTCCAAGAAATTGGGAGCACAATAAAGATGAATTTTTAAATTACACAACACTTTTTGAAAAGATACCAGAATACTTTTTCCCAAATCCTTGGTGCTGGACTATTGGCGATAAAAGATTTTTAAATATTCTTGCCAATTTAGACAATGTGGACTATGGATTGAGTAAAAATGATGAGGTTGCCCTAAAAAGCATAACGCTAAAATCTGCTATGGTCAATAATTTTACAAATGCACAAGAGCTATACTCTTTTTTCGGAAATTCTAAAAACTTTGTTCTCAAGCCAATAGATAATTATCATACCGAAGGAGTCTATATAAAGCCTTCTGTTGAAATCATTGAAAAAATTATAAAAGAAGAGGCAGATTTTTATATCGCACAAGAGTATTTTGAAGCGGAAAATATATACTATGAAGATGAAAATGGAAAGCAAATTGAACCATACAAAGGACAACTTCGAGTGGAATTTTTTGATGGCGAATTTTTAAATTTTAGAACATATGGCTTTAGTAATCCTTTTGGACTTAGCCCAATGATGCCAGTTGTGATAAAATGAAAATAACAAATAGAGCTTTTTTTATTGTTGTAGTTTCCGCCATAGGATATTTGCTAAATCTTATTTTGAATCGTTACCTAACACACAATATTACCCCAGCTGCTTATGGAGATTTTTGTATAGGATTAAATGCTTTAGAAATTGCATCAACCTTTTTGCTTTTAGGTACAGAAATAAGTGCCATGAGGTTTATTCCTCTACTTGAAAAAGACAATAATTCATTGAGCTTTATAAAGTGGAATTTTTATTTCATAAAAAAACTTTTCTATATTTTTGTTATATTGTTATTTGTATTTTTTTTAGGCTTGATACTGCTTGATAAAACAAAAGATATTCATACATCTTTTTTGATGCTTGGTGTTACACCAATCGCAGCAATTTATGCATTGATAATTGTATATTTAAATAGTCAAAACCATATTTTTATATCAACACTTATAGATTCCGTGTTGCGATATATTTTGCTTATCGCTACATTTTTCTTGTTGTTTAATCTCGCATCAGTAAAAGAAAATAGTATGGCACTATCTATGGCTTATGTTGGAGTATTTTTTATATTAGCATTATTTACAGCCTCTTTGTATAATAGAAAAAATAAAACACACTTACCTTTTAGTATATTTTTTTCAAAGGAAAAACCATTTTTTGATAAACACAAAGAGTGGGAAAGCGTCTCTATAAAATATTTGTTTTCAAATTTGATTTTTTTGTTTTTTATGTATATTGACAAAATGGTTTTGGATATTGTTCATGAAAATGAAGATATTGTAGGGCACTATTCTGCTGTTGTTGTTTTGGTTGGACTTTTTAGTTTGATTTCTCAATCTTCAGGAATATTTTTATCTCCAAAGATAAGTAAATTTATCAAAGATAAGAATGGTATAGGTATATTACAAGGGATGATTTATAAAGCAAATAAAAATATGTTTATACTTTTTGTTGTACTTTTGACAACCTATATCTTTTTTGGCAAAAATATACTTGGATATTTTGGTAAAAATGGCGAATATACCATTATTTATTATGGATTGATATCTCTTTCTTTTTCTCAGATTTTATTAGAGATAGGAAATCTTTCTATGAGATTTCTTCTTTATGGAGGTTATGCAGACTATATCAATAAAATACTTTCCGTGTCACTAGCGGCTTTATTGATTTTTGGAATTATATTGACATATTATGTTGGGATATATGGCATCATCATAGCTCATATCCTAACAAGCTTTTTTTATATGATTGCTTTTGCAATTAAGGCAAAAAAAGAGTTTGGGCAACTCAAAATACTAAGTTTATACTAAAAGCGATTATTTAAATATTTTTTTAGACTGTTTAAAAGCTTTTTTAATTAGTTTTTTTTGTATATCGCCAATATATTTTTTAAGCAAAGTGTATTCTTTTTCACTTTGATATTTTTGCGTATATTGTTCAAACAAATCTATATCATGAATTTTGCCCAAAGTAGAAGTTAATTTATTTAGTTGTTTCATTATTTTTTGTGAACAATGAATATTTCCTTCTAAAGCTTGAAGTTGATACATGTAATATTTGGCATACTTTCGGAAATGATGTATATCTTCTATTTTGTTTGTTTTTATGGCAACATTTAGTAACCTAGATGTTTTTTTATATGTTTCTTTGAGTCTTTTATTGATATCTTTTTTGGATACATGAACATGCTTGTAAGCACATAAATTTCCAAATGCTCTTAGTATAGATTCTTGTGTCTCATCAATATGGGCAGTTTCTTTATTCAATAGACTAATCTCATCATCAATATGTTTTTTGATATTTGGAAAATCATCATATTGTAATCCACTTTTTTTGATTATGAAGTTAAAAGTTTTACTTAGAACTTGTGCTTCTCTTTTTTGTTCCAAATTTTTAGATATTTGTTTATAAAATTCTTTTTGGCTTTGTATAAATTCTTTATTTTTGAAAAATGGTTTTATAAAATATAAAATAGATCTAATATTTTTAGATACTACCCTAATACCATGTATTTTTTTATTTGAATTTGAACATGAACCTTCAATCAGGTAATATGCGTTTATTAAGGTTGTTGATAAATAATCAAATGGATTAAATACATCCGATTTCATAATTCAGCCTTTTATTTGTAATCTTTACCAATGATACCATAATTTTTCAATCACAACAATAAAAATATTTTTCAAGATGTTTTGTATTATTTTTGATTAAAAATTCAACTGCGAGATGCAAGAATTTAAAGAGTAAAATTTGACAGTTTTTGGGTTATAAAAAGTTTTTCTTGCTAATATTTTACAAAACTAAAGGGCTTTAGTGGAAAAAAGTGAAAATACTTATAAATATTTTATAGCGATGATTATAGCCATGTTGCTATGGGGAGTTGCTTGGACTTCAGGGAAAGTAGCAGCAGAGCATGCAAATGCACCTGTGGCAGCTTTTTGGCGTTATGCCATATCATTATTATCATTGATACCTGTGATAATTTATTTTCAAACCTCACTCAAGACAAGTGCAAAAGGATATTTTTATATGTTTTTAGCAGGTCTTTTGACAGCCCTTTTTAATTATCTATTTTTCAAGGGATTATCTCATGGACAAGCTGGGTATGGTGGAACTTTAGTAACAGCACTCGCACCAATTTTTACATATCTCATGTCGATAGTTATATTTAAAGTACAAGTAACAAATAGACAGATTTTTGCATTATTTATAGGAGCCATAGGGGCAGTTATACTTTTAAAGATACCTTTTGAGGGACTTGGGTTTTTAAATGCAGATAGTTTATATTTTTTAGAGTGTGCAATAGTTTGGTCACTTGTAACTATTTTTTCTCAAAAAGCATCGAAAAGAGCAAATGCTATGTTTTATACATTGGTTGTATTTACTGTTACTTGTTTTGTAAATATGATGTTTGCTTTGCCATATCATCCTTTTGATTTTAGTGCATATGATAAACTGTTTTGGGCAAATATTATTTTTATAGGAATTTTGCCAGGCACATTTAGTACCACGCTATTTTTTCTATCAGCTGGAAAGATTGGTGCTCATCGCACGGGAGTATTTATGTTTATAGTGCCTATCGGAGCTATCGTATCAAGTCAAATCGTATATGGGGAAAAGGTTGCTATATCAACCCTCATAGGATGTTTACTTGCTTTTTTAGCTGTATTTATATTCAATAAAAAATGAGATACACATAAATTTCAAATATAGGAGCAATGATCATGAAATTTAAAATAGCCGAAATTAGTGATATAGATAAAGTTTTAAAACTCCATTATAAATATCAAATCGATTCCATAAATGAAGAAGATAAAAAAGATGGTTTTATCACTACACCTTTTACCAAAGAACAATTAGAAAGATTGATAAACGAGGAGCATGGACTTTTTATAGCACTCAAAAATGATGAGGTGGTAGCTTATGTGATGGCAGCATCTTGGGAATTTTGGTCAGCTTGGCAAATGTTTGCTCATATGATAAAAGATTTGCCAAATTTAGAGTATTTAGGACAAAGACTAAGCGTGGATAACTCATATCAATATGGTCCAGTATGTGTGGATAAGAGCGTGAGAGGAAATGGTGTTTTAGAATCTATTTTTGATTTTGCGAGAGAAGAAATGTCAAAGAGGTATCCAATACTAGTAACTTTTATCAATAAAATCAATCCGAGATCATACGAAGCACACACTAGAAAATTGGGGCTTGAGGTTATAAAAGAATTTACATATAACAATAACAATTATTATGAGCTTGTTTATGATACATCCAAGAAGTTAACCTTATAAGGCAAGCAAGAGAACTTGCCTTTAAGCTTGTATATTTTATGGTGCGAGGATAAGTGCTGGAGCTACGGTTTTATCATCTTTTGTTTTTGCATACCCAGCATTAAAGATAGGGGTTCCATTGAGAAAATCCCACTCTAGTGTAGCAGCACCATTTTTTACCAAGTAACCACCACCTAAACTAACACCAAATTTATTTGTTAGAGGATAATATGTTACCCCACCACTAACTACTCCACTATCTTCTTTGTTTGTTGATAAAGCTTTTAATGATATACCCACACCACCGCCAAAGCTATATGTTACACCCAAAAATGCCGTAGGGTGACTCTTGGTATTTTGAACTGGCGCAATACCAGCATTTACATAGGTACTGCCTATAAATAAAATACCCATTGCTATTAAAAGCTTTTTCATATCTATATGCCCTTTTTATAATTTATTTAATATTCACTGGTGCATCATCTTTCGTATGAGCATAACCAGCACTAAATGTAGGAAGACCATTTAGAAAATCCCACTCAACAGTAGTGGCACCATTTTTTACTAAGTACCCACCACCTATACTAGCACCAAACTTATTTGTTAGAGGATAATATGTAACACCACCACTCAATACACCACTATCTTCTTTATCTGTAGATAGAGCTTTGAGTGATAATCCAACACCACCGCCAAAACCATAGGTTACACCTGCAAATACTGAAGGCGAAGCACTTGCATATGTACTACTTATGAGTAAGATACTCGCTACTGCTAAAAGTTTTTTCATAGTGATACTCCTTTAATAATATATTTCAGATCTTTAGTCTGGCATAGGCGCTGGCACATCATCTTTCGTATGAGCATAACCAGCACTAAATGTAGGAAGACCATTTAGAAAATCCCACTCAACAGTAGTGGCACCATTTTTTACTAAGTACCCACCGCCTATACTAGCACCAAACTTATTTGTTAGAGGATAATATGTAACACCACCACTCAATACACCACTATCTTCTTTATCTGTAGATAGAGCTTTGAGTGATAATCCAACACCACCGCCAAAACCATAGGTTACACCTGCAAATACTGAAGGTGAAGCACTTACATATGTACTACTTATGAGTAAGATACTCGCTACTGCTAAAAGTTTTTTCATAGTTGTACTCCTTTTTAATTGGTATGTTATATTGTATGATGATGTAACTTAAATAGATGTTAAAGTAAAAAATCTATAAGTTATAATAAAAAAAATATAGTTAATGTCAAGCTGGACTTTGGGAGCAAATGGGGATATAATGAACAGATATAAACAAAAGGATATATTATGGCAAAAGGTAAAGACGCACAAAAGACTGTTAAGAAAAAATCGGAAAAAACATTGAAAGAAAAACGCAATGACAAAAAGGCGAAGAAAGCAAAAAGCTAGGTAGCCTTATGCTTTAGTGTTAATATATGGGCAAATCAAATATTAGTCTATGTACCCATTTCTTTTTGCATTATCAACACAATCGCTTTTGTTAACATAGCCTTGTGATGAAGCACCAACGATATTTCCATTCGGAGAGATTCTTCTCCATCTCCATTCCCCTTTGGCATCTTTATAGAATTCCCATTTATCATTCATGATTACTCCTCCTTACTTGGATGGTATGTTATATTGTATGACTATACAACTTAAATGGATGTTAAAGAAAAAATCTACAAAATTTGGGCATAGAAAATTAGCCTGTCCTCTTTTCTATATCTTTAAGATATACTGTGCCAGATGATTTCGCAAGTTTTATGAGAAGAAAGTATTTTTCCCTCATATTTTAATAAATTGTTCACTATAAAGGAGCAATATGCGTAAAATTTTTATATTCATGGCACTAATTATATCCATTGCATTTTCTGTATCAGATGACAGCTCAATAATTAATAAATTGGATTTACAAAATAGTAAAATACTTGAAAAGCAACAAAAGTGCAATACACTAATTGCAAAAAATACTACTCTAGAAGAGATACAAAGACGAGGATGTTGTTCTCATCATAGTGGAGTATGTGATTGTGTGAATGGGCGTGCTAAATGTTGCGATGGAACATTAAGTCCAACATGTGGATGCGATTGAGTTTTTTATTCAGCATCATGTCATTGACTTAATATGATAAAATGTGCTATTATCTGAATGTAATATTTTTATGCCAACAGGTGTTGGAAGAGGAGTGCAATTCTCCTTGCTACAATCTTGTATTATCATTGGTGGTCTTATCTTATTCAAATTAGGTGCAGAATTCCTGCTTTCAAAACTTAATATAGACAAAGGACGCAAAATGAAAAATCGCAAAAAATCACTTAAAAAAGTTAAATCAATTATTGAAGCAACTAGAGAGGTGACCATCGCGATAGGTGCAAATGTAGCGACTAGTGTCCTTTTGACATAAGAATATTTATTTTTTAAAAAATAGCTACATGCTAAGGGATACCATGAACCCAAAAGTTTTTATCAGTCATGCAAGTGAAGACAAAGAAAGGTTTGTAATAGGTTTTGCCAGTAAATTACGAGCAAATGGAGTCGATGCTTGGCTTGATAAATGGGAAATGCTCCCAGGCGATAGTTTAGTTGAGAAGATTTTTGAAGAAGGTATAAAAGAAGCTGATGCTTTCATCATCGTGCTTTCCAATCACAGCGTAAATAAACCATGGGTACGAGAAGAATTAAATGCCAGCTTTGTTAAAAGAATAGGCAAGAACAGTAAAATTATTCCAATCGTTCTTGATAATTGTATAGTTCCAGAATGCCTACAATCAACTATTTGGGAAAATATAAATAATCATCAAAACTATGAAGAAAGCTTTACGAGAATCCTAAACTCTATACTTGGATTATTTGACAAACCTGCATTGGGCCATACCCCATCTTATGCCACAAGTAAAATTAATGAGCTTCAGGGCTTACTCAAGATTGACACACTCATTTTTACTCAAGCATGCCAAACAGTTTTATCTAAAGATCACAAAAGCGTTAATTTATCTGAGATTTATGATGACTTGAAGGCACTAGGAATTTCAGATGAAGATATTTTGGACTCGTTAGAAATACTTGATTCAAAAGGTTATATTAAAGCCACAAAAGCAATTTCGGGTATGATACCTTTTTTTACAATTAGTACTTTTGGATTTAACGAATTTGCACAAGCAAATATTGAAAATTACGAAGAAATTATCAATGATGTATGTATTAAATTAATCAATCATTCGTTAAATAATAATGTTGATGTTGCAGATATGACCAAGTATCCACTGGCATTAGTAAACCATATTTTTGACCTTTTGGAGAATAAAGGTTTGATAAAAACAGCTAAACGAATTGAGGGATTATATCATATCGTAAATATCTCACCTGAACTGAAGCGTATGTTTAAATGATATTAACAAATTAAATTATGGAAAATCCAAATATGTTGATTTTAAAGTTATCAAATTAATAATTGAATATGGCGGACAGAGGGGGATTCGAACCCCCGGTACTCTCGTACGGCCGCGTTCCAGGCGACTAGATTAAACCACTCTCCCATCTGTCCAAGAACTGGAATTGTATCTTAATCTATTTTAAGAGAAATTGAGTTATACTTTCATCCGCCTCTCTTTAGACCTATGCAACGGCTACTCAAGGAACCGAGTCAGGATGGGAACATAGCAGCTCACCTTGTTTGGTTGTGTGCCGTAGGTATCTGGGGGGAGGTTTTTAAACCTCAAAATCAGCTAAACTCCACTCATAAAATGGCATCGCCTCAAATCTAATCCCATCAATTATATATTCATAAGTATTTGCAACTGTAATGATTTTTGCATCTTGAATTTCGGCAAGTTTTAGTTTAGATATGTTTTTTTGACACTTTGCCCATACCGCCTCTTCACTATCAAAGGGTGCCAAGATAGTCAAAACCCCATCAGTATAGAGATACCCTAGATTATAAAATGAGCAGATCTCCTCATCTTTTTTTAAAAGTTCAAGTACTACGGCTTGTTCAAAAAGCATTATAAATGTTAGATTTTGGTTTAGATATTTTGTGATGGCGTTATCATAAAATATTAGCTTTTTTGATGCACTTGGTTGATAGTCTTCTACTAGATGGATAACTCCTTCGGCATGTAATCGGTCTATAGTTTTATATAACCAGTCTTTGGAGATTTTAAAATACTCCTTGCATCTCGTGTAGATTTGATTGACACTTATCTGCTTAGTTGCAAACAGAGCAAGAAATCCTAGTAGTCTCATCTCTTCAGGGCTAAATCTACTTTTTAGAAACTCTTTTGTTTCAAAAGGTGTAGCTTTATGTGATATAGCAAATCGTGGCAATGAACCTATTTTGAGATAGTGAGAGAAACTCGCAGTTGTATTCGCAGAATTTTCAAATGCCAAAAACTCTTCAAAGTCAAGAGGTGTAAGTTTGATTTGCATAAAGTTATCATCTTCTATAGGTTCTCTAGTTAGTATTATCAACTGGTTTACTTTTGGCAAAGATATATCTTTATCATCATAATGATCAAGGACGAGGGTTTCTATCTCTTGTTTGACTATAAAGTTTTGTATATTGGCTAGTGGGCTAAAAAGTATATTGGGATCATCCAAATCTATATAAAGTATATTTTTTTTATTTAAGTTCGCTAGATAATCAAGCACCAATGCACTCTTGCCTACACCTCTAGCACCAAAAAGGTTTATGCGAGGATGGTCATCAATCATACATTTTCTAGGTACAAAATTTTCATTTTGCGGTAGATTTTGGTAAAAATATTCTAACATTTCCATATTTTTATCCTTTTCAAAAGGAAACTATTTTTAAAATTATACAAAATTTTGCTTTAAACCTCTTGAGATTTTTAAGCGCTTCTGGTATAATCTCGGTTCCAAAATTTATGTTGGCGATACCAACGAGTTCTTTAGAAAGGTAAAATATGGAAAGAATAAGACTTAAGCTTAAAGCTTATGATCACCGTGTTTTGGATAGATCAGTTGCATCTATCATAGACGCTGTTAAACGCACAGGTGCGGAGATACGAGGGCCAATCCCAATGCCTACAAATATCAAACGCTACACAGTTTTGAGATCACCACATGTTAACAAAGACAGTCGTGAACAATTCGAAATAAGAATTCACGCGAGAATGATTGATATCGTTTCTGCTACAGGAGATACTATAGATTCACTTATGAAACTTGACCTTGCTCCCGAGATAGAAGTAGAAATAAGATCAATGGACAAATAAGGAGTAAAGAAATGGAATTTATCGTAGAAAAAATCGGTATGAGCAGAACTATTGATATCGCTAGTGCTCCTGTTACTTTACTTAAAGTGATTGAAACAAAAGTGTGCGAAGTAAGAGAAGACGGTAAAGCGTTGGTTGCTTATAACAGCTCTAAAAAATTAAACAAAAGTATAGAAGGTCAACAAGCTAAGTACGGTGTTACAAAAGAGTTCAATAAGTTTATGACTATTGAAGTAGCAACAGGTACTGAGGCTGGTGATTTGAATGTAGCCGCTCTTGGAGAAGCAGTGTTAGTTAAAACAACTTTAACTTCAAAAGGTAGAGGTTTTACTGGTGTTGTAAAAAGACATGGGTTTGCTGGCGGTAGAGCTTCTCATGGACATAGAATGGGCAGAAGAACAGGATCAATTGGTAACTGTGAATGGCCAGGTCGTGTTCAACCAGGTAAAAAAATGCCAGGTCAACACGGAAATACACAAGTAACTGTTAAAAATGATGTACTTTCATTTGATAGTGAAAATGGCATATTAGTTTTGAAAGGTTCAATCCCAGGTCACAATGGTGCAAGAGGATTGGTAAGGATTGTTAAATGAGTAAACCAGTATTAATCAAAAGCGATGCACTTCCAAAAGAATTTTTAGAAGTACATCCGCATAATTTATATCTTTATTGTAAGTCTTATGCTGCATCAGTTAGATCAAATACAGCTAAAACAAAAACAAGAGCAGAAGTAAGCGGTGGTGGTAAAAAACCATTTGCACAAAAAGGTGGCGGTAGAGCTAGACAAGGTTCGATTAGAGCTCCACACTATAAAGGTGGCGGTGTTGCATTCGGTCCAACAAACAATAGAAACTACAACCAAAAAATTAACAAAAAACAAAAGAAATTGGCTCTTTGGCATGCAATTGCTGAAAAAACTGCTAATGATAGATTGTTTGTAACTGATTCAATAGTAATCGAATCTGGTAAAACAAAAGATGCAATTGCTCTTATAAATGCACTTGGTCAAAGAGATGTATTAATAGTAAAAGAGATGATTGATGATAAAACATTTTTGGCGTTTAGAAATGTTAACAATGCTTACCTAATAGAGAGTAATGAGTTAAATGCATATCTTGCAGCTGCTTATAGTTCTATTATTATGGAAAAAGCAGTATTTGAAAAAATGACGAAAGAGGCTTAAGATGGCAGATATTACAGATATAAAAACAATCATGTATACCGAAAAATCACTTGGTCTTCAAGAGGCTGGCATAATAGTAGTTCAAACTTCTCCAAAAATGACAAAAAACGGTCTTAAAGAAGTATTTAGAGAATTTTTTGGTATCAGCCCACTTAAAATCAATTCTATGAGAGTTAATGGCAAGGTTAAAAGATTCAAAGGTATCCAAGGTAAAAGAAATGACACTAAGAAATTCTATGTTAAATTGCCTGAAGATGCAAAAATAGAAAGCTTAGCGGTATAAGGAGTAGAGAATGGCAATAAAAACATATAAACCATATACGCCTAGCAGAAGATATATGTCAAATCTTGACAATAGCGATATCACGGCTAAGGCAAGTGTTAGAAGTTTGCTTATAAAACTTCCTGCAACGGCTGGTAGAAACAATAACGGTAGAATCACTTCAAGACATAAAGAAGCAGGTGCTAAAAAACTATATCGTATCATCGATTTCAAAAGAAACAAATTTGAAATAGAAGGAACAGTTGCTACTGTTGAGTACGATCCAAATAGAAACTGTAGAATTTGTCTTGTTAAATATGTTGATGGAGATAGAAGATATATACTTCAACCAAAAGGTCTAAATGTTGGCGATAAAGTAATTTCATCTAAAGAAATAGTTGATATTAAAGCTGGCAACACTATGAAACTAGCTAACATCCCAGTTGGTACACTTGTACACAACATAGAACTTAGCCCAGGTCATGGTGGACAACTTGCAAGAAGTGCTGGTGGATATGCTCAAATCATGGGTAGAGATGGCAAATATGTATCTCTAAGACTTCCATCAAGCGAGATGAGATATGTATTGGGTGAGTGTTTAGCTACAGTTGGTGCTGTTGGTAATGAAGATTTTTCTAACATCGTTATCGGTAAAGCTGGTAGAAACAGACATCTTGGCATCAGACCTCAAACTAGAGGTAGTGCGATGAACCCAGTAGATCACCCACATGGTGGTGGTGAAGGTAAGACAGGTTCTTCTGGACATCCAGTTTCACCTTGGGGCACACCTGCTAAAGGTTATAAAACTCGTAAGAAAAAAGCTAGCGATAAATTAATTATCTCTAGAAGAAAAAAGTAAGGGGTTAAGATATGGCAAGATCAACTAAAAAAGGTCCATTTATCGATGAGCATCTTAAAAAGAAAGTTCTAAAAGCTAAAGAAGAAGGTTCAAATAAACCTATAAAAACTTGGTCAAGAAGATCTACGATTTTCCCAGAGTTTATTGGACTAACTATTAATGTTCACAATGGAAGACAATTTATTCCTGTATTTGTAACTGAAAACCATGTTGGTTACAAACTTGGCGAATTTGCACCAACAAGAACATTTAAAGGCCATAAAGGCACTGTTCAGAAGAAGGTAGGTTAATCATGAGTAGAGCATTAGTAAAACATGTAAGAGTTTCGCCTACAAAAGCAAGACTTATTGCACAAGAAGTACAAGGCATGAATGCTGAGCTTGCAATCGCAAGTTTGGAATTTATGGCAAACAAAGCAGCTGGTATCATATCTAAAGCTATCGCTTCTGCTGTAGCAAATGGTGATTTTGAACCACAAGAAGTAGAAATCACAAGCTGTAGAATAGATAGAGCATCTTATATAAAAAGATGGACTCCAAGAGCTAGAGGAACTGCAACAAGAATCCTCAAGCCAACTTCTCACATACTTGTAGAAGTTGCTCCAACTGGTAGTAAAAAAGAAGTAGAAGCTCCTAAAAAAGTTGCTGCAAAAGCTCCTAAAGTAGAAGCAAAAGAAACTCCAGCAAAAGAGACTCCAGTGAAAAAAGCTCCAGCAAAAAAAGCTGAAGTAGTAAGCGAAGAGAAGCCAAAAAAAGCTCCAGCAAAAAAAGTTGAAACTTCGAAAGAAGAGGAACCTAAAAAAGCTCCAGCAAAAAAAGCTGCTCCAAAAGCTAAAAAATCAGACGAGAAGGATGCATAATGGGACAAAAAGTTAATCCTATTGGTCTAAGACTTGGAATAAATAGAAACTGGGAATCAAGATGGTTCCCAGCAAAAGACAGAGCAGCAAATTTTATAGCTGAAGATTATAAAATCAGAAAATATCTTAAAAAAGAGCTTTTCTTTGCTGGCATTAGTAACATTATAATTGAGAGAACTGCTAAAAAAGTTAGAATCACTCTTGTTACTGCAAGACCAGGTATCGTAATCGGTAAAAAAGGTGAAGATATAGAGAAACTAAAAAACAAAGTTGCTGCAATGGTTGGCAAAGATGTTGCTCTTAATATAAAAGAAGAAAAAAGACCACAAGCTTCAGCTCAACTTGCTAGTGAAAGTATTGCTACTCAACTAGAAAGAAGGGTTGCATTTAGAAGAGCTATGAAAAAAGTTATTCAAGGTGCATTGAAATCTGGCGCTAAAGGAATCAAAATTTCTGTTGCTGGAAGACTTGGTGGTGCTGAGATAGCTAGAACTGAATGGTATCTAGAAGGAAGAGTTCCACTTCACACACTTAGAGCTAAAATCGATTACGGTTTTGCAGAAGCTCATACTACTTATGGAATCATAGGTATCAAAGTGTGGATATTTAAAGGCGAAGTACTTCAAAAAGGTATCCAAGCTGAAGTAAAAGAAGATAGAAAAGATAGTAGAAAACCTGCTAGAAGAAGAGGTGACCAAAATGTTAATGCCTAAAAGAAGTAAATACAGAAAAGTAATGAAGGGCCGTAACCGTGGTATGGCTCAAAATGGTAATAGAATCGAATTTGGCGAGTATGCTATCAAAGCTACTGAAGCTGGAAGAATTGATTCTAGACAAATAGAATCAGCTCGTATCTCTATGACAAGAAAAGTTGCGAGACAAGGTAAAAGCTGGATTAGAGTATTCCCTGCAAAACCAATTACTAAAAAACCACTTGAAACAAGAATGGGTAAAGGTAAAGGTGGCGTTGATAAATGGGTTATGAATATTGAGCCAGGCAGAATTATATTTGAGATGGCAGGAGTAAGTGAAGAATTAGCAAGAGAAGCTTTGGCTTTGGCTTGTTACAAACTTCCATTTAAAACTAAAATCATCTCTTTGAAGGATAGCAATGAAGTATATTGATTTAGAAGCTAAAAACGAAGTAGAACTTTTAGAAATGCTAAAAGCTAAAAAAATAGAGTTATTCACACTTAATGCAAAGTTGAAAACTATGCAATTAACAAATACAAGTGAATTAAGAAGTGCGAAAAAAGATATCGCAAGAATCCAAACAGCCTTAAGTGCTGTGAGATCAAAATAAAGGACTGGATATGCCAAAAAGAGAAATCACAGGAACAGTCATAAAAAGAGCTGGCGATAAATCAGCAACTGTTTTGGTAGAAAGAAAAGTATTACATCCTAGATATCATAAAACAGTTAAAAGATTTAAAAAATATATCATACATGATGAAGCAAATACACTTAATGTTGGTGATGTTGTAAGTGCTGTTGAGTGCAGACCATTATCAAAAAGCAAAAGCTTTAGACTGCTTAATATCGTAAAAAGAGGAGAACTATAATGATCCAAAGTTTTACAAGATTAACAGTTGCTGACAATAGTGGTGCTAAAGAAATTATGTGTATCAAGGTACTCGGCGGAAGTAAAAGAAGATATGCAACAGTTGGTGATGTTATCATCGCTTCAGTTAAAAAAGCTTTACCAAATGGAAAAATCAAAAAAGGTAAAGTTGTAAAAGCTGTTGTTGTTAGAACAAAAAAAGAAGTTCAAAGAGAAAATGGTGCACTTATCAGATTTGATGATAATGCAGCGGTTATCATAGATGACAAAAGAGAACCAATCGGTACTCGTATTTTTGGACCAGTAAGCCGTGAAACTAGATATGCTGGATTTATGAAAATCGTTTCACTAGCACCGGAGGTATGGTAATGAAAAAGTTTAAAATCAAAAAAGGCGATAATGTGCAAATTATCGCTGGTGATGATAAAGGCAAAACTGGGGTAGTTCTTGAAGTGCTAACAAAAAAAGATGCCGTTATCATAGCAGGATGCAAAGTAGCTAAAAAAGCTATCAAGCCAACTGAAGAGAACAAAAGCGGTGGATTTGCAAACAAAGAAATGCCGATTCATATCTCTAATGTAAAAAAAGTAGAGGAATAGTCCAATGAGTAGAATGAAGCAAAAGTACAATGACATCGTTCCAGCACTAAGAGAAGCTTGTGGTGTGGAAAATGCGATGCAGACACCAAAGCTTGAAAAAATAGTAATTAGTGTAGGAGCTGGTGAAGAGGGTAAAGATGCAAAACTTATCCAAAACATGGCTGATACAATTTCTCTAATTGCTGGTCAAAAAGCAATTATAACTAATGCAAAAAAATCAGTTGCTGGTTTCAAAGCTAGAGAAGGTGCTCCAAGTGGTATCAAAGTTACATTGAGAGGTACAAATATGTACACTTTCTTTGATAAACTTATCTCAATCGCTCTTCCAAGAGTTAAAGACTTCAGAGGAGTTCCAAGACGTGGATTTGATGGTAGAGGTAACTATAACTTTGGATTACAAGAGCAATTGATGTTCCCAGAAGTTGTATATGATAATATTATAAAAACTCACGGTATGAATATCACAATCATTACTAGCACCGAAGATGACAAACAAGCTTTTACCCTTTTAGAAAAGCTTGGTATGCCATTTGCTAAAGGGAGAAACTAATGGCTAAAAAATCAATGATCAACAAGCAACAAAGAAAAGCTAAATTTTCTTCAAGAGCTTACACAAGATGTTCAATTTGCGGAAGACCTCACTCAGTATATCAAGATTTTGGTATTTGTCGTGTGTGTTTAAGAAAAATGGCCAATGAAGGTCTAATACCTGGCATGCGTAAAGCTAGCTGGTAATTAAGGAGTAAAAGATGATGACAGACATAATTGCAGACTCTCTTACTCGAATAAGAAATGCTGCACAAAGAAGATTGGATGTAACTACACTATTACACGCTAACTCTATTGAAGCAATTGTTTCTATTCTTGTAAACAAGGGCTACCTTGAGAGTTACACGGTAAATGAAGATGGTAATAAAAAAACTATTTCAGTAGTTGTAAAATACGATGAAAATGGCAGAAGCATGATTAATGAAATCAAAAGAATTTCTAGCCCAGGTCGTCGTGTACATAAAGGTAAAGATGAAATTAGATCATTTAAAAATGGTTATGGTACGCTAGTGGTTTCAACTAGCAAAGGCGTTTTGCCAAATGATGAAGCATATAAGCTCGGCGTTGGCGGCGAAGTTATGTGTAGTGTATGGTAAGGAGATAATATGTCAAGAGTTGGAAAAAAACCAGTAGAAATAGCAAATGGCATAAATGTTTCACTTGATGGTACACAACTAGTAGCTAAAAAAGGCAATCTAGAAAAAAGACTTGAAACACATGGCCGTGTAGATGTTAAAATTGAAGACGGAAAAGTTGAATTTGTAAGAAATGGCGAAGATAAACAAAGTGCAGCATATTGGGGTACTTATAGATCATTGTTTAACAATATTGTAGTAGGTCTTGATCAAGGCTTTACTAAAACTTTAGAAATCAATGGTGTTGGTTACAGAGCAAATATTCAAGGTAATACATTAGTTATGCAACTAGGTTTTTCACATGATATTAACTTTGAGATACCAGCTGGAGTTGAGATTAAAGTTGAGAAAAATATCATTACTATAAATGGTACTGATAAACAACAAGTTGGTCAGACGGCAGCTGAAATCAGAGAATTTAGACCACCTGAGCCTTACAAAGGTAAAGGTGTTAAATATACTGACGAAGTTATTATTAGAAAAGCTGGTAAATCAGCTGGTAAGAAAAAGTAAGGGGGAGCTAGATGTTAAAAAGTATTCAAAAAAGAAAAAATAGACTTCTATCCCAAAGAAAAGCTAGAGTTAGAAGCAAAGTGTCTGGCTGTGAAACAATGCCAAGATTGACAGTTTTCAAATCAAACAAATATTTTTATGCGCAAGCCATAAATGACACAACTGGGCATACTATAGCTTATGCAGATGGTAGAAAAATGGGTTTAAAAGCGAATAAAGAAGATGTTAAGAAAGTTGCAGCTGCTATGGCAGAAGCACTTAAAAAAGCTAATATCGAAACTGTAAAATTTGACAGAAACGGTTATCTCTATCATGGCGTAATTGCATCTTTTGCTGATGCTCTTAGAGAATCTGGTATAAAGTTGTAAGGATAAGAAATGGAAGCGATAAACAGAGAAAATTTCGAAGAATCAATAGTTAATATTGGTCGTGTAACAAAAGTTGTTAAGGGTGGTAGAAGATTTAGATTTACTGCTCTTGTCGTTGTTGGCGATAAAAACGGTACAGTAGGGTATGGTTTTGGTAAAGCCAAAGAGGTTCCAGATGCAATTAAAAAAGCAGTTGATGATGCATTTAAAAATTTAGTTAAAATCAATATCAAAGGCTCAACAATAGCTCACGATATTGAACACAAATTTAATGCAAGCCGTATACTTCTTAGACCTGCTAGTGAAGGTACAGGGGTAATCGCCGGTGGAGCTGCTCGTCCTGTAATAGAGCTTGCTGGAATTAAAGATATCCTTACTAAATCAATTGGTTCTAACAATCCAAACAATCTTGTAAGAGCAACAATTCAAGCTCTTTCAAGAATCAAAGCATAAGGAGAAGATATGTCTTTACACAATTTACAACCAGCCGTTGGTTCTACTAGAGAAACAAAAAGACTTGGTCGTGGACAAGGTTCAGGACAAGGTAAAACATCTGGTAAAGGGCACAAAGGTCAAAAAGCTAGAAAAGGTTACAATGAAAAAAGAGGTTTTGAAGGCGGACAACAACCACTTTACAAAAGACTTCCTAAAATTGGATTTACCTCTAGAGTAGAAAAACCATATGTAATCAATGTAGAAAAAGTAACAGCAGTAGCTGAACTTGCTGAGATTACAATGGAAAGTATCAGAAGCGTTTATAAACTACAAAAAAGTGTAACAAGAGTTAAACTAATAGGTAGCAGCGCTAAAACCCTAGCTTCAAAAATAAAAGATGAAGCAGTAACTACAACTGGAAAATAATATGTCAAATCCTTTAGTACATAAAATTATGATTACTTTAGGATTTTTGTTGGTTTACAGAGTGTTGGCTTATATACCAACACCTGGAGTTGATTTCGAAGTTATTAAACATTTTTTTGATTCAAATACCAACAATGCCTTAGGTTTGGCAAATATGTTTAGCGGTAATGCAATAAGCCGTTTAAGTATAATCTCTCTTGGCATAATGCCTTATATCACAGCTTCGATTGTTATGGAACTACTTGCAGCAACATTCCCAACTCTTGGTCAAATGAAAAAAGAGCGAGATGGTATGCAAAAATATATGCAAATTATCAGATACTTTACTATTTTCATTACTGTTATCCAAGCAATAGGTGTTTCTATGGGTTTGCAAAACATGTCAAAAGATGGACAAAGTGCAATTATAATTGATCCAGCAGTATTTACGGTAATCGCAGTGTTTTCAATGCTAACTGGGACAATGCTATTGATGTGGATAGGTGAACAGATTACCCAAAAAGGTATTGGAAATGGTATTTCTTTGATTATCTTTTCTGGAATTGTATCTGGTATTCCTTCGGCAATATCACATACAGTTACATCTGTAAATACATCAGAAATGAATCCACTTTCAGTCATTGCTATTTTGGCAATCATGGTAATAACAATACTTGCTATTATATATGTTGAGTTAGGCGAGAGAAGAGTGCCTATATCGTACTCTAGAAAAACAATTGTTCAAAATCAACATAGAAGGGTTATGAATTATATTCCAGTTAAAGTCAATTTATCAGGCGTAATCCCACCTATTTTTGCAAGTGCTGTTATGATGTTTCCTTTGACAATGCTAAAATCAAGTACTAATGAGTGGGCATTGAAAATAGGAGATTTACTTTCTCCAGGTGGAGTGGTATTTAATATAGCTACATTTTTAATGATTATATTTTTTGCATTTTTTTACGCTTCTATAGCTTTTAACTCAAAAGATATAGCGGATAACCTAAAAAGACAAGGCGGCTTCATCCCTGGTATTAGACCAGGAGAGCATACAAAAGACTTCTTGAATGAAGTTGCAAGTAGATTGACAGGATTTGGATCTTTTTATTTGGCGATTATCTCAACAGTACCGTTTATATTTGTAAATGGACTAGGAGCTAGTTTCTATTTTGGTGGAACTGCTATATTGATTGTTGTACAAGTTGCAATGGATATGATGAGAAAAATTGAAGCCCAAAGAACTATGAACAAATATGACATACTAGGTCATGTAGGTTTCTAATGGCAATAGCTATAAGAAAACCAAACGAAATCGCCAAGCTAAGACAAGCTGGCGAGATTGTTGGAAATACACTCCAATTTCTTCAAAACAATATTAAACCAGGCATGAGCCTTCTTGAGATAGACAAGATGACAGAAGATTTTATAACCAAGAATGGCGGTACCCCATCATTTAAGGGATTATACGGCTTCCCAGCATCAGTTTGTACTTCTTTGAATGAAGTGATAATTCACGGCATACCAACAGAAATGAAAGTTAAAGATGGCGATATTTTGGGTCTTGATATTGGAGTTAAACTTGATGGATATTATGGAGATGCAGCTATAACTATGCCAATCGGCAAGATATCAAAAGAGGACGAAGATATAATAGCCTGTTCTAAGGATGCTCTTTTTTATGCCATATCACAAATAAAAGTTGATATGAGATTTAAAGAACTTTCACATATACTAGAACAGTTTATACTAGATAGAGGCTTTGCCCCACTTAGAGATTATTGTGGTCATGGCATAGGTACACGTCCTCATGAAGAGCCAAATATACCAAACTATTTAGATGGTAAGCCAAACCAAGGTCCAAAAATAAAAAATGGTATGGTTTTTTGTATAGAACCTATGATTTGTCAAAAAAGCTCTTATCCACTTCACTTAGATGATGAATGGTCTGTTGTTAGTGAAGATGGTCTTAGAACAAGTCATTATGAGCACCAAGTGGCAGTAGTTGATGGAAAAGCAGTAATACTAACTGATCCAACAAGTAATTAGTAAAAAAGGAATAAAATGGCAAAAGATGACGTTATAGAAATTGATGGCAAAGTGGTTGAAGCATTGCCAAACGCTACTTTTAGAGTAGAGCTTGATAATGGTCATATTATATTGTGTCATATCGCTGGAAAGATGAGAATGCACTATATAAAAATACTACCTGGTGACAAAGTTAAAATCGAAATTACACCATATAGTTTAGATAAAGGTAGAATTACTTTTAGGTATAAGTAATTTTTAATAAAAAATAAGATATAATATAGCCCCTTATGTGAAAACCAAAAGGGAAACTGCGAGAAGAGTCTTTGTATAATTGGCACTGATTATCCAAGGACTGGTTTGCTTATGTATGAGAAATCTCAGCAATCCACGCAACAAAAATTAAGTGCAAAATTATCACAGGAGTAACCAAATGAAGGTTAGGGCGTCGGTAAAAAAAATGTGCGATGATTGTAAAATCATCAAACGAAACGGCATAGTTCGAGTGATTTGTAAAAATCCAAAACACAAACAAAGACAAGGATAAGTATGGCACGTATAGCAGGTGTTGATTTGCCTCTAAAGAAAAGAATGGAGTATGCTTTAACATATATTTTTGGAATAGGCTTACATACTTCAAGAAAAATTCTTGATGCAACAGGCGTAGATTATAATAAAAGAGTTCATGAATTAACTGATGCTGAAGCAGCTTTGATTCGTAATGAAATTCAAGCAAACTATAGAGTTGAGGGTGATTTGCGTAAAAAAGTTATGCTTGATATCAAAACTCTTATGGATTTGGGTAACTATAGAGGTCTTAGACATAGAAAAGGTCTTCCGGTTCGTGGTCAAAAAACAAAAACCAATGCGAGAACTCGTAAAGGTAAAAGAAAAACTGTCGGTTCAGCGTGATAAAGGGAGAATGATAAATGGCTAAGAAAAAAGTTAAAAAAAGTATAGCAAAAGGTGTAGTTTATGTTGCTGCTACCTTTAATAATACCGTTATCACTGTAACAGATGAAATGGGTAATGTTATTGCTTGGAGTAGCGCAGGTTCCCTTGGTTTTAAAGGTAGTAAAAAATCTACACCATTTGCAGCTCAACAAGCAGTTGAAGATGCAATGAATAAAGCTAAAGAAAATGGCGTAAAAGAAGTTGGCATAAAAGTACAAGGTCCAGGTGCTGGTAGAGATACTGCAGTTAAATCAATCGGTGCAATTGAAGGTATTAGAGTAACTTACCTAAAAGACATTACACCGCTTCCACATAATGGATGCAGACCACCTAAAAAGAGAAGAGTGTAATACACAATTTGTGTAATGCGACAATAATACAAGCATTAAAATGCTTTAAAAAATAAAGATATATTAAAGGGTTTGAGATGGCAAGATATAGAGGTCCAGTTGAAAAACTAGAGAGACGACTTGGCGTTGATCTTGGACTTAAGGGTGAGCGAAGATTAGCTGGTAAAAGCGCTTTGGAAAAAAGACCTTATGCCCCAGGACAACATGGACAAAGAAGAACAAAAATTAGCGAATATGGTTTACAACTTCGTGAAAAACAAAAAGCTAAATTTATGTATGGTGTTAGTGAAAAACAATTTAGAAAACTATTTACAGAAGCAAATAGAAGAGAAGGTAATACAGGTAACTTACTTATCCAACTTTTAGAGCAAAGACTTGATAATGTAGTTTATAGAATGGGTTTTGCAACAACAAGAGCATTTGCAAGACAATTAGTAACACATGGACACATCTTAGTAGATGGTAAAAGAGTAGACATTCCATCATGTGTTGTTAAAACAGGGCAAAAAATAGAAATTAGAGAAAAAAGTAAAACAAATCCACAAATAGTTAGAGCAATCGAACTTACAAATCAAACAGGTATGGTTGAATGGGTAAATGTTGATAAAGATAAACTATTTGGATTGTTTTCAAGAATTCCTGATAGAGAAGAAATAAGCATACCAGTTGAAGAGCGTTTAATCGTTGAACTTTACTCTAAATAATAAATACTAAAGGTTAATCGATGAGAAAAATAAAAGTTACACCATTTATGCCTACAGAAGTAGAGGTAAATGAATTGGGTACTAATAGGGCTGAAATAGTTGCATATCCATTTGAAAGCGGATATGCGGTAACCTTGGCACATCCTCTTAGAAGATTAGTTTTAGGAAGCTCTATAGGTTATGCTCCAATATCGGTTAAGATTAAAAATGTTGCTCATGAATTTGATACCATTAGAGGTATGCATGAAGATGTTGCAGTATTTATAATAAATCTAAAAAATATTCGTTTCAAAATTAAAAATGAAGAGACAGATAAGGTTCAATTAAGCTATAGTTTTAATGGTCCGAAAGAAGTTAAAGCTTCGGATTTGGTAAATGATTTAGTTGATATAATTGATGGCGATTTGCCACTTGCAACGCTTAATGAAGATGCTGAGCTTACATTTACTCTTACTGTAGCAAAAGGTATGGGTTATGTTTCAAGTGAAGATTTAGCTGATGACATTGATGCTGATGCTATTGCACTTGATGCATTTTTTACACCAGTTAGAAAAGTAAATTATAAAATAGAAAATATTCTTGTAGAAGATAGTCCAAATTATGAAAAAATCATATTTGACATTACAACTGATGGACAAGTAAGTCCTGTTGATTCATTTGCTAATGCACTTCAAACAATGAGTAAGCAATTATCTATTTTTAGTGGCGTGCTAAATGTTGATATAAATTCATCATTTGAGAAAAAAAGTGGCGATGATAACCAACTAAAACCATTTTTGAAAACAGTTGATAATTTAGGACTAAGTGCTAGATCATTTAATTCATTAGATAGAGAAGGCATCAAGTTTTTAGGCGAATTGGTTTTGATGAGTGATGCGGAACTTAAAAACATTAAAAATCTAGGTAAGAAATCATTAGATGAAATTACTGATTGTTTGGCAGAGCATGGCTTTGGAAATGACTATGAAATGGACATTTCTACAAGAGAATCATTAAAGAAAAAAATAGAACAATTAAAAGGATAAGGCATGAGACATAGACATGGTTATAGAAAACTTGGCCGTACATCATCTCATAGAGCAGCATTGCTTAAAAACCTCTCTATAGCACTTACAAAAGAAGGTCGTATTGAGACAACTTTGCCAAAAGCAAAAGAGCTTAGAAGTTACTATGAAAAATTAATCACAAAAGCATCAAGTGCTGATTTAAACTCACACAGAGCAATTTTTGCTATGCTTCAAGATAAAGAGTGTACAAATAAACTTGTAACAGTTATTGCACCAGAGTACAAAGATAGAAATGGTGGTTATACAAGAATTATTAAAACTCGTCTTAGAAAAGGCGATGCTGCCCCTATGGCAATAATCGAACTAGTATAATCTACTAACAATTATCAAGGGTTTCCTTGATAAATCTCTCAATTAATACAATCATTATTATTAATCATTTTTATAAGTATATTTCATTTTTTAAAATAGATATTTTTTTGTAAAATTTCATAAAAAATGGATATTTTATGTTAAATAAAAATGAAATAAACTCAAATGAACTTATAGAATTAGTAGAAAAAAGAAAAAATAAAGAAATAGATTTTTTACTCATAGATGTTAGAGAAGATATGGAATATAATATGGGCTATATCGATGGTGTTGATATGTTAAAACCAACTTCAGCATTCAATGAGTGGGCAAAAGATTTGCTAGAAAATTCAAAAGATAAAAAAGTTATATTTACATGCAGAACTGGCAACAGAAGCGGGCAAGTTACACAGATTTTTAAAGCAAATGGTCATAATGGTGCCATAAACCACAATGGTGGCATTATGTCTTATAACGGAAAAACTCTAAGACCATAAGCTACACTTGTTGTTTCTTGTATCAAAAATTATCGAGAAGCATTACCTAAAATATTAGTATACAGAACATCATAATGATACAAATCTTAGCTTATATATCAACAAAACTAGTCAAGATTAAATAAATTTACTGACAAATTACCATACCACACGACCCATAAAAGATTATAAGATAAGGTATAATCATTGCTATAAATTTTATAAAATTAGGAAATAAATGAAAAGCTTAATAAGTACTCTGATGATATTTTTAATAATTAATATTGCTCAAGCAAAAAATATAGATGGTGTGGCTAAATATAAATGGGGATATATAAATACAAAAGGTGAAATGGTCATTAAGCCACAATTTGAAGAGATAGATTTATATGGTTTTGCCTCAAACGGTATGAGTGCTTTTAAGCAAGGAGAAAAGTGGGGATATATAAATACAAAAGGCGAAATAGTTATCAAACCACAATTTGATGAGGCATATCAATTTTCATCATATGGATTGGCGCAAATTGAGACAAATTGTCATGATAGCCATGATGAAAATGAAAATTTATTAGAACATGGACAATATTGTAAAAGTGGGTATATTGATGCCAATGGCAATATTGTGATAAAACCTCAATTTGAAAAAAGTCGTAACTTCCAGTCAAATGGTTTAGCTGTTTTTGAAAAATATTATCGTGTTAGTGAATATGGGTTTAACACAAGCTCTGGTTTAATAGATAGTTTAGGGAATGTGATTGTTGAGCCTATTTTCCATAACATTTCAAATTTTAATACAGAACAATTATGTATTGTTACACAAAAAACGACAATGAGAAATGGCATTATGGACAGTAAAGGGAAAATTCTATTTTGGTTACCTAAAAACTTCTCATTTGCTGGTAGTACAGATGAGATATTCGATTCAAATGGACTAGCAAAGGTACAAAGAAGTGATGGAACTGGAAATTATGACACAATGTGTTATGTAAACAAAACTGGTGTTTTGGTGGGGTGCAAAATGCAAAGTATTGAGTTTCAAGACGGCAACAAGATAGGCAAATTCCAAAAAAACGAAAAATGGGGTTATATAGATGCATCAGGTAAAGTAATAATTAAACCAAAATTTGATGAAGTAGAGCATTTTGATAAATATGGTATGGCCCTAGTTAAGCATGGTAATGGATGGCGGTACATAAATAAAACTGGAGATTTTGCAATCAAAGAGTCATTTGAATCAGCAGTTGATTTTTATAATGATGAATTGGCTCCTGTGAAAAAGAATAATTTATGGGGATACATAAACAGACAAGGAGAGATGATAATAGAGCCAAAGTTTGATGATGCAAATGCATTTAATTTAGATAGCGGCTTGACTAGAGTTATAAAAAATGGAAAGCTTGGATATATTGACAAAAATGGCACAATGGTGATATCTACAAAAATAGAGTCCAGTGATTGTTGTGATAATAACCATTTTCTTACAAAATATATAGCATCATTCGAAGAAAACAACAAGATAGGTATTATGGATAATAAAGGAAGAATAATCATACCTGCGATTTTAAGTGATGCAAAGGTAATTATGTATAAAGATATCAAGTTAATCATCATTCGTTATAGTAAAGATGGAAAATATGCCTATCTAAATGAAAAAGGGAAGATGATAATCAAGCCAATTTATGATTATATTGCAAATGAAGGTAATCCTTATTTGAGCCCTTTTTCAGATGAGGGAATAGCCATGGTTAGAAAAAATAATCTCTATGGGTATATCGATATAAATGGGGATATAATCGCCAAACCACAATTTAAAAATGCGAGTGAATTTAAGAATGGTTTTGCAGCTGTTCTTTCTAAAGAATAAATTATCAATATACATCAAACTTTGTCTTGTAAAATAATAAGACTATAGTGATAAACTATTGTCATTGATATTCTTAAAGCTTACCAAAGTTTAAAGTTGCTAAAGTTGCAGATACTTTTTTGGCAATGCTTTTAGCAAAGGATATAGTGTAATGGCAATATTTACAAAAAAAATTATAGTAAAAAAAGATGATATTGATGTCAATGGTCATGTAAGTAATATTCGTTACTTAGAATGGTTCATGGAATCTGCTGTTGAACATTCAGACTTTTTAGGTGTCGGTGTCAGAACCCTTCAACAAATAAATCGTACATGGGTTGCAAAAGAGCATCATATTTCTTATAAACAAAGCGCCTTTGAAGGCGATGAGCTTATCTTGAAAACATGGGTAGATAGTGTTAAAATTGCCCAATCTATACGCAAGTATGAGCTATGTAATGCTAAAACTAACAAAATAGTTTGTGAAGGTTGGACTAATTGGGTTTTTGTAGAAGCACAAAATTATCGTCCACATAAGATTCCAATCGAACTTATAGGAAAGTATTTGGAAACGAAAGATAATTCATAAAAAGTATATATTTTTGCATGACTAGAACATGTAAAATAGATAAAAATAAAAAAGTTTTTTGTTTATGATATAATTACACAAAAAAAGTCAAGGTGTTTTATGATTCCTTTTACAAATGAAGAATTAGAACCTGCCGTTAATAATGTTATAGAAAAAGTTAGACCATCTATCAAACTAGATGGAGGAGATATAAAACTGATAGGAATAAAAGACGGCAAGGTATATGTACAGCTTCAAGGAGCATGTGTAGGATGTGCGAGTAGTGGAACAACATTGAAATATGGTGTTGAAAGACAGATGAAAATACTCATACATCCAGATATCGAAGTTGTTAATGTACCAGTTGGTTATGAAGATAAATGGAGTGAATTAGGGTGAATAACGAGAGATTACTTAAATTAGCAGAATCACAATTTTTAAAAAAAGAGTACAAAAGTGCACTTCAATCATATGGGGAAATTTTAAAAGATAACCCAAAAATGGATGAAGCAAAAATGGGTGTATATCTAAGTGATTTGGGATTAGATAGTGATGATGAAGCTCAAGCACTATTTGACTATTATCATACTATCAAAGATAGTAGTGAAAATGCCGTAGATATTATCAATGGAATTATAGAATCATTAGACGAAACAAAATATTCTATAAGCCAACTCATATCAAAACAGGTAGCTATGCAAGAAGAAGTTGATGGCATAGCGTATAGTGATTTTATGGATCTTGTTAAAGAAAGAGGTGATTTTAAAAAAGTGTTTGAAAATATTATGTTTTCAACTAAAGTTGTTATCACATCAAAAGAGGATTTAATCGATTTTATAACCAGATTAAGTGAAAATGGTTTTAAAGATATGGCTTTAGCATATCTTGATGATATGTCAAATATATTTCCTAAAGACCAAGAAATTTTAAAACTCTATAAGTTATTTTAAAAAGGGCAAACATTGAAGGTACCATTTTCATATCTTAAATACAATTATATAACCGATAATACAAAAGATATTGATGATGTAACAATCTTTTTGCAAACAAGTCAAAATAGCAAATACTTAGAAGGTTTAGATGTTGAGAGCATTACTCCAGATAAGCTTATAGAAATTTGGGATTTGGACCAGCTTAGAGTTGTTGGTGTAACTGGAACAAATGGAAAGACAACAGTAAGTGGTGCTATCTACTCCATTCTTTTGGATCTTGGAGAAAAAGTTGGTTTGCAAGGCACTAGAGGGTTTTTTGCAAATGAAGAGAGATTAGAAGAAAAGGTGATGACAACGCCATCTGTTTTTGAGACGATTTATCATATGAAACAATCTTTAGATATGGGATGTAGATATTTTATAATGGAAGTAAGTTCTCATGCGATTGAACAAAAAAGAATTGAGGGCATAGATTTTGCACTTAAAATTCACACAAATGTTACTGCAGATCATCTTGATTATCATAAAACAATCCAAGAGTATAGAAGAGTAAAAAGTCTATTTTTTGAAGATGAGTCCATGAAACTTTTGAATAAAGATGATTTAACTCATTTAAAATACAATCCAACTAATGCTTATAGTTATGGGGTTGATAATCCTGCAACATTTAAAGTCCAAGCTTTTTCTCTCCAAGAGGGAATAACTGCATATATAAAAAATTTAGAGATAGAAGCTACATTTCATTCTCACATGGTAGGACTTTTTAATCTTTATAATTTGATGGCAGCAATCGGAGGGGTATCCCTTTTGACTAAAAAGCCATTACAGCAAATTTGTGATGTGGTGGAAGATTTTGGTGGTGTTGCTGGTAGAATGGAAGTTATTAGTAGAGATCCTTTGGTCATTGTAGATTTTGCACATACTGATGACGGAATACTGCAAGTGCTTCAAAGTATGAAAGATAAAAAACTTTCAGTTGTATTTGGAGCTGGTGGCAATAGAGATAAGCTCAAAAGACCTCGTATGGGTAATGTGGTAGGAAGATTTGCAAATAAAATATATGTTACAAGTGACAATCCAAGAGATGAAGAGCCCCAAGATATTATAGATGAGATAATAGTTGGACTTGACGGTAAAGATAATGTTAATGTAATAGTTGACAGAAGAGAAGCAATACACAAGGCTATAGATGAGCTTGGTAGTGGTGATGCATTGTTAATTCTTGGCAAAGGCGATGAAGATTATCAAGAGATAAAAGGTGTAAAGCATCATTTTGACGATAGAGAAGTTGTTAGAGAATATTTGAATAAATAGTCATGTTTGTGAGTTTGGGTGTGGGCGATGAGTTGTTATGCTGAGCTTGTTTTAGCATCTATTTGAGATAAATATAAACAAGTTTGGGACAACAATACCCCTTTTTGAATAAATTTTTCACAAATTTAAGAAATCTTAAAAAAACTTTGGTATTATTAGGACAAAATTACTCTTATTTAAGGAAAACAAATGGACTATTCAATACCACAGCCAGCATTTTATATTTTTAAATGCCAACAAAGTGCACCACCTGGCATGCCAAAACCAAGTTGTGTAAGTGGGGCAAATGCAGAGTCACAACAGCTTTTTATGCATATGGCTCAAAGTCTTATGCAAAAGGGCATTATATCTACAGTTCAACCTATACAAGCAGGCTGTATGAATAGATGCCAGTTAGGACCTATTATGTTAGTAGAGCCAGGGCATACTATGTATGTAAATCTCAATAAAGAAAAAATTGATAGAATTATAGAAGAACACATAATAGGCGGCAAAGTAGTCGAAGAATATATTATACCAAGTGAGATGTGGGGTGATGCAATTGACCCTAAGACTTTATTGCAACAATAAAATCACAATTTTTTAGTATAATTGCACTAAAATTTAATATTAGAGGACAAGGCGTTGACTATAACTATGCTTCAAAGCAAAATTCATCGTGCAACTGTTACGGATGCTAATCTTAACTATGTTGGTTCAATCACAGTAGATAGCGATTTGCTAGATGCTGCTGGTATGCTAATAGGTCAAAAAGTTGATATAGTAAATATAAACAATGGCGAGAGATTTTCTACATACATTATAGCAGGAGAGGCTGGAATGGGCGATATTTGTCTCAACGGTGCAGCTGCTAGAAGAGTTCATGTTGGGGATAAGATTATCATTATTGCATATGCACAGATGGATCATAAAGAGGCTTCTTTGTATAAACCAAAATTGGTTATTTTAGAAGAGGATAATACAATAGCACAACTTTTAGAAGGCCTTGAATAGTTTTTGAAAGAGTAAGGACTATTTGTAGATATCTACTAAATAAAAAAATTCTTTTGACTTAGTTAACTCTTTTACTTTATAAGAGACTTGTGAGTTTTTACTTTCATTTTTAAGTATTTTTTTTAGTACACTTTTAAACTTCATTTGTTTCCTTTTTTATATTTTATTTAGGTTTAAACTAAACAAAATAACTATAAATAAAAAGTGTTACAATATAGTTACGATAAAGGATAGATTTGAATAACTTATCAAATGCCATAGATAGAGATTCTATAATTGAGCTTAAAAAACTTATTGAAAATGGAGAAAATCTAAATCAAACATTAATCATAGGCGAAGAGTATGATTTGGATAGTCCTGATGAAGTGGGCGTGATTAATTATGCAATAAGAAAAAATGCCAGTTTAGAGTTGATTGTGTTTTTAGTTGAGCATGGAGCAGACATATTTGAGGTTGATTCGGAAGGCATAAGTATTTTAGACATTGCTATCAAATTTAAAAGATATGATGTAGTCCAATTTTGTATTGATAAGGGCATAGATATCAATATCACAAAAAGAAAAAGTGGGATCCTCCCGATTATATTGGCTAGTTGTTTTAATGATGTAGAAATGATAAAATTACTCATAAAAAATGGTGTCAAGATAGATGGGTTGGATAAAAGTGGTATGTGTGCTGCAGATTATGCTCTAAAGATGGGACAAAAAGATGTAGCTAAATTTTTAGAAGAGTTGGAAAAAGAAAAAGATGAGTAAAGAAAAAACACTACATTTAGTAAGTTTGGGATGCACTAAAAACTTAGTAGATAGTGAAGTAATGCTGGGGCGTTTGAGTGAATACAAACTAGTTGACACTCCAGAATCGGCTGATGTAATTATTGTAAACACTTGCGGATTTATAGATGCAGCAAAAGAAGAGTCAATAAATACTATACTGAGCCTACACGAAGCGCGAAAAGAAGACTCTTTGTTAGTCATGAGTGGATGCTTGAGCCAAAGATACAAAAGCGATTTACAAGCCGAACTAAAAGAGGTTGACATATTTACAGGTGTTGGCGATTATGACAAGATAGATGAACTTATAGCTCTTAAAAAAAGTAATTTTTCAGACAGTATATTTTTGGCAAACGAAACAAATGAGAGAATTATAACAGGTTCAAATTATCATGCATATATCAAAATAGCAGAAGGGTGCAATCAAGCTTGTTCTTTTTGCGCTATTCCACATTTCAAAGGCAAGCTGCATTCAAGAACATTAAACTCAATAGTAAAAGAAATTAAATCACTTGTAAAAAAAGGTTTTTGGGATTTTAGTTTTGTTTCGCAAGATAGCTCAAGTTATGGAAGAGATATTGGGCTAAGAGATGGGCTTGTTGATTTGATAGAAGAAGTTGAAAAAATAGAAGGTGTAAAAAGTGCAAGGATATTGTATCTTTATCCAAGTACTACGACTTTTGAACTTATAGATAAAATTGCCGATTCGAAAATTTTTCAAACCTACTATGATATGCCTATTCAGCATATAGATGATGATATGCTTCGCATTATGAAAAGAGGTTTTGGAGACAATAAAACAAAAGCATTACTTGAGTATATGAAAAGTAAAGAAGGAGCATTTATAAGAACTACTTTTATAGTCGGACATCCAGGAGAAAGCCAAGATAGTTTTGATAAGCTTTGCGATTTTACAAAAAGTTTTGAATTTGATAGAGCCAATGTGTTTAGTTACTCCAATGAAGAAGAAACGGCAGCCTTTTCAATGGAACAGCTTCCTCAAAAAGTGATTGATAAAAGAGCAAAAATACTTGGCGATATAGTTGCAATGACAACTCTTAAATCTTTAGAGACAATGGTTAACAAGAGTGTTGATATTGTCATTGACGGTGTGAGTGATGAACATGAATATTTATTGAGTGCAAGACCGCTTGGTTGGGCAGTTGAAGTTGATGGAGAGATACTTGTCAATGATACAAATGATTTGACAATAGAGTTTGGTAAAGTTTACAAGGCGAAAATTACCGAGCTTGTGGGTAATCAACTTTTGGTAAAGATTATAGAAAAATCATGACTTTATCATCTAATATTTACTCATTGTTGACTGACAAAAAGATTTTACTTGCATTTTCTGGCGGTATTGATTCGACAGCACTATTTTTTTTACTAAATGAGCATGGCATAAAATGTGATTTGGCAATTGTTGATTATGGCATTAGAGAACAGAGTAAAGATGAAGTTGCATATGCAAAAGAGTTAGCATCTATTTATAATATCAAATGTTTTACTACAACCGCCCCAAAGTTTGAAAGTCATTTTGAACAAAATGCTAGAAATTTTCGTTATGAGTTTTTTGAAGATATTATAAATAAAGAAGGCTATGAGATTTTGCTAACCGCGCATCAATTAAACGACAACCTTGAATGGTTGCTTATGAGATTATGTAAGGGCGCTGGTGTTAGCGAGCTTGTAGGTTTAAATGAAATTACCAAAAAGAAAAACTATCTACTTGTTAGACCATTGCTTGATTTTACAAAAGATGAGTTGTTGGAATATCTAAAAACAAATAATCATAAATATTTTATTGACCAAACAAACAGCGATGAAGGATATGAGAGAAATTATTTTAGGGTAAATTATTCGGATAAGCTAATCAAAAAATATGAAAATGGCATAAAGAAAAGTTTCAAATATCTCAATGCTGATATTTTATTGCTCAAAAGTAAATATGAGATTATTTTTGAGCAAAAAGAGCTAAAAGTTGCCAAGTTAGAAGACCTAAACTATATGACCAAAACAGTTGATTTGATACTAAAAGAGCTTGGATACCTTATGTCATCAAAACAAAGAGAAGAGATACAAGAAAATAAAAATGTAGTAATAGGCGGGCTTTGGGCGATTGGTTTATCGAACAATATTCTCTTCATTGCGCCACATCGCAAAGTAGTCTTGCCAAAAGAGTTCAAAGAGATGTGCAGAATCAATAATATACCACCACTTGTTCGAGGATACATTTATGATGAAAGCATTGACACAATAGGGTTTAAAGTTTAACGATTATTACATTTATCCTTTTGCTAAAGGATGAGCTTTCATGTATTCTTGAAGCTTTTTGGTACTTCCTAATTTAGTGTATATTTGAGTGGTTGCCATAGTAGAGTGTCCTAGAAGTTCGCTAACATCAGATATTCTAGCACCGCTATTTAGAAGATGAGTGGCAAATGAGTGTCTAAGTTGATGTGGGGTTGCTTTAATTCCATGCGAGGCAAAAAGTTTGGTTAATTTATATCTAAGAGATGCAGATCCCAAGCTGGCTTTATTTTTTTCAAATAAATATTTTGTTGGTTTATAAATATCCAAATACTCTTTTATGCTCTTTTCTAATTCTAAAAGTAATGGCAGTTGTCTAACTTTGCCTCCTTTCCCATGTACTATAATCCAACCATTTTTAATGTCTTCAATTTTTAAATTTGCAAGTTCACTTATCCTAAGCCCAAGTCCATAAAGTATATAAACAATAGTTTTTTCTTCAATATTTGCATTTTCTAGTATCTCTTGTATGTAACCTTGTTCTATTGGTTTTGGCAATGTTGAAGGTACTTTTATGCTCTCATTTGGGAAGTATTTGACATTTAGGTTTTTTTGATTATTGAGATATTTTGTAAAAGAGCGAATAGCACTAAGTTTTTTTGCTATCGTTTTTTTTGTATTTTTAATGATTTGAAATCTAAATGGAGTTATATCGATTGTTATGACGCCATCAAGTTCATTTATATGGCTTACTTCAATCATTTGTCTCAAAGCTATTTCATATGTGATAATAGTCGTATCACTATAACCTCTAATTTGATATAGATAGTCTAAAAAATCATCTGTTAATTCTAGGAATTCATCTTTCATGGCTATATTGTAGTATTTTTTAACATAGTTTCACGAATTAAGTTTTTTGCTTCATCATTTGTTAGTTTTTGAATATCTATGATTTGAGAATATATAGTTACTTTACTAAATGGTTTTGGTATGACAAATTTATCCCAACTTTTTAATTGCCAGTAATTATGTGCTTGGAAATTTATCATAAAAATTTCTAAATTTGATTTTTGTGCAAGAGCAATAGTGCCATCGCTTATTGTAAATCTAGGACCCTTTGGACCATCAGGTGTAATCATGACATTATCGCCATTTTTTAAAGCATTTAGGGAATTTATGAGAGCTTTTACGCCACCTTTTGATGTTGAGCCTTCTATAGGGTATGTATCAAAATATTTTAATGTGTTTGATACGATTTTCCCATCTTTATGACTTGATGCTATGGCACCTGTTTTGTGTTTTGGAAAAAGTTTACGATAATACTGAGGTGAGATGAGAAGTTCGCTGTGCCAACATGCACAGACATAGTTTTTATGTTTATTTGGCAATATGGCACAAGGAAACTCTTTTTTTATTGTAAACCAAATTATTCTCATTAAAGTATAGATTAAAAATGGAACAATTTCATATGTTAAAAAATTTGAGATAAATTTTTTCATATTAGTTTTCTACAACTTTTCCCTCAAGAAGACTTCTTGAAGTTTTAGTAATAAGTACAGGTTTTATAAGACCCAATAACTCTTCACTTCCCCCTACAAAAATAAGTTTTCCATCATCACTTCTGCCTGCAATCTTGCCATTTGGCTTAAGCTCATCAAAATATACTTCATGAATAGTGTTAAGCTGTGATTGCATTATATCATCAAGTATCTCAGTGTGTCTATCTTGTAAGACTTGTAGTCTCTTTGAAGATACAGAAGAATCCACTTGATTTTCATAGGTTGCAGCAGGGGTATGTGGTCTTGGAGAATATGCAAATGAAAAAAGTTGATCAAACTTGACTTTCTCAAGAACATCCATCGTATTAGCAAAATCTTCATCACTCTCCCCTGGAAAGCCAACTATAATGTCAGTTGATATTGTGGCATTTGGGGCAAGCGAACGAATCATCTCACATCTATTTAAAAACCATTCTTTTGTATATCCTCTTTTCATTTCTTTCAAGATACGAGTTGAGCCACTTTGGAGTGGGACATGTATCTGTTTACATATTTTTGGATTTTGTGCGAACTCTCTGATAAACTCATCATCCATATGTAGAGGGTGTGGAGAGGTAAATCGGATTCTTTCTATGCCTTCTATTTTGCTAATTTCTCGAAGTAAATTTGTAAAATCTTTTATTTTACTTTGGCTACTAAATCTTCTACCATAGTTGTTTACATTTTGTCCAAGAAGCATAACTTCTTTCGCACCACTTAAAACAGATTTTTTAATCTCTTCTATGATTAATTCACTTGGTATTGATATCTCTTCACCTCGTGTCACTGGTACTATGCAAAATGTACAACCCTTGTCACAACCCATAGAAATATTGACCATAGCCTTAAAAGGATTGGTTCTAAATTCACCAAACGCATAAGTACTGTCATCATAGTTGGTATCGATTTCTATAGAGTGTTTTTTGTGTAAAACATTTGTAATTTTAGATATATTTCTAGCACCCAATACAAAATCTACATAAGGAGCTCGTTTTATAATCTCATCACCCAAATGGCTAGCAGTACATCCGCAAACACCAAGTTTAGCATTTGCTTTTTTTTGCTTTTTAAAAACACCAAGTTCGGAAAAAAGTTTTGCAACAGGTTTTTCTCTGACGCTGCATGTATTTATGACAATCAAATCAGCATCTTTAATATCGTCGGTTAAGTGATAGTTTTCTTTGAGTGATAGTTCTGCAATGAGATGTTCAGAGTCCCTGACATTCATTGCACAACCGAGTGTTTCAATGTAGAGTTTTTTTTCCATTAAAATTTATATTATATGAACTTCGTAGATATACTCATCCTCATTAAGTCCGTATTTTACCTCTCTCATATATACATTGTGACCTTTTTCTTCGAAGTAGTTAACCATATCTATTATATCTTTATGACTATTTTCTTTATCAAAATAAAATATTGATTTATCTGGCATTTGTTCTACAATTTCTTCTATTTCTACTATTTTAGGCTTTGATTTTAAACTAGTTCTTGCCAATTTTAATTTCATAAAGTCTCCTTGTTGGATGAATAAATCTTATACTAACTCATATTATACTAAAAGGCATCTTTATAAACCCTGTACAGATTTTAAAAGATACCTTTAATTTTGAGTAAAGAATTGTTTAGATATAATCGTATTCTACAAAAACAAAAAATCACATTAAGATATATTGTCATTGTTACTTTTTTAAAATATTTAAAAGGATTTTATTTGGAAAAAATTATTGATACAGTTGAAGCCATAGCACACGAAAAGGGCATTTCTATAGAGCATGCCATAGCGGCTTTTAAAGAAGCACTTATAAATACAGCAAAAAAACTAACATCTCCAGAGAACATATTTGAGGTTACTATTGATAACCAAAAGAAAGACTATAAAATTTTTAGAACAATTACTATAGTTGATGATGCAGATGAAAGACTTGCTGGTAACAAAGAAGGTTTTATGGCATTAAGTACTGCTGCAGAATTTGATAGTTCTATAGAAGTTGGCGATACATTCAAATCGGAGTTTAATTTGGAAGATTATGGCAGAACTGCTTCTGCAAATCTTTTTCGTGAATTAGAATATCATATACAAAGAGAGATAGAACAAAGCATACTTGAGAGGTATAAAGAAAAAGTTGGCACAATCATAATCGGGACAGTTACAAGAATTGATGCTGAAGACAATACTTATGTTGAGGTTGGCGAATTAAGAGGTGTTTTGACACAAAGAAATCGTATAAAAGGCGAGAAATTCAAACCAGGTGATACAATCAAAGCTCTATTGAGATATGTAAGTATAAATCCAAAATTTGGACTATTTTTAGAACTATCTAGAACATCACCAAAATTTTTAGAAGCACTTATGGAAAGAGAAGTTCCAGAGATTGCAGATGGTGTACTTGAAATCACAAATTGTGCAAGAATTCCAGGAGAGAGAGCAAAAATTTCTCTAAGAGCATTAACTTCAAATGTAGATCCAGTAGGTGCTGCTGTTGGTGTTAAAGGCGTGAGAATAAATGCAGTTAGTAATGAGCTAATCGGAGAAAATATAGACTGTATAGAGCATTCCGATGTCAAAGAAATTTTAGTTACTAGAGCCATGAGTCCAGCAGCAGTTAGATCTGTAAAGATAAGTGGTGAAAAGGCGATAGTATCTATCACTGGTGATCAAAAGGCAAAAGCAATAGGCAAAAGTGGAATAAATATAAGACTTGCATCAATGTTGACAGGTATGACCATAGAGTTAAATGAGATAGAAGGTCAAAGTGCATCTAAATCATCAGATAGCAATGAAGTATCTAAAACAAAAGATACTACAGCTTTAGAAAGCCTATTTAAATAAAAAACTTGCCCTAAAAACCTAGGGCATGCATATCTGGTTTTTTATCAGTAATATTATTGTCTTCTAACTCTTGATTTGATATTGTTTTCGTCTCATTTTGATCTCTTGTGGCTTTGTGTTGATCATATGTAATCAAAGTTTTATTAAAGTCCTCAAAATTTCTAGTAACATAAACTTGTGTTCTGTGTGGAGTCCAGTCAAATAGTTTATATGCAAAATTTTTAGGTATTCTTATGCAACCATGAGAAGCCGGATAATTTGGCACATATCCTTGATGTATCGCAACTCCTCTATTTGTCAATCTCAACATATAAGGCATTGGCAAATTATATATAGTAGATATGTGGTATTTTTGTTTTTCTAAGATTACAAATTTACCAGTAGGGGTATTATAACCTTTCTTGCCAGAACTTATTTTGCTATCCATGACTATAACATTGTCTTCTATTGCGTATATTTTTTGATTTTTTAAATCCACTATTATCTGTTTTTGGGCATATGTTAATGTCAATAAAATTGACATAAGAAAAATAATTTTGTTATGATTCATTTTTTAAAACCTATATTTATATTTGTGTTATTATAACTAAATTTTAAATCCCATACTTTTCCCATCATTATCAAAGCTAGTACCAGTTTCTTTTTCTATCTCTTCTTTAAAATCATTTATAGAAAATAAACTCTCATCTCGTACCGCTACCTTGTAAGCAGTATTTTTGATTATTAGATGTATTTGAGCACCTGTTAATTCATAATTTGACAGGATATTTATATCAAAATTATCCTCATAATCAGCATTTTCTGGTAGCATCATTTGCCATAATTGTAATCTTTGATTTTTTGTTGGCTTTTTGAACTCTATCTTATAATCAAATCTTCTCGAAAAGGCTCTATCTATATTGCCAAGTAGATTTGTTGTAGCTATGATTATCCCTTCAAACTTTTCGATTTGTTCTAAAAATATATTTTGCATTTGGTTATGCATTTTATCTGCACTACTTCCAGTACCTTCGACTCTACTACTCAAGAATTGATCTGCTTCGTTCAATAGTAAGATTGGTTCAACCTTTGCTTTTTGACTCAAAGTTTTAAAATCATCAAAAATTCTTCTTACATTTTTTTCACTTTCACCTACATACATAGATAATATTTTTGAACAATCAAATGAAAGTATTGGTTTTTTGAGTGTTTTTGCTAGACTTACCGCTGTCATTGTTTTTCCTGTACCTGCATGACCATAAAATATGATTTTGGCATCAATTCCTTTTCGTTTTTCTTTGATACCCCATGCTTTTAGTTTGGCAAAAACATCTTTGTCCATCTGTTTTATTATGGTATCTAAAGTTTGTCTTGTTTTATTGTGCAACACTACATCATCAAGAGAAGTTGTTGGCTCTAAGTATTCAAATATATCTTGTTCTTTTACTAACATATCAAATTTTAATTTGGTTACTTTTTTCTTTTTATTTGGATGGATAATTTGTTGTAAGACATCTTCATTTATAAAAAATGATCTTGTGATGCCACCAAACATATTGAGTATTTCATCATAATCTATAATCTCATCACCAATAAGTTTTGAGCCATCCTCTAGCAGGGCTCTGTTTTTGATTTTGTCATAATCATCAAAGCTTATAAGTTCGATTAGATTGTTCATTTCTCTAAATTGACCATCGCCCGCACTATATTCTTCTTTTAAAAGTGCTAAAAATATTTTTCTCTCTTTATCGTCAAGCCCTTTTTGTTCAAAAAATTCTTCTACGACTATAGGTTCATTTGTAACTTTTAGTCTCTCTTCAACTCTTTTATTTAATAGTGAAAGTTTGTTTTTCAATCTCCCAATAGAAAGAGAGCTATCCCCAAAGCCATGCTTAGATGATGCGATAGAGTGCATAAGTGTTACCATGTCAAATTGATCTTGCAAATACTCAAGATGGTCTGTGTAAGGTTTTATTTCTGGCATCGAAATTTCAAGTGAACCTTCTTCAAGAAGTCTAAGAAGAGACATGCTTGGGGCAATGGATGCATTGAGAAGTTCTATTTGTGAGCTTTCGTGTGTTTTTATTTGCCCAAAACTACTTTGCACTACCCACCCAAGATTTAGTATATTTTTGATGTGCTCAAGAAAGTTTATATGTTCAAAGCCTTTTGTATCAAAGCAATCTGTGATTAATTCAATAATTCCAACATCTTCAATACCTTTTGCATACTTTTGACATAAGTATTGTATGACTATTGCTTCATCTTTTGAGCATTTTAAATGCTCAAAAAGAGGACTTTTTTCAATATCTTTGGCATTTAAAAAATCTATAAAATGTTTCAAGTTTTTCCTTTAATTATTTCACTATTTTATCAAAATTAAGTTTACACCAGTTAGTTAATTTTAAACACATTGGATTTTTATATAAATATTGACAAAAATGTAAAAAAGTTATATGATAATTTATAGTCAAAGGTTTACTTATGAAAATAATATATTTTATGTTAATTTTGAGCTTTTTTGCTTTTGGAGATAACTATCTTAAGCAAGGAGATAATGAGTATAGTAATGGCAATTTTGATAAAGCTATAGAGTTTTATACCAAAACCATATCTGCAAATCCAAAAAACATAAAAGCTTACAATAGCAGGGGTGTGTCATACTATGAGCTTAAAAATTACGCCTCTGCTATAAGTGACTATACAAAAGCTTTATCTTTACAACCAAACAATCTTGGAACAATTATAAACAGAGGAGTTTCTTATTCTCGTTTAGGTGATTATGAAAATGCGTCTAAAGATGCAAAAAGGGCATGTGAGCTTGGTGATTGTGAACTTCTAAATATGCTAAAACAAAGCAGTATCTATATAGAACACTAAGTGTTTATTTTAAACTCTATATATTATTGACAGAAATATAAAAAAGTTATATTATAGTAAAGGCTTTTGAACACAAATATGATTTGTAACAAAGGAAATAAAATGAAATATTTTAAAGAAGAAGAAAATCATATCATTTGTCAACTCTGTAGACATTATTGTAAACTAAAAGATGGACAAGTTGGAATATGCGGAGTCAATAAGAATATAAATAATCAATTTGTAAATCTTGTATATGCTCATCCAATAGCTATAAATGTAGATCCTATAGAAAAAAAACCACTTTATCATTTTTTGCCTGGTAGTACAGCACTCTCATTTGGAACTATAGGATGTAATTTTAAATGTCCATTTTGTCAAAATTGGGATATTTCCCAAGAGAAAAATGTAAACGAAGACATAACAGTACCCCCAGAGCAAATGGTTGAGTTGGCTATAAAAAATAATGCTAAGTCAATAGCATATACATATAGCGAGCCCACTATTTTTTATCCATATGCTAAAGATGTAGGTTTGATAGCAAAAGAGCATGGGATTAAAAATATTTTTGTTAGTAATGGGTTTGAATCACCCGCGATTATAGAAGATATGGCAAGTTGGGTAGATGCTGCAAATATTGACCTTAAAAGCTGGGATAAGGATTATTATAAAAAAGTCCTAAAGGGTGGGCTTGATGAGGTTAAAGATACTCTAAGATTAATGGCAAGAGTTGGAATTTGGGTAGAAGTTACAACTCTGCTCATAGAAGGTCAAAACGATAGTGATATCGATTTAAATGAAATGGCGGAGTTTATAGCAAATGATTTGGGCGTTGATGTGCCATGGCATTTGAGTGCATTTCACCCTGATTATAAAATGCTTGATACAAAACGCACAAGTTTAGATACTCTTAATCGTGCCAAAAAGATAGGCAAAAAACATGGGCTTAAATATGTTTATCTTGGAAATGTTGCAAGCGATGGCAACACATATTGCCCTAAGTGTGAAGAGCGTTTGATTGATAGAAGTGGGTATAGTGCATCAGAAAATAAAATAATTGATTCCAAATGCCCTAAATGTGGTGAGGTTATAAAAGGAGTTTGGAAATGAATACTAGAAGATGTGCGGTATGTGGTCAATTTTATCCATCCAATGCAAATGAGATTTTAAAAATGATAAATCATTTTAATGATGTGATAGATGAACACATGGAAGATAAATCAATTTTAAGTTTAAAACCAAGAGCAATTATTGTTCCTCATGCTGGATATGTTTACTCAGGATTCACTGCAAATATGGCATTTCGTTTGCTTGCAAACTCAGAAGTCAAAAGAGTAGTTGTTATAGGACCTAGTCATAGAGTATATATAAATGGAGCAAGTATAGCAAAATATGATGACTATGAAACGCCTTTTGGAAATATCAAAATAGACAATGTTTTGACAGAGGAGTTGTCAAGGAGATTTAATTTATCATTTACTCCAAATGCACACAATGAACACAGTACAGAGGTACAAATGCCATTTGTTGTTCATTATATAAAAAATTGCAGTGTTGTTGAAATGGTTTATGGTGATGAGTCAAGTAAAGAGTTGTCAAAAGTAATAGAGTATTTACTAAATGACATTAATACAGCAGTTGTTATAAGTTCTGATTTAAGCCACTATTATGATATTCACAAAGCTAAAATGTTAGATAGTATATGTTTAGAGGGAATCATAAAAGAAGATAGCACAATACTTGATAATGGATGTGAAGCTTGTGGCAAAATAGGTATACAAGCTATGCTTATTGCTGCTAAAAAAATTGGGTTAAGTTCAAAGCTACTTGATTATCGAACAAGTGCAGATGCAAGTAGTGATGAAAGTGCTGTAGTTGGTTATGCAAGTGCTATTTTTTTAATGTAAAAAGAGGTAAATCAATGAATTATGAAACAAATATAGAATTAATTGATGGCATGAAAAGAAATGGTACTATACGCTCAGAAGATATTGCAAAAGCATTTGAAACCATTGATAGAAAATATTTCATTCCTACTGAATATAGCGAACATATATATCTAGACAGACCACTTCCTATAGGCAAAAACCAAACTATTTCACAGCCTTCAACTGTGGCATTTATGTTAGAACTTCTTGAAGCTAAAAAAGGAAATAGTGTACTGGATATTGGTTCTGGTTCTGGATGGACTACTGGATTACTTGGAAATTTGGTTGGAGAAAAAGGAACAGTAGAAGGATTGGAGAGAGTTGATGAGTTGGTAAAAGTTGGACAAAATAATATAGCCAAATTAAATATGAAAAATATTAGTATCGAAAAAGTATCAGATAAACTGGGTAAGCCAGAAAGAACTTTTGATGCTATTTTAGTATCTGCGAGTGCTCAAGAAATCCCTAGAGAGCTTTTCGATCAGCTTAAAATTGGAGCAAATCTAGTTATTCCTGTAAAAAACTCTATATTTAAATTTCACAAAATATCACAAGAAAAAATTGAAACGCAAGAATATCAAGGATTTGCATTTGTACCTTTAATATACTAAAGAGACAAGAACCCATTTAATAATAAAAAGCATACCTTTGGTATAATCAAAAATAATTTTTATCCAAAAAGAAGCACATGAAATCTATTTTTGATATTTTTTCTAAAACAGTTACCACAAAAGTAAAACTAAATGCACCATATGGTATCCATTTAAGACCATGTGCTAAAATTGCAAGTATTGCCAAAAGTTATGATGGAAAAGTTTTTATTATTTCAGATAAAAATAAAGTAGACGCTAAGGATATGAATAAAATTTTAGCTCTTGGGCTAAAAGATGGTGATGAAATATTGTTGAGCGCAAGTGGTAAAAATGCTAATTTGATAATTGACAAGATTGCCACTTTTTTATTAACATTGACAAATGAAAAAGATAACAATGTTAAAATAGAGACTACTAAATCATTTGATTTTGAAGGTAAAGCCACAAAAGGAACCACCATAAGTAGTGGCATAGCGATAGGGATTCCTTATCTTTGGCAAAACAATTTTGAGTGCAAGATTGTTGACAATCAAACTTTTGACAATGCATACAGACAAACACTTGACGATTTGAACTTGATGAGTGACAATGATATATTTATGGCACAAAAAGCTCTACTTGAGACATTGCCAAGCAATTCATTTGAAGAGTTTAAGAGTGCTATAAAAGCTGTTATAACTTCACTTAGAGGAAGTGAACATGAAGCCAAGATAGCAGATTATAAAGATTTGCTAAATTCCATAAAAACAAATATGAGTGACACCAAAAATGTAGAATTTCCAAAAAATGATTTTATAGTTATTGCAGATGAATTACTCCCAAGCGATATCCTGAAGCTTGCAGACTCTTCAGCCAAAGGAGTAGTTGTCAAAAATCTATCACCAAGAAGTCATGCGGCACTATTGCTTAGAAGTCATAAAATCCCAGCCATCAGTATAGATAAGAATATAGAGAATATAAATGATACTGTCATACTAGATGCAACAAATGGACTTTTGGTTATAGAGCCAAGTGAAGATGATTTAGTAAAAGCAAAAAAAGAGATAGAGAAAAATAGTAGTAGTGAGTTGTTGGATTTTAAAGCTAGATTTGAGGGTGCAATCACAAAAGATGGTAAAAAAATAAAAGTACAAGCAAATATAGCAGATGTGCAAAGTGCAAAAGAGGCTTTGATGAGTGGATGTGATGGCATAGGGCTTTTAAGAAGTGAATTTTTATTTCAAAAAGAAAAGCCAAGCGTAGATGAACAATGCAGAGCATATGGTGAAATTTTTGAACTTTTCGATGAGGTGACCGTAAGAACGCTTGATATCGGAGGGGACAAATCACTTCCATATATCAAATTAAACGATGAGCAAAATCCATTTTTGGGCATTAGGGGTGTGAGGCTTTTAAAAACTCATAAAGATATTATTAGTGAACAACTTTTGGCTATTTTAAAAGCGAGTAGAAAGAAAGATTTAAAAGTAATGTTCCCTATGGTTGCAACTGTGGATGAATTTGTAGAAGCAAAAGAGTTGGCTCTTACTATAGCAAAAGAAAACAAGTTGAATTTAGATAATGTTAGTTTTGGCATCATGATAGAAGTACCATCGGTTCTATTTTTGCTTGAAGAGTTCAATAAAGTTGTTGATTTTTACTCTATCGGTACCAATGATCTCTCTCAATACCTTTTTGCAATTGATAGAACGCACAATTTATTGAGTATAGATTCTCATTCAAGTGTGTTATATGATGCCTTGAAACTCATAGCTGATAAAGCTTTAAGACCTGTAAGTATTTGTGGCGAGCTTGCAAGCGATGAAGAGGCTGTAAGTAGACTCATCAGCATAGGCATAGATACCCTTAGTGTACCATCTAAGATAGTACCGACAATAAAATCAAGGATTAGAGATATTTAGTAGAGTTGGACCTGAGCCCAAACTCTAAAGTAGAAAGTTTAAGAAATTTTCTTAGAAATTATATCTAGCAACAAAACGAAGTAAGTCAAAACCATTCTCATAAGTATTGCAAGTAGATATATTTGCATATGTAGCAGTTAGGCTTATATCATTTGCAACATTTCTTGTATAGCTAAGATCAAATTCTTTTAAATCCTCATCAGAAGGATTTACACCATTATAATCTGCGCCTTTTGCTACACCATAAGCTGTGGAGATATTTCCGCCAAGCAAATCCATATTGGCAGCGACTTTATATTTTTTTACATTTATGCCAGTATCATATGGATAACGCAAATAGTATCCACTTAGTATTTCATCTGCTATCATATCAGTATAAAGTGGTGATGTGGTGCCACCTACTTGATACATCCATCCATCAACTTTAGGGTCAATTACAGAATATGCCGCCATAAGATTTACAGGACCAACTGATGTTCCTGCTTTTATACCATATGCTTTCCAGTCACCATTACTATTTTTGTCGCTAAATGTTCCGCCTTGTAAACCTACATTGAAACTATCTGTATCATACGCAGCATCTGCCCAAAAAATTCTTGCAAAATCTCTAATATCATAATATGTTCCCGTAAGGGTTAAATTTTCTATAGATTTATTTTGAACTGTTAACATGTATGCACCATTAGCAACGCTATTAAAATCATTTATATCATAAAAATAATCATACTCACTGAACCAATCATCTGAAGATGCTGTGCCATTTAAGTTCGCATTTTTTACATATGCAAGTGCTACTGTTGTGTTTGGAATATCATTATTTACAACAAGTGCCGCATCAAATGTGTTTTTAAATACATTCCAATCTTCAGAGTATGCAAATGGCGAAAGTGATTTTGGAAGTTCTTGACGACCAACTTTAATCGCTGTATTGCCAAATCCATAAGTTAGATATAGTTGAGAAACCCATCCACCATTCAATCCACTATCCAAGCTTTGCATAGGATAAGCTACTACATCTTCATCCAAACCAAGTGTTCCAATACCTGAAAGTTCTACGCCTACACCAACACCAGCAACTAAATCTTTGTTTACTGCTCTAAGTTGAATACCTGCATTTGCAGAAGCTGCTTCTTGATCAAAGAAATTAACATTATCTACTTTCATCGTTTGATAATAAAATACACCTTGACCACTAAATTTCCAACCGCTATCTGTTGCTGGAACCACAGCTGGAGTTTCTACCGCTGGTTCTACTGGAGCTATATCTCCACCCGCCATTAAAATTGATGATGCTACCATTGATAACAATAAAGTCTTTTTCATTACTATTCCCCTACTTTGTTTTTTAATATAACAAAGTATATCAATATTGTTTATATATGTCAATAAAATTAACCAAAAGTAAATGTAAAAATAATAAATGTGCAAAAAGTAACACAATAAATGACAATTGTATGCCATAAATTTTTTAGTATAATATCCCAAATAGTTACGACAATAGAATCAAGGATTAGAAATGTTTAATTTTTTACAACGCATTGGTAAAGCTCTCATGACACCAATAGCAGTTTTGCCAGTAGCGGCACTTTTGCTTCGCCTTGGATTTGGAGATATTTTTGATGGGCAGATAGCAATGATTGCTAAAGTAGCAGGGGATAGTATATTTAGCAATCTTGATTTACTTTTTGGTATAGGCATAGCATATGGATTGGCTAAAAATAATGATGGTACGGCAGCACTTAGTGGTGCAGTTGGTGTGTTGGTAGCAAAAGCCGTTTATCTTGGAATTGACCCAAATCTTAAAATGGGCGTTTTTATCGGTATCATTATGGGTGTGATTGCTGGAAGTTTATATAATAGATTTCATGAGATTAAACTACCAGAATTTTTAGGATTTTTTGGCGGCAAGAGATTTGTCCCAATTGTCACAACTTTTAGTGCTATAGCAGTTGGTGTACTTGCTGGATATTTTTGGCATTATGCGGGAAGTGCAATAGATGGATTTTCACATTTTATAATAGACCTTGGTGCTTTTGGTACTTTTTTGTTTGGGGTATTAAACAGACTTTTAATCCCACTCGGGCTTCATCATATACTAAATAGTGTTTTTTGGTTTCAACTAGGTGAGTATAGTTATGTAAAAGACGGAGTTGTAACAGTTGCAAATGGTGATTTGCATAGGTTTTTTGCAGGAGATAAAAGTGCGGGTACTTATATGTCTGGTTTTTATGCTGTGATGATGTTTGGACTTCCTTTTATGGCATTAGCTATGTATCTTAGAACTCCTAAAGCAAGTAGAAAAAAAGTTGGCGCTCTTCTAGCTGGTGTGGCATTTACATCATTTTTGACAGGCATTACAGAACCATTGGAGTTTATGTTTATATTTGTTGCCCCTATACTTTTTGTTATTCATGCGATATTAACTGGGCTAGCTCTTGCTACTGCACAACTTTTGGATATTCATATCGGTTTCGGATTTTCTGCAGGACTTATCGATTTTATTATCAATTATAAATTAGGTCAAAATTCTATTTTTATTATTCCACTTGGTTTGGTATTTGGATTGATTTATTTTTTTGTTACATATTTTGTTTTGGGAATTTTCAAAATAAATATATTTAAAGACGATGAACAAGCAGATGTTATAGTGAATAATTGCGATATAACAAATGAGTTTATAAAAGCTCTTGGCGGAGCGGAAAATATAGTAGAAACAAGCTCTTGTATAACAAGACTTAGAATGAATCTAAAAGACAGTTCGCTTGTTAATGAAGAGATACTTAAAAGCTTGGGGGCAAGTGGAGTTATAAGACCAGATAAAAATTCATTACAAGTTGTACTTGGCTCAAAAGCCGAAAAAGTTGCATCGGATATAAAAGAGCAGTTAGCATATAATAAACATATAAACTCATAAAAAGGAAAATGAGATGCCTAAGATTTTAGCTTCAATTATATTTTTAATATCTTTTGGATTTGCAAATGATATATTTATAGGTACATTAGAAAAAGATGATGTTGGGCTATATCTAAAGCGATGTGCTCTAGGTTCTGATATATACACACTAAAAGATCAAGCAAAATCTACAATCATCAAAGATCTTGAAAAAAAATACACTAAATTAAAAAAACCAATAACTATTTCATTTGTTGCCGAGTATGAAGAGTGCAACGGCAAAAACTGCTTACTTGTTGACTCAATAGATGAAATGACAGAAAATGAAAGTTGCCATTTATTGGATAATTTATAAAAAAACACAAAGTATACTTAGCATTATAAAAATAAAATAAATTAATAAACTTATAGCTATTTTAAATATATTTTTTAAGAATTTTAGTTTTGAAATGATATAATAAAATAAAAAAGGTATCAAAAAAATGAAGATATTAAATTTTGTTATTATAGGGATGCTATGTCTTGGCATAGCAGGATGTTCTGAGGATTTAAAAAAAGATATAAATTTATCAGAAGATAAAAAAGATGTTAAAAAAACTCAAGAGACACCAAGTTCTATAAAAGAGAAAGAAGAAAAGTGCAATGATAAAGACTATGAGGCTTGTTCTGATTTGGGTATCAATTATGAGGATGGAGATGGTGTCAAGCAAGACAAAGTCAAAGCTGCCGAGTTGTATAAAAAAGGTTGTGATGGAGGAGATTTCTTGGGGTGTAATAATCTTGGGATATTATACGAAGATGGTAGTGGTGTTGAAAAAGATAAGTCTAAATCAGCCCAATTTTATAAAAAAGCTTGTGATGGTGATTATGCTCTTGGTTGTTATAACCTAGGGATATTATATGACGATGGACAAGGCGTAGAACAAGACAAAGTCAAAGCAGCCCAATTGTATAAAGAAGCATGCGATGGCGATGAACCTTTGGGGTGCAATAATCTAGGAGTAATGTATGACAATGGCGAAGGGGTTGAACAAGATGAAGCTAAAGCCATTGAATTATATAAAGAAGCTTGTGATGGCGATGAACCTTTGGGTTGTGGCAATCTCGGAGATATATATGGAGATGCAGAAGACGCAAAGTATGATATAGAACTTGCCAAAAAATATTTTAAAAAAGCTTGTAATTTGGGCGATGACTATAGTTGTAAAGAATATGTTAAATTAGATAAATAATTAAAATATGCTCAAATATATAGATGGCTACAATCCAAAGATAAAAGCTCAAGTAAAAGAGCTTATAAATCAAAATAAGCTTGGGGAATATTTGTTAGCCAAATATCCACAAACACATACATACTCTACAGATAAAAGTTTATATGAGTATGTGATAGAACTTAAAAATACTTATCTAAAAAATTCTCAACCTATCTCAAAAGTTCTTTATGATACCAAGATAAAAGATATAAAATCAGCACTTGGAATTCATACTTTTGTATCTCGTGTGCAAGGCGGAAAATTAAAAGCTAAAAATGAGATTCGTATATCTCATATCTTCAAAAAAGTACCAGAATCTTTTTTGCGTATGATTGTTGCCCATGAGTTGGCACATCTTAAAGTAAAAGAGCATGATAAAGCATTTTATAAACTATGTACCTATATAGAGCCATCATATCATCAGATTGAATTTGATGTTAGGCTTTATCTAATTCATTTAGAACATTTTGGTAAACTTTATGAATGTTAAAATATTCAAATAGGTTATAACCAACATAACAACAGATTTTAATTTCGGAATATTTGTTTCACATAGTTACATAAAAAAATTATAAGTATGCAAAAGTAGCAAGAAAAACAAAACACTTTAAACAACTTTAGGATAATATTATTTGCATAATAGGGAGATTTCCGATTATCTTTAAAAGGGGTTGATATGACACACATTGTGAGCGAACATCCATATTTTGGTATTTTTGTTTTATTGTTCTTGACATTTATTGCATTTAGTGCAACATTGAGGTTGCAGAGGTTTATCAGCAGAAAGCTGGCAAAACTTGATACAGAAAAACTTAAAATGACTATATATGAGTGTGGGCCTGAGGTTACAAAACAGCCAAATACGATTTCAGTTCAATTTTATCTTATCGCACTACTTTTTATACTTTTTGATGTAGAGATAATCTTTATGTTCCCATGGGCGATTGATTTCAAGCCTCTTGGTTGGTTTGGTTTTGTTGAGATGATATTGTTTGTGATACTACTTGCAATTGGATTTGTATATGCATGGAAAAAAGGAGCATTAGAATGGCACAGCATCAAGTAAATTACGCTTCAAGTGCAGGATTACCTGTAGTATTGACATCTATTGATAAGTTTGTCAATTGGGGTAGATCAAATTCTCTTTGGCCATTAACTTATGGACTTGCTTGTTGCGCTATTGAGATGATGGCAAGTGGGGCAGCAAGATTTGACTTCGATAGATTTGGAACAATTTTTAGAGCATCTCCAAGACAAGCCGATGTCATGATACTGGCTGGGACATTGTCAAAAAAACATGCTGAATTTACAAGAAGACTTTATGATCAAATGGCAGAGCCAAAATGGGTAATATCTATGGGAAGTTGTGCGAATACTGGTGGTATGTTTAACACTTACGCTACCGTTCAAGGAGTTGATAGAATAGTTCCTGTTGATATTTATTTACCTGGATGCGCCCCAAGACCAGAAACTCTCCAATATGCGCTTATGATGCTTCAAAAGAAAATTAGACGCGAATCAGCAAATATGAAGAAAAATACAAAACAAAATCTAAGGTTGATATAATGAGAAAATACACACCAAAAGATAATGTTCAAAAAAAATCTTACTACACAGATAGATTTTATATATCCCCAAGAGTTCCTAGAAGTGAAGTAGAAAACCCAGGTCATTTTGCTGATGTGGTAAATGCTCTTAAAAAACTCATCCAAGAATCTTACGTTGAATTAAATCAATTGATAATTCACATCAAATCAACTGATAACATAAAAGTCTTAGAAATTCTAAAAGAAAAATGTGGTTACACTGTTTGCTCGGAACTTAGTGCCGTTGATTATTTAGCACGTGATGGTGAATTCGAAATTTTTTACCAAATGCTAAACATGAACAAAGCCTCAAGAGTTAGAGTGCTAACAAGAATCAAAAAAGATGAAGCAATCGAGAGCATAGTTCCTATGTTTAAAATGGCAAATTTTGCTGAGAGAGAAATGTATGATATGTTCGGCATAGTAGCGAACAATCACCCATATCTAAAAAGAATTCTTATGCCAGAAGACTGGGTAGGATATCCACTTTTGAAAACATATCCTTTACAAGGGGATGAAGCTGCTAGCTGGTACGAAGTAGATAAAATATTTGGTACAGAGTATAGAGATGTTATAGGGCCTGAAAATAGAGACCCTGCTAAAATTGATAGATATGATACAAAGAGATTTTCAAGAGTTGGTCATGAAGTATCATTTGGTGAAGATATATCTGACGGCGAACAAGAAAAAGATATTGAATATAGTAAAACATTCCTAGTTGATTATACTACATCACAAAAACAGTTAGACAAAAGAAAGTAGAGGGTAGAAGATTATGCAACAAACCAATAAATTAACCCCATTTTTTGAAAATTTAAACTTTGAGAGAAGTGATAATATGATGATTATCAACTTTGGTCCTCAACATCCATCTGCCCATGGACAACTTAGACTTGTTCTCGAGCTTGATGGGGAAAAGGTAACAAAAGCGTATCCTGATATCGGTTATCTCCATCGTGGTATAGAAAAAATGGCAGAAAATATGACTTATAATGAATTTTTACCAACAACAGATAGACTTGACTATATAGCATCTACAGCAAATAACTATGCTTATGCTCATAGTGTCGAAACACTTTTGGGGCTTGAAATACCTGAGCGTGCACAAGTGATTAGAACTATGCTTTTAGAAGTTAATCGAATCATATCTCATCTGTTTTTCCTAGCAACACATGCTCTTGATGTGGGTGCAATGTCTGTATTTTTGTATGCATTTAGAGAGAGAGAACATGGAATGGATTTGATGGAAGAGTATTGTGGAGCTAGACTTACACATTCTGCTGTTAGAATAGGTGGAGTTCCTCTAGATTTGCCAGCAAATTGGACTGATGCAATGCTTAAATGGTGTGATACTGTTGAATATGAGCTAGCTAACACATATGAAACACTTCTAAATGAAAATAGAATTTGGAAAATGAGACTTGAAGATGTTGGCGTAATTTCGGCTGAAAATGCTCAAAGTTGGGGATGTTCTGGAGTTATGTTAAGAGGAAGTGGTGTTAAATACGACATAAGAAAAGAAGAACCTTATGAGTTATATGGTGATCTCGAATTTGATATACCAGTAAGCGATAGATGCGATAGTTATGGTAGATATAGATTATATATGCAAGAAATTAGAGAATCGATTAAGATACTAAGACAACTCACTCCTATGTATGAAAAATCAACTCCACAACTTATGGCTCATGCTCCACAATATATCTCTGCTCCAAAAGAGGAGATAATGACACAAAACTATGCATTAATGCAACACTTTGTTCTTGTAACACAAGGTATGAGACCACCAGTTGGAGAAGTTTATGCACCTACAGAATCGCCAAAAGGTGAACTTGGTTTTTATATAAAAAGCGAAGGTGAACCGTATGCTTATAGATTAAAATGTAGAGCGCCAAGCTTCTTTCATACAGGGCTTCTGCAAGAGATGCTAGTAGGAACTTATATAGCTGATGTAGTTACTATAATTGGTAGTACAAATATAGTATTCGGCGAAGTTGATCGTTAAGGAGATTAGGTATGAAAAGATACGATTTAAGACACTTAAAAAATGATTTTTATGACAAAATGTTAACACTCATAAAAAAAGATTTATCAAAAAAAGAAGTTGGTATTTTTATTTTTGAGATAGGTGATTTTAGCCACATTCAAAAAAGTGCTGATGTGATAAAAGAGGCTGGTCATGAGCTTTTAAATTCACTTAAATTTAATGAAGCAGATTGGACTATAGTTGTTAGGAAAAAAGGCTAATAATGGCTAATGTATTTTTCTCGACCTGGCAAGGTGAACTGATAGATAATCGAAATAAAACAGGCGATGAGCTTCAAGTAAGCTCATTCGCTTTGCCAGAAAACTATAGCGAAGATAAAACATCAAAAGCTTTTATAGGTTGGGATGGTGTTGCTTTGTTTGATAAAGATGTTGATGTGGTTAGACTTGCCATGGAGTATGCCGCTCAATATCAAATCTATTCTGAAGCATGTGGAAGATGTGCACCTGGTAGATGGGGTGGTAGAATACTTTATGATTTACTTGACAAGATAGCAAGAGGCGAAGGAAGCTATGATGATATTGCTCACCTAAAAGAGGTTAGTGATACCATGATGTCAACATCAAAATGTGAAATAGGTAAAACAGTACCAAAACCTATATTGGATTTAATGGAACACTTTGAATCTAATTTTAATGATTTGATAGACAATCAAAAAGCATCACCTCATTATAAAAAGAAGATTAATTATATAGCAAAAGTAACAGCACCATGTAGTGATATGTGTCCATCACATGTTGATATACCTGCTTATATAGAAGGCGTTAGAGATATGCAATTTAGCGAATCACTAATTGCAACAAGACAAACTATGCCACTAGCACATACATGCGGTAGAGTTTGTCCTCATCCATGTGAAGATGCATGTAGAAGAGCAAATTTAGATAGTCCAGTTTCTATCATGGAGTTAAAAAGATTAGGCGCTGATTATGAGAATGATCATTGTCTGCCTTGGCAACATCCATTTGAACCAAAAAAACCAAAAAACGATGGTAAAAAAGTAGCAATTATTGGTGCTGGTCCAGCAGGACTTAGTGCAGCTTATTATTTGGCACTTGAAGGAATACAAGTAGATATTTATGAAGAACTTCCTGTTCTTGGTGGTGAAGTTGCTGTTGGAGTTCCTCAGTATCGTATGCCAATAGAAAAGTATAACAAAGACATAGAGCTTGTTACTTCTATGCCAACAGTAAATGTTATCACAAATACACGCATAAATGCAGACAAACTAAAAGAGATAGATTCTAAGTATGATGCTACACTTCTTGCTTTTGGAACAAGACTTTCTAAAAAAGTTGGGGCTGCTAACGAAAAAATGGATATGGGTGGATATTGGGGTGCGATATCAATGCTTGATAAGGTAAACCTATGGCACAAATATGGCATAGGAAGTCCAGCTAGCAATGAACTCAAAGATAAAATAGTTGTTTGTGTTGGCGGTGGCTTTACATCAATGGATGTTGTTAGATGTTCTATCAGAGAAGGGGCTAAAAAAGTTGTAATGCTTTATAGAAGAGATGAAAAAACCATCATCGGCAACACAACTTATGAAGAGTATCATGAAGCTGTTGAAGAGGGAGTTGAGTTTATATTTCACTCTGCAATTGAAGAGATTTTTGATGATGGAGAGAAAATCACAAAATTAAAAGTAAATCAATATGAACTTGTTCCTGACCCAAATGGTGGAAGAGCCCAGCTTGTAAAAAGAGAAGATGGTGATTTTGAGATGGAATGTGATTATCTTATTCCTGCTGTTTCTCAGTCTGCAGATTTACAACTCCTTCCGCAAGAGTGGGGACTTGCCCTTACATCATGGGGAACACTTTTGACAAATGGTAAAGATTATATGACAAATCGTCCTGGACTTTTTGCAGCAGGAGATTGTGAATATGGTCCAATGACTATAGTAAATGCAGTAGGTCAAGCAAAAAGAGCAGCATCAGTGATTAGTAGATATATATATGATGGCAAAGTTAGTTTAACAGATGACGAGATAATGGAAGATCATCTCAAAAAACTAAAAGTTTATAACAAAAAAGAGAAGATTACTGGCTGGATGCCTGGAATTCCAAGAATTGTAAGCCAAAAACTTTCAGTTGATGAAAGAAAAGACAACAACAGAGAGGTAAACCTAGGTTTTAGTGGTGAAGAAGCATTAGATGAAGCACAAAGATGTATGAGATGTTATTATATTTCAATGGTGGCGGTATAGTATGAGTGTACAAAAAATAGAAAAGAATTTCATAACTATAACTATTGATGGTAAAGAGTGTATAGGCAAAAATGGCGATACGATTCTTAAAATTGCAAGAGCAAATGGTATATATATTCCAACTATGTGTTATCTTACCAAAGTTGAGCCAATTGCAAGTTGTCGTATGTGCGTAGTAGAAGTAGATGGAATAGAAGGCATGATTCTTTCATGTCAGGAAAAAGCAGTTGAAGGTGCAGTTGTAACTACAAATTCTAAAGAACTTCATAATCAAAGACAAAATATTATGAAGTTATATAATGTTAATCATCCATTGGAGTGTGGAGTTTGTGATAAGAGTGGCGAATGTGATTTGCAAAATAAAACTTTAGAGTTTAATGTTTCAAATCAAAATTTTTCAATAAAAGAATCACATAAAAAAGTTGAAAATTGGGGATATGTTTCTTATGATCCAGCACTTTGCATTATGTGTGAAAAATGTGTGAGAGTGTCAAACGAGATAACAGGGAATGAAGCCTTAAGTGTTAGTGTAGGCGGGTACAAATCAAAGATAGTAAATATTAAAAATTCTAACTGTTCATCTTTGGGTGAAAGTGCTGCAGTTTGTCCTGTTGGCGCTCTTGTAAATAGTGATTTTAAATACTCTTCAAATGCTTGGGAACTTAAACAAGTGCCTGCAAGTTGTATGCATTGCAGTAGTGCATGTTCTCTAAATTATGAAGTGAAAAATGATAAAATTTATAGAGTTACAAACAATTATGAATTTAGTTCATTGTGTGGGTTAGGTAGATTCGGCTTTGATTTTGAAAATAAAAACGCAAAAAAAGACCCAGTAGTTTTTAGAGAAGCTATAAGCGCATTTAAAAGAGCCAAAAGTATTCGTTTTTCGGCAGTTATTACAAATGAAGAAGCACTAATTTTACAAAAACTAAAAGAGAAGTACAAATACAATCTTGTTTGTGATGAGGCTTATGGTTATCAACGATTTTTAAATGCATATAGTAGTATATCAGGGGCAAGTTTATATAGTGGAGATTTGAGTTCTATCAAGGATTCAGATGGCATTATAGTTTTTGGTACACGAGTAAACGATGATAACCCAATGGTAAAATATCATATTACAATGGCAAGTAAAAGAAAAAGAGCAAGAGTTGCTTATTTCCATCCAATTGAAGATAGTAATCTAAGTAATGTTATTACACAATTTGTGAAATATGAAGCTGGAAGTGAAGAGGGTGTTGTTGCACTACTTGCGAGTGTACTATTGAATAATCATAAAATTTCAGATGATTTAAAAAGCTTTTTAGACAATTTGGACATAGGCAATTTAAGTGCAGAGAGTAGTGTTGGGGAAGAAGAATTAGATTATTTGGTCAAATCTATCGATAAAAAACAAAAACTAACTTTCATTGTAGGAAGTGATTTGTATAATCATCCAAGAACGGTTCAGATAGCTAAAATTCTAGGCGCAATAGAAAAATATTCAGATTTTAGTTTAGTTATAGTTCCTCCTGCCACAAATGCGTTAGGCGTATCTTTGATTTGTTCTCTTGATGAAAAAACAGAAGGCTATACTATTGGATATAATGCAATAGGAGATTTTGAACTCAGTAGTTTAGGCTATGGAGATATGGATATGCCTGCCCTTAATCAGCAAGAAGGAACATTGACAAACATTGACAAACGAGTTGTTCCTACAAATGCTGCACTTAGCTATCAGGGCTATGTTCTAAATGATATATCTAACGAACTTGGTTTTGAAGCAAAATATACTATAGATTATACTTCTATGTTGCCTGTAAAAGCTGGGTATAAAACAGAAGATTTTGATAATCTCCCAGATTTTTTTGATAATAGCGGAATAGAACATAGAGGATATCCGTTGACTAGCGAAAGTGTAAAAGTTGTTGAAAATTTTGATGAGATAGAAGATTTGCCAACTTATGATGGCGCAATTATTTATCATTGTAATGAAAATACAAATATTAGTGTATTTTCAAATGTCACTACAGCATTTAAATCTAATGAGTTTTATTTAAGAGGTTCTCCTCAATTTGCAAATATAGTTAAAATAAAAGATGGTGATGATATAAAATTTAATATCAATGGAATAAAATATCAAAGAGTATTTAAGATTGATGAAGGTATGAAAGGTACAATTGCAATAAATCCGATATTTGATATGGATTTAAATAAGAACCAAAATATTTCATACAGATTTAACCATCTACATAGGGAGCAGTAATGGAAGAGATTGAAAGTAACGGACAGATATCATTGACGATTGACGGTAAAGTGTGTGTTGCAAAAGAAGGTGAATATATACTTAATATCGCAAGAGCAAATGGCATATTTATACCTGCTATTTGTTATCTTACTAGATGTTCTCCAACACTCGCTTGTCGTATATGTCTTGTTGAAGCTGATGAAAAAAGGGTTTATTCTTGTAATACTAAAGCAAAAGATGGGATGAATGTAATAGTAAGCAATGAAGAGATACTCGAAGAGAGACGAGCCATCATGCAAGTTTATGATGTAAATCATCCTCTTCAATGTGGGGTTTGTGATCAAAGTGGTTCTTGTGAACTTCAAAATTATACTTTAGAGCTTGGTGTTGATGAACAACCATATAAAATTGTTGATGTTAAAAGAGAAAGTTCAAATTGGAGTAGCGTTTTACATTATGACCCAGCTCTTTGTATAGTATGCGAAAGATGTGTTACTGTATGTAAAGATATGATGGGCGATAGTGCTTTAACGACTGGACCTAGAGGTGGTGAAGGGTTAGATAAAGATTTAAAAGATACTATGCCAAAAGATGCTTATGCTATGTGGAACAAACTTCAAAAATCAGTAATAGTTCCTAGTAATGACACAGATAAAACAAACTGTAGTGATTGTGGTGAATGTTTGGCGGTATGCCCAGTTGGTGCTCTTGTTAGTAGAGATTTTATGTATACATCAAATGCTTGGGAGCTCCAAAAAATTCCAGCAACTTGTGCGCATTGTAGTAGTGGATGCCAGATTTATTATGAGGTAAAACCAACTTCAATTGCAAACAGAGATAAAAAGATTTATCGTGTAACAAACGAATGGAATTATGTATCTCTTTGTGGAGCTGGACGATTTGGATATGACTTTGAAAATAAAACAGCAACAAAAGATAAAAAAGCACTTGATAATGCTATCAAAGCTATTAAAAAAGCAGACGCAATTAGATTTAATTCGGTTATAACAAATGAAGAAGCGTTAATGCTCCAAATGCTAAAAGATAAACTTGGGATTAAGTTAATCAACAATGATGCAAAAGCATTTAAAGACTTCATGACACATTATGCAAACGCAAAAGGTAGCAATTTAAGTGGCGGCAATATAAGAACAATGATGCAAGAGAGCGATTTTATAATAAGCGTTGGTTCTGCACTTAGACACGATAATCCAAATGTTAGATATTTGTTTAATAATATTCAAAAATTAAACAAAGGAGCCGGACTTTATTTTCATCCAGTTGGCGATAAACTCATAGAGAGTCTTGGCAAGAATGTTGCATGTATAACAAACAATATAAATAGCGAAGAAGCAGTTCTTTACTGGGTACTTGATAATTTTGCCGATAAAGACAAATTGCCTAAAGAGGTAAATGATTATCTTTCATCACTCTCTACCATAAGTAAAAAAACAGTAACTGAAACTATCATGGAAGATGTAGTAGAAGTTGTTGTTGATGAGACAAGCGGAGAGAGTAAAGAAGTTACTAAAAAAGTTCCTAAAAAACTTGAACGCGAGATAGAGGTAAAAGAGAGTAAGCTCTTAGAAATGTTTAATGCCCCAGAAGATTTTGCTGATATTTTAGAGAAATTCTTGGCTAAAAAAGAGAATTTTTCATTAGTTGTTGGTGAAGATTTGTATTTTCATCCTCAATCAAAAAATCTAGCTATTTTGGTAGCGCTTATAGAAAGTTCAACACCATTTAATGTAGCTATTATTCCTCCAAAAACAAATTCACTAGGTGTATCATTGATATGTGACTTGGACGAAGAGTGTGATGGATACATCATAGGTTACAATGAAGCAGGAGATTTTAGATTGAGTGCTTTAGGTAATGGACATTTAGATATGCCTGCACTCAACCAACAAGAAGGAACATTAACAAATATGCATAAAGTTGTAGTCCCAACAAATGCAGCACTTAGCTACAATGGATATACACTAAATGATATTTTAAATGAGTTTGGTTTCGGTGAAAGAACGACAATCAATTGGACCAAAAAACTTCCAGTTAAAAAAGGCTTTGAGTCAAGAGAGTTTGATAGTTTGCCAAATAAATACAACAATGATGGAAGTGAAGATAGAGGGTATAGCTTGAAACCACAAAAAGTGAAAATTACAGAGTCTTCACCACAAGCAATCACATTGAATGAAGTAAGCGGAGAGTTAATAGCATATAGATGCAATCCTCAACGACAATTCAATGAATTTACAGCAACTGCTCATCAAATTTTTGAGCCTTTTGCTCTTTATGCAAGCGAAGAAAAATCCAAAGAGCTTGGTAAAAAAGTCAAGATAGATTTAGATGGCAAAAAGTTTTCTTTAGATGTAAAAGTTGATGATAGAATGAGTGGAGATATAGTAAAACTTCCTGATTTTAAAAACTCTTTTGAAATTTACAAATTTTTTGGACAAAATAGATTTAAATCTATAACCCTAGGAAAGGCATAATATGGACGCATTAATGATAGGAACAATAATAAAAATATTGATAATTTTAGCAATTGTATCTGCAATTGCAGGATTTGGAACATATATTGAGAGAAAGGTGCTTGCATTTATGCAAAGACGACTTGGACCAATGCATGTTGGTCCTTATGGGCTGCTTCAAATAGTAGCTGATGGTATAAAATTGTTTACAAAAGAGGACATTATCCCTCAAAATGCAAATAAATTTATATTTTCATTGGCCCCAACAATAACAGCTGCAACAGCATTTATCGCTATGGCAGCATTGCCTCTGTTTCCAACATTCACTATACCAGACTCTTTACCATTAATTGGTGGAGCTATCGTGCCATCCATCGTAGCAGATATAAACATCGGCATACTATTTATACTTGGAGTTATGGCATCAGGTCTTTATGGTCCACTTTTAGCTGGTATGGCACAAGCAAATAAGTGGGGTATTATAGGAAGTGCTAGAACAGCAGTTCAATTTTTGAGCTATGAAGTCGTAACAGGGCTTTCTGTTTTAGCTCCTATTATGCTTGTTGGTTCTCTTTCTTTGATAGACTTTAACGATGCACAGACAGGTGGAATAGGTTCTTGGTTGATTTGGCAACAACCAGTAGCATTCATACTATTTTTGATAGCTGGTTTTGCTGAAACAAATAGAACACCTTTTGATTTGCTAGAACATGAAGCGGAAATTATCTCCGGTTATGTTACAGAGTATAGTGGGCTTAGATGGGGTATGTTTTTTATCGGAGAATATACAAACATGGTAACAATATCTATAATTGCTGCTGTTGTATTTTGTGGTGGTTATAATGATTTATGGTTTATATCAGGATGGCTTTTATTTATACTAAAAGTAGTATTTTTCTTCTTTTTGATGTTGTGGGTAAGAGCTGCTTGGCCACATGTTAGACCTGATCAAATGATGTGGTTGTGTTGGAAAGTATTGATGCCACTTGCTGTAGTTAATATACTAATAACCGGCATTGTAGTAATGTTGTAAGGGAGGAAAATATGGCACATATTGAAGAACATAAAGAGACACAAAGCATACAAAAAGAAAAGCAAAACTATGTGATGCTCGACTTTGGGAAAACTCCTGAGTATGGATTACCAGCATTTATTCAAGTAGTAAGAAGAAGTTTAAGTATAGAGCTTTTAAAAGGTCTTGGCGTAACATTTAGAGAGATGATAAATGCACTATTTCGTGGCAAAATGCATACAACAAAGTATCCATTTGAAAAACTGCCGATAGCACCAAGATATAGAGCGATACATGAAATGTTAAGATTGCTTGAAAGCGGACACTATAGATGTATAGGATGTGGACTTTGTGAAAAAATTTGTATATCAAATTGTATTGCAATGGAAACAAAGTATGATGAAAATCAAAGAAAAGAAGTAAGCGAATATACAATCAATTTCGGTCGTTGTATATTTTGTGGATACTGTGCTGAGGTTTGCCCAGAGCTTGCAATTGTGCATGGTGGCAGATATGAGACTGCAAGTGAACAAAGAGCAGGATTCTCACTGTTTGAAGATATGTTAACGCCTATTGACAAGCTAAAAGAACAAAAAGAGTTTGCAGGATTTGGAAGTATTAGTTCTAATGCAGATGAAAATATTAAAAAAACGCCACTTGCGTATTAGGAGGGGAATATGTTTGAACAAATTGCATTTTATCTTTTTTCAGTCCTAACGATAGGGCTATTTTTGATTACGGTATTTAGTAAGAATGTTTTATATGCCATGACATCACTTGCTAGTGGTATGGTGCTTATTGCTGGATTTTTCTTTTTAGTAGGAGCAGACTTTTTAGGAGTTGTTCAACTAATTGTATATGTAGGTGCAGTTATGGCACTTTATGCTTTTGGTATGATGTTTTTCAATGTTACTAAAGATTTAAAAGAAAAAACAACATCAAATATTTGGGTGATGATTATTGGTGTTACGGTTGCACTTTTAATGACTTTAATGTTTGGGGGTGCAATAAATCCAGATGCTATCTATGCTTCATTGCCTATAAATAGTAGTATGACTAATCCTCAAGCGGTAGGAATGGCACTATTTACTAAATATTTGGTTCCATTTGAGGTTGCTGCGATTATGTTGCTTATCGCAATGATTGGCGGTATCGTACTTGCCGGCAAAAAAATGGACAAAAGTTTAACTGATGCAGAAGATGAAAAAATACAACCAAAGGATGTAAAATGATTGGATTGAACCATTATCTAATTTTATCAGGTATTCTATTTTCTATAGGGCTTGTCGGAGTTCTTAGAAGAAAAAATTTGTTAATGCTATTTTTCTCAACAGAAATAATGTTAAATGCTGCAAATGTTGCTTTTGCTGCAATTTCAAATTTTTATAATGATTTATCTGGTCAAATGTTTGCATTTTTTATAATAGCTATTGCAGCTAGTGAAGTTGCAATTGGGCTTGGGCTTTTGATACTTGTTTACAAAAAAGAAAATACGCTTGATCTTGATGATCTTGCATCTATGAAAGGATAATTATGGAAAGTTTAGTATATATTGCACTTTTCGCACCACTAGTAAGCTCATTGTTTGCTGGTTTATTTGCTATGACTCCCAAAAAACAATTCGTAGGTGTAATTTCATCTTTGTTATTGTTTGCCTCTTTTGTGGCATCTGCAATTTTGGCTTATCATATCTCATCAACAAATGAAATTATTCACGTTAAGTTGATGGATTGGATTGCTGCAGGAAATCTAAATATACCATTTGGTTTTCTTGTTGATTATGTGAGCGTGACAATGATGGTTGTTGTTACATTAGTTTCTACAGTAGTTCATATATATTCAAATGGATACATGGATCACGATAAAAGTTTCAATAGATTTTTCTCATACCTCTCAGCATTTGTATTTTCAATGCTTGTACTTGTTATGAGTGATAATTTTGCGGGACTATTCATAGGTTGGGAAGGCGTTGGTGTATGCTCATGGTTGCTTATCGGTTTTTGGTATCATAAAGCTGATGTAACAAGAGATGTAAATCCTTCTATCTCACCTTCTTGGGCGGCAAATGAAGCGTTTATTATGAATAGAATAGCTGACCTTGGTATGCTTGTAGGACTATTTATAATATATTGGAATGTTGGTAGTTTACAATATGATGTTGTTTTTAAAGCTATACCAAATCTTACCCCTATTATTTTAACAACAGCGGCAATTGCTCTTTTCATTGGAGCTATGGGTAAATCAGCACAATTTCCATTACATACATGGCTTACGGATGCTATGGAAGGACCAACTCCAGTTTCAGCGCTTATCCATGCCGCGACAATGGTAACAGCTGGTGTATTTTTGGTCATTCGTGCAAATCCTATTTTTTCTGTTACTCCAGAAGTAAGCTATTTTATAGCAGCTCTTGGAACATTTGTTGCATTTTTTGCAGCATCAATGGCATTAGTAAATAGAGATTTAAAAAGAATTATTGCATTTTCAACCCTTTCGCAACTTGGATATATGTTTGCAGCCGCTGGATTGGGAGCTTATTGGATAGCACTTTTCCATTTAGCCGCTCATGCATTTTTTAAAGCACTTCTATTTTTAGGAGCTGGTAATGTTATGCATGGTATGCATAATGAGCTTGATATCTTTAAGATGGGTGGACTTAAAAAGGTGATGAGAGGAACATATCTATATATGGGTCTAGCTTCGCTTGCACTTGCTGGAATATTTCCACTTGCAGGTTTTTATTCCAAGGATGCTATTATAGAGACAGCATTTAATGAAGGAAATTTAATACTATTTATAATATTAATTGTTACTGCTGGAATGACAGCATTTTATAGTTTCCGTCAAGTATTTTTAACATTTCATGGTGATGAGAGATATAAAGAGCTTGGGATTCATCCACATGAGATGTATAAATATGTTTTGATAGCAATGTCTCCATTGGCAATTTTAGCAGTAATAGCAGGTTGGTTTAAAGGTTGGTTTAATTCATTTATTATCCATCTATTGCCAAATTATGAAATGAGTGAACATACGCATCATTTGGCTTTATATATTACATTGATAGTATCTGCTTTTGCATTTGGCGGCATAATCCTTGCTTACATCAAATATAATAAAGGCTTAGTGAGAAGTGAAAAAACTGAAAATAGCCTCATCTATAAACTTTTGATAAATCAATACTATATACCAATTTTATATGAAGCAGTTATTTCAAAACCTTATGCAGAGCTTTCTAAGTTAGCATGGAAAGCGGATACGAAAATAATAGATACTTTTGTTGATGGAATCGCAAAAGTATTATATGTAAGTGGTGACAAAACAAGAGGCATGCAGAGCGGTAACCTTTCTAATTATCTAAATTGGATGGCAGCGGGAGCTATTGTACTTCTGGTGGTGGCAATTTTGTCATTAGTAGCGGTTTAAGGAGAGTAGATGAGTAATATTTTAACTATATTAGTATTTTTCCCAGCATTAGCTGGATTGCTTGGATTTGTTATAGACAAAAATAGTGCTAGGGTTTATGGTGTTGCTATAGCAACAGTGGAGTTTATCTTGTCATTATTTTTATGGATGACTTTTGATGCTTCAAATCCTACATTTCAATTTATAGAGCATTTTCCAATTGTTAAAGATTTTGGGATTAGTTATTACCTTGGGGTTGATGGAATCAGTTTATTTTTAGTTGTTATGACTACATTTATGACACTTATTGGGATGATAAGCATGAGTGTAAAAGACGAAATTAAAAATATGGTGATAACACTTTTATTTTTAGAAATGACAATGGTTGGTGTGTTTTTAGCACTTGATGCGATTATGTTTTATGTATTTTGGGAGTTGTCACTTGTTCCTATGTTGTATATTATAGGAGCATGGGGTGGTCCTTTGAGAGTGTATGCGTCTATTAAGTTCTTTCTTTACACATTTACTGGTTCTCTTGTAATGTTAGTTGGTATGCTTATTGTGGCATATAGTTTTTCTCAAGCTACTGGAGGAGTTTGGAGCTTTGCTATAACAGACTGGTATGCTCTTGGATTTGATATGAAATATCAAATCGGACTATTTTTAGCATTTTTTATAGGATTTGCCATAAAAGTACCAATGTTCCCTTTTCATACATGGTTACCTTATGCACATGGTCAAGCTCCAACAATAGGTTCTGTTATACTTGCAGCCGTGCTGCTTAAAATGGGTACATATGGGTTTGTTAGATTTTCACTTCCTATGTTTCCAGATGCATCTGTGTTGATGATATTGCCAATAGCTATAATTTCTATTATTATGATTATATACACCGCTATGGTAGCTTATGCTCAAGAAGACATGAAACAAGTTATTGCATACTCATCTGTTTCACATATGGGTATAGTAATGCTTGGGATTTTTGCTATGAATAGTGAAGGTATAAGTGGTTCTGTATTTCAAATGCTATCTCATGGCATAGTTTCTGGTGCTCTGTTCATGCTTGTGGGTGTAATTTATGACAGAACACATACTAAATATATGAAAGATTTTGGTGGACTTGCTTCTATAATGCCACGATATGCTCTTGTTTTTGGAATAATGTTAATGGCATCAGTCGGGCTTCCTCTTACTATAGGATTTGTTGGTGAATTTTTAGTTCTTATAGGTTTTTATAAAGTTTCTCCAATATTGACAATACTAGCTGGAACTTCTATTATTTTAGGTGCGGTATATATGCTAACACTATTTAAAAGAAGTTTTTTTGGCCCTGTTACAAATGAAGCAAACAAAAAGCTAAAAGATTTAAATGCAAATGAGTTAGTCTCTTTTATACCGTTGGTTGCTGTTGTTGTTTGGTTGGGGATTTATCCAAAACCAGTTTTGAGCATCATTGACAATAGTGTAAATTATACACTATCTATAATGGAGAAAAAAGCAATGACTCCTGAGGCAAAAAATATAATAATAGTAAAAAACTCTAAGGAGGCAAAATAATGGTAATGCCTATAAATGTTAATTTAAGTGACTTGAATTTACCTCTTCTTACACCAATGCTTATAGCCATATCTGGCGGGTTAGGAATATTGGTAATTGATTTGATTAAATCAAATTTACACAAATCACTATATGTAATGCTTGCATTGATGATTTTTGGTGCTGATTTAGTTACAGTTTTAGGAACGGCTCAAGGTAGAGGTTTTTTTGACTTAATGTTGTTTGATGGACTCTCAATAGTTTCTCAAATTTTGATTCTTGTTGCATCCATGTTGTTTATCCCTTTAGCCCTAACATCAAAAAGATTCCATGAGTTTTCTTATCCAGAGTTTTTTGCCCTTTTTGTGTTTATGGTTGCTGGACTTCAGTTTATGGTAACCACTGATAATTTAATATTAATTTTTATTGGAATAGAAACATCATCCTTGGCACTTTATGTACTTATCGCTATGCACAATAGATTTTACTCTTTTGAAGCAGCCATAAAGTATTTTACTATGGGTGCAGTTGCTGCTGGGTTTTATGCTATGGGGAGTGCAGTTATTTATGCATCAACTGGAAGTGTTGAGTTGTGGCAAATTTCAGAAGCATTAAAACTTGGTAGTGAAAATTCAAATATTATATTAATAACAGGTGGAGCAGTTTTGATTTTGATTGCATTTGCATTTAAATTATCACTTTTCCCATTTCATACATGGGCACCTGATGTTTATGAAGGATCTTCAGCTCCACTAGCTGGGTATATGTCAATAGTTCCTAAAGTTGCAGCATTTACGGTTGCACTTAGAATCTTTAGCATATATATAGATTTGGGACTCCAAAGCGTTCAAAGCATAATACTAATCCTCTCTGTTGTAACAATGACATTGGCAAATATTATGGCTCTTGTTCAACAAGATGTCAAAAGAATGCTCGCATATTCATCTATTTCTCATGCTGGTTTTGTAATGGCTGCGATTGCCATCGGCACCACAAAAGCAAGTACAGCAATATTTGTTTATTATGCACTATTTATGTTTACAAACCTTGGAGCATTTACTATGCTTTGGATTTCAAGACATAAAGTAAAAGCATTTTCAGATAGATTTGATCATCCATATGAGAAATTTGCGGGCATGATAAAAATAGTACCAATGGGTGCAGTTGTGATGGCTCTGTTTATGCTTTCTCTTGCTGGTGTTCCTCCATTTTCTGTATTTTGGGGTAAATTATATATTATAAGTGCGGCAGTTGATGCAGATTATATAGCACTTGCTTTCATTATGGCATTAAATAGTGCTATAGCGGCATATTACTACTTGAAACTTATAGTATATATGTTCTTAAAAGATCCAATAAAAAGCGTAGATACTGTATATTATAATATATCTAAACCTTTGATGGTTGTTGTAGGCATTGCAGTATTTGTTACTGTTGGATCTGTATTTTTCTTCGATAAGCTTCATACATATATATATACCATGATGCTTGCAGCTGGATTTTAGCATAAAGAATAAGCGTGAGTTGTGAGTGTTAGAAGCTCACTACTCCAATTAATAAATTACTACTTTCAGTTTAAAAAATCTTCAAAAACTTCTATTTCATTATTAGTTATTATAGTTTTGTCCTTAAACTGCGTTCGGTTAAAAGTTGTTTGTCTTTTTGCAAGTTGTGCAGTATGAGTTGATATGAGTTCTATGAGTTCATCTTTTGAAATTTTCCTATCAATAAAATCAAGTGTTTCTTTTATGCCAATAGCTTTCATGGGATTTGGCTCTCTTGAGTATGTAGTCTCAAGCATTTTAATTTCATCTATAAGACCATCTTCTATCATTTTTAAAGTTCTGCGTTTTATTCTGTCTCTTAACTCTTCTCTCGGAATTTTTATCTCATATATAGGTAAAGGCTCTGTAATTATTGGCATTGGTGGATTTACTTCAAAATAGGCGCTAGGCTTGGTGTCCGTTTCAAAATATATATTTAAAGCTTTTTCTATACGATATGAGTCATTTGGTTTTATTTTTGACATATATGTAGGGTCTATAGCATTTATAAAATCATAAGCATCTTGTTTGTTGGTTAAAAATTCAGCTGTTTTTTCTTTTGTTTGTTGTGAAATATTTGGAAGATTACTTATGCCATAGATAAGAGTTTTTAGATAAAAACTACTTCCTCCCACAATGATAAGATTTTTATCGTTTTGTTTGGCAAAATTTAGAGCTTTTTCATATAGTTTTATAAATATAGTAACATCAAATGGCTCATTTGGATATATCTCATCAATTCCAAAATGTAATATTCCTTTTCTCTCTTCTTCTGTTGGTTTTGCAGAAGCAATGTTTATCTCTTTATATACAGACAATGAATCAAGCGACAATATAATGCCATTTTGCTTTTTTGCCAACTCCAAAGATAATGAGCTTTTGCCAGATGCTGTAGCGCCAATTATTGCAAGTTGTTTTGGAATATTCATGTTAAATGATAACATAATATAGCTAGCAACAGACTGTCATGATGATAAATCAAGTTATCTATTATATAGATTCCTGAGGCGAATGCCGAAGCTTTCTCAAAGAGAGTGCAAGCACAAGAGTGTCATAGCGACTAGCGTAGCCATAAGGAGCTTGCTCTGTTGGCGTTCTATCTAATGTAACCATTTGGTAATTCTTTTTAATTATATTTTCATATCTTAAAAATCAAAAGAAGGATAAAAGATGAAAAAAGTTGTACTTTCAACAGTGGCAATGGTAGCACTTAGCAGTTTTGCTAGTGCAAACACAGAGATTGATGCTCTAAGAGCACAAATGACAGCAATGCAAAACAAGATAAGCGAGCTTGAGTCTAAACAAAAAGATCAAGATGAAGCTGCAAAAAAAACAACTGGAACTATAATTAAATCAAAAGCACCAGTTATTGAATTTAGCGGAACAAATTATCTCGGTTTTGTAAGTAGCAAAAAAGATGGTGGCGACAGAGTAAACAACTTTGAAAGTAGAAGAAACTATATTCAAACAAAAGCATACTTCAAAGAAAATCCAAAAGATTATGTGAGAGTAACACTTGATACTTTTCAACAAAATAAAGATACAGCAAGTGATGATACAGGTAGCTGGGAAGTTAGACTTAAATACGCTTATCTATACTTGGATAATATTTTACCATATACTGGTGTAGAAATTGGACAAGCTCATAGACCTTGGATTGATTATGAAGAGCATAATGCGTGGAATTATAGATCTATTTCAAAAGTTTTAGTTGAGGATAAATTAGGAGCAGACTGGACAAATTCAGCCGACCTTGGTGTAAATTTTCAAACAAAAACTCCATATTTCTCAAGCGAATTAGGTCTATTTAATGGCGAAGGTTATCATGGTACTCTCGATACAGATAATGACAATGGATTAAGTGCTGAATGGAGAATGACAGCCCACATACTAGGTACTGGTCAACAAAAAGCAAAAAGTGATTTGCAATATGCAAATGTATCATTCTTTGGTCAAATGAATCAAGATAATAAAAAAGGTATTGACCTTGGTGGCGGAAACTATGATGACTTTAATTGGTACGGTTTCCATGCAGTATATAATCAACCAGAATTCTTAGTTGCAGCTCAGTATATCAAATCTCAAGATGCAGCGGTTGCTTATGCGGGCAAAGGTTATAGTGTTAATGGTGAATATAGAATTAACCCTGATTGGAGCGTTATAGGTAGATATGATAAATTTGATCTTGATGATGGTACAGATAAATCAAGAAAACTTGCTGGTATAGGATATGCATATAACAAAAATGTTAAACTCATAGCAAACTATCTACAAGAAACAGATACTGCTGGTGCAGATAAAGATTCTATTATGCTAACAGCTGATATTGATTGGTAATTAGTTTTAAAACTTCTAAAAATATACTCCCTAAATCCCCATGTGTTTTAAAACACATGGGGATTTTTTATTTCTAAAGCATTTTCCGATATAATTCTACTCTTCAAAATATATATTTTGCACTCATAGCTCAGCTGGATAGAGCAACGGTTTGCGGTACCGTAGGTCAGAGGTTCGAATCCTCTTGGGTGTACCACTATTTTTTATGTCTCATTATTATCATAACTTTTTATTTTTTTATCATTATGGAGATTATGTTATTAACATTACTTAAGTTTACCTGTGATAAAATCAAAAAATATAACTTGACCGACGGTCGGTCATAAAAAATAGGGATTAAAAAAATGGTTACTATTAAGAAAAATATTTTAAATTTTATTATGTTCGTTGCCATGGCAACAATATTTATAAATTGTGATGGCAATAGTCAATCTGCAAAAAATACAAATGCCCCTATTGAAGTAGGAACATATACTATAAAATCAAAATCAATTACATTGCAACAAGAGCTTCCAGGTAGAACCAAAGCTACATTATCATCCGAAGTGCGACCACAAATTGGCGGCATAATTCAAAAACAGCTATTTGTTGAAGGTGCAGAGGTAAAAAAAGGGGATATACTTTATATCATTGATTCTGCAAAATATAAAGCAACTTATGATGAATCGTATGCAGCATATAAAAATGCACAAGCAGCTATAGAAGCCTCTAGACTAAAAGATCAGCGATATAGAGAATTGGTTAAAGTTTTGGGAGTATCAAAGCAAGAATATGAAGATGCACATACTTCATATTTACAAGCAAAAGCAACTGCTGAAGAGAAAAAAGCCGCCATGGAAAGTGCGAAGATAAATCTAGGCTATACGCAGATTAAAGCTCCAATTTCAGGTCGCATAGGAACTTCAAGCGTAACAGAAGGAACATTAGTTACATCAGACCAGACAACTGCATTGGCAACCATTCGTACACTTAATCCAATTTATGTTGATTTTACACAATCTAGTGTTCAATTGTTAAATTTGAAAAGGTTATTACAACAAAAATCAATCCATTCTGGTAGTACAAATGTTCGTTTAAAATTGGAGAATGATGTTTTATATGAGCATAATGGCACGCTTAAATTACAAGAGGTGGCAGTTGATGAGGCGACAGGCTCTGTTACATTAAGAGCAGAATTTTCAAATCCTGAAAACATATTACTTCCTGGTATGTATGTGAAAGTTATTGTAGATGAAGCTGTAAATACACACGCAATTTTAGCACCACAACAAGGCATTAGTAGAAATCCAAAAGGAGAAGCTACTGCATTAGTTGTAGGCAAAAGTGGTAAAGTCGAACAGCGTAATATTATTGTTGATAGAACAATAGGAGACCAATGGCTTGTTAAATCTGGACTTAAAGAAAATGATCGTCTAATTGTAGAAGGATTAAACAAAATAAAAATTGGCGATACAGTACGTCCAGTAGATATATCTTCTAAGTTATATCCAAATACTTCTAAAAGTAATTAAAAATGGGCAAATTTTTTATTGAACGCCCTATATTTGCTTGGGTAATATCTATTATTATTATGTTAGCAGGAATTGGCTCGATTACATCTTTGCCAGTTGCTCAGTATCCAGACATCGCACCACCAACTATTAAAATTTCTACTACATATACAGGGGCATCCGCAGAAACAGTAGAAAATAGTGTTACTCAGATTTTAGAGCAACAATTAACTGGTTTAGACGGATTGCTTTATTTTTCTTCTTCTAGTAGTTCTTCTGGACAAGCTAGTATAGATGTTTCTTTTAAGCAAGGCACAAATGCAGATACAGCACAAGTTCAGGTGCAAAATAAAATTTCTCAAGCGACAACAAGACTTCCAAGTGCTGTACAAAAATATGGTGTTAATGTAACAAAATCACAAAGTGATATGCTTATGATTCTTGCGCTATATGATGAAACAGATAAATCAACAGCAACAGATATTTCAGATTATATGGTTAGCAATATGCAAGATGCCATTGCTAGAGTTGATGGTGTTGGGAGTATACGAGTATTTGGCTCCCAATATGCTATGCGTATATGGTTAGATCCTTCTAAGTTGTTGGCATATAAGTTAAATCCTTCTGACATTTCTAATGCTATTTTGGCACAAAATGTTCAAGTTTCTGCCGGAAAAATTGGTGCTATGCCAACTTTGAACAACCAACAACTCAATGCAACCGTAACAGCAGAATCAAAACTACAAACTCCAGAAGAATTTCGTAATATTATTGTAAAACATAGTAGTGATGGTGCATTGGTACGCCTATCTGATGTTGCTCGTGTTGAACTTGGAAGTGAAAGTTATGATAACGTTCCCCGCCTTAATGCTCATCCAGCATCTGGACTTGCTGTTATGTTGGCGCCAGACGCTAATGCACTATCAACAGCAGAGCGCGTTCGTGCTGTTGTTGAAAAAATGCAAAGTAGTATGCCGCAAGGCTATAAAGTAGCTTATCCAAAAGATAGTACAAAATTTATTAAAATATCAATAAGTGAAGTTGTAAAAACACTTTTTGAAGCAATCGGGTTAGTTGTTATTATTATGTTCATATTTTTGCAAAATTGGAGAGCCACATTAATTCCAGCCATAGCAGTTCCAGTTGTTTTGTTGGGTACATTTGGAATCTTGTATGTTTTTGGATATTCAATCAATACTTTGACAATGTTTGCAATGGTTTTATCAATAGGTTTACTCGTAGATGACGCTATTGTCGTTGTAGAAAATGTTGAAAGAATTATGCGTGAGCAACACCTTGATGCACATCAAGCAACAGTAAAATCCATGGATGAAGTAAGTAGTGCACTTATTGGTATTGCTACAGTTCTTTCAGCAGTATTTTTACCAATGGCATTTTTTGAAGGTTCAACAGGTGTTATATATAGACAATTTTCTATCACCATAGTATCATCAATGATTTTATCAGTTGTAGTAGCACTAACATTAACACCAGCTCTTTGTGCAACACTTTTGAATCATGTAAGCCAAACACATTCAAACAAAGGTTTTTTTAAGTGGTTTAATAAATCATTTGACATTATGACTAAACGATACGAAAAAAGAGTTTTGCTTGTATTAGATAAACCAACACGCTGGATGATTATTTATGTTGTTATTATTGCAGTTATGTCAATCCTTGTTTTAAGATTGCCTACAGGATTTCTCCCTGTTGAAGATCAAGGATCAATTATGGTTCAAATATCTTTGCCTGAAGGTGCTTCTGTAAAACGAACTGTGGCAGTTGCAAAGGATATTGAGAAGTATTTTTTAAATAATGAATCAAATACTACAGATACAATTTTTACTATTTCAGGATTTAATTTTAGTGGAAGTGGACAAAATGCTGGGATGGCTTTTGTAAACTTGAAAGACTGGGATGAACGAAAAGATGCTGGCAATAGTGCTGGAGAGATTGTTTCTAGAGTTAATAAGACACTATCATCCACTAGAGATGCACAAATATTTGCTTTAAATCCGCCAGCAATTAGAGGATTAGGTAATAGCAATGGATTTGATTTTCAACTTCAAGCAAATGCAGGAACAAATAGAGATACGCTAAAAACTATGAGAGATCAACTCCTTGGAGAAGCTTCTAAGGATACCATGTTGAGTGCCGTTCGTTTAGGAAGTATGTCAGAAACTTCACAATTGCATGTTAATATAGATCAGGCTAAAGCAGTAGCATTGGGACTTTCATTATCTGATATAGACGATACCCTAAGTGCTGCTTGGGCTGGAAATTATATAAATGATTTTATTGATCGTGGTCGCGTTAAAAAAGTATATATGCAAGGAGATGCTGCTTTTCGCTCAGCACCAGAAGATCTTTTTAAATGGTATGTTCGTGGCAGTGATGGTGAGAGTATGACTCCTTTTTCAGCTTTTGCAACTACAAACTGGACATATGGACCTGAGAGTTTATCTCGTTATAATGGCTTAGCTTCTTATAGTATACAAGGAGCTGGGAGTAAAGGCGTTGGTTCTGGAGCAGCTATGGACGAAATGGTTAAATTGACACAAAAACTTCCAGTAGGAAGTAGTTATTCATGGAGTGGACTTTCATATCAAGAGCAACTTTCAAGTGGTCAAAGCACATTTTTATATGCAATTTCTATATTATTTGTTTTTTTATGTTTAGCTGCTTTGTATGAGAGCTGGTCTATTCCATTTTCTGTTCTTATGGTTATTCCACTTGGTATAATTGGAGCAGTTATTGCTGCATCTGTACGCGGGTTAGAAAATGATGTTTATTTTCAAGTAGCATTATTAACTGTTATTGGGTTATCATCTAAAAATGCAATTTTAATTGTTGAATTTGCCTCAACGGCTTTTGAGCGAGGTCGTTCGTTGCATGAAGCAGCTATGGAAGGTGCTAAACTTAGATTGCGACCTATATTGATGACATCAATGGCATTTGTGGTAGGTGTTTTACCATTAGCCATTTCTACAGGAGCAGGTGCAAAAAGCAGAATTTCAATCGGATCTGGTATCGTTGGAGGTACTCTTAGCGCAACTTTTTTGGCTATCGTTATGGTTCCTTTGTTTTTTGTTTTAGTCAATACTATATTTAAAACAAAGGCTAATCGAAAAAATTTGCCAACTGATAATATAAATGGTGATTGATATGCAATATTTGAATAAACTAAAACTTATTATAGCAACTGGATGTACATTTTATTTTAGTGCATGTACTATGCTTGCACCAGAATATAAAAGACCATTATCACCAATTCCATCTGAATGGAACAATGATATATCTAAAAAACAAAATGGTTCATCAATAGATGGCAACAATGTTTTTACAATGCCTTGGAAAGAGGTTGTTTTAGATGAAAAAATTCAACATGTCATAGAAATAGCTTTTAAACAAAGCCGTTCATTACGTGAAGCTGTAGCAAATATAGAATCAGCCAAAGCAACATACAATGTGCAAAATGCTTCAGAATTTCCAACAATAAGTGCAGGATTGTCAGGCAATAGAGGAAAGACACAAAGTTCATCTCCATTGATTACACAAACTTATTCGGCTACAGTAGGTGTTAGTAGTTATGAGCTTGATTTGTTTGGGAAAGCTCATAATTTATCAACAGCCGAGTATGAGAAATATTTATCTTTACAAGAGAACCAGCGTTCACTTCGCATTACACTCGTTTCTGAGATAGTGACAGCATGGTTAACTTTAGCCTCTGATAAAAATATGTTAGAACTCTCACAATCAACAGAAATTAGTGCTAAAAAAACATTAGATCTTATGCAGCGAAAAGTTGATTTAGGTGTTAGTTCGGCATTGGATCTTTATCAAGCACAAACACTTTATTATCAAGCACAAGCCGATATTGCCAAATATAAAACAAAAGTTGAGCAAGATAAAAATGCCCTTAATTTATTGGCCGGTGAAATAATTGATGATAAGTGGCTTCCAGAAGGTTTAAACGAAAACAAAAAATATTTAGCCCAAGTCCCAACGAATATGTCTTCAAGTGTTCTTTTAAATAGACCAGATATACTTTCTGCAGAACATAATCTCAAATCTGCCAATGCAAATATAGGTGTAGCACGTGCAGCTTATTTTCCATCTATTTCTATAACTGCAGATAAGGGATTGGTAAGTGCTGCTTTATCTCACCTTTTTAGTGGCGGTGCTACATCTGTTTGGTCATTTGTGCCAAATCTTACTTTGCCTATTTTTGATTTTGGTGCCAAAAAATCAAATTTAGATTATACAAAATCACAAAAAGATTATTATATAGCAGCATATGAATTAGCCATACAAACAGCATTTAAAGAAGTCGCTGATGCTTTGGCTCGCAGACAAACAATCGAAGATCAACTCGATGCACAAAACAAGCTAGTTCAAGCATCAAAAAACAGTTATACAATATCAAATCTTCGCTATAAAAGTGGCATAGATACCTATCTTAATGCATTAATTGCACAACGAACATTTTATGCTGCACAACAAACACTTATTTCTGTTCAGCTAGAAGAGATGACAAATAGAATTACACTATATAGAGTACTTGGAGGTGGCGAAGAATGATTTTGGCTTTTAGTGAGTTTGTTCCAGCTTTTAATACAATTTATATTACAATGTATTAAAATTTATAGGTGATTGCATATGAAAATCGTACTAATTAATAAAAGTCCTGTCGTTTCTGAGTTATTGGCATATGCTTTAAGAGATACCAAACATTCATATAAAGAAATTGATACCTTTGAGCATTTAAGTGGTGATTTCGATTTAATTATATTGGATGATCCATTTTTAAATAACAATATATATTTAGAGTATGTTGAAAATAAACCATGCATAATTTTATCTACTAAACATTTAGTTGATAATTACGCCAACCTAAGTAAACAAGCCAAAATTGTCCAAAAACCATTTTTACCAAAAGATATATTAGAAGTTATAAACTCATTAGATAATGAACTAAAAACCGCTATTTTAGATAAAGAAGAAGTTGGGAAGATACAACAATTATTGGGCGGCAATGAAAACAATCAAGAATTAGAGAATGAAGCAGATTCGTGTAAATATGTTAAAAGTAAGAAAAAGTATAAAGATAATATAAGTTATATTTTTGACAAAAACCTAAAAACAAAAGAGAAAGAATTGTTAAATACCATTTTGGACATGAAGCCAAAAAAATTAAAAAAATTCCTCAAAAATTCGAATATTAGACTTAATATAGAGATAAAAGAGTAATAATGTCAATAGTTGTCATATCTGGTCCAAGTGGCGCAGGAAAAAGCACCATTATAAATAAATCTATTGAGCATATAGGAAGCTTTTATTTTTCTATCTCTACCACCACAAGATTACCAAGAGCAGGCGAAGTGAATGGCAGAGAGTATTTTTTTGTGACAAAAGAAGAGTTTGAAGCAGATATAAAAGAGGGCAATTTTTTAGAATTTGCACAAGTACATGATAATTACTATGGGACATCTTTAAAGCCCGTATTAAATGCTTTAAATGAAGGGAAGTTGGTTATTTTTGATATAGATGTACAAGGACATGCATTAGTTCAAGAAAAACTAAGTAAAACAACCACTTCGGTGTTCATCACCCCGCCAAGTTTATCTGAGTTAGAATTTAGGCTAAAAAATAGATCTCTTGACAATGAAGAGAATATTAAAAGAAGATTGGAAAATGCAAAAAAAGAGATTAAATCAATAAAAGAATATGACTATATAATCATAAATGATGATATCGAAAAAGCCACAAAAGAATTTATCTCTGTTTGCAATTCGGCAAGATTGAAGCTAAGTGATGAAGAGATTGATAAAATCATATCATTTTGGGAAAAATCTTAAAAACGCAAAAGGCACTCTTTATCAAAATAGATAAAAAATTGTGTATAATTTGCTTAAATCATTAAAAGGAAATTTAAATGGGATCTTTTAGCATGGGCCATTGGCTGATAGTTTTAGCCGTAATTGTACTTCTTTTTGGAGCAAAAAAAATACCTGAACTAGCAAAGGGTTTAGGAAAAGGCATAAAAGACTTTAAAGAAGCTGTAAAAGAGGATGAAGAAAGTGATGATACAAAAGAGTTGACATCTGCCGAAGATAGCGAAATAAAATCAACCAAATCAACAAAAACTACAAAAAAAAGTTAATTTGCAAAAGCAAATTGACTTAGAAACAATATGAAATTTAAATCATTAATCAACGATACACTACAAGAGGCATTTAATAAAATAAATATTGCCCCAGAATTAATAACGGTAAGCGATGCATCAAAACCAGAATTTGGAGATTTCCAATATAATGGGATAATGGCAATAGCTAAAAAATTAGGTTCTAATCCAAGGGACATAGCTTCTCTTTTGGTAGATAATATTCATAGTGATATGATAAGCAAAGTAGAAGTTGCAGGACCAGGGTTCGTAAATATACACATAGATAATAGTTGGCTAGGGAATCAAGTAACTAATATATTTAAAAGTGAAAATTTTACAATAGAAAAAAACCAAAATCCTAAAACAGTACTTATAGATTATTCGGGTCCTAATATGGCAAAAGAGATGCATGTGGGGCATCTGAGATCTACTATCATAGGCGATAGTTTAGCAAATTTGTTTGAGTTTTTAGGAGAAAATGTAATTCGTCAAAATCATATAGGTGACTGGGGTACACAGTTTGGTATGCTTATAGCCTATCTTGAAGAGGTTCAACAAAATAGCAACTTTGATGAACTTAAAAATTTAGAGAATTTTTATAAATTAGCTAAAAAGAGATTTGATGAAGATGTAGCTTTTGCCAATAAAGCTAGGGAATATGTAGTAAAAATTCAAAGTGGAGACAAACACTGCTTGGAGCTTTGGCAAAAATTTATAAACATATCACTATCTCATTGTGATGAGGTTTATGAAAAACTTGGGATAAATCTTACAAAAGATAATGTAAGAGCCGAGAGTTTTTATAATGATTTGTTGCCAATAATCATATCAAAACTAGAAGCTAGTGGACTGCTTAAAATAAGTGATGGCGCAAAATGTGTATTTTTACCAAATAGCGAAACTCCAATTATCGTCCAAAAAAGTGATGGTGGATATCTTTATGCTACAACAGACTTAGCAGCTATAAATTATAGGAATGATATTTTAAAAGTTGATAGAGTATGTTATGTTGTTGATGCAAGACAAAGTGAACATTTTTCTGGAGTTTTTTGGGTTGCCAAAGAATCAGGACTTTGCAAACAGGATGTTTTGTTGGAACATATTGCTTTTGGTACAATGATGGACAAGAGTGGCAAACCATTTAAAACTAGAGATGGTGGAACGGTTAAACTTGTAGATTTGCTTGATGAAGCTATAGTTAGAGCAAAAGATACAATAAACGATAGAGCCAATTTTGCCGATGAAGAGATAGAGAAATTAGCCAAAACAATAGGAATAGGTGCTGTTAAATATAGTGATTTAAGTATCAATAGAGAATCAAATTATATTTTTGATTGGGACAAAATGCTCTCTTTCGATGGGAACACATCGCTTTATATGCAATATGCGTATGCAAGAATACAAAGTATTTTAAATAAATTTGATAGTGAAATTTTTGGAAATATTGAATTGCAATCAGACATTGAACATAAATTGGCAATTATGCTTTTGGGCTTTGAAGATATTTTAAATAGAGCTGCAAATGATGCAACTCCTCATACTATAACTAGCTATTTATATGATTTGGCAACAATATTTATGAGATTTTATGAACAAAGCCCAATATTAAAAGATGATATACCAACTGATATCAAAATGAGCAGACTTATGTTATCTTCAATTACTGCTCGTACAATCAAAAAAGGTTTGGAAATTTTAGGTATAGAGGTAGTAGATAGATTATAGATAGGAGACTACAATGGTTAAAATAGGTTTATTAATTATTTTTTTTATGGTTATATTTTTGATATTTTTCCATAAAAAAATTAATTTTCCAACTATTGTTATTTCTTCTGTAAGTTTTGTTATGGTTCTTATTACTGGAGTTTTAGGACTCAATATGAGAGTATTGCCAGTCTTTTTTATAATACATTATATTGCCATTATGCTATCAATTATGGCAATTATCTACTATATCATCACAAAAAAATATACTTTGTATATTATCATGTTACCAATTTTTACACTAGCTTTATATATATTGACAGTATATATAATTGGGGCAAGAGACAATATACCGCTTTGATAAAATGGATTTGGCGGACTTTTAGCATCTTAATCTTTGACCATTTATCATTTTTTGGTTATAATACGCCGTCACTATATAAAAAAATACGAGGAGTGTCAAATGGCAATATTTGATGAAGTAAAAGAAGTAGTTGTTGAACAACTTAATGTAAGCGCTGATGAAGTAAAAGAAGATTCAAAATTTGTTGAAGATTTGGGTGCTGATAGTCTTGATGTTGTTGAGCTTGTTATGGCACTTGAAGAGAAGTTCGATATCGAAATTCCTGATGATCAAGCAGAAAAAATTGCAACTGTGGCTGATGCTATTAACTTTATAGAGAGCAATAAATAATACAAACTCCCTTCTTGGGGATTTTGAGTTGACTTGTGTAAAAATTGTTTTACATTAGTCAGAGCAAAAATAGGAGAAAGCGTGAAAAGAGTAGTTGTAACAGGCTTGGGCATGATAAATAGTCTTGGACATGATAAAGAGAGTTCTTTTAAAGCTATATTAGATGGTAAATGTGGGATAAAAAAAATTGAGCTTTTTGATGCCTCTGAACAATCTGTACAAATAGCAGCTGAGGTTTTGGATTTTGACCCAAATACAGTTATGGATCCAAAAGAAGTAAAAAAAGCAGATAGATTTATACAACTTGGCTTAAAAGCTGCACAAGAAGCCATGCATGATGCTTCTTTTACTGAAGAATTTGATAGTGAGAGATTTGGAGTATCTTCAGCTTCTGGAATAGGTGGACTTGTAAATATAGAAAAAAACTCACTTGTTTGCGAAGAAAAAGGACCTAGAAGAATTTCCCCATTTTTTATACCTTCTTCACTTGTAAATATGCTTGGAGGTTTTGTATCAATAGAGCATGGTCTCAAGGGACCAAACCTATCATCTGTTACAGCATGTGCAGCAGGGACACATGCTATAAACGAAGCAACAAAAACAATTATGCTTGGTGGAGCAGATAAAATGTTGGTTGTTGGCGCAGAATCTGCTATATGTGCTGTTGGAATAGGCGGTTTTGCTTCAATGAAGGCACTTTGCTCAGATAATGAAAATCCAAAAGGATCTTCTAGACCATTTGATAGTGATAGAAGTGGATTTGTGATGGGAGAGGGTGCTGGAGCTTTAGTTCTCGAAGAGTATGAGAGTGCAAAAGCAAGAGGAGCTAAAATATATGGTGAGGTTATAGGATTCGGCGAAAGTGGCGATGCAAATCATATCACAACGCCTGTTGTAGATGGTCCAACTCGTGCCATAAAAGCAGCTATGAATATGGCAGGAAGCCCAAAAGTTGATTATATAAATGCACACGGCACAAGTACACCAGCAAATGATAAAAATGAAACAGCAGCTATAAAAACTGTATTTGGTACAAATATTCCTCCTGTTAGTTCTACAAAAGGACAAATAGGGCATTGCTTGGGTGCTGCTGGCTCAATAGAGGCAGTAATTACACTTATGGCAATGAGAGACAGTATACTTCCTCCAACGATTAATTATACTACTCCTGATCCTGAATGTGACTTGGATTATATTCCAAATGTTGCAAGAAAAGCAGATGTTAATGTAGCAATGAGCAATTCATTTGGTTTTGGCGGAACCAATGGCGTTGTAATATTTAAAAAAATATAAGGATTTTATAATGGTAACTTATCTTGATTTCGAAAAGCGTATCGAACATATAGACGAGGCTATCGAAAATGCAAAAGCTACCAATGATAAAAAATTATTACAAAAGCTAGAAGTTGATTTAGATAAAGAAGCAAAAAAGATTTATGGCGGATTGAACGATTATCAAAAGTTACAACTTGCACGCCATCCAGATCGTCCATATGCACTTGACTATATAAGAGTTATCTTAGAAGATAGTTATGAGATTCATGGGGATCGTGCTTTTTATGACGATAGCGCAATTGTTTGTTATATTGGTTATATTGATGGCAATAAAACTATGGTTATAGGTGAACAAAAAGGTAGAGGCATAAAAAACAAAATCAAAAGAAACTTTGGTATGCCAAATCCAGAAGGCTATAGAAAAGCCCTCAGATGTACTAGGCTTGCTGAAAAATTCAATATTCCAGTTCTTTTGCTAGTAGACACCCCAGGTGCATATCCAGGTATTGGTGCAGAAGAGAGAGGACAAAGTGAAGCTATTGCTAGAAATCTTTTTGAATTCACGGGCATTAGAGTGCCACTCGTTTCTATCGTTATTGGTGAAGGCGGTAGTGGTGGAGCATTAGCCATAAGTGTAGCCGATAGACTTGCCATGATGAGATATTCTGTATTTTCTGTAATTTCACCTGAGGGTTGTTCTGCCATTCTTTGGGATGATCCTAAAAAGGTTGAAGTTGCAACAAAAGCACTTAAGATTACTCCAGAGGACTTAATAAAACATAAGCTCGTTGATGATGTTCTTAATGAGCCATTAACAGGAGCACATAGAGATAAAGCTGGAGCTGCACAGGCAGTAAAAGATTATTACCTAAAATCACTTAGTGAACTTACAGCGATTAGCGTTGACGAAATGTTGGATTTGAGATATAAAAAACTTACTTCAATCGGTGCTTTTAAAGAATAGTTGCATATATGATGCATGACATTGCTATATGGATAGTTGAGCTTATAGGTGGAGTAGGGTATTTCGGCATATTTATACTTATGTTTTTAGAAAGCACCTTTATCCCAATACCTAGCGAAGTTGTTATGATTCCAGCAGGATATCTTGCGTATAAAGGCGAAATGAACTTTTTTATAGCTACACTTATGGGGACTCTAGGTTCTCTTTGCGGGGCTTTATTTAACTACTTTTTTGCTCTAAAATTCGGCAGAGTATTTTTACAAAAATATGGCAAGTATATTTTATTCCCCCACAAGAAACAAGAAAAGTTGGAGCATTTTTTTCTACATCATGGAGAGATTTCTACTTTTAGTGGAAGATTGATTTTAGGGGTTCGTCATCTCATATCATTACCTGCCGGTTATGCAAAAATGAATCTAGTCAAATTTGTTATTTATACAACATTAGGTTCTTTTACATGGGTGCTTGTCTTGATGTTTGTAGGGTACTTTGTAGGCTCTAATGAAGCACTTGTAAAACATTATCTAAGCATAGCTACTGTTGTAGCTGCAATAACTATAATTTTGATAGCAATGGTGTATGTCTATAAATTAAAAAAAGATGTTGATAAAGAAAAATAGGTAAAAAGATATTCACCAGCCAAAGAGGCTAGCATGAGATTATTTTTGAGCTTGTTTGTATTCTAGTATTAGTTTAAGAGCTTCGTCTTTTAATAAAAGTTTTTCTTTTTTAATAACTTCTAATTCAGCATCGCTTAAATGAAGTCTTCCCTCGTCTGAATCTTTTGCTTTTTGGTCAAGTTCATTGTGTTTTTCAAATATTTTTACAAAATGTGCATTTGTTTGCTTAAGTTGAGCGATTTCATCTCTATATTCGTGTAGCATATTACTTCCTTTATATTTTGATTATTATAACATTTTTACTGTTACAATCATTTTAGTTATGTACGATATTCTGCATTTATCTTGACATAATCATAACTAAGATCACATCCATAAGATGTAAAATGACCATTGCCTAAACCTAGATCACAAGTTATATGAAAACTAGGCTGTTTCATAATTTTGTATGCTTTTTCTTCCCAATCTTCATCTATGATGTCGCTTTCTCGTCTAGAGTATATGAGAAGTTCATCGTAGTGAATTACAAGTTTTTCTTCATCACACTCTATGCCACTAGCGCCTATGGTTGAAGCTATTCTACCCCAGTTTGGATCTTCGCCAAATAGTGCAGTTTTGACTAATAATGAATTACTAAGAAGCATACTAGCTTTTTTGGCATCTTCGTCAGTTAGCGCACCTTTTACTTCAAATGCTACTGTTTTAGTTGCCCCTTCACCATCACGAAGTATCATCATGGCAAGCTCAAATGTGATTTTCTTTAATGCTTCACCAAAGGCATCTTTGTTATAAGCTCCACTTTGTCTATTTGAGAGTAAAAATACACTATCATTTGTTGATGTGTCTCCATCAACAGAGATACGGTTAAAAGAATTTTCTGTGGCAATTCCTAAAAGTTCATCCATATCATCTTTTGGTATGTTGGCATCCGTGATTATAAAACATAACATTGTTGCCATAGCAGGATTTATCATCCCAGCACCTTTTGCAATAGCAGCTAAATGAAAATGTGAGCCGTCTTTGAGTTCTACTTTAAAGCATATCTCTTTTTTAAAACTATCAGTTGTCATAATTGCTCTTGCTGTTTTGTTGCTATCTTTTGAACTGAAATCAAAATCATCAAATGCACTTGCAATTTTTGGAAGAGGTAATCTATAACCAATTACACCAGTTGAACTCATAATAGGATTAGTAGTAGATATTTTGCTTTTTAAGGTTTCAAATAATTCTTCTATATCTTCAATCCCTTTTTGACCTGTCATAGCATTGGCATTTTTTGCATTTATGAGAATAAAGTCTGTTTGAAAGTTTGCAGGATATTTCAAAAAATGTTTTATAGGCGCAGCTGTAAATCTGTTTGTTGTAAAACGTGCCGCTATATCACAAAGGCTATCACTTCTTATAAATGATACATCACCATCTATAGAGCCATCACTATTTGCTTTACGAAGTCCTACATTTGTAGATCCGCTATAAAAGCCTTTAACATTGTCTAAACCATTTTTTAGTGATAATATTTGGAACATGAGAGTTTCTCCAAATTAAATTTTGTAGTATTGAATTCTCCATAAATTTGAAGAATTTAAAAGAGCAGCTAGTCGCGAGGGCACTCTGCCGAAGAGCTAATTTTGAGCTTTGCCCAAAATTAGTTATTTTCGACAGTTGCTTGTTGAGCTCTTTTTTTCATAGTTCTAAGAGTTGAAGCTGCTACTTTGATTTTTCTTGTAGTACCATCTTCAAGTGTAACTCTAAGAGTTCTTAAATTTGGAAGTTGTCTTCTTTTTGTTTTGTTATTTGCGTGTGATACATTATTTCCAGTTAATGGACCTTTGCCACTTATTTCACATCTGTTTGCCATAAGTCTTACCTTTATTAATATGTTTTGCTTTTATAAAAAATGCAATTTTGTGTGCGATTATATCCAAAATACAATAAATTTTACTTAAATAAAAATAGTTTTTGTGTTATAATAAAGAAAAAAAGGAAGCGTATGCTTGTAGCGCCTAGTATTTTATCAGCAGATTTTGGACAACTTTCAAATGATGTTAAAGCAATTTGTGACGGTGGGTGTGATTATGTACATATAGATGTTATGGATGGACATTTTGTACCAAATCTTACAATCGGTCCAGTTGTTGTAGAAGCTGTTGCAAAAGCAAGTAATAAGCCCCTTGATATCCATTTAATGGTAGAAAATAATAATTTTTTCATTGATTTGTTTGCACCATTAAAGCCAGAATTTATTTCATTTCACATCGAAGAAGAGAAACACCCTCATAGACTAATTCAAAAGATTAGAAGTTTGGGCATAAGACCAGCACTTGTTTTAAATCCTCATACATCTCCAGAAACTATAGAGTATCTATTGGGCGATGTAGATATGGTTTTGCTTATGAGTGTAAATCCTGGGTTTGGTGGTCAATCATTTATACCATCAGTTATGCAAAAAGCAGAGAAATTAAAAGCCCTTATAAAAAAAAGAAATCCAAATTGTCTCATAGAGGTTGATGGCGGGGTGAGCGATAAAAATATAAATCAGCTAAAAGAGGCTGGCGTTGATATAGTAGTAGCAGGCTCTTACGTTTATGGTAATAAAAATGGTATAAAATATGCAATCGACTCTCTTAAAAACTAAAATCTGCGGCATAACAAATTTAGAAGACGCATTAAATGCTTGTGAAGCTGGAGCAGATGCAATTGGATTTGTATTTTATGAAAAATCTCCAAGATACATAAATCCTAGTGCTGCAAAAGATATTATAAAAAAATTGCCACCATTTGTCAAAGTAGTAGGACTTTTTGTCAATGTAAATTCGGAAGATGTCAATAGAATTTGTCAACAATGCAATATAGATATTGCACAAATTCATTTTGATGCGGATATCGAATTCTTTGATGATTTAGAAGTTCCATTTCTAAGAGTTGTTAGAGCGACTTGTAAAGAAGATATTGTCAAATATAGTGACAACTATTGTCTAGTTGACGCTTTTGTGAAAAGTTTTGGTGGAGAAGGCAAAAGAGTAGCATTAGAGTGGTTTGATAATATTGATTGTTCAAAAATTATATTAGCTGGTGGATTGAGTAGTGAAAATCTGCATGAACTTAAACCATATAATTTTTATGGTGTTGATGTGAGTAGCGGAGTTGAGATATCAAAAGGCAAAAAAGATAAAACAAAAGTAAAAGAGTTTATAGCTAATGCAAAAAGTCTATGAACAGCTGACATCTGCTTTTAGAAAAAATAGTGGCATTTTGGATGAGGGTATATTTGAAAGTATTGTAAAAAAACATACATCTCTTTTTGAAGAGTGCGAGACTATCTTTTTGCTTCTTCAAGCATCTGGTTATCCGATAGAATATGAAAATAGATATATCTATAAACCTTTTTTTACTACATTTAGAGAAGAGAAGTTTTGTATAATAGATGTAGAGACAAATGGCAGTAATCCAAGTAATTCCCAAGTTATAGAAATAGGTGCCGTTATGGTTCAAGATAATCAAATAATAGATAGATTTGAGACATTTGTGGAGTGTGCATTTTTACCAGAATATATAACAAAGGTTACAGGCATAGAGCCTATAGATTTACTCGGCGCTCCAAGCCAAAAAGAAGCATTGACAAATCTAAGGGTTTTTATGCAAGATGCCGTTTTTGTAGCTCATAATGCAAGTTTTGATTATAGTTTTTTGAATGCTTCTTTTAAGAGACATGGACTAGGCGAAATAGGAAATATGAAAATGTGTACTATTGATTTAGCGCGTCGTACATTTGAGAGTGAAAGATATGGTTTGGCTCATCTAATAGAATCTTTAGAGATACCAACAACGGTTCATCATAGAGCTTACAGTGATGCCTTGTCTGCTTATTATGTAATGAAAAAGAGCCTTGAGACTATACCACATCATGTAAAAAGTAGTGACGATTTACTAAAATTTACAGCTTCTAGTAAAAAAGAGAGAAGCAAGAAAGATAAAGGATAAATTTTTATTCAGTGATTTTGGGCGGTTGTTTCCCCATAAAATCATGTAAAAATAATATAGTTGCAAATAGCGGAGCAAATATATTGACAATAGGAATATAGTTAAAAAGTGATGCTATCATCGCCAAGGTTCTACTTGATTTGGCATCTGGTTTGCCAAATAGCACACCTACATCATAAGCTGTTGGTTCCTTAATTTGTATGGACCAAAGATAAAGCATAATAATTTGACCAATTACAGGTATAAATATAAGTGGTAAAGCAAGTACGAATAGTAATAAAAATATTACTGTTGATTTTAAATTTATGAACACCACTTTCAAAATGTTTGGCTTGCCATTAGGAGCAATATCTGGATAATGTCTTAATGAGATATCTTTTATGACATCATCACTCCATATAGATGTATTTATGGAAATGAGAGAAATAAATAAAATATAACCAAATATGGCTTTTATCAAAGTTTGGCTTGAAACTTGGAGCCAATCCCATGGCATAAAAGATAGATAACTAGATATTAGTGAACTTATAATCCCCCACATTCCCCACATTATAGCTATTGTCGCGATTAGACTAAATATTGCTATTTTGAAAACAAAGAAAACTACTTTAAAACTTAAAATATCACCAAAAGTTTTTATTATAGAGCTTATCATCTAGTTCATATACTCATTTTTAAATTTTACATATCTAGCAGCACTTGCATAAAGTTCTGCAACTTCATCATCGGTAAGTTCTCTCACAACCTTTGCTGGACTTCCCATTATAAGACTTCTTGGAGGAAAGACTTTATTTTTTGTCACCAATGCTCCTGCACCCACAATGGATTCTTTACCTATGACAGCACCATCTAGTATAGTTGCACTCATCCCTATTAGACAAGCATCTTCTATGGTGCAACCATGAAGCATAACACGATGTCCTACTGTTACATCATTGCCTATGATAGTTGGGTACCCATCACTCATGTCTTCTTTTTTATAATGTGTTACATGTACCATTGAGAGATCTTGGATATTGCTTCTATCGCCTATCTTAATATAATGAACATCACCTCTTATGACAACTCCAAACCATGCTGCACTATCTTTTCCCATTTCAACTCTACCAATCACATCTGCACTATGTGCGATAAAAGTATTTTCTCCAATTTTTGGAGTATAATTTTTAAAATTCATAATCATTTTTTTTATCCATATTTTATTTGTAATTATAACAAATTTACAAATCTAATTTATTGTTTTGTTATCGATTGTATATCGTTATAACAATATTTACCTTTGGTTTAGAAAATTTTTATATAATTTGCAAAATAATTTTAGGAAATATATGAAATTTACACAAAACAGATTGATATTTATAACTTCATTGTTTTTTGTGTTTTTTTATAACTTGTCATTTTTTTCAAATACACTAAAAGTATATCCTTTAGCTTTTTCTAATGTTGGATTTTTAATCTCATTGGCTGTTACTCTTTGGGCTGCTATAGTTTTTATTTTGGAACTTTTTAGTTATAAAAAAACCATCAAACCATTACTTATATTTTTACTTTTTGCATCATCTTTCGCGGCATATTTTATGGATACTTATGGTGTTATTATAGATGATGGAATGCTCATAAATGCAGTACAAACAAACGTTAATGAATCTTTAGGTCTTTTAAGTTTTAAACTCATTTTATATATTTTGTTTCTAGGAGTATTGCCAAGCATTTTTATATATAAAGTTAAAATTAACTACCAAAGTGTAAAAAAAGAGTTAATATCTAAAATGATTGCTATATTTATAGCATTGTGTGTCATTGGTTTGTCTGTTTTTGCATTTAGTGGATATTATGCATCATTTTTTAGAGAGCATAAGCCACTTCGTCAACATACAAATCCAACATTTTGGGTATACAGTGTTGGTAAACTTACTGGCTCACTTTTGAAAAACCAAAACAAAGAAGTTGTAAAAATAGGACTTGACGCTAAAATTGAAAACAACCCAAGAAAAAAAGTTGTCATTATGGTTGTAGGAGAAGCGGCTAGATGGGATCACTTTTCTCTAAATGGATACAGTAGGGAAACAAATCCAATGCTTAAAAAAGAAGATATTGTCAATCTTCCAAATGTATATTCATGTGGCACATCAACAGCTTATAGCGTTCCTTGTATGTTTTCTATTAAAACACGAAAAGAGTTTGATATAGATGATGCACCATATGAAGAGAACGTACTTGATGTTCTTAAGCATACAGGAAAAGTTGCCATTATTTGGAGGGATAATAATTCTGACTCAAAAAAGGTGGCAGATAGAGTAATAGAGCAAGATTATAGAACTTCTAAAAATAATACAATTTGCGATAGTGAGTGTAGAGATGATGGTATGCTTGTCGGACTTGATAAATTTATAGAACAAAACAAAGATAAAGACATACTAATAGTTCTTCACCAAATGGGCAATCATGGGCCAGAGTACTATAAAAGATATACCAAAGATTTTGAGAAGTTTACACCAACTTGCAAAACAAATCAACTTGAGAGTTGTAAAAATGAAGAGATCGTAAATGCGTATGATAATGTCATCCTTTATACTGATTCATTTTTGTCAAAGACTATAAATTTTCTAAAAAAATATGACACCAACTATGATACAAGCATGATTTACATGAGTGACCATGGAGAGAGTCTTGGAGAAAATGGTGTTTATTTGCATGGAATGCCATATATGATAGCCCCAGAAGCACAAAAACACGTTGGTGCAGTTTTATGGTTTGGTGATAGCACAAAAAAAACTATTCCATATCAGAAAATAGTTCAAAATGCCAACAAAGAATATTCACAAGATAATCTTTTCCATACATTACTTGGCTTATTTGCTGTTAAAAGTAGTGTTTATGACAAAAGCAAGGATATGATAAATGAAAATAAATAAACAAATTTTAATAACAGCCAGCTTACTTTTTGTTTCGATACTTTTTTTTGGAAAAAGCGGAGTAGATTTATACATACAAGATCAATTTTATAATTTTCAAACACATAAATGGATACTTGACGAAACTCTACAGCCTTGGAAGTTTATATTTTATGATGGCATTAAAAGAGCCTTGCTTATAGTTGGAGCTATTTTTATCATAGTTTATATATATTCTATGCTCAAAAATAAACTAAAAAGCTATCAAAAAGGACTTTTGATAGTAGTAGTATCAAGCATATTAGTTCCAGGTATTGTTGGCGGATTAAAACAAACTACAAATATGCCATGTCCACATGCGGAAATAAGATACAATGGAGAGATGCCTAGAACAGCTGTTTGGGAATGTTATACCCCAGAGTATGCCAACAAAAAGACTAGAGAATGTTGGCCAGCAGGTCATGCTAGTGGCGGGTTTGCCCTGCTTAGTTTATATTTTTTATTTCATTCTAGAAGAAATAGGATTTTAGCTCTAAGTGGTGCGATGGTAATTGGTTGGAGTATGGGGATATATAAAATGCTAGTTGGGGATCATTTCTTTAGCCATACGGTTATAACTATGATTTTAGCATGGCTTCTTATACTTATAATAGTTAAATTTGTAAATAAAATATCTCGATATAAACAAATGGAGGAATCTAATGTATAAAAACATCTTTGTATTTTTAGTTGTGATTAGTCAGGTAGCAAGTGCAGGTAATGGCTTTGCAAGTGAATTTAGCCATTTTGCTGGTGGGCTTATAATGACAGCTTTGGTAGCATTTATGGTATTTAAATACTTTCCAAAATATAAAACAAAAAGTGTATTAATCGGTTTTTTGGTAAGTCTACTTTATGTTTTTATAGATCAATCCATAGACTACATAAAATATGGTAAATTTTTAGATCAATTATTGGATTTTACAGTACATGTGATAGGTTCACTTATAAGTGTATATATAGGATATAAGGTCATAAAGAAATAAATTTTACAATTAAAGTGTTAAGAGAAGTAGGTAATGAGTTGTATTATCACTACACATTACTTCTCCTTTGTTTTAATATTTAAACATATGCAGAAAGTCAATCATATTGTTATATTCACGAATCATTGAGTCATAATCATTGTCATTAGGGTTTGCTTTTATAGATCTAGCACTGCCCAAAATTCTATTTAATTGATCAAGTTCTGACGTATAACTTGATTTTTTATCATCATTATTACTATCAATCTCTTTCTTTAAGTTAGCCAATTCTTTATCTAAGTCTGCTATTAGAGTAGCCACCTTAGCATCAGTTTTTGGATCTTTGGACTCTGAAATAACAGTAATCAAATCATTTGCTATAAGTAAACTTTGTTTCAATGAAGCCGCTCTATAGTTGCCATTGTCTTTATGATATTTAATTTCATCGAGTCTATTTTGTCTTTCTAAAGCAGAAATTGCACTTCCAAGCTCATGGTAAACCACATTAAATTGTGACCATTTATCAACAAACTCTTTATTTTGTCCTTTTATAAATGCGAAATTATCATCCATGTATTTTTTTGAATCAAAATAAGGTTTAATGTCTGTTGCTTGTTTAAGTAGTGGTTCTGCGATAGCTAAAAACTTTTTGCCCACTTCGTCTATTTGTGCAAATTTCCCATCGCTTGTTTCCATTGTTTGTGCTTTTTTTACATTCTCTATCGCTCTAGTCATAGCATCTGTACTTAGGAATATACTTGGATTGCTAATGTTGGCGCCATTGTTAAAGTCCTGATCCTTATATTCTTTTAAAGAATTATCAGGACCCTTGTCAAAAGGCCAAAACCACTTATTGATATCATTATAAGCATCAACATATTGATTAAATTTCTCTATACTTGATTGATCACTTTTTTGTGAAGGCTCACTTGCTTCACTTATTTTGTTTGTTTCATTGATTTCGTTTTTTTCATCTTTACCGCATCCTTGGATTACAAATAAAGCTAGTAATATCAACATAATCGATTTGAATTTCATTTTTACTCCTAAGTTTTAAATTAAAATTATAAAATTTATAAAAGTATTTTATTAATTTTATAAATATATTATATTCTAATTTATTTAATTTTTTTCATACAAATTAACATTTTTTTAGATGAATTAGATGAAATTAAAAAATTTAGCAACTTGCTTATCTGAGAATATAAGAAATAAAATATAAATTTGTTGGATTGTGTTTTGGTGGAGGTGTGGGGGATTGAACCCCAGTCCTAAAATAGCTCGAATTATGACTCTACATGCTTAGATGATATTGATAAATCTCATAATGCTTCGCTCAATACCCAAAGCTACACATTACCAGCCTAAAATTTCATCTATTGAGTAGGCGATCAATAGAATAAGTTATCAATTTATGATACCTAAAAATCTACCTATGATAACACTTGGTAGCAAGGCACTCCTAAAGTTTGTTAAACTTACGCAGCTAAAGCGTAAGCAGGAGAATAATTTGTATTTTTTGCGTTTATTCGCGTTGAGCCGTATAACGGAAATGCTCAGTCCGACATGCACATAATCCATACTACTCCAGTCGAAACCAGTCACCCCCATGTAATCTGTCTTGTACAGATAAATATTGAGGAAGGATCAATGGGCGAATTCTAACACTTTTGCTTATTAATGTCAATAGCAACAAAAGTAAGTGAATTAATCGACGACAACCCTATGGATATTTGCATGTAATGCACAAGTTATCTCGTAACTAATAGTACCAAAATGTTTTGCTGCAATATTGGCATCTTCCATGATGCAAACTTCATTATCATCACCTTCAAGTGATATGAGATCCATGGAAACTCTACCCAATATTTTTTTTCCATCAGGAGTTGCATATGGGTTTTTAGTATCGCCTCTTCTCCATCCATCGCCATATCCTAACTCATAAGTAGAAACCATCATTTCTTTTGGAGTTGTAAATTCTCCTCCATATCCAACTCTCATACCCTTTTTGAGTTTTCTTGTTGAAACCTTTTTGGCAAAAAGCGACATAACAGGCTTTAATTCTACATAATCAAATGTTCTATCCATAGGATTGCATCCATACGCGCCTATGCCAACTCTAACTAAATCTTCTTTGAACTCTTTCGTTCTCAATATTCCAGCAGAGTTGTCTATATGAGATCTAACATTTTCAAATCCAAATGATTTTAGTATTTCTTTTGCTCTTTGAAAATTTTTATATTGATAAAACCATTCACTTCCAAGTTCATCAGCAGATGCAAAATGGCTCATAATGCCAACTAAATTAATATTTTTATCTTTTATTGTCTGTGTAGCTTTTTCAATTTCATCAATCATTATGCCATTTCTATGCATTCCAGTATCTATCTTAAGCTCTATCCTTGTACCTTCTGGACATAATATAAGTTTTTCTATAGAGTTAATAGCATAAGATAGTTTTGGCGATGGAATAAGTGTGCCACCTAAAACTATAATATCATCAAAAAGTTCTTCAATCTCTTTTGCTTCTTCATAATTTCTAACAACAGCTTTTTTGATGCCAAAATCGCGTGCTATTTTACCAACTTTTCCTACACCATGCCCATACGCATTATCTTTTAACACAATTGCTATTTTGTCCACCGAGCCGGTTTTCAGCGCAATTTGGTTAAGATTATGTATAAGATTTGATTTGTTTATTTTAATATATGCCATAAGGCAATTATACACTTTTAAATATAAATATTGGAGCTAAAATGACCAAAAGAATGCCAGCAGAATGGGAAAAACAAAAAGCAGTATTATTGTCTTTTCCTCATGAAAATAGTGACTGGAATGATAATATAAATTCAGCACTTAGTGTATTTATAAAAATAGCTCAAGCTATTGCTTACAAAGAGAGTGTTTATATAGTTTGCGATGATGTTAAAAAGATAAAAGATCTATTTTGTTCCACAAATAATATGAGTTTTATAGAATTGCCAACTAACGATACATGGACAAGGGATTATGGTGTTATAACCATAGAAGAAGATGGAAAGACTAAATATCTTGATTTTACATTTGATGGTTGGGGTGGTAAATTTGAAGCAAAGCTTGACAATGTTGTCAGTCGTGCTTTACAGCAAAAGGGATATTTTGGAACTACACCATTTGAAACTATAGATTTTGTTTTTGAAGGCGGTAGCATAGAGAGTGATGGGGCAGGAACAATCCTTACTACAAGTGAATGTCTATGCAATCCAAATAGAAATGGAGGGCTTAGTAAAAAAGAGGTTGAGAATAAGCTAAAAGAGCATTTGGGGGCAAAAAGATTTCTATGGTTGGATTATGGATATCTTTCTGGAGATGATACGGACAGTCATATTGACACATTAGCAAGATTTGTCAACTTTGATACAATAGTTTATGTCAAATGTGATGACAAAAATGATGAACATCATGAGGCTTTAAGTGCGATGGAAGCGCAACTAAAAGAATTTAGAACAGTTGAGTGTAAACCTTACAAACTAGTTGCACTTCCGATGACAAGAGCTATTTACAAAGATGGTGTTAGATTGCCAGCTACTTATGCCAATTTTTTAATTACCAATCATGCGCTTATATATCCAACTTATGATGATAAAGCAGATAAAATTGTGGGAAATATATTTAAAGAATTATTTCCAAATTTAGAAATTATTCCTATAAATTGTCTTAGGCTTATAGAACAAGGAGGAAGCCTCCATTGCTCTACTATGCAGATAGGAGTTTAGATTATTCTATTGGCTCACCATCACTTGGTGGATTATGTTTTTTGAGATCATTTGGATCCACAACTCCTTCTTTTCCTGTTAAGTCAACAGGTGGTGGGTTATTGACATCATTCCCATCAAAAGCTGAACCAGCAGTCCCATGTGCACCCTCTAAATCTCCAAAATTTGCTTGATCTACAGCATCTTGCCCAGTATCATCTGCATCTTGCAATTGATCCATTGCACTATTCGCATATAGTTTTGGTAATAATCCACCATTAGTTGTTATTAATGATGATATTGCCATAAATGCTACAACTTTAACTAATTTTTTCACATTAAACCCTCTTAAAAAAATATCGAAGAACAATATACTTCATAGTTTGATTTTACTACTTATGTGTTTAATTGTCAATATAATTGGTAAGTTTAAAATTATTTAGAAAGTTTTCCATTTTTAAATTTTAAACTTTTTGTTTTTGTAGTTTGTTTGCCACTTTCAAAATCTTCTGTTTCGGTAATTATTGTAACAAGCTTATCAGATATAGTTGTATTTGTAGTAGATACATATTCTACAAAGTCAGCATAATAAACAAGCCAAAATGCAATGGCCTTGTTTGATTTATCTAGCTGCACCAAATAAGCAGTACTTTCATTTTCAGATTCTTTTGCAACAATGATAAATTTTGTATCTTGATTTGCAAAAATCGTATCAATGACTTTGATTTTAGCATAAATATCACTATTGATATCTTTTATTATTGTTAGGTTTAATGATTTGATTTCATTGTTTGTTAGTTGTTTTGTACTTTTAATTTTTTTCTCAAAATATGCTTCATTTATGGTACGGTTTTTTAATGTTTCGCTAATGTGGGTATCGATATTTTGTTGCGAATTGCCATAAGATGCCATTGTTAAACTCAGTAAAAAATATAATATAGTTTTTATCACTAAATGCATTTATTACTCCATTATGTTATTTTTGTGAATACATCTTTTATAAAATGATTATACTATTTGGAGTGTTAATTTTAAATATAATGATTTGAATACAATCCTACTCAAACTATGATAAAATATCTTCATTAAAAAACTTTGAGCCAATAAAAGTAAAAAACCCAAAAAGGAAATTAATGAAAGTAGCACTCATTCAGCAAAAGTATTATGGGTCAAAAGAAGAAACTATAAAAGTAACTTCAGAAAAAATAAAAGAGGCATCAAAAAATGGTGCAAATTTGGTAGTGTTACAAGAGTTACATCAAAATGAATATTTTTGTCAAAGCGAAGATACCGCATTTTTTGACTATGCAGCAAATTTTGATGATGATGTAAAATATTGGAGCAGTGTAGCAAAAGAAGCAAATGTAGTTTTGGTTACATCTCTGTTTGAACGCCGTGGAGCAGGACTATATCACAATACAGCTGTTGTATTTGAGAGTGATGGTAGTGTCGCAGGCAAATATCGCAAGATGCATATTCCTGATGACCCAGGGTTTTATGAGAAATTTTACTTTACTCCAGGGGATTTGGGATTTGAGCCTATAAAAACAAGCGTTGGCAATCTTGGAGTTTTGGTATGTTGGGATCAATGGTATCCAGAAGCCGCACGCCTTATGGCATTAAAGGGAGCAGATATGCTTATCTATCCAACTGCTATTGGGTGGTTTGATAATGATAGCCAGGAAGAAAAAAACAGACAATTAGATGCATGGGTAACCATCCAGCGTTCACATGCAATTGCTAACGGTTTACCTGTACTTAGTTGTAATCGTGTTGGATTTGAAAAAGATAGTAGTGGTGCAATGGATGGTATTAGATTTTGGGGGAATAGTTTTGTAAGTGGGCCACAAGGTGAATTAATAGTTAGTGCCAATAGCCAAGATGAGGTAATTTTATACTGTGAACTTGATATGGATAGAATAAAAGCAGTTAGAGATATTTGGCCATTTTTGCGTGACCGTCGTATAGATGCATATGGTAATATTATTAAAAGGTATTGTGATTGATATGGAAAATAAAAAAATAAATACCATTATAGAGAAGATAAAAGCCCTTGAAAATGAACTTGAAATTGAGGCAAACAAAGAGTATGAGAAATTTAATTGTGAGATATCTCAAAAAAAAGCAGAATTATTTGAGGCATACAAAAGTAGCAAAGAGGGATTGTTAAAATATTTAGCAACTGCTCCATTGCCATTTATGTTGACTTTTCCTATAATTTGGTCTGTTTTATTTCCAGCACTAATATTGGATTTATTTGTAACTATATATCAAGCTATATGTTTTCCAGTTTATAAAATACCAAAAGTCAAACGAAGCGAGTATATCATAGTAGATAGACATAGATTAGGATATTTAAACTTTATTGAAAAAATGAATTGTATGTATTGTAGTTATTTCAATGGGCTTACTGGCTATATATCAGAAGTTGCAGGTAGAACAGAACAATTTTGGTGTCCTATTCGCCACGCAAGTATGACAAAATCAATACATCGTCAATATTCTAATTTTTTACAATATGGTGATAGTGAAAAGTACCATCAAAATTTAGATAAATTACGCCAAGAGCTAAAAACACTCGAAGCTTGATAAGCGGACTAATCAAAATGTAACAATTTTTTTAGTAGAATAATTTTTAGTTATATAAAACTGGATTTAAAATATGGATAAGTTAACAAATAATCTCTATAACATTATGTATACCAAAAATACTGAAGTTGGTATTCGTTTAACTGATGCATCACATCCTGTATTTAAAGCTCATTTTCCAAACTATCCTGTTTTGCCTGCATTTTTACAGATAGATATAATATCAGAGATTTTCAATCTGGATATCATAGGCATTATCAAATCAAAATTCATAGAGCCATTATTTCCACTTGATGAGCTTGTTATTTATAGAGAAGAACAAAATAAAAATATAAAAATAAAATTTAAAAAAAAAGATAAAATCACAAGCGAGATAATAGTTGATATCAGATAACCTATGCATTGTAATTCCTGTTTACAATAATCCAAAAACTATCAAAAATGTTACACAAGAAGTTATTGCATATAATATACCGCTTATTGTAGTTGATGATGGTTCGGACTTGCCTGTAGAAACTTTTATAGATCATAATATAATAATTGTAAAGCATGAAAAAAATATGGGTAAGGGTGTGGCACTAAGAAGTGGAGCCGCGAAAGCATATAGTATGGGATATAAATTTTGTCTAACAATGGATGGTGATGCACAACATTTTGCAAGTGATATTCCTAAATTTTTAGAAAATTTTCATGCTAAAAATAATGAACTTATAGTTGGGGTGCGTGATTTTGATAATTGTAATGCGCCAAAGTCATCTGTTATAGGTCGAAAAATAGGAAATTTTTGGGTTTGGGTAGAGACTGGGGTATGGGTGAAAGATACTCAAACTGGTTTTAGATTATATCCAGTAAATTTCTTACACTACCAATCATCTACAACTAGATATGAATTTGAAATAGAAAATTTGGTAAATTTTTTGTGGTCTGGTGGGAAGGTATCGGAAGTATCCGTGAAAACAGTTTATGATGAAAGCAGAGTGACGCATTTTAATAAAATAAAGGATAATTTTTACATGACTATTTTACATGCAAAGCTAGTGTTAAAACGCATTTTTTTGTTAAAGGGAATATTAAAAAAAGGGAAAACCGTATGACACTTACGATAAATAATCAATTTATACCATTTGAAAGTTTGGTATCTGCTAGCTCAATAATACTTGACTCTTCAGATTCGTTTAGGGAAAAGATAAAATCAGCACAAGATTTACTTCTAAAAGAGATTAGTGAGGGTAAACCAATATATGGCGTAACCACAGGTTATGGAGAATCAGGGAAAAATTACTTGGTTTATGAAGATGCAGTAAAGCTTCAAAATAATCTATATAGATTTCATGGGTGTGGTGTTGGAGATATACTATCAGAGCAAGAAATTTACTATATCATGTTAGTTCGTCTAATAAGTATATCAAAAGGATTTTCAGGAGTAAGTGTAGAGCTTTTAGAATCCCTAATAAGTTTTTTAGAGCACGGGATATATCCTGCTATTCCTTCAAAAGGTTCCGTTGGTGCAAGTGGTGATTTGACACCACTTTCTTATATAGCAGCAGCTCTCGTAGGAGATAGAGAGGTTATTTATAAATCTGAAATACGCCCTACATCCGAAGTACTAAAAGAGTGTGGTATAAAACCATATAGTTTTAAACCAAAAGAGGCACTTGCCATTATGAATGGTACATCTGTAATGACTGGTATTTTAGTACTTCAATTGCAGCATTTTGAGAAATTATTAATGCAATTAGAGAGTTTTGCTAGTTGTTTATTTGAAGCGATGGAAGCAGATACTACAGCACTAGAACCGTTTGTTCATAATGTTAAACCGTTTGATGGACAGATAAAATCAGCAAAAAATATTTTAGCAAAAACTAGTGGCAATAGTTTAACACATGATCGTCTGAGTCGATACAAAAGTTTTTTTGATGTAGAAAATCATAATATTCAAGATAGATATTCTATCAGATGTGTGCCACAAGTTTTAGGTGTTGCGTGGGATAATTTGGCAATTGCTAAAAAATGGGTTGAGACAGAGATAAATTCTGTTAGTGATAATCCTCTTATGAATTGTGATGAGCAAATTATTTATACCGGATGTAATTTTTATGGTGGATATATGGCTCATGCAGCAGACACATTAAAAATATGCTTGGCAAATATGGCAGATTTATTGGATAAACAGTTTGCTGTTTTAGTAGATGAAAAATTCAATCGTGGATTAGGGGAAAATTTAAAATTATCTAAAGAACATTATCATCATGGATTTAAAGCTATGCAAATATCTTTGAGTTCTCTTAGTGCTGATGTTATGATGAGAATGCTCCCATCAAGTGTATTTTCCCGCTCTACAGAGTCTATGAACCAAGATAAAGTTAGCATGGGAACTACAGGAGCATTGGGGCTAAAAGGTGGCATAGAAGAGTTTTCTTCAATGATGGCTATAGCTATGCTAGGAATGGCACAAGCTATTGACATTCGTGGTGTAGATAAATTTTCACCATTTGCCCAGAGTATTTATGATAAAATTCGTAAAATTTCACCTCCTTTGATTGAAGATAGACGTCTTGACATGGATATCTTAAAGGTCAAAGATATGTTACTTCGTGGAGATTTGATTTGAAAAAAGTTCTTATTACTGGAGCTACAGGTGCTATTGGAGAGGCTTGTGCAAGATATTTTTCCCAAAATGGATATTTTGTATATATCCATTATCATAGCAATAAAGAAAAAGCAGATACGCTTGTGGGTGAGTTAGGAAATGCTCAAAGTATAGGTTTTGATATATCTTCAGCTCAAAGTGTAAAAAGTGCATTAGACGGTATAGTAGTTGATGTTTTGGTAAATAATGCTGGCAAGACGAAAGATAAGCTATTTTTTTGGCTTGAAGAAGATGATTGGAATGATGTTCTTCAAACCAATCTAACAGGTACATTTTATGTAACAAAAGCACTACTACCTGCTATGCAAAAAAATAAAAAAGGCTCTATTGTGAATATAGCATCAGTTGCTGGAGTAGTTGGCAATGCAGGACAGACCAATTATGCTGCATCTAAAGGCGGTATGATAGCTATGAGCAAATCTCTTGCACTAGAGGTTGCTCGTCATAACATTAGAGTCAATTGTGTAGTGCCTGGATTTATACATTCTGAAATGACAGCAGGCTTTAATGAAAAGGATTTTGAAAAAGTTATCCCAATGAAGCGTTTTGGAAAACCACAAGAAGTTGCAGAAGTTGTTTATTTTCTAGCCGATAAAGCTACTTATATGACAGCGGATGTGGTAAATATCTCTGGAGGCATGGTAAGATGAGAAGAGTAGTCATTACGGGTACTGGATTTTGTTCCCCTATTGGCAATAATACCAAAGAGTTGTTATATAATTTAGAACACCTAAAAAGTGGAATTGCCTATATGAATCAATGGGATGATATTAAAGGGCTTGAGGCAAGAATAGCAGGTGCTGTTAATATAGATGATTTTAGTCAAATACCAAGAGCAAACAGAAGAACAATGGATCGTGTAGCTATGATGTGTGCATTGTCTTTGCAAGATGCAATCGGGCAGAGTGGTATCAATCAAGATATTTTATCTTCTCCAAGAACTGGAATCTCTTTTGGGTCTGCAATGGGGGGATTGGATACACTTTTTGATTATGCTAGTAATGTTTCTAAAAATGAAGGTTTTGGACATCAAAATGCTACAGCTTTTTTGCGTTTTATGAGTCACACAGTTGCTGCAAATTTGGCTGTAATGTTTGGTATAGTTGGAAGAAATATTCCTACGAGTTCCGCATGTACAGCATCTTCCCAAGCCATAGGAGCAGGATATGAATCTATAAAATATGGCATGAGTGATGTTATGTTAGTTGGTGGTGGAGAAGGATTGCATTATGTAGAGGCTGGTATCTTTGATAGTATGGGTGCTACTGATATTTCTCATAATAGTTGTCCAAATGAAGCATCAAGACCTTTCGATGAACAAAGATCTGGGTTGGTAGTTTCAGAAGGTGCTGGGGCTTTAGTTTTAGAAGAGTACGAATATGCAAAATCAAGAGGCGCTGAGATAATTGGAGAGATTGTCGGATATTCTACTACATGCGATGGTAGTCATATAACTTTACCATCAGAAAAGGGCATGGAGGCTGTGATTAGAAATGCACTTCATGATGCAAAAATGAATCCAGAAGATATAGGGTATATAAATGCACATGCTACTGCCACGGTAAAAGGTGATATATATGAATCAATTGCAGTAAGTAATATCTTTGGCAAAAATACACCAATAAGTAGCATAAAAGGCTATACTGGCCATATGTTTGGAGGAGGAGGCGCATTTGAAACAATTGTTTCTTTGACTGCTCTAAATAATTCATTTTTGCCAGCCAACAAAAATTTAACAACACTTGATAGTAATTGTGCGCCACTGGATTATCTTTTTTCACATAGAGAAAAATCCATAGCAGCAGTAATGAACAATAATTTTGCCTTTGGCGGCATAAATACTTCTATTATTATAAAAAAATTTGAAAAGGAATAACCATGAATGATGCAGTATTTCAAAAAGTAAAAGATATTATTGTAGGACAATTTGAAAAAAATCCAGAAGATATAAGTATGGATAAAACTTTATTGGATGATTTGGGGTTAGATAGTTTAGATATTTTTGATCTTATTTGTGCATTAGAAGATGAGTATGGATTTCATTTTGAGAGACAAATGGAAAGTTCTATCAATACAGTTGGAGATGTGGTTGCACAAATAGATATTTATCTATCTCAAAAATGATTTTCTCTTTACTATATATCATAACTGCTGTAGTAATTTACCACTATGCTGGAGTTAGCACAGCAGGTTTGGTATTGTGCATTATGGGTATAGTAAATTTATTTTTTCAAATTTGGAAAAAAAGATACAATTTAGATACTCTTGCTTCGCCATTATTTGCTATAGTACTTGGTATTTGTGCTTTTTTTGTTTCGGATTTTATTATTATTAAGCTCTATCCATTGTTAATCTCTTTGGTATTTTGGGTATATTTTGTATATGCAGTAATAACAAAAAAATATCCACTTGTAACTTGGGTTGAAAAATTTAAAAAGAGACAATTATCCAATCAAGAGATGGTAGATATAAAAAAATCTCATTTTTTTTGGGTTATTGTGCTTGGTATAAATACTCTAATACATCTATATCTTGTTTTGTATGGTAGTGTTAACGAGTGGGCTTTATACTCATTTGTTGGTTGGTACTTGTATTTTGGTATAGCAATGGCTATTCAACTATCTTTTGTATATTATAAAGTCATTTTTCAGTGGTTAAGAAATATATGGGGTTATGGACTTTTTGTTTTTGTTATCATCATAGCGTTTATATTTGGGGTATCAAGCTATTATATATTTAAGATTTTGTCAAAACCAAAACCACATGTAATTTTTCAAAGCATTGTTGCCATGATGTTTCGTGTTTTTTTTAGAAATTCGCCTGGGGTTAAAAAATTATCTTTAATAAAAAGTGATGAGATAAAAAGCGATAAACCTTATATTTATATTGCATCACATCAATCTTGGTTAGATTATCCGCTTATGGGAGCATTTATAGTCGATCTATTTCATTTAACAAACAAAAAAAAAGCATTTGTCTGGTATCTTAGATTTACAGCAAGGCTTTTAGGTGTAATAGATGGCATCGGGAATCAAGCTCTGTATATATTGTTACAAAAATTGAGAAATGGTAGTAATGTGTTGATATTTCCAGAAGGCTCTAGAAGTATTGATGGCAAAATAGGAAATTTTAAAAATGGTGCTTTTGCCCTCTCTATAAAATCAGATATTGAAGTAGTGCCAGTATTGATATCTGGGACAAGACTTTTAGTTAAAAAAGGATCGCTTAATTGGTTGGAAAATAAAAATGTAACCATAGAAGTTAAAATGCTACCACCCATAAAAGCAAACCCATCAGAAGATGTTACAAGTTTTGCTAATCGTGTAAGAGATATTATGCTTCAGAACCAAAATAATCATAGTGATTAAACCATTGATCTGGGTATTGTTTAACAATTTTTTCCATCAAGTCTGCATATTTTTGAGCAACATTTGATATAGCATCTTTTTTAGCCATAGAATAATCAAATGGAGTTAGAGTATAATAAAATGAATCATACTTATAAGTACCAATTCTAAGTGTAAATATAGCAACAAGAGGCACCTTCCTGTTGTAAGCTACTTCAAAAGGATTTTTATTTATCCTTATTTTTTTACCTAAAAATTCAACAGGTATGCTAGATGGAATACTTAAATATCTATCTGCCATCATGGCTACAATTTCTCTGTTTTGTAATGCTTTTGCTATTTTAAAGGCTACGGCTATCTGACCTTCACTCAAATCGATTATTTTCATTTCATTTATATTTTCATCTTTGATAGATTTTTCAAATGATTGAATACTCTGTTTTGTAATCTCTTCCATTACGATATTTATAGGAACATTTTTTTGCGTCAAGACATTGCCACCCAAAGCCCAGTCACCTATATGCGAGGATAAAAAAATTATGCCATTATTTTCAAGATTAATAAGTTTTAGATTGTGGATACTAATCTGATAGCGAGATAGATATCTTTTACTAAACATTCTATCAGACACAACCAAAGCAAATGTGTAAATATGTTTATAGTATATAAAAAAATTAAATTTGCCAGTATTGAGGAGATAATATTCTTTTAAATGTTTTTTTAGTTTAGGCGTAGTTAGTGTAAAATAAAGCACTACAAAAAACAGAACTACATAAAGTCCAACATATCCAAAAATTTTAAAAAAAAGATATACTATAAAAACACCAACCCCACTGCCTCTTTGTTTTGTTTTTATCCATTTTTTATCATCTATATCTTGCATTTTGCCCGTTTTATTTTTTATACTAATTTTATCATACTTTTTTATCATACTTTATAAAAACAAAGTCTATTTTGATATTATTATATATCTAAAATAATATAATAATTTTAAAATAAAAATAATTAGCAATAGTTGGTAAATATGTTTTTAAAAGGCTTTGAATGGCTAAAATAGATAGGTTTTTTGGGCATTTTGTTTGTAAAGATGATTCTTCTTTTTGGAATAATTTAAAATGTAGATTTCATTCATGGTGGTGCTTTAAATTTTTTGGTACAAGTTTGTTTATAGGGATTTTTTTTATAATATATTTTTATCTATTGAAAAATATTTTTTTCCCAATCACCATTATACCTATAACATCAATTGATAATTTGGTAAATTATAATATATATTTTTTGTTCATATATATATCCCTGTGGGTATATGTATCTTTGCCACCACTACTAATGCCTAATCCCAAAGAAGTTTTTTATTATGGTATTTATGCAGGTATATTGATGTTAATTGGAATACTATTTTATATATTTTTTCCAACTACAATATCTCAAGATGCCTCTATCTGGAATGATTCTGAATCTATGAAATATCTCAAAAAGATTGATTTGGCAGGAAATGCATTCCCATCTATGCATGTTGCAAGCTCTCTATTTTCATATTATTGGATCAAATATCATTTACAACATATGGGCGCAAATAAATTTTTTTATATACTTAATCTGTTGTGGTGCGTAGGTATTATATATTCTACAATGGCAACAAAACAACATCTGTTTTATGATGTACTTGGAGGGGCAATACTTGGATCTATAGTTGCGTTTTTTACTATAAGAGATGCTAAAAAAAGATTTTATAGCTGATTATATTTGATAGCAAAATCACCCATTTTTATAAAACTGTTAGAAAATTCTTTTATGAGGTTAGAAGTCTTTTGTTCGCATTTTATGCCCGTGTTATGATAATGAAAAAAAGAATCAATAAAGTTTAATTTTAATTTCGGCTCCATAGTATCAATTTCTCTCGGATGTAGATATAAGAAAACTGGCAAGTTTCGTTGATTATATTTTTTTATATTGTATTTGATAAACCATTCTGGAAAAATTCTCAAAAATGCACCACCAGCATAACCAGTTTCAAAACCAAAAATATTGGTTGTTGATTGGGGTATTTCCAATATCTTATGATTTGTTGGGTAATGCGGTGTTTTGTCGAAATCTTTTATACCAAAGAGTTTATGCTCAGCTGGATATACAGAAGATGAGTATATATACCCTTCATTGGCTAGTATTTCATAAAACCATTTGACAGTTTCATCTTTTATTGACCAAGACGGCGCTCTAAAACCAACTACTTTTTGACCTGTAATTTGCTCTAGTATATCAGTGGATTTGTGAATATCTTCTGTAAATTCTTTTTGTCTCATACTGTATATTTGTTTGTGAGAGTTTCCATGCGATGCAATTTCATGTCCAGCATCAAAAAGTTTTTTTATCAAATGTGGCTTTTTTCTTGCTACATCTCCAAGTATAAAACATGTGGATTTTACATTGTTTTTATCACAAATTGCTATTAGTCTATCAATGTTGGCTTCTAAGTTTGTATCACTAATATTAGAATAATCATTAGCGTTTAAATCTCTATAGTTTGCATGAAACCACTCTTCTATATCAAATGTTAAAAAATTTACACTCTTATTTTTCATTGAATTATTATATCAAAAAACAATGTATAAAATAGAGGTATCAAAATGCATTTAGCAACTAAAAAGATAATAGTAGATACAATTATATTAATTATTAATCAAGCAAAATCGGAGAGTTATATGGTAGATTATAGGACAATAAAAGAGCAGCTCATAGAAGCATTACAATTAGAGGACATTACGGCAGATGAAATAAATGATGATGCACCTCTTTTTTCAGAAGGTCTTGGACTAGATTCTGTTGATGCAATTGAGCTTGTAATTTTTTTAGATAATAACTATGGTATAAAAATGGACAACATAGGCCAATCTAGAGAAATTTTTACATCTATTCGTACGATGACAGATTATGTTAATCAAAATGCTAGCGTATAGATTAAAGATAATGATTGTTGATATGTCGTGATTGTTGTTCAAGATATAACAAAAAGTTTTGATGGCAGTACAGTTTTAGATAGAGTATCTTTTTGTATTCCAAAAGGTTCTATTTCTGGACTTATAGGTCCAAATGGTGCTGGCAAAACAACATTGATGAAAATTTTATCTGGGCTAATTTCACAAGAATTTGGTCTTGTATCGATTGATGGAGATAAGCTAGAAGAAAAATCTTTAAGAAAAATTCGTAAAAAAATAGGATATGTTCCTCAAAGTACAGCACTCTATACAGAACTTTCAGGATATGAAAATCTAAGTTATTTTGGTTCTATTTTAGGAATAAAAAATTATTTGTTAAACTCCGAAATACAAAGAGTAACAGATTTAGTTAACCTACAAGATCACATAAACAAAAGAGTTTCAAATTACTCTGGCGGTATGCAAAAAAGACTCAATTTAGCAGTAGGGTTACTAGGAAATCCACCAATTTTATATTTAGATGAACCAAATGTCGGTGTAGATCCTCATACTAGAAATGTTATATTAAATGTATTATCTAGTCTGCAAAAACAATATAACACTACTATAATATTTACATCTCATTATCTTGAAGAAGTAGAAAAAATATGTGATAGATTGATTATTCTTAGCAATGGACATGTGATTGCTGATGATAAGACAGAATCTCTTTTAGAATCTTTTAAAACTGTAGATATAGTTTTTGCAAATCCATTAAATTTGCCAGATAGTGATTTTAACAATCAAACACAAATCTCATTTCAATATCAAAAGCTAAGAGATATTATGCCGATATTGCTAGATAATTTAAACAATAATGAAATTTTAAATATACAGTATGGCAGTGGAACTCTTGATCGGTATATCGAGAAATTATCTCAAGAAAAGAGTATATGATGGGTTATTATTGGGCTGCGATTCAAAAAGAGTTTTTGCTTATGAGCCGAGATATTCATACAATATTAGTGCTATTTGTAGTGCCAATGCTTTTTATTTTGATTATGAGTTTAGCAATGCGTAATGCATTTTCAGAACAACAATCTTTAGATATAAAAGCTTTGATAGCAATCCAATCAACATCATCAAATTCTCTTGAGTTTGAAAAACAACTCAAAAAAAACAATAGTTTTATATGGCAAAAAGTTAATTACAATGATATAAAAGAGAAAATGGCAAAAGATGATGTTTTAATAGGCATAGTTGTGAATAAAGATTTTGGAGTATCGACTGAACAGACCCCAAAAGTTACACTTTTAATTGATCCAAAAATAACACCATCTTTAGAAATACTATTAAAAGAAGAAGTTTCTCAAACAATTATGAAAATAGAGATGTCAGACACTATAAGTAAATTAAACCCTTGGATGACTACAGAAGAGAAACAAGAGTTGATGAAAGACAAGAAGCTTTTTAATGAGGTATATGTTGGTAGTAAATCTTCAAATGCTAAAAAACCAACATCAGTTCAGCAAAGCGTTCCTGCATGGCTAATCTTTTCTATGTTTTTTATCATTATTCCTATATCAAATACTTTTATAAATGAGCGTAGATCTGGCACTCTTTCTCGTTTGGCAACAATGAATGTAACCGCTAGTAATTTGCTTATATCAAAAGCTTTGCCATATATGATAATAAATCAAATACAACTTTTGCTTATGTTGTTGGTGGGGATATTTATAGTGCCATTGTGTGGTGGCGATAGGCTTGTTATAAATGGGCATTTTGGACTTTTGGCAATAGTATCTTTTGTTTTAAGTATAGCTTCTATTTCTTATGCATTAATGATATCATCTTTTGTAAAGACAACAGAACAAGCAGTAAGTATAGGCGGCTTTACAAATATCATTTTTGCAGCAATTGGTGGGATTATGGTTCCGCTTTTTGTAATGCCTCAATTTATGCAAGATTTATCTATCTTGTCTCCAATGTCTTGGGGGTTAGATGCATTTTTAGGAATATTTTTATATGATGCTTCATTTGAAAAACTTTTCATACCATTAGTAGCTCTACTGTTGTTTGGGTTGTCATGCTTTTTTGTAGCAATATATAAACTAAATATGCAAATTAAATATCAAGATTGATTCAAATATCTGCTTATGAGGTATATTCTCTAAAAATAGTTATGATAAAATATAATAAATAAGAGTTGTTTTAATATTTTGCAACTAAAAATATAAAAAAGGACAAGTGTTGGAAAAAAGAGCAGAAATTTTAAAAGTTATAAATTATTTTATAGAATTAGAAATTAGTGATAAATCAAATTATACTCCTTTGATAAATGAAGAATCATTGATTGGAGATTCTGGAATTGATAGTTTTGATTTTATTATGGTGTTTTTAAAAGTAGGAGAAGTTTATGGTATTGATGATAAGCTCTTTAAAGAAAAAATAGGCGGCTCAAATCCATCAGTTAAAACAATAATAGATTTTTTAGAAGAACATCAGAGTGTTTATAAAACTTTTGATGAAGTAACACAAGGAGTGTAATACAATATGACAGGCATCGCGATTACACGAACCAAAGCACTATATACAGCAGAAACAAGTTTGATAAATGGCAACTATCCACAATACGCTAATTTTATACCATCTTTTTTAGATAAAGTAAGTACTGGCTATAGATACACCTGTGAAAACATGTACACAGAGTTATTTGACAAAGAAGAGACAGCTTTTTTAAAAGAATTGGCACAAAAAGAGGGAAGAAATGCTGTTATAATTGCATCTGGGACATCGGAATGGGCAGGCTCAAGTCGTTTGATGGCAAATGTGGAACCAGACTTTACTATAAAAATACCTTTTTATATGTTGATAAATATACTAAGTGGTAAAATCGCCAATAAATTAGGTTGGACTGATTATTTGACAACAGATGCAACGGCATGTATTAGTGGTTATAAAGCACTTTTTGAAGCAGAATTGCTTTTGCGTAATGATATTGCAGATAGAGTTCTTGTTGTGGGCATTGATGATCAAGTTAATGCTATGGTTATTGAATTGTTTGGAATGTTAGATGCATCACTGTCAGAAGCAGATGAAAAAAAAGGATTGAAGCCAAGTTCTTTTGATGAAGTAAATCATGGTTTTAGACTTGGGCATGGTGTGGGCTATGTTTTATTGGAGAATGAAAAATCTTTAAAAGAGTCTGGAAACAAACCTATAGCTTATGTTGAAAAAACCGTTCTTGGGATGGAAAAATTAGATAATCCATTTGGACAATCGCCAGATGGAGTAGGCTATAAAAAAGTGATTTTAGATGTTTTAGAAAAGTCTAATATATCTCAAAAAGATATTTCATTTATAAAAACACATGGTACTGGAAGTAAGTCAAATTCTATATCAGAATCAAAAGCCATAAGAGAGTGTTTTGGAGAAGATTTCATTGCTACAAGCTATAAATCAGAAATAGGACACACTCTAGGAGCAAATGCTATAGTCGAGCTTGATATTGCTCTAAAAGATGCCAAAAATGGATTTGTGAGAGGTATAAAAAATCGTACAAAAGAAGACCATCAATTTTTGTCTTATGATAAACCAATGGATGTTAAAAATATTTTATGTCTTGGTAGCGGGATGGGAAATGTATATGCTGCCTCTATAATAAAAGTAGTTTAATTTATATGAAGGTAAGAGTATATTACGAAGATACTGATGCTATGGGCATAGTATATCATGCCAATTATTTCAAATTTTGCGAAAGAGCCAGAAGTGAATTGTTTTTGGATATGGGCATTGATATGAAAAATGAAAAAGGCTTTTTGGTTGTGAAAACCATAGAAGCAAATTATATCAAACCAGCATATTTGGGAGATATTTTAGAACTTGATCAAAGCGTTGATACTTTGCGTAAAAGTTCTGTTGTGGTAAAGCAAAATATATACTGTAAAAATGAAAAAATATTTGAACTTCGTATAAGATTGGTGTACATAGAAGATATGATACCAGCAATTATGCCAGACAAATACTATAACTTTTTTGAAGAGTATAATAAAAATTTTAAGGACAATCAATGAGTGGTTCGCAAGATATAGATTTTAAAAATGAATTAAAATCAATGATAATTCAAGTGTGTGAAAAAGATATTGACATCAATGATATTGATGATAATTCGGCACTTTTTGGAGCAAATACAGTATTGCAATTGGACTCATTGGACGCCTTGCAACTTTCAATGGAAGTTCAAAAAAGATATGGGATTATTTTACCAGATAGTAAGGCATTTAGAAAAGCTTTTTCATCGATTAATGCATTTGCAGATTTTATAAAGTCAAATTAATTTTATGAATGCTTATGTCATTGAAGCTGTTGCTTTTTGTGCTTTAGGCAATAACGAAGATGAGATATTAGCAAATTTACAAAATCCACCCAAGTTGGATACTTTGTCTTTTCCTTTTGGGAGTGAGGTAAAAAATCGTCCATTTGGAAAAATGAAAATAAAAAATCTAGATTCATCAGAATCTTTAGACGATATTTTAAATAATTTACTAAAAGAGCTAATAAATAAAAGCAACCTAACTTCTCAAGAATTAGATGAATGTGCACTTCTTATAGGTTCGACATCGGCAAATATAGCATCTTCTGAACAACAATTAAAGCATGGTATTGATGATAATTTACCACTTTTTGGATACGGTTATATAGCTGAAAAATTGGCACAAAAATTTGGTATAAATTTAGAAGTCATATTTTTTACTAGTGCATGTACATCATCAGCAAATGCACTATTGTATGCTCAAAGAGGTATAAACAGAGGCGATTTTAAGAGAGCAATTGTTATAGGTTTTGAGTTTCGTAATGAATTCTCACTATCTGGTTTTGAGGCATTGGGGCTATTGAGCGCTACTGAGTGTAGACCTTTTGATAAACTAAGAGATGGTTTGGTTCTTGGTGAAGGTTGTAGTGCAGTTTTGCTTGAAGACAAACCAAGAGATAATTCAAGATTCTTATGTTTGTGTGGAGGCGAAAATAGATGCGACATATCATCTCCAACTTCTCATGCCCTGAATGGTGTTATGGTAGCTAAAACTATCAAAGATGCGTTAAGTGATGCCAATATAACGGCGGAAGAAATATCAATTATTAAGTCACATGGAACTGGCAGCCTAAGTAGTGATGAAGCAGAAGAAAACGGTTTAACACAAGTTTTCACAAGTATGCCCTATACGATAGCGCTTAAACCATTTTTAGGCCATACACTTGGCGCATGTGGAGTTATAGAATTATCTTTATTGTGGTTTAGTTTACAGAATGGATTTTTACCAAAAAATATTGAGCTAAAACAGTCCAATAAATCTATGTCAAAACTAGATATTTTAGATAATGATAATGTTTATATTGTGTTAAATCATTTTGGTTTTGGCGGTAATGGAACAGTTTTGATATTGAACTACAGAGTAAAAGAATGAGAAATATATATATTCAATCAACATCGTTATTTTTATCTGACAATAACACACCACAAAGTGACATGAAAGAAGAGCTAAAATCAACCAGTGGACAAAGTTTTCGTAGAATTAACAGATACATACTTTTAGGATTAGCTGGTCTATTTAGATTGGCAAATATATCCAAGACTAACAAATTAACATCATTATATGTAGGCACCAAAAAAGGATGCGTTCAAGACACCACAGAGATATTGCATCAAATGTATAAAGAGAAACTATTGCCAATGCCATTTGCATTTATAGCTGCAAGTGCAAATATGGCAAATTATCACATAGCAAATACACTTGGATTACAGAGTGGAAGTTATACCATTTCCCATGAGTATTCCCCGTTTGAAATGGCATTTAAAATGTCATTAAGTGATTTGCTCGAATTTAAAGGCGACTCTTCAATTGTTGGCTGCATAGATGAGGAAATATCAACAGATGATGGTGTTAAAAATGGTAGTTATTGGATTAAATTGACAACAGATTCACAAGCAACTATAGGGAAAATTATTTCATATCAAGAATTTTCTACTTTTGATGAATTGTTTAAAACCGACCTATCTGATATGAGCGTAATTGTAAATGATAGTACAAAAGAAAGCATAGAAAGTTTTGTAAACGGTTATACTAATTATAAAAATATTTTTGATATTTTTGAAACATTAGAAAAACAAGAGTATAAAACAATAGCACTTATTTTTCGTCTAAGTAGAAGCAAGATATCGTTGTGCGTGATAGATTCATCAAGATAAATGTGATACAATATAAATATATTGTTATAACTAAAATGGTTTTGTTGATAAAATAGAGTACTTTGTGTTGTAAAAGAGGATTAGGCAAAAAAATAATGAATAATTTTTTCGATGTTACCAAACTATCTGCGTTAGAGTCACAATATGAGGCTCAAAAAATAGCTTTTGCACCTGTTATATTTCAAGTGGCTAGGACGCTTAGAGATAGCGGTATATTAAAGCTTATAGAAGAGACAAAAGATGGTTTAAGTGTTAGTGATATATCCAAGAAACTTTCTATGAGCGATTATTCCGTGGGTATATTATTGGAGTCTGGATTGAGTGCAGGTATTGTATCAAAAAACGAAGAGAGATTTTTTTCTACGAAGATAGGATATTTTATATTAAACGATGAAATGACTCGTATAAATATGGATTTCAATCACTATGTAAATTATTTAGGTTTGTATGAGCTAGAAAATTCTATTAAAGCCCAAAAACCATGTGGGTTAAAAATATTTAATGATGATGATACAATATATCCTGGGCTATCAAAATTGCCAAAAGATGTAAAAAAAGCTTGGTTTGATTTTGATCATTTTTATTCAGATTCTGCATTTATCGAAGCTTTGGAAATACTAAAAAAATATAAAATTAAAAGACTTTTAGATATAGGAGGCAATACTGGAAGATTTGCTACTCTTTGTGCAAATACAATTCCAAGTTGTCACATAACTATAGCAGATCTTTTGGGGCAATTAGATGTTGCCAATCAAAAAATAAAAGATTTAGGATTGACAAACCAAATAGATACATATTGTGTAAATATGCTAGATGAGTCAACAAGTATTCCAGATGGATTTGATTCTATTTGGATGAGTCAATTTCTTGATTGTTTTAAAGAAGAAGATATTATTAAAATACTTCAAAAAGCATCAGATGCAATAGATGATAGTGGAAGAATTTTTATTCTAGAGCCAATATGGGATCGACAACAATATGAAACATCCGCATATTGCATTATTAACACCTCCCCATATTTTACTGCATTAGCAAATGGCAATAGTAAAATGTTTAATTTCGGAGAACTAAATAAACTTATAATGAAAGCAGGTTTATTCGTAGATGAGATACATGACCATGTAGGCTTTTCTCACTCGTTGATAATATGTAAAAAAATGGATGGTACAAAATGAGAATATTATTTTATTTAATTTTATTAACAGTTTCTATATTTGCAAAAAATAACTTTACAGAAAAAAGATATTTTTATACACTTGATAAGACAACGATATTTAAAGGCTCCGTTGATATTGTAAATGATTCTTCCATGGTAGTATCTTATGTATCTCCAATAAATAAAAAATTAATCCAAAATGGTAACAAACTAACAATAGAAGACCTCGATGAGAAAAAAACTCAAGTTGTAGACTTATCAAAGCGTATGGATATGAATATGTATTTTAGTTTTATGAGAGCTATAAATAAAAAGGATTTTGAAACTTTAAAAACATATTTTGATATTGTTAAAAATGATTTTTCATATTCATTGTCTCCAAAATCAAAAATCAAAAAAGTAATCGAAAAAATGGACATAGTAATGCAAGGAGATAATATACGTAAAATGATGATATATTTCAAAAATAGAGACACAATTGAAATTACAATACCGTGAACGAATACGCTTTTTATTAGTAGCGTTTATAATTATATTTTTAGGGATTGTTTTTTTATGGAAGTATCCTCCAGTTGGAGATATATCAAAGGCATTGCCAAATGATGATGCCATAAAGGTATTGGATGATTATAATCGCTTCAATTCTTCCAAAAAACTATTTATATTAGTTAAAGGTTTTAATGATGCTTCCTTGAACAAGGCAAACAAGATTAGCAAAGAGCTTTCATCTTTGTCCCAGGTAGAAAATGTATATTTTGATATGGATATAGATAGTGATACAAAAGAGTATTTTTCTAAAAGTTGGTACTATTTTTCTGACTTTGATAGTTCTGTAAAATCTTTTGAGCAGGTAAAGCAAAAATTAAAAAATCTATCAGATCAAATGATGAGTGGAGATGTTTATACTCCACTAAATACGGATGATCCTATGGGGTTATTTTCTCAACCAACATTTATACAAAGTGCAAATCAAGATGGAAAATTAATAGTTCCAAACAAAGGTTACTGCATCATAGCTTCTATTCGCCCATCAGTTGGTGATATGGAAAAATCTACTATTTTATACAATGAAGTTAAATCAACTTTTGATAAATATGGCGATAGTATCATTGTATATAGCCCAAATTTTTATAGTGTAGAAAATTCAGCATATATTAGTAATGATATTCACAAGATAACTATAATTACCATTATAATATTGATATCAGTTTATTTCTTTTTATTGAGAACAAAAGTGATGTTGCTTTTTAGTATGACAACGCTTTTTGTCTCTGCCCTTATCGCTGTTTTAGTTTTAAGAGTGTTTTTTGACGATGTGTCTATATTGGTTGTCGCATTTGGAGCCAGTATAGCGACAATAGCAGAAGATTATCTTTTCATGTTGTTTTTAAATGACGATTATAAGCATAAGAGATTTAATAAACAAGTTTTTTGGGGCTTTATAGCAACAATCTTTGGATTATTTGTTTTAAGTTTTATATCATTTCCACTTATATCGCAACTCGCTATTTTTGCTCTAGTATCACTTAGTATTTCCTATGTAATATTTGCATTTATTTTTCCTAAACTAGAATTTTATAGCAAGGAAAATAAAGAGATACAATTGACACATAATTTTAACAGGTATGCCAAAATACCACCTATTTTGATTACTATTATTTCTATAATTTTAATACTAATTTCCATACCTAGACTAAATTTTGATTCAAATTTTAGAAATCTTGATTATCAAAATATTCCACTCTTAGAAGCTGAAAAGATGTTTGAACAATCTTTGGGCGAAAGTAGAATGCCTGTTTTGATTTATGGTAAAAGCAGAGAAGATTTACTAGAAAAATCAAAGGAAATTCGTAAACTTTTGCCAACAAGCTATACAGTTGCCAATGTTTCTTTGAGTGGTAAAGATGCTAAAAATAGATATGATATTTTGAAAAACTACAACTTTGATTTACTTAACAAAAATATAGAAAAAGCATCAAAAGAAGTAGGATTTAGAGATGGAACATTTGCCAATAGCTATAATGGTATAAAAAATATTTCTACATATAACTTTGATGATAAAGTAATTAATAAATTGGGTTTTGAAATTATAAAAACAGATAGAGGATATATGACTTTGGGCTACATAATGCCAAATGATAAAAAATACATTGAAAATATGCCATCGGTCTTGGTTATAGACTCTAAATATCTACTTTCTTATAGTGCGAACAAGGCACTATCTTCTTTTAAACTATTTTTCATTATAGGTTTTATTGGGTTGGTGGCATTGATTGTATTTGTAGTGCGTAAAAGATTTCTGTATGCACTAAATTTTTTATTTTTTCCAACGGCTTTGGTGTTGAGTATGTTTGCAATGATTGGTAATTTTAATCTTATGCATATTTTTGCGTTATTTTTAATGATGATTTATGGCATTGATTATGGCATATATCTCGCAAATGATAAGCTTGGCAACTCAATGCGAGCTGTTTTTTATTCTTGTATGACAACTTTTGCTGGATTTGGTATATTGTCACTTAGTAGTGTCCCAGCTGTTTATTCTATGGGATATGTAAGTATTGTGGCAATTCTTGCTATATTGATACTATTTTTCCAAAAAAAAGAGAGAGGTTGATTTTGGCAAATATAATTTTTATTGATCAAAATAATAATACACAAACACAAGAAATATATTTGGATATGCAAAATACTAACAATAAAAATTCTGCATTTACAGTACCAGATAATAGTCATAAAGTTACTCAATTATATGAGATAACAAAGTCAATAACTGATGGAAATATACCTATACTTTTTGATGATGCTATGAGTTCAAGCAGACAAAAAGGTTTGGAGTTGTCAAAAAAAACAGTTTTTGAGTACAAAGATGAGCTTAAAGATGCAATTGCCATTTTATTTACATCTGGCACTAGTGGAAATCCAATAGGTACTGTAAAAACAAAAGATAATATCATTGCTGAGACGCAAGTGCATCTAGATTGGTTAAAAAACTATAAGTTTGAGCAATGTTTAGTAACAGTACCATTTTTCCATATTTATGGATTTTTATTTGGAGTAAGTATACCATTGGCTATGAATTTAGATATCGTTACTAAGGAGCATTTTCTGCCTCACGAAATTATAGATATATGTACAAAAAAACCGACTTTATGTATAACTAGTCCAGTATTTATTAGATCTATGTTGCGTACAAATAACAATGTCAGCTTAGAACAAACAATTTTTATCTGTTCAAGTGGGGCATTAGAGAGTTTTGAGGCAGAAGAATTTGAAAAATTGCACAAAACTACTTTGGTGCAATTATATGGTTCGACTGAAACGGGAGGCATTGCTATAAGAAGACACAATGATATCCATTGGCATCCTTTAAAAAATATATCTTTGCATAAACACAACGAAGGATTACTGCAAGTTTCATCTCCATTTATATCACCACATATTTATAACAATGGATTGTTTACAAAAAATTCTTTACCATTTACACTATCAGATATTATTGAACTCGAAAAAGATAAATTCTCTATTCTTGGTAGAAGCGGCGAGATTGCTAAGCTTGGAGGGAAAAGACTGTCTTTGATAGAGATTGAAAAGACATTAGAGAGCATTAATGGTATTGATGAAGCATTGGTTCAAATAGAGTATTCACCAAAAAAATTACGGGGCGAAACATTAACTCTATTTTTAGTTGGAGATGAAACAAAAGCTGAAAAATCTACTATAAAGAAATTATTACATGAATATTTTGGCGGTATTCATATTGAGAATAAAATTACTTTTATAGATAGCATACCCAAAACAGCTATAGGTAAAAAAGTAAGAGTGCCATTTGGCATAAAGAAGGTTTAGATTGTGTTAAAAAATACAGATACTTCACCAGATGCAATTATGTTTTTTGATGAAGAATATGCCTCAAAACCAATTGAATATGAATTTCCAAATGAGTATAAAATTTTTAAAAAAATTGTAGCATCTTTTGATGTAGGATTTGAAATTAATTTAACTTTTTTAAAAGAGGCTACTACGCCTATTTTATATTGTGGCGGGAGATTAAAGAGGCTAATGCCTTGTGCGGCAACTTCGCAAAACATTGACAATGTAGGTAGATATGGAAAAGATGCATTGAAAACTATCTCTTCATCACTCTTTTTTTCTACCATTGAATCTATAAATATAAGTGGTGGTTCATGTGGTAGTTGAGAGTATATCATGTGGCTTCCTAAAATTTATAGATATGTTAAGATAATTTTACTTAAAAGCAAGGAGATATAAATAATGAAAAAAAGAGTTTTGGTTTTGCATTATTCGCAAACAGGGCAACTAACTAATGTGCTAGAAAACATGATAGCACCATTGAAGAGTGCAAAAAATATTGAAGTAGTAATGACCAAAATAGAATCTACTGAAAATTTCTCTTTTCCTTGGAGTTTTTTTAAGTTCTTTGATGCTTTTCCAGAAACTGTTTATTTAGATGGGCCTAGAAATAAATCACTAGATATTGCAAATATAGACTTTGATCTCATTATCATTGGATATCAGCCTTGGTTCTTGTCTCCTTCTATGCCTATGTCATCTTTTATGAAGTCAGATGAAGCCAAAATAATTCTAAAAGATAAACCAGTTATTACTGTAATTGGGTGTAGAAATATGTGGATAGAGGCACAAAAAACTATGAAAGAGTTGATAGAAAAATGTGATTCTAGGCTCATAGATAATGTTGTTTTAACTGATCAAAGTGGACCGTTAGAGAGTTTCGTTACAACTCCTAGATGGATGCTTACAGGCAAGAAAGATGCATTTTATGGATTGTCACCTGCTGGAATAAATGCCCAAGACATTAAAAAAAGTAGTCGTTTTGGAGAAAGAATTTTAGAAAAATTAAATGCAAATGCAGAAAAAAAAGACGAACCAATGCTCACGAACTTAGGTGCAGTTAAAGCTGACGATAGATTTGTATTTTCTGAAAAGATAGCAAAAAGAAGTTTTAGAATATGGGGGAAACTAATTAGACTTTTTGGCAAAAGAGGTGCGATTGCACGCAGACCAATAGTGGTTATATATGTTGCATTTTTATTTACGCTTATAATAACTGTGGTACCCATTAACATGATGGTTCAAACACTACTTCGCCGCGTGTTTAAAGAAAAAAATGATAAAATACTTATAGAAATAGAAAAACCCTCTGGTAGATAAAGTAAGTTTAAAATATGAATAATAGTGTGTATATTACAAGGATATCGTCATTTTTGCCAAACAATCCAGTCAATAATGACAAAATAGAGGATGTGCTTGGATGTATTGATGGGAAAAAATCTCGTGCAAAAAATATAGTATTAAAAAGCAATGGAATAAAACAGCGTTATTATGTTTTAGATCCAAAAACTCGTAAGCCTTTGTATTCCAATGCTTCTATGACAGCAAAAGCTGTAGAATCATTGATAGATGAAACTATACCATTATCATCTATTACATGCTTAGCATGTGGAACAACCACGCCTGATTACTTGATGCCAAACCATGCACTTATTACTCAAGGTGAATTGGGACTTACAGGATGTGAAGCTATAGCTACATCTGGAATTTGTTTAAGTGGAATTACTGCTATGAAGTATGCTTATATGGCAATATCTTGTGGCGAACATCAAAGAGCAGTTTGTACTGGTTCTGAAGTAGTTTCTTTGATGATGAGAGCTGAAATGTTTGAAAAAGAATCAAAAGATGCATTATCGATTCAAGAGAAACCAGAGTTGGCATTTGGGAAAGATTTTTTAAGATGGATGCTTTCAGATGGAGCAGGGGCAATGTTGCTCGAAGCAAACTCAAATACTTCTAACATATCATTAAAGGTTAATTGGATTGATATGCTTTCTTATGCTGGAGAAATGCCAACTTGCATGGTAGCAGGCGCTTATAAAACAGAAGATGGATTTTATCAGCCGTGGAAAGAGTTAACTCCTGTTGAATTTATATCAAAGAATGTATTTGCAATTGAACAAGATGTCAAACTTTTAAATGAAAATATTATTCTCTATACAGTAGAAAAACCATTAAAAGAGATAGTTGAAAAACACAAATTAAATATGGATGACATTGATTTTTTTCTTCCACATTATTCTTCAGAATATTTCCGAGATAAACTTTTTCAAAGTATGAAAAATATTGGATTTGAGATACCACAAAATAAATGGTTTACAAACCTTACGACAAAAGGCAATACAGGAAGTGCTTCCATGTATATCATACTTGAAGAGTTGTTTAATTCTGGTAAATTATCCAAGGGACAAAAGCTGTTGTGCTATATACCAGAAAGCGGTAGATTTTCGACCGCATTCATGCTTTTAGAGGTAGTATAAATGAAACAAACCGAAGTACCTCAAGATAATACTGATATATTAAATGGCGTAAGAAAAGCACTATATGCTTTTGATGACAATGGAGAATGTGTAATAACTCCAAGTAGTGGATGGTCTGTTGAAGAGATGGCAACTATGCAAGCAGTTGAAGAATTTAAAAGATTAGAAAAAGAGGCATATTTAGGATTTTTAAACAAAGATGTTTCTCCTTTGACAGTATGGATGTATAGATGCCGTATGAGCATACCAACTTTGGCAAGTTGTATGGGGTATTGGCAATGGAAGGTTAAATCACATATGAAATATAATAATTTTAAAAAACTAAAACCAAAAGTACTGGAATTGTATTCACAAACTTTGAACATTTCACTAGAGCAGCTTCTTAACCCTAAAGAGTGTATATAATGAGTAACTTTACGCATAAACACTCAGCACATTGTGAAAGTGGCGTTATATCTTCACTATTAACACATAATGGTTTTAGCATGAGTGAAGCTATGGCATTTGGCATAGGCAATGGTTTATCGTTTGCATATCTTCCAATGGTAAAGATAGATGGTATGCCTCTTGTTGCATATCGCATGCCTCCTAGAGGGATAATTAAGACTCTTACAAAAAGACTTGGAATTACTCTTGACATAAAGAGATATTCAAATCCAAAAAAAGCACAAGATGAACTTATAAACATGATAGATGATGGTAAGATTGTTGGGCTTCAAACATCTGTTTATTGGTTGCCATATTTTCCTACTGAAATGAGATTTCATTTTAATGCACATAATCTTATAGTTTATGGGAAAAATGAAGATAGCTTTTTGATAGGAGATCCTGTTTTTGAGCATACTGTTAGTGCATCTTTTGATGATTTAACAAAAGCAAGATTTGCTAAAGGTGTTTTTGCTCCAAAAGGTGCTTGTTATACTATTAAAAATATGCCAACAAATATTGATTTGCCAAAAGCAATCAAAAAGTCAATCAAGCATACGACAGGAATGATGCTCAATAGTTTTATACCATGGGTTGGTATTCGTGGTATGAAAAAGATGAAAAAAGTAATTTTAGGATTACCAAAGCAACCTAAAAAATATGCTTCATTATATTTAGGACATATAATTAGAATGCAAGAAGAGATTGGTACTGGTGGCGGAGGATTTAGGCTTATGTATGCCGCATTTTTGTCAGAAGCAGCTATACTACTGAAAAACGAAGATTTAAAGGCTGCATCGCAAATGATGGGCAATGTGGGTGATGCTTGGAGGCGTTTTGCACTAAGTGCTTCACAGGCTTGTAGAGGTGGAGATTATAATGTTAATGAAATAGCTGCTACCCTACAAGAAGCTATAGATTTAGAAGAAGATACATATAGGTTTTTACGAGGTTTAAAACTGTGAAGCATGAAGTTTGGTTGACTTCTATGAGCGCATCTTGTGCTGCTGGATTAACGATAGAAGATATATATACTAAACTACTAAGCGGCAGTACTGCCATCTCTATGCAAGATAAATACATAGATAATATGATAGTTCCATTAGGGAAAATACCAAGCCAAATTGATTTTTATGAATTGATATATCAAAATGTTGCTACTGCATTATCTAAAATATCCGAATTTGACTGTAGTGATACTCTTGTTTTGATTGGATCATCTGTGGGTGGTATGGGTAGAGCCGAGAGAAGTTATTTTACATATCATGATTGTACGCACACAAGCATAGAAGAGTTAGCTATAGGCTCTATTGGTAAAAATCTAAAAAATAAGTTTGGTTTTAAAGATGCCATATCTTTTTCTACAGCATGCACTAGTAGTTCAATGGCTATTGATTTTGCATTTGATTTGATACGATTCGGTAAGGCAAAAAATGTAGTTGTAGTTGGTGCAGATGAACTTAGCAGAAGTGCTGTAAATGGTTTTTGGCGGTTAGGTATAGGTTCAACGAATATAACTCGTCCTTTTGATGAATATAGAGATGGAATCAATGTAGGAGAAGGAATAGGTGTTATTGTGCTTTCAAATACTCCAAATGAACATAAAATAGCAATACTTGGATGCGGAACAACAAGTGATGCTTATAATATCACTCATCCTCACCCAGAAGGGAAAGGTGCATTGGGTGCTATGAAACAAGCTTTGCAAAAAGCATCTTTAGAGCCAAATGATATTGATTATATAAATGCACATGGAACTGGTACTGTAGCTAATGATGAAACAGAGGGAATGGCAATAGAAAAGATATTTGGGAATAGACCACTTGTATCATCTACTAAATCTGTAACTGGGCACACCTTGGGAGCTTGTGGGACATTGGAGATAGCTATTTGTGCTATGAGCATTATCCATGGGACTATTCCACCATCAATTGGCATATCAAATCCAATATCACATGATATAAACTTAGCACTAAAACCCATAAAGTCTAATCCAAAATTTGTACTTTCAAACGCATTTGGTTTTGGCGGTGGCAATGTGTCTATAATTTTAGGAAAAATAGATGTCGATTAATCTTGAAATATTGGTAATAAAATCAATAGAAGATGATGAAAAAATATTTAATCTAAATGAAAAAGATATAGTTTCAGATATGATGCTTCGTAGAAGACTTACTCGCAATGCTCGTATTGCTCTATATTTGACAGATTTATTAGATGCATGGGATATGCCAGTAGTCATAGGGAGTGCTTTTGGTGAAGTGGTAGAAACTTTTGAAATCATTCGTTCTATTGATATGTCACAAACCGTAAGCCCAACACATTTTCAAAATTCTGTTCATAATACACCTGCGTCATATCTATCAATCGTTGGAAACAACACAGGATATATTACTACGGTATCAGATATTGAAAATACAGCCGATTGTGTGCTTAGCGTTGGGGCTGTAAAATCTATGGAGTACGATAAATTACTTTTGATAGTTGTTGATGCTATGGGTTTTGATTGTTTTGATGATTTGAACAAATGTGGAGTAACTAAAAAAGAGTTTGGTGTAGCTATGGTAGTTCAACAAACATCCAAAGCCCCAACTATAACATTAGAACAGCAGAAATTTGTGGGGTATTCACCTAGCGTTTGGCCCATGCTTGAAATTATGAAAAAACTATCTGATATAGAAAATATAATACAGATAAAAATATAAATTTTTATCTGTTGTTTTTTAAAGAGAAAAAGTTATTTCTTCTTTTTCTTGCTATCTTGTTTTTTGCTTTCCGATTTAGTCTTTATCATTTTTATAATTTCATCAATGTCTATATCTTGAGTAATATTCTTTGTATCAACACTAAAGTGTGGATTGTTAAAGTTACTGTATGATATATTCATTCCAAGATCAATATCAAATTTCTTTTTACTTATGTCAGAAATATTAAAATTTAAATTGTTATTATCTACATATCCATTATTGTCAATCTTTGAGTCTATTGTAGTTTGTAGATTGATAGTGTAAAGAAATATCATAATCAAATTTTTTAATTGGCTTCCGCTAAGTGGTGCTGGTGTATCTTTGTCTTCAGGTACATTTAGCTTATTGGCAACAATTGCTCCTACTAAAGTAGATATAAGATTTGCAGAGTCTTTATTGTCAAGCGTTGTTCTAATTTGTTTTTTATTTAAGTCTGTGTATTTAAAGTTTGAATTATTGATATCACTAAAAGCATCTACATATGCTTTTTTATAAGATTCTTGTTGTTTTCTAAAATACTCCTCATTCAAATAATTTTGCATATAAGACATAAATACTTTGCCACTCTTATCTCTGTTTAGTTTTTTGGATAATTGGCTATTTTTTGAAAAATCTAACATAATAGTTTTTTCAAACATTTTAGGCGGCAGAAACAAAGTGTTGATTATAGATTTTCCTATGTATATACGTTGTTTTTTATAATCAACGAGCACAGGAAACTTGATAGAGGCATCCACATTATTTTGATTGTATCTAAAGTCAAAAATAATCTCTTCTTTGGCGTTAGTGCTATCTACTGCACCATTAAAAGCCATAGAAAGTCCTTGGATTATTGCCAAGCCCTGTTCAACTTTTTCTGTAGCATTTTCTTTTTTGATATCAAGTTTATTTATCTTTATTTCAGATTGATAGTTGTAGCCATTCGTAGATAGATTTTTAGCAAATGCTTTCTTGAGTGCAACATCTGGGGCGCCATTTGAAGCACAACCTGTCATAATTACTATAATTAAAAAAGTAGATAGAAATAGAGCCAATTTTTTCATACACATACCTTGCTATAAATTTTTTTATGATAAATATATTATCTAAAGATATTGAAAGATAACCTATAATTAGGTAATCCATTTAAAAGATTAAGAGCTTATATAAAGATATAATATATATAAAAGTTTTTTTGGGAAAAATAGTGAAATATATACGCAAAAATATCATTAAAGACAAAGGTATACTTTATTTTGATTATACTGCATCAGGACAAGGTTATAAACCGATTGAAAAAAAGATGCAGGATATATTAAAAACTTATGCTAATACACATTCAGAAGTCTCTTCTAGTTCAATTAAAACAAGCGAATACTATTCGCAAGCTAGAAAAGATTTGAAAAAAGCTTTGGAAATAGACGATAGATTTTATATTTTTCCTTGTGGTACTGGGGCAACTGGAGCGATTAAAAAATTTCAAGAACTTATGGGTATTTATATTTCTCCTAAAACTTTAAAAAGATATGGACACAAACCAAATAATTTGCCCATTGTTTTTGTTGGACCTTATGAGCATCATTCTAATGAACTGAGTTTTAGAGAGGGATTATGCGAAGTTGTTAGAATCCCATTAGACAAAGATGAAAAAATCGATATCGTTTTTTTAGAGAAAAAGTTGGAATCATACAAAGAACGAGAGATAATTGCATCTTTTTCTGTGGCATCAAATGTAACTGGTATTTTAAGTGATTATAAAAGTATTTATAAACTTATAAAACGGTTCAATGGTATTTTGTGTCTTGATGCCGCCGCCGCATCACCTTATATAAATATAGACTGCAACTACTATGATGCCTTGTTTCTTTCTCCGCATAAACTTTTGGGCGGCATAGGATCTTGTGGTATTTTGGTCATGAAAAAAGAACTAACCACAGAGGCAAAGCCAACTTTTGCAGGAGGTGGTACAGTATCATATGTATCAAGAACTTCACATAATTTTTTAAGTGATATAGAAATGATAGAAGATGCAGGAACACCAGGCGTTTTGCAATTTATAAAAGCCTCTTTGGCATACAACTTACGGAATGAAATTGGACTTGAAAAGATTCATGATATCGAAGAAAAACTAAAATTTTATTTTGGTTCGAATCTGATAGCAATTGATGGGGTTAAATTATATTGTAAATATTCTCAAGAAAAACTACCTATTTTTTCACTTAATTTTGAGGGTATTAATCCATATGATATTTCACAGTACCTATCGGAACATTTTGGAATTCAAACTAGGGCTGGATGTAGTTGTGCAGGCCCCTATGGCCATGATTTACTCAACTTAAAAGATGGACAGAGTTTTGATGAAAAACCAGGTTGGTTGCGAGTCTCCATACACTATACACATACTAAAAAAGATATCGACAAGCTTTTAAATGCAATAAAACAATCAGTTGAGGTATTAAAAAATAAGTTATAAGTAAAAATCCATCTTGCGGAGATAAGTTAAATAAGTAAATTATTTCATGCAAATATCTTATTTGTAATTATTATATATGTTATAATTAAAAGAAAAAAGGTTTTTATATGGCATTTTTTGACCCTTTAAAACATCAATTGCGTTCAGTTATACAATGGGATAATCAAAGTGATGATTTGCTTTTTTATCAATGGAGTAACAATAACGATGAGATAAAAAACGCTTCAAAGCTTATAGTTGGACCAGCTCAGGGTTGTATCTTTGTTTATGAAGGTAAAATCCAATCTATTTTTGACAAAGAAGGCGTTTATAATATATCAACTTCCAATATACCATTTATCACAACCATTAAGAAATTTATGCAGTTTTTTGAGAGTGAACATAAAGCAGCATTTTATTTTTATAAAAAAAGTATTGTTACTAATCAAAAATGGGGAACAGTTTCGCCTATTAAATATATAGATCCTATATATAAATTTCCTGTAGAGTTAGTTGCTTTTGGTAATTATAGTATGCAAATACAAGATCCCAAAAAGTTTTTTATATCCATTGTAGGGGAACAGGAAGTATTTGGGATTGAAGAGTTAAAAAATATTGTTAATTCTCGTATTATCCATCCAATGAGTGATTATTTTGCATCATCAAAACTTTCATATAATCATATTGATGAACATAGAGAAGAGATAGGGAATGCACTCGTAGAAAAACTTAGTAATATTTTTGAAGAGATAGGATTTTTGTTAAGTGATTTTAGGATAGAAGGAACTAGTTTTGATGAGCACACAAATAATAGGATAAATAAAATTGCCGATACAAAAGCAACTAGTTATGCTGCACAGGAAGCAGGGATAAGCTATAAGGATATGAGACAGCTTGATGCATTAAGTGATGCAGCAAAAAATGAAGTTGGGGCATCTGGTGTTTTTCTTGGGGCAAATGCAGGACAAGCACTCGCAACAAATATGGTTGATTCGCTTCAAAGAAACAACTCCGTTGAAGATAGATTAAGACAACTTAAAACATTTTTTGAATCACAATTAATTACACAAGAAGAGTATGAAAAGAAAAAGCAAGCCATATTAGAAGAGTTATAAAATGAGATGTAAGTTTTGTTCAGCACCTCTTCCCAAAAAAGGATTGGTGTGTAGTTATTGCGGACAACGCAATCCGCTAAATCTTGATGTGCTTTCAAAAATAGATATAGAAGAAAAAAAATCTGAGTATAATTGTCCAGTATGTAATGTTTTAATGGAAAATATAAATATAGGTATAAAAACAAAAGTCTTAATACAAAGATGTGATAAATGTGATGGAATTTTTATTTTAGAAGATATTTTAGAGCAACTCTTAAAAAGCAAAAGTCTTATAAAAGAAGATATAGATTTACATATGTTGCGATTTATTCAAGACAACCCAAGACACAAGCAAGAAAATATTATTAGTTATAGAAAATGCCCAGTATGTGATAAAACAATGCAGAGGATAAATTATAAAACTATTAGCGGCGTTATAATAGATAGATGTCTCCGCCATGGCGTATGGTTAGATGGTGGAGAGCTTAGGCAGCTTTTTGAGTGGAAAAAAGTAGGCGGTGAGATAAAAGTTAGAGGTCAAAAGCCTGTTGAAGTAAAAAAAACAGAAACTATATTTAGTAAATATCAAGAAGGACCGCTTATTGATCCAGTTGGTAATTTTCTCAATTGGCTACAGGGTGGATAATTTCATCTCAAAGATTGGGCAATTAGCTCAAGTGGATTTTTAAATATAGTTTCAACTTCAGCACTATTCATAGCTTCGCTTAGTTGTACTCTACATGCACTACATTCAGCACTTACATATTTTGCTTTTGTTTCCTTTATCATCGCCGCTTTTGGTTTGCCGGCAAGTTCAGCTAAATAAAACTTTTCGCTCTGTATAGTAACACCACCAAATCCGCAACATCGATTAGGATCACTCATCTCAACCATTTGATAATTTGGTGCTAAAAGGTTTCTAGGTTCTTGGTATATGCCTTGTACTTTTCTAGCATGACATGGGTCATGGTAAGTAACCAAATCATCAAATTTTTTACCTTTTGTTGCAAGAAGTTCTTTTAAGTTTGTATTATCATGTAACCATGAAGATGCCATATGTATTTTTGGCAAAAGTTTCTCTATGCGAGGGATGAGTTCATGATGTTCATTGTTTATGCAAAATACTTTCCAATCATGTTTTATCATGGCACTACAAGTGGCTTCTGGTATAACCATTGCATCATATTCATCCATAAATGTTTCAAAATAATCCAAATTTTTTCTAATTAAATACTCAACAGTGTTTGTATCCCCTGTAAAATATGCAGGTGCTCCACAACAAAGTTGTTTTTTTGGAATAAAAACATCTATTTCTAATTTTTCTAAAATTTCTACTAAACTATCACCTATAGTAGTGTAGTTGTAGTTTGCCAAACATCCTATAAAAACAGCAACTTTTTGTTTTGGTTGTTTTTTTGGGGTTATATGTTCTGGATAGCTATTTAGAAAACTTGTCTTTGATATAGAAGGGAGAAGCCTTCCTTTTTTAACCATAGGAAGTGAAAACTTAGCCTTTAGTCCTCTTCCTTGTTCATCAACACTCAAAGCACATGTTTTGAACATAAACCCAAGTTTCATAACTATGTCCATAATTGTACGATTTCTAAGTAAAAAGAAAAATGCTCTTTTAAACCATGATATTCCATATTTCCCAGCAATATCTGCACGAACTTCTTCTATAACCATGTCAGTTGCAAGTGTATTTGGACACACGCTAACACAATTTGTACATAAAAAACAGCTTTCAAATATATCTTTAGCATTTCTATCTAACTCTAGATTGCCTTTTTGGTAAGCTCCAAGCAAATCTATAAAACCTCTAGGAGATGTTGTTTCATCTGGATTTATTTGGTGAATTGTACATACAGGCACACACTTTCCGCATTTTACGCAAGCATCACTTGTTTCAATGAAGTTAAATATATCTTTTGCTTCTTTGTTCACCCTTTTACCTCTATCCTTTTACCTATTATACAGTTTTTGAAAAACTTTTTTTACTATCTTTGTATTTATTCATATATGCATCAAAAGGCATGGCTATATTTCTTATCAACATTGCTCCTGTGCGATTTGCTTCGATTTTTTCATCATTTACAGATATTAATCCAGCGTCTTCATATTCCTTTAGAGCAGTTAGTGCATCAGCAAAATAGTCTTTAAAAACTATTTTATGTTCTCTTTCAACCCTTTTTATATCTATAGAAAAGTTTGCCATAAGTTCCATTATCACACTTTTTCGCACCACATCATCATCGCTCAAGCTAACGCCTCTCTCAAATGGTAGTTTTCCAGCATCTATAGATTGCTCATATATATTCATATCTTTTGTATTTTGTGCGTAGTATCTTTCACCTTCACCAATACTGGTCAATCCAATACCTATGAGATTAGCACCACCTTTTGTAGTGTATCCTTGGAAGTTTCTATGTAATTCACCTTTTGCAATTGCTGTAAAAAGTTCATCTTCTGGTTTGGCAAAATGATCCATACCTACCATCTTATAACCATTTTTTTCAAAGAAATCAATAGTGTATTTGAAGATTTCGAGTTTTACACTTGGATGAGGTAAAGTCGTTTCATCAAATTTTCTCATAGTTTTTTTAAGCCAAGGCACATGAGCATAATTAAAAACTGCAAGTCTATCTGGGCTAAGTGAAAATGCGAGTTCTAAAGTAGTTTTAAAACTCTCAAAGCTCTGATATGGCAAACCATATATCAAATCCATATTGATAGAATTAATCCCATATTTTCTAGCCAAATCAACCGCATTTTTAGTAATATCAAATTGTTGTATTCTATGTATGGCTTCTTGTACTTTTGAATCAAAATCTTGCACCCCAAAACTGATACGATTAAATCCATGTTTTATAAAAACTTTCATTTGATCTTCGTTAAAAAATCTAGGGTCTATTTCACAACTAATCTCAGCATCTTTTGCCCATGAAGTAAACTTTGACTTTAGATATGTGACAATCTCATCAAGTAAGACAGCACTATAGTATGTAGGCGTTCCCCCACCAAAATGGAACTGTATAACCTCTCTTGAAGTATCTAAGTACTGTGAAAGTATATCAATTTCTCTTTTTAGGTACTCTACATATTTTTCTAATTTATCTTCTTTAGAAGTGAAAACTACATTACATCCACAAAAATAACATGCACTTCTACAAAATGGCAAATGAATATAAATTGAGATTTTTTCTTTTCCATTTTCTAAGTATTTTATATAATCATCATATTTGAAATCTTCATTAAATTCTAATGCAGTAGGATAGCTTGTATATCTTGGACCTGCCTTACTGAATTTTCCAAATTTTTCAAAATCAATATTGCTCATCGTGCCTTCTTTGTTTAATTTTATTATTTTTTGGATTGCCATATTTCGTTTTACGATAACAATACTTATCTATGCTCATCAAGCCAGACCATGATACCTTTTTGCATATGAAGTCTGTTTTCTGCTTCTAAAAACACAACATCTTCAAATTTTTCAAAAATCTCTTCAGTTACTTCATATCCTCTATATACTGGTAAGCAGTGCATAAATACGGCATCACTTTTTGCTTTATTCATCATTGCATCATCAACCATATATCCTGCGAATGCTTTTACTCTAGTTTCTTTTTCGCTCTCTTGTCCCATAGATACCCATGTATCAGTTATAATGACATCAGCATCTTTGACTGCCATGTTAGGATCATTATAAAAGCTTAGTTTTGCTTTACTCTCCAAAGCATAATCTTTAGCAATTTTTACAATATCATTATCGCACTCATAACCTTTTGGAGTGGCAACTCTCATTTCAAGTCCGAGTTTGGAAGAGAGCATAAGCCATGAGTGAGTGATATTATTTCCATCTCCAACATATGCCACTACAGGATTAGTTTTTCCAAGTTCAAGCAGAGTAAAATAATCTGTCATTATTTGTACTGGATGATATTCATTGCTAAGACCATTAATTACAGGTACTTTTGAATACTTAGCAAACTCATCAAGACGAGATTGTTCAAAAGTTCGTATCATAATCATATCAACCATTCTAGACATTACTCTAGCAGTATCTTTTAGTGGCTCACCACGCCCTAATTGAATATCATTTGATGACAAAAATAGCCCAATACCACCAAGTTGGTATATGCCTGTCTCAAAACTTACTCTTGTTCTTGTTGAACTTTTTTCAAATATCATACCAAGAGTTTGGTTTTCTAAATATGGTACAAACTCTTTTCTTTTTGTTTGTGCTTTTATTTTTTTTGCAAGTTCTATCATTTCTAGAAGTTCATCACGACTAAAATCTTTTATGCTCAAAAAGTGCTTCATCATCTATCCTTGGAGGAGGTAAAGAAAATATTGTACCATAAAAGGGTTATAAAACTATTTATTAAGTAAGATTGCTGCTTCTTTTGCATGGTATGTTATGATGATATCAGCGCCAGCTCGTTTAAATCCAAGTAGTGTTTCCATCATAACTCTATCATAATCTATCACGCCAGCAGCTCCTGCCATTTTTAGCATTGAGTATTCACCGCTAACATTATACACAGCAAGTGGTTTTGAAGTATTGTTTCTCACATCTCTGATGATATCCATATAAGCCAATGCTGGCTTAACCATAAGTATATCAGCTCCCTCGTCTTCATCAGCCTTACTTTCATTGATAGCTTCAAGTCTATTTGCAGGGTTCATTTGGTATGTTCTTCTGTCCCCGAAACTCGGAGTAGATTCTGCTACATCGCGAAATGGTCCATAGTAAGCTGAAGCAAATTTAGTGCTATAGCTCATAATAGGAAGATTGACAAAATCTGCACTATCTAATCCAGCTCTAATTGCAGTTATCATTCCATCCATCATGCCGCTTGGAGCAATTAGGTCAGCGCCAGCTTTTGCATGTACTACTGCTTGAAGACCAAGATTTGTTAATGTTATATCATTGTCAACACTATGAGTATGTGGGTCAAGTACACCACAATGACCATGGTCTGTGTATTCGCAAAAACATAAATCAGTTGCCACGAGCATATCGGGATACTCTTTTTTGATAGCTCTAATAGTACTTGCGATAATGCTATGCTCGCACATAGCTTCGCTTCCAACGCTATCTTTTATATCTGGTATACCAAATAAAATAACAGCTTTTATGCCGATAGATAACAATTCTTTGCATTCTTTTAGTATCTCATCAATACTCATTTGATAAACCCCAGGCATAGAGGCAACCTCATTTTTTATGCCATTACCACTTCTAGCAAAAAGTGGATACATAAAGTCATCGACTCTCAAATGAGTTTCTTGTAGCATATCTCTAAGAACTGGATTCATGCGATTTCTTCTAAATCTTGTAAACATAGTCATTATATCCCTGTATTTTTTTGCACAATTATACTAATAACCTTCTTTTTTTATCAAGTCGCTAAGTTCACAATCGCCCATATCACAATTTGTTTTTGCCAATACTTTTGCTTCGTCATATCTTTTTTTCTCAAGATATATCAGACCTAGATTGTGATATGCATCTTTGTCTTTAGGATTTATTATTATGGCTTGTTTATAGTCAGCGATAGCTAAATCATATTTGTGTAAATCATCATAACATACACCTCTATTGTAATAAGCATTATCTAAATCTTCACCTTTCGCAATGGCTTTTGTATAATGCTCAACAGCTTTTTTATTATCTTTTTTGATGGTTTGCCAATAATATCCATCATCAAAACTATTTGCATATATTTGAGCCACTAAAATTAAAACTAACAAAAATATCTTTTTCACCAAATCATCCTTTTAATAAATTTATGTTGTATTTTACATCAAGTTTATTTTTTAAACAAGATGTTTTTTGCAATAGGTATCAATAACCTTCTTTTTTTATCAAATCATTGAGCTCGCAATCACCTATTTTGCAATTTACTTTGGCCAACTCTTTTGCCTCTTTGTATCTTTTTTGTTTAATATATATTAATCCTAAATTGTGATATGCATCAGTATTTTTTGAACTCACTTTTATTGCTTCTTTGTAGTATTGTATAGCTCGCTTATCATCACCAAGATTATCATAACTCAAGCCCATGTTGTAAAAATAACTGCTATTTTTAGGATATATGGATATAGCTTGTTCATATTTGATGATAGATTTAGAATATTCACCCAAATAATAGTATGCTAACCCCATATTAAAGTAAGACTTATGATCACTAGGATTTATTCTGATAGCTTTATTTGCTGCATCAATAGCTTTTTCATATTTTTTTTGGTCTATATAAATACCACTTAGATTTCCATAAGCCAAATAATAATCATTGTTTAATTCTATAGCTTTGCTGTAATATGAAATTGCTTCATCATATTGTCCTTTTTTATCATACGAAACTCCAATATTATTATAACTTTGGTAATCATCTGGTTTTATTTCAAGTGCTTTTTTGTAATTATATATTGCTTCATCATAGTTGCCTAAATTGTTATTTAGATATCCTAAATTGTAATATGCATTATAATATTTTGGATTTGCTATTATCGCATTTTTATAGTCAGATATTGCTCTGTTATAATCTTTTCTTTTTTCATATAAAAGCCCTCGGTTATTGCTTGCTTGATAGTCGTTCGAATTTATGTTTAGAGCTTTTGTATAATCTGCAATAGCTAGATCATATTTTCCAAGGTTGTCATAACTTACGCCCCTATTGTAGTAAGAGTCTTGTACATCTTCACCTTTGGCAATCGCTTTTGTATAAAACTCAATTGCTTTTTTGTCATTTTTTCTGATAGTTTGCCAATAATATCCATCATCAAAATTATTTGCATATGTTTGAGCCACTAAAATTAAAATTAATAAAAATATCTTTTTCATTAAAACATCCTTTTAATAAATTTACTTTGTATTTTACATCAAGTTTGTTTTCAAAACAAGATGTTTTTTAAAAATAGTATGTCTTTAAAATAATTATTCACTTTGTGTGGTAAAAATACAAAATTTATGGTTTAACTAATATTATTATATGTTATAATTTTAAAATTAAACAAGGTAGAGGAGACTATCATAATGGCAACAGCAAAAAAAGCAAACAGCGAAGCAAAACCAGCGGTAAAAAAAACAACTAGAAAACCATCAAGTGCCAAAAAAGAAACTATAGATGAGATAAAAGATGATATAAAAAATACAGTTAATGATTTGGGAGAAAAAGCAAAAGATGCTGCGTCTTCCGCAAAAGAAAAAATGAATGAATTTGCTCATGATGCAAACGAAGCAAGAGTTCACATAACAGAAAAATTAATAGATTCTACAGAAAAAACTTTTAATTTTTTTGAACCAATAACACATCAAGTAAGAGCATTGGTTCTTGGTTTTGGAGAAGTGGTAGTTACCATTTTTGTGGTAGTTGGAATCGTTGCGGCAGTAATAGGCGGTCTTTCAGATATGGCAAATGTTGGGTTTTTTGCAGGACTTAGTAGTATGTTTCAAGAGATAGTAACTGTTGTTATGGGAGCGCTTGCTATATTTTTGCTTTTTGCTATCAAAGAGAATTTGGATAACAATAAATAATCTTATTTTTATTTAAAACTTTTTCAGCATTCTTTTGTAATGGAAGCTGAAAAAGTTAAAACTATTCGTTTATTATATTTTTTATATTTTTAGCAATTGTGGTTATTTTGTTCAACTTTTGAGTGTTATTTAAAGTAACATCTAGTAATACTTTAACGAGTGCAGATCCTACTATAACACCATCTACACCATTTGCTTTTTCTTTTGCAGTATGTTCATCTACGCCAAATCCTACATATATTGGAGTTGTTGAATATTCTCTGATTGAAGATATAATCTCATCAAGTGATTCACTTTTTCCACTTCCAGTAATTCCTGCATAAGCTACAAGGTAGATAAATTTTTGAGAGTTTTTGACTATTTTTTTGATTCTTTCTTCTGTATCTGTTGGAGCAATGAAATCAATCAAAGTCATGCCATTCGCTCTCATTTTTTCTTGATAAGGTATAGCTTCTTCATATGGTAAATCCGGGATGATAAATCCACTTAAATTTGCATTTTTTGCCTCGTCTATAAATTTATCAAAACCTTTGTGATAAAAAGAGTTAAAATACCCCATCCACAACGTATCTATATGAGGAGCAATTTGTTTTGTAGTTTCAAAAAGTTTATCTATTTTAAACCCATTTTGAAGCGAAAGCAGACCCGCTTTTTCTATCACAGGACCATCTGCTACTGGATCCGAAAAAGGGATACCAAGTTCAAGTGTATCAACTCCAGCTTCTTTGAGAGACATTGCCAAATCAATAGTAAACTCAAATGAAGGGAACCCTGTTGTTATATATGCTACTAATTTTTTCAATTTCTTGACTCTTTTATTTAAAATGAATGTGATATTATACTTTTTTTTGATAAAATAGAGTCAAATCTATACAAAGGTTTTTAGTTGGATAAAAAAACTACGCTCAAAACATTACAAAGCATGAAAGGTCATGAAAAGATTGTAATGGTTACAGCTTATGATGCACTTTTTGCTTCATTATTTGATGAACATGTGGATGTGATTTTGATAGGTGATAGTCTAAATATGACTTTTGGTGGGCAAGATGATACGCTTAGTATAAGTATGGAGCAAATGATTTATCATGCCAAAGCAGTATGTAGTGGAGCAAAAAAAAGTTTTGTACTTCTAGACATGCCTTTTGGAACATGTGGAAACAAAAAACAAGCACTCAAAAATGCAACCAAAGCTTACAAACAAACAAAAGTAGATGCAGTAAAAATTGAAGGCGGTAGAGAAAAAGCCGAAATAGTAAAGTATTTGACCGATAATGAAATAGCAGTTTGTGGCCATGTAGGCTTGAAACCGCAATCTGCTAGAGGCGAGGGTGGATATAGCGTAAAAGGCAAAAGTGAAGATGAAAAAAAATCTATATTAGAAGATGCTATAGCTCTTGAGGCAGCAGGAGCAATTATGATTGTTATAGAAGGCGTGAAACCAGATGTTGCTTTGGCTGTTACAAAAGCAGTTAAAATACCAACCATTGGCATAGGAGCTGGAGTTGATTGTGATGGTCAAGTTTTGGTTTGGAGTGATATGTTGGGGCTTAATGATATTTTTGTACCAAAATTTGTAAAAAGATACACAGATGGCAGCAGCATTGTAAAAGATGCCATAAAACAATATGCAGATGAAGTTAAAAAAGCTTCATTTCCAAATGAACAATTTACATATTAGGAGAGTATATGAAATTTAAAATAGGTTTGAGTACATTATTGATGAGTTATAGTTTACTTGTCTTTACTGGATGTGGAGTAGTGCAATTTAATGGCAATGTTTCGTCAACGGTTAAAGAAAATGGGTTACCACTACCAGCACCGCATGCTAGAAATACAGATTCTACAACTAGAAAAATAGAAAATGCATTTGAAAAAAGTAAAGATTTATACAGAACTTATATATATGCAGATAGAGATGGTTCTAATGTTATTCTTAGCGGTATAGTAATTAATGAAAAACAAAGATTTATTGCAAGTGCTATAGCAAATTCATTTATAACAAATGGTTTTGTAATAAATAGAGTTGAGATATACAAACCAAATGTTGTAAAAAATCAATCGACAACAAAAATAGCTCAAACAAAAAAATAGATGCAACGAGTTGTTGAGATAGAAAAATTTGAGAGCGATAACAATATAGAGTTTTCGCTTAGACCTACTGTATGGAATGAATACATAGGTCAAGAAAAAATTAAAAAAAACCTACAAGTTTTTATAGAAGCTAGCAAAAAAAGAGATGAAGCGTTGGATCATGTTCTTTTTTTTGGTCCCCCAGGACTTGGTAAAACAACATTAGCAAATCTTATTTCTATTCAAATGCAAACAAATATCAAAACAACAGCTGCCCCAATGATAGAAAAAGCTGGGGATTTGGCAGCACTTCTCACAAATATAGAAGAGGGCGATATCCTTTTTATAGATGAAATTCATCGTTTAAGTCCTGCTGTTGAAGAGATACTTTATCCAGCTATGGAAGATTTTAGACTGGATATCATTATAGGTTCTGGTCCAGCTGCACAATCGGTTAAAATTGATTTACCTCGTTTTACACTTATTGGTGCAACAACAAGAGCAGGGATGATAAGTAATCCACTTAGAGACAGATTCGGCATGCATTTTAGAATGCAATTTTATAATCAAAGCGAACTAGCCAGTATAATAGAGCAAGCTGCACAGAAGCTTGGCAAAAGAGCCAAAAGTGACTCTGCTCTTGAGATAGCCAAAAGAAGCAGAGGAACACCAAGAGTAGCACTTAGACTACTCAAACGGGTAAGAGATTTTGCGGAAGTAGCCAATGAAAATGAAATCACACTAGAAACTACAAAACATGCACTTAATGAACTTGGTGTAAATACTTTGGGGTTTGATGAGCAGGATTTGAAACTTTTGGATTTGCTTTTGGGTGCGAAAGGAAAACCTATGGGGTTAAGTACAATTGGAGCTGTTTTGAGTGAAGACGAGGGAACTATCGAAGATGTGATAGAGCCATATTTGATTGCAAACGGATTTATTGAAAAAACAGCTAGAGGACGCATAGCAACACAAAAGAGTTATGAATATTTTAGACTGCAAAGCCCACATGATGACACAGGAGGTCTTTTTGAATAATAACAATAATTATATGGTTTTATTTTTTATAGGTCTTGCCACACTAGGTGCTTATACTATTTATAAACCATTTCTACTTCCAGTTGTTATAGCAATACTTTTGTATATGGCTACATACAATATATCAAATAAGCTAAGCAAATATCTTAAAAAGAGATGGATGTCAGCAACAATCATAACTATATTTTTATTGTTTGCCATATTTGCTCCTATGGTTTATCTAGTAACTATAGGCATGAAGTATATCTCCACTTTAGATCAAAGTATAATTTTGCAAATTTTGGAAAACATAAAAGCGACAGCAAAAGATTTGCCTTATATTGGCTCAAGCATAGAAAATAATCTAAATACAGACAAAATACTTTCTTATCTTCAAGAATCAAGCGGGTATATAACAAACTTTACACAAGTAGGACTTGGATTTATCAAAAATACTCTATTTGTGCTTGTTTTTTACTATTTTATTAATTATTATGGTGATAAGATTTTTTCTATCATAAGTTCATTTTTACCGCTTTCAACTACAAACAGTTCCAAGATGATACAAGATATATCAGCAACTATGGAAGTTGTATTTTACTCTACCATAGCAACTTCTGTATTTGAGGGTATTTTATTTGGGATAATTGCTACATTCTTTGGCTTTGATGGGATTTTATTTGGTGTAATTTATGGATTTGCATCTCTAATACCTATAGTGGGTGGAGCTATAGTATGGTTGCCACTTAGCCTTTATCTTTGGTCAAATGGAGATTCACATGGTGCTTTAATGTTGGCTATTTTGTCAATAGTTATAATTTCTGTCATAGCAGACACTTTCATAAAACCTATAATAATAAAAATAATAAAAAGAGATTTTCTAAAAAGTTCTGTTGAGATAAATGAAATGGTTATATTTTTTGCAATACTAGCAGGTATGAGTAGTTTCGGATTTTGGGGGATCATCCTCGGACCTGCTATGACATCTTTTTTTATAGCTATGATGAAAATATATTTAGAACAAAATGCAAAGCTAGATTAATTTTTATTTCTTCATTTCCCAATCGTCTTGATTGGGATTAGTCTCTTTGCTTTTTTCCAATAGATTTATTATTTCAAGTTCTTCATTCAAAGATTTATCATTGATTTTATTCATCTCTAGTTTATAATAGTTGGCAAATTTGTTAAATACCTCTTTATAGTTTTTTGAAACATTCAAATTACAAGAGCCTCTTTCCCATTCTGATACAAATGGATACATAGGATGCAATGGAGGATATATAAAGATTCTTTTTTCTAAAACGACAGGTTTTTCATATATCCATTTTGGTTTATCATTGCACGATGCTCTTGTGTCTATGAGCCAATTTTTCATTAAACTCACATAATCACTAAGCAGTATTGCTTTTTGTATTCCACTGTTTTGGCTATCAGTTAAATATACATTTTGTTCATTTGTATGAGATTTGCCATTTACATCTTTGTAGTTTGCTATAAGTTTGATATTTTGATTATCCACCCTGTCATTTTTATTTAATTTAAGCAAAATCACTCCACCTTTTGTCGCTTCATCAGTAGCTTTTGAAGGAAAGAGAGTATTTACTTTCATAATTTCACCTGTTGCCATATTTGCCTCAGGAGAACCATATACTCCAGCTATACTGTAAGCATCACCATCTAGTTTTAAAGATAAATCATACACAAGAGGTGTAACCATATACTCAAATTCATCATCCAAAAGCTTACTAAACTTTTCAGATGAGTGAACACTGTGATAATTAGCACCTTTTATCTTACTAACATATTCTACAAGGTCATTGTTGAAATCCACACCAATTCCTACAAATGTTGTATGTATTCCTCGTTCACTTGCATCTTTTGCCATTCCAAAAAGCCCATCTTTGTCAAGTTCTCCAGTGTTGGGCATAGCATCTGTTAAGAAAATGATACGATTTTCATAATCGCTATCTTTTGGCATATTATCAAAAAGTTCCAGTCCTGCTTTGTAGCCAGCACTCCAGTTGGTACCACCTCTATCAGTTATATCAAGTATATGTTTTTTTACTTTTTCTTGATCTCTCTCTCCGACACTTTTTAGCTTTAATGCCCTATAAGCACCATCATCAAAAAGTATCATACCTTCTCTGTCGCTACCTTTTAAATGAGATAACATTGCCACTATAGATTCATTTGCTATTTGTATTTTAGTTTTATGCTCTTTGTCTTTTTCTTTGCCATCATAATAGTAGCTATCAAAACCACTTCCCATAGAACCAGAAATATCTAAAACTATCACAAGGTTGAGTTTTTTTCTTTTAAATTCACTCTGTTTGATATCACTATTTAAACCAACACTCAAAAATATCTCTTTATTTTTTGTAAATGGATTTATTTTTGTTGTGCTGTTGTAGCTAGGGCAAAAAAGCTCTTTACATTCGCCCTTTAGTGCGGTATCAAAGAAATGACCATAAAATACACCTTCATAAGTGATAGAGTTTATTTTTGGCAAGTATCCATTTTGTATATTTTCTTTGAAGTTATTGGCATCTTTTGCACCACCAACGCTAAGTCCTATATTTCCAGCACTTTTTGCCAAAGGAGAAGGCATCGGTATAGGAGAGTATGCTACTGCACCAGATGGCATAACCATACTTTCCTTGTAAACTTCTGTGGCATTATACTCCCAGTCATCAACAACTTTAGCAGATATATTTGTTATTAAAATGAAGCATAAACCTACTAGTATAAAAAATAATTTTTTCATCACAAATCCTTGATGTAATATGAAAAATTATAGCATATAAAAATAGATTTTTAATATTTTTAGTTAAATCAAACTGCACCCATAATTTTTTTAGAGCTTTCACCTTTGAGGCTCAATACCTCTTCAAAACTCATTTTTGTTTCAGTGCAGTCAGTAGTCAAAAGCTCTTCATAAAGTGCTTCTATTTTCTCTTCATTACCCATTTTTTTGAGTTCACTTTTTTCCAAGTTTGAAAGATCTAAAAGTTCATTCCAAACAGAGCTTTCATGTAGAGAGTAAGCATTTATATTAACACCTTCATATTCGAAAGTAGCATTTTTATTTAGATCAGTTACATATAAAACTACCAATGTAGTAGGAGCAAAAAATGCTTTGTATTTTTCAAAAAAAGCTTCAAAATGTAAAATACTCTCCAATTCAGCTGAGAAAAATTTCATTTTTTCATCATCAGCAACCAATATAACTTGTTTTGCTTGAACTTTTGGAGGCAATTTTCTATCTGGGGATAATTGTTTGCCTTCTTCTACTATCAAAGCTCCTCTGTATCCAACCAATCCATTTCCAAGTTTTCCACTAAATGATGGTTGCCATACCAAATCTTGCTCTTTGACATATTCTAATATTGACATATATATCCTTTATAATTTAATATAAAATATCATACATTAACTGTTCCGTGGAAGATTATTATTTTCCTCTATTTGTGTGATTTTGGTAAAAAATAAATACATATAATTTTATGATTATTTGTAGATTTTAACTCATTGTGCTATAATCCACGCTATGAAAAAAGAGATAATAGTTTCAAAAATTGCAAATTTGCCAACAAGATATGGCAACTTCAATATCAAAGCTTATAAAGATGGTTGTCAAGAACATCTAGCAATCATGAGCAAAAACTTTTTTGAGCTCGAAACTCCACTTGTTAGAGTTCACTCAGAGTGTTTGACTGGTGATACATTCGGAAGTCTTAAATGTGATTGCAATAACCAACTTCATTTAGCGCTTGAGCTTATAGCCAAAGATGGTGGAGTTGTGATATATCACAGACAAGAGGGCAGAAACATAGGACTTGTAAACAAAGTCAATGCATATTGCCTGCAAGATGAAGGTTACAATACAGTAGAAGCCAATGAAAAATTAGGATTTAAAGCTGACGAGAGAGAATATAGCGCTGTTAAATTTATCATCAAAGATTTAGGTATAAAAAAACTAAGAATCATCACAAACAATCCAAAAAAAGTAAGCTTTTTGGATGAGCTTGATGTAGAAGTAGTTGAGAGAATCCCTTCTATCACTCCCAAGAATGTACATAATGAAAAATATCTAAAAGTAAAAAAAGAACAGATGGGGCATCTTCTTTGAAGGTATGTGAAATTGGATTTATATAAACTTTTAGATGCCAATGATATTCACATCTCTGCTTGCGATGTGGAAAAACTAGATAAATTTAGTGATATCTTGTTGGAGTGGAATAAAATACACAATCTTACTGGTGCAAAAGATAAAAAAAGTGTATATGAAAACATCATAGATGCTCTTTATCCTATAAGTTTTATTTCTTTTCCTAAAAATGTTTTAGATGTTGGTACAGGGGCAGGTTTCCCTGGGCTTGTGTTAGCAATCGCGAAAGAAGAAAGTCATTTTACACTGTGTGAACCACTTAAAAAAAGAGCAACATTTTTAAGATTTGTTGTAACGATGCTAGGGCTTTCAAATGTTACTGTAGTATCCAAGAGAGTAGAAGATCTTGAAGTGTTTAATTTTGATTTGATTACATCAAGAGCAGTTACAAATACAAAATTACTTCTTAGTTTAACACAAAACCAAAGAGGTGTAGATACAAAGTATTTGTTGTACAAAGGAAGCTTAGTTTTTGATGAAATAGACAATATATCTGATTGTGAGCTAAAATATGATATATTTACTAAAAATAAGAGAAATTATCTCTATATTTGGAGTGTAAATGTTGTTTAAATTACTTGTTTTTGGTTTAGCTATTTTTGGTGCATATGTTTTGTTAAAGAATAAACTCGGATCAAACGAATCAAAAAAAGAAAATGCTCAAAATATGTTAGAATGCGAAGAGTGTGGTGCATACTTTATAAAAAGTGATGGTGTTAGGTTCGGCGGTAAAATATATTGCTCCAAAGAGTGCAAAGATAAAGCAAGGGGTTAGATATGTTACTTTTCGGTCACCCATTGATAGAAGTAGAGCCTTGGTATAAAGTAAAATCTATAGAGGATATAAATAAAACTCCTTCAAATAGCACTATGGTATTAGAGAGTATAGAAAAATATGCTCATATCGCAAAGCATTGCAAAGAAAATAGTGTGAATTTTGCTTGTAGTGTTGATTCTGTAAAACAAGCCATTATCGCCAATGCTCTAAATACTACTTATATCTTGTGTAGTGATAATGCCTTGGCAAGTGAAGTTCAAAAAGTAGCAAATGAATATTTGTGGAGTGCGAAAGTTATATCTATCATAGCAAATGAGGAAGCGATAGAAGAGATAGCTAAACTCGGAATTGACGGTGTTGTGATAAATAGTTATATAGAGTCTTAGATAATAAAAACAACAAATATGAAATCAAAAATACTTTCACTTGATAGAAATATTTTAACCCTTGGAGCAAATAGTTTTTTTACAGATTTTTCTACAGAGATGATATTGCCACTTTTACCAATATTTATGGATAAGTTTTTGCATGCGAGTAAATCTGAAATAGGATTTATCGAAGGTTTGGCGGAGTTTGGTGTAGCAATGCTTATAGCATTAAGTGGATTTTATTCAGATAGAATCGGAAAGAGAAAAGGGATAACTGTTTTTGGATATGGTTTATCAAATCTCATAAAACCATTAGCTTTTTTTGCCAGTAGTACAGTAATGATAGCCATGGTTAGAGTAGGCGATCGCATAGGAAAAGGTATCAGATCTGCTCCTAGAGATGCACTCATAAGCCAATCAACGCCTAAAAATATGAGCGGTTTTGTATTTGGATTGCATAAAATGATGGATGGAGCTGGTGCATTGGCAGGTTCATTTGTTGCTTTTATCGTTTTATGGTATCTTGGCAGTAGCGAATCAACATTTAGAATGATTTTTCTTTTGAGTGTAATTCCAGGTATTATATCTATGGCTATTTTGATATTTTTATTATCCGATAAGCCTTTCATTCCATCAAAAGAGAAACTATTTCGTCCATCGCAACTTTCTTACAAATTTTATTTGATTGTATTGTTTCAAGGACTTTTTTCTCTAGTTGCTATGAACTATTCATTTATGATTTTAAAAGCCAAAGATAATGGGATGGCACTAGCTATCATACCGCTTGCTTATGCGCTTTATAATTTTTGTATTTCTTTTTTTGCTATCCCGATAGGAAATATTTCTGATAGAGTTGGAAAGCCTACGCTACTTTCTGTTGTATATTTTGCTTTTGGGCTTAGCGCATTTTTTATAAATACAAAAATAGCATATGCTACATGGATAGCTTTTGCCATTTATGGATTTTTCGGTGGTGGGTTTAACTCTTTAGCAAAAGCAATCATATCTGATTTGACACCAGTAAACCTAAAAGCTACTGCTTACGGGGTTTATTATAGTTTTGTTGGAATTTGCACATTTTTATCATTATATTTTGCTGGTTTTATATGGGATAATTTTAGCTCAACCATATTATTTGACATAGTTGCTGTAGGCTCTATCTTGCTTGCTTCACTTTTATTTTTAAATAGAAAAATATGGCAATAGATATTTTCATATCAGAATTGGTATAATTTTTAAATATTTTTATCAGGAGTTGTAGATGAAATGGGAAGATAGAGACGAGAGTCAGAATGTAGAGGATAGAAGGAGCAGCTCTGGTAGTGGTGGTGGTATGCCAAGCCTTGGCGTATTGATGTTTTTATGGCCTATTGTAAGACCGCTTTTAAGAACAAAGCTTGGGTGGATACTTATAGGTATTGGAGTCTTGATGTATATAAGCGGGTTTAATCCATTGAAGCTTTTAGATTCCACATCAAGTAATGCCCCAACAGTTGCCAACAAAGCACTTGATGATAAACATGCCAAGTTCATTTCAACTATCCTAGGGGATACAGAGAGAATTTGGCAAGAGATATTTAAAAATCAATATAATGAAAATTATGTGCCACCGCAATTAGTTTTATATAGAGGAAGCACAAGAAGTGCATGTGGACAAGCTCAAGCACAAGTAGGACCTTTTTATTGTCCACAAGATGCTAAAGTGTATATGGATTTGAATTTCTTAGATGAACTTGTTAGTAGTCATGGAGGCGGCGGGGATTTTGCCGAAGCTTATGTACTTTCACATGAAGTAGGACATCACATACAAAAACTGCAAGGTATATTGGACAAAGTTCAGAGATACAATGCAAGTGGTGCTAGTGAACAGCAACAAAATGCTATTCAAGTAAGAGTTGAGCTTCAAGCTGATTGTTATGCAGGGCTTTGGGCACACCATGCTCAAAAAAGGTACTCTATGTTAGAACCTGGCGATATAGATGAAGCATTAAATACAGCATCTTCAATCGGCGATGATGTTTTGCAAAAAGAATCGCAAGGATATGTAGTCCCTGATTCATTTACTCATGGAAGTGCAGCACAAAGAAGCGAATGGTTTAGACGCGGTTTTGAGATAGGTACACTTGAAGCTTGTGATACTTTTAAATAGTTAAAACGGCAAGTAAACTTTTCTTATCATCTCTTCATACTCATCATTCGCATCACTATCAAGCGTGATGCCACCACCACTTTTATACACCAATTCATCATCGCTTTTTTCTATAAATCGTATCATAACAGCAGAATTTAGGGTTTTGCCATCATAGATTCCAAATATTCCACTATAAAATCCTCTTTTATGATTTTCTGTTTTTTCTATGATTCCAAGTGTACTTTTTTTTGGAGTTCCACTAATTGAACCTGCTGGGGTAAGAGCATCAAGAATATCTCCTATATGCTCATGCCAATTTGATTCTAACTTGCCACTGATATGCGAGCTAACTTGCAATAGATTTTGGCTTCCTGCTTTTATCTCATCTATATATCTAAATGAGTTTACTTTGATTTTATTTGCTACAATGCCTAGATCGTTTCTCATCAAATCAACTATCATAGTATGTTCTGACATCTCTTTTTGATTTGAGAGTATTTCTTCTTTTGCATTTTTTATAGATGCGTCAATAGTACCTTTCATGGGATAGGTAGAGATAGTGTTGTCTTTTATCTCTATAAATTTTTCAGGTGAAAAACACACAAATTGATCTTTAAAATATAGCTTATATTTAGCTTTTGAATGAGTAAATATCTCTTTTAAATTCAAATCTGTTTTTATTGGAGTAGAAAATGTGAGATTTAGCAGATATGTATTGCCTCGTTTTATCTCGTCTATAACTTTATCAAAGGATTGTTTGTATTGTAAAAAATTTAATGGATATTTCTCAAACTTATATGATTTTGATAATGGAGTAGGGGTATAATTTCTAGTGTTTTCTATTTTATAGTATATATCTTGTTCTAGTTTATCTAATGAAGAACAAAAAATACTTTTTTTGTCATAAGAGATGATAAATAAAAAAGGAGTTTTTGAGCTTCCAAATTTATTTAGAGTAGAAAAATTGTCACTAAAATAATCCATTATGAATCAAGTAATAAAAGTTTTAAAATAGCCATTCTCACAAAAAGACCATTTGTTACTTGAGTTAAAACTTTACTTCTTTTATCATCTAGTATCTCATCGCTTATATCTATATTTCTCATCACGGGTCCTGGGTGCATGATGATGATATCCCGAGAACCAATATTTTCTTTTGTAAGGCAATAGTGTGAAGCATAAGTTTCGTAATTTTCAAATACAGGTTTGTTGTGTCTCTCAAATTGAGCTCTAAGACTCATCACAACATCAACATCATCAAGTACATCTTCGAGTTTGTCAAATTTTGGCAAGTTTGTATCTCGTGGCATAAAAGGTTCTGGTGCAACTAACGATATTTTTATACCAAATCTACCAAATAGTGCAATTGCAGAACTTGCAACTCTTGAATTTACGATATCACCAACAATAGCTATCTTGAGTCCATCGAGACTTCCAAAATGTTCTTTTAATGTAAAAAGATCAAGTAAGGCTTGAGTAGGGTGGGCATAGCTGCCAGATCCAGCATTTAGTAATGGGGTTAAGTTCATATCGGAGAGCTTTTTAGCTAAATGATTATCGCTATGTCTAATAATAACACCATCTGGTAGCATGGCACAAAGGTTTAGAAATGTATCTTCTACACTCTCTCCTTTGTTGGTACTGCTTTTTGATGGATCTAAATGCACTACATTTGCACCTAATCTTTTTGCTGCTACTTCAAAAGAACTTCTTGTCCTTGTGGAGTTTTCAAAAAAAAGTGTAAAAAGTAGTCTGTTTTTGAGTAGAGAAACTGGTTTTTTTTGAAGTTTAAAACGCAAGGCATCATCTAAAATTTGTTCGATTTGTTTTATAGTTAAATCATCAGTGGTTATGAGATGTTGCATAAATTTCTCCAACTTTATAGTGTAAAATTATACCCAATGATTTGTAAAATAGCCATTATTTGTTTATGTGGTCTTTTGCAAACTCAGTAAGTCCATCTTGCACACTCCACCAAGCTGGGAACTCTTCATCGTAATATGGTTTTGTAACAGAATCAAATGTTTGAACATCACTAAAAATGTTGACACACCAGTCAAATGAAAGTTGTCTGTTTCGTAAAGATTCTATTGACAAAAGAGTATCATTGATAGAGCCTAATCGTGATGAGGTAACTAGAAGTGCATGAGCATCAAAAAAGCTTATCAAATCTATCATTTTAAGCTCTTTTGTAACTGGAACCATCAAGCCTCCAGCACCTTCTACCAGGACTATATCACCAAGAAGTGATAGTTTTTCAAAGTCACTTTTTAGTTTTGATATATCTATCTCTTTTTTACTATCCGCAACATATGGAGATGCTGGCAGAGTAAAAGTGTATGATGTGATATCAAACGGTGTCAATGAACTTAGATTTGCATTGACACTTTGTGCTTTTTCAAGAAGCATTGAGGCATCATGTGGACTTTTTTCGACCCCAGTTTCGATAGGTTTATAAACAACAGGCTTTAATCCAAGCTTAGAAAACTCTTCAATTAATTTTAGTGTGGTATGTGTTTTTCCAACATCAGTATTTGTAGCGGTTATAAAAATAGGTTTCATTTGCATTTTTTTGCTTATTTTGGTATAAAATATGTATAGAAATTTTAGTATAATAGTATTAAATAATGGTGATTAATAATATAAATAGTAAATTAAAAGAGCGACTAGTCGCGAGGGCAGTCTGCCGAAGACCATATTTTGGGCTCTGCTCAAAATATGAGAAATAATTAAATAGTAAAAGGAAAAACAATTGCCTAAAATAGATTTGGAATTGGAAAGTATTTATGAGCTTGAAGAACCTAAAAAATACAAAGTATTACTACATAATGATGATTACACGACAATGGACTTTGTTATTTTCGTTTTAACTACTATATTTCATAAAACTTCGAGTGAAGCTACAAATATAATGATAGAGGTTCATGAAAAAGGCAAAAGTTTGTGTGGAATATTTACAAAAGAGATAGGAAGTGCAAAAGTAAATCAAGTAGCAATTGCGGCAAAGCAAAATGGCTTTCCACTCCTTGCTACACTTGAAGCAGAGTAAAGGAAAAAAAGATGTACAGTCAAAAACTAAAAGATATATTTGAAGATGCCCTTGATTTTGCCATAGAAAACAATCATGAATATATTACAACAGAACATATTTTATACTCAATCGCACAATCTAGTATTGGAAAGGAAATTTTAACATCTCTTGGGGTGGATATGAATTTTACAATAGAATTAGAAAAATATATTCACAAAAATACACCAAAGGCCATAGATTCTTTAGAGCCATTAGAGACACCATCTCTTAGGGATGCTCTAAATGATATGATTGCCCATATTCAAAGTTCTGGAAAAAGAGAGGCTGATATCGGAGATATGTTAGCATCTATATTTTTACAAGAAGAGAGTTATGGAGTTTATCTGCTTAAAAAGCAAGGAGTTGAAAGACTCGATATACTTGAAGTTATATCTCATGGTGACTTTGATACATCAGGAGAAGATGATGTTTCTGTCGGAGAGGGCGAGGGTAAATCCGCATTGAAAAGTTATTGTTTGGATTTAACTCAAATTGCACGAGAAGGCAAAATAGATCCAGTAATCGGAAGAGAAAAAGAGATAGATAGAACGATGCAAACTCTTTGTCGTAGAAAGAAAAACAATCCTCTTTTGGTTGGTGAAGCAGGAGTTGGCAAGACAGCCATAGTTGAAGGATTGGCGCTTAAGATTATCAACAATGAAGCACCAGAGATTTTGGCAGATCATCAAATTTTTGCTCTTGATATGGGGGCATTGATAGCTGGAACTAAATACAGAGGTGATTTTGAAAAAAGATTAAAAAGCGTACTCAGCGAGATAGGGAAATTGCCAAAAACTATACTTTTTATAGATGAAATTCATATGATAGTAGGAGCTGGAGCAACAAGTGGCGGAAGTATGGATGCTTCCAATTTACTAAAACCTGCTCTTGCTAGGGGGGATTTGAAATGCATAGGGGCAACAACATATGCCGAATTTAGAAACTTTTTTGATAAGGATAAAGCACTAAGTCGTAGATTTGCTAAAATAGATGTAAATGAGCCAAGTTTTGAAGATACTCTAGCAATACTAAAAGGTGTAAAATCAAAATATGAGGATTTTCACCATATCAAATTTAGCGATGATGCACTTAAGCGTGCCATAGAACTTTCTGTTAGATATATCCATGATAGATTTTTGCCTGATAAAGCTATGGATATAATAGATGATGTTGGTGCTAAGTGTGTTTTGGAGCAAAAAAGAGACATAGAGATAACTGCTGATGATATAGAGGAGAATTTGGCTATCGCATTGTCCTTGCCGCTTGGAGTTCTCAAAAGCAATGATGCTGCGAAGTTGTCAAATATACAAAGTGAGTTAAATTCTCGTATAGTAAATCAAGAAAAAGCTATAGAAGTTATCACAAATGCCATAAAAAGATCATATGCAGGACTTAATGGTGAGCATAAACCAATAGGAAGCTTTTTATTTGTTGGACCAACTGGCGTTGGGAAAACAGCACTTACGATAGAACTTGCCAATGTTATGCAAATGCATTTTGAGAGATTTGATATGAGTGAGTATATGGAAAAACATACAATAAGCAGACTTATAGGTTCTCCTCCAGGATATGTTGGATTTGAGCAAGGCGGACTTTTGACTGAAACCATAAAAAAACATCCACACTCAGTTATATTGCTTGACGAGATAGAAAAGGCTCATCCAGATATGTTAAATATCTTACTTCAAGTTATGGATAATGCAACTTTGACAGATAATAATGGAAATGTTAGTGACTTTAGTCATGTTATTCTCATAATGACATCAAATCTTGGAACAAAAGAAGCAAACGTAATGGGCTTTACTAAAGATACTTCATCAAAAACAGATAATGCATTAAAAAATTTCTTTTCACCAGAATTTAGAAATAGACTTAGTGCTGTTGTAGAATTTTCACCACTTGATTTGGATAGTTTGGTAAAAATTGTCGAGTTAGAGATGGATAAACTAAATGATACTTTAGAATCTAAAAATATTAAACTTACCATTACTCCAAAAGCCAAGGAGTATATAGCCAATAAGGGCTATGATGATAGATATGGAGCTAGACATATAGCAAGAGTTGTTGACGAGCTTATAAAAGAGAAATTAAGCGATGAGATACTTTTTGGTAAACTAAAAAATGGTGGTAAAGTAAAAGTGGGATTTGAAAAAAATAATTTAATTTTCACTATTTCATAAAATGGAAGAGATGTTTACTATAGATGAATTAGGTGAGAATTATATATTTCCAAATCCTAGATTTGCATCTGATGAGGGATTATTGGCATATGGTGGCGATTTGTCGCCAAATATGCTGCTTTCGGCATATAGCAAGGGGATATTTCCATGGTTTAACGAAACAGATCCAATTCTCTGGTGGTCTCCGAATCCAAGATTGATTCTTTTGCCAACAAATTTTAAAACTTCAAAATCATTACTAAAAACCATAAAAAGTGGTAAATTTGAAATCAAATTTGATCATGATTTTGCAGGTGTGATAAAAAACTGTGCAGTAACACCTAGATTTGGGCAAAATGGAACATGGATAACATCCCAAATGCAAGAAGCATATTTAGAACTATTTAAAATGGGATTTGCACATAGTGTCGAGACTTATTTAGATGGAAAACTTGTTGGCGGGCTTTATGGTATCGCTATGGGAAAAGGATTTTTTGGAGAGTCGATGTTTTCTCATGTTGGTGATGCATCTAAAGTTGCACTCAAGATATTAAGTGATGTTTTAGCTTGCAAAGGTTATGATTTTATTGACTGTCAAATAAGAACAGAACATCTAGTAAGTTTGGGTGCAATTGAGATTAGCAGAGATGATTTTCTTGATAGATTGGAACTTTCACTAAAAAAGCCAAGCGACACAGAAAGCTGGCAACATTTTATATAGGATTGTAAATGGTAAATAGAGATTTGGGATATTCTTTGTGGTTGGATTTCATAGAGAGAGATTTTTTAAAAACACAGTTTTCTGAGCTTGTAGAAAAAGGTATAATAAATGGTGCCACAAGCAATCCAGCTATTTTTTCAAATGCAATTATATCATCACCAGCATACAAAGAGCAATTAACCACACTAAAAGACAAAACCCCAAAAGAAAAATACGAAGCACTTGCTATCGAAGACATTAAACTTGCTGCACAAATTTTAAGACCCCTTTATGATAGAGGCGATGATGGATTTATAAGTTTAGAGGTAGATCCATTTTTGTGCAATGATACGAAAGCAACTGTTGCTGAAGCAAAAAGGCTTTTTAAGGCAGTAGGCGAGCCAAATGTAATGATGAAAGTTCCAGCCACGAAAGCTGGATATAGTGCCATGAGACAACTACTAGCTACTGGGATTTCAGTAAATGCGACTTTAGTTTTTTCTCTTAGCCAAGCTAGAAAATGTTTAAGAGCTATGAAGAGAGGTTCAGCCGTTTTTGCAAATAGTGGAGGAAGAAGGGTAGAAGGTGTTATATCTGTATTTGTTAGCAGATTTGATAGAGAGCTTGATGAGAAGTTAGAAACTTTTGGTATAACTGGAACAAAAACAGGTGTATATAATGCAGCTAGAATTTATAGGGTAGTACAAAAAAGTGATGCTCCAAATGTAAGAGTTTTGTTTGCAAGTACGGGCGTTAAAGAGCCAAGCGATTTACCAAAAGATTATTATATAAGAGAGCTTTATGGAAAACACTGTATCAATACAGCCCCACTTGCGACCATAAAAGAGTATATAAAAACTCCTCAAGAAACAGAAACATTACCGCTAGGAATAAGTATCACAAAACCATATTTTGAGAAACTTGAAGCAAATGGTATAGATATGTTTGGTGTTTATGACAAGCTTTTAGATGAGGGGCTTAAAGCTTTTGAAGACTCATTTACAAAGATGTTAGATAGTTTAAAATAATATGCAGCCATTACCACTAAAAAATGAATTTTTTGAGTGGCAAAATGAGGTCTTGATACTAAATGTTCTTGGCACTCCAAGTGCCAAACAAGATAAGATACTAAAACCAAAAGGCACACAACTCAAAATTAGTATCAAAAAAGCGCCAGAAGATGGGAAAGCTACCGATTATATGGTAAAGTTTTTAGCTAATGAATTTGGTGTAAGCAAGAGCAATATAGAAGTTGTTTATGGAGAAACTTCTATAAATAAACAGTTTCGTATAAAATCTCCTAAAAAAATACCTGAGTGCATAAGTTTTTAGTGTGAATTAGACCCTGAAACGAGTTCAGGGTGACTGGTTTTGTATTGATCGATGACAATCAATTAAACACACCTTTGATTTCATTTTCTATAGCCCCAGGAGCAGTTGCTATAGTCATAAAAGTCCCCATATCAAGAAGCGGATACATCAATGCTATATAGTATTTAGGATGTAATATGTAAGCCTTGTTGTTTTCAACTAGAATAGTATATGGCAAAACTATCGTATTTTGAGAACCTATCTTTGATGCAAATTTAGATGTTCGGTCGCTTAATTTGATACCAAAAATAGTTGCATTGCTTGATACCTTTTGTTCATACACTAAATTTTTGCTTGCTTTTATTTTAGCAATAAGTGTTGCATTTGTTCCACTTGCGATTTCAATCATATCTTGATAATATGGCATTGATACCATAAAGTGATAGTTTGCTAAATCTTTAAAATTAAGTTTATCATCAGAGTTTATAGAATTTGGAAAAATTTTTCTAATTCTTTCAAGTGTTTTTTGTGCCATTGCTTTATCGTAATCATCTTGTAGAAATGCATTAAATTGATATATTGGATTTGTAATTGTTAGTTGATTGTTTGTTTTGTCAATCAAAACTTTCAAGTTAGCACTAAATCCTCTATGTGGTTTTACAGAGCCAGATATAATTTCACTATTGGTAAAAATGACTACGCTTTGATTTGCATTTAATTCTTGCGTTGCGATATGCGTAAAGCCACCTTTTTTTAAGCTTGAGATTACCTCATTTGTTTGCATATATTTTGATCTCAAATATGCAGGAACTTGACCATTTACGACCTCTCCCGCTTTTGGATTGGGTTTTAAGAATTTATTGTTATTGGCAGTATTATTGCTAATTTTGTTTTTTGAATCATTATCAATAGATGAAGTTTTGGAGTTGGTGTTGCCTCCAGTTTCAACAGCACCTAGACTTTGAAGTATTTGAGGTATTTGGGTATCTAATTTATGAATATAATCCAATCTTTTTTTGTCTGTGATTTTTAGAGTAGTTGCCCAGTTTTGTAGTTTAGGCATACCTATAATTAGTTTATTTGAACCTTTTTTGATATACATATACATTGTGCACGGTGCAAATATTCCAGCATCAGGTCTCATTCCTTGTTTGTCAAATATGTTGTATGAAAATTCCAAATGACACAAGGAATATATCCAAAATGCATCATATTCTGGTAGAGGAGTAGGTGCATTTTCTTTTAGATTTACTTTAAAATCATAGTATCCTGCTATGATATATTTATTGTCTTCAAATTCTGCTTCAAATTTTTCCTGAAATTTATCAACAAATTCTGACAAGTCTTTTGGTCTTTCGAATGTTATTTCATAATTCATAATCCTGTTGTTATCTAGTGAATTATATGTTATGTAGCTTTTTTCGCCACCATAAACTTTTTGGATTTTCTCATCGAGAGGTTTAAACATGGATATAAATTTTGTTTTAATACCCTCGTCTTCTACCCCAGCGATATCTAAAATTGCCTCAGGGGTTAAGTGCATCACTTTAGTGGTGTTTTCACCTGTTTTGTTGTAAGCTAACATATTAAAAGGGCTATAAAGCGCAAGTCTTGGCTCGACTGCCAATAGCTCTCTTACCTTGTCTAGGTTGACAGTTGGCATAAAGCTAATTAGCTCAAGGTTAGTTGAGCCAAAATGTTTTTTATATGAATCGTTAATTCTTTTATGTGGATCAGTTACTATAAAACCAGTATCTGCTAGTTTATTGTCCATAAGGTCATCAAATTTTGCCTCTCCGTTGCCGTTTATGGTATAAACTACTGCCAGATTTTTTTCTTGTTTTGGGGCTTGATACCAAAGCCACCATGTAGCAATACTTCCGATAGCTAATAAAACAAAAATTATTTTAATTATTCTATTCACTTATAATCCTTTATAATAAAACATATTGTATGATATATAAATAAAACTTAAAATAATATATTATAAAATCAAATTATAAATTTAATCGATAAGCACTCTATAACCAAAGTTTAATACTATTATGTATAAAATCTATCAAAAAATTACCAGAAATAATTCTAAGCAAGGATAGTTGAATGTATAAATTGAGCCAGTTTATGATTTTTGTCTTTATGGTAAGTATATTACTTGGATGTTCACCAGTCATCAAAGAAGGCTATCTGGAGTCTGTAAGACCACTTTTTAGCACAAAAAATCCTAACTTAACACTTCAAGTAGCAACACAAAAATGCAAAGAAGCCAGCAAAGATAAACTATTAAAGTGCTTTTTGAATTTAAAATCAAATTGCAATAAAAAAGTAGAAGATATTGATATAGTTGCCAAAAATCCATCAAACGGTGAGCGTTATAGCAATGCTACGGTGAAAAATTTTTATTTAAGAGAAAATGAGTGCAATATGGCAAATCAGATTGAAGATACAAGTATCAAAAGTCTTGCAAGTTATAAAGAGATAGAACAATGGAATCAGATATGTAATCTTACTGTGTCAAAGATTTATGAAGATAAGTGTTTGGATGAAGCTGGGTTTGAAGCTAGAGAACAAAAGAAAAGAAAATTAGAATTAGAACCATGGATTAAATTAAATATAATACAATAAAAACAACAGAGGTTTAAATGAAAAAAATATTCATATTTATTATATCTTCTACAATATATCTATCTGCAATTACATCAGGAATATACAAGATAGATGATATTCCAGACTATGCTCTACTTAAAAAATCATTTAAACCATTTGATACAAATGATAGATATGTCAAAAAACACTATAAAGTAAATTATGAAAATATGATAGGCAAAGAGTTGAAAGCAAAATATGCGGTAGTTACCAGTAATGCGAAAAATGATGAATATGATTCTCCTATGAATAAAGTCATCTTGCTCAATACCGCTGATGCAAAATACAAAAAAAATGTCAGTTACTCGGACAAATTTGTAAGAAAATATGTAAGTTTGAGTTTCAAGGTAGATGCGAAAACATATCAGGATAAAAAATACTGGTACTCTGACAATCTAGATGGTTTTTATGATTATTCTTATGACTTGGAAAACTTTGCTCCAAGTGATTATGATCACAGATTTTATGATGACAATAAAAGCTATGGTGTATCATCTGACAATGATACCTTTTATTCTTCAAAAGATATTTTTATACTAAAGTCAAATAGCGTAAAAGTATTTGTATTATCAAGCAAATGGGAAGAGCCGAAAATTCCTTATTTTGATCCTCGACTAAAAGAAGCAACATACAAAACTATGCAACAAGCAGCTATTTTTCGTCTTCAAACCCCAAGAAAATATATAGATATACTCAACATTCCTAAAAAAGTATCATTTTGGCAAGGCAACAAAGAATATGCGCTAAATAATGGGGATTTTTTGGCAATTACAAAAAAGGATAGCGAGTGGTATTATGGAGATTTTATCTATCCTGATGGGAAATTTATATCTGGTAAAATAAATATGGATGACTTGTCCGATGGTGATACCAGTACACAATATATCACAAACTATAAATTTAAAATATTCCATTCTATCAATAAGCAAGATGATGAAAATGACAATTTACCAATGGGAGCAGAGTCAGAAATATATGCGATAAGAGTTTATGATAAAAATAACAAAAAAATCCAAACTATTAGAAATGCTGGATATTTGACAGATCAAAATAATACACTCGATATGATTGATGCAAATTTTGATGGATATGAAGATATGATGATATATTCTCACGATGGAGGAGCTGGACCAAATAATGGTTATAATTTTTATATATACGATCCTAAAAGTAAACAATTCGAATACGATCAGACATTGTCAGAGTTGACACAAATACAAGTTGATACAAAAGCAAAAATGATAACTGCTGCTTGGAGAAATGGTGCTGCCCAGCATGGCTATGAAGAGTATAAATGGATAAATGGAAAGTTGACAATGACAAAACAAACAGTTGAAACTTATACGCAAAATGATGAAATACAAACCGTGACTTGTGTGAATCAAAAAGGCAAGTTAAAGTGTAAGACAATAATAGAAAAAGATGTCAATCAGTAAAAATGCATTAATCTATCGACAAGCCTTTATCGAAAATTTAAAATTATTTCGATATAATAAGTCCCTAAAAATTACAAAAAGGAATCCAATGTTAGAAGGTATCGTTAGAGAGAGTATCGGTAGTGCGCCAGCAAAACGCCTAAAACGAGATGGTTATCTAATTGCCAATATTTATGCTAATGGCGTCGAAAGCGTTTTTGCAGCATTTAAAAGAGGTGATTTTATAAGAGCGGCAAGGTCAAAAACAACACTTACACTTCCAGTAAAAGTTGATGGCAAAGAGTATAATGCAGTTATCCAAGAGTACCAATTTCATCCAGTAACTGGAGATATTACTCATGTTGACCTTAGAGTTGCACTTCCAGGTGTTGTAACAGATTACTTAGTACCTGTTAAAACTACTGGAACACCAAAAGGTTTGAAAAATAAAGGTGTACTTATACAATCTAAAAAAAGATTGAAATTAAGAGGCAAAATCGAAGATATGCCTGCAAACATCACACTTGATGTTACAGATCTTGATAGAGATGATTCTATTCTTGTAAGAGATATAGAAGCTCCAGCAAATACTCGTATCATGGATAGAACTCATGTTGCGATTTGTGGTGTAATCAAGTCTAAATAATGTTACTTTTTGTAGGTCTTGGCAATCCCGACAAGGAATACGAAAACAACAGACACAACATTGGCTTTAAAGCCATTGATGTGCTACTTAAAAATGAAAATTTTTCTGAAGTATCTAAAACTTCATTTCACGGTAAATTATACAAGTCTTCAAATAATCTATTTTTAAAACCATTGACATATATGAATCTATCTGGTAAAAGCGTACAAGCAGTTGCAAATTTTTACAAGATAGAATTAGATAGTATCGTTGTAATCCATGATGATTTGGATTTACCTTTAGGTGCCATTAGGTTTAAAATAGGTGGTGGTGATGGAGGACATAATGGACTTAAGTCAATTGATGGTATGATAGGCAAGAATTATATCAGATGTCGCATAGGTATAGGTAAACCAACACGAAAAAGTGAAGTTTCTAGCTATGTTTTGGGTGATTTCAACCGACAAGAAGAAAAAATTATGGATGATTTACTTATTTTTTTAAAAGAAGCTCTAAATAACATAGATAAAATGTCATTTTCACAGTTTCAGTCAAAATATACACTCAAACCAATAGAGGCAAAATAATGAAGCTGTATCAGCTATACATAGCAAAGTATTTTTTAAAAAACTTTATTGTTATACTTCTTGGCATGACGATTATGTTTGTTTTGATAAATTATTTGACATACGGCTCAAGAATAAATGGGGCTTTTAACCAAAAAATATCATACATGTTTTATAGCTGGGAGCACTCATTGTCTATATTGTATCCACTGGCATTGGTATTTGGAGTGATTACTACAAAAATTCAACTTGTGAAAAGTAACACTATGGGCGCATTGTATTCGTTTGGATATACAAATAAAAGATTGCTTTTGCCAATACTTATAATAACAACTTTAATATATGTAATTTTCATATTTTTACAAACAACTTCATTTGCTTACGCAAAAGATGATGCTGATTCTTTTATTGGTAATGGCGGTAAAGTCAAGGCTGCTGAAAAACTTTTTTTAAAATATAATAATACTTATATATACATAGATAAATTAGATCAAGCAAATAAAAAAATATATGGACTATCTCTTTTTGAAGTAGAAAATAATAAAATAAAATATACAATGAAATCTCCAGTTGGCATTTATAATGGAAGTTCTTGGACACTAAAAGATGCTGTTATGAAAACTAATTATTATGAGAATGAAATGCTCACAAAATACTCGACAGCAAAATACACAAATTTTAATACTTTGGATGGATACAAACCAATAGTTATAGATAGTGTTGGTGATAATGGCGGTTCAATGAAATTGGGCGATGCATATGAAACATATAAACTTTTAGCAAATCAAAATATAGACACAACCAAGATAAGAGCATCAGTTTATAGCAAAACAATACTACCAATGTTTATTTTTGGTCTTATTGTTTTGATATTTTTTAAAATACCCTACTTGGTTAGATATGAAAATATGACAAAAATTGCGTCAATTGCTATAGCTGCGTCTTTGTTGATATGGGCTAGTTTTACAGGTATCAATTTCTTTGGGTCTAATGGTGTTGTATTGCCAGAAATTGCATCATTTGTGCCAATCATTATATTATCCATTATTGGACTTAAAAGTTATTTTTCAAAAGAAATATTAGTATAAGGCATCAGTATAGGTCCCTTGAAATATTTTTTAGATAAAATACTGATTATTAAGCCATGATTGTTTAATGGCTATATTTAATTAGGAAATTTTGACAATGAATATAGACTTTTCTTCACTTGCTGCCAAATATGGCACACCATTATATGTTTATGATTTTGATTATATTAAAAATAGATACCTTGAGCTAAAAGAAGCTTTTAGTGGTCAAAAAAATATTATTAATTATGCTATTAAAGCAAACTCAAACTTATCAGTTATTTCGCTTTTGGCTGAGCAAGGAGCTGGCGCAGATTGTGTAAGTATCGGAGAAGTTAAAAGAGCTATTTTGTCAGGTGTCAGTAAATATAAAATTATATTTTCAGGAGTTGGTAAAAGTGATGATGAGATCAAAGAAGCTTTAAATCTTGATATTTTGCTCATAAATTTAGAGAGTGAAGATGAGATGAAGAGGGTTGAAAGCGTTGCTAAAGAGTTAGGCAAGATTGCCAGAATTTCAATTAGAGTTAACCCTAACATAGATGCAAAAACTCATCCATATATATCAACAGGTTTACATGATGACAAGTTTGGTGTAGAGATAGATATGGCGAAAAGAATGTATATCTATGCTAAAAAATCTTCATTTTTAAATCCAGTTGGGATACATTTTCATATAGGTTCACAATTAACAGAGCTTGAGCCTATAAGTGAAGCTTGCTCCATAGTTGCAGATTTGGCACATACTTTAAAAGCTCTTGAAATTGATATTAAATTTTTTGATGTTGGAGGTGGACTTGGAGTTGTTTATGACGATGAGCTAACTATAAACATACAAGAATATGCCGATATGATAAAAAATGCAACTAAAAAACTAGATGTTACTATCCTTTGTGAACCAGGCAGATATATGGTAGCAAATGGTGGATATTTTTTGACAAAAGTATTGTATGAGAAAAAAAATAACAAAAAAAGATTTATTATAGTCGATGGTGCTATGAATGATTTAATTAGACCATCTTTGTATGATGCATATCATAAAATAGAAGCTATTGGTAAAAATGGAGAAAATTCTATTGCTGATGTAGTTGGTCCAATATGTGAGAGCGGAGATTTTTTTGGTAAAAATGTTAGTTTACCGCAACTAGAGCATAATGACCTACTTATAGTCAAAAGTGCTGGGGCATATGGGTTTAGTATGTCAAGCAATTATAACACAAGAGGAAGAGCAGCAGAAGTTGCCGTGCAAGATGGAATTGATAGAATCATAAGAAAAAGAGAAGTTTTTGAAGATATGATAGCTCTTGAAAAAGAGTTTTTGGTATAATAGCTCAAAGGAAAAAGCAATGGATTTAGAATCATTAAGAAATGAGATAGATACGATTGACGACCAAATACTAGAGCTTATAAATAAAAGAATGGATTTTGTCCATTTGGTTGGGAATCTAAAAAATATCTCAAAATCTCCTATATACAGACCAGAGAGAGAACAATCTATATTAACAAGATTAAAAGCAAAAAATGCAAAAATACAAGGAAGATTAGATGATAAGTCTATAGATGCTCTATTCTTGGAGCTATTTGCCGTTGCTAGAAATTTAGAGCTTCCAGAAGCTGTGGCATATTTAGGACCAGAAGCAAGTTTTACACATCAAGCGGCAGAGGTTAAGTTTGGAGCTACTAGTAAATATTTTCCTATATCATCAATTGCTGGAGTATTTAGAGAAGTACAGAAGGGAACCGTTAAATTTGGAGTAATCCCAATAGAAAATAGCTCAAATGGTATCGTTAGTGATACTATCCATGGGCTCGATACTTATAATCTCAAAATTGTTGCTGAAGTAATGATAGATATACATTTGGTTCTTGCTTCTATAGCCGATGACATTAGTGATATAAAAACAATATATTCAAAAGATATAGCATTTGAGCAGTGTCGTAATTTTTTGCAAGATTTGGGGTTAAATGAAGTTAGTTTAGTGCCTGTTGAATCTACTGCAAAAGCTGCTAAAATGGCATCAAGAGAGCCATATTCTGCTGCAATTTGTCCTGACATTGCAGCAAAAATGTATAATCTTCCAATAAAATTTAACAATATAGAAGACAACAGCAACAATAAAACAAGATTTTTCATCATTAGTGATTTTGAAAATGCTCCATCTGGAAATGATAAAACATCTTTATTGGTTAAATTATTAAATAAACCAGGTTCTCTTGTAGAATTTCTAAATGACTTTGAAGAAGCGAAAATAAATTTAACAAAAATAAAATCACATATAGTTGGTGGCGAATCCATATTTTTTATAGAATTTAATGGTCATAAAGACGATCCCGTTATAAAAAGTATATTAGATAAACACAAAGAGAGCATAAAAATTTTAGGATCATATACAAAAGAGGTAGAGGATATATAATGAAATTTAATGAAACATTAAATGATATAACACTATATGAAGCAGGAAAGCCTATAGAGCTTGTTGTGAGGGAGTTTGGAATAGACCCATCCAAGGTTGTCAAACTAGCTTCAAATGAAAATCCATTGGGTACTGCTCCATCTGTTACAAAAATTTTGAGTGAAAATGCTACAAAAGCACATCTTTATCCAGACGATAGTATGCATGAGCTAAAAGAGTCTTTGGCAAAAAAATATTCAGTTAATCCCAAAGAGATTATCATAGGTGCTGGGAGTGATCAAGTTTTAGAGTTTATATCAAGATCTTTGTTATCACAAAATGATACAGTTTTAATGAGTAAGGTAACATTTGCTATGTATGAGGTTTATGCAAAGCAAGTTGGGGCTAAGATTGTTAGAACACCTAGTTTTATCCACAAAGTAGATGAATTTATAACATATTACAAAGAGCATAAACCAAAAATTGTATATCTATGTATTCCAAATAATCCAATTGGAGATTGTTTGACAAAAAAAGAGGTATTCGAGATAATAGATACTATTGATAGTGATACATTAGTTGTTGTTGATTGTGCTTATATGGAATACGCATCATATAAGAGCAATGATTATCTCATAACTCCAAAAGATACTTTGAAATATGATAATGTTATATATCTTGGAACTTTTTCAAAAGCATATGGTCTTGGAGGAATGAGAGTAGGATATGGTATAGCAAGAAGTGAAATAATTGAGCAAATTGCAAAAATGAGACCACCTTTTAATATATCTTCTCTTTCATTGGCAGCTGCTATAGAAGCTCTAAAAGCAGATGAGTTTTTGAAAGATTCACTAAAACTCCATAGCGAACAGATAGTTAGATATGAAGAGTTTGCTAAAATTAATGGCATAGAATATATAGATAGTTATACAAACTTTATAACATATATGCTTGATGATATTTATAATTCTAGTATTATTGCTGATGCACTATTGAAGCAAGGAGTTATCATAAGAAATCTTGCTAGTTATGGTTTAAATGCTATTCGTATAACTATAGGTACTGCAAAACAAAATGATAGATTTTTTGAAGCAATACAGCCTTTACTTAAGAGATAAAATGGAAATTAAAAACTTTACAGCACAAGAGCTTGAAGAGTTATCTGCCAAGATAAGAGATAGAATTTTAAGTGTTGTTAGTAAAAATGGCGGACACCTTAGCTCTACTTTAGGAGCCACCGATTTGATAATTGGTATGCATTATGTGTTTGATGTAAAAAAAGATCCATTTATTTTTGATGTTAGCCATCAGAGCTATGCACATAAACTTTTAACTGATAGATGGAATGACTTTGATACATTAAGACAGTTTAATGGCATCAGTGGATATACAAAACCAAAAGAGTCTAAATTTGATTATTATGTGGCAGGACATAGTTCAACATCTATATCTATTGCTACTGGGGCAGCAAAGGCCATTGCTCTTAAAAACGAAGATAGAATTCCTGTTGTGTTGATTGGAGATGGCTCCATGAGTGCAGGAATGGTTTATGAGGCTTTAAATGAACTTGGAGATATAAAATTACCAGTTGTTATAATATTAAATGACAATGAAATGAGTATTTCAAAACCAATAGGCGCTATAAGTAAAATTCTTTCTCAGGGTATGGCTAGTCCATTTTATCAAAAGTTTAAAAAGTTTATTGATAAAACTTTAAGTGGCATGGATAGTGCAAAGTATTTAGCAAAAAGATTTGAAGAGTCTTTGAAGCTTATAACCCCAGGTGTTATATTTGAAGAGATGGGATTAGAATACATTGGACCTATAAATGGGCACAATATTTCTGAAATAATACAAACTTTGCAAATTGCCAAAGAGCTTAAAAAGCCAGTAATTATTCACGCTCAAACAATAAAAGGGAAAGGCTATGAAATAGCTGAGGGCGTCGGAGCTGGTAAAGAACATTGGCATGGTGTCGGAGCTTTTGATTTAAAAAGTGGTGAAAATTTAAAAAAATCATCATCTAAAAGTGCTACTACAATTTTTGGAGAAACTTTACTTGAATTTGCAAAATCAGATGATAAGGTTGTTGGCATAACTGCGGCAATGCCAAGTGGTACTGGACTTGATATAGCAATGAAAGAATTTCCAAATAGATTTTGGGATGTAGCAATAGCTGAACAACATGCTGTCACCCAATGTGGCGCATTGGCGAAAGAGGGATTTAAACCTTTTTGTGCACTATATTCGACATTTCTACAAAGAGGTTATGATCAACTAATCCACGATATTGCTCTCATGGATGTCCAAGTTGCTTTTGCTATTGACAGGGCTGGGATTGTTGGAGAAGATGGAGAAACACATCAAGGAGCCTTTGATATATCGTATCTTAGGGCTATCCCAAATATGACACTTTTTGCCCCATATAATGATACAACTATGAAGTTAGCTATGGAGTTTGCTAAAGAGATGCAAACACCATGTGCTTTTAGATATCCAAGAGGTGCATTTATGGCTAGTGATTGTTCGGCAACCCCATTCGTTATGGGCAAGGCAGCAACTTTACAAAAAGGCAAGGAAGTTGCATTTATAGGATATGGTAATGCAGTTGGTAGGGCAATAGAAGTTGGGAAATTATGTGATTTTATTCCTACTATTGTTGATTTGAGGTTTGTTAAACCACTAGATAATGAGTTTTTGATGGATTTGAGTAAAACCCACAAACACTGGTTTATCTTTAGTGATAGTGCAAAAATAGGGGGAGTTGGGTCTGCTATATTGGAATTTTTAAATGTTTCAAGAATTAATGATATAAATTTAGTAACTTTTGAGTATGATGATACTTTTATAACTCATGGAGCAACAAATGATGTTGAGTATGCCTTAGGACTAACTCCGCCACAGCTGTCGCAAAAGATTAAAAAAATTTTAGAAGGAAATATATGAGTACAAGATATATATTTACTAGTGAGTCCGTAACTGAGGGTCATCCTGATAAGATGGCAGATCAGATAAGCGACGCTATACTAGATGATATTTTATCAAAAGATACAAATGCCAGAGTTGCGTGTGAGACACTCGTAAGTAATGGATTTTGTGTAATTGCAGGCGAACTTAAAACTACTGCTTATTGCCCCATGCAAGAGATTGCAAGAGAAGTTGTTCGCGAAATAGGCTATACTGATGCAAGTTTTGGGTTTGATTATAGAAGCGCAGCAGTGCTTAATGGTATAGGTGAGCAAAGTCCTGATATAAATCAAGGCGTTGATAAGAGTTGTGGCGAAATTGGTGCTGGAGATCAAGGTCTTATGTTTGGATATGCATGTAATGAAACCAAAGAACTTATGCCACTTCCTATATCTTTGGCACATAAATTAACATCAAAATTAGCTGAAGTTAGGAAAAATGGCAGAGTACCATTTCTTAGACCTGATGGTAAAGCACAAGTGAGTGTAATTTATGAAGATGGGAAACCAGTTGGCATCGATACGATTGTAGTATCTGCTCAACATCACGATGATATTCCAGAAAATATCATAAAAGATGCTATTATGCAAGAAGTTATAAAAGAGGTAATCCCAGCACATATGCTGAATGATGACATAAAGTATCACATAAATCCAACAGGTAGATTTGTTATAGGTGGTCCACAAGGCGATGCAGGGCTAACTGGCAGAAAGATTATAGTAGATACATATGGCGGAAGTTGTCCTCACGGGGGAGGAGCATTTAGCGGCAAAGATCCAACAAAAGTTGACAGATCTGCTGCTTATGCGGCAAGACATATTGCCAAAAATTTAGTTGCTGCTGGTATTTGTGATAAAGTAACCATACAATTAGCCTATGCGATAGGCGTTGTGCAGCCTGTTTCGATTTATGTAAATACACACGGAACATCTAATATCAATGAGGCAGATATTACAAAATGTATAGAGGAGCTTTTTGATCTATCACCCAAAGGTATCATAAAGGCACTTGATTTACTTAAGCCAATTTATCGTAAAACGGCGGCTTATGGACATTTTGGAAGAGAGGATCAAGGTTTTGGCTGGGAGATGCTAAACAGAGTTAATGACATAAAAGATTACTTTAAAATCAATTATGCAAATCAATAAAAAAGGAAAAAACAATATGCAAATTTATGTAGGAAATTTATCTTATGGAACAACAGACGAGTCACTAAAAAATCTATTTGAACAATATGGCGAAGTATCATCTGCTAAAATTATTACAGACAGAGAAACAGGAAGAGCAAAAGGTTTTGGATTTGTAACAATGGATGATGATGCAGCTGCCCTTGAAGCAATTGAGGCTTTAAATGGAAAAGATTTTGATGGTAGAACGCTAAGAATAAATGAAGCAAAACCAAAAGAAGACAATAGAGATCAAAAACCAAGAAGAAACTTCAATAATAGATATTAATATAATACTCACAGACTATGGTATGTGATCAAAATAGATTGCTTTAAATTCTATTTAGAGTATTATATTTAGATTTATATGCCAAGTTTGTAATTACACTAATTGCAAACTAATTCTCAAACATATTTTTATTTTATTGATATCGGTCAATGATTTAATCTTTCATAACAAATATAATAAACCTTATATTTCATATAAAGGAGCGAAAATGTTTGATATGTTTAGTGGTAAAAAAGAGGATTCAGAGAGCAAAAATGTTAATATGTTTTGTTATCAATGCGAGATGAGTATGGTCGGTGGCTGTGGTTCCAATGGTCAAGATATTGGCACTTGCGGCAAGAGTGCACTTGAGTCAAGATTGCAAGATATGATGATTTTTGGAGCAAAAGGATTAGCTGCTTATAGGTCACACGCAAGAGAACTTATTGATGGGGATTCCCAAGAAGATAGGAATAGACTTTTAAAAATAGATGATGTTATATCAGAGAGTATGTACTTTACGCTCACAAATGTCAATTTCAACTTTGATGAACATATAGCACAACTCATGAAACTTGGCCGTGCAGGAGTTGAAGTATTAGATTTGCTGAGCGATTCTCATACTAGACATTTCGGGATTCCCACACCTGTGAAAATTACACAAAATAGAGCCGAGGGACATGCCATCTTAGTAAGCGGACATAATCTTGATATGCTTAGTGGGCTTCTAAAAAGAATAAAAGAGAGAGGACTAGAGGATAAAATAAATGTTTATACTCATTCTGAGATGCTACCAGCACACGGATACCCATACCTAAGAGAATACAAAAATCTTAAGGGAAATATAGGTAAGGCATGGTTTGATCAAACGGACCTCTTTAGCAAATGGCAAGGGGCCATCGTAGTAAATACAAACTGCATTGTTCCTAGAGACAAATCTATAAAAGTTGATAACTACATAGATAGGATTTACACATATGACATAGTAGGCATAGAAGGGGCAAAAAAAATCGAAAACAACGATTATGATGCATTGATTGATCATGCACTGCAACTGCCCGAAGTAAGCGGTTTTGATAGTGATGAAACATTAACAACAGGACATCACTATAAAACTATTTTGACGCTTGCTCCACAAATTTTAGAAGCAGTAAGTGAAGGTAAGATAACAAAATTCTTTGTCATTGCGGGCTGTGATGCACCAGGTAAGGGCGGTGAATATTTTAGAGAAATGGCAAAAGATTTGCCACCAAGTGCCATTATCATAACATCTAGTTGCGGAAAATTTAGATTCAATGATATAGATTTTGGAAATGTTCCAGGTACGCAAATTCCTAGATATTTAGATTTGGGTCAATGTAATGATTCTAATGGAGCCGTTCATATCGCAATAGCAGTCGCGAATGCTTTAGGAGTAAAAGATCTTAATGATTTACCAGTTGAGATAGTTTTGAGCTGGATGGAACAAAAGGCTGTCGTTATACTTTTGGCACTATTTAGTTTGGGGATTAAGAATATATATTTGGGACCAAAAGCACCACAATTTATCAATAGCGACATAGCAAATTTTTTAGTTGATACGTTCAATATCCATGTTATCAACAACCCAAAAGAGCCTCAAGTTCAAGCCAAAAAAGACCTAGAAGAATTACTCGCATAAACATACATAGTTCCTCTTTGAAATAAGAGGGGCTAAAAAAACTCTTTTAATTTTTCTCTATCTATTATGGTAAATTTATTTTTATTGTTTTCTAATATACCATAATCTTTGAATTTTTTTAGATTTCTTGAGAGTGTTTCTGGAGTTATAAATAGCATAGAGGCAACTTGATGTTGTTTTTGAGCGATAAATATATCTTCATTTTCATATATAAAACTAGCTATTTTTGCTTGTGAGCTCAAAAGAAGATTTTGCTGGATGACAGTATCTAAAAATTTCATCTTTTTAGTTAATGAGCTGATAACTTTTACAGATAATTGTGGGTTTCGTTGCATCAAATCTTGAAAATTTTGAAATCTAATCTTTGCTATATAGCCATCAGTTATCATCTTACAACTAGCAGGAAAATGCATATTTTCCAAATTTGCAAGTTCGGCTATGAGAGATTGAGCTTTAAAATTATGAAGTAAAAGTTCATTACCCTTATTATCTACTCTATAAACTTTTGCTGTTCCATTAAGCAATATATGCAAATAATCTGGTTTTTCTCCTTCTAAAAAAATAGTATCATTTTTATTTTTATAAAATATTTTTGTAAATTGTGTAATGTATATTAATTCATGTTCGGGCAATATTTTAAATAATTCAATATCATTAATTTTCATCTATAATTACACCATGTTTATTAATAGATTAGTTTATATTACTAGTGTTAATTATGCATTAAGTCTTGATTATTAATTTTATAAATTTATATTTATGGACAAACTTTTAAGAATTTAAAAACTTTGAGCAAATTAAAGAAAAGATTTAAAAAACTTTTGATATAGTGGTATTCGAAATTGATTTAAGGAGAAACAATAATGGCTGTAATGATTACAGATACTTGTATTAATTGTGGTGCTTGCATAGATGAGTGTCCAGTTGAAGCAATAGTCGACGAGGATGAAAATCCAACTGGTGAAGAAACTTATTATGTTCATGCTGATAAATGTGTAGAGTGTGTTAGTTATCATGATGCTCCAGCATGTGCAGAAGCATGCCCAACTGAAGGCTGTATCCAATGGAGTGATGTCGTTGATGGTATGCCTTCATCTGAAAACAGAAAATCAAAAGGTACTCCAGTAGCAGAGTAATATTGCTGCCACACTCGTGGCAGTTTCTCTTCATCTATTTTTAATCATCTTTTATGTATAATAACGCCTCTAAAAATTTCAAATGGTTATTTAAAATAAACATAGGAAAAACACACTAAGGATAAAGTAAAATGGAACAAACATTGTCAATTATTAAACCTGACGCAGTTGCAAAAAATGTTATAGGTAAAATTCTAAGTAGATTTGAAGATGCAGGACTCAGAATAGCTGCAACAAAGAAACTTCAACTCACTCGTGAACAAGCCGAAGATTTTTATGCAGTACACAAAGAGAGACCTTTTTATGGTGATTTAGTTAGCTTCATGATTTCTGGACCAGTAGTTGTTTCAGTATTAGAGGGCGAAGACGCAATGACTAAAAATAGAGATCTTATGGGAGCAACTAATCCAAAAGAAGCTGCAGCTGGCACTATAAGAGCTGACTTTGCTGATAGCATAGATGCAAACGCTGTTCACGGAAGTGACTCTTTGGAAAATGCAAAAATAGAAATAGCATTCTTTTTTAAACCAGAAGAAATTTGCTAAATAGGTTTTTTTGTGGAAATTTCTTTCGATAAAATAGGCACAAGTCCAAAACCATTTAATTTAGTGTTAAATGATGTTACTTTTAGTGGCAAGCTAAGTAAAGTAGATTTTAATACAGTTAAACTAGATGGAGAGATAAATGGAGACTTGAAAGTGTGTTGTGATAGGTGTGGTAAGGATTTTGTAACCACAATAGGGCAACCCATAGGTCTAGATCTTAGTCGAAAAGAGATACAAAACAAGGATAATTTAGATATAATAGAGTTTTTAGATGGAACTATAGATTTGGAGTATATACTTCAAAGTGAAATAGATTCCATAAAAAGTTTATACCACTATTGTCAAAAATGTGATGGTATAGAAGATTTTGAAGTTGAAATATAATAAAAGGATAACAAATGGCAGTACCTAAGAGACGAGTTAGTAAAACTAGAGCAGCGAAAAGAAGAACACATTATAAGTTAACACTTCCTATGCCTGTTAAAGATAAAGATGGAACATGGAGAATGCCTCATCATATGAATATGACTACTGGCGAATATAAAGCAAACTAAATGATAAAAATAGCAATAGATGCTATGGGTGGGGACTTCGGTCCTGAGCCTATTATAGAAGGTGTGATACAGGCTCTTAAAGAGAAAAAATTTATTCCTATACTAGTTGGTGATAAATTTGCAATACTCTCATTTTTACCACAACACTATCATGATAAAGTTGAAATTGTTCATTCTAGTGATGTGATAAGTATGAGTGACTCATCAACGGATGTACTTAAAAGAAAAGAATCATCTATATACAAGGCAGTTGAACTTGTAAGAGAAAAAGAAGCACAAGCGGTCGTATCAGCAGGGCATAGCGGAGCAACTATGACTGCAGCAACTCTTAGAATTGGAAGGCTTCCTCATATTTCAAAGCCAGCACTTGCTACTCTTATGCCAAGTCTAGGGAAAAACAAAACTTTAGTACTTGATGTTGGGGCAGTTGTTGAGTGTAAACCACAAAATCTTTATGAGTTTGCCATTATGGGCGAAGCTTATGCGAAAAGTGCTATGGGAGTAAAAAACCCAAGAGTTGGGCTTTTGGCAAATGGAGAAGAAGATAGCAAAGGAAATGATCTTACAAAAGAGACTTTTGTTATGCTTAAAAAGTTTGATTGGTTTATAGGTAATGTTGAGGGTCGTGATATATTTAATGGACATGTAGATGTTGTTGTTTGTGATGGATTTACTGGGAATATATTACTTAAAACAAGTGAAGGTGTAGCATCTACAATTTTTGCATTTATGAAGAAATATATTAAAACATCTCTTCCCGCAACACTTGGTGCAATGCTTATGAAAAGAAGAGTTTTTACTAATCTAAAAAAACAAATCGACTATGCAGAGTACGGCGGAGCTCCACTTTTGGGGGTTGATGGGTGTGCTATCATTGGGCATGGAAGCTCAAATGCAAAGGCTATTAAAAATGCTATATTTCAAGCTATAAATTATTGTGATTCTAATGTAAATAGTGCAATAGAATCTCTTTTGACAAATAGCGACAAATAAAAATAAGGATAAATCAATGGCTGTATATGCTAGTTTTAGGTCTATTGGAGCATATGCACCTGAGAAAATTTTATCAAATAGTGATTTAGAAAAAATGGTAGATACTACCGATGAGTGGATTGTAAAAAGAACAGGCATAAAAGAGAGACGCATAGCTGAAAAGCACGTTTCGACAAGCGATATGGGCGCAATGGCAGCAAAAGTTGCGATAGAAAGATCTGGATTAGATAAATCAGATATTGATCTTATCATTTGTGCTACTGTAACACCAGATTATTTTAATATGCCGTCCACTGCTTGTGTTATAAGTGATAAAATTGGAATTTCCAATGTTCAAGCATTTGACATAAGTGCTGCTTGTAGTGGTTTTGTCTATTCTCTGACAATAGCAAAGGCTTTTATAGAATCTGGAATGAAAAAAAATGTTCTTGTTGTTGGAGCTGAAAAATTTAGTTCAATTGTGGATTATACAGATAGAAGCACTTGTATATTATTTGGAGATGGTGCAGGTGCGGCAGTAATATCTGCAACAAAAGATAAAAGCGAAGGTTTTGTAGATATTCATGCAAGTGCAGATGGTTCATATGCCGACTTTTTGGTTACCCCAGCTCCTGGATCTGTACATCCAGCAAATCAAAAAATGTTAGATGAAAAATTGAATTTTGTTCAAATGAAAGGCAATGAAACATTTAAACTTGCCGTTAAGACATTAACAAAAGATGTAATTGATATACTAGAAACAAATAATATAAAATCAGAAGACATAAAACACTTTATTCCACATCAAGCAAATTATCGTATTATAAAAGCTGTTGGAGATGCTCTTGGAATGAGAGAAGACCAAGTTGTTTTGACCGTTCAAAAATATGGAAATACATCAGCCGCTTCAATACCTATGGCGATAAATGATATATATGAATCAGGCAGACTAAAAGAGGGCGAATTGATGCTTCTTGATACATTTGGTGGTGGGCTTACTTGGGCAAGCGCACTTATTCCATTTGCTGGGAAAACTAAATAGGAAACTTGATGAAAATTGGTTTTATCGGCGATATAGTCGGCAAGCCTGGAAGGGATATGATATCATCAAACCTTTCGAACCTTAAGTCCGAGCTTGGTATTGATTTTGTCATAGCAAATTATGAAAATGCTAGTCATGGATTTGGGTTAAGTAGTAAAAATGCTGATGAATTATTTCAAAGTGGCATTGATGTTATGACAGGTGGAAATCACAGTTTTGATAAAAAAGAAATCTTACCACTTTTTGATTCACTTCCCATTATTAGACCATTGAATTACCCAGATGATACAGTTGGAAGTGGCATTTACGAAACAACGGTAAACGACATAAAAATAGCTATAATTAATTTGATGGGGTATTATTGTATGCCAATGGTAGATAATCCATTTACAAAAGTAATAAAAACCATTGATGATTTAGAAAATAGCGGGTATAAGCATATAATCATAGATATGCATGCAGAAGCAACAAGTGAAAAAAATGCACTTTTGCATATGCTAAAGAATCGAGTTAGCTCCATTATGGGCACCCATACTCACATAGGAACAGATGATCTTATGGTTATGAATGGATGTTGTTATGTTACAGATGTTGGACTTACTGGTTGTATGGATGGCATCATAGGAATGGATGTAAAAGCACCGATAAAAAGATTCTTGAATGGCATTAGTGAGTATTTTGATGTTCCAAAAGAGTGCAAAAGTATTTTGCAAATGATTATATTTGAGCTTGATGATGACGGGCGTACAATTGAAGCCAAAAAGGTTAAACTTTTTGATGATGGAGATATGATAATAACAAACGCTGTTTGTATCTGATTTATAACAAGCATTAATTTATCATATTGGTTAGTCTTTGTCATTCTGAATTTATTTCAGAGTATCTATTTGATATAAAGTTTTAGACCCTGAAACAAGTTCAGGGCGACAAGATTTATATAACAAAATTATATTTTTTGTACAACTGTAACTTTTTTTGGATTAAAAAGATCAATCGCTTCTTTAACCATTGGTTCATCCATAAGCTCTTCAGGATTTTTTTCTTGTCCCGCAACATTAGCCGCTTCTGGCATTATGCAAGAACTTGGCATTTCAATATCTTCTATCATTGATCCAACATCATTTTTACATTCGTCTTGTTCTTTTTTGATGTTTTCTTGTTTGTCTGCTTCAACTTTTTGTTTTGATGGAGTATTTTTTATTTGTGTTTTATCACCAAATATATCTTGAACAAATTTTCTAATAATCCCAAAACCAGCCTTTAGTTTCTCTTTATCTTCATCATTTGCACTAGATATCCAATAAAGCGTATCATTTTCAAACTTGTCAAAAATAGTAGTTCTTTCAAAACAACTGCCAAGGACAAAATCTCTATCAAAAATCTTTGTTTTAAGATTCTCAAAAAGTTTTTGATTAGATGTGTTTTTTGTGGGTGTGAGTGTGTGGACAACATCGTTATTCTCGCGTATGCTGGAATCCACTTTTTTAGATTCCACATCAGCCATAGAATGTTGAGGTTTAGGCGTATCTTTTTGAGCATTTATATCATTTTGCAATTCTTTTATAAGCGAATCTATATCTCTAAGCTCAAGTGATTCCATCATTTTAAATAGGGTTAAATATAAAACAAAATCACCGTCTGAACCAAGTTTTAAAAGCTCTTTGGAATTCGCAATTACTCTAAAAAACCTTTCTATTATAAGAGGAGAGAGAAGTTTATCATGTGCAAACATAATATCTTTGATAAATAGTGTAAGCTCATCTAAAATCATTTCGCATTCATATTCTGAAGCCATTTTTATAAATTCATTTATCTTGTCTAAATCTTTTGCCAAAATTGAAGAGATAAGGTTTTTTAGATGATTTGGCTCTATGATGCCAAGCATATTTGTAACCGTAGTAACATCAACAAAATTTTTACTATATACTATAGCTTGATCTAAAAGTGTCAAAGAGTCCCTAAGGCTTCCAGCACCACTTCTAGCTATTATCTCAATAGCATCATTTTCATACTCAATACCTTCTAAGTTTAAAATATATTCAAGATGATTTACTACAAGTTTGTGTGGTATTTTTTTAAATCTAAAATGTTGAGTACGGGAAAGTATAGTTGCCGGAAGTTTGAGTGGATCTGTTGTTGCTAGTATAAATTTAACAAATGGCGGTGGCTCTTCAAGTGTTTTTAGAAGTGCATTAAATGCTTGAGGTGTAAGCATATGAACTTCATCTATAATAAATATTTTGTATCTAGCGCTTGACGGTCTATATTTAGAGTGCTCTATCAACTCTTTTATATCATCAATTCCTCTATTACTAGCAGCATCCATCTCAATTATATCCATATGGCGATTTTCATTTGCCATATTACAATTTGGGCATTCATTACACGGTGTTGAAGTTTCACCTTTGTCACAGATAAGTGCTTTTGCAAAAATTCTTGCAGTTGAAGTTTTACCGCTTCCTCTTAACCCTGAAAATAGATATGCATGAGATAGTCTTTTGGAATCAAGAGCAAGAGAGAGTGTACTCGAAATAGAATCTTGTCCGATTAAGTCGGCAAAGAGATTTGGACGATATTTTCTAGCTAATACTAATGACAAAATATCCTCCTTATTTATATAAAATTATAGTCAATTTTTACTAAGTTATAGATTTTTAATTTTTGCAATTTGATCTCTAAGTCTAGCCGCTTCTTCAAACTCTAAATTCTTTGCAGCGGCAAGCATTCTGGCTTTTAACTCATTAACTAATTTTTGTCTCTCACTCTTTGGCATTTTGTCAAGTTTACTTTTTTTATCATATATCTCATCATGCTCTTCAAGTTTTAGATTAGTATCAAGCTCTCTTATAGTAGTTGTTGGTGTTATGTTGTGTAGTTTGTTGTATTCTATCTGTTTTTCTCTTCTTTTCGATGTTACTTCTATTGTCTCTTTAATGGCATTTGTCATACGGTTTGCATACATTATTACTTTCCCATTACTATTTCTAGCAGCTCTACCTGAGGTTTGTATTAGCGAAGTAAGAGACCTTAAAAATCCTTCTTTGTCAGCATCTAAAATTGCTACTAAACTAACCTCTGGTAAATCAAGTCCTTCTCTAAGTAAATTAATACCTATAAGTATATCAAACTCGCCAAGACGCAAAGATCTTATGATTTGATTTCTCTCGATTGCATCTAAATCTGAATGCATATATTTGGCTTTTAGTCCTAAATCATTATAGTATCTTGTAAGTTCTTCTGCCATTTTTTTGGTTAATACAGTTACCAAAACCCTTTCACCCCTAGTAATTACACCCTTCATTTCATCATATAGATGTTCTACTTGATTTGTACTTGGCACTACTTCTATTGGCGGATCTAAAAGTCCAGTAGGTCTTACAACTTGCTCGGCAACTACGCTGGAGTGCTCTATCTCCCAAGCACTAGGAGTGGCTGATACAAACAGATAATGTGGAGCTTTATTTATAAACTCATCAAACATCAAAGGACGATTATCGAGTGCCGATGGAAGCCTAAATCCATACTCTACAAGCACCTCTTTTCTGCTTCTATCTCCTGCATACATTCCTCGAAATTGAGGTAAGCTTACATGTGATTCATCAACTATCAACAGATAGTCTTCACCCATAGCTTCAAAATAGTCTTGCAATGAATATGGAGTTTCACCTTCTTTTTTGCCAGTTAAATGTCTAGAGTAATTTTCTATCCCTTTACAAATTCCTGTTGCTTCAAGCATCTCGAGATCAAATTCTGTTCTCTGTTTAAGTCTTGTGTATTCTAGCAAGCGAGCCTCTTTTTCATAAAATGCAAGCCTAGAGCCTAATTCTTCTTCTATATTCTTCATAGCAATTGCCAATTTTTCTTTACCAACTATAAATTGATTTGCTGCATATAGTGTAAACTCTTTTACTTTTGTCCCTTTTTCACCAGTAAGCGTATCAAAGTAGTACATTTCTTCTATCTCATTGCCAAAAAACTCAACTCTCAAAGCCAGCTCTTCACTATAAGCTGGGTAAATATCTACTATATCTCCATTGACTCTAAAATCTCCTCTGTCAAAAAAGTTGTCATTTCTACTATACCCCATTTCAACAAGTTTCAATAACAATTCTTTTTGGGTATAAGACGCCCCAACTTCTAAATTTTGCACTATAGAGCTGTATTCCTCAGGAGATCCCAGTCCATAGTTGGCAGAAACCGATGCGATTACAATTACATCCTTGTGGCTTAGAAGCGATGCCGTGGTACTTAGCCTAAGTCTCTCTAACTCTTCATTTATGGAGCTATCTTTTTCTATAAAAAGATCAGTTCTCGGTATATAGGCTTCTGGTTGATAATAATCATAGTAGCTTATAAAATACTCTACGCGGTTATTTGGAAAAAAACTTTTAAATTCACTATACAGTTGAGCAGCTAATGTTTTATTATGTGTCATTATGAGAGTTGGCTTTTGAGTAGTTTGTATGATTTGTGCCATAGTGTATGTTTTACCAGACCCTGTAACTCCAAGTAGAGTTTGGTATCTATTGCCATCCATTATGGAATTTGTAAGTTTTTCTATGGCTTGTGGTTGGTCACCAGAAGGTGAATATGCACAGCTCAATTCAAATGGTTTTTGTTTCATATACTTTTTATCTTTTTACCAAGTTTATGTTATTATATCAAATAAACAGACCAAACAAAAGGCAAAAAATGAATGCACTCGAAAAGCTTAGCCAAAAGATAAAAGCATTTCGCAATTCATATGATGATATAAATGCAAAAAACATAGAACTTAAAGAAAAAGCAAAAATAATGCAAAAAGAGATAGATGCTCTTAAGGCAGACTTAATTGAAAAAGATCAAGAAATAGAGTCTATAGTAGCCAAAATAGAAGAGTTATTGGAGTAGAAATGGAAAAAGAACTAAAAAAAGTATCTGTTACAATAGCAGGAACTAGATATGAGTTTGCACTTGAAGAAGATTTTGCTGATTTTATACTTGAAGAATTTAGAGAGAATGAAGTCTTATTAGACCAAGACAATCGTCCAGATAAACTACTAAAAGCCTTTTTAAAAGTATCTAAACAATGTTTTGAGTATGATGAAGATATAAACGCACTTATAAGTGAACTCGAATAATAAACTTTATCAAATAAAAAAAATTCACAATTTTTCCACAAATGCTTGACATTGTATTTTAAAAGTATTATAATTTGATTTGAGAGTGCATAATTATATGTATTCTATAATTCAAATTAACAATTAAAGGAGTTATTATGAGAAAAGGTTTTACGATGATCGAATTGATCTTTGTTATTGTAATTATAGGAATATTAGCAGCTATTGCTGTACCAAGAATGATGGCAACAAGGGACGACGCAAAAATATCAGCTCAACTATCATCAGCCAAACAAACAGTTGACAATTTGGGTGCTGAGTATACTTCGCAAGGTGCATTTGGAGCCAATAGCATTACAGATGCAAATAATGGTCTTGATTGTTTTACTGTTGCACCAACTGCTAATGCTGGAGAATTCACTATAGCTGTGGCAGCAAAAGACGCTACTAGATGCCCTGCTACTGTCGTTACAGCACTTCAAGCACAAGCAGCTGCTAATGGACTTACTGATGCACTTGGCGCAGCAAAAACATATACATTTGCTGGAAGCAATGTAGTTAGATAAACTTTTATAAAACAAAGGGTTACTCAACCCTTTGTTTTTCTATTACAACCAATATTTTATTCTTTTTATACATGTAACAAATTTAATCAAATCAAACAAAATCCATCTAAAATTAGTTATAATTATCTCTTAAGGATTTTTATATAAGGAGTTACGCATGAGAAAAGGTTTTACAATGATTGAATTGATCTTTGTTATTGTAATTATAGGAATATTAGCAGCTATTGCTGTACCAAGAATGATGGCAACGAGAGATGATGCTAAGATAAGCATGGAATTGTCATCAGCTAAACAAGCTATTGAAAATTTAGGCATGGAGTATACTTCAAAGAATGCATTTGCCGCTAATTCAGTAGCCACCGCAGATGCTTCTGCTAAATGTTTTGATATTGCAGCAACAGCCAATCCAGGGGAAGTAACTGTTGGAATTATAGCGACTGCAAGTGTAGATTGTCCAACATTAGTGCGTACAGCAGTTTTATCTGAGGCAACAGCAAATGGAACACTCGGGTTTGGTGGTTCTGATAAAACTTACAATTTTGCAGGACAAACAATATCAAGATAGGCAATTAATAAAAAACACTTTTTGTATTTTTAAAGCACTTACAATTTTGATAAAATCATTCAGAAATAAGATATAATTATGAATATTATGTTAATAAACTTTTTAGGAGTTTGAAATGAAAAAAGCATTTACATTAATCGAACTTGTTTTCGTTATCGTAATAGTAGGAATACTTGCTGCAATAGCAGTTCCAAGATTTGCCGCAACGAGAGATGATGCAGAGATATCCAAAGCCAAAGCCACTATTGCTTCTGTTAAGGCAGCACTTTCTACCGAGAGACAGCTTAGAATATTAAGAGGTGATTTTACTGCTATTACATCACTTAATGCCGGAGGTGGCGCATTTTCTACATTTAGTGCAGATGGATCTGTTCCGTCAGTTAGTCGTCCAGTTTTAGAAAGTACAGTGATTGCCTGCAATGCAACAAAGACTACTGCATGTTGGAATGCAGCTGCACCAATATATACGTATGTTATGCCAAATGGAGTAGGCGGCAGCAGTGTAGCGTTTTCATTGGTTGATGCAGGCGGACAATATACTGGGCAGTTTAACTGTAATGTAGCCGATACAAATTGTCAATTATTAACACAATAGACAAATTGGTAGTGGGTAATTAGCAATATAGTTTGTGATATAATACTCTTTTATCAAAATAAAAGAGTTAAGCATCCATTACTACCAAGTAGCACTATCAAAATCATCGGCTCCATTGTTAACCTATACAAGTGAAGCTAAACTTGAAATAGGTAGTATTGTAAAAGTTCCACTCAAATGTACCGCAAAAGATGCCATAATTCTTGAAGAGGTAGCAAAGCCTGATTTTGAAACCTCTGAGATTTTGGAAATTACCTCATACTATTACACATCAAAACAACTTGAAATTGCTAAGTTTATAGCACTTTATTATTTTTCTTCTATTTCGGAAAGCTTGGCACTTTTTGTTCCACATGAGAGAGTAGAAAGTAATGAGCATCGTTATTCCTGCGAAGGCAGGAATCTAATGGATCCCCGTAGCAAGCACGAGGATGACGGAAAACTTAATCAAGATGAAGTAGCATTACCCATTCTAACTAACTCTCAACAAAATGCACTTCAGACAATAAAAACTCATCAAAAATCACTTCTTTTTGGTGTTACAGGTTCTGGTAAAACAGAGATTTTTATACATCTTATAGCTGATACACTTCAAAGTGGTAAAAATGTAATTTTACTTATGCCTGAAATTTCTTTAACCCCACAAATGAAAAAAAGACTAACTAAATATTTTGGCGAAGCTATAGCTTTATGGCATTCAAAGCTTACTAAAAAACAAAAATATGATATTTTAGATAGAATTTCTACTGGAGATATAAGAATAATAGCAGGTGCGAGATCTGCACTTTTTACACCACTAGACAATGTCGGATTAATCATCGTAGATGAAGAGCACGATGATAGTTATAAAGCCATGACAACACCTAGGTATCATGCTAGAGATGTAGCTGTGATGATGTCAGAAAAACTAAAAGCAAAAATTTTACTAGCAAGCGCTACCCCGTCACTCGGCTCTTATACAAATTATCCTATTGTAAGACTTATGGATTCTTACAATAAAAGCGATAAAACATATAAGTTTATAGGAGGGGATAGCATAAATAATCATATAATAAATGCTATAACTCAAACGCTAAAAAATGATGAACAGGCAATCGTATTTTTACCAACAAGAGGAAATTTCAAATATCTGCATTGCTCATCATGTGGCGATACTCACAAGTGTCCATTCTGTTCAGTTGGAATGGCATTGCATAGGGATAATCGTCATTTGAGATGCCATTATTGTGGGTATAGCGAACCGATAATAACAAAATGTATAAGTTGTGGATATGAGCCATTATCTCAAAGCAGAATAGGTACAAAAGAAGCAGTAGAAATCATAAGTGAAAATTTGCCAAATGCAAAACTTGGGCAATTTGATAAAGATGCCATAACGACTCCTAAAAAACTTTCCAGCCTATTGGACAGTTTGTCAAAAAGAGAGATAGATGTGCTTGTAGGCACTCAGATGATAAGCAAGGGGCATGATTATCCTGATATTACATTATCAATTATTATGGGGCTTGATTATGTTTTAGGATTAGCGGATTTTAGAGCCAAAGAGAGAGCTATGAGCTTGATGTTTCAAATAGCAGGTAGAAGTGGAAGAGATAAAAACGCATCAGTTCTCATCCAAACACAACATGAAGAGTATTTTGCTCCATATTTGAATGATTATGAACTATTTATCAAAGATGAACTTGAGTTTAGAAAAATGGCTTTTTATCCACCATTTTCTAGAATGTCTAGAGTTATAATTGAAAACAGAGATTTAACAAAAGCTAAAAATTTAACAACTTTACTTAGTAAAAAACTACATGAGTTGAAAAATATTGAAATCATCGGAGAAGGCAAAGCTCCTGTTGAGAGAATTGCAAATAAGTATAGGTATCATATCATTGTCAAATCACATTCGCAAAAAGAGCTTTTAAAAGCTTTGCATAGTATTAATGGCGTTGGTATAAAAATAGATATGGATGCGATTGATTTTTCATAGATTTTTTCAAATTAATTTTTTATTTACTACCTTTTTATAAAGGTAGCACCAAAAGCGTAAACATTTAGAGTTCGCTTCGCTCGTAAGGTGCTTCGTGTTTACATTATTAAAAAAGTAGTGAAGAAAATAGGATATATTGTTTTCTATTTTCTATTTATTACAATGAAAAGTTATACTTTATTGTGATAAAATCATAATAATTTACAGTGAAAGCAATTAATGAAAGATAGATATCCAACTAAAAAAATATACGTAGGTGGTGTTGCGATAGGTGGAGATGCGCCTATATCTGTACAGTCTATGACAAATAGTAAAACATCAGATATCAAAGCTACAGTAGAGCAGATAAATAGACTTCATTTTGCAGGTGCAGATATAGTTCGTGTTGCAGTTCCTACCATAGAAGATGCACTCGCCCTTAAGAGCATAAAAGAACAAGTAAGTTTACCCATTGTTGCTGATATTCATTTCAATTATCGTCTTGCGCTTGAAGCTGCAAAGTGGGTTGATTGTATCAGATTTAATCCTGGCAATATAGGCGAGAAAAGTCGTATAAAAGAGATTGTAAAAGCTTGCAAAGAGAGAGATTTACCTGTGAGAATAGGTGTAAATGCAGGTAGCTTGGAGAGCGAGTTTGAAGACAAATATGGCACAACTGCCAAGGGCATGGTTGAGAGTGCATTGTATAATATAAAATACCTAGAAGATTTGGATTTTACAAATATAAAAGTATCACTAAAAGCTAGTGATGTGGATAGAACGGTAGAGGCTTATCGCATGCTAAGACCACTAAATAACTATCCATTTCATTTAGGAGTTACTGAAGCTGGTACTATTTTTCATGCTACTATCAAATCAGCAATTGGGATAGGTGCATTATTGCTTGATGGTATCGGAGATACTATGAGAGTGTCAATTACAGGAGAGCTTGAAGAGGAGATAAAAGTTGCTCGTGCAATACTAAAAGATAGTGGCAGAGCAAAAAGTGGAGTAAATATCATCTCATGTCCAACTTGCGGCAGGATAGAAGCTGATTTGGTAAGTGCAGTTAGTGAGGTCGAAAAGAGATTGGCGCACATAAAAACACCTCTTGATGTTTCTGTGATGGGTTGTGTGGTAAATGCTATAGGCGAAGCAAAACATGCTGATGTTGCAATAGCTTATGGCAAAGGCAGTGGGCTTATAATGGTAAAAGGTGAAGTTGTAGCAAAATTGGAACAGAGTAAACTTGTAAATAGATTTATAGAGGAAGTAGAAAAAATGGCAAAAATGAAAGAGGCTAACTGATATGGAAAATATGTATAATTTAAATATAGAAAGAGCAGTTTTGAGTGCGATTATATTTGATCCTGAGATTTTTGAAGATATAGCGACAAATATAAAGGTCAAAGATTTTTATCTGCCATTTCATCAATATATATTTAAAGCCATGGATGAACTTTCTAGAGAAGAAAAACCTATTAGTGAAGAGTTTTTGATATCTAAGCTTCAAGATGCTGGTAAATTTGATGAGACATTGATGTTGGAAATTTTATCATCAAATCCAATAACAGACACAAGAGCATATTCTGCTGAAATAAAATCAAAATCTATAAAAAGAGCCATTGTTACACTTGCAACAGAGATAAAAAAAGTAACTGTTGAAGATAATTTACCAAGTGATGAAGTTATGAATTTGGTAGAAAAAAAGCTTTATGAAATAACTCAAGAAAGTATAAATGATGACTTTAGGGATTCAAAAGATATAGTAGTATCAACACTAAAAGAGATAGAAGAGAGAAAAAAACAAGGCAATTCAAAACTTATCGGTGTTGATACAGGATTTTTAAATCTAAATGATAGAACTAGCGGTTTTGGCAAAGGAGATTTAGTTATCGTAGCAGCAAGACCTGCTATGGGTAAAACAGCATTAGTTTTAAATATGGCACTCAAGGCAATTGAAAGAGATGAAGGGGTAGCATTCTTTTCACTTGAAATGCCAGCAGAACAACTTATGCTTAGACTTTTGTCAGCCAAAACATCTATAATGTTACAAAATTTAAGACAAGGAAATCTTAGAGATGATGAGTGGGCTAGAGTGGTAAGTGCCACAAATGAACTATCTAACAAAAAACTTTTTGTTGATGATGGTGGATATGTAACTATTCATCATGTAAGAAGTAAGTTGCGAAAACTAAAGACAAAACATCCAGAGATTAGCATGGCATTTATAGATTATCTTCAATTGATGAGTAGTGAAGGAGGCAATTCAACTAATCGTCAACAAGAGATATCTGACATATCAAGAGGATTAAAACAACTCGCTCGTGAGCTTGAAATACCAATAGTTGCGCTTTCACAGCTAAACCGTGGTTTAGAGAGCAGAGAGAATAAAAGACCAATGCTAAGTGATTTGAGAGAATCTGGAGCCATAGAACAAGATGCTGATATAATTCTTTTTGTTTATCGTGATGATGTATATAGAGAAGCAAAAGAAAAAGAGAGAGAGATGAAAGCCAAGGCTGAGGGCAAAGAGTTTAAAAGTGACTATGTCAAAAAGTCAGAAGAAGAGACAGAGCTGATTATAGGCAAGCAGAGAAATGGACCAACTGGCACAGTTGATTTGATATTTCAAAAGAACTTTACAAGATTTGTTGATGATTTGTCTAAAACTAAAAAGACATTTCATGGTGTTGAAGTAGAGTTTCAAAAAGAAGGCACTATAAGTTTACCGCCAATTTAATATATGAAAATAGCAAAGCCTCAACTTTTTTTAACACACAAGTCTTTTGTATTAACAATACTGTTTTTTACTTTTTTACTTTTTGTTCGTTTGGGGCTTATTTATAGTGACTATCAAGAATTTACAACTAAACCATTTTATTTTACATATACTAATGTTATTAGTATAGAAGATAAACCAAAAGCTAAATACCCATATAAACTTTTAAAACTTCAAAGCGATGATGGATTGGAATTTTATACAAAATCATATGAGCCTATGCCAATTGAAACAAAAAGAGTTAGAGTTGAAATTTTTCCAGATTCAAATATAACATTTTTTAGATTTTTAGGCGCATTTTTTGTTGACAGCAAACTAAAAGAGATTGTTCCAGTTGAGAATAGTTTCAAAGATAATATAATAGAAAATATCAAAAACCAACACAAAGATAATATAACCTCAAGTATATATCCAGCAATCTTTTTTAACACACCATTATCTAAAGATATAAGAGACAAGGTAATAGTTTTAGGAGCAAGTCATCTAATAGCTCTTAGTGGTTTTAATCTTAGTATTTTATGGGGTGTTGTTTTTGGAGTTTTGGCAATTATATACAAACCTTTACAAAGTAGATTTTTCCCCCATAGGTATTCTATAATAGACTTGGGTCTTATATCGCTTTTGTTTTTAGGGGTTTATGTTTATTTTACTGACTTTTCGCCATCGCTTATTAGGGCCTATGCAATGGTTTTGTTTGGATGGATGATATTAGTAATGGGGTTAGAGCTTGTTAGTTTTTCATTTTTAGCTTTTATAGTTAGTGTTCTCTTGGTGATTTATCCAAAATTTTTAGTATCAATTAGCTTTTGGTTTTCTGTTGCAGGAGTATTTTACGTTATGCTTGTGGCATACCATACAAAAAATATAAATAAATATTTAGTTGGATTTGTCATAATGCCGATATCTATGTTTTTACTTATGCAACCAATAGTTCATGCAATATTTGGGCAAACATCCCCATACCAACTTCTCTCAATTCCACTTGAACTCGTATATGTTTTGTTTTATCCAGTAATGATGTTTTTACATACAATTGGTTTTGGAGGATTGATAGATGGTTGGCTCATTTGGCTTTTAAACTTTGCTCCAAGCGAACTTAAAGATAGTATATTTCCATTGTATTTATTGATTTTATATGTTTTTTTGTCTATAGCTTCCATATTTAATAGATATTTATTTTTAATTCTTTTGGTTTTGTCTTTTGGTTATTTAGTCTATATCTTCACCCTTATTTAGTAAATAGCAAAATCTCATACCGTGTAAAAATATAGCCCAAGATATATAAATCCACAGAAAGAAAAACAATACTATACTGATACTTCCATATATAGTTGTATATGTTTGATTATAGTAAGCGTACAAGATAAAAGCTTTTTTGGATAAAAACCAAATAAATGATGCTATAAAAGAGCTAGATATTGATGCTTTTAGTGATATTTTTGTATTTGGAGAGAGTTGATAAGAGAGGAAAAATATTCCCCATGTTATGATAAACGGTAAAGATGAGCCAATAAAAAAATTAGATTCCATTTTTTCTTCAATAAAAAACGATATATATGTAGATAAACCTACAACTATAGATATTATAACTATAAACAAAAGATAAATTTTAACAGCGCTCCAAATGCCTCTTTTGCCTGTTTCAAAGATGTCATTTACTATATAATCATAAGTTTTAAAAAATAATGTTACAGCAAAAATAACATATATAAATCCAAGAATTCCAAGTTGGTCGGCATTGTTTAAAAACTGCTCCAAAAAGTCAGAAATATATTTTGAATTAGATGGTATGATAATGGAAAATAGATAAATTTCAAATTTTTTAAATAGTAAGTCAAAGGAAGGCAAGGAAGTAAATATATAAACAAAGATTGCCATAAGAGGAATTATGGCAAAAATCGTATCCCAGCTAAGACTAGATGCATAATAGCCAATCTTATCATCAAAAAGTTTATAAAAAAAATCTTTGACAAATATATAGTAGCTTTTAAGGAGTTTTTTTAGATTTTCATTCATTGCAACTCCATATCTGGATTCTATAATCCCATTTTTCCTGGATTTAGTATTCCATTTGGGTCAAATGCTTTCTTGATAGATCTAAACAAGTTTAATTCTTCTTCGTTAAAGGCAATTTTCATAAATGGTGCTTTGCTTAGCCCAATACCATGTTCACCACTTAGTGTTCCACCCATATCAACAACAAGTTTAAATATCTCTTCTATAGCCATGTGTCCTTTTTCTAGTTCTTTTTCATTATTCCCATCAACCATAACATTCACGTGTATATTGCCATCACCAGAATGTCCAAAACATGGAACTTTAAAACCATATTTTTCCCCTACTGCATATATCTCTTTTAGAGCTTGTGGAAGTTTGCTCCTTGGGACAGAAATATCTTCATTTAGTTTTTTGGAACCATATATGGTTATCGATTGTGAGGCATTTTTTCTGGCATACCAAAGCTTATCCCTATCTTTGCCATCGTTTGCTATTACAAAACTACTTGCACCATTTTCTTCAAATGATTTTTTGAGAGTATTTAGCTGAAATTCAACTTCTTGTTCTACATTGCCATCAACATCGCCAATCAGTAAAGCCCCAGCATTTTCAGGTAAATCAACACCAAGTTTTTCTTTTAGTGCTTTAACTACAAGAGAGTCTAAAAATTCCATTGCTACTGGATTTGCTCCAGATGCGAGAGATTTGAAAACAGCATTCATTGCATTTTCGACACTAGGAAATATACCCATGTAAGCTTTTGTAAAACGAGGTTTTGGAATGAGTTTTAATGTAATTTCAGTAGTAACTGCGAGTGTTCCCTCGCTTGCTATAAGGATTCCAGCAGTATTATATCCCGCAACATCTTTAATAGTTTTTTTCCCAGCTCTTATGATATCACCATTTGGTAGTACTGCCCTTAGAGCCATAACATAATCTTTTGTGATGCCATATTTTGCTGCTCTCATACCGCCAGCATTTTCATTTACATTGCCACCAATCGTTGAGTACTCTTCACTTGCAGGATCTGGCGGATAAAATAACCCTACTGCTTCAACGGCTTTTTGCAAATCTTTATTTATGACTCCTGGTTGAACAATGGCTACAAGATTTTGCATATCTATTTCTAAAATCTTATTCATATATTTTTCAAGAGCTAGTATTATGCCTCCATTTGCCGGTAAAGCGCCACCAGTAAATCCACTTCCTGCACCTCTCGGAGTAATTATGACTTTGTTTTCATTACAATATTTTAAAACTTTTGATACATCTTCTTCATTTTTTGGAAAAACTATCAATTCTGGTTCATATCTTGTTCTAGTAGCATCATAGCTATACGCAATTAAATGGGCTTTGTCGTTATAAACATTTTCATTACCAACAATATTTTTTAATGCATCTATATGCTTGGCTTCTATCAATTTATTTGCTCCATCAAAGTATAATAGTCTTCATCTACTACGCCCCCAAACCAACCAGTTCTAACTTTTTCAAAATTACTAAAAAATGGTGTTTGTGTTTGTGCTTGCATACTAACTGGTTCTCTAGAGATTATTCTTTGACTTATTGGGTCATATACAACTATGCTATCTTTTTTTACAATTGCAATAAGTCCAACTTGATAAGATTTTGCAAAAGAAGTCAAGTTTTCTTTTGTTGGAATACCATCTCTTTTTTGAGAAATGAATGATGCATAGTTATCTGGGCTTACCCAATTTTTTTTGTATTTTGATGTTATCTCGTTGTATGTATTTTGATTTGGAGCCAAGAGTAGCACGTTGTTATATAAGTATCCACCGATTACTTTATCTCCAGCAATTACTTTTGTAGCTATCTGAGGCAAATTACCATTTTCCATCAATGGCGCATCAATAATTGTCAAAACTCCGCTTTCATTCTGAACAGCAGCAGTTGTAGCAGCACTTGAGCCATCTTTGTAGGTATGGATTATTACCCCGCTCATTCCGTTTGCTGGAAAAGCTGGTGAAATTTGAATAATATTGTTATTTGTATTTAAAATCGTACTTTGTGTAGTTGCTGGGAACAAATCAGCGAACAGCGGTAAAGAGAGAAGTAAGCTCATAAGTATTTTTGACATTAGCATTCCTTGATTTTTGTTTTATAGTAAGATTATACTAATGAAATGTTAAAAATTACCATATTTATTGGTTGTTTACCTTTTTTGGTTATAATTTTATACTTTAGGATTTGAATATATGGATTTTTATGACAAGAATTATTATTTTATTATTTTTAATTTCTGTGTCTATTTTTGGTAATACAGTCACAAAACAAAAATGGAAACAAGGACAGAAATTTACAAATTATTTACAGTTAAATGGTATTTCACTTGATTTGCTCAAATCCTTAGATGAGCTTGAAAAACAAGTTGTAGGAGAGATACAAGGTGGTCAAGTTTTTTATGAAATAAAAGACGATAATGGAAAAATAATAAAAGTTTATATACCTATAAGCTCAACACTACAAATAAAAATTGCAAAAAATCAAGCGAATGAATTTAAATTTTCTATAATCCCTATAAACTTTAAAGAAGATATTTATTTTGGTAATGTAGCAGTTAAAAATAACATTTGGAGTGACATAAAAAGTCAAACTCACAATAGTAATTTAATCCAAAAACTTCAAAAAGCATTGAAAAGTTTTACCTCAAAAATTAGCAAGGGAGATAATGTAGCATTTTTGTATTCACAAAAATCTTTAGCAGGCTTATTGTCTGGCAGCCCCCAAATTCTTATAATAAAAATAATAAAACCAGACAAGGAAATTTTTATATATATTGATGAAGATGGGAATGGGCACAATGAACCATTTGAAAGTGTATCTTATGTGGTATATGAACCTATAATAGGCAAGACTATAAAAAAAGAAAATCAAAAAAGTAATATAAATAAATCTAAATTGAGTTTTGCATACCCCATGAGAAGCACGATGATAACATCACCATTTTCAAATGGAAGGTATCATCCTGTACTTCATATATACAGACCACATTTTGGAACAGACTTTGGTACCAAAAGAGGAACACCAGTTATGTCAGTAGAAGATGGGATTGTTATATTTGCAGGCGTTGAAGGTGGGTATGGAAATGTAGTTAAGGTTAGGCATAGTGGCGGTTATATGTCTCTATATGCACATTTAGATGGCTTTAGGGCTAGTGTTGGAGATAGTGTCGGCAAAGGAGAAGTTATAGCCTATAGTGGCAATACGGGCACCAGTAGTGGTCCTCATTTACATTTGGGTATTTATTTAAATAATACTCCAATAGACCCAATGAGTGTTATAGGAGAAGAGACATCATCTGTTGGATCAATTTTAAATAGTGTAGTAGATGCTGTAAGCACAAAAACTTATGAAACTAAAAAAATACCAATCGCAAATGCCTTGAAACATCGTGAAATGATAAATTATCGTTTAAGTACAAGTGTAAAAACATATGATTGGATAGATGATGCCAGCAAAAGAAAATTATCAGAAGATGATTTTGAATGAATATATTAAATTTTTCTCTCAAGCCTCTTGTTGATCCAAAATTTATTTTTACATCACTTGCCACATATGAGCAAAATGGCGTAATGAAGAGTTGGGAAATAGTAAAAGCTCATGATAGCGTAGCAATACTTTTGTACCACGCAGGCAAAGATAGTTTTGTTTTGGTAAAACAATTTCGTCCCGCAACTTATGCTAATGGGCATAATAGTGGGATTAGCTTGGAGCTTTGCGCAGGGATATTGGATAAAAATTTAACATTGCTAGAAATCATAAAAGAAGAGATAGAAGAAGAGTGTGGTTATAATGTGCCATTGCATGTAATAGAAAAAATAGCATCTTTTTATACCTCTGTAGGATTTTCTGGAAGTAAGCAAACATTGTATTATGCGGAAATAAACGATAGTATGAAAGTTGGCAATGGCGGCGGTGTTGATGATGAGTTTATAGAGATAGTTTATATAGATGTAAGTGAGGCAAAAAGAGTTATATATGATGATGATATCATAAAAACTCCAGGGCTTATGTTTGCTTTTTGCTGGTGGTATGAAAACAAGAAAACAATTAAACCAATTTGATTATAAAAATATTGTATCCATCTTCATGTCTATATTTTAGTTTTAAATTTATTTTATCAAGTATATTTTTGACTATATAAAGTCCCAAGCCAAAACCACTATTCCTCTTTTCGCCTTGAGAAAATGGCTCAGTATAATATTTTAATGGGTGGTTTAATTCTGCCCCTTTTGAGACGATTTCTATCGCCTCAGGAGTTGTTTGAAGTTTTACAGTTTTATCAGTACCATATTTGATGCCATTGTCCAAAAGATTTTTAATAGCAATACTTAAAAGTTTAATATCTGTAAAAATAGGGCGATTGTCTATATTTTCTATTTTGCAATTTTTTTCATTTAGAAGTAAATTTTGAGCTATTTTTATTACATTATCTATAGTTGTCATTTCGAAATCTGGTTTAAAGTTTTGAGCTGTTAGTTTTTCTACCGTGGCAATTTCTGCTATAAGCTCATTCATTCTATCAAATGATTTTATAAGCATATTTTTTGTGCTTTCATCATCTATAGATTCGACCAATATTCTACCTTTTGTTATTGGTGTTTTAAGTTCATGCATAATATTTCTCATAAACAGATTTTTTGAATCACTCAAATCATTTATACTTACAATTGCATTATCAAAACTTTTGGCAATTTTCCCTATTTCATCATCATTTTTATATCTTATCCTTTTTTTTAGATTGCCATTGGCAAACTCTTCAATATCACGATGTAGTTTTTTGAGTGGTTTTAATTTTTTCAATACTGCGTAGTAGAGTAGGATAAATATTCCTATTACAATCAAAGATAAGCTTACTACTATGGTAGATATATAATTTTTTGATCTATTATCTTTTAGCATTAAATTAAATCCAAGTCTTTGGATATAGATATATTGACCAGAGGGGGTATCAAATATTTTGATAGTACCAATGGCAGATTCCCCGCCAAAAATAGTAGTGCCAAATTCTTCTACCTCTTTCTTCACGCTTTGTAAATCAACATTTTGTACGTCAAACTTATCATAAAGTTTGTTTAGTTGTTCTTGGCTCATGTCTAATTCTATGTTAGATAAAAATGAATCAGCAATAAGTTTATGATGGTACATTTCATCCATTTTTATTTTATTTTTGTTCCATGATAAAAAAAGAAAAATTGTAGCTATAGTAATAGCAATTGCCAATGAAAATAAAATATGTACAAAAGTAGTAACGGAGAGATTTTTCATTGACGAGTTGAGAGCATATAGCCTATACCTCTTACCGGTTTTATATAAGAGTGTTCATCGTCAATTTTAGACAATTTATGACGGATCCTTGAAATTATAACATCTATATTTTTTATAGAGCTCTCATCATCTATGTGTTCACTTTCATACAGAAGCTGTTCTCTTGAAACTGGAGAGTTTTTATTTTGAAATAAAATAGATAATAAATCAAATTCAGCTGCAGTAAGCTCAAGTGGCTCATCTTTAAACATAACCATTCTTGTGGTTATATTAATTTCAAATATTGGTGCAGCTTCTTTTGATGTGGAGACTGTATGTGTTCTTCTGAGTATAGTTTTTATTCTAGTTACTAACTCTCTAGGGTCATATGGTTTTGGCATATAATCATCAGCTCCACGCTCAAGCCCTATAACCTTATCCGTTATGTCATCTCTCGCTGAAGATATAATGATAGGAGTGTTTGATACTTCTCTAATTTTTGGAATTATTTCCAATCCATCTATTTCTGGGAGAGTAAGATCTAATATAATTAAGTCAAATTCATCTTGAGTAATCAAAGAAAGTCCCATAAAAGGCTCTTCGGCGATTGTTACTTTCATATCATGCTTTGAAAGATAGTTACTTAAAATTTGAGCCAATTCTAAATCATCTTCTATTAGTAATATGTTGATTATGGGAACTCCTTTTTATGTTATAGTACAATTATACCAATAACACCTTGACGATTTACATAAACTCTTTTTTTAACATTTGAGTTCAGCATTTTTTTGGCATCATTTGGTGACATTATAGGCGTATTTTCGATTTGCACTATAATATCTCCTTTTTGAAACCCAGCATTTGCTGCATCACTTGTCGGGTTAATATCTGTAATTATAGCACCTTTTTTAGACATTAAACCAAGTTTTTCTTGCAGTTCAGGAGTAATAGAGTTAAGTTTCAAGCCTTTTATTTCTATTATAGATTGTGCTATTGCCTTTGCCCTATCGCTTAATGTTAAATATATAATTTGATTTTTCTTGCCTCTCTCAATAGAGATGTTTATTTTCTCGTTCGGTTTTTTGTCTCCTATAATTCTTTGAAGTGTTGATGGAGAATCTATGGATATTCCATTAATAGCCGTTATTAGGTCTCCTCTTTGTAAGCCAGCTTTTGATGCAGGGCTATTTATCTCTACATCAGCTACTATTGCTCCTTGTGATGAGGTGTAAAATTGTGATGATTTTTCATCTAATTCAGATAAATTTATACCCATATATCCTCGACTTACCTTACCATTTTTGGCAATTTGTGTTACCGTGTTTTTAACCATATCAACAGGTATTGTAAAACCTATACCATCATTCCCCCCACCTTTGGAAAATATTGCTGAGTTTATCCCTATGAGATAACCTCTACTATCTACCAAAGCCCCTCCTGAGTTTCCAGGATTTATAGAGGCATCAGTTTGGATAAAATTCTCATATTGATTAATCCCAAGTCCATGTTTGTTTAATGCAGAGATAATTCCTTGAGTTACTGTTTCGCCGACACCAAATGGATTACCAATTGCAAATACAATATCTCCTACTTTTACATCTTGAATATTTGCCATTCTTATAGGATTTAGATTTTGAGCTTCTATTTTGATTACAGCCAAGTCTGTTCCTTTGTCAACTCCTATAATTTTGGCAACATATTCTTTTTTACTGTTCGGTAGTGTTACTTTGATTTCATCTGCTCCATCAACTACATGATTATTTGTAACTATAAGTCCATCTTTTGTTAACACCACGCCAGATCCTAGCCCTCTTTCAATCTTTTCTTTTGGAATAGAGCCATATCTTTGTCCAAAAAAATGTCTAAAGAGAGGATCGTTTAGCATCATTTGAAGTTGGTTATTTGCAACTTTTGTTTTTACAGAAATATTGACTACCGAATTCATAGGCTCTTTTAGTATATCATTAAAAGATATTATTTGATTGGAATTTGGAATTATTCTTGTTAGTGTTGTTGTTGGGGCTTCCAAGAAAACAGGTTCATTTGCATTTGCTTTATTGCCAAAATACAAACCAATGCCACTAAGAATTATCAATATGCTAAAAAATGTTATTATGGTTGTTTTTGATATTTTAAAAAGTTTCATTTTGACTCCTTTTATTTTTTATAAGTATAAAATGAAAAGGTTAATTAAATGTAAACACCAAAATGATATAATCTACCAAATTTTAATAGGGAACAAGAATGGAATTTTGGCAATCTATATATGAACATTTTAATCCTGTCGCATTAGATCTTGGGTTTGTGAAAGTTCATTGGTATGGAATTATGTATGTTCTTGCTCTCATCTCGGCACTTTGGTTTGCAAAATGGATTAACAGAAATGACAAAATAGGTGTTCCTGAAAATATAATTGATAACTATTTTATATGGGTTGAAATTGGAGTTATTTTGGGTGCAAGGCTTGGATTTGTACTTTTTTATGATCCATCGCACTACTATATTTCCCATCCTCTTAGCATTTTTAGTCCATTTGATGAGAATGGAAATTTTATCGGAATTAGAGGGATGAGTTATCACGGGGCTGTTATTGGAGCATTGATAGCTACTATTCTTTATGGAATGAAAAATGAAAAATATTTATACAAGCTTTTAGATATTTCAGCACTTGGAATCCCTGTGGGATATGTGTTTGGCAGAATTGGCAACTTTTTAAATCAAGAGTTAGTTGGCAATGTAACAACTGTACCATGGGGCATATATGTTGATGGTGTGCTTCGTCATCCATCACAACTTTATGAAGCATTTTTAGAAGGGATTGTTATTGCTATTATTTTATACTTAATTAGAAATAAAAAACCATTTGATGGTTCATTAATAGCATTGTATGGAATATTATATGGATTGATGAGATTTATTGTTGAATTTTATAGAATGCCAGATGTTCAACTTGGAATCGTTTGTTGTGGTATGAGCATGGGGCAAATTATGAGTTTTTCCATGATTGGTTTATTTGTGATACTGTATTTTGTACTACAAAAATTTTCACAAAAAGTGTGAGGAGTATTTGGTAGTTTATAAAACTACCAAATACACTATTCTGTTAATCTTGTTTTTTATTTGCTAGTTCGCTCAAAAATTCTTCGAGAGAGTATCTTTGGCGGTATTGAGGTATCATTATGTGAATTAGGATATCTCCCAAGTCAGTCACTACCCATTCATCACTTGCATCTGAGCTTAAAAAATGTTCACCCTTTGGCTTTAATTCGTTTTTTAGATGATCAAAAAGTGCTTGTGTATGTTTTCCACCAAGTGAATTGGCAATGACCACTTTTTTTGCTATATAATCTACATCGTCAAGATTAAATACTTCTATGTCCTCAGCTTTTTTATCATCCAATACTTTTACTATTTGTTCAACTCTAGTTTGTAAATCCGTCAATCTATTTTCCTTCTAATATGTTTTTTACACTTTGTTTTATTTTGTCATCAATATGTTTTAAATTACCACTCTGTCTAATCTCTGTTGAGTTGATAGGCAAATCAAACTTTATGATTTTATATCTTTTTAGTAAGCTAGTATCTACTGCAATATCATCTCTAGTAAATACAATCCATGCAATTGTATCATTAATCCACTCAAAATTTCGCCATTTGGTTAAATCCTTGATGTTATCTGAGCCAATAATAAGGTATTTTACTTCATATAACTCATTAAAATACTCTATTGATTCATAAGTATAGTGAATTTTATTGTCAATTTCATATGAGCTGACAAGCATTTTTTTATCATCAAATATTTTTTTACACCAATTTAGTCTAACTTTACTAGGCGATGGAGATATATTTTTGAGTGGATTTTGATATGCTGGCAATATTATTAGCAAGTCTATGTCAAGTTCATCTAGTGCTTTTTGTGCAATAAGTTGATGTGCTAAGTGTGGTGGATTGAAACTACCGCCAAATATTCCAGCCCTAAGCTTTTTAATCAAAAAATAACCTCATTTATTGTAGAATAATATAATTTTATCACAATATTAATTAGGAGATACTATGGCTGTAAAAGTCGCGATTAACGGACTTGGAAGAATAGGCAAGTGCGTAGCTAAAATCATATCTGATAGAGATGATATAGAATTGGTTGCAGTCAATGTAAGTGGGACAGAAGAGACTATAGAGTATGGTCTTAAATATGATAGTGTACATGGCACGAGAGATGATGTAAAAGTTAAAGATGGTCATATATACATGGGCAATACAAAAGCCAAAATATTAGAAAGTAGAGATCCTGCCCAGCTTGATTTCGCAGGATATGGAGCCGAGATAGTGCTTGAGTGTACAGGTGTATTTTTGACAGCCGAGAGCGTACAGCCATATTTAGATAATGGCATTAAAAAAGTAATATTTTCTGCTCCAGCAAAAGATGATACAGCAACTTATGTTATCGGGGCAAATGAAAAAGAGTATAAAGGCGAGAGTGTCATTTCAAATGCAAGTTGTACAACAAACGGCTTAGCCCCACTTGTGAAAGTACTTGATGATAATTTTGGTATCAAAAAAGGACTCATGACAACAATTCATAGCTATACTAGTTCACAGCCAATACTTGACAATAAAGCTAGCAAAAAAGATATGAGAAAAGGTAGATCTGGTGCAACAAATCTAATTCCGACTACAACAGGAGCAGCAAAAGCTATAGGCAAAGTACTGCCAAAACTAAATGGTAAACTAAATGGACAATCCATTAGAGTTCCAACCGCTGATGTTTCTATCGTTGATTTAACTGTAACTCTAGAAAAAAACATCACCCTTGATGAGGTTAAGAATGCCTTTGAGGTAGCAAGCAATACTACCCATAAAGGAATTTTAGGGGTAGATAATGATTATAGAGTTTCTACGGATTTTATAGGTGAAGCTACAAGTAGTGTTGTTGCTATGGATACCATACAAGTAATTGGTGATAATATGGTAAAAGTGCTTAGCTGGTATGACAATGAGTGGGGATACTCTTGTAGATTGGTTGATATGGCTGTGCTAGTTAGCAAGAAATAATGAAGGAGAATTTTTATGCCAAAAACCATAAAAGATATTGATATAGAAGGCAAAAGAGTTTTTATTAGATGTGATTTTAATGTTCCAAAAGATGATGAGGGAAATATCACAGATGATAGGAGAATAAGAGAAGCTCTACCTACTATTAGATATTGTTTAGATAGGGACTGCAAAATTATCCTTGCATCACATTATGAAAGACCAACTCCAGGTATTTACGAAGAGAAGTATTCACTAAAGCCTATTAAATTGAGACTGCGAAAACTGTTGAAGCTCGATGATGAGATACAAATAGCAGATGATGTTATAGGTCCAGATGCTAAAGAAAAAGCAGCGAATCTAAAAGCCGGAGAGATATTACTTTTAGAGAACTTAAGATATGAAGCAGGTGAAACTACTAATGATGAAGCTTTTGCAAAAGAGTTGGCAAAATTTGCTGATATTTATATCAATGATGCGTTTGGGGCTTGTCACAGAAAACACGCTTCTATATATGCATTAGCTCAACAATTTGCACCTGAAAATAGAGCCGTTGGCTTTTTGATGAATAAAGAGATAATTTTCTTCCATAAAGTTATAGAAAATCCAACTAGACCTTTTGTGGCAGTTGTTGGAGGAAGTAAAGTTTCAGGTAAACTCCAAGCACTTATAAATCTGGTTGAAAAGGTTGATAAAATTATAATTGGTGGTGGAATGGCATTTACTTTCTTAAAAGCAAATGGTTTTGAAATTGGCAACTCATTAGTTGAAGACGATTTGATAAAAGATGCTAAGCGTATCATGAAAAGAGCAGAAGAGAGAGATGTAAAAGTATATTTGCCAGTTGATCTGGTTGTGGCTGATAAATTTAGTAGTGAAGCTACAATCAAATATTTACCTATACAAGAGATTCCAGAAGATTGGATGGGGCTTGACATTGGACCCGCGACAAGTAAATTATTTGGTGAAGCATTAAATGATGCACAAACAATTATATGGAATGGACCAATGGGTGTTTATGAGATAGATAAGTTTTCAAAAGGAAGTATTGAGATGTCTCATAATATAGCTCAAAGCCATGCTGTTACAATTGTTGGTGGTGGTGATACGGCCGATGTTACAGCAAGAGCTGGAGATATAGAAGAGATGAGTTTTGTAAGTACTGGCGGAGGTGCAAGTTTAGAACTTATCGAAGGTAAAAAACTTCCAGGAATAGCGGTACTACTTAAATGATATTTGCGGCAAATTTTAAAACTAACCACACTAGAACTTCTACCAAAGAGTATATTTTAAAACTTGAAAATTTGGTTAAAAATAGTAGCGATGAGTTTTATATTTTTCCTCCTACAAGTGCTTTGCAGTCCTCTTTTGGTAAAGTTATAATTGGTACACAAAATGCTTATCCAACAAAGAATGGAGCATTTACCGGCGAGATAGGGTTGGAGCAACTTGAAGAATTTAGCATTAAAACTATTTTAATTGGGCATAGTGAAAGAAGAACAATATTAGGTGAATCGCAAGAATTTATAGCTCAAAAGTTTGATTTCTTTAAAAATAATGGCTTTAAAATAATTTATTGTATAGGTGAGCCACTTGAAGTTAGAGAATCTGGAGAATCAAAAGTAATAGAATTTTTAGCTGAACAGTTTAATGGGATTGATATAAATTATGAGAATCTAATCATTGCGTATGAGCCTATATGGGCTATAGGAACTGGTGTAAGTGCAACAAATATTCAGATAGCATCAACACATAAAGCCGTCAAACAGATATGCAACCAACCTCTTTTATATGGAGGAAGCGTAAATAGTTCAAACATAAAAGAAGTACTTTCGACAGCAAATGTAGATGGTGTGCTTGTAGGCTCTGCATCACTAGAAGTTGAAAACTTTCATACCCTTTTCAATTAGAAATAAAGTATCATTTAATAATTTTTATTAATAAATTTTATTTATTATTAAGTTTAATTATACTATCATACACTCAACTTATAAATAAGGAGAAGTGATGAAAATTAACAAAAAAATATTTTTTATAGGCTTTATGTCTATATTTGCACTAACTGGCTGTAATAAAAATGAGGATAATAATAAATTAGCAAATGAGTCAAATCAGGCAAATACCAAAATTATAACATTAGACCCTTTGGCACAAAAAGTTTTAAGCTTTGGTATAAAGGCTATACCAGCAGATGAGGAAGAGTTAAAAAAACTGATTGAGAATTCTAAAAATCCTATAACAGAAGCCAAGGTCGAATTAGGCAAAAAACTATATTTTGATCCAAGATTATCAAAAAGTGAACTTATTAGTTGTAATACTTGTCATAATCTCGCAACAGGTGGTGTTGATGGAGTGGAAGCTGCTATAGGCGATGGCTGGAAAGCAAATCCTCATAATTTAAATTCGCCAACTGTTTATAACTCTGTATTTAATAAAGTTCAGTTTTGGGATGGTAGAAGTCCCCACTTGGAAGATCAAGCACAAGGACCAATACAGGCTGTTCCCGAGATGGCTGCTTCAAAAGAATTAGTAGTACAAAGAGTTACATCAATTCCAGAATATGTTGAAGAGTTTAAAAAAGCATATGGGAATGATGTAAAAATAACATTTGAATTGGTTGCTGATACCATTGCATTATTTGAAAGAACACTTGTTACGCCATCAAGATTTGATGATTTTTTAAACGGTGATTCAAAAGCATTGAGTGATGAAGAAAAAGAAGGATTAACATTATTTGTAGATAAAGGTTGTATTAATTGCCATACCGGTATTGGTATCGGAGGAGGCATGCAAGTTTTTGATGCAAGAGGTGTATATCAATATAAAAATGTAGGCGATTTTGTAGGCGATAAAATGAAAATGGTAAAAGTGCCAACTCTTAGAAATATTTCAGAAACCGCACCATATTTCCATAACGGACAGATTTGGACATTAAAAGAAGCCATCCAAACTATGGGTAAAGTTCAGCTTAATACAGCAATCAATGATGCAGATGTCGCTAAAATAGAAATATTTTTAAAATCTTTAACAGGAAGAAAACCTGAAATTAAATATCCTATGCTTCCTGCAAGCACAGAGAATACTCCAAAACCAATAATTAATTAACCATAAAACCAACATTCGGTATTAATCCGGATGTTGAAAATTAAAATAAAAATAAAATCAAGAAAGTGTTTTTACGCAATTCATAAAGACTTCACCCCTCTCTTTATAAGAGCTAAATTGATCTAAACTCGCAGCTGCTGGAGCTAGCAGTGCTACAGAATTTAAGTTGTGATTTTTGTCAATCTCTTTGACTGCATTAGCAATGTTATGACATTCGACTGTTTTAAGTCCAAATTTTTTTGATAATTTTAGTAATTTTTCTTCATTGGCACCAATAGTATAAATAATAGGATTATAAGGTTTAACGGAAACAAAAAACTCATCTAACTCAACACCCTTGTCATCCCCGCCCAATATGAGATGTAGTGGTTTGTCGCCAAAAACTTTTATAGCTTGAAGGGCAGCATCAACATTTGTAGCCTTAGAATCATTTACCCAAAGCCTTCCTTTACTGTCTTTAAACTCTTCTTGACGATGACCCTCTATGACAAAACTATTAATTAAATCATAATCAATTTCGTCAAACAGAGCTTTTATGACTGCCATAGCAAGAAGTGCATCTTGTAAAAATGCACCTTTGAATTTTATTTTAGATATATCAATGTCAAAATATTCACATAAAAATTCATTAGTATCATACTCAACTATAAAAGCATCTGTTTGTGGCAAAGGTAGTCCTTTTGGGACAAGAGCCATTTCGCCTTCTTTCATAGTAAGTAAAGGTTTTAATTTGTCTTCTATATAACCTTGGGCATTTCCATGCCAGTCAAGATGATCTGGTGTTATTGGCAAAAGAAGATAGATATTTGGTGTTGCAGAGTGAGTGTAATGCAGAGTAAAAGAGCTTGTCTCTAAAATCCAAATAGGAGCATTAAAATCAAGTTCAGCCAAAGGAGTTCCTATATTTCCACCGTTTAATGCACCTTTTTTTTCAAGTAAATGCGTAAGCATTTGTGTAGTTGTGGTTTTACCATTCGTTCCACTTATCCATATATTGAATGGTTTCTTATCCCCAAAACCTAAAAAATAGTCATACTCACTAAGTAGATTTTTAGCATTGGCTACAAGTGGATGTGTTGGTTTGAAACTAGGAGTCATAACTTCTAATTTGCTTTCGCTTGGATCAAATAGATGAGATGGAAGTATCTGATTTCCCATATCATCTATAAAAGACTCTTTTGTGTTGTCATCAAAAAATATACAACCACCACTATGAAGTTTAGCAATTGCTTTTGTTGTTTTTCCATAACCAAAAAGAGTCGGCTTAATATTATTTTTGTACATCTGTATCCATTAACGAATTTTTAGAGTAATAAGAGCAAGTACATTTGCTAGGAATGCAACCATCCAAAATCTTACAATTATTTTATTTTCAGCCCATTTTTTTAATTCAAAATGATGATGAATTGGAGCCATCAAAAAAACTCTCTGACCCCTTAGTTTATAACTTCCGACTTGCAATATAACAGATACTGTCTCAGCTACAAATACAGCACCAATTAATATAAGCAAAACCTCGCTTTTTGCAATAATAGCAAGATAGGCTATAAGACCACCAGTTGCTAGGCTACCAGTATCTCCCATAAAAATTTCGGCAGGATAACAGTTGTAATAAAGAAACCCAATCAATGCACCGATGTAAGCACCAATTAGTATTGAAACCTCCCCAACATCACTAATATGTGGTATTAGTAGATATTTACTCATTTCTGCATGTCCTGTTGCATATATAATGAATCCAAGTGTTGTAAGTGCTATAGCTGATGGAACAGTTGCAAGACCATCCAAGCCATCTGTCAGATTTACGGCATTAGAGGTAGCTATAAACACTAAAATCCAAAAAGGAATTGCCATAAAATGCATATCAAAAAGAGGAGTTTTAAGAAAAGGTATATAAAGAGTGGTTGGAAAATGTTTATAATATAAAATTCCAACAACAATCAATGATATAAGAATTAAAAGTCCCATTTTCCCCTTAGGGGTCAAACCTTCTAAATTATTACCAGAGGCAACTTTGCCATAATCATCTTTAAATCCTACAAATGCAAAACCAATAATTGTTATAAGACCACCAATTAGATATATGTTGGTAAAATTGCCAGCTATTAATGTTGCTATAACGGCAGATAAAACAAAGATTGCACCACCCATAGTTGGAGTGTGTTTTTTACCATCATGTGCAGGAACAAATTTATTTATAGGTTGATTGGCTTTTTTTGCCATAGCCCAGCGTATATATCTTGGCATAAGGAAAAGCGAAAGAGAGAGTGAGATAAAAAAGGCAATCCCAACCCTTACTGTAATATAACCAAAAAGCTTGAAAGACAGAAATTGTGACAACAAATAAAGCATCTTATATCTTTGTTTTAAAATTAATGGCTTATTTTACTATGTTTCTTTTGAAGAATAAGCATTTGAAAATAAATATCAACTAAATATTGATATAATTTAACTATAAAATTAAGTTTGTTTATTTTGTACTTAATTAAAAGTCTTTATGATAAAAATTTTAAAATATATAAATATGGATTTTAATGAAAAACAATATCTATACATCCAGCAGGATATCTTTTTTTAGTCTATTAAAATGGGGGTTTTATAAATATTTCATAAATCCAAAAATCAATAATTGTGATAAAATCAAAATTATTAAACAAGATAAACTTCCAAAAGAAAATTATGCAATATGGCTGGGTCATGCTACTGTTTGGACAAATATAGATAATTTAAATATTATTGTAGATCCTGTTTTGGATAATATACCATTTTATAAAAGAGTTACCGAGCTTCCTATTGATAAAGACAAACTTATACCAGATATCATACTAATTACACATGCCCATTATGATCATTTTGATATGCCATCAATAAAATTTTTTATTAAAAAAAATCCAAATGTTAAAATTATTGCTCCAAAGGGCTTCAAAAGATATTTGGGCAAATATAATCAACTAATTGAATTAGATTGGTGGGAGAATATAAAAATAAAAGACACTACCATCACATTTGTTCCATCATTGCACTGGAGTAATAGATTGGGTATTGATAAAAATAAAGCTCTTTGGGGAGGGTTTATAATAAACAGTAAAGCACATAACATATATTATGCAGGCGATAGTGGATATGGTGAACATTTTGCTAAAATTGGCGAAAAATTTAATATAGATAGTGCCTTTTTGCCAATCGGTGCTTATAAGCCAGAATATATAATGAAACATGATCATATCAATCCACAAGAAGCACTTGCGGCATGTGCAGATTTGAATGCTAAAAGATTAATACCTGTACATTATGGAACATTTAGATTGTCAGACGAAGCTCTACATGAACCACTAGAGTGGTTAGAAAATATACTCCGACAGCAAACTTATCTATTTGAAACAACGATAGTCGATATCGGAGAAATTATCTATTTCAGTAACACATCAACACTTAAATCTATTTGATTTCTGACAGTAAGTAAAAGCAGTTTTGGTGGTGTTATGCCAAAATCTGTCAATTTAATTTTGCTTTTTGCTTTTATGTGTACATATTTGCCTTCATTCGTAATGGTACCATTAAATGAAAGAGGTTTAGATATGCCATGTAAATTTAAAGTACCGTTTAGTGTGTATTTGTCTCCACCGGTTGAAGTTATACTTGATATACTATATATTGCTTTTGGGAAAGAAGAAGATTCCATTACGCTCTGCATATGTTCATCTCTTTCGCTGTTATCGCTTATAAAATCTTTAATAGATACTTCAATGGTGCCTTTTATTGTATCTGGATTGTTTACAATAGTTAATTTTGATGTGGCTTTGTGAGATACTGGATCTATTGTGCTGTCACCAAAAACTTCAGTATGACCTTTTATATATCCAGATTGGAATTTTAGATTGCCACCATACATTAAGACACTCAAAAGTGTAAGTGAAACTAATATTTTTTTCATATTTTTCTCCTATTTAAAATTAAAAATGTTGCACTTGAAAGTGCTAAGATTGTATATGCAACCCAAAGTTGCTTTTCAAGAGCTACGGCATTTGCCATACTTGTTGCTAACCACCCAATGGCAATCATTGAAAATGCAATATAACGTATATTATTTAATTTAATTATATAACTAAATAATGAGAAATTATAATATGAAATGGTAAATGGATAGATAATAGCCAATAATATTGGTATTTTTATTGCAAATAAAATATAAGATAAAATAAAAAGAGGCAAAATGATATTATTTTTTGTAACAACATTTATTGGGTATTTATATGCCGCAATTACTCCAATAATATGAAAAATGATAATATATAAAGTATATTTACTCCAGATATCCATATCATTTGATCTGCTAAGAGTTTCAAAAAGAGTTGAGTCTGCAAATATCCATAAAATTAAAATTAAAATTATTTTAAAATCTACTTTTGTAAAAATATCCTTTTGCGATTTTATATCTAAAAACCAAAGTGCAATGATAGAAACTGATGATAAAACAAAAGCTATAATACCTCTTTGGTCAAATGGATATGTATAAAATATGGTCCCTATGACATATGATAGACATAGTCCTATAGCTAAACCTATTCTCTCTTGAGTTTCAAAAATAAAGAAAAGTAGTGGGGCAGTATATCCAACTACAAATCCTAGTATAAATATTTCTATCAACGAGTAATGTGGATAAAAGAATGAAAGTATAAATTGAGAAAAAAACATTATATAAAGTTGTATTTTTATATGTTTATGTGCCGTAAATGCTGCTAATAAGCCACCAGTTATACCACCTAGTGGCAAAGTATACAAATTGTGTATATCAGAATTAAAGGCTCCAACTATACCAGTTTGTGCAATAAGAAGATAATATAAAAGTTGAGCACTTAGAATTAAAACAAATAAATTCATTTTCTATCTTTTAAAAATAATAAATAAATAAAAGCAAATGATGCATCATATGTGCCAACAAGCACTCCTATGCCATCTATGAGTTTTGTTGTAAACAGTGCTATGAACATAGAAGCAACAAGCAATCTAATGACAGCACTAACATTTGCTAGTGTTTCACCTTCCTCAAAAAGTCCAAAATAGTGAATCGTTCCAGTACCAATCATAAAAGCAAAAACTACATATTCCCAACCACCTATAAATTTAAAACCAAACTGTGTAAAAAGTAAATTACCTATCAAGATAAGCAAAACACCACCAATGGCATCACTTGCAAATCCGATTAAATGATATAGTTTCATTTTAGAGTCTATTTTAATATCAAGATTTTTAAACAGCATAAAACATATCAAGCATATAATCAAAAATCCAAAAAATGCTCTCGCCATCCAAAAATATTTGATATTTACATCTATAATTCCTGCTTCGCTTAGTCCTGATAGACTTAAAACTAACCCTATAAAACTGATTAAAATAGTCCAAAGTATAGCTACTTTTTTATCAAATAATTTTGGCAAAATATAGTGTAAAATAGACATTGCCATAAATGCAACACCAATTCCCATAGCGATATGTGCATGAGCAATTATCAAGTCATTTCTGTGAACTGGCCATCTTATTTGCGGGACAAATAGTATATTACCTTCAATGTCTACAAAAACAAATGCAAAAATTGATATGATAAGATAAGGATTTATTTTAAAATTAACACTAGAATCTTTGAGCCAAAAATATAAAAGCGGAATATATAGCAATGTTAGATATTGGAAAAACCATTCTTCATTATAAGTAAGAGTATGAAAAAAATTGCGGATAATAAGTGAGATAATATATCCAGTAAAAGGAATAATCCATAAAATATTTTTTTTCGGGACAAAATTCTTTGTACTGTTTAATTTGATAAGTAGATAGTATAATGGGATAAGTGCAAAACTCATACCTAAAGTATTATCTCCATGAGGACCGACAAGTGTTTTTTCTACCTGACCATACGATGGATTCATGAGAAATACCAATAAAAGCGGTGCTGTAATTACAACAATTAATGAGATATTTACCCATAGTGGTCTATCGTTTTTATAATTTTTCAAAGCCAAGAATATAGCTATTATATAGAAAATACCGCTAAAGGCAAGTATAAAATTTAACCAATATGCAAAATCATAAAATGGCAATCCTCTCATATTACCAAACAAAATAGTAACACTCATAAATAGTAAAAATATATTCCAAACTATAAAATATCTTTTGAGGTTTGTCATGATTGATACATCTAAAATTTTATCTTTATCAAAAAGAGCAAATGGCAAAATAGACAGTACAAGAGGAAAAAATCCATATAACATTTGTGAAATATGTAAAGATCTCATGCGACTAGCAACCAAGAGTGAATTAAAATCACTTATACCAAGAAGCTCTATAGAATAGATAAAACCAGCAAAAAATCCAATTAATAGCCATAATAATAAAAGATTAAGTTCTTTGGCTAGAAATGTTTTTAACATAACCATCCTCCATTTCTATAATAATATCAGCATAGTCTATAATCTTTTTATCGTGAGTTGCCACAATAAAGCTAGTATCTTTAAAATTTCTAAATAGTTCAAAAACTCCTATAGCATTTTTTGTATCAAGGTTACCAGTTGGTTCATCCGCAAAAACAAAAGATGGACTATTTACAAGAGCTCTAGCAATTGCTGCTCTTTGTCTTTCGCCTCCTGAAACTTCATTACCATATCTATTTGCTAAATTTGATATGCCAAGAGTTTTTATTAACTCTTCTATATTATCAGATTCTTTTAATGCTCCCAAAGCAATATTCTCTTTTAATGTAAGATAATCAATAAGATAATGAAATTGAAACACAAAACCAATATTTTTCTTACGAAATAGATCAATATTTTTTATATTGCTAAGCAAGATATCGTCATAATAGATAGTTCCCCTAGTCGGTTTAAGTAAGGATGAAAGAATGGCGAGTAGTGTTGTTTTGCCACTACCGCTCTCACCTATGATAGCCGTTATTTTCTTTGGCATAATTTCTAAACTAATATTATGCAAAATATGTTCAGATCCATAAAAATGTTCTATATTGTTTGCTCTTAGTGTCAATATGCACCTCTTAGTATTAAACTCATAGGATCAACTCTAGATGCCCATATCGCTGGGAGTAGCGTTCCCACAATTGCCATTAACACAGAAGTAAAAAATATCAAAGCTCCTAAAGAAAATGTAATTTCACCATTGATATAGCCTTGGAATTTTTGTGTATTTTGTATAATTTCCAATACAATATACGACAACGCAAGTGCAAAAATATATGCGAATATAGCTATTATTATGGTTTCTGCTACTAATTTGATTATAATGGTTTTGCTTGGCAGCCCAACTGAACGCATTATTCCAAATTCAACTTTACGATCATTAACAACCATACTCATCATACTTACAATTCCAAGTACTCCCATTAGAAATGCAAGGGCAGATATGACATCAGAACTTGTTTTTATAATTTTGAATTGATTGTAATTATCTATGAAGTTATCTGTTGTTTTCGCTTCAATATCACTATTCAAATGATTTATATCAGTTATTGTATTTTTGGATTCTATATCTTTAAGAGATACCAAAAATATTGATGTGCTTTTATGAAAAATTTTAGACCCATCATCAAGTCTCATTACTACCCCGCCATCTTCAAAGCCTATTTTGCTTTTAAAAACGCCACTAACATTAAATTCTTTTTTTGAAATTACTATTTTTTTGGGAGAATTTAACATCTTATATATTTTTTGTCCCATTATAACTTCATTTGATTTTGGATAAATTCCGCTAATTAATTTATAGCTATCAAATCTATTTTCACTAACTCCATATATCCCAACAATTGGCAGATTATCTACAGGAGCAGCACCTAAAATAAGCGCATTTACTTCTTTTACATTACTTATTTTTTCAATTCGTTTTTTTATTGTATAGTTTATATCGCTAAAAAATGTATCTGCAATACCTCTTTGGGTTACTATGATATCGCCATCTGTTTTAAGCATCGTACTATACATCCCTACAATGCCATTTGATATAGCACTAATAAGGAAAATGGCACTAATTGCAACAACCATACTAAAAAAAATTAATGCAGTTTTAAATTTATTTTTTCTGAGGGCTTTTAAGGGTGTAATCATTAACTACCTTATATGTTATAATAAAATAGAATTATATATTTATATAATTAATACTTTATTAATAACAAATCAATAATTATTTATAATAGTATTCGAAATTTTTCTAAAATCGAAATATATATTTGTAGTTTAGTATAAGTTGTAAATTATTATTTTTTGATACGATTGTAAAAACTAGGTATAGGGATTAGAAATGATTAAAAAGATAGATAATTCATTGATTTTAAACTACATATCAAAAATTAGAAATATTAATTTAGAAAGTTTTTTATTTCGTAAATATATAAGTGAAATAGCAAAAATATTAGTCATAAGTGCTTTTGAAAAAGAAGAGATGATATGCAAAAAAATACCAACTTGGATGGGTGAACAAGAGTTTTTGTTTTTAGACGAAGAAAAATATGTTTTTATCCCAATTTTAAGAGCTGCACTCCCTATGCTTGATGGAGCATTAGAAATTATGCCAAATGCAAAGGCAGGTTTTTTAGCACTCAAAAGAGATGATGAAACATTCGAGAGTAAATTGTTTTATGATAGAGTTCCAGATCTTGATGGTAAAATAGCCATATTACTTGATCCTATGGTTGCAACAGGAGGATCATTGGATTATGCAATTGAAATTATAAAAAAGAAAAATCCATCCAAAATACTCAGTTTTAATATTATAGGTTCACCTGAAGGTTTAGATTTTGTTAGTTCTAGGCATCAAGATGTTGATATATACATAGCACAGATTGATAAAGAACTGAATAATAAAAAATATATACTACCTGGTATCGGCGATGCTGGAGATAGATCTTATAATACATTGTAGGTTTTAGTTATTGAAAATTTGATATAATAAAAACAATTATTATATATTTATTTGGAAAAGAAAAAGAGAGATAATGAACGGACAAAAAACAATTCTTGTAATTACAGATGGCATAGGACATAAGCCAAACTCTAGCTGTAATGCATTTTTGGGCGCAAAAAAAATAGCTTATAACTATCTTTTTAAAAATGTACCACATACCCTAATTTCTACACATGGTTTGAGTGTAGGTTTGCCTGAGGGGCAGATGGGAAATAGTGAAGTAGGGCATATGACGATAGGTAGTGGAAGAGTTTTGTATCAGGATTTAGTTAAAATTTCAAAGGCATTAGCTGATGGCGGTTTAGAGAAAAATGTTGTCCTAAACCAGTTGCTATCAAAAAGTGATACACTACATTTAATTGGTCTTATGAGCGATGGCGGTGTGCATTCACATATAGACCATATAGTAGGAGTTGCACTAATAGCAAAAAATCAAGGCAAAAAAGTATGGCTTCATCTTATAACAGATGGCAGAGATGTTGGTCCGACAAGTGCAAAAGACTTTTTGGCTAAAGTCGAAGAAATTTGCGACAATGATATAAATATAGCAACTATTGGTGGTAGATTCTACACTATGGATAGAGACAACAGATGGGAGAGGGTACAAAAAGGATACGATGCAATCTCTTTTGCAAAACCAAAAACAAATCTAACTCCTTTTAAATATATTGAGCAAAGTTACAAAAAGGGTGAAAATGATGAATTTATAGAGCCTGTTGCTTTTGATATATTTGATGGTATTGCTAATAATGATTCTGTTTTGATGGTAAATTTTAGATCTGATAGAGCAAGAGAGATAACAATGGCTCTTGGCGATAAACAGTTTAATCACTTTGAAACAAAAAAGTGCAATTTAAACATTGCAACAATGACTCTTTATGATGTAAATTTTAATTATCCTGTTTTATTTCCAAAAGATAATCCAATCAATACTTTGGCAGAAGTTATAAGCAAAGCTGGGCTTAAACAGTTTCATACAGCAGAAACTGAAAAATATGCACATGTAACATTTTTTTTAAATGGTGGCATAGAAGAGCCTTTTAGTGGAGAAGATAGAGTTTTGATACCAAGTCCAGACGTTAGAACATATGACATGAAGCCAGAAATGTCAGCACCAAGAGTTGGCAAGATGGCAAGGGATGCTATAAAAAAAGAATATGATTTTATCGTTGTTAATTTTGCCAATGGAGATATGGTAGGGCATACTGGTAACTACGGAGCAGCAGTAAAAGCAGTAGAGGCAGTAGATAATGAAATATTAAAGATTCTTGATGTTGCACGAGAAAAAAGTTATGCTATAATTATTACAAGTGATCATGGAAATTGTGAAGAGATGTGTGATTCAGCTGGGCACACACTCACTAATCATACTGTAGGGGATGTTTGGTGTTTTGTTGTAGCTGATAAGGTTAATAAGCTAAAAAGTAATTGTGGCTTAAATAATATTGCTCCAACCGTTTTAGAACTTATGGGAATTGATAAGCCAAAAGAGATGGACGAATCTCTTATAGGCATTGATTAAAGTTATTTTAAAAAAAATTTATAAATTTTTATTTTAACCTATTTACAAAACAAATATTTTTATGATATTATTTTGCAAACTATTTTTATATTAGGAAAGCCTATGCAAGAAAAAATAAAAAAATCAGTTGCGTATCTTTTGGCTTATATAGCTAAAAAAGAAAAAAGAAACATAAAAAGAGAAGCACGTCTTTTTTGTGAGATTCTAGGGGCAGACTTTAATTGTGACAATGAAGAAGCGATGGAGCTTTTGGAGTCAATACAAGGCGATATAGATATAGAAAAACATTTAGATACAATAAATGAAGCATTGTATAACGATAGATTGTGTAAGATGCATATATTGGATCAATTAAATCATATGATATATAGTGATAAAATAACAAAAGATGATTATGAAGAGTTTGAATACATAAAAAATAGATTATGTACTACTTGTGATGCAAAAATATAAATAAGTAAAAGGATAACAATGGAATTTACCGGAAAGAATGTATTAGTTACTGGCTCGAGTAGAGGCATAGGAGCTGAAATTGCCAAAGTAATGGCAAGCTATGGACTTAAAGTTTGGGTAAATTATAGAAGCGGAGAAGCTCAAGCTTTGGATGTAAAAAAAACTATTAAAGAGGCAGGCGGCGAAGCGGAAATCATAGGTTTTGATGTTAGTGACGAAAGTGCTTTTGTAGATGCGGTAAAAAAAATAGTTGAAGTTGATGGCGGTCTTAGCTATGTGGTTAATAATGCAGGAATAACAAATGACAAATTAGCTCTTCGTATGAGTAGTGATGATTTTATGGGTGTTATAGAAGCAAATCTAAAGTCAGCTTTTATAGGTTGCAGAGAAGCACTTAAAACTATGAGCAAAGCAAGATTTGGTGCAGTTGTAAATGTTGCTTCTATAGTTGGTGAGAGTGGAAATGTTGGTCAGGCTAATTATGCTGCAAGCAAAGGCGGTATGATTGCTATGAACAAAAGTTTTGCACTAGAAGGTGCGAGCAGGGGGATAAGATTTAATACAATAACTCCAGGTTTTATAGCTACAGAAATGACAGAAATATTAAAAGATGAGATAAAAGCAGCATTTACTTCTAAAATCCCTCTTGCAAGATTTGGAGAAGCAAAAGAGGTTGCCCAAAGCGTAGCATTCTTACTTAGTGATCACGCTAGTTATATAACAGGCGAGACATTAAAAGTAAATGGTGGCATGTACCTTTAAGATATATGTAGATTAAGGAAAAATATGGGAGTACGATTATTACTATTAGAGGATGATAAGGCGTTAAACGCCACTCTAAAAGATTTTCTTGAAGATGATGGGTATAGTGTTGATAGCGTATATGATCCATATAGTGCTTTTGAGATGAGTTATAAAAAGAGATATGATTGTTATCTTTTTGATGTAAAATTGCCATATGAAAGTGGATTTGAAATATTAACTAAACTTAGAGCAAGCGGAGATAAAACTCCAGCAATGTTTATAACTTCAAAAAGTGATACTGCTTCTTTGAAACAGGGATTTGAAGTTGGAGCAGATGACTATCTGAAAAAACCTATTGACTTAGATGAGCTTAGTTGTCGTGTAAATGCACTTTTAAAAAGACAAACAAGAGATGATAAAGTGCTCATACATGGATTTACTTTTGATATACACAGCAAAAAGTTATTTTTAGAAGAAAATGAACAAGAGTTAAGTACCAAAGCAGGACAATTGTTGCAAGTTCTTATTGAGGCAAATGGCAGGGTAGTTTCAGCCGAAGAGATAAAGACATACATTTGGAGTAGCGCAAGTGAGGCTAGCGATGGTTCAATCAGGGTTTATGTAACACAATTAAAAAAATATTTTGGCGATCATTTAGAAAATATTAGAGGCATTGGGTATTGTTTAAAGAGATAAAAAAAGAGATAATAATAGCAGTTATAACTTTAGAGATATTGCTAATACTGCTATGGATGGCCCCATATTTTTTTGGCAAATATTATGGCTTTGATAATCTTTCTTTTTTTGTTTCACTGGGGCTTATGGTTATAGTTTCAACAGGTTTTGTTTATATTCTTGTTTCATATTTACTTGAATCAAAATATAAAATAGAAAAAAATTTACTACATATTACAGATGAAATTATCCATGAATTAAATATACCACTTACAACAATAACGGCAAATTCAAAAATGCTCTCTCGTAATCTTTCCTCTCCAAAAGATATAACTAGAGCCGAGAGAATAGAACATGCAAGTTCTAGACTAAAAAGACTATATGAAACATTGGTTTACAATATTATAAAAGAGATACAACCTATAAAAAAAGAAAAATTTTATGCAGATATTATCGTCAAGGAATGCTGTGAGCCTTTTATAGATCAAGATAGAAATGAATTTATTTTTGAATTGGAAAATGTAGAGCTTATCGCAGATAAAATTGGATTTGAGCAAATGATTGAAAATATAGTATCAAATGCCATGAAATATTCTCCCAAAGATGAGCCAATAACTATAAAAATAGCAAACAATGTTATAGAAATTATAGATAGAGGAATGGGCATGGATGATACACAGATTATAAAAATATATGATAGATATTATCAAGGAGATGTTGAAAATGATGGTAAGGGTATAGGGCTTGCAATAGTTAAAGATTATTGCAATAAAGAAGGAATCAGCATAACAATAAATTCTAAAAAAAATCAAGGAACAAGAGTAATTTTAGATATTTCAAAAATAATTATTTGACTTAATATCCACTTAACAAAATAATGGCATATTTTCAATACCCCCTTTGTAAAACAAAAAACAAGTATATTTTTTGACTTTTTATACTTGTTTTTGGTTACTACTCCTTTTTGACGATAATTTAACACTATTTTAACATTCATTTAACAATTTCTTGATATTTTTATATTTTAATTTTCAAAAAGGGGTATAGATGATATTTAGGATGTTAGGATTGTCGCTAGTTTGTATAACAGCAATCAATGCGAGTGAGAGTTTAGGAACAATTGATGTAGAAGAAAAGATTGATACAACAATAGTAAAAGATGTAAGAGGCGAGGATATAAGATCAGCCGACCTTGGTGAAGCACTATCTAAGAAAAAAGCAAGTATAAATATTTCTAGAAGAAGTGGTATAGCTAACGATATACTTATAAGAGGACAAAAGAAAGACAATATTACCGTAACAATTGATGGAGCAAAAGTTTGTGGAGCATGTCCAAATCGTATGGATCCTCCTATTTCTCATGTTCTTACAAACAATATAGATTTTATAGAAGTAAATGAAGGACCATTTAATGTATCTGATTTCGGTTCACTTTCTGCTGATGTAAAAGTACATACACTTCAACCTACCAAAGAAACTCATGGCGAAGTTAGTATAAATGCTGGAAGTTGGGATTATTTAAAAGGTGCATTTATGCTTAGCGGAGGTACTGAAAAGCTTAGATTTTTGCTTAGTGGATCAGCGGAAAAAGGTGGACAATATAAAGATGGCAATGGTGATGATTTTGTAGACCAAATCGCAAATGCTATAGCAGCTGGACATGCTGTATCTGGGAATCAGTATCAAACCGCCTATCAAGATTTGGATGCATTTTCTAAAAAAACCCTTATGGGCAAGGTATATTGGAACATAACAGATAATCAAGAGTTGATGTTAAGTTATACAATGAATAGGAGCGATAATGTACTTTATCCAAACACTCCTATGGATGCCCTCTATGATAATTCTAATATTTTTAATGTTAACTATACAGCTAAGAATCTTGGAGAGTTTTCAAAAAAATTAACTTTTGAAGCATTTAGATCAACAGTAGATCATCCAATGAACACACAATACAGAAATGCAGGCGCAACTATGTATATGACATCGCATCTAGAGACAGAAGTAGAGGGTGCTAAACTAACAAATAAATTTGACATAGGTAACCATGAGATAACAGCTGGGATTGATGCAAACAATAGAAATTGGGATGGTAGATATTATAGAACAACTGTTGCAACAGGCGTTATAACACCAATAGCAACTAAAAGCATAAACGATGTTGATACACTAAATAGAGCAATATTTGCCAAAGATAAAATAAAAATTAGTGATAATCTATCAGTTGAAGTTGGCGCTAGATATGACAATACTGATATAGAAAGAGCAAGTATAAAAACAAGAGATTTTAATGATGTTAGTGCATATACACTTGCTACTTATGATATAGATAAAACATTAAAAGTTTTTGCTGGTCTTGGAAGATCTAATCGTGTTCCCGATGCAAAAGAGCTTTACTTTACTTCAAATACAGGAACTGTTATAGGAAATCCTAATTTAGACAATGTAACAAATAATGAAATTGATTTAGGGTTTGAAAAGAAATTTGATAATTTTGATTTTAAATCAAAAGTTTTTTATAGTAAATTAAATAACTTTATAGCATACAATGCTACGACTAATCAATATGAAAACGTAGATGCATCTCTTTATGGTATAGAGATGAGTGGTGCATATTATGTTGGTGAAAGCTTGATTATAGATGCTTCCGTGGCCTATCAAAGAGGCACAAAAGATGATCCATTGACAGGACAAACAGATACAAATCTACCAGATATCCCACCATTTAAAGCGATATTGGGAGCTACTTATAATTATAGTGATACTCTTAAAGTTGAAGGCAATTTAATAGTAGCTGCTCCATGGAGTAGAATTGATGATGCAAATGGTGAGCAAAAACTTGATGGATATAATGTTGTTAATTTAAAAGCAACTAAAAATCTAGGTAATGGTTTAGAGCTTGCATTTGGGGTTGATAATCTTTTTGATAGTGATTATGCGGTATCAAACAGTTATAAAGATTTGACACTTCTTACTGGAGCGACAGATACAATGGTTCTTAATGAGCCAGGAAGATATGTTTATACACAGTTGAAATATAAGTTTTAATACTTTTTCTGTCATTCCTGCGAAAGCAGGAATCTATCTGGATCCACGGGTCAAGCCCGAGGATGACGGACTTTTCTCACACTCACACCCACACACAAAAAAACTAAACCCTTCTTTTACTTTTTATCAAATAGTAAGTAGCTCTAATTGGACCAAATATCACATAACCCAATACTACTATTGCCAACCCTTCTATGCTATAAATATATATAATGGAAGATACGATAGTAAAAACTACAAATAGTTTATAAAAAAATGCATTGTCAACATTTATTTTTTTTAAAGATGGATATCTTATGTGACTAACCATAAGTACGCTTATCATCAATACTATAATTAAAAAAAGTATGTTTAGATTTTTAAATTTATAATCCAATAAAAAAAGAATTCCCATAGTAACTGCAGATGCTGCTGCTGGTATAGGAAGACCTATAAATACAGATGGTTCTTTGTTTTGTGATGCGGAATTAAATCTAGCTAATCTAATAGCCCCGAATATAACAAAAAGTGCAGATACTAAAATTCCAAATCTTCCATAATCATGACCTATATAAAAAAATAGAAGCATAGCGGGGGCTACGCCAAAAGCAACAACATCGGCAAGTGAATCAAACTCTCCCCCAAAACTACTCATAGTATTTGTAAGTCTTGCTATTCTGCCATCTAGCCCATCAAAAATAGTAGCAATCATAATGAGCCAAGCCGAAGTTTCAAAATCACCAATACTAGCCTTTACGATACTGAGTATCCCTAAAAAAATTGAGACTGCAGTAAAAAAATTTGGTAGTAAAAAAGCTATTTTATTTGGCTTCATCTCGTTTTCTTTTATCAGCTTTTTCTTTTGCCACTTTTTCACTGTGAGCTAAGCGACTTGTTAAATTATTTTCTTTTTCAAAAGTATCAATAATTTCGCGTACCTTTACTCCCTCGATAACTTCTACATCTAGTAATATAGCAACGGTATTTTCTATAGCACCACTATACTCTTTTAGTGTTGTTTTAACAAATTCATAACGACTGTTAAGCGTTTTTATTATGTGTTCATCCATCTTTTCAGCGATTTTTTCACTATAAGATGAGGTTACGCCTCCGCCACCAAGAAAGCTATTATTGTTTCTTGACAATACCATCAGTCCAGCTACATCACTCATTCCATAATTCATAATCATTTTTTCTAATATATTTGTGGCTCTATCCAAGTCATTTGATGCACCAGTACTAATTTCTCCTAAAAATACTTCTTCAGCAGCTCTTCCAGCGAGCAACACATCAATTTCTGCTAAAAGTTCATGTTTTTGTGATAAAAATCTATTTTCTTCATCAGGTAGGTGCAAAGTATATCCTAACGCACCAAGCCCTCTTGGGATGATAGAAACCTTGGTTACTCTTGTAGCACCCTTTGTTAGTTCAGCAATGAGTGCATGACCACTTTCATGGTAAGCAACTATTTTTTTCTCTAACTCATTTATTTTTCTATTTTTTTTCTCTAACCCTACAAAGGCTCTCTCTATTGCTTCCATAAGATCACTTTGCTCTATCTCTTTTTTGTCATTTCTTCCTGCTAAAAGAGCAGCCTCGTTGATGATATTTGCAAGATCTGCTCCAGCTAGTCCGGCTGTTCCTTTTGCTACTTCTTCTAAATCAACATTTTTACCAAGTTTAACGTCTTTTATATGAACTTGTAGTATTGCAAGTCTGCCTTCATAGTCAGGTTTATCAACTAGAACTTGTCTATCAAATCTACCTGCTCTTAAAAGTGCAGCATCTAGTATCTCTGGTCTATTTGTAGCTGCCAATACAATAACAGGAGTGGTTGTAGTTCCAAAACCATCCATCTCTGCTAAAAGTTGATTTAGAGTTTGTTCTCTTTCGTCATTTCCACCAAAGTTTCCACCACTTGCTCTACTTTTCCCTATAGCATCAATTTCGTCTATAAAAATTATAGATGGAGATTCTTTTTTTGCTTGTGCAAATAAGTCTCTAACTCTACTAGCTCCCACACCCACAAACATCTCTATAAAGCTTGAACCACTAACCGAGAAAAATGGTACACTAGCTTCACCAGCTACAGCTTTCGCCAATAGTGTTTTACCAGTTCCAGGAGGGCCCACCAAAAGTACACCTTTTGGAATTTTAGCTCCAAGTTCTATGTATCTTTCTGGATATTTAAGAAAATCAACAATCTCTTTTACCTCTTCTTTGGCTTCTTCTGCTCCTGCAACATCACTAAATCTTGTATTTGGTTTTTCGGCATTTATGAGTTTATCGGATTTACCAACACCAAGTATTCCGCCACCCATACTCTTACTCATTCGTTTAGCTATAAACATCCAGATTGCAAAAAATATAAGTATAGGGATAAGCATACTTATGAGTTCGGAAAAAAATCCTCCACCCATTATTCCTTCATAAACTACTTTTTTCTCTTCAAGTAAGTTTGTTAGCTCTTTGTCACCAGTTGGTATCATTGAGGCAACATATCTTATTTGTTTGCCTTTTTCATTTGCAATTACTTCTATGGTTGTAGGAGTAATTTTTGCACTTTTGGCATTGCCAGATTTTATTACATTTTTAACTTCAGAATATTTAACTTGTTTTGTTTGAGTAGCACCATCATTTATAAGTTTACTCATAGGACTTGTGCCAGCGTCATCCCCAACAAAAGCTTTAAATACAAGTATTAAAATAATAGAAAATATCGCAAAAGCTAAAAGTGGATTTTCGTTGAAAAAATTATTCTTTTTGTTTTTATTATCGTTATCGTTTTTATTGTTATTTTGATTATCGTCAGCCATTATCTTCCTTTTTTGTAAACCAATGTCATCCATTCGTCTTTTAGTATTTTATCTAATAATTGTAAATCTTTAAATGCATCAAGCACTAAGTCTGATTTTTTATCTAAAATTCCTGAAAGAACTATTAAACCATCATCTTTAGTTATTTTTTTTAAGTCATTTGAAATCATTACTAAAACATCAGCTATGATGTTTGCTAGTACAAAATCATATTGTTTTTCTGTTTTTCCAGCACTGCCTTCCCAGATGTTATCGAAAGTTTCATTGTTTAGGGCAAAATTTTCTTTTGCACTCTGAACGGCTTGCAAATCAGTATCGCACAAGTCAACACTTTTTGCACCTTTTTTCTTAGCTGCAAGAGCAAGTATTCCGCTTCCACATCCTACATCAATTACACTAAACTCTGGGTTTAGATATTTGCTTATCATGTTTAAACAACTAAATGTTGTTGCATGGTGACCAGAACCAAATGCCAATGCAGGATCAATTTTGATATTTATTTTATTATCTAAGCTTTCGTACCAGCTTGGATGTATATAAAACTCTCCAGCATCGATAGGCTCAACAGAGTTTTTATATGCCCGAACCCAATCACTATTTTCTTTTTTTTCTAATTTAAAAGTTATATTTTTTAGTTCTGTATCACTCAATATCTCTTTTAATTGTTCATTCAATGATGAAAGGTCATTTTCGCTTCTAACTATTATTTTTTCTTTGTCAACTTCTACGCCATCATCACTTATGCCACAAACTATATCAGATATAAAATCTGTATATTTTTCATCAGTAGTAATGGTTAGTTCAAAATACTCATCGTTCAATTTTTTTCCTTTTGGTTTGATACCAATTCAAATGCATCTTTTAAATCAAGCGTTCCCTCGTAAAATGCCTTTCCGACAATAGTCCCATCTATATTTGTTTCAAGAAGTTTTTTTATATCTTCTATATCCCTAAGTCCGCCACTGGCTATTGTTTCTAGAGAGCAAGCTTCTTTTATGGATTTTGTGAAGTCTAGATTTAATCCACTCATCATGCCATCTCTGCCAACATCTGTACAAATGATAGCTTCAACTCCAACATCTCTAAAATCACGCGCCAAATCAGTTGCAGCAATTTTGCTAACTTCCGCCCAGCCTTCGACTGCAACCATACCGTCAATTGCATCAATTCCTACAACAACTCTATATTTGTTTGCCATATCTTTGACAAATGATGGATTTTTAAGAGCAATTGATCCAAGTATTACTCTATCAACCCCAATATCAAGGTACATTTTTATAGTATCTTCATCTCTTATGCCACCACCAAGCTCCAAATTTAGATTGCAGTTTTGTCTTATTTTTTTGATTTGTTCAAGATTTTGTGGAGTTCCTGCAAATGCACCATTTAAATCAACTAGATGTACCCACTTACTTCCAAGTTCTTCAAATCTTTTTGCCACTTGCCATGGTTCATCACTATAAATTTTGGCACTATCCATAAGTCCTTTTGTAAGCCTTACTGCTTTACCATCTTTTAAATCTATCGCTGGTAGTATTGTCATTTTTTGTTATTCCTAAAAATTATATTTTTGCAAAGTTTTCTAATATCTTGAGCCCATTATCATGGCTTTTTTCTGGGTGAGGCTGTATACCATATATGTTATCTTTTTGAACCGCACTTACAAACTTATACCCATAATGAGTTTTACCAATAGTATATTTATCATCACACACAACATGATAAGAGTGAACAAAATAGAGATAAAAATCTTTTGGTAATCCATCAAAAATAGGACTATTTTTTTCTGTAAATATTTCATTCCAGCCCATATGTGGAATTTTGAGTTTATGGTCAAATTTTGTTTCATCAAATTTGACTATTTCACCATCTATTAACCCCAAACCATCATTGGAGCCAAACTCTTCACTACTTTCAAAAAGTAGTTGCATTCCTAAGCAAATTCCTAAAAGAGGCTTACCCGAAGCTGCAAAATCTTTTATAGCTTCATCCATGCCATTGCTTTTTAGATGAGTCATAGCATCACCAAAAGCACCAACACCAGGAAGTAAAAGCTTGTCATAATTTTGTATATTTTTTGGATCATTTTCTATTTCTGTTTTAATGCCAAGCTTAGTAAATGCATTTGAAACAGAGGCTAAATTGCCCATATTATAATTAACGATTCCTATCATTACTCTATCTTTATTTAAATTATTTCAGATTATACCTAATTTTGTTAAACCTAATTTGTGAGTAAACTAAACTATTATAAACAATAGAGTAAAATATCAGTAGTAATGTACTTAAGGAATTATGCTTGTCAAATAAAAAATTACGCAGAAATATAGTTATACAACAAATACAATATTACTTTGTTAGATTCTTTTTATTGATAGCAAAAGTCTTGCCAAAAAGTTTGATATATTTAAAAATAAAAGTTTTCTCTCTCATAGGATTTTATTGTCTCAAAAGCAGAAGAGAATTAACTATATCTAACCTACAAAAAATTTATAATCTAAATGACAAAGAAGCTTTTGTTATGGCAAAAAAAGTTTATTTGGGACTTTCGGAAACTATAGCAGAGATTTTATTTATGTTTGTAGATAGATTTGATATTGATGAAGCCATAGAAAATATTAATGAAGCAAAAGAAAAACTAACCAAAATTTCTTCAAATTCTTCAAGCGGTGTAATAGTTATAACTGCACATTATTCTAATTGGGAACTTGCTGCTCAATTTTTGGCTAAAAATGGTTTACCTATGCTCGCTATTGGTAGAATAGGAAGTAATAAAATTATTGAGAGAAAAATTACTACGCCATTTCGTGGGAAGTATGGTAACCGTGCAATTAACAAAAATCACTCCATGGTAGCAATGGCGAAAACACTTAAAAGTGGCGGAAATGTTGGTATGCTAATAGATCAAAAAACTAGTGGAACACATAGTGCCCAAATACCGTTTTTTGGTTTTGATGCAGCTACGACTCTATCCGCTGCTTCTTTAAAATTAAAATTTGATCCATTGGTAGTACCTATAAGTATAGTTAGAAAATCTCGTGGAAAATATGAGATCTATATAGATGAGCCGATAGAGTATAAAGCTGGGGAGATAAAAGATGAAAAAGAAAAATTACTTGCTATGACAGCTAGATATAATCAAGCTATAGAACATATCATTTCTAGAGATCCAAATCAATGGTTTTGGATGCACAATAGGTGGAAATGGTGAGTAAAGCACTCATATTTAGTGATGGCAAAAAAGGTCATCTAAATCAATCTATCGCATTTTGTAAATTTTTGAATTTGGAATATGACATTGTTGATGTGAAGTTTAAAAATAGATTTTTTAAACTATTGTCTTATCTGTTTGATAGGGTAGGTTTTTATAATATGTCTATTTTAGATATGAGTATGGATACCCAGGTCAAGCCTGAGTATGACGAATTTTGTCATTCCTGCGAAGGCAGGAATCCAGAAATAACGATAGATAATCAGTGGATCCAATCATCACTAAAAAATAAGAAATATAACCTTGCAGTGTGTGCTGGTTCAGGCACTTACTATGCCTCAAAAGTTATAGCAAAAAAGTTTAAAATAAAATCAGTTTCTATGATGTTGCCTCGTGGTTATAAGTATGATTTTGATGTGATTTTTGCTCAGTCTCATGACAACCCTCCAGTACGCCCAAATATTATAGAAATTCCTGCTAATTTTTCATATATTCAACCATCAAATATATATAAGCCAAAGAAACAATCTGTGGGCATTGTCATAGGTGGAAATAATAGTTATTTGTATATGGATAAAGATAAGCTAAAATTCCAATTAGATTTTATACAAAAACAATTTAAAGATTACGAAATTGCTGTAACTACATCCCCAAGAACACCAAGAGAAATAGAGGATTTTATAAAAAGTTATAAATTTGGCTATGAAATTATATACTCAAAAAATCCTATTAATCCAATACCAGACTTTTTGGAAAATTGTAAAACTGTTTTTATAACAAGTGATAGTACATCCATGATAAGCGAAAGTATATCTTTTGGGAAAGCAAATATTGTTATCTTGCCTCTTGTGTCAAAAAAAGAAAATAAGTTTAACAGCTTTATATCAAAACTGGAAAATGACGGGTATTTGCATATATTTAATGGTAAAATAGAGAATAAAAATAAAAAAATAGATTTTAGAAAATTTGTTAAAGGCATAAAAATATGAAGATAGTGCAACTCTTACCAGAACTAAATGAAGGTGGAGTAGAAAGAGGAACGGTTGAGTTAAACCGAGAATTTGTAAAACTAGGACATGAAAGTGTAGTCATAAGTAATGGCGGGAAACAGGTAGAAGCAATAAATCTTGACGGGGGGAAATACATCAAGTTTGATATTGCAAGCAAAAATCCTTTTACTGCTATAAGTAGAGTTTATGGATTAAGAAAACTATTAAAAGAGTTAAATCCAGATGTTATCCATGCCAGAAGTAGAGTCCCTGCGTGGCTCACATATTTAGCAAACAAAACACTTCATATACCATTTGTCACCACAGTTCATGGACTAAATAGTGTAAATAAGTATAGCCAGATAATGACAAAAGGGGATAAGGTTATATGTGTAAGTGAGGTTGTAAGAGATTATATCATTAAGAATTACAATGTTGACAAAAGAAAAATAACTGTTATTCAAAGAGGTGTTGATACTGATTTATTCAACTCTAGCAATGTAGATTTCGATTTTATACATAAGTTTAAAAAACAATTCAATCTTGATGGAAAATTTATCGTTTCTAGTATCGGAAGAATTACATGGCTAAAAGACTATGAAACATTTATTAAATCAATCGCCATTGCAAAGAAAGATATACCCAATATCGTTGGGTTGATAGTAGGAGGCTATAGAGACGATAAAAAAGAATATTTTGAATCTTTAAAAGAATTGGCAATTAAAGAAAATGTAGAAAATAACATTATTTTTACAGGAAGCATAAGCAAGATAGCAGAAATTTATTATTTGAGTGATATTTTGGTTAATGCATCATTGAAAATGGGTAATGTTGGTAGAACTGTTAGTGAATCATTAGCTATGGGCACGCCAGTAATAGCAACAACATTTGAAGGTTTAAATAATATTATAAAAGATGGCATAAATGGTTATGTTATAGAAAATAAAAATATAGATGATTTAAGTTCTAAAATCATAAAACTTTTTAAAAATATGCCTTCTAATATTCAAGATACATTGCCAACAGATTTTACACTTAAAGCAATGACCCAAAGTACTATATCGGTATATGAAAATCTTTTAAATTCTAAAAAGAGTCTTTCGTGAATATATATATTATTTTAAAAGCATTTTATAAAAAGAGAATTTTATGACATTAAAAGTGTTGAAAATCACAGATGGCAGGGCTGGTCATATTACTATAACCGATGGTATTATAAGTGCAATTCAAAAAACACATGAAGTAGAAACTACAACTATTGATATATCGATAAGAACAAAATTTTTTTTGAGAATTTTTAGATTTATTCTTAGATATAATTTTCTAAATAATAGATTTATATTGAATGATTTTTTTATAAAACTGTTTTATAAAAATTACAATAAACCATATGAAAATATAGACTTGATTGTCTCAACTGGTGGTGACACTTTGTTTATAAATATATGGCTATCTCATGTGCTAAATGTGAAAAATATATTTTCTGGCTCATTGAGAGGGATAAATCCAAAATATTTTTTTCTTATACTTAGTAATTTAAATACAAATAATTGTATAAATTTGAGCATTGCGCCAACTCGAATGATTGACACAAATGGTTTACACCAACAAGTTAAATATTTTTGTAATGAAAAAAATATTGACAAAAATGCTAAATATTTTGTGTTATTGATTGGAGGAGATGGCGGTGGATATAAATATGACGGAGATGATTACTATGAATTAGTAAATAATTTTATGTCCTTAGTTAAGAGGCATAAAGCAAAAGCTCTTATAACTACATCGCGTAGGACTGGTGCAAAATATGAAAATCTATTAAAGGGATTATTTTCAAAATATAGTGATGATGTAGTTTATGGTGTATATTTTGGGCAAAATCCAGAAAAAATTGTTGCTGTGTATCTAGAACTTGGTTCTACTGTTTTTGTGACAGAAGAGAGTGGATCAATGATAACAGAATCATTGCTTTGCAAAAAACCTGTTTTCACATTGTTCCCAAAAAGCGTTAAAGAGCAAAAGCAGTATAAATTATTTTTAGATGATTTAGTAGAAAAGAAAAGGATTATTAGACTCAACATGAGAGACAATTTGCTTAATTTAGATTTAGATAATTTTGATTTTAATTATATTGAAAAACTTCCAATTGAAGAACTCTCCGAAAAACTACAACCATTTTTAAAGGAAATTATATGATGAAAATCGCTTATTTTGTAAACTCATTTAATGCAATTAATTGGGGAGGGCAGGCAACTTCAAATGGTATAAAATATATGTTAAATAGAGAATATCCTGATGCAGAATTTATTCCACTTGATGTGCCAAAATTACCTTTTAATAAAATAAAGATCTTAAGAAGTTATTATGAATGGAAATTGCAAAATGCAATTTTAAAAGACGATAAAGATACTGCCACTAAAATGCTTAAAAAAATGAATATTAAAGAGAATTTTTTTGATAATTTTACACATGTTTGTTTTAATGGAGAAGGAGCAATACACACAAAATCTGGTCACTTGATTAGACTTATGGGAATGCTTTATTTGGCTAAAATGAAAGGTAAAATAATAGCATCCATAAATCAATCGATAGATTTGAGTAATAATCATAGTTTAGAAGCTTTGGTTTCAAAAGTTTATAATTTGTGCGATTTTGTATCAGCAAGAGAGCCTATATCATTTGAATATGCAAAGTCTATAGGCATACAAAAAATTCAACTTATACCAGATGCCGCATATGGAGTTCCAAAATTATCAGAAGAAGAAATTGAAACAAGGGTAGAAAAATATAATTTACCTAAAAATTTTATATCAATTACTGGATCATCTTTTCTTAAAAAAGATAAAAAATCTATTTTAAGAGTTGCTAGAATCATAGATATATTAAAAGATATATTAGATGAGCCAATAGTATTTTTAGCAAATGCAAAAACTGATATTTGGATAGCACATAAGTTACAAAATAAATATAATTATCAAATAATAGAACCACCAGTTAAGTATCAAGATGCAATGGCGATAATATCAAAATCCAAACTAGTTGTTGGTGGAAGGCAGCACCCAAATATTTTTGCATACGAGTATCATGTCCCTTATGTGCCATTTGGTGCAAATACTATAAAAAATTTAGGTGTAGGTAAGTTGCAAAAATATCCTATGAATCCACTTGGTTGGGATAGTCCTAAAGAGCAAATCAAAGATGCAGTAAAAACTATACTCAATAGTAAGATTGAGTTTGGGAATGTAGTAATTAATAATTTTAAAATATTTGGGTAAGGATATAATTATGTGTGGTTTTTTTCAGGTTATACAAAAAAGTAAACCTATACAGCAAGATAGATTTATGAAAGCACTAAATAGCATGAAACATCGAGGACCAGATGCAAGTGGATACTATTTTAAAGAATTAAAAGAACAAAATTCATCAATTTTTATAGGTTTTGGTCATCAGAGATTGTCTATATTGGATTTAGATCCTAGATCAAATCAGCCTTTTCTTGACAATGAAGATGTATTGCTTTTTAATGGTGAGATATATAATTTTAAAGATATTAGAAACGCATATAAAAATAATGGCGTTATTTTTAAAACAGATGGAGATACAGAAGTTGTTATGAAGTGTCTTGCCCATAATCAAACAAAAGATATTGAACTTTTTAATGGAATGTGGGCTTTTAGTTACTATAATAGTGCAAATAATAATATTATATTGTCACGCGATAGATATGGCAAAAAGCCACTTTTTTATTATATGGATGAAAATATTTTTTGTGCATCGTCAACTATCAAAGCATTGCAAATATATCTCGATTTGCATATCAACTTTGAAGAAAAAGAATTATTAAATTATATTTTATATGGAGATATGTGGCCAACGGATAATAGTTCTACTCATTTTAAAAAAATAAAACAAGTGATTCCTGGCAATCATGCTTTTTTTGATATAAAACAGTGGAAAATAGAACAAGATAAATATTTTGATTGTTGTGCAAAAGAAGAAAATTTGGATTTTAGTGAAGATGCTTTAGTAGAGAAGTTGAAAAATAGTGTAAGATTACGGCTTACTTCAGATAGACCTGTTGGTTTGCTTCTCTCAGGAGGCATAGACAGCTCTTTACTTCTTTCTATACTCTATAGCGAAGGTCTTCATGAAAATATAAAAATTTATATGGGGGATACGGGTAGGTCTGATGATTATAAATATGCAAAGCAGTGTGTTCAAAAATTAGGCATAAAAGCTGAAACTATAGTTTCTGATTATGGCGCTAATACATTCGATAGATTTTTAAAAATTTGCGCTCATCATGAAAAAGCTTTTCCATTTAACGGAAATGCAATAGCTATGTCGGAAATGTATGAAGAGATATCCAAGGATGGCGTACCAGTAGTTCTTGATGGTAGTGGCGGAGATGAGATATTTGGAGGATATTGGCAGCGCCATATCCCATTTGCTTTAAATGATGCACAAAAACACAATGATTTCGAGTGGATGGATATGATAAAAAAATACAATCCCAAAAAACAAGAAGTAATAAATCATAATACATATATTTCAAATGATGTTTCGTTATCAGGGTATTTAAACCCATTTTTAAAAATTCCATTTTCGGTATTTAAAGATACAAAGTCACATGATCCATTACGCAATAGAGACTTAAGTTTTAATGATGTTCTCTGCAAAGATGCAAGCCCTGGAGGAAGGCTTGGCGAATGGATATGGCACAATGATAGAAACTCGATGATGTATAGTGTTGAGAGCAGAAGTCCATTTTTAGATTGCAATCTTCATGGTTTTATTTTCTCAGGATATAAAAATAAGTTTCATGAAAATTGGAATAAATATGAATTGAGAAAAGTATTTGATAGATTTACACCATTACCAACTCAATGGAGAGCAGAAAAACAGGGATTTAGATGGGATGGAAAGCATTTTTTTTATAATAATAAAGATCAAATTTTAGAAATTATACGAAAAAGTGACATATTAAAAGAATATGTACATAAAGATTTATTTAATTTTGTAGCAAATAACTTTCCAAGAATTTTTAAATCATCAATAGGGAGAAGATTTCTAGGAATTGCTGGTATAGAATATACAATTAATTCTTAATTCTAAAAATGTATATAAAACTTTTATTGGATCTAGACAGATTGATATGTTGAATATTTGTGTGATATAATACTATAAATCGCTTCTATGGAAGTTTTTACATTTTTAATAAAATATAAAAATATTATCAAAGGTAGTAAATGGTTGATATATTTATTCATCCAACAGCAAATGTATCAAATGATGCGATAATTGGTGGTGGAACAAAAATTTGGATAAATTCTCAAATACGAGAAAATTCAAAGATTGGAACAAAATGTATAATTTCTAAAGATACTTACATAGATGTAAATGTAATTATTGGCAATAACTGTAAAATACAAAATGGTGTATCAATTTATCATGGAGTAACTATAGAAGATGATGTATTTGTCGGACCAAATGCTTGTTTTACGAACGACAAAGTGCCAAGAGCATTCGATACAGAGTGGAAAATTACTCCAACAAGAATAAAAAAAGGTTCTAGTATAGGAGCAAATTCTACTATTGTGTGCGGTATAACAATTGGCGAATATGCTATGATAGCAGCTGGAAGTGTTGTTACAAAAGATGTAGAACCTTATAGCTTGGTCATGGGAAATCCTGCTAAACATTATAGCTATGTTGATAAAATGGGAAATAAAATAGAAGGAAAGTCAAATGCTTAGCGTAGCACTTATCGGTTTCGGGTATTGGGGTCCGAATGTTGCAAGAAATATTCATGCAAATCCGAATCTAAATCTTCATACAATATGCGATATAAAGCAAGACAGACTTGAAAAAGCAAAGTTAATATACATAGAACAGACAAACTATGAAACAGATTATAAAAAACTGCTTAAAAATAAAGATATTCAAGCTATTGCAATTGCAGTTGAAACTAGTGGACACTATAAATTGGCAAAAGAGGCATTGTTGGCTGGTAAACATATTTATGTTGAAAAACCATTTACTTCTACGGTAGAAGAAGCCAAAGAGCTTGAACAACTTGCAGCAAAACTAGGGCTTATAATTCATGTAGATCATATTATGATATTCCATCCTGTTATACGAAAGATTAAGTCACTTATAGAGGCAGGAGAAATAGGCGATATACTTTTTATTGATGCAATGAGGATGAATCTAGGTCAGATAAAAAAAGATGTAAGTGCAATGTTAGATTTGGCGATACATGATTTAGCCATTATTGATTATCTAATGGACGGTAAAGAACCATTTTATATTAACTCAGTTGGTGAAAAATATTATAATCCAAAAGAGAGTCTTTGTTTTTTAACACTCAGATATGAAGGTTTTATATCTCACATACAATCAAGCTGGATATCTCCGCTTAAAGAAAGAAAATTAATAGTAGCTGGCACTAAAAAAATGATTGTTTTTGACGATATGAAAGTATCTGAAAAATTAATGATCTACGATAAGGGTGTTAATGTAATTTCTGGCGAAGATGTGGAGTATGATGATTATGTGGTTAAAACTAGAGATGGCGATGTTTGGATACCATATATAAAACAAGAAGATGCCCTATTTAACAGCATAAATCATTTTAGAGAGTGTGTAGAAAAGAATAAACAATCAACTTCAAATCCAAATCAAGCTATAAGGCTTCTGAAGATTTTGGAACTTGCTGATGAGAAAATGAATAAGTAGGAAATATGGAAAATAGACCAAATATAAAAAATAGCACTATTTTAGTCACTGGAGGAGCTGGTTTTATTGGTAGCCATTTGGTAGATAGGCTTCTAGTAGAGGGAGCAAAAGAAGTTGTAATAGTAGATAATCTTTTTGTAGGTAGCGAAGAAAATATAAAAGACGCTATTTCAAAAGGTGCAATTTTTTATAAAGACGATATAGAGATAACTTCTTCTCTTGATTATATCTTTGAAAAGCATGATATAGACATAGTATTTAACTGTGCAACAAAAGCTCTAAATTACTCTTTCGTAAATCCAAAAAATGCATATGAAACCAATGTAAATGGTGTATTAAATATTTTAGAACACCAAAGAAAAGGACATTTTAAAACTTTAGTACATTTTTCAACTTCTGAAGTTTATGGAACAGCTGTGTATGAACCTATGAATGAAGAGCATCCCATCAACCCAACTACTACTTATGCTGCAGGGAAGGCCGCTGCCGATATTGCAGTAAAGAGCTGGGTAAATATGTTTGATTTGGATGCTTTTATAGTAAGACCATTTAATAACTATGGACCTAGACAAAATTACAAGGGATACCTAGCTGGGATTATTCCTATTACTGCGTATAGAATTTTAAAAGGGATCAATCCTGAGATACACGGAACTGGATTGCAAAGTAGGGATTTTATCTATGTACTTGATACAGTAGATGCTATCATCAAACTGTATCCACTTATGCAAAAAGCGGATAGTGTGAACATCTCTACTGATGGTCAAATCAGTATGAAAGATGTGATTTATAAAATAGCTAATCTTATGGACTATAAAGGCGAAATATTAAACAAACCAGCTCGTGGTGCAGATGTAGAATGTCATAATGCCAGCAATTTAAAAATAAGATCAATGATAGATTATCAATTGACCTCTTTTGAGGATGGACTTGTTAAAACAATTGATTGGTACAAGGAAAATATAAAATGATTAAACTGATAAAACCATACATATCTTTTGAAGAAGTTGAAAAAGAATTTAAAGATATTTTTGAAAGCGGATGGTTTACAAAAGGAAAATTTGTAGAAGAGTTTAGAGAAGAGATAAAAAAATATACAGGTTCAAAGTATGCGTATCTTACTACTTCTGCAACCACTGCTCTTACAATGTCTCTTAAAGCTGTTGATATTAAAGCTGGTGATGAAGTTATAGTATCTGATTTTTCTTTTCCAGCAACTTCAAATGTGGTAGAAGACTTGGGAGCGATTCCTGTCTTTGCTGACGTGAGTTTAGAAACATTCAATATGTTGCCAGAGCAACTAGAATCTAAAATCACACCAAAAACAAAAGCAGTTATTTTTGTCGATGCACTAGGCAGTCCAGATGGTATTCATGAAATCAAAAAGATTTGCCAAAAATACAATATACCACTTATAGAAGATGGTGCTTGTGCGATAGGTAGTAGTGAGTTTGGGGTTAGATGTGGCAATATAGCAGATATTACATGTTTTAGTTTTCACCCTAGAAAACTTCTCACAACTGGCGAAGGTGGAGCTGTCACATTTAATGATGACAAATTTGTTAAGTTTTTTGATATTAAACTCAATCATGGTGCTGTGGTAAATGATGGTAAATTTGATTTTGTAGACTATGGATATAACTATAGAGTTCCAGAACTTCAATGTGTGATGGGCATAAAACAACTAAAGAAACTTGATGATATAGTATCTTCAAGAAATACAATTAGAAATAAATACATTGACACTCTTTTATCATTAGGTTTTAAAGTTCAAGAAGTTTCTAATGATGTGGTTTATAATGTTCAATCACTTGTATTCAGGGTTCCTGCACATATCAATCGTGACAAACTGATAAGTTATCTTAAAGATAATGGCATAGAAACAACAATAGGTACATATTGTCTTAGTGGCACTACTTACTATTCTAAAAAATATAATAACATTCAGCCAAACGCTAAGTACTTACAAGACAATACTATTACATTTCCTTGTTATGATGGGGTTGATGTAAAATATATTATAGACAAACTTGAGCGGTACAGATAATGTTGCAAAAATTAATAGAAAATATTTTTCTTAAGAGAGAGAAAATTAAAAAAGATTTTGATAGGGTTATGCCTATAGGAGATTATATATCTGATAGATGGGAAAAAGCCAAATATTTAGGCTTTGGTGAAAATAGTAGTATCTATGATTCATCTTTAGTGCTCGGTAGTGTTAAAGTTGGAAAAAATTGTTGGATTGGCCCTTTTACGATATTGGATGGTTCTGGTGGAGAGCTTATAATTGGTGATAATTGTGATATTTCAGCAGGTGTTCATATCTATACACATGATACAGTTGATAGAGTGATTTATGATGGTGAAATTACAAAGGCAAGTGTTATCATAGGGAATAATACATATATTGGTCCTAATGCTGTAATATCAAAAGGTGTTACTATTGGAGATTATGTAGTTATCGGAGCAAATAGTTTTGTAAATGAAGATATACCAAGTAATTCTAAAGCGTTTGGAACGCCGACCAAGCTTATAAGTAAAGAATAGTGAAAATTTTACAACTGCCAACAGAAATTGCTGGACAATCATATCTTACAGCAAAAGGGCTAAGAGAAATAGGTCATGATGCCATGAATGCAGCAAGACCAAATCACTTTGGTTATCCATGTGATTATAATTTACGATTTTCAAATTTGCCTTTGCTAAAAAAGATGTTTAATCCATTGTCATTTTTTAAATGGGCGAATGAGTTTGATATATTCCACTATCATAAATCCCCACTTTTTCCATATGGTTTGGATATCAAATATCTCAAGGCGATAAACAAACCATTTTTTATAGAGTTTTGGGGATCAGATGTACGCATAAATAAGCTAGAGAGAGAACGTAATCCTTATTTTAGAGAGCCTGATAACAATAACTCAAAAAAACAGATTAAGCGATTAGAGTATTGGTCAAGCCAAACTGACGAAGTTATTTTTTCTGATAATTCATTTGATATTTTTTTGAAACCATATTTTAAAAAAATTCATATTGTTAGACAGCGTATTGACACTTCGGTTTTTATGCCTTCATACCCAAGTTTTGAAACAAAAATACCCAAAGTGCTACATGCACCAAGTAGAAATGTAGGCAAGGGTTCTGTTTTTGTTGAAAATGCAATAGCATCTTTAAAAGCAAAGAAATTACCATTTGAATATATTCGCATACAAGGCTTGACAAATTCAGAAGCTATAAAAGCATATGCAGAAGCAGATATTATAGTTGATCAACTTATTTTGGGCGCACATGGTATTTTTGCATGTGAAGGTATGGCATTAGGTAAACCTGTTGTATGTTATATACATGATTCACTCATTTCTACATATCCAGACGGCTTTCCCATTGTTAATGCCAATCCAGACACAATAGAATCAGTCTTGGAAGAACTTATCTTATCTCCACAAAAAAGACATGATATAGGAAAACAAAGTCGTATTTATGTTGAAAAAGTTCACGATATAAAAGTAGTGGCAAAAAGATTAGAAAAAATATATCTTGATAAACTACAAAAAAATATTTGAAATATTAATAATTTAGGAAACAATGATTATGCAAAACAAAAAAAGCCAAATTATCTTAAACAATGATTTATTTATCGGCGAAGGAATGGGTAGGAAATGCTACATTCATCCAGAAGATAAGAATCTATGCATAAAGATACCATCTCCAAGGGGCAAAAGAAGTGCTGATAGAGAAAAAAACTACTTTAAAAGGTTGCATTGGTATGGTAAGTCATTTGAGCATATTGTAGACTATAAGGGAAGTATAGATACAAATAATGGCAGTGGTGATTTGTATGAACTTGTGAGAGATGATGATGGTAATATATCAAAAAATTTAGAGTATTATTTTAGCTTGAATGATAAAAAAATAACTTCTAAAATGCTCATGCTTATAGAAGATTTGAGAGTTTATCTCATAAAAGAATATATACTCTTTTCTGATTTGGATATGGATAACATATTGGTTAAAAAATATGATGAAAATAATTTTAAATTAGTAATCATTGATGGCGTAGGAGATAATAATCAAATTCCTTTTCTTGAGTACATAAAATCTTTAGGAATAAAAAGGTGTGAAAGAAAGTGGGATTTGTTTAAAACAAAAATAGCGGAAAAATTTCCAGATATTACTAAGAATATAAAAAATTTTAGTGATAAGTTCTAATCAGGAGGTCTATAGCCTTTTTCTTTATTCTTTTTTTCTTGCTCTTTTTTCTTTTCATCCATCATAACAGCATCGCGTAAGTCTTCTTCGTTATCGTACCTAGAGCCGTCTATAAATTTGCTTTGATCATCAAATTGACCAGTTCTAATTCCCCATATAAGAGCAGCAAGTCCTAATGCCCCTAGGAAGGTTGAGACAGTTATCATCAATATCATTATACTATCACTCACTATTTGCTCCTATTTTTTAAATTTCAATTTTTTTATTCTTATCGAGTTTCCTACAACTATGAGTGAACTTAGACTCATAGAAAGAGCTGAAACTAAAGGATATACAAATCCTGCAACCGCAAGTGGTATCGCTATGACATTGTAAATAATCGAAAGTGTTAGGTTTTCTTTGATAGCTTTGTATGTTCGTTTTGATATTTGCAAAGCTTGAGAAACTTTGTCTATATTTTCATTTAAAAGCACAACATCACTTACACTTATAGCTATATCAGCCCCGTTCCCTATCGCTATAGCAATATCAGACTTAGCTAAAGCAATAGAATCGTTTATCCCATCACCTACCATTATAACTTTTTTATTTTGTTTATGAAACTCATCTATCATATCAGCTTTCTCGATAGGCAACAATCCCCAGTAGATATCATCAATTCCAAGTTCGTTGGCTATACTTTTTGCACTTTTTTCATGATCTCCTGTTAGCATCACTATTTTCAATCCAAAAGATTTAAGAGTATTTATCATTTCTTTTGCTCCAGATTTTGGAGTATCTTTAAGTTCAAAAGAAGCTACTAATTCATCATTTATAGCAAAGTTAAATATCAGATTTTCACCAACATTGTTTCCTTTTATTCCATTTTCTGCCATTAAAACATTGTTACCACCAAAGATTTTTTGTTTGCCATAAGTTGCACTCATTCCTTTGGCTTGTATGGAGTTTATCTCTCCTAATTTTAACTCTTTGAAGTTTTCAAAGTTTTGTGAAATATAATTTTTTATCCCTTTGCTTATAGGATGATTTGAGTTGTTTACCAATGAATAAAGCAAGGAGATATCAAACTCTTTTAAAAATTTTGCTTCTATGACTTTTGGTTTGCCCTCAGTTAAAGTTCCAGTTTTATCTAGTGCTATGATGTCACATTTTGCCATAGTTTCTAAATATGATGCCTCTTTGAATAAAATCCCATTTTTTGCCGATAAGCTTATACCCATAAGTGTTGACATAGGAGTAGCAAGTCCCAATGCACACGGGCAAGCTATAACTATTACAGATATAGATATGATAAGAGATTTTTCAAATCCAGCATTTCCAAGATAATACCACCCAAAAAATGTTGCAGATGCAATTAAGAGTATGGCAACAGAAAAGTATCCCGAAATGCTATTTGCTAGCTGTTCAATATGTGGTTTTTTTGTTATTGAGTCTTCAAGTAGTGTTACTATAGAGTAAAGCAGGGAAGATGTAGAATCTTTTGTGGCTTCATATCTTATGGTGCTGTCCAAACATATAGAACCACTAAGTATATTTTCTCCAACTTGTTTGAGAAGTGGCAAGCTCTCACCTGTGAGAGAACTCTCATCAAATGATGCAGAGCCTTTTTTTATAACACCATCTATTACAATCTTTTCCCCAGCTTTTACTTCTATGATATCGCCAATGACAACATTTTCCAATGGTATTAAACTTTTTTGATTATTTTTTATAACTACAACTTCGGTTGGTAGAGTGCTAGTTAACAAATCAAGGGTATCAACTGCATGTTTCTTGCCTAAAACTTCTAAGTATTTTCCAACCAAAACAAAAGTTATGATCATTACAACAGAATCAAAGTAAACCTCTCCTCTTTGAGTAATCATGGCATATATTGAATATATATAAGCAAGAGATGCTCCAGCAGATACTAGAGTATCCATATTGACTATACGATTTTTATAACCATAATATGCACCTCTGAAAAATACCCATCCGCTATAAAAAAGCACAGGAGTTGCTAGGACAAATTCTGCAACATTTAAAATATTTTTATGATCTTGTGCGATGCCAGTAAAATATCCAGCATATTGTGCTACAGCAATCCACATTATATTCATCATGCCAAAAACAGCAACTAAAATCCTACTATAATAATCTCTTCTTGTTTTTGTGGCTCTAGCTTCTTGCAAGGATGCATCATAAGGAAAAGCATCATAACCTATAGATCTTATTACACTTATGATGTGGGAAAGTTTGACTTTCTCATCATCCCATACGATTTTAGCTTTATTGTTTGTATAATTTATAGTAGCCTCTATAACACCATCTGTCTTGTGAAGAACTTTTTCATTTAACCACACACAAGCAGAGCAATGGATGCCTTCGATGATTAGGCTTATTTCATTTAGTCCATCTTTGTTTACTTTTATATATTTATTTTTAAAGCCATCAAAGTCAAATTTTTCTAAGTCATCAAAGTTTTGATTTGTAGGGGGAGTTAGTGTAGTTTTGCCTAGCTTATTATAAAATGTATCAAGACCTTCACTTGAGAGTAAATGATATACACCTTCACATCCATGACAGCAAAAAAACAGTGTTTTATCTTCTTCATTTTCTACTATCATGGAACTCTCATCAAAAACAAGTCCACAATGTGTGCATTTCACATCAGCCAATTCAAACCCCACTTTGTAAATTGTATAAATTCTATCCAAATAAGTATTTATTTAATTTTAAATTACTTTTTATATTGGGTATTGTATAATTTTTAAACTAATATTGACAATAGTCAAAACTATCTACTATATTTACTCCCACATAACAAAGAGGTCAGATGAGCGAATCAACCAACACAAAAAAACCAAATAACAACAATAAAAAAAACAGAACACATATTCCAGTTGAAGGTTACAAGATTGAAGACTTGCAACAAAAAACACTTCAAGAACTTCTAGAAATTGCCGATGGGATGAAAGTTGAAAGTCCTCATGAGTATCCAAGACGAGACTTGATATTTGAGATTTTAAAATCACAAGTAAGTCAAGGTGGGTATATACTCTTTACAGGAATACTCGAACTTATGAGTGACGGATATGGTTTTTTGAGATCTCTTGATGGAAACTTTGCAAATTCAAGTAATGATACATATGTAAGTCAAACACAAATAAAACTTTTTTCACTTAGAAGTGGGGATGTTGTAACAGGTCAAGTTAGACCTCCAAAAGATCAAGAAAAATATTATGCACTTTTAAAAATAGAAGCTATTAACTATCTGTCTCCTGATATATCAAAACAAAGACCTCTTTTTGATAATCTTACTCCACTTTACGCAAATGAAAAGTTAAAATTAGAATATAACCCAATGAAATTAACAGGTCGTGTTTTAGATCTGTTTACTCCTATAGGCAAAGGACAAAGAGCTTTGATTGTTGCACCTCCAAGAACAGGTAAAACAGAGCTTTTAAAAGAGCTAGCTCATGGTATAACATACAATAATCCAGATGCTACACTTATGGTACTTTTGGTTGACGAGAGACCAGAAGAGGTTACTGATATGCAACGCTCCGTAAAAGGTGAAGTCTATAGTTCCACCTTCGACCTTCCAGCTCAAAATCATGTTAGAACAGCTGAGATGGTAATAGAAAGAGCAAAAAGAAGGGTTGAGCTTGGCAAAGATGTTATCATACTTCTCGATTCAATTACTAGACTTGCTCGTGCTTATAATACAGTAACTCCAAGTAGTGGTAAAGTATTGAGTGGTGGTGTTGATGCAAATGCACTACATAAACCAAAAAGATTTTTTGGAGCAGCTAGAAATATAGAAGAAGGCGGAAGCTTGACTATTATCGCAACAGCACTTATAGAAACAGGAAGCAAGATGGATGAGGTAATTTTCGAAGAGTTCAAGGGTACTGGTAACTCCGAAGTAATCCTAAGCCGTCATATAAGTGAGCGAAGAATTTATCCTGCTATTGATGTTACAAAATCTGGCACTAGAAAAGAAGAACTTTTAACAAATCCAGAAATGTTACAAAAAGTATGGGCTTTGCGTAATGCTATGCAAACCATGGAAGAGGTTGAAGGGCTTAAATTCTTATTCTCTAAAATGCTAAAAACAAAAACTAATGAAGAGTTTTTGTCTATAATGAATGAAGGTGCTTAAACGGTAAAAATGAATATAGGTATTTTTGATTCTGGACTTGGTGGGCTTACAATCATAAAAACTATGCTTGAAAATTTACATGGTGTAGAGATGTTTTATATAGCAGATACTGCAAATGCTCCATATGGCGAAAAAACCAAAGAGCAAATTATAGATTTTAGCACAAAAATAACACAATACTTTATAGATAAATTTCAAATTGATGCACTTGTTGTTGCTTGTAATACAGCTACAAGCGCAGCCATAAAAGAGTTACGAGAACAATATCCAGATCTTATTATTATAGGAACTGAACCAGGTTTGAAACCAGCCATATCTCACTCACACAGTAAAAAAGTAGGAATTTTAGCAACTCCAGCTACATTAAATGGTGAGAAATATAAGTTACTTAGAGATGAGTTGTCAAAACAATACAAAGTTGATGTTTTTGAACAGGCTTGTCCAGGTTTGGTACAACAGATTGAGCTTGGCGAATTAGACACTCCTAAAACTTTATCTTTGCTCGAAGGTTGGCTAGCTCCAATGAGAGAAGCTGATGTAGATACTATAGTTCTTGGCTGTACGCACTATCCTCTTGTAGGCGAATCAATAAAAAAAGTTATGCAAAGAGATGTGAAGCTCGTAGAAACTTCACACGCCATAACAAAAAGAGTGGATGAACTTTGTCATGATTCCATGAAGTGTAAAAATGGAAATAGCCTTAAAATATTTTCAACAGGCGAAATAAGCCAAAGCATGATAGAGATGATATTGACTCAAAAATATTATATCACTCATATAAAAATTTAATTTACTTTTTACCTCTTATCTCTATAGAACCAATTCCAAGCTTAAATATAATTTTTCGTATATTTTTATTGTACATAGCTGGGTATTTTAGCATCTTGCTTGATATGTTGTTTTTTAGTTTTTGTGCTTTGTTTTTGTAAATATTTAAAAAATTACCTATATCTTCATTGATAGCATCTCCAAGCATACATCCAGAAATCATTGCATAACTGATGCCTTCAGCAGAAGTAGGACTTATAAGCCCTCCAGCTTCCCCTATTAGTGCCATATGTCCATCGCCTAGACTTATATCTTTAGCAGAAGTTGGGCGCAGTAAATAACATCCCTCTCTTTTAAGAGGATTTTCAAGTTTATAACCATATTTTTCTAATTTTTTCTTTTGCAAGTTGTGATAAGTTGTAGCATCTCTACCTTCTTGAACTGCAGAACCAAATATGATATGGTCATCTTTTGGAATAATCCATGAGTAAAAATCACTTATCTCCTCATCAAACATGGCTACGAATTGGTTAATATCTGTTGTGTTTTCAAACCATTCTTGAATTGATATATATCTTTTGATGTTATTAACAGGCATAAACTCTTTTTTTACTCTCGAATTTGCCCCATCAGCACCAACTAATATACGAGTAGAAAATATTTCTTTAACTCCATCTTTGAGAAGAGTAACTTTAAAACCATTTTCATATTTTTCACTTTTTATATATCTAGTGCCGAAGCTTTTTTGGATATTTTTACCACAAAGAGAAACAAGCCATCTATCATATCTTTCTCTATCCACATTTATATAATGGCGTTGATATGAGCGAATCATATCATTATCAAAGTCCAATGTTTCAACACTAAACATTTGAGGTGAAACGAGTACAGATTTTGGGATACTTAGTCCAAAAGAGGCTAAGGCTTTTTGTGCATCTGGAGCTATGAGGCCACCACAATTTTTGATAAGTTTTGTAGGCTCACTATCTAATGCTCTTTTGTCAACAAGTAAAACTTTTAGGTTTGAGTTTAGTATCCTTGCCAATGATGCTCCAGCAGGACCAGCACCTACGATAATCACATCATAATCAAAATTATCCATTTTTTCCCTTATCTAGCATTTTGCATAAAAATATTACAATTTTTAGGTTTATATTTCCATAGTATACTGTGAATATTTTTTGGAATAGCTGGTGTGGCATCTTCTGATAAGCAATTTATTTTTTATTTAATATATCAATATAGAAATAGGTTCAAAAATATGTATAATTATAGAAGTGAAAATTTATAGATGAGGAGAGATGGTGGAAACTTCTTTGACAACATTGCCATTTTTAATAATATTGCTAATAGTGTTTAATGTATATCAAGGGATTAAAAATAGAGGCAAAAATGAAGAATCAACATGGACAGATAAATACTCTTTTACCAGAAACATGATGACTGCTTTTAAAAGAGGAAAATATAGACCATGGACTTTTTTATTTTTTTTTCCATGGTTTTTTGGCTTAGGCTTGGGGACCGTTTTTCTTATAGTAAGTATGGAAAGACTAATAATTCATCCTCCATTACCATTAGAAAAAATGTATATAAAACAAGGCACTATAGAATCAATTAAAGAACGTAAAAAAATGGATGACTTGCTAGTTTTTAAAACAAAAGATGGAAAAATAGAAAAATATGCATATCGTCTTTATGAGTCAAAAAATAATTTTGTAGGAAAAAATGTAACTATTTTTTATGCCAGAGGATTTAGTAGCATATATACTATTGATAATAAAGTCTATCAAATTATTGATAATAACACTCATAAAGTTATTGACAAATACAGTTATGAAGGAGCTTTAAAAGAAAATATATTTTTTTGGAAATTTACAATGTGGAGTTTGATTATAGGTTTTTTATCTGGGTTCATTATGTGGTATGCAAATAGAAAAGAGTTACCTGTTCACCAACTAAATAGAATTAAAATGGATGCAAAAGAAAAAGAGAAGAAAAAATAATTTGTGATGTATTTATTAGCCATTTATCTTAGGTAAATGCCAATCAAACTTAAATGCCACCATTCTGATGGTAAAGCCAAGCACAAATAAAATACTCAAAGATAAACTATTTAGTATTTGAAAATAATTTAAAATATATATAACCAAACCAATGAGAAGTGCGACACTTCCATAAAAGTCACTTTTTAAAAGAAGTGGTACTTGGTTTAGCAAAATATCCCTCATCACACCTCCTCCAACAGCGGTAATGAGTGCGATGAGCATAACGCCAAAAATTGTAAAATCTGCTTTTAGTCCCATCAATGCTCCAGCAATAGCAAATGAGACTAACCCAATACTATCTGTTACAACAAAAATTATATTTTTGTCTATGTTTTTACGGTGAAGACCAAGTATAAGCCCTATAAAAATTGTTCCTATAACTATCATGACATTATCTATATTTACGAAACTACTTGGCAACTTATCTATTAAAATATCTCTCATAACTCCGCCACCAAGTGCAGTTAAAAAAGCGATTATAAAAAGCCCCAAGATATCAAGTTTTTGTTTGGTTGAAATGCTAAGAGCACTAATCACAAAAGCAACGATACCTATAAAGTCAGCAATTGCAAAAAAATCTACCATAGTCCAACGGCATCTTTAACTGCTCTAATTTTTTTGGTTGCTATCAATTTTGCTTTTGATGCACCAAAATCAAGTATCTCTTTTACTTCATCAATATGATTTAGGTAATATTCTCTCTTTTCTCTTGCTTCGGCAAATTCATTCCAAATAAGTTCTTTGAGATATTTCTTGAAGCTTCCATATCCCTCTGCTCCACTAAGGTATCTTGATTGAAGTTCTTTTTTGCCATCTTCATCTAAAAATAATGAAGCTATCTTATATACATTGCAATTTTCATATTCTAAAGGTTCTCCTAGTGGAGTTGAAGAGGTTACTATCTTATTGCACTGTTTTTGCAAAGATTTCTCATCCATAAAAATATCTATGGTATTGCCATAACTTTTGCTCATCTTCTCGCCGTCAAGCCCTACAATCGTAGCTACATTATCATCTACGACATACTCTGGTATTGTCAAGATATCGCCATATTCATTATTAAACTTTATGGCAATATCACGAGTTATTTCTACATGCTGGATTTGATCTTTTCCAACAGGAACTTTTTGTGTGTCAAGGAGTAAAATATCAGCAGCCATAAGTACAGGATAAGAAAAAAGAGCATGTGAAGCTGGTATATTTTTTGCAACTTTATCTTTGTAACTATGAGCACGCTCAAGCAATCCCATGGGAGTATATTTAGATAGTATCCAGTAAAGTTCAAGAACTTCTGGAACAGCACTTTGTATCCAAAAAGTTGTTTTCTCTGGATTAAGTCCCAAGGAAAGATAATCTATAGCGGCTTCAAGCGTTAAATCATGAAGCAACTTAGAATCAGTCGAAGATGTAAGTGAATGATAGTTTGCTATAAAAGTGAAAAGCTCATTTTCTTCTTGTAGCTTTATCATCGGCTTCATAGCACCAAAATAGTTACCTATGTGAAGCTTTCCGCTTGCTTGAATACCCGTTAGTACTCGCATAAAATCTCCTTAATTTTACTCTTCATCTTCTCTCTCACCTCTTTTTCTTGCCATGATTTCCAAAGGAACTCCCTCGAAATCAAATTTTTCCCTCAAGAAGTTTGCTAAATACCTAATATAACTAAAGTGTATAAAATCAGGAAAGTTTGAAACTAGTGCAATTCTTGGAGGTTTGGTGTCAAATTGTGTTGCAAATTTGATTTTAACATTCGCTCCATTATGCGATGGTATATGGTGGCGGGTGATAGCTTCTTTTATAATTTCATTTAGTTTTGATGTAGGTATTCTCATACTATATCGCTTATAAATCGCCACTATCTCATCTAAGATCTTATGCACTCTTAGTCCAGTTTTTGCAGATATTGTGATAAGAGATGCATAGTGTAAAAACTTTAGTTTATATCTAACATTTTCTACTGCTTGTTCATAACTTATATCGTCTGTTATATCCCATTTATTTAGGACTATCAAACAAGCTAGATGATGTTTTTCTATAAGTCCAGCAACTCTCTCATCAAGCTCTGTTACACCTACAGTTGCATCAATTACAAGCAATACAACATTTGCAACTCTGAGCATATTTTCCGTTCTACCAAGAGCAAGTTTCTCGATACCAAGTATCTTGCTTCTTCGTCTAATACCAGCAGTATCTATAAATGTAATGTTGTAATCATTATAAATTATACTTTCATCTACAGGATCTATAGTTGTTCCTGCTATATCGCTAACTACACTCCGTTCTTCTTTTAATAGTGAATTTAAAAGAGAACTTTTACCTGTATTTACTCTACCAATAATTGCTACTTTTATCTCTTTGTCTTCTTCTTTTTCGACATCAATCTCTGGTTCGTCAAAAAGAGGATCAAACTCTTCATCCAATGCCAAAGGTTCTTCATCTTTTGGAGGTATGTGCTTTTCTAACCAATTGTAAAGTGGATTGAATTTTCTATTGTGGCTAACCGAAACCGCAAACATATCTTCGGCTCCAAATGTGCTAAATTCCCAAAATCTATCACTTTCTTCTTTATCATTGTCTATTTTATTTATGAGTAAAGCGATAGGTTTGTTTAATTTTTGCAAACGGTAAAAAAGCTTTTTATCTTCTTCATCAGGCAACATTTTGCCATCAACCATATATATTATTACATCAGCACTACTAGCAGCTTTGAAAGCAAGTTCGGCTACTTTGCTAAAAAGCTCACTACTATCATCTATACCGCCAGTATCAACTACTTCAAATTCTCTATTTTCAGATATTGTTACAATTCTTTTTTTTATATCTCTTGTGGTGCCAGATACATCAGAAGTGATAGCGTCACGAGCACGGGCTAAACGATTAAAAAATGAACTCTTGCCCACATTTGGACGACCTAATATGGCTACTTTTTTCATAATTTCCCTGTTTTTTATTTGATTTCATTATACCATAATAGCCATAAAACCAATTTCACATTTTTAACACAATATTTATAATATAATAATGAAAACATATAAAAGGATTAACTTTTATGAAAAAACTACTTTTAATCATTTTGCTATTTAGTGCATTTATTTATAGTAAAAATATGAATGTAAACTATGGTGTCTCGTTCGGTGTTCTTGGACAATTAGGACAAGCAAATGTTAAGTTGAGCGAATCTGGAAGCAAATATACAATAGATATTCATGCTAAAACCATAGGTATTGTTAAAGTCATGAGCAAAAATAGAACCGAGCGGCACATTAGTGAGGGTCACATAGCTAATGGTAAATATATATCTGATAGTTATAGAGTATTTATATCATATGGCAATAAGACAAAAGAGAAAATTTATACTATAAATCATAAAACGAAAACAGTAACAAAACAAATTATAAGAAAAGAAAATGGTAAAGTCATTTTAGACAAAACAGAAAAATTACCTTTTTATAGTCAAAATGACTTATTGTCATTATATATGAATACCCCAAAATTAATTGGACTACCTAGTGATGAAGCTAAAGTATATAGATTTAAAGCTGTTGGAGCAGAAAATCAAGAAGGAAATATAGAGATTAGAGTTCCATCAAATAGTGAAATGACAAGATACAAAAAAGAACTTGGAGATGGATATAAGCATTATTTTAAAGCCATCATAAATCAACCAATATTTGCTAGCAAAAGAGGAGAGTTTATGATATCAGTAGATAGTGATGGGGTTACAAATAAAGCAATCTTGCAAGATTTGCTACTATTTGGTGATTTGGTCGCAGTCAAGAAATAGCTATGATTTCGCTTGCTCTGATGATAGCTTTGTCTATATGACCACAAATATTTTCATCACCAATTTGTTTATTTAGTTTAGATTTTGTGATAAATTTATTTACATTTTTGCTTACACCTGAGAGTATCAAGATTGTTCCATTTTCCTTTAATCTCTCATGTAATACATCTAATGCATTAAGTCCAGCAGAGTCTATTAGAGGCACATATCGCATACGAAGAATAAAAACTTTTGGCGGAGTTTCTAGTATATTTAGTGTATCTACAAGTTTTTCTGCAATTCCGAAAAATAGTGGACCATTGATTTCGTAAACTTCAACATTTGGTGGAAATTTTTTATTTAAAGTAGAGTCTGGATCTTCTTCCTCTTCTTTGTTTATGGCTTTTATCTCTGTAGCTTTCATCATTTGATCTATAAACAAAATAGAAGCTAGTGCAATGCCTGCTTGTATGGCAAAATTAAGATTTACTAAAACAGTAAGAGCAAAAGTGGTCAGCAATACAACTCTATCAGCTTTTGGCGCATTCATTATTGCTTTGAAATGTTTAATTTCAGCCATATTCCAAGCTATTACTATCAAAATTGCACTAAGTGCGGCAAGCGGAACTTTTATGATGATAGGGGCAAATATCACCATAAATAAAATTAGCCATAAAGCATGCATCATTCCAGCAATAGGACTTTTTGCACCAGCTTTGATATTGGTAGCTGTTCTAGCTATTGCACCAGTAGCAGGAAGCCCGCCAAATATAGCAGAAGCTACATTCGCTATGCCTTGTCCAAGTAGTTCCGCATTTGGTTTGTGTTTTGTTCCAGCCATTCCATCAGCAACTACAGCAGAAAGAAGAGATTCAATAGCAGCAAGAGTTGCTATGGTTATAGCATCAGGAAGAAGAAGTCTGAGTTTTTCAAATGTAATTTCTGGCCAAACGGGAGATGGCAACATAGATGGAATAGATCCAAATCTACTTTCTATTGTTTCAACAGGAAGATTAAATAACATTACTGCCAAACTTGAGATAGTAACAACTATAATTGGTCCTGGTATTTTTGGGGTATATTTTTTTGATTTGATTATTATTAAAATTGAAATAAGAGCAATTCCAACAGCAACAAAATTTGTTTCATGCATATGAGATAGGTAAACTTGAAGTTTTTCTAAAAAATCTGGTGGAATGTTTGAAATCGACAATCCAAAAAAATCTCTAATTTGAGAAAAAACAATCAGCAGTGCGATACCAGATGTAAAACCTACAATAACAGGATGTGGTATAAATTTGATAAGTTCACCAGCTCTAAATATTGCCATAATGACAAGAATTATGCCAGCCATAATAGTAGCAAGCACAAGTCCATCATATCCATGTTTCATGGTAACCATAGCAACTGTAACTATGAAAGCAGCCGTTGGACCACCTACTTGATATCTGCTTCCGCCATGAGCAGATATTAAAAATCCAGCAACAATAGCTGTAAATATTCCTCTTTCTGGTGGCAAGTTTGCGGCTATTGCTATTGCCATAGCAAGTGGAAGAGCCACAATGGCAACACTAAGCCCAGCCATGGTATCACTTATGAAATCTTTGAATGAGTATTTATGGTTTTTAAAATATTCTACAAGTTTTGGACGCAGTGTCTCATGTGTTGATTTAATCATAATATGATACTTTCATAAATTTTTTAAAATTGTATAACTTTAATTATTAAAATATAGGAGATAGAGGTAAAAAATTAAGATATTAAATGTATTATTCAAAAAAATAGGATTTAAATGTGTAAATTTGAAAACAAAGCTGTACTTTTGATGCTTTTTGCATCATTTGTTTTTGCTATCATGGGTGGTTTTGTTAAAGTCTTAAGTAGTTCTATGGGAGCTATGGAGATAACTTTTTTTAGAAATATCATTGGTGTTATTTTTATAGTAATATCTTTGTATAATTTTCCACTAAATCAAGAAGGTGGTAAACCATATCTTCTTTTATTTCGTGGGCTTGCTGGATTTTTTTCACTTGTAGCATTTTTTTACATTTTAGCTTTTATTCCACTAGGACAAGCAGCTGTATATAATAAAATATCTCCTATATTCGTAGCAATCTTTGCATATCTTTTTTTAAAAGAAAAGCTTTCAATGTATGCTATAGTGGCAATAATTATAGGTTTTATTGGCGTCTTTATGGTTGCAAATCCACAAAACTTTATTTTTAGCAAATATGATATTTTAGGACTTATTTCTGGTATAGGGGCGGCATTAGCTTACACTTCTATCAGAGAGCTTAGGGTATATTATGAAACAAGATCTATTACACTATCTTTTATGATAGTAGGCTCCATAGGGCCTGTTATTTTTATGGCAATTGCATATATATTTGACATAACAAATGATGATTTTTTATTTTCACGTTTTGTGATGCCAAATGAAAATCAATGGTATCTTATAGCTGGAGTTGGAGTAAGTGCAACAATTTCACAACTTCTTATGACAAAAGCATATTCATTGTCAAAAGCAGGAATTATGGGAGCCATATCATATTCAAATATCATATTTGCTACAATCATAGGAATTGTTTTGGGAGATAAATTACCCGATTTTCTTACAATTTTAGGTATAATCCTTGTTATAATATCAGGGATATTGGTAACAAAAAAATAAAGGTTTAAAATGATACTAATTGCTGGACCATGTGTCTTGGAAAATAGAGAAAATGTTATGAGAATTGCTGAAGCTTTGATGCCTTATCATGAGGATTGTACAAAAGATTTTTATTTTAAAGCTAGTTTTGACAAGGCAAACAGAACGAGCATAGATAGTTTTAGAGGTCCTGGACTTGATGAAGGGCTTAAATTACTTCAAGAGGTAAAAAATCAATTCGGATATAAGATATTAACAGATGTCCATGATGCCTCTCAGCCAAAAAGTGCAGCTGAAGTTGCTGATATATTACAAATTCCAGCTTTTTTATGTCGTCAAACAGACTTGCTTGTTGCAGCAGCCAAAACAGATGCAATTGTAAATATAAAAAAAGGACAATTTCTTGCTCCGCAAGCCATGAAACACTCAGTCGGCAAAGTACTCAAAACCAGAGGTTGTAATGAAGTTAATTTTGAAAATGCCAAAAAGTACAATGTATGGTTATGTGAAAGAGGAAGTACATTTGGATATGGTAATCTTGTCGTTGATATGAGGGGGCTTGTGATTATGAGAGAGTTTGCTCCTGTGATATTTGATGCTACACATTCTGTTCAGATGCCTGCGAGTGGAAGCGATAGTAGTGGTGGAGATAGTTCATTTATTCCATATTTGTCTAGAGCAGCAGCTTCTGTTGGCGTTGATGGGTTTTTCTTTGAAACCCATTTTGATCCAAGTGTAGCACTTAGCGATGGACCAAATATGATAAAATTGGATGATCTCTCAAAACTAATTGAGCAGATAGATGCTATAAGAGAGATAGTAGAATAATTTGTAGTTAGCAACGAGCAGTGTAAAGAATCTATAATGGTTTTTTGTTAATTGTTAGTTTTTTTTGGTAAAATAAAAAAAGCAAGTTTAAAAGAGTTTTTAAAGGAAAAATATGAAAATAGTAGAAGGAAATTTAAAAGTAGATGCTACAAAAAAAGTAGCGATTATCAATGCTAGATTTAACCACTTTATAACAGATAGATTAGTTGAAGGTGCAAAAGATGCTTATGCTAGACATGGTGGGGATGCTACTAAACTAGATTTGATATTAGTTCCTGGGGCATTTGAGATACCTTTTGCTCTTGACAAGGCATTAGCAAGTGGAAAATATGATGCTATATGTTGTTTAGGGGCTGTTATCAGAGGTGCTACACCACATTTTGATTATGTTTCAGCAGAAGCTACAAAAGGCATTGCCAATGTAACTCTAAAATATGGCAAACCAGTAACTTTTGGTGTACTTACTGTTGATAATATAGAACAAGCAATCGAGAGAGCTGGAACAAAAGCTGGAAACAAAGGCGCAGAGGCTATGGCAAGTTTAATTGAACTTATAAATCTTTATGGTGAGATTTAACTGATGGCAACAAGACATCAGGCTAGAAGTGCAGTTGTAGGTTTATTGTATGCTTACGATGTAGGAAATGACACAATCAATGATTTTTTTGATGATATACTTGAAGAGCAAAAAATAAGGAACAAACAAAGAGATTTTTCAAGAGATCTTTTTGCTGGAGTTATAAGTAATTTAATTACTATAGATGAAGAGTTATCAAAGCATATGGATAGTTGGGATATGAATAGTATCGGTAAAATAGAAAAAGCTATCATGAGACTAGGTGCTTATGAGATAATCATAGTCAAAACAGACAAAGCGATTATTATAAATGAAGCAGTTGAGCTTGCAAAAGAGCTTGCAGATGATAAATCACCACAATTTATAAATGGTGTTTTAGATTCTTTACAAATCTAAAAAAATAAATTGACATAAATGCATCCTTGAAAGTCAGTGTTTATAACCGTTTTTAAGGTCATAGCAGACATGGTAGCGATTTGCTTTCGTGTCACTTATTAGAGAGAAACATATGAAAAGAATGAGTATTGATGAAGCCGTTGAGTTAATCGAAAATGGCGATTTAAAAACTTTGGGAAAAATGGCTTATGAACGCAAAAAAGAGCTTCATCCAGAGGGTATTACAACTTTTGTTGTCGATAGAAATATAAATTATACAAATGTTTGTTGGGTTGATTGTAAATTTTGTGCATTTTACCGTCATGAAAAAGAAGAAGATGGATATATACTAAGTTTTGATGAGATAGATGAAAAAATTGATGAGCTTATAGCCATTGGTGGAACGCAGATACTTTTTCAGGGCGGTGTCCATCCAAAGCTCGAAATTGAGTGGTATGAAGATTTGGTTGAACATATTCACAACAAATATCCTTCTATTACTATTCATGGCTTTTCCGCAATTGAAATTGACTATATAGCAAAAAGATCTCATATAAGCATAGAAGAAGTTTTAAAAAGACTTCAAGCAAAGGGTCTTAGCTCGATTCCTGGAGCAGGAGCTGAGATACTTAGTGATAGAGTTAGAGACATAATAGCACCCAAAAAACTTGATTCTGCCACTTGGTTGGAAGTGCATAGAACAGCACATAAAATTGGTATGAAATCAACAGCAACCATGATGTTTGGTAGTGTTGAGACAGACAGAGAAATTGTTGAACATTGGGATTTGATAAGAAAACTTCAAGATGAAACAGGTGGGTTTAGAGCTTTTATCATGTGGTCATTTCAAAGCGAAAATACACAACTCAAACAAGAAATCCCAGATATTCAAAAACAATCTTCCAATAGATATCTTAAGCTATTATCAGTTGCTCGATTATTTTTAGATAATTTTAAAAATATTCAAAGCTCATGGGTAACACAAGGAAGCTATATAGGACAACTAGCATTAATGTATGGTGCTAACGATTTAGGCTCGACTATGATGGAAGAAAATGTAGTTTCAGCAGCAGGTATTAAAAATGCTATGAATCAACAGCAAATGATAGACCTCATAAAAGATATAGGTGAAAATCCAGCTAAGAGAAATACAGCCTATGAGATTTTGGAGAGATTTTGAAAAAAATCATTTTTTTAGTATTTATATTTTTTGAAGGAGTCGCTATGAGCGCAAGCGTATTTGATATTGATGTTAATGGACATAAAGTTCCTTTGATTTTTGAGGAGAACAAAGCTCTTCCGATTATATCAATGCAAATAGTTTTTACAAATAGTGGGCAATTAAGTTCTAAAAAAGATGGGCTTGTAAGTATGAGCACTTCTTTATTAAACGAAGGAACAAAAAAAAGTGGAAGTGTAGGGTTTGCTACTAAGCTTGATGATAAAGCCATAACTATATCATCTTATGCAGGAAGAGAAAATTTTGTTATAGTTGCAAGTAGTCTCAAAAGTGAATTTAAAACTGCTGTTTTACTTCTTGAAGAGTTATTAAAAGATCCAAATTATACAGACGATACCCTCTCTAAAATTAAAATGCAAAAAATGGGATGGTTGGAGCAAAAGAAAAGTGATTTTGACTATCTTGGTGCATTAACTTTGAGACAAAATCTCTTTGAAGGTACCAATTTAGCAAGGGATTATGAGGGAACACCAAAAAGTATCAAATCAATGACACTTGACGAGATGAAGGATTTTATACATTCACATTTGGGCTACAATAATGCCATAATGGTGTTAGGTGGTGATTTGAGCTTGGACGATGCAAAGAATATAACCAAAAATATTTTATCTAATCTACCACAAACACAGCCTAAAATTTTACCAAAATTAAAAGTATCAGATAAAGAGATTGTAAAGTATCTTTACAACAATGATACACAACAAGCATATATATATTTTGGAGCCCCTTTTGATTTTGATTATAGTTCAGATGAGCAATACAAAGCAAAAATTATGGAATATATTCTTGGCAGTGGAGGTTTTGGCAGTCGCATCATGGAAGAGATAAGAGTAAAGCGGGGTTTGGCATATAGTGCTTATGCAACACTTCAAAGGACAAAAAGTGCAAGTTATCTCAGTGGATATCTACAAACAAAACTCGAAAATGAACAAAAAGCAAAAGAGATAGTTAGAGAAGTGATAGGCGATTTTGTAAAAAATGGCATAACACAAAAAGAACTTGATGAAGCAAAAGAGTTTTTAATAGGTAGTGAGGCACTGAGAGTTGAAACACTATCTCAGAGATTAAATAGGGCTTTTGATGATTATTATTATGGTAGACCATTGGATTTTTCAAATGAACAAAACAAACTCATCCAAAGTGTTACACTTAAAGAAATGAATGATTTTATAGCATCACACAAAGAGATAATCAAAATATCATTTGGGGTAGTTACGAAAAAGTGAGCAACTCTTTGCTTATTGTTTTTATGTCATTTTGTCATATTTTTTGACAAAGTTTAAATCTTTTTGATAACATACTACCATAGAGGTAAAAATGCAAAATCAAAAAGAGATACTTTCTAAGTTAAAGTTTTCATCATTGCTAGATTTGGCACTATTTGTACCATCTAATTATGATGATACAACTCTCTCGAATTCTTTGTCTATTGGAGAAGAAATAGTTGCTTTGGCTCGTGTTGAAAGCGTAAAGAAACTTGGCAATAAACTCCAAATAAATCTTTTTTTACCAAAATTTAAAAGAGTTATAAATGCAACACTTTTCAAAGTAACACCTTACCACTTTGCAGCATTTAGTATCGGCTCAGAACTTTTTATGAAAGGTAAATTATCTGAATTTAATGGCTTCTTGCAATTCTCGCAGCCTAAAAAAATAACAATGATAGATAAAATTATCCCAAAATACAAAACAACATTAAAAAATAGCGAAGTTTTACAAATAGTTGAAAGTCTTATCAGCTATGAAAATTTAAAAAATGAAGGTTTGAATGAAGTTGAAATTCAAACCATTTTAATGTTGCATTTTCCAAAAAATCTTAGTGATATTTTACTAAATAAAATATACAAAAGTGACATCATCAAAACCCTAAAAATCATAGAAGCATATAATCATCTCAAAAAATTAAAAGGCAAAAGAGTTGATTTCCCGCCAAGTGCTATTTTAGATAATGATATAAAATCTTTTATAAGTTCGCTTCCATTTAATCTAACAGATGAGCAACTCAAAGTTATATATGAGATAAAAGCAGATTTTTTAAATCCAAAAAAAGCAGCCAAAAGAGTTATCATAGGAGATGTTGGGAGTGGGAAAACACTAGTTATTTTAGCAAGTGCGATGATGGCATTACCAAAAAAAAGCATTTTAATGGCACCTACATCACTTTTGGCATTTCAGTTATATGAAGAGGCTATAAAGTTTTTACCAAAAAGTATCAAAATAGCACTTGTTATGCAAAGCAAAAATATTGGTGATTACAAAGAAGCCGATTTTATCATAGGTACACATGCACTACTTTACAAAGATGATTTGCCACAAATTGATTTGGTAATGGTAGATGAGCAACACCGTTTCGGGACAAATCAGAGAAATTTATTATCCAAACTTACTTCAAAAAAAGATAAAAAAGCTCATGGTCTGCAGTTTTCTGCCACGCCAATTCCAAGAACACAAGCCATGATGGATTCGGCACTTGTTGATGTGAGCTTGATAACTACAACACCGTTTGACAAAGATACATCCACACAGATCATATCAAAAGATGATTTTTCATCCTTGCTCTCATGCATAAAAAGTGAAATTTCCAAAGGTTATCAGATTCTCATTGTATATCCACTTGTTGAACAAAGTGAACAGATACCATATCAATCTATTGATGAGGCAAGAGGTTTTTGGGAAAAAAACTTTGAAAATGTTTATGTAACACATGGCAAAGACAAAGAAAAAGATGAGGTATTGCTTGACTTTAGAGAAAAAGGCGACATACTACTAGCAACTACTGTAGTGGAAGTTGGTATTTCGTTGCCTCGCCTTACTCTTGTTGTTATAGTAGGAGCAGAGAGACTAGGACTTGCAACACTTCATCAGCTCAGAGGCAGGGTTGGAAGACTGGGAATCAAGAGTCATTGTTATCTATATACTCATAACATACAAAATGAAAGACTTGAGAAGTTTGCAAATACAACAAGTGGTTTTGATATAGCACGGCTTGATTTAGAGTTTAGAAATAGTGGCGATATCATAGATGGCACCATGCAAAGTGGACAAAAATTCAAATGGCTTGATATGGCAAACGATGAAGAGATAATCAAAAATGCGATGACGAGAGTTTGAACATTAATAAAAATATTAATTATTATAATTTCTTGCTTTTTTATATATTTTGTAGTATCATAGTATATGGGGTATAACTATATACCATAAAGGTACCACAGGGAGGTGCAACTATGAAAATGGGATTAATTTTAAGAAATATAATAATTTTTGTATTATTTGGGACTATTTTAAGTTTTGGGGCAAGTTTTAGAATAGATAATCCTTCTGCTGTTAACGAAGGGAACAGCGGAACCCAGAACTTAAGATTTACTATTGCTCTTTATGGGCCATGTACAAAGAATGTTGTATATACTGTTAAGTATAAAACAATTAATGTAACTGCAACTGCTGGTAGTGACTATGCTTATACAAGCGGAACAGCAACTATACAACCAAGCAGGAGCAGAAGCTCCACATCATCGAGCTGTGGAACATATTCAGTTTATGTGCCAATATATGGAGATACAGTTTTTGAACCAGATGAAACTTTTACCGTAAAACTTGAAGATGTTAGTAGTAATGCAGGGATATCAGATAATAGTGGAACTGGTACCATAAAAAATGATGACGCTGTTGGTGTCGTAAGCGACTTTGGAATAAGATATAAAACAAATCTTAAGGGCAATATGAAAGTAATAGGTAATACCGTTCTTGCTCCAAGCGGTTTTACAGAATCATCAGTGTCAAATTCTGAAACTGATTTAAGATTTGTTAATGTTGATAGTGATCCAAATACATTTAACTTTTCTAGCGCAGTACTTTCAGATAGTGCAATAACAAGTCCTACAGCAGCAAAAGTTAAATGGGCTGGACTTTATTGGAGTGGTTATCTTCATACATTTGATGGAAATGATATATCAAATACAACAGTAAGAAGCAATACGCAATATAGAACACTTTCTAGTGTTGCAGATATAGACAATGTAATACAAAACCATACAATAAAATTTAAAATAGGTTCTACTTCATATGATATATCAAATCATACAGTTTTAGGTGAGATATCATTTATGACCGGTAGCTATAACTCTTATTCTTATGGTTGTTTCGCAGATGTTACAAGCATCATGCAAGGAAGTGATCCAAGGGGAACTTACGGGGTAGGGAATATACCATCTATGGAAGGTGCTACGGATGATGGTGGAACATATGATGGTCTTGGGAATTCTGGAGCTTGGACACTTGTAGTTATATATGAAAATACTTCAGCTGGAGAAAAAACCAGAAATGCTACAGTATTTGATGGTTTTGTAAAGGTCGAGAGTGGCAATTCAAAAATAATCAATGTGAGTGGCTTTAAAACACCAAAAGGTGGCGATGTTGATTCAACGCTTTCAATTTTTGCTAGCGAAGGCGATAGATATATAACAGGAGATCAGTTTGTATTTAAAAATATAGATGGGGATAAAGCAAACCAAGAAGCTACACTTTCCAGTTCGAGCGGAAATAATAACTACTTTAATTCATCTATAACAGGCGTTGATAATAGAGTACCAAATATAATAAATAATAATGGTATTGATATACATACAGATCAGATTGGAACAAATGGTTATAATATTGTTTCAACAAATCAAACACAAGCTAGAATTACTTTAAGCTCAACAGGAGATGTTTATTATCCAATAATGGTTGGATTTGCAACTGAGCTTTATATGCCAAAACTTTGTTATGATTATAGTGCAACCATTGATGGTGAATTGATGCAAATGGGCTCAACCATTAGAACATTTATGCCACATAAAAATGATGGAACATTAGCTAGCAAAGTATTTATCAGATCATTAGAGGGGGATTTTCCATATGTTAAAAGTATGCTCAAAATTAAGTGGACTGATGTAACATCTCCGACATCTTTAAATCCACCTATGTTTTCTTTTGCGGATGCTTTGGTGCAAAATCCACATGAATATGCATATGTTGAACCAGAATATGTTAATCAAAGCGATGGTCTTTATTATATAGGTACAGATAACTCTGGAAGTGGAGGATATCGAGGAACGATTGCTCCTTATGAAAGTTTATATGCTGTTTCAAATTTTGAATCAGAAAAGCTTTATGGGTCAACTATTCAGCTGGATGCTGAAGTCACAACTTCATTGGCTTTAGACCAGAATGATACGGCATCTTTAACAAACTATACTTACTCTACGAGTGATGGTACGCTTGAAGTTTGTCCAGGTGTGCTTACATATAATCCAATGTGGTATCAGTTTAATGTGGAAAATTATAATTCAAGTCTCGGCGATTATAGACTAAATACACAAGTTACAGGTACGGATTATAATTTGCAAGTTGTTTCATATACAAAAGATGCAAGCGATGAATATACAATCAGAACCTCATATAAAGGAGCTATAGAGGTTGAGCCATTTGAAATACCATCATTTCAAAGTTTAGGGTCATATGATGAAAATAAATATAGTTTTGACAGGATATGCGAAGACTCATCAAATGGGAAATCATGGTCTGATGGTAAAAGACACTTTAGTTATTTTGATAATACTTGGAGAACACCTCTTGACTTAACGGCCAATGACAATAAATTTGCTATGAGAAATTCAGGAGTTAGATTGTGGGTTTTGATAGCAGATTATGATGGTGATGGAAAGCTTACTGATGTGGCTTTAAATAACAATTGCGTAAATACAAGTGGAAGTTGCTTTAAAAGTCTTTATGCAAATGATTCTTTTTACAAAACAGTTAATAATTGTGATACAGCATGTGGTAGTACTTCAAGCGATGAGACTTGCTATCAATGTCTAAAAACATATTATTCTCAACCCATATGTTCTAGGGACAATTTTTCCGTTCGTCCTTATGCAATTGATTTAAATGCATCAAATGTAAACAATTTAAATCAACAAATACTAATGAGTAAAAATGATGGAAGTGTTAAAAATATTAATATAATCAGTGGCGACTATAATTATACATCAAGTTATCATCCTATTAGTGCACCAACATCTAGTGTTGAAACTGAAGGATATTATTTTAGATTATTGGCTGGTGCTAGAGAAATCGCAAATTCTGCAATTAGTAGTATTGATGAATTTTTTGGATTAGAGTTTGTAACTGTTGGCATAACATCATGTAAAGATTCAAATCATTCTAAATTGACTTATAAACCAGATAATATAAATCTTTCACCATGGAAAATTTATAATGATAATGTAGGAAAATATAATCTTGAATTGCTTGATAGAAATTGGACAATGGTAGACCAAGCAAGATATAAATATAAAACCACATTTCCTTTCAATGGATATGCAAAAACTAACGATTGTACTCCAGATTCTGCTGAATTGACAGGAGTTAGTGGATCTGGATGTAATGTTCAATCTTTTGATGTTGGTTCATACAATAAAATTCCAGTTAGACTTTTGCCTTATAAAATAGATATTTCATCTCTTGCCATGACAGCAACACCAAATACTTTAAATACATGGGTATATATGAATGATTTAGCTAGAGATATTACTATGGCAATAAAAGTAGAAGGTATAATAAGACCATTAACTAGAGATAATAAGGTAACATCAAACTTTACGCAGGGATGTTATGCAACCGATGTAAACTTGTCAATGGATTATAATAGTACTGATTTTAATGCGTCTAAAACAACTGATATAGCAGTAGAGAATTTGCAAAATCATAATATGGGTACTGTTGGACTTAGATATACAATCGCAAGTAACAATGATGGAAATTATACTAATGCAGATATAAATAATACCAAAAGAATTACCATATCAAAAGATTTGTTTAAGTATGACAATAACGGAACAATGCCTATTGATATTAGATTTAATATCACTAAGATATGGGATAAAGTTACAAATCCTGTAACAATTTTATTCAAAAAACTTACATCAGTAGCTGATACTTTTAAAGCATGGTTTAATGGAGCTGAAAATAGCTATACGCCAAATGATAAAAGAGATTATAATGAAAATAAAACATTCATTTATGGTAGAGTATATACACCTTTAGAAACAGATGGAGCAAAAGTTACGGGGGATAGTAAGAATTTTGTGTTATATGCTATAGCTTATGTTAGCAGTGCAGTAAAAGCACAATCTCTGCCAAATATTTTTGATGCAAATGGTGATGCTGTTATAACTCCTTTTGAAGGTCTTTGGTATCTTGTGGAAGATCATAGTGCAACAGATATTGATGGGAAGGTTATTGGTTTAGTTGATTTAAATGGTAGTGCGACAGTCACACCAAATTCAAACATATTGTTTGATAATTTATCACCAAACAAATCAGGGGTTACTGGAAATATAAATGTTTCTTATCCTAAAGGCGGGGGAAGAATAAGACCATATATTGCACTGGTAGAAATAAATCCTGATATTTGGCTCAAATATCATCCAACAAAAGTCAATGGAAATCCAGAGTTTAGCATAAGATTTGAAGATTTGGGATACAATTGGGCAGGACAAGGAAATACTGGTAATATCATAAAACAAACCATTACTCCAAATTCAAAAAATAAAGTTAATTGGTAGGGTGAGATATGAAAAGCACTAGAAAAGCCATAGCAATGATAGAGCTTATATTTGCTATTGTTGTTATGGGTATAGCGATGCTTGCTATACCAATGATTACCTCTCAAACCATAAAAGGTAGTGAGAGTGCCTTGATGCAAGAATCTGTTTCTGCAGCAGCTTCCGAGCTTAATATGATACTTGCAAAACCATGGGATAGTAATGGAACAGATGAAAGTTTAGGTTCTCCTATTCTCAGAACAAACTCTCTTGTTTTTGATTCTAGGGCAGGATTAGATGGGAATAATTCAAGAACAAGATTTTATTTTGGGATTAGAGCGGATGCTTCAAATAATGTATATGATCCAGACGAAAATGATATAGGTGATTTTAATGGCAAAGTTGAAACTCTAACTGTCTATAATAGCGAAACGACTAATGCCACTCAAGGTGATTATGCAGATGTGAATATAAACATGACTACAACAGTTGATTTTATTCCAGATAATATAGTTTTAGGACCAAGTACAACTTTTGATTTTAGCTCAGCTGCTCCAGCTGCTGGAGGAACAACAAGTATTAAAAGAGTTACAACAACACTTACTTCAACAGAACCTGCATTTGCAGACAAACAAATAGTTTTACAATCATTCAGCTGTAACATAGGTATAGCGAAATCAAAAACGAATGGTAGCTAAATATGAAAAATACAATGAGCATGAAAAAAGCATTTAGCATGGTAGAGCTTGTATTCGTTATAGTGGTGCTAGGTATTGTAGCATCTATAAGTGCGGATACAATAGCTCAGGTTTTTAAAAACACCATTCCACAAAAAGCAACACAGCTTGCTTCTGTAAAAACAGAAATCGCGGCACAAGAAATTGCAAATAGATTAAGGTATGCGGTTCCTTGGAGTTTAGTTGCTAAGCTAGCGGCAGGTACAGCACCAGTTGCACTTGGTGATTTGCCTGCTGGTGATACAACACATACAGTTGTTGAATGGGTTGGTGTTGATGGCGATAGTTTTGAGGCTACAACAACTCCTGGGTGGAGTGGATATTGTGATGTTGACAATTCTACTGTAGTTAACTGTCCCACACCAGGAAGTTCCTTGGCAAATACTGATACCATTATAAGCAATTTAAATGGTGGTGGTGTAGGCATAGGAAATGCGGTAGCATTATTTAAAACTACTAATTGCGAAGGGACATCACAGTATTTGCCTAGCACTATAGGGTTAACAGGGGCAGGCACACAATGTGCATTTCCATTGATGGGTACAGGCGGAGGAAATAATTTAACATTTGCAAATACTCCAAAAATAAGAGGAGATATGTATGCCCTTGCTTGGAGTGCTTATGCTCTTGTTCCAACAGCATGGAGAGATATAAATGGTGATGGTACAGTTGATGTATTTGATTTAGAACTAAGATATAATTATCAGCCATGGGCTGGAGGAACATTTGTTGGTGCAAGCAATCAAGTTCTTCTAAATAATGTTTCTGTTTTTAGGATTTCTCAATCCGATAATGTCATAAGATTCAAAATATGTGTAAAACAACCAATAGGTGGTGGAAGCACAGATTTTATATCTATGTGTAAAGAAAAGGTGGTAGTAAGATGAGACAAGCATTTTCAATGATTACTGCTATATTCGTAATACTAATTTTGGCTACTATTGCTATGCTTTCGCTAAATATGGTCGCAAATATTACAAAAACAACTACCATTCAGTATAGAAAAGAGCAAGCACAATTATATGCAAAAAGTTATACAGAACTTGCGATAATGGCAATTACTCAATATGATCGTGCCGCAAATAATAACTGTGTAAATACTATAAATGGAGATATCGGAACTTTTGCAGATGGTTCAGGATATAGGGTTGCCACAAGCATATCTTATATAGGCGGAACTGGATTACCAGCAGGCTGTACTATGCCAACAGGGCCATATGTTGCTTCATTAGCAGCAACGAATAGTGTCGCAGCAGCTATAATTGATGTAACTGTAAGTTATATGGATACTTCTACATCTACAAGTCCAATTGTCTACCATATGAGAACAATGCAAAAAATTTGAGTTCATTTATCATTCATTAAGCATATCGTTATACAATATAATTGTAGATATATTCTACAATTTAGGTATCCAAAAGGAGATAATTATGAACAGAAGTATTGTAGGACGACATTTTGAATTGACAGATTCCATAAAAGATTATGCCTCTAGTGCAATTGATACACTTGATAAGTATAATCTTGACATCATTTCAGCAACAACACTAGTCTCGTCAGAAGAAAAAAACGGCAAAAAAGGTTTTATGGTAGAATTTGTTATTAATTTAAAAGATAAAAATACTGTAGTCATCACACAAAAAGATAAAGATGTATATAGTGCTATTGATATCGCCATAGAAAGAGCCAAAAAAACCCTAAGAAGACATAGTGATAAGATTAAAAACCATAAAGTTATGAGCTTTAAAGACTTGGGTGTAGAAGCTGAGGCGGTAGGAGAGTTTGCAAGTGATGAAGATGAAATAGAGGTCGTACCTATGGACTTAGATAATCATAAACCTATAGATTTTGATGAAGCTGTTGAGCATCTCAAAAGTGAGAAACAGAGGCAATTCATCGTTTTCAATGATATTGATGGCAATATGAGAGTAATGTACAAAAGAGCAGATGGTAAGTTCGGGTTGTATTGATAACGTGTAGTGCCAAACAAGTGTCACCCTTGAACTTGTTTCAGGGTGATAATTACTCTCGTCCCCACTATCATACACAAACCAATACAAAAAATCATACTTATAACATTTCAGTAACATTTCTGTAACATTTTATATATATACTTATGCGTATTAAATAAAAAGGGAAAAAATGGGAACTATTTCTAGGCTAATTATATCTTTACTATTTGTTATTGCGATGGCTTGGTATGTTAATATAACTTTTGGCCATCTTCCAAATGCAGGATTTTTGATACTTGCTACGGTTTTTGGTGCTTATATGGCTATGAATATTGGAGCAAATGATGCTGCAAATAATGTAGGACCACTTGTTGGTTCTGGTGCTGTAACATTGGGCGGAGCAATACTTATAGCTTTTATATTTGAGTTCTTGGGAGCATTTATTGCTGGAGGAGATGTTGTAGGAACCATAAAAGATGGTATAGTTTCTCAAGATGCTTTTGGTGGAAATAGAATGATATTCGTTTATGCTATGAGTGCTTCACTTTTGGCTGGAGCAATATGGTTAAATATTGCTACATATATTAAAGCACCTGTTTCAACTACGCACTCTATAGTTGGAGGTGTTATTGGGGCGGGTATCGTAGCTGGTGGGTTTGCTGTAGTTTCATGGGCAAAAGTAGGCTCTATTGTAGCTTCATGGATTATATCTCCTATTTTAGGTGGAATTTTTGCTGCTTTATTTTTGCTATTCATTAAAAAAACTGTTATATACAAAGAAAATCAATTAGATGCAGCAAAAAAAATAGTTCCTCTTTTAATTTCTTTTATGGTTACACTTTTTATAACATATCTTATATATAAAGGTGTGAAAAATATATGGAGTAATATAGTTGCAATATTTTCATTTTTGCCTCAAGAGAAAAAACCAAGTTTATTCATCGCACTATTGATTGGTCTTTTTGCTGGAGTTGGAAGTTATTTTTATGTTAAGCCAAAATTTGAACAAAAAATATCAAATTCTTCTGGAGAATTAAGAGCAAATATAAATACATTTTTTAACATTCCTCTGATTTTTTCAGCAGCACTTTTAAGTTTTGCCCATGGGTCAAATGACAGAGCAAATGCAATCGGACCATTGGCTGCTGTCAATGATGCCATAACAAATATGACTATTTCAGTTGAAGCATCTTTGCCACTTTGGGTTACATTGGTTGGAGCTTTAGGGCTTTCTGTAGGGCTTACACTATTTGGTGCAAAATTAATCAAACTTGTTGGCTCGGAGATAACGGATTTAGATCAAATTAGAGTTTTTGCTATTACCGTAGCATCTGGATTTGTTGTGCTATTGGCATCTGAGCTTGGTATGCCAGTATCATCAACTCATATAGCAATAGGAGCTGTTTTTGGTGTTGGTTTCATGAGAGAATGGCTAGGAAGCAAACAGCAAATTGGCGAGGAGAAGCAAGAACTCCATATCGAAATTGAAAAACATGATGATTTGAAGTTAAAATTAGAAAATTGTGATGAGAGTGACTATAAAACGAGATTAGAACTAACAAATCAGATTAAGCAACAAAAGAAAATTGTAAAAAAACTTAAAAAAGCACTTCGAGATCAATATGTAAAAACCGAGATGATTAAAAAAATAATAACATCTTGGGTTGTTACGGTTCCTATTTCAGCTATTCTTGGCGCAATAATATTCTTAGTAATCAAAGGTGCGGTTGGAGTTTAATCCACTCACCGACCATACCTCTTTCCAATAATATAATCATTCTAACTTTGTTACCAATTTGTAATCATTTTAATTTATCATAGCATCGTAAAAATAAAAACAAGGAAATTAAAATGAAAAAGATTGCACTTTTGGCACCTTTGGTTGCTTTGGTGGTTGCTACAGGTTCTTTGAATGCTGCTGATATTAAAGGAAGTGGAGCTTCGTTTCCATTTAGTGTTTATCAAGCATGGATAGGAGCATACAATAAAGCAACTAGTATTCAAGTTGATTATGTGAAAAAAGGAAGTTCAGCAGGTATTAAAGATATAACTGCAAGAAGCGTTGATTTTGCAGGAAGCGACGAGCCTTTAACAAAAAGTGAATTGAGTGAGAAAAAATTATATCAATTCCCAGGGGTTGTTGGTGCAATTACTATGAGTTATAATATGCCAAGTGTAAAAAAACTTAATCTTAGCAGTTCTGCTTTAGCTGGTATTGCTCTTGGTAAAGTAGTTTATTGGGATGATGCTGTAATAGCTTCTGCAAATAAAGGCGTTAAACTTCCGCATGAAAAAATTACTTTTGTTCATAGAGCTGATGGAAGTGGAACAACATTTAACTTCACTTATTATCTAAGTCTTATTTCTTCTGATTGGAGAAATAAATTTGGTGCAGATAAAACTATAAATTGGCCAGGCGACCATCATGTTGGTGGCAAAACAAATACAGGCGTTGCAGCACTCTTGAAGCAAACTCCTTACTCAATAGGTTATGTTGATTATGCTGATGCAAGAAGTAATGGTCTTCAAATGGCAAGTGTACAAAATGCACATGGTGAATTTGTAGCTCCAACTCTTAAGGCTTTCCAAGCAGCTGCAGCAAAAGCAGAACTTAATCCTGCGAAAGATTTCTATGCAATCATAGCAAACCCAAAAGGTGCAGGCGTTTATCCAATGGTTGCAGCAACATTTATACTTGTTCCAAAAGAAGCAACTGCAACTAACAAAAAAGTAACAGCTTTTTATGATTGGTCATATGCTCATGGTGGAAGCTTGGCTTCAAATCTTGGTTATGTTCCTCTTCCTGCTGCTTTGGTTTCTAAGGTCAAACAATACTGGATTTCAAAAGGTATTAAATAATAATTCAAGCTTGCATTATGCAAGCTTGAATAATAAGTTATCAAAAGTGCATTTTTTTGCATTTTTTAGAATTTATTTTGGGAAATCTATGGAAAAAATATTTAAGAACATATCTCTTATGAGTGCTACGCTTGTTTTAATACTTTTAATATCTATATTTGCTAGCTTGATAAACTCTTCAGAACCTGCCATGAAAGAATTTGGTATAAAATTTATTACTGATTCTTCTTGGGGTGTAAAAGTTCCCATAAAAGATGATAATTCAACAAAAATTTCTGAGCCTATGATAGATAAAGATTCAGAAGAAGCAAGTTTTGTTGTACATCACAACAATAGCAATGAAGAGCAAAATACAAAAACAATATATGGTGGGCTTATCCCAATAGTGGGAACCGTTCTTTCAACTCTTATCGCAATGGTTTTTGCACTTCCCATAGCTATGGGGATAGCAATATACCTTGCCGAAATAGCACCTAAGAATGTTGCAGGTGTTGTTGGAGTTGCGATTGAACTACTTGCAGCAATTCCTAGTATAATATTTGGGATGTGGGGGCTTTTTTATTTTGCACCAATAGTTCAAAGTATTGTGGGAGGTTATCAAGTATCTCTCTTGACTGCAGGGCTTGTATTGGGAGTTATGATACTTCCATTTATGGCAGCCATAACAAGAGATAGTATGAATACTACTCCAGATGTCCTAAAAGAGTCAGCCTATGCTATGGGTGCTACAAAATTTGAAGTTATAAAAGACATTATATTTCCATATTCTAAAGCAGGAATAATAGGATCAATAATTTTAGCACTTGGAAGAGCTATAGGCGAAACTATGGCTGTCGCATTTTTGATAGGATCAGTATTTTCTCTTCCAAAATCTATTACTGACCCTACAGTATCAATCACAGTTGCTATGGCAAATAACTTTGGGGAAGCTACTGGCACGACACTTTCATCATTGTTTTATTTGGCATTATTATTGTTTATTATTAGCTTTGGAGTTATTTCTATTGCAAAATTCTATTTTCTAAGGGAACACAGACAATGAGATTGGCAATAAATAAACTAGTTCTATTTTTATCAACACTTTCAGCATTGATAGGCTTATCATTTTTGGCTTGGATACTTATCACGCTTATAGCAAAAGGTATAACTTCTTTTCATCTTTATCTGTTTTTCAAAGATTTAGTTGAAGGTGGACTTAGAAATCTAATAGTTGGTCAATTTATAATGGCTGGTATCGCATCTCTTATTGGTATCCCTATAGGAATGCTTGCAGGGATATATCTACAGGAGTATGGTAGAGGAAAATTTGTAAGACTTATAAGGGATTTAAGTGACATAATGATGAGTGCCCCTTCTATTGTAATAGGAGCATTCGTTTACGCCGTTGTTGTTGCACCTACTGGAGGAACAAGTGGGTTTGCAGGAAGTATTGCCCTTTCAATTATGATGATACCTATTGTAATAAGCACAACTGACAATATGCTTTCGCTTGTTCCAAAAGAGTTGCGAGAGGCAGGAATTGCATTGGGAGCTAGTAAGTATCGCGTGATACTTGACATCATTATAAAAGCAGCAAAAGTTGGTATCATGACTGGACTGCTTTTATCATTTGCTAGAATAATAGGAGAAACTGCACCTTTGCTTTTTACAAGCGAAACAAGCAATTATTTTACTCTTGACCTTACCGAGTCTTTCCCATCATTGACAGTAAGCATATATGACCTTGCAAACGATCCAGTTGAATCAAGTAGAGATTTAGCATGGGCAGCATCATTTATACTTACAGTTATAGTTCTTATTATTAACCTTACTGGTAGATTTATTACAAGAAAAAAAGGATAAAAATTTATGTCAATTATAATGAATATAGAAGATTTTAGTTTTACTTATGCTTCAGCACAAAGTAAATCTTTAAACAATGTCAATCTTCCGATACGCAAACATCATATTACTGCTCTTATTGGTCCGAGTGGATGTGGCAAATCAACTTTGCTTCGCTCATTAAATAGAATGCATGACCTTTATCCAGGAAATATATATGAAGGAAAATTGATGCTACATAATAACATATCTGGAGAAATGGAAGATATTCTTGATATTAAAAAAGAAAATGAATTTATAGCACTAAGACAAAAAGTTGGCATGATATTTCAAAAACCTACACCTTTTCCTATGAGCATATTTGACAATGTGGCATATGGGCTCAAGATATCAGGCATAAAAAACAAGACAGAATTGAGCAATAGAGTTGAATCTGCTTTAAAAGGAAGTGCTCTTTTTGATGAAGTTAAAGATAGACTAAAGGAGAGCGCTATGGGACTTAGTGGAGGGCAACAACAGAGATTATGTATTGCAAGGGCGGTTGCATTAAAACCTGATCTTTTGCTTTTTGATGAGCCTACATCTGCTCTTGATCCTATATCGACAGGAGCTATAGAGGAACTTATACTTGAACTTAAAAAAGATACTTCAATAGCCATAGTTACTCATAATATGCAACAAGCAAGTCGCATTAGTGATTATACAGCTTTTATGTATCTTGGAGATCTTATTGAGTATGGAGAGACGAAGCAGATATTCATCAATCCAAAGGTAAAACAGACAGAAGATTATATCACAGGGAGGTTTGGTTGATATGCTTACAAATTTTGAAAATAAACTAAATGAAATAAATTCGGCAATGATATTTTTAGGCGATAAAATAATAGCTGCAAATGAAGTAATACTTGAAGCTCTTAAAAGTAAAGATTATACAAACTTTAGTAATGCAAAAGTTAGTTTGGCTAACATTAGAGAAGAAGCACACGATATAGATGTCAATATAGTTTCTACTCTAGCTCTTTTTGCACCTGAGGCAAGAGATCTTAAAAGTATGGTTTCGTATCTAAAGATAACCAATGAATATATAAGGGCATCATCGAATACTAGAAGTTTTTTAAAAAACTTTCCAACAAAAACAGATGGCGAGTTGCATCTTGAAAAACTTATGCCAAATATTATACTGTTGCAAAAATCTTGTGTTCAAGCATTGAAGTTTGCAATTGAAATGATAAGAGAGCCAGATGAAAATATAGTAAAAGATTTGTGCGTAAAAGTAAATATAGAAGAAGCAAAGGCTGATGATATATATTCTATCATCGAAAAAGACTTGTTTGTAGAAATGTTAAATGCAAAAGAGCTTTCACAAGAATATTTCCAAACACTTTCTCTTATTAGAAAGCTAGAAAAGATAACTGATAGAGCAACAAGTATAGCAAATCTGCAATATAATGGATGCAATGAAAGTAATTGGTAGGAGTATGTTATGCAGACACTGATAAACAAATCGCTTGCTAAAGAAATTGAGATAGTTATAATTGAGGATGAGGTTGATATATTAGAACTTATTGAGTATGTACTTTCAAATGAAGGGTATAAAGTTGCTGGATTTTTAAATACAGAACATGTGATACAGTTTATAGATGAAGAAAATCCATCTATGTTGATAGTAGATAGAAATTTACCAGGCATTGAAGGTAGTAAATTTGTAGCAAATTTAAGAGAGCAGGGATACACTATTCCTGTAATTTTCTTAACTGCAAAAGATAGCGAGAATGATATAATTGATGGGTTTGATAGAGGTGGGGATGATTATATGACAAAACCGTTCAAACCGAAAGAACTTATAGCTAGAGTAAAGTCACTATTAAAAAGATCTGGCATTACACAAGATAAATATTTAAAATATAGAGATTTGTATATTGATTGTCAAAAACATGAGCTTACTATTGATAGTAATAGTATTGATTTGACAAATTTAGAATATAAACTATTGACTACATTTGTTCAAAATTCACATCAAGTGCTTTCAAGGGATTTTTTAAAAGATGTAATTTGGGAAGATGATGGAGGTTTTAATGATAAAACAATTAATGTTGCTCTCAATCGGTTGAAGAAAAAAATTGACCCATTTGGGAATAAAAATTATTTTTCTTCAGTATGGGGGATAGGGTATAAACTATCATAATGTTACTAAAATGATATCGGTATGATATAATATATCTTTAGTATAAAAGGAGATATTATGCAATCAACTGAAAAGTTTATGCTTCATCACTATCCAAAGCTTTCTAAACTACCTAAAAGAATTCGTTCTAAACTTTTTAGAACTCTAGAGGGGTTATTTCACGAAAAAGAGATAAATAGCTTTTTGGAAAATAATAGTCATAAAGATTTATTTGGATTTATTGAAGCTGTGCTAGAATATTTTAATATAAGTATAGGTGTAAAACAACAAGAATTAGAGAGAATCCCATCATATGGCAAGGTTGTAATCATAGCAAATCATCCACTTGGTGCTTTGGATTCTTTAGCACTTATAGATGTTGTTAAAGATGTGCGTAAAGATATAAAAGTGGTTGCTAACTCTTTTTTGTCCCAATTTGAAAATTTGTCAGATATTCTTATATCAGTTGACAATATAAAAAACAAAACAGACAAAAAAGCCATCATGGAAATATATGAGGCATTAAATAAACAACAAGCAGTTATTATATTTCCTTCAGGGGAAGTTAGTAGAGCAAAATTAAATGGCATAAAAGATACAAAGTGGAGAAGTGGATTTTTAAAAATAGCGAAAAAAACACAATCACCAATTTTACCAATTTACATAAAGGCAAAAAATTCTAAAATGTTTTATATGCTATCTTGGGTAAATAAGTCAGTTGCGACAGCAACATTGCCTCATGAAATGTTTAAATCATTTAAAAAAAATATAGATTTTAGGATAGGCAATCCAATCGCATTTGAAACATATAATATAAATGGACTTGATATTGATAAAAATGTGAAACTCATCAAAAAACATTTCTATAAAATTGCAAAAGGCAAAAAGGAGATTTTTGAAACACAAAATCCAATTGCTCATGCTGAACAAAGACAAGACATAAAACAAGCTATAAAAAATGCTACTTTACTTGGAAAAACTTTTGATAACAAGCAGATACTTTTGTATGATACTGACAAAGAAGATAGCATCATAAAAGAGATAGGAAGATTAAGAGAGATTAGTTTTCGTTTTGTTGGAGAAGGTAGCGGCAAAAGAAGAGATGTAGATGAATTTGATAGATATTATAAACACATAATAGTTTGGGATGATGAAGCACTTGAAATTGCAGGAGCTTATAGGATAGGCATAGGATCTGAAATATTAAAAGAAAAAGGATTCGATGGATTGTATACATCTAAATTATTCAATTTTTCTGACGCATTTAAAGATATTGCCAATCTTGGAGTTGAGCTTGGGCGTAGTTTTGTGCAACCAAAATATTGGAACAGTAGAGCACTTGATTATCTATGGCAAGGCATAGGGGCTTTTTTGAAAACAAATCCAGACATTCGTTATCTTTTTGGCGCAGTTAGTATTAGTGATACATTTAACGATATTGCAAAAGCTATGATGATAGATTTTTATACAAATTATTTTGGCGCAAAAACAAATATTGTTACGCATAAATATCCATATATATTTTTACCTGAGCATACAGATATGTGTAAAAAAGTTTTTGTTTACAATGACTATAAAAAAGATTTACAGGCCTTAAAGGATGAACTTGGTGTTTTCAATCTAACTATTCCAACTTTGTATAAACAATATAGTGAACTTTGCGAAGATGGTGGTGTGAAGTTTTATGATTTTGGGCTTGATGTTGATTTTGGAAATTGTATAGACGGATTTATAGTTGCTGATATTACACTAATCAAAGATAGTAAACGCAAAAGATATTTAGAGTAGAAAAATTAAAATTTTCTACTTTCTATTGATTTGGGACATTTATATTTTTGATCCAAAAATTCATTGAGTTCTTTAGATTTTTCTATCATGTTTGACAAATTTGATTTGATTTCTTCCTTGTACTCATCTACACCTATATCAAAAAGTCGAATTCTGTACGAAAAGTATATTATATTATTATCTACACCAAACATAAAAGGTGGATATGGATTACTGTTTATAAACTCAAATAATTCAAGCAACCCATTTTTTGGTAAAATATTTAGAGGGGATGTAGCAATCAAAAAGTTTCTATTGTTGTTAAAAATTCTTATCAATGCACTTCCGTAATGAAATTCCCACATTTCAAAGCTACCGGATTTACAAACTATAGGGTTTAAGCCTATTTTCTCTAGGGTATCTTCTACAAAAGTTTCAATAGTGCTTTTCTCATATAAATCAAAAAGTGTTATATCTATATTGTTTCCACAATTTTTGCAAAACTTACTTTTTTCGTCTATATAGCTATTACAACTATTACATTTTAGTCTAAATTTCACATCATCAAAGTCAAAATCTTCGATCTCTTTGGCTAGGTCTGTATGCATAATTCCGAACCCAACATTATCAGCATTTTTTGTGAGTTTCATAGTAGCTATGCCAATAACCTCACTTTTTTCATTTAGCATTGGTCCACCAGAATTTCCAGGGTTAATAGCAGCATCTGTTTGTATATAGTTTTTACTATCAAGTTGTTGGTTGGAAGAAGATACTATCCCTTCAGTAATCGTAAAAGGCATACCATATGGGTATCCACATATCAATACTTTTTGCCGATTTTGAATTTCTACATCTTTATTTAGTACTATTGTACTTTTTGTGTCTAAAAGCTCATCACAATGCAAAAAAGCTATATCTACTTCTGGGTTTATCATGACTACTTTTGCTATAAATCTATCTTTTAGATGATTTTCCAATGCTACTTCTTGAGAACCATTAACTACATGAAAATTTGTAATAATATAATTTTTGTCTTTTATTAAAAAGCCTGTGCCGCTGCCATTATCCGATATTACTTTAAAAATATAATTTTGATTCATATAGTTTTTCCAATATTAAATAAAACAAAAAGAATTGCCACTAAACTAGCAAATCTAGAACTTAAAAACCTAAAAACTTTTTTTGTTGAAATAGTTAGGTTTTCAAATAATTGCTGGGAGCTCTCCTTGCCCATCTCTTTTATATAAGCTAAATCTTTAGCATAAATTGCATTATGTAATGCAAGTAACTTTGGCATAGCATCATTTGGACTTAAACCACCTATTTCTTCAAGTGTTTTTTCTATAGCATTTCGGTAATTTATATCAAGGCTATAGTCATATACTAGACTAACAAATATATCTTCTAGATAATAGCAAAGAGACATTGCATCATTTTTGGCAATAAAGCCATCAACCCTTTCTCTTGCTTTTTCAATTCTTTCTTTCATAATATCTTCTGAACTTCTAATTTTAGGTATGAAAAAATTTAGAGCAAAAATATTTTTTTTGAATTCATCATCATTTTTATCTGTAAGTGTATTAATAAATTTTTTACCTTTTTTAATTCTAACATTAAATGATTCATCACCATTGTACATTGCATCTATTATGTCTGCAATTTCATATTTCATAGCCCCATTTAAATATGGCATTGAACCTAATTTAAACAGTGAAATAACTATGATATCCCATTGAAAATCATCAAGTTGTTTTTCTTGGAAAAAGGCTATATATTCTCCAGCTACCTTCAAAATATCCCTGATATCTGATATGACTTGGTTTTCTTGATCTGGCGTGGGATATATTTTTTGTGGAGACTCTATATACATAGCATCATAGTCATGCGCCAAAAGAACACTATTTTTTATTGATATGTTTGCCATTTCACTAATAAGATAAAATATTTTATATGGTTCACATAATATTAACGGTATATTTTGTTCAAATACTAATTCATCCCCAACAAGATGTATCTGAGCAATGTCTAAATCCCTGAAATTTATTTCAGATACTTTTCTCAATAGCGCTACTTTATTTGTATTTTCTGTTATTTTTAAAAAAGGAACTTTTATTTTAAATCCATCTTTTGAAACATCTATTAATATTCTTACATAACCATTTATGTATTCAGATTTAAATTCTTTATTCTCTTTTAATAGTGCTTTATCTATTGAATTATCGTGTGTATAATTTATAACATGTGCTATTGATTTATAGTATTTTTTGTCATCAAAAGCATCCAAGGCTTCATCCCATGAGTCTAAACAATATGTTGGCTCAGTCCCATTCCGTATTGGTCTTTTGTATTTTGGTAATATATTTTCCATAAAGCTACTTAATTTTTGAAAATATTCTATCATAAATGTATTTACTGGATTCTTATTGTTATATAAATTTAAATTAATATATATTGTATGTTATAATATTTTATGCAAAAAGAAAATATTGAAATTGTAGTCATAGAAGATGAAGCCGATTTATTAGAATTACTTGAATATCATATATCAAAAGAAGGATATCAAGTGTCAGGTTTTTTATCTACAGAAAGTGTAGAGCAATTTTTAGAAGAAGAAAATCCATCAATAATGATAGTTGACAGAAATTTACCAAATGTTGAAGGAAGTAGTTTTGTAAAAAAATTACGAAAAAAAGGTTATGATATACCAGTTATATTTTTAAGCGCAAAAGATAGTGATGAAGACATAGAAGAAGGTTTTGAGGTTGGTGGGGATGATTATATAACAAAACCTTTTAATCCAAAAGAGTTGATTTTGAGAATAAAAGCATTACTAAAAAGAAGTGGGTTGGAGTCGAAAGAAAAATATACATATAAAAATATTATATTAGATTGTACTAGTAGAAATGTTTTTATAGATGGGAAAGATATATCTTTGACAAATTTAGAATTTGAATTGCTTTTGTATTTTATGAAAAATATATCTAAAGTTGTAGAGAGAGATACTCTTTATGAGCTTTTTTGGAATGATAAACAAGACGAGCCTAATTATAATGCAATAAATGTAGCTATTGCAAGGCTTAAAAAAAAGATGGGCAGTAAATACGAAAATTATATAAAATCAGTTTGGGGAAGTGGTTACAAGTTTGAGTAACCAATAAATCTATTTCACATGGTAAAATAGATATAATATAAGCCTAAAAAACTTTATTGGTAATTATAGATTTGGAGATATTAAGTGGAATTTGAAGATTTCTTAAAACAATTTAACGCAGACAGTAACTTTAAACAAAAAGTATTTAAAAATTTTTCGTCCGCACTCCAAGAAGATTCATTAGAGCCATATCAAGTGGAGTTAATTAAATTACAAAACTATCTTGATGAAAACAATAAAAAAATGATTGTTTTAGTAGAAGGTCGTGATGCATCTGGGAAGGGTGGTGCAATTCGTAGAATTACAAGGTACATGAATGAAAAACATTATCGTGTAGTGGCACTTGGTAAACCATCAGATGTGCAAAGAACACAATGGTACTTTCAAAGATATGTTGAGCAGTTTCCTCATGGTGGTGAAATAGTACTTTTTGATAGAAGTTGGTACAATAGAGCTATGGTAGAGCCTGTTTTTGGATTTTGTACAAAAGAAGAATATGAGACCTTTATCAAAAGTGTTCCAATTTTTGAAGTAGATTTGATTAATCATGGCTTCTTTTTTGTAAAAATATATTTTTCTGTAACAAAAGATATGCAAAACTTTAGATTTCAAGAGAGAGAAACAAATCCTTTGAAACAATGGAAGCTTAGTGAAATAGACTTGCAAATGCAAGAGAGATGGGATGATTTTACGCTTATGAAATATGAAATGCTCAAGCGTACACATACTAGAAAAACACCTTGGACAGTAATAAGAAGTGATGATAAGTTTAAAGCGAGGCTAAATGCTATAAAAACTATATTAAATCATGTTCCTTATGAAGATAAAAATACAGATTTAGATTTCACGGTGGATCCTGAAATAGTTCATGATGGACGTAGAGAAATAGAAATTATGGAAATGGATTTAGCAAAACAAGGTAAATTTGTTGGATAAAACCACCTAAAAAGGTGGCTAATTAAAAGAAGGAGTAAAAGAATTGCAAAATCAATCTTGCAACATTCTAATTGTACTTCAAAAAGATTAACAGTCGTGAAACAAAAAAGGCAAAATAATTAATGCAAAATAAACAACAGCTTTGTGGGATAGATGAAGCAGGTCGTGGGCCACTTGCAGGACCACTGGTTATGGCAGGAGTTGTTTTAATGCAATCTATGGAAGGATTGGCTGATTCAAAGAAATTATCATCCAAAAAAAGAGAAGAATTATTTGAAAAAATTACTAAAATTTCCAAATATCATATTGTCGTAATAAATTCAAAGCAAATTGATGACATTGGTATATCAGCTTGTTTGGCATATGGACTTAAGAGTATAATTGAAAATCTAAGTGGATTTGATTATTTATTTGATGGTAATTGTACATTTGGTGTAGAAAATTTAAAAACTATGATAAAAGCAGATGATAAAGTGCATGAAGTAAGTGCGGCTAGTATATTGGCAAAAGTAACTAGGGACAAAATTATGGAGGACTACGATATATCATATCCTAATTATGGGTTTAAATCGCATAAGGGGTATGGCACAAAGTCCCACATAGAGGCTATTTTAAAATTTGGTAGATGTGATATACATAGATATAGTTATAGGCTCAAAGAGATTGATTACTAAGTTATCAAAACTAAATTGCATCTAGTGAATCTTGTGGTGTTAGATGCACTTTTTTTTGCAACAAGCCAAGTTTATTTACTAGATTGCCCGATATTTTTTCTAGATTATTATAATAGCTATTTGCTAAATTAATATCATTTTCACTAAGATGTTTTTTCTTTGTTCCAAAAATATTTTCAAAAAAACCTTTTTTTTGTTCGCCAAAATAAATTTTAAAAATTTCAAGATATACATTGTGAAGCTGGGTGTGTAATATTTCTATTTCGGAAATAAGATTGCTTAGCGAGTCATCTATGCTGCAAAGTTTTTGACATTCGCTATAAAGCCATTTTCCAAAATTACATTGTGTGAAATCAACTGGAATAGCATTTTTATCAAATTCAAAACCAAATATTAGCATATGAGCTCTTTGTACCCATCTCAAATGAGCAGCTTTTGCTTGATTTAGATGCTCCACAATGTCTGTTTTAGTCATTTTATTCCCCAATATTTTTTAAAGCAAATTATAACTTTTATATATTTAAAGGAATATTAATTTAATATTTTAAAATCATTTTTTATATTATATATTTATAAGGAAATATTATATTTTACATTATAATATCGATAATATGAGATTGAAGCTTATAATTATCTATTGGTTCTTCTTGTGTTATGTATCTTTTTTTGTAAAGAAGTAAGTTTTTTTATTAAATGTTCGGATATATTCTCTAGATTTCTATAATGTTCATTTGCAATTTTTACTTCATCTTCATTGAGAGATTTTTTCTTTGTTTTAAATAGACCTCTTAAAAAACCTTTTTTTTGTTCACCAAAATAAATTTTAAAAATTTCAAAATATGAGTTATGAAGTTGTAAGTGAAGTCGTTCTATGTCAGCAATAAGATCTTTTATTGGGTCATTTATATGACAAAGCGCTTGACATTCACCATAAAGCCATTTTCCAAAAACACATTGAGTTGAATCAATAGGAACAGAATCTTTTTCAAATTCAAAACCAAACATCAACATATATGCTCTTTGAACCCATTGCAAATGAGCTGATTTAGCTTGATTTAATTGCCGTGCTGTATCTGTTTTTGTCATCTGCCATCCCCACTATTTTTAAAGTTATAAAATTATAACTTTTATAAATTTAAAAACTAGTTTAATATTTACAATAAAATATTATTTATTGTAAATACTCTTTATATTTTGCATTTTGCTACTCATATTCAAAAGAGCCATATCAGCTATTACTATAGCCATCATAGCTTCACACACTACAACACCACGGATTGCAACACATGGGTCATGCCTTCCCTTTAAATTACAAGAAACCTCATTGCCTTGCGTGTCAACAGTTTGTTGCTCTTGAAAAATAGATGGGGTTGGCTTGAAGTATGTTTTTACAACAATTTCATCACCATTGCTGATACCACCCAAAATACCTCCACTGTGGTTTGAGCTAAAACCATTTTTTGTTATTTGGTCATTATTTTGTGAGCCTTTTACTTTAGAAGAGGTTATCCCATCCCCTATCTCTACAGCTTTAACTGCATTTATACCCATCATTGCTTCGGCTATTGTCCCATCTAGTTTATAATATAGTGGCTCTCCTAATCCAACAGGAACACCACTAACTTTGGTTACAACAGTTCCTCCAATTGAGTCATGTGCATTTTTTGTATCCATGATGAGTTTTTCTTGAGAGTCTTCCACGCTTTTATCTAAAGCAAATAATTTACTTTTTTTGGCATATTCAAAATCATGAGAAGATGCTTCAATATTTCCTATAGAACTTATTCCTGCTTCGACTGTGATACCAATTTCTTTTAACATAAGTTTAGCAATCGCTCCAGCTGCTACTCTAGCAGCTGTTTCTCTAGCAGATGAGCGTCCACCTCCACGATAATCTCTTAAGCCATATTTATGAAAGTATGTCAAATCAGCATGAGCTGGACGAAAAAGGTTTTTTACATTTTCATAATCTCCACTTTTTTGGTTTGTATTATATATAACCATAGCAATTGGAGTTCCAGTACTTACTCCATCAAAAACTCCACTTAAAATCTCGACTTTATCATCCTCTTTTCTGCCTGTCTCTAGAGGGCTTTTCCCAGGTTTTCTACGATTTAGTTCATCTTGAATAAATTCTTCGTCTATTTTTAGGCCAGCTGGAACACCATCAACTATGCATCCAATACCAATTCCATGCGATTCTCCAAATGTTGTCATTGTGAATTTTTTTCCGAAAGTATTCATTTTGTATCCTCAATTGATAAAATGCTAAGAGCAATTTGAGCTGCTTTTTGTTGAGCCTCTTTTTTGCTTTTGCCTTTTGCTGATGCGAGAGTTTTATTATTTATTAAAACTTCTATTTCAAACTCTTTTTTATGATCAGGTCCATATGAACCTGTCATTTCGTAAATTGGGGTTATGCCATGTTTTGCTTGTGTGAACTCCTGCAAAGCTGTTTTATAGTCTTTTGAAAGTGTTTGTAAATCTATTATAGGATGACATTCCTCTAATAGTTTAATGGCGGTATTTTTAGCACTATTTAAGCCATCTTCTATATATATTGCTCCTATTACGGCTTCAAAAGCATTTGAAAGCAATGATAATTTTGTTCTACCTTCATTATTTTCTTCTGCTAATGATATATATATGTATTTGCCTAGATTCAACCCATTTGCCAAAAGTGCAAAACCATTTTCATTTACCAATGATGCTCTAATTTTTGATAGTGTTCCTTCATCTGAAGTTGGAAATTTTTTAAATAAATATTCCCCAACAATCAAATCAAGTACAGCATCTCCTAAAAACTCAAGCCGCTCATTATTGTAAGGCTTTTTAAAACTTTTATGTGTTAAAGCCTCAATAATCAATTGCTTATTTTTAAAACTATAACCTAGCTTTGATTCTAGCTCAAAGTAATCATCCATTAATTATTCTCCTTAATTTTCAAATTTAATTATACCATTTTGGGAGTTTTTGCCAACTTGATAGTATTTTTTTATACTTGTTCCATATTCATCTTTATAGTCAGTACCATTTTTTGCTAAAGCGATTGTACTCTTAACTCCTCCTAGATGAGCACTCATTAATAGAGCTTTTGCTTTCTTTGGATTAGACAAATCAATTCCTGCATTTTGCAATCTTTTAGCATTTTTTCTTAGTATTCTATCCATTGCCATATCTTGAAGTTCATCGCTTGATAAAAATGCTTGTTTGCCACCAGGTATAAGCCAATTTCTATCTTCGTCTAAAAATTTTATTAGACTATATCCATCTTTCCACATAACTTTTGCAGCTCTCGTTTCAGTTTTAATTGTATATGTCAAAGCTCTATAGTTTTCAAGTTTAACAAAATCAGCTTCGATTAAACTCATCGCCCCTAGTTGATATTTTCCCAAAAATCCTCTTGAATTTACCGCATTTGTTTTATTTCCACTTTCCATCTGTGCCAATGTCTTTTTTACATCATCAAAAACAGCTTCATTCGCATTTGCAAAAAATATAGTTAGTAAGAAAATAAAAATATATCTCATTTTGTATTCCTAATCTAAAATTTCAATTTCTGCAGTAAATATACCTTTGTTTATTACTCCAAGTTCTTGTGCCGCAGAACTTGATATATCAAGTACTCTTGATTTTGTAAAAGGACCTCTATCATTAACTACAACAATTGTACTTTTACCGCTATTTTTATCTGTAATTTTTAGTTTTGTTCCAAATGGCAAGGTTTTATGGGCAGCTGTAAATTTAGAACTATCAAATTTTTCTCCACTTGCAGTTTTCTTGCCATTAAACTTTGGGCCATACCAACTACATTGCCCAGTTATGCATTTTTTTGTTTCATTGTTGTCGCTCGGTTTGGCATATATGGTTGCTGTAAAAATAGAAATAATTATCAATTGTAGTGCAATTCTCATTGTTTGTCCTTGAATTTTATAGCTTCTTCTTTTGCCATTTTATCACAAATTTCGTTTTCTGTATGTCCTACATGACCCTTTATCCAAGTACCCTTGACAGTATGTGGTTTAGAAACTTCTATATATTCTTGCCAAAGATCTATATTTTTTACTTTTGCAAAGTTTTTTGCTATCCATCCTTTTAGCCATTCATTTATAGCTTTTATTACATAATTACTGTCCGACACCACTTCTACACAACATGGTTCTTTTAAAAGTTTTAATCCTTCTATAACAGCTTTTAGCTCCATACGATTGTTTGTAGTATGGGCCTCTCCACCACTATAATTTTTTGTTGTACCATTGTATGAGAGTATGCCACCGTACCCGCCTGGTCCTGGATTGCCTAGACTTGAACCATCACAATAGAGAGTTATCGCTTTTTTGCATTGTTTTCCCAAGTTCATCCTCCACTTTTATAGAATTAACTGCTTTACAATTTGGGCATCTTTTGAATGATGTTGGAAAAGCAACCCTGCAGTCGCTACATATATATGAAAAGACTAATGTTGCTTTATTATAATTGTTCTGTTTTGCGAGATTTAGCATATTTAGGTTTAGTCTATTTGAAAAAGCCGGAACTTCATCAGTGTACCCTTTGATAAATAAAATCTCTTTCAAAATATCATCATTTTCTATTTTGTTAAAATCTATTTTTTCTTTATCTAAAAACCATAAAATATCTATAATATCTACAGTCTTTTTATAATCATAGATTTCCCAAGCTTTTGTGAAGTCAAGTTTAAACAACCAGTCTATAATCAATCTATATAAATTAGGATATATTTTGTAAAGTTCAATCAATATCTCTATTTTTTCATTTTTGGTAATTTTCTTATCATATATTAAACTCTCAAATTCAAAAAACGATTTTAGTTTTGCAACATCTTCGCCTAATGTTTCAAGCGGTATAAGAGTTTCTTTTGCACTACTAAAATTATGAGTCATTTCATAAACAACTCCAAGAGAATAAAGTACACTTTTGCTTCTAGGATGTTTTGAGAGTATATCTATATATATAGATTCTGCTCTTCCTAAAAAACCAGCATTCAGATATGTATTCCCGAGGTATTCCATAAGTTCATATTTTGGAAGTTCATCAGGGATATTTTTTATCAAAAATAGATATATGCTTATAGCTCTATGATACTCTCCGCTTTTTTCAAAAGCTTTTGCCAAAAGTGAAAGCGGAGTAAGCATATTTGATTCATATTTCAAGTTTTTTGTATCTAGGCTACACTCATTGCTTTCAAACTTTTCTAAAAAAAATAGAAGTGAGTTATGCTCTTTTTGTTTTTTGTAAAATTCTAAAAAATATGCACTAAGTGCAACAAAAAAACCAATTAAAAAGATAACAAATATACTAAACAATGGATCAGTAAAATTAGGCAATATATCTTTAAAAATAGCATTTCCTTTAATTTTTGTTTGGATAGATTATATCTAATTTGCTATAATGATGAGATGATAGATACAGCTTCAATTGAAAACTTGAAAAATACCATAGATATTGTTGATGTTATAGGCAACTATATAGAGCTAAAAAAGAGCGGAGCAAACTATAAAGCATGTTGTCCTTTTCATGGAGAAAAAACAGCAAGTTTTGTAGTAAGTCCAAACAAACAAATATATCACTGTTTTGGTTGTGGGGTAGGTGGAGATAGTATAAAATTTGTGATGGAATTGGAAAAACTAACATATCCTGAGGCTGTAGAAAAAATAGCATCAAATTTTAATTTTACTCTTCATTACACTGAAGGTAAGGGAGATTATAGCGAGGGCAAAAGAGCTTTAGAGGCTTTGGAGTTATGGTATCAAAAAAATCTAACCTCTAGAAGTGAAGTATTAAAATATCTCCAAAAAAGAGGAGTAAGCCAAAATTCCATAGAGCAGTTTGGGGTTGGTTTTGTAGGTGACGGTAAAGATGTGGTTAAATTTTTAGAATCCACACTCGTTCCTTTTAATGTATCCGAAGAGATTGGAGTTTTAGCTAAAGGAGAAGGTGGAATATATGCTAGATTAACAGAGCGTATAACATTTCCTATATATAACCAAAGTGGTGCGATTGTTGGATTTGGCGGTCGAACTATTTCTAATCATCCAGCAAAATATATCAATTCACCACAAACAAAATTATTTAATAAATCCAAATTACTATATGGATACAATGTAGCAAAAGAACATATATATGCAAACAAAAAAATAATAATTACAGAAGGGTATCTTGATGTTATTATGCTTCATCAAGGTGGCTTCAAAGAAGCAGTAGCCACGCTTGGCACAGCTCTTACAAATGAGCATTTACCACTTCTTAGAAAGGGTGATCCTAAAATAGTACTTGCTTATGATGGAGATAAAGCAGGTGTTGCCGCGGCACTAAAAGCAGCTACTATGCTTTCCATTGCAGGATTTGATGGAGGAGTAGTACTTTTCCCTGACAATGCTGATCCTGCTGATTTGATTGCTAAAAATCAAACTTCACTTGTAACACAACTCTTTAGAGAACAAAAGCCATTGGTTGAATTTGTCATACAGAGTTTAGCATCAGAATTTAATCTATCTAATCCAAAAGAAAAAGAGAGTGCATTTGATGCTATCAAAGGTTATATGAGCGGACTTAGTGATATCATCAAAGATGCATATACTTCGTATGCATCTTCGGTCATTGGTGTACCTATATCTCTTTTCCAAAAAGGTCAAAAAAAGAATTTCGCAAATTCTGTAGGTGTGCAGTCAAAAGAAGATACAGCAAAATTATGTTTTATAAAATCCCTATTGGAATATCCAGATGTTGCCGATATGGTAGGAAAATATATTCATCCATCTATGTTTGGTGAATATCAATCCCACTATGATGTAGTTTGTAATAATGACAAAGAACATGAGCTTGCAAGGATGTTAAGTTTGCGAGAAGATATCATGTTGATAGATAAAGATGAAATGCAAAAATCTATCAAGGATTTTTTGCTTAATTTCTATGAAGATAGGCTCAAGATTATTACAAATGATAAAAATATCTCAACTGGTTCAAAAATGGTTCAAATAAGAAAGTTAAAAATGGATATATTGCCAAGATTAAAAAAAGGAGAACTTGTAGAATATGAGGGCATTGGCATTATTTAGTGGTGGGCTTGATAGTATGTTGGCTATCAAGACAGTTGCCGATATGGACATAGAAGTAATTGCACTTTACATAAAAATAGGATTTGGTGGCACAAAAGACATAAGTGAAACATTGCAAAAAAGAGCATTAAAAGCTGGTGCAGTTGGTTTTGAAATAATTGATGTCAGAGAAGAGTATGTTGAAAAAATACTTTTTAATCCAGTATATGGATATGGTAAAAATTTTAATCCTTGTATAGACTGTCATGCATTTATGTTTAGAGTTGCAAAAGAATTATTGCCAAAGTACAATGCTTCTTTTATAATTACAGGAGAAGTTTTAGGTCAACGCCCTATGAGCCAAAGAAGTGATGCTCTCAGACTTGTTGGTAAATTAGCAAATGACATAGACGAAAAACTAATTCTTCGTCCAATGTCAGCCAAACTAATGGAGCCCACAACACCAGAAATTAAAGGCTGTATAAATAGAGAAAAGCTTCTTGATATTTCAGGTCGAGGACGAGATAGACAACTAGCTCTTGCGAAAGAGTTTGAGTGGGAGGATTATGAGAGTCCAGGAGGTGGATGTTTGCTCACAGATCCTTATTACAGTCAAAAGATAAAAGAGCATATAAAGTTTGATGAGTTTGATGTAGATGATATAGAAGTTTTAAAATTTGGAAGACATTTTAGACTTCCAGATGGTGCAAAACTAATTATCGGCAGGAATGAAGAAGATAACAACTCATTAGAAAACATAAAAACTACTAAATTTATAGAATTTAAACTTCCAATTATTGGCCCATCTTCTTTGATAAGCAAAAATGCAAGTTTAAAAGACAAGGAACTTGGCGCAAAAATAGCCTTAACTTATGCAAAAAGTGATAATTGTAAATATGATGTAACTATAGACAATGAAGTTTTTAGTATATCTCCATTTGCATCTAGAGATGATGCGAGGAAGTATTTCGCCATACAAATTTAAGCATTTTTTATGCTTTTGTGATATAGAATTCTAAACTTTTGGGGTATTAGCTCAGCTGGGAGAGCGCTTCGCTGGCAGCGAAGAGGTCAGCGGTTCGATCCCGCTAT
>JAQTLV010000002.1:0-291907 GCA_028714675.1 Sulfurovaceae bacterium
CACTATTTCAAAGTAGAAAACGGTACTTTGAGTGAGATAACAAGAGACCAATTTGTGCTACTTGGTGGCCCAAAAACATGGTAAAATTATAAAAAAATTCTAAAGAAGAGTAAGATATGTTTGATGAGATACAATTTGACAAAATAAATCGCTTGCCTAAGTATGTTTTTGCAGCTGTTGGTGACTTAAAGATGGCGGCAAGAAGAGCAGGAGAGGATATTATAGATTTTTCTATGGGCAATCCAGACGGTTCAGCATTGAAGCCTGTTATCGATAAACTTATAGAAACAGCACGTAAACCACATACTCATGGCTATAGTGCGTCAAAAGGAATTTTTAAACTCAGACTTGCCATGGCAAAATGGTACAAAAGAAAATATAATGTAGATCTTGATCCAGAAACAGAAGTAGTTGCAACCATGGGAAGCAAAGAGGGATACGTGCATCTGATTCAAGCCATAGCAAACCCAGGAGATGTTGCAATAGTCCCAGACCCAACCTATCCAATCCATGCCTATGCGTTTGTGTTTGCTGGTGGTAGTGTTGAAAAAATGAAACTTACTTTTGATGAAGATAATTTTCAAGTTGATGAAGATAAATTTTTTGAAGATTTAGAATATGCTCTAAATAATTCAATGCCAAGAGCGAAATATTTAGTAGTTAATTTTCCTCATAATCCTTCCACTGCCACAGTTACACCTCAATTTTATGAGAGACTAGTCGCTATGGCAAAAAAAGAGAGATTTTATATAATCTCTGACATTGCTTATGCTGACATAACTTTTGACGGATATAAAACACCTTCGATTCTTGAAGTTAAAGGCGCTAAAGATGTAGCAGTTGAGAGTTTTACACTTTCAAAAAGTTACAATATGGCAGGATGGAGAGTTGGGTTTATAGTCGGAAATCCAAAGATGATAGGTGCTGTTCAAAAGTTTAAAAGCTGGATTGACTATGGTATGTTTACGCCAATTCAAGTCGCAGCTACTGTGGCTTTGGATGAGCATGGTGATTTGGTTGAAAGCATGGTTGTTCCAAAATATAAAAAAAGAAGAGATTTATTGCTTGATACATTTGCAAAAGCTGGTTGGAAAATGAGCAAACCAGATGCAACTATGTTTATATGGGCAAAAATACCTGAGCAATTTCGTCATCTAGGAAGCTTAGAATTTTCAAAACTTCTTTTGACAAAAGCAAATGTAGCTGTAAGTCCAGGGATTGGGTTTGGTGAATATGGTGATGAATATGTCAGAATCGCTCTTATTGAAAATGAAAATAGAATTAGACAAGCAGCAAGAAATATAAGTAAATTTTTCAAAGAATACAAACCAGAGGAAAATAACTAAATGGTAAAAGTTGGTATATTGGGCGTAGGTGTAGTAGGTGGAAGTGTTGCCAAAATTTTAGAACAAAATAGTGATATTATAGAAGCTAGAAGTGGTAAAAAGATAGTTGTAGCAAGAGGCGTATCAAAAGAGCCAAGAGATGAATTTTCTTTTCCTATTACAGACAATGCCATGGATGTTATAAATGATCCAGATATAGATATCGTAGTAGAGGTTATGGGTGGAGTTGATTTTCCATTTAAAATGGTTAAACTTGCATTAGAAAATGGTAAAGCAGTAGTAACTGCAAACAAAGCAATGCTTGCGTATCATAGATATGATTTACAAGAGATTGCTGGTGATACACCTTTGATGTTCGAGGCAAGTGTAGCTGGTGGAATACCTATCATAGGAGCTTTGAGAGCTGGACTTAGTGCAAATCATATAGAGTCTATCATGGGAATTATGAATGGCACTTGTAACTTTATATTGACAAAAATGATAGGAGAGGGTGCTGATTATAATGAGGTTTTGAAAGAAGCTCAAAAATTAGGATATGCAGAAGCAGACCCTACATTTGATGTTGGTGGTTTCGATGCTGCTCACAAACTTCTCATTCTCTCATCAATAGCTTACGGCATAGATGCCAAACCAGAAGATATTCTCATAGAAGGCATAAATAATATAACTCCAACAGATGTAGAGTTTGCCAAAGATTTTGACTATGCTATCAAACTACTAGGAATTGCTAAAAAAGTTGGACAAGGCGTAGAGCTACGAGTGCATCCTACGATGATACCTCGTAATTCTATGATAGCAAAAGTAGATGGTGTTATGAATGCTGTTATGGTTAGAGGCGACGCTGTAGGCGAGACATTGTATTATGGTGCAGGAGCTGGTGGAGATGCAACAGCGAGTGCAGTTATATCAGATATCATAGATATAGTCAGGGGCAATACAAATCCTATGCTAGGATATAAAAAGCCACTCGAGAGCGGTCTTACACTATTGTCAAAAGATGAAGTGATATCACACTATTATCTAAGAGTAAATGTAGAAGATAAAAAAGGTGTTTTAGCAGAAGTTACAAATATGTTAAGCAGTCTTGATATATCCATAGAAGCTATGATGCAAAAACCAGATAGCGACCAAGATGAATGTGTGGAGTTGTTGTTTATCACGCATGAATGCAAAGAGAAAACTATCCAAGAGGCTATATCGAAACTAGAGAAACTTAGTGTGGTTAATGGTAAAGTCGGAATGATAAGGATAGAGCAGTAGAATTATTGTTTAATAAAAACTTTACTCATTTATTTAAACTATAAACTCTATATAAGTTTTATTATGATCAAATATCTATAAAAGATATTTGTGAGATATTATGACTGAAAAAATTCTTCTAGCTTTTACCAAACAATACCTATCGTTGCTAAAGTTGAAAAACTAATGGCTATATGAGATGCTCTAGAAGTGGAAGTTGCTAAAAGCCGTACAGAAACTGATCGATTGATGCAGACTGTATCTTAAAGAGGCATTTGAAAATGATAAACTATGATATTAGAATCTAAAGGATATTTAAATGCAAGAAATATTAGCTTTAAAAGTAAATCAATGGTTGGCTGAGTGGAATAAGATTTATTTTGATAATGGGCAGCATAAAGCAAAACCGAAAGACCATTTTTACATTTTTAGCGTAAAAGCATCTTTGCTAAGATCATTATCTAAAATTCAGCATCGACAGGCAGATCCAAAAACACGTAAAGATGAAATTGGTATTCAACGTAAGCATGACAAAAAACGTTCTGATGAAATCCGAGAATATATCAAGTTTGGCTATCCTTGGTCTAGCTTAACACCTGCAAATAAAAAAAATGAAGAATTTGCTGATATGCAAAAGCCGGGATGGATACCAACAGCTATTGTCATAAATATTTTAGGTAAGAATGATGAACGAAGAGGACATAAAGTCTCTACTAATGACTTGATTACTATTGAAGATATCAATGGAATATCTAAAATTAATTTACCTGAAAATATGAATACTTCTGGATGGGAACCTTCTGATTTGCCACCAATTGAAGTGATTGATGGACAACATCGTTTATGGGCATTTGATAAAGAAGATGACTTTGATTTTGAAGTTCCTGTTGTGGCATTTCATGAATTAGATATTAGTTGGCAAGCTTATTTATTTTGGGTCATCAATATTAAACCGAAAAAAATTGATGCAAGTTTGGCTTTTGATATGTATCCACTTTTACGCGATCAAGATTGGCTAGAAAAAGGTGAAGAACATATTATCTATCGTGAAACAAGAGCTCAAGAACTTGTTGAGATACTTTGGTCATATCCTGAAAGTCCATGGTATAAACGAATTGAGATGCTAGGTGGAAAAAGAGAGTTTGTTTCACAAAGTGCTTGGGTTAGATCGTTAGTGGCTACATTTATTAAGAAATGGAAAAAATCTTCATCACGCTCCGGCGGTTTATTTGGCTCGCAAATGAATTACACAGATGATGTACTAGATTGGAGTAGAGCGCAACAAGCTGCATTTTTGATTTATTGCTGGAAAAGTCTAGAAGAAGCTATTAAAAATGGGGCTTATACTTGGGCTGTTGAAATTCGTAACAATAATCCAAAACTTGATAATATAGGATTTGATGATGCTTTCGCTGGTTCATATTCATTATTAAATACAGATCAGGGTGTTCGAGCTGTGTTACAAGTTTTTAATGATATTTTTTATGAACAAGCAAAAGAGTTAAATTTGGTAGAATGGATAGAAATTAGAGAATCATCAAGTGACAATATTCTTGACGATGTACGTTTCAATCTTAGAGAGATAGATAATCAAGCATTTTCTAAATATATTAAAGACCTATGTATCGTGATGGCAAGTTTTGACTGGAGAGCATCTTCAGAGCCACATCTTGATTCAGAGACACAAAAAATGAAAAAAGCATATCGTGGTAGTGGTGGCTATAAAGAACTACGAGAAGATGTATTAAAGCATTTATATGATAAGTCGGAATTACTTCGTCCAATAGTATTTAAGCTTTTAGGTATGGCAGAAAAATAAAATGCCAATATTGAGTCCTACTTGTAAAATACAAATTGATCAAGCTTCGAGGCGTGCTCTTACAAATGAATTTTCTGGACTAACTTCTAATTGGGCAAATTCAAAATGGTTTGCTAATGATACTAAAAACGCGCAATATTTAGCTGCTTCTTCGATTGCGCATTTGCAGGATGCTTGGAGTTATTTTGGAAAAGCTATTTATTCTACTTTGAATAATGATACATATACTGCACGTCATATGGCTTATTATGCTGAATTACGTGCTGCTATGGGTTTATTAGCATCAGAAGGCATTGGAATATTTAATAATAAACATTATTTTTTGGATAGTACAGGAATTTTTCAAAGATTCAACGATATTTATATAGATTCAAGAGGAAACACTAAAAATGAGCTTGGTACACATCAGATGGTTTGGTTGGTCATTGAACATTGGAGCACTCAAAATAAAGCTAGAAAGTTATTAGAAAAAATAACTACAATTGAAGGAATTAGCCTTCAAACTTGGGTAAATAAGTATAAAACTCAACAGTGGGGAAGTTTAACACACCAACTCTTTAAAGAAATTGGTTTAGATTTACAACATATGGCACAAGATAGAGATATACGTAATGGAGTTAGTTACAGACCATCAGAAGTGAGTTTTCCTAATCCAATCAATACGAACGAAAATTATAAATATGTCTCTGAAATTTGGAACTTACTAGAACCTTCAGCAGGAGGTAGTTTTCATAATTTAGATAAATTTGTATTGAAACATGTATTGTCATTGTTGAAAAACAATGATCCAATGATGGATGATAAGAAGTATTTGAAAAAAATTTATCTTATGCTGGAGTCTAATCTGTCAAATAAAGCTTCTATAAAATCATATTTAGCATTTTTAAGTAGCATACAATCGAGTAGTATTATTGCACATGCAATGACAACTCATCCAAATATCAATGCTGCGTTAAGCGATCCAAAAAATCATCTGCAGGTTTTATCTAGAACGGTTTTATTATTAAGAATTGCAACTGGTGCTATACAATTATTAATGAAAGATGCATCAGTAAATCTTACACATATACAATTTTGGACAACTAAAATTATTCAACAAAATGGACTTAGCCCAATTTCATCATTGCCTTTATCTGGATTCGAAGATTTATGGAGTGATATAGCTGATATCGCTTTATCAGATGTTGAATCATGGATTAAGAGTGGAAATAATGATTTTAATGAGATGAAAAGAGAATTAAGTTATTCAACTCTTTTATTATCAGAAGGAGAGCGAGCTATGTTGTGGGGATTATCAACATGAAATATATGGGACACAAGGGCAAAATGCTCTCCGTTTTAGGGGAAATATTATTGCATGAGGGGCGTAACGCATCCAGTTTTGCGGATCCGTTTTGTGGTTCAGCTACTGTATCGTGGTACATGGCTCAACATACCAAACGTCCCGTCGTAGCCGGTGATCTACAAAGTTATGCTGCTATGCGTGCTGCTGCTGTTGTTACGCGAGATAAAACTATTGATCCAGATATGATTATATTACCTTGGTTTGAGCGAGCGAGAAAAGTAGCTGATCGTATTTTTAATTACTTTCCAAATCATATTAAATCATTGCAACCCGAGTTAAAAGAGTATGAGCACATTCAGGCAGAAGTACATCGTTCGAGAATATTTTCAGCCGAGGTATTGCCAGGAATTATTTCAAAAACAGGTGGTGTTTGGCCTGCGAGTAAAGCTTATAGTGGATATTATTATTCTCCTGCGCAGGCGATGATCTTAGATGCACTTCGCCAAACACTACCAGAGAATAATGATCAAAAAAATATTGCTTTAGCCGCATTGATTGAAGCTGCCAGTAAATGTGCAGCTGCACCAGGACATACAGCACAGCCATTTCAACCGACAGAAAGTGCAGCAAAATACATATTTGAAGCATGGAAAAAAGATGTTTATCATTATGTTGCAAAAGCTGTTACAGAGATTTCAGCGATTCATAGTAATGCAATTGGCAAAGCAATCATCGGCGATTATAAACAAACAATTGCAGAGTTATCTGAGGGAGATCTTGTTTTTGCGGATCCACCTTATTCTGGAGTTCATTACAGCCGTTTTTATCATGTTTTGGAAACTATCTGTAATGGGACGGAAATGGAAGTGAGTGGAAGGGGAAGATACCCAGACCCACAATATAGACCAGCATCATCTTTTAGCCGAAAATCAGAATCATTGAATGCTGCAAAAGAATTTTTGGACCTTTGTGCAAAGAAAAAATTGAACGTTGTGCTAACTTTTCCGGCAAACAAATCAAGTAATGGTTTGGGCTCCGAAGATTTCATTGCGATTGGAAAGCAGTGTTTTTCAGAGGTTAAAGTAGAAGAAGTTGAAAGTAATTTTAGTACACTTGGTGGTAATAAAATTCATCGTAATCCACGCACATTGTGTAATGAAGCGATTATTGTATTTCGGTCATGAAACTTAGGATGCTATAAATTTAATGATAATAATAAAGCGCTACCAGACAAATACAAAGGACTATATAGTCTACAATAATATTAAGTATTTTGATCTTGAACTTTAACTTTCTTTTTGCTACGATCGATAAAAAGAGGTAGATTGATGCAGTATGACATTGAGATTAGCGAGAAATTATCAAGAGTTTTACACATAGATGCAAGCTCATTAGAAGAGGCAATAGAAATTGCAGAGCAAAATTATAATAGCGAAGAGATAGTATTGGATTGGACGGATTTTCATGATAATGTTGTTATCAGAGAATTTGACACAAACATACAGAACGAAAAAGATAAACTAGTTGGTGAGATTATTGAATATCTGATTAAAGACGAAGAAAGACATTTTTTAGAAAGTGGAAAGCCAGATAACCATATATATACAAAACTCATAAAACTTCAAAATTTTCTTTAACTTATTATCTTCTGTACGCGTCCAACATCGCCACTAACTAGCCTTACTTTGATGCCGTGAGGATGAGTGGGAGAACTAGTTAAGATGTCTTTTACGATGCCTTCTGTGAGTTTTCCACTCCTTTGGTCTGCTTTGAGTATGATAGCGACTTTGACGCCTGCTGTGATAGAACTACGAGGTGGTGCCATTATACATCCTCGCTTTGTTTTGTTTCCAAATCGCCACCACAATTAAAACAACAAGGCAAATCTTTTGTAGTTTCTTTTTTGCAATGTGGACAAACAACTTTTAAGTTATTGCCACAACTAGGGCAAAACTTATAACTCAAATCAACTTTATTTTTACATACTCCACACAAGCCACTAGAGATAGTTTTTTTAATTTGACTGATTTCCATCAATCGTTTTTTCTCGGCAGCTTTCTTTTGAACCCAGTAAATAATTACTCCTATGATAGTTGTAATTATAGCTATGATAATGTATTTTAGAATAGATAGAAGTCCTATGGAGATAAAGAAGTTTATTATTTTTTGAAGTAATATTTTTGGAATCAAATCATAAATCAATTCAATAGTTCCAAACAAAAGTGGAATGCTTAAAATAACTATCAAGTTTGAACTAATTATAGATACTATAGGTCTGATTTTCGGATAAGTTAGTTTTTTATAAATAAACAAAGTTATAAGCATCAAAGGAATAACAAAAGATAGCATTCTAAAGTACTGATAAAATGGATACCATTTTTCATAACTTTGTTTTTGTTCTTGAAAGATTGCACGGTTTTTATCTACAAACTTACGCAAATCCATAAAACCTCTATATGTGCTTGGTGCTGGGATAGCATTTAATTTTGTTTCTACATCATTTAACTCTTTTATCAGCCCATCAAATTCATTTTTGGCTTTTTCTAACTCAACATTATTTGTTTGGTTTGCTATCTGTTCAGTAAGCCTAATGTCATACATATTTCTCAATTGGTCAACTCTAGAAGATATACTATCTTTTTGACTATTTAGACTAAAAAATGTTTTTTTATTTTTTTCAAAATTCGCATCACTTGTGATATATCGTATCTTTTCATCCAATTTTTGACAAATATCAGATTTATAATGGTTATCATCTAGATAGCTAGATACTTTGTAATAATTATAATTGAAGTCGTTATTTCCAAAATCATTGTATTTTGTATTTGCTGGTATTTTGTGTTTTTCATCAAAGTGTATGGTGCATTCTTGTGGAAAATATTGTGTTGGAGAAGGGCTTTTACTTTTTTCATCTTGTATGCCACTAGAAATAGCAACCAATAAAAATATATCCAATGCTATAAGCAAGAGTATAGAAAATACATTTAAAGGTTCTTGGTCAAAATGCCATAAGTCTTTTATGACACCATTTGTTTTAAACCATGATTTTATTTTTTCTGTCAAGATCATATTTTACTCCTATAAAAAATATTATTTAAAAATATATCCGAATATTAAAGTGGCAAGTCAAACAAAAATGCAAGACCATAATAAATGCTATATACGCCATATATAAATATAGCAAGTGCAGCTACACGATTCATCATTTGACGAAAAGCAACTTGTCTCATAAAACTAACAGATTGTCCAAGCATAAGCAAAGTTGGAACTGTTGCAAGTCCAAAAATAGCCATTATAAGACCACCTTTGATGATAGATGCCGATGCTGCCGCTTTTGCAGCAAAGAAAAATACAAATCCACAAGGGAAAAATCCATTCATCATTCCAAGAGCAAAAAAGCTACCTATACTTTTGTTTTTGATGAGGTCTGAAAATAATTTTTTGAACCAAGGCAGAGATGTAAAAGAGTGTTCTATGAGGTGTATCAATTTTGATAATCCTATCATTCCGAGTGCAGTAATAATCATTATTACGCCCGCCATGATAAAAAGTGCACCATGCAAATCCATATTCCAACTAATAATAGAGCCAATAGCCCCAAAAATCATTCCCATAATCGCATAAGAAGTAACACGACCCATATTGTATGCACTGTGTCTAACAAATTGCGACTGTACGCTCATTCCACTATCAATCTTAGCCGAACTATATGCTACTATAAATCCTCCGCACATTCCTATACAGTGCCCAAAGCTACCAGCAAAAGCTATAGATATGATAAGTAACCACTCAATTTCATGCATTTAATGCCTTTTTTATATAATTTTATCATCCATTTAGAATTTATATGGAAAAATATCATTATAACATTTAAAAGGAAAAATATGAAAAAAATAACTCTGATTTTGGCTCTTTTTGCATCTTTTGTAAGTGCAGATAAACTTGTGACACTAGATATAAAAGGAATGATGTGTCCAGCATGTGTTAGTAATGTTAAGACATCATTGAATAGTGTGAATGGAGTTAAAAATACAGATGTGTTTTTGAAAAGTGAAAAAGCTGAAGTTACAACTGCAGATAGTACAAAACCTGAAGTTCTTTGTGATGCTGTTGTAAAAGCAGGTTATGAGTGTAAAGTTGCAAAATAAGCCTTATGAGGCTTATTTTTGTAACTCTAAAAGTTTGTCTTTAACTTCCCCAGCGTGACCTTTGACTTTTACGCCACTCCACGCATAGGCTATTTTACCACTAGGATCTATGATATAAGTGCTTCGCACAACTCCCATATACTCTTTTCCACACATTTTCTTTTTTTGCCAAACACCAAAAGTATTACATAATTCTTGTTTCTCATCTGATAATAGTGTGATTTTTAGATTTTGTTTTGTTATAAAGTTACGATGCTTTGCTGGGCTATCAGGGCTTACTCCTATAACAGTAGCATTTAACTGTCTAAAATCAGGAACCATTGCTGTAAAATCACATGCCTCTGTCGTGCATCCTGGAGTATTGTCTTTTGGATAAAAATAAAGTACTATCCAATTTCCTTTTATATCTCTAAAGCAAATCTCTTCTTCGTCTTGATTTGGAAGACAAAAATCAGGTACATTATCTAAAGTTTTGAGCATATTTATCCTTTTGTAATTTTTTGGTATTATAACAGAATGAAAGAAAAAGAATTATTATTAAAAGAAATTGAAAAGCTTATGTCTTATGGCAAAGATGAATCTACTATAAATCCATCACTTTTGGAGTATTTAGATATACAAACCCTCCAAAACATAAAAAAAAGCTTAGAGAACAAAGTCGGTACTCTAAGCGAAGATGATAAACAGTGGTTAGAACAGTTTAAAAAGTATGATTAAAACATAAATAAAAATACATAAACCATTATGCCTGTAACACCAGTTAATATTATCCATTTTAGTAAATATTTGCCCATCTTGGCATGTCTCGTATCATAAAAACTAGATACTCTAAAATGATAATTTGAATCAAATGCAAAGCGTATAGCTCTTATCCACAAAAATAGCGTAGTTATAGCAATAAACACATGAAAAATTAAAAAATAAAACAAAAAGTCATATGGTAAAGAGCTATTTTTGGCAAATTTTTCAAATCCACCACCTATCCTTACACCATATTCGAAATATCCAATAACAATTGCAGAAACAATAAAAATAAAAATTTGAGCAACTTTATGACTTTTGTATTTCCCATTTTTTGCAAGTGAAATACCAATAAGCAGCAATAGTGGCAAAAGAGCCACAATAATCGTAACAACATCCATAAAAAATGGTGCGTTTGTCCCTAGAAATCCAATTTTAAACATATAATCCATTTTATCTCCCCCTTTTTTTTGTATATCTTAGTATATAGAAACACTTTTTATTTCGCTAAACTCCTCCAAAGCATATTTTGGTCCTTCTCTTCCGATACCAGACATTTTAACTCCACCGTATGGTTGCACATCAAATCTTAGCGTTGGTATCTCGTTTATTACTACCCCACCAGACTGGCTATCATCTATAAATCGTTGAGCCAATTTAAGATTATTTGTAAAAATACTAAATTGAAGCCCATAAGGAGAGTTATTCATTTTCGATATAGCTGTTTCATAGTTCGGTACTTTTACTAGACTTACGATTGGAGCAAACACCTCTTCACAAACTATATTCATATCATCTGTTACATTAGCCATAACAGTAGGGATAAAAATACCATCTTTAATCTCTCCTCCAGTCAATACCTTGGCTCCTTGTGATATCGCAGAATCTACCCAATTTTTGGCTCTGTTTTTTGCATCATCGTTTATTAGTGGACCCATAAAAGTATCATTTTCGTATGGGTTTCCTACTTTAAATTTTTTGGTTTGAGCAGCAATTTCACTTGCAAACTCCTCATAAACATTTTCATGAATATAGATTCTTTGTAATGATATACACACTTGACCACTATTATAAAATGCGCCATAAGAACAACGCAATGCCGCAAATTTAACATCTGCTTCTTTGTCTATATAAGTAGCGGCATTTCCACCAAGTTCAAGTGAAATTTTTTTAATTCCAGCATTTTTTGTGATGATATTCCCAACTCCAACAGAGCCAGTAAAGCTTATTACTCTAGGTATCTCGCTACTTACAAGCGCTGAGCCAACATCGGCATCACCATAAACCACACTTAACATATCAGGAATAGCAAATGGCGAATTTATAAAAAGTTCGGCTAGCATTGAAGCACAAGCTGAAGCTTCAGGTGTTGGTTTGAGAACCACACTATTTCCAGCACCTAGAGCAGGAGCGATTTTGTGAGCTATAAGATTTAATGGAAAGTTAAAAGGCGTAATACAAACAACAACCCCGCATGGAACTCTTTTAAAGTAAGATAGAGTTTGCTTACCACTTGGCATAATATCAGTAGGAATCGTTTCTCCATGCATATTGGCTAATGCCATTGCAGTTAGTTTTATAGTTTCGCTAGATCTGCTTGCTTCAATTCTTGCAAAATGGATAGGTTTCGCAACTTCGTGAGTTATCATCTGTGCGAACTCTTCTTTTTGATCTTCAAGTTTTTTTGCTACATCTTCTAACCATAAAATTCTTTGATGAAGAGGGGTATTTTTATTTTTGAGAAATGCTTCTTTTGCGACTTGTAATGCTCTTAGCGCATCAGATACATCACAAACTGGCGTGGTTGATACAATTTTGTTTGTATATGGATTAACTCTTTTGGATATGTCTTCTCTAAATTCTTGATATGACCCAAAAAAAAGTTTCGCCTTTTTAATATCGTCCATAATGTAGCCTCGCAGCATATATTTTGTTTATTTATTATATCTATATGTTATTAAATTTAAGGGTATCTGTGGAAATTCATTCAACCCTTTAACTAGTTTTGGATATAATTTTGCAATTTAAAGACGGAGATTCAAAAAAGATGAACGAAGCAAAATATATTTGGATGAATGGTAAAATGATACCTTGGCATGAAGCTACCACTCATGTATTGTCACATACATTGCACTATGGTAATGGTGTTTTTGAAGGAGTTAAAGCTTATAAGACCGATAAAGGTTATGCTATTTTTCGTCTAAATGATCATACGAAAAGATTATTTGAATCAGCAAAAATGACACTTATTAATATCCCTTATACTATAGAAGAACTCAATAATGCACAAGTAGAAGTTATAAGTAAAAACGACTTTCAAGGCGAAAATGTATACATTAGACCTTTTGCTTTCTTGGGTTACGGGGTAATGGGCGTTTATCATAAAAATGCTGCTGTTGAGGTAGCTGTTGCTGCTTGGGAATGGGGTGCTTATCTAGGTGAAGATGGAATGACAAAAGGCATTAAGCTCAAAATATCATCTTTTAACCGACCATCAAATACTTCTAATATGGGAAAAGCCAAATCAGCAGCAAATTATCTAAACTCTCAAATGGCAAAATATGAAGCTATTGATTGTGGTTATGATGAAGCACTTTTGCTTGATGATCAAGGTTATGTTGCAGAAGCTAGTGGAGAGAGTTTTTTTATGATAAAAAATGGCATAATAATCTCACCACCGAGCGATAATTCATTGGAGTCTATCACTCAAAAAACAGTTATTGAGATAGCAAAAAATATGGGATATGAAGTTGAAAGAAGAAGAATAACAAGAGAAGAGATATATACAGCCGATGAGGTATTTTTAGCAGGAACGGCAGCTGAAGTAACTCCTGTTCGTTTGGTAGATGCTAGAGAGATAGGATGTGGTAGTAGAGGCGAGATAACAGAAAAACTGCAATCAGCTTATTTTGATATAGTATTTGGAAGAAACAAAAACTATGAACACTATTTGACATATATAAAATAAATGAGTGAAATTTTAAAATTAGATTGGCAAAAAATACCGCTTTTACCTGTAATTGTTCAAGATAGTACTACAAACGAAGTTTTGATGCTTGCATATATGGATGAAGAGGCTTACAATCTAACTAAAAATAGCGGATTTGCACACTATTTTAGTAGAAGCAAACAACGCATTTGGAAAAAAGGTGAGAGCTCAAATCATACACAAGAGATAGTTGATATACTTCTCGATTGCGATAGTGATACATTGCTTTTAAAAGTAAAGCAAAATGGAGTTGCATGTCACACTGGGCGAAAAAGTTGTTTCTTTACCTCTCTTAAAGATGAAAAAATAGTACTTGGAAAAGAAGTTGATTTAGAGAGTGTTTATAGTGTCGTTGATGTTCTTTATCATACTATCTTAGAGAGAAAAAGTAGTGATAATGAAAATTCTTGGACAAAAAAACTTTTGAACAATAAAGAATTATTGAAAAGTAAAATTAACGAAGAAGCAAATGAGCTTTGTATGGCTATCGAGAATGAAAGCGATGAGAATGTGATATATGAAGCTGCTGATTTACTCTATCATTCACTAGTTGGACTTGCTAGTAGAGACATATCTCCTGATCGCGTTAAACAAGAGTTAGCACGTAGATTTGGGATGAGTGGCATAGAAGAAAAAAACAGTCGAACTAAAGGTTAAAAACAGTTTTTTATTTTGTTAACTCTTTGGTCAAGAATGCCATCATTTTATTTTTATTCCATCCACACCAATCAGGCGCAAGTAGTGTATTATCATTGATACCAGCAGTAATTCTTTGAATAGTTATATGTTTAGGTTTTAATTCAATTGCAGCTTTAAGAACATCGGCATATTCTTCTTTTGATAATGGAATGAATTTGCCATTTTTAAATTCATTTGCAAGTTGTGTATTTTTTACAACATAGAGCGGATGATACTTTATGCTATCTACACCCCAACTATATACTTCTTTTACGCTTTGTAGCATCATATCTTTGCTTTCTTCTGGTAAACCAAATATCAAATGAGCACAAACATTTAATCCTTTTGATTTAGCTTTTAAAATAGCTTCTTTAGCGTTTAGTGTATTGTGTCCACGATTTATTTTTTTTAATGTTTCATCAAAAGTTGATTGAACTCCAAACTCTATCCATATCTCTTTTTCCTTAGATAAATAAGCCAAATAGTCATATACTTCATCGCTTACACTATCGCTTCTTGTCCCTATGCTAAGACCTATAACATCTGGGTAACTAAGAGCTTTTTCATATAGTGTTTTTATAGTTTCAAATGGTGCATAGGTATTTGTAAAAGATTGAAAATAGATTAAAAATTTTTTTATACCTTGTTTTTTCATTGCTTTTTGAGTAGAACGAATTTGTAGGTCAAGTTCTTTTAACTGTTGTTTCAAAAGAGGATTTTTAGTGCTGTTTAAATTTAGAGTTATTTTAGCATCTTGGGATAAGTTTGGGCTAAAAGATTCATTCAAACAAAATGTGCAACCACCTTTGGCTACTGTGCCATCTATATTTGGGCATGTAAAACCACTTAGTCCAATTGGTAGCTTTTGAACACGAGTTTTAAATTTTCTTTTTAGATACCTTCCAAAGGTTGGTAATTGTTTATCCATATATTATAAATCCAAATCATTACAACCAGGACTTGATGCGCTTCCACCTGCAAAATAATTACCATCAAAACTAACTAAAGAGTATTTTCTATCTTTGCCTAGAGATTCAACAAGCCCTTCTAGGGATAAAAATCCAAGAGAGTCAGCCCCAATCTTGTCTGCTATTTCTTTTGGTGTATATTTAGCAGAAATGAGTTCAGCTTGTGTAGGCGTATCTATACCATATCTACATGGGAACTTGATTTCAGGAGCTGCTATACGCATATGGACTTCACTAGCTCCTGCATCTTTTAGCATTTTTACAATCTGTTTAGAAGTTGTGCCTCTAACTAATGAGTCATCAATAATAGCTATTCTTTTGCCTTTTATCAAGCTTGAAATAGTAGAGAGTTTCAGTTTGACTTTAAGATCTCTTATGGCTTGTGTTGGTTCTATGAAAGTTCTACCCACATAGTGGTTTCTTACTATTGCCATCTCAAAAGGCACACCCATCCCTTCTGCAAATCCTCTTGCTGCTGCCACTCCGCTATCTGGAACAGGAAGAACCAAGTCTACATCAGCTGGTTGCTCTAAAGCTAGTCTTTTGCCCATAACAAGTCTTGATTCATATACATTTGTTCCATCAATAATAGAATCTGGACGTGAAAAATATATAAACTCAAAAGCACATGGATGAAAGTCAGGTTCAAAAACTTGTTCAGATATAGGTTCAGGACTACTTTTCCTAAATGTGAGCATTTCTCCTGGGCGAACATCTCTTATAAAAGTTGCTCCAAGAAGATCAAAAGAACAAGTTTCACTTGCTACTACCCATCCACCATCAGGAAGCCTACCAAGGCTAAGAGGACGAATCCCAAATCTATCTCTAATTACAAACATTTTAGAGCGACTTTGTATTACTAGACAATATGCGCCTTCAATTTTAGTAAGCATATCTTTTATGCGATCTACAAGTTTGTCTTTTTGACTTTTGGCGATTAAATGTACTATATTTTCTGTATCCATACCAGTTTGAAATATTGCACCTTTGTCTATAAGTTCACTTCTAACTTCATTTTTGTTAACTAAATTTCCATTGTGTGCTACAGAAATTTCTCCCAATTTATATTTTGCAAAAACAGGTTGAGCATCAAATATAGATTCATTACCAGCAGTTGAGTAACGGTTGTGCCCTATAGCACAAGAACCTTTAAGGATTGAAAATGCGTTTTCATCAAAAATATCTGTGACCAATCCTCTTTTTTTTACTAGGTTAATCTTTTTACCATCAGCACTACTAATTCCACTTGATTCTTGCCCACGATGTTGCATAGCAAAAAGCGCATAATATGCACTTTTTGCTGCATTTTCTGAGTCATAAATTCCCACTATTGCACACATATAAAATCCTTTAAATACCTAAGACATCATTTATTGAGTAAAGACCGCTCTTTTGGTTTATAAGCCATTTAGCCGCTCTTATAGCACCTTTTGAGAATGTTTCTCTGCTTGTTGCAGTATGATTTAATTCTAAAAATTCACCATCGTTATAAAAACCAACAGTATGACGCCCTACAACATCACCACCACGAATTGCCATTACGCCTATTTCATCTTTTGTTCTAGCCCCTATTACACCATCTCTTCCGCTTATCCTGACTTTATCTAAGTCAACACCTCTTCCATTTGCTGCAAATTGGGCTAGTGTTAGAGCAGTACCACTTGGGGCATCAACTTTGTGTCTATGGTGTTGTTCAACTATTTCTATATCAAAATCTTTTAGTGTTTTTGCGACCTGTTTCACAAGCATTTTAAGTAGTGCTATACCAGCTGACATATTAGTAGCATAAAGTACAGGCATATTTTCTGATGCTTGGTTTAATAGATTTTGTTGGTGTGTATCAAGACCAGTAGTAGCAATTACAAGAGGTTTCGGATTTTTAAGTGCCTCTTCACAAAGCTGTGCTGTTGCTTTTGGAGCTGAAAAATCTATTACTATATCACAAGCATTAAGCAACTCTTTCATATCATTTGTAATCAAAGTTCCTTTTGGTGCATCAATTTTTAACTCATCATAAACATGCAAAGCACTAAGAGAAAGAGTATCATCATTTAGTATATTATTTATTAGAAGAGCCCCAACCCTTCCAGTGCTTCCTAGTATTCCTACTTTTATCATTTTATGACCTTTCATTTAGATAAGATATAATTTCTAGCGCAGCAGTTGCGCCATCGCTTGCCGCACAAACTACTTGTTTTGGCGCATCTATTCTCATGTCACCAGCCACAAATAACCCTTCAACTGATGTGTGCATTTTTAAATTTGTGATGATTTGACCATATTCATTAACATCGCATAAAAATTTACCATCTGATTGTTTTAGAACACTATTGTTTACATCATTTCCTATAAAAACAAAGATTCCTGGTATATTTAGTTTTTGTTTATTTTTATTTACATCTTCTATTATAAGCCCACTAACTCCCATAATATCTCCAATTACTTCTATCGCTTGTGAATTCAATATCAATTCAATGTTATCTTTTTTTTGCACTCTTTGGATAGTTGATGGCGCAGCTCTGAAGGTATCTCTTCTATGGATTATATATACTTTTGAACAAATATTTGAGAGGTAATACGCTTCTTCTAAGGCTGTGTCTCCTCCACCAAGAACCGCAACTTCATTATTTTTATAAAAAAATCCATCACATGTTGCACAGGTGCTCACACCTCTTCCAAAAAATTCATCCTCGCCTTTTATGTTAGCTTTTTTTGGAGTGCTTCCTGTGCATACAATAACACTTTTTGCAAATTGTGCCTCTTTGCCTAAAATATTTATTTTGAAATTTTCATCTTCTTTTTCTATATTTATAACTTCATCCATTTGATGTTTTAGCCCAAAGTGGAAACACTGTTTTTGCCAACTATCCATAAAATCCATACCACTTTTTGTATGGTCAAAAAAACCTGGATAATTTTCTATTTCACTACTTTGTGTTATTTGACCACCAGGGAGACCTTTTTCAAAAAGCGTTACATTTTTAAGTCCACCTCTTGTTGCATATAATCCAGCTGTTAGTCCAGCTGGACCACCACCAATAATAGCACAATCAAGCATATCAATTGACCTTTAAAAGTTTTTAATTTTTTGTTATAAATTTAAGCGATTGTATCCAAAAAGAGGTAAAAGAAGTATGACAAAATAAGAAAAAATCCTATTTCATCAATATTTTTATAGTAGAGAGTTTATTTTTTGTGCAAAAACATCTTTAGATGCTGCACCAATCATTTGATCAACTAATTCACCATTTTTGAAAAATAAAATTGTTGGTATTGATCTTATACCGAATTTTACAGCTATGTCTTGCTCTTCGTCTGTGTTTACTTTGCAAATATTTGCTTTTCCTTCAAATTCTGTTGCTAATTCCTCAATAACTGGAGCAATCATACGACAAGGTCCACACCATGGAGCCCAAAAATCTACAAGTGAAATTCCATTATTTATAGTTGATTCAAAATTGTCATTATTTAATTCAATATATTTTCCCATATCAATTCCTTTTTATTTTTTATATATAAAGTATACATATTTTCGTTTAAATTATCATTATTTGACGATGGAACTTTAACAAATCTTTTTTGTTTTGTCAATACTGCGACTCATTTTAAAATATTATCAATTTTCTAAAACAATCTCTCTAAATTTTTCTGACCTAGTGTTTGGCAATGCTTTTGTTAAATTGCCTTTTACGGTATAAACAAATGAAATTTTTGGCTCATCTGTATCATTTTTGTTTGCCCTGTGTAACAGAAGAGAGTGAAATATAACCACATCACCTTTATGTAAATTTTTTGAAACTTTATTTTTTATCAAATTTAGGTTAGCTTCACAATCTTCTCTAAAATAATCTTTTTCATCAAATTGAAATTTGTCATATTTTATCTTATGACTTCCAGGAATAAACTCCAAGACACCATTTTCTTGATACTCATCTCCAAGTGCAAGCCAAATGCTGACCAAATTATCATCTGTATATCTCCAATATCTTCTATCTTGATGCCACCTTGTTTGAGTGCTTACATGAGGCATTTTTGTCATGATAGAGTTATGATGGGCAAGAGTTATATCTACCTTGTCATCTAATATTTGCTCTAAAATAGGTCTTATGTTTTTATCTTCCATCCATTCTTTAAATACAACATCTCTATCATAAACTTGTCTTAGTCTTCTTACTGGAGCTTCTAACTCATAAGCCATACTATTATAATCAGACTCATTTGTGCGATAATCTTTGGATTTATTATCATAACCTATCTCTGTTTCTATAGGTTCTATACGATACTTTAGATGTACTTTTGCCATCTCTAAAATAGCTTCACATTGAATATGAGGCGCAAATTGTTCTAAAATCAAAAATCCATTTTTATTAAATTCGTCGAGTTGTTCTTTTGTTAAGTGCATGCTTTTTGCTTTCGTTTAAATTGTTATTATTATAATCCTATTTAGTTTAAAGAGATATGCTTTTAAAAATAAATTTTTAATAATATTTATAAAGTGATGTTTTCTATAAATTCTATTTTTTCTTGCCTGATGATAAGTGCATCTATGCAAAATGGCATATCAAGTTTTCTCTCTTTCAGAAAATAATATGCGGAGTTTATGACCTTTTTAATTTTATTTGGGGTTACATTGTATATAGGATCAAAATCAGCGTTTGCACTTTTTACTTCTATAAAATGTAGAATTTTTTCTTTAGAAGCAATAATATCTATTTCGCCAAGTTTTCTTGCGTAATAATTTCTTTCTACTATGATATACCCATTATTTGCTAAAAATTTAGTAGCAAGTGTTTCATTTTGATCACCTATGCCTTTTGTACAATTATTTGTCATCAATATATCCTAAAATTTAAATATAACAATTTATAGCATACATAAGAAATAGATGGAAATAATATGACAAATTGTCATATTATTGAGGTAGCACCTCGACTTTTAGCGATTTAAATTTAGCAGCCATAATAAGCTCATCACACTCATCGCCAAAAATATGATTTATTTTTGATTTAGCGTGGTGAAAAGTACAAAAAAGAGTTTTTTCTCTTATATTGTCTGTATATTTGACACTTAATGGTTCAGTTTGACCATATATTGTTTTCAATACTACTTTATCACTTTTAAATATTTTTTCTGCTTGCAGAGGAGCTAGTAAAATATCTTCATTGTAGCTATCTTGTAGTCTTGGACTCTCTTTGGTTTGTGCACTATTGTTATATTGAACGAGCGTTCTTCCTGTGGTTAAATAGTACCCTTTTAGTAAATTATCATAAAAATTATCTTTTAAAATATCTTCAACCATACCTCTAATTTGGTATTTATGATAATGAAATTCTCCTAAACCATCATCTGTTCTGAAATCAAGTAGATGAAGTATAGGAGTATCTTCGTGATGAATAGGCCACTGCATACCTCTTTTTCTATGTCTTGCTAAACGATAATACTTCGCTCCACTGAATCTTCTATGAGCTACTTGTGTTACTTCTTCCCAAACATCCTCACTTGTTTCATAAACAAAATCCCCATCCATTTTGTTATCTATCATTTTTAGCACTTCCCAGTCATCAGGAAGTGATGAATTTACTAATGGTTGTGAGAGATGAAGTCTTCTCATAGCATTTATATAAACGCCAGTTTTTTCATAAGCACTCTTAACACCTATGATTAGATCTGCTTTTTGAGCTACTTGAGTCATAAAGAGCTCTTGAACCATTAGAAATTCAAGATTACCAAGAGCTTTTTGTATCTTGTTTTGGTTTGGATGAATGTGTGCTATATCTTCACCCACATTTATCATAGCTTTGATATTACCTTCTATCATTTCATCAATTAGTTGAGGTGTCATGAGTCCAACAGTTTCTGGTTTTTGATAATCAGGTGCAAAGTATGGAAGGCATCCCATATCGCAAGCACCTTGAACATTATTTTGCCCACGGAGTGGCATTAGCCCAGCACCGCTTTTGCCAATATTTCCAGTCATAAGCGCTAGATGAGTTATAGCCATTACTGCATATGAGCCATCAATGTGTTCTGTTATGCCAAGTCCCCAAAAAATCATAGATTTTTTAACTGCATATTCTCTAGCTATATTTGGAATTTGTTTTGATAAATACTCATATCCTTTTATGTTTTTAGCAAATTGTGGGTTTGCTTGTGGGTCGTTTAAAATTTTTTCTTTGAATTCTTCAAAGCCTTTTGTACGATTTTTTAAAAAACTTTCATCATAAAGTTCTTCATCTATGATGACATAAGCCATCATGTTGAGTATCATTAAATTTGCTTCATATGGGATAATGCAATTTTGCTTAGAAAATTTAGACATTTTGGTATTTCTTACATCGATTATGGCAAGATTGTTATGCGTTTTAGCCATATCTACTATGCGATTAGCAATGATTGGGTGTGCTTCTACGGTATTTGAGCCGATAACCACCATAAATTCACATTCGTATATATCATTATATGGATTAGTCGCAGCTCCTTCACCTATTGTAGTTCTCATGCCCTTCAAACTTGGAGAGTGGCAAACTCTAGCACAATTATCTACATGTGGAGATTCCATTGTAGTACGGCAGAATTTTTGCAAGATATATGAACTTTCACAGTTTGTTCTAGCTCCACCTATGGCACAAAAACTTTTTCCTCCATAATTTATTTTAATTTCTTTTAATTTCATTGCAGCAATTGTTGTCGCTGTATCTAAATCACAACTATAATAATTCTCATCACATTCTTTTAAATTATTTTTTACGATTTTAAAAATCTGTTCATTTTTTTGTAAAAATGATTTTTTAACTAATGGAGTATTTATCCTATTTGGAGAATTTACAAAACCATAACCACTTTTACCCTTTATGCAAAGTTTACCTTGGCTAACTACACCTTCTTTATGAGCATATATTTTTTGAATTTGGTTATTTTCTACAACACCTATTATGTCACAACCAACACCACAATATGTACATACACTTTCTATCTCTTGTATATCAAGCATACATTTACCTAAAATTGCCAAAAACAAGTGGTGCGTTAAGCTCTAGCTTTCTTACTTCTGCTATAACTTTTTGAAGATCATCAAGCTTGGCACCACTAACTCTTACTTCATCACCTTGGATGGATGGGGTAACTTTGAGTTTCATATCTTTGATAGCTTTGACTATTTTTTTTGCCTCATCGCTTTCTATGCTGTCAACTATACGATAGATAAACTTTACATTTCCGCCGCTAATGCCTTCACTTTTTACCTCTTGTAACGCTTTGCCTGCTATATTTCTCTTGATTAGTTTGCTTATGAGTATATCTTTAAGAGCATCGATTTTTTGTTCACTTGAGCTACTTAGTGTAACTGTTTTTGCTTTTTCATTTAACTCAATCTCTGCTATTAGCCCTTTAAAATCAAATCTAGTTGCAAGTTCTTTTTGTGCTTGTGAAACAGCATTTTTCATTTCCATCATATCTAGTTTCGCACTTATATCAAAGTAGTGATCTTTTGCCATATTTCCCTCTTTGTTTTTTTATGTTTGATATTTAAATTATTATATCTTGTAAAATTTTAAAACAAATAAAAATTTTACTTAAATTCTCAATAATAATAATGCAAATAAATTTCAATATCTATATCTCTACAAATCGTTTAAGATTTATTTGGTATAATATTGTCTCATTTTCTTTATGAATTTGAAAACCTCACATGTAGTTATTCCTTGTTATGGTTGCACAAATTGTTGTGTTAAGGACTGCAGAGGAAACAAACCAGATAAGCGCGGTAAGCGTAAAATATTTAAATTAGTCAAGGAGACAAAATGGTAACAATGAAAGATTTGCTAGAGTGTGGTGTACACTTCGGGCATCAAACAAGAAGATGGAATCCAAAAATGAAAAAATTTATTTTTGGCGAAAGAAAAAATATATATATTATAGATTTGCAAAAAACTTTGAGATATTTCAAATATACTTACAATATCGTTAGAGATGCTGCAAGCGAGGGTAAAACAGTACTTTTTGTTGGTACAAAAAAACAAGCTAGAGTAGCTATCGAAGAATCTGCAAAATCATGTGGTATGCCTTATGTTTCAAACAGATGGCTTGGCGGTATGCTTACAAACTATCCAACAATCAAAAAATCAATTAGAAAACTTGAAATAATAGAACAAATGGAAGAGAATGGTCAAATCAAACTTTTGACTAAAAAAGAAGCTTTGATGCTTACTAGAAAAAAAGAAAAGTTAAATGATTATTTGGCTGGTTTTAGAAATATGCAAAAACTTCCAGATATGATGTTTGTTGTTGATACTGTAAAAGAACATATCGCAGTTGCAGAAGCTAGAAGATTGGGTATGAAAATAGTAGCTCCACTTGATACAAACTGTGATCCTGATGTAGTTGATTATCCAATCCCAGGTAATGATGATGCTATCAGATCTATTGAACTTTTCTGTAAAGAGATGGCTGAAGCAATCAATGAAGGTAAAAACATACTTGCTGAAAATAATGGCGAAGTTGTAGAAGAAGCTCCAGTTAGTGCTGATGAAGTTGAAGAAGTTGTTGCTGAAGTTAAAGAAGAAGCAGTCGTAGAAGAAGTAGCTTCTGAAGAGGAGTAATTGATGGCTAATTTTGGACCAAGCGAAATTAAAAAACTAAGAGAAATGACAGATGCAGGAATGTTAGATTGTAAAAAAGCTCTAACTGAAGCAAATGGCGACATGGATAAAGCTGTAGAGTGGTTGAGAGATCAAGGTCTTGGTGCTGCTGCTAAAAAAGCAAGTAAAGTTGCGGCTGAGGGTCTTGTTGGTATGAAAGTTGAAGGCAAAAAAGCTGTAATTGTTGAAGTTAATTCGCAAACAGACTTTGTTGCTAAAAATGAAAAATTTATAGCTTTTGTAAACGATACAATCAGTCATGCTTTTGAAAATGATTTGAGTGATGCAGATGCGATTAACAGCTCTTCAATAAATTCTCAATCATTTGGCGAGTATCTATCAATGCAAATCGCTACAATTGGTGAAAATATGGTTGTAAGAAGATCTGGCATGCTTGTTGGTGATGAAAACACAGCTATAAATGGGTACATACATGCAAATGGTCAAGTAGGTGTTATAATAGCAGCTAAATGTGACAGTGCTAAAACAGCTGATGTTATGACGGGTCCCCTTAGAGATGTTGCTATGCATGCAGCTGCTATGAAACCTACAACACTCAGCTATAAAGATTTTGATGCTTCTTATGTTGCTGATGAGACACAAGGTCGTATCATCAAAATAGAAAAAGAAAATGAAGAGAGAGCAAGATTGGGTAAACCGTTACTTAACATTCCTCAATACATTTCAATGGCTCAATTGACTGATGATGTTTTGGCTCGTGCTGAAGCAGATATCAAAGAGAAATTAAAAGCAGAAGGTAAACCTGAGCAAATTTGGGACAAAATAGTTCCAGGTCAACTTGCTAGATTTATCTCTGATAACACAACACTAGATCAAGAGCAATGCTTGCTTGATCAAAAATTTGTTATGGATGACAGTATAACTGTTGCTCAGTATATAGAAAACAAAGCTAAAGCGGCAGGTGGAAGCGCAGAGATAATTTCTTTTATTCGTTTAGAAGTAGGTGAAGGTATCGAAGTAGCTCAAGAAGATTTTGCCGCAGAAGTTGCTAAACAAATGGCATAACTTTTTTTACGCAATCCAATTTTGGATTGCGTAAAATTCTTCAAATTTATTATTTTATAGATGCTTGTATTGTTGATTTTGGATTTAAAAATTCTTTCATAGCAATCTTTTTATTATCCCTAATCTCTTTTCCATCATGATAAAGCATTACTATTTCAAAACTATCATCATCAACAATATATGATGCTATATCATCAGGGTTAACTACAAATCTATCAAGTGTTCTTGATGTTGGCCAAGGAACATCACCGTAAGTCATATATACAAGTTTAGAGCAATATACTTTATCGCAACTATTTGCATCAAAGTTAAAATCATATTCTTTGCCAAGTTGGCGAAAAGCATTGATTATTATATTTTTTCTCTTATCATCTGCTATATCCTCATCTCTTATGACAGCCAAGTCATCAATATTTAAAAAGTGCTGCATGCTATTTATAACAACACCTTCTCTAAGAGCCTCTATTATATGTTTCTTATTTCTTATATCATCTTGATATGGCACTATAGCCTCATTGTCCCATATACCAAGCTCTTTAAGTTCTTGCTCATCGCCTATCCATAAAGCAGCATGTCCCCAGTGTCCAGGTATAAAACTATCAGTTAGTCTAAATGGAGTTTTTTCTAGTAAAATATCACCAGCTTTTAAATTTGATTTTGTGCTAATTAAAATCTCTTTATTATCATATAGCTTACCTTTTCTAGTTGCTACCATACCTACCGTATTGCCAAATAGCAAACTCACCAAATTTGTAGTTTCATTTTTTACAGATTTGCCAGTATCTATAAAATCAAATGTTGCTTTTTCTATTTTTGTACCTATTATATTAGATGTATCATTTTCTTTTATTATCGCATAAGATGGGCTATTGCTTATAAGTTTAGATATGTATTGATAGTCTTTAAAGTCAATATCATCATTTTGTTTATTTTGTTCATACCAATCTATAGCAGTCTTTGTTCTATTTCTATTTTGGCTAGAAGCGAAAGATGAAGCCATTTTGCTCAGTTCCATATAGCCTATACCATATCCACTATCTGGATTATTTAAATGAAATCTAAGTAGATTATCATTTTGGTATTGAGATATTGCCAACATCCAATTATCATACATCATAAGTGTAGAAGCCAAAGAGATAGAAACCTTTGCCATTTGTATATCTTTTGATTCTTTATCATTTGGTTTTGAGTTTGTCTCTTTTTCATATTTAGTTGCTATTGTATATAGTTTATTTCTTTGTTTTAAAAAAGAACTAGTTGTATCGCTTAACTCTTCTAAATCTTTTCCACTCAAAGGTTGCTGCTTTGAAGATTTCACATGAAGCTTATTATACAGCTCTATCATTTTTTGTCTTATTGTTAAAGATTCTTCGAAAACTCTTATTGAATTAAAAATCTCTTGCTGAATTTGCTCTTTGGTATCAGTTGAATTTTTTGCCAATAGAAAAGTTGATAAAAGCAAAAAAATAGCAAATAGATTTTTCATAAAATACCTTTGAATTTAATGTATAATTTAAAATTAGTATATCAAAAAACTTTAAAAATACCAAAAAATAAGATAAAATATATAATCTTATATTAGGATTGTATATATGGATTCATCTCTCTTTAAAATTAAATCTTTCATCCCTTATATGTTTATAGTATTTATTAATGTTGTGGTTGATATCGCACATAAAATCACTATACAAAATACTGTAATTAAAACATATGATGGTGATACACTTATGATTTTAAGTGCTATTATAAATGCACTTATGTTAGTTCCTTATGTATTGCTTTTTTCTCCATCTGGATTTATAAGCGATAAGTATTCAAAAGCTATTGTGATTAGATATGCTTCATTTATAGCAATAATAATAACATCTCTTATAACGGTAAGTTATATTTTCGAATTTTGGTATTTGGCATTCGGCTTAACTATAGTATTGGCTACTCAAGCTGCGATATACTCTCCAGCAAAATATGGAATTATTAAAGAAATGGTCGGTGAAGAAAACTTGGGTGAGGCAAATGGTTTCGTTCAAGCAGTTACAATCACGGCAATACTTTTAAGTGGACTTTTCTTTTCTGTATTGTTTGAAATATTTTATAATGATGCTTTAACTCCAAATAGTATTATAGGCAATATGGTACCAATAGGTGTTATTATGGTCATTCTTAGCTCCATAGAATTTATACTCTCTTTTAAATTGACTGTTAATAAAAAAGTTGTTAGCAAAATACACTTTTCTATCTCAAAATATACAAATTTTGTATATTTAAAGCAAAATATTAAAACAATAGTTGAAAATAGAGCCATTCTTAGATCTATAATCGGTTTGAGTTTTTTTTGGGGGGTTGGCCAGCTTTTAATTTCTATAATTCCTGCTCACTATAAAGAGATAACAAATGATTCAGATACTGTAAGGATACAAGTTATAATGGCACTTAGTGCGGCTGGTGTTATGATAGGTTCTTTTATAGCTGGTAGGGCATCAAAAAAACGAATAGAGTTGGGAATTATTCCTCTTGGTGCTATGGGTATATTTGGTTCACTTTTAGTTTTTGGATTTGCAAGTTCAGCTTTTTGGCTTGGAGTGGCGAGTTTTGGTTTTGGATTTTTTGGAGGACTTTTTATAGTTCCGCTAAATGCACTTGTCCAATTCCTTTCGCCTCAAAAGTCATTGGGAACCATATTGGCAGGGAATAATTTTGTTCAAAATATCTCTATGATTGGCTTCTTGATTTTATCTATTTTTGTAGTATGGCTTGGGATGTCGAGTCAAGCAATCTTTTTTATGGTTGCTGCTTTGGCTTTTTTTGTTAGCTTGTTTGTTATCAAACAAATTCCACATCTATTTGCTAGGATTATGCTTTTACCTATTCTAAAAAGAAGGTATAAATTTGCCCTTCATGGATTGGAAAATCTTCCTTCTCGCGGAGGAGTTTTGATGCTTGGTAATCACATAAGTTGGATAGATTGGCTCATACTCCAATCAGCAACACCAAGACCTATAAAGTTTGTTATGGAAAAAACATTTTATCAAAAATGGTATATAAAATCGTTCTTGGATTTTTTCCAAGTTATACCAATTTCTGCAAGTGGAAGCAAAAAAGCACTTGAGGTTATAAAAGAAAGACTTGATAATGGAGAAGTAGTTGCACTTTTCCCAGAAGGGAGAATTAGTTTTAATGGTCAGATGAATGAGTTTAAAAAAGGATTTGAGCTTGCGATTAGTGGCACAAAACATAAAATAGTTCCATTTTATATACACGGTCTTTGGGGCTCAACATTTTCTAAAGCAAATAACTATTTTAAATCTATGGCAAGAAAAGGGGACAAAAGAGATGTTCGTGTTGCTTTTGGCAAACCACTAGATTCTGATGCAAATATTTTTATGGTAAAACAAGCAGTTGTTGCACTTTCAAGAGAAGTTTGGCAAGAGTCTATGATGCAAGAAGCGTCTTTAATGGATTCTTGGCTAAGATGGGCAAAGGCAAGACCATTTAAAAGATCAATTGTAGATTCACTAGGAAGCGATTTAAATAATTTAAAAGTTATGACTGGTGTATTTTTGTTTTCTAAAATTTTTAGAAAATATAGCGAAAAGAATATAGGGGTTTTATTGCCTTCTTCATCTGTAGGATCTATTGTTAATTTAGCACTTTTCATAATAGGCAAGAGGCCAGTTAATCTAAACTATACATTAAGTCCAAGTATTATGCTTATGGCATTAAATCAAGGTGAGATTAGTCACATCGTAACATCTGAAAAGTTTTTAGAAAAACTCGAAGGGAAGGGATTTAACTTCAGAGATGTCTTTCAAGAGAGAATAGTGGTTTTGGAGCATATTTCAAAAACAATAAAAAAATCAGAAAAAACAAAAACTCTTTTAGAAGCATTATTGATGCCAAAGTGGTGGTTAAAATTTCGTTATTTCGATTACATATCAATGGAAGACACAGCTACCATTCTTTTTAGTAGTGGAAGCGAAGGGCATCCAAAAGGGATTGAACTTACCCATAGAAACTTAATAGCCAATATAAAACAAGTAGCAGCACTCTTCCAGTATGGAGAAAATGATGTCATGTTAAATTCATTGCCAATTTTCCACTCTTTTGGATTGACTGTAACAACACTTTTGCCACTTTGTGAAGGTGTTCCTATGGCAAGTGTTGCTGATCCTACTGATAGTGTTATGATTGGTAAAATGGTGGCTAGGTATAATGCGACTATTCTTTTTGCTACCCCAACATTTTTAAGATTATATACACTAAATAAAAAATTAGACCCTTTAATGTTTACATCACTTAGAATGGTTGTAGCTGGAGCTGAAAAATTAAAACCAGAAATCCGTAGGGCATTTAAAGAAAAATTTGGAATGGAATTACTTGAGGGATATGGTACTACAGAAACATCACCTGTGGTATCATGTAATATGCCAAACGCTTTAGATTTAGATACTATGCAAGTTATTGTGTGTAATAAAGAAGGTAGTTTAGGGCAACCAATTCCTGGAACATTGATAAAAATAGTAGATCCAGATAGTTTGCAGTGTTTGGGGTTAAATGAAGATGGACTTATATTGGTCGGTGGAGCTCAAGTTATGAAAGGATATTTTAATGATCCAGAAAAAACAAATGAAGCAATTATAGAAATTGATGGAGTTCGGTATTATAAAACAGGAGATAAGGGGCATATAGACGAAGATGGATTTTTGAGTATCATTGATAGGTATAGTAGATTTGCAAAAATTGGTGGGGAAATGATAAGTCTAGGTCAAGTTGAAATGCTTATAGATAGAGTTTTTGGAGATGAGTTAACATCAGTAGTAGTTGCTTTAGAAGATGAAAAAAAGGGTGAACAAATAGTGCTTTTGCACAATAGTGAGTTATCTTCTCAAGAAATTCAAAAAAGGATAAAAGAGAGTTCTCTTATACCACTTATGCAACCATCATTTGATTTTTATGTAGATGATTTTCCAAAACTTGCTAGCGGTAAAACAGACTTTAAAAAAGCAAAAGAGATTGCAATAGAAAAAATGTTATCAAAAGGAGAATAGGTTTTGCAAACTGTAGATATGCACGTTCATTTGCTTAATCCATCTGTTAGATTTGATAGATTTTATGACAAGTTAGCCTTAAAGTTCATTGGTAAGAAATTCGGCATAGATTACAATATGATAAAGCTTGATCCATATAAAGCCTATAAACAAGCTCTTGTAAATGGCGTAAGAGAATCTAATCATATTTCACATGTTGCACTTTTTGGCGTTGATTCAAAAGTTGATTTTTCTGGTAAGGAGATACATAGAGACAAAACAGTTTGTGCTATGAATGAAGATGTTTATGATATTTATATGGAAAATAAAGACATCATAATACCGTTTTTTTCAATTAACCCACAAAGACCAGATGCGCTTGATCTTATAGATAAATATAGTGAGTTGGGGTTTAAGGGAGCAAAATTTTTGCAAAATTATTGGGGCGTAGATACAAGAGATAAAAAATATTCAAAGTATTTTCAAAAGTTAAGCGATAAAAAAATTCCACTAATTGTGCATATTGGCAGTGAAAGCAGCGTTCATTCCGTAAAGTCTTGTGAAAGTATTGAGATGCTTGATGCTCCAATATATCATGGAGTTTCGACAATAGCAGCACATATGGCAATAGATTATTCAGCACTAAGAATACATAAGGCATTGTCTAAAAAACCTAGAAATTTTAATAGCGAATATTATACTCTATTGGAATTGCTTGAAGTTCATCCAAATTTATTTGCAGATATTTCTGCTTTACTCACACCAGTGCGTGCAAAAGTATTGCCACATCTTGCAAAAGAATCAAATATACATCATAAACTATTGTTTGCAACAGATTTTCCAGTTCCATTTGATACCATATTTAACTCTTATGATCTTTCATATAAAAAAAGAATAGAATTAAATAAAATTAAAAATCCTTTTGATAGATATGCAAAGTCTATATTAGAATATTTTCCTACCAATAGTGATATATACACAAATTGGCAAAAATTATTCTAACTATTTATTCATCTTCTTTGCAGCCACTTTGTTTTATTGTCTTGTAAAAGAAAGCCAATCCTACGAGCATAAAGGTAGTGCCTATGAGCAGCCAAAAGGCAGAAAGCATTTTTTGATAATCTCCTAGCACTATTTTAAATACTACCATAAGTGTTTCTATAGAAAGGGCAATGATTATAGATGTTAAGAATTTACCCAATATTTTATATTGTCTATCTTCTTCTTTTGCAAATGAAGTAAATAAAACTTCATGTTCAAAGATTTGACTTGCTAGATCATACATTGCAACTCCAAGAGTAACGGATATTATTGATTGAAATATATTGTGGAGTAAGTTGCCCTCGTCTTTAAAAAATACAACTTGCCCAAAAATATACGCTCCATATAAAATAAGTGTAATTGAAACTAGTGCCAGCATTAGTGCAGCGAAAAAATAAATAGTTCTTTTTACTTTATCATATATGTTATTGTATTCTATAAGCTTAAGTTCTTCAAGAATACCAATAAGGTTTAAATCAAATACATAATAAACATCTTCAATTTTGTGTACTGCTGATAAGCTAGCTTTGCCTGTTCTATAGTGTATATAAGGATTTGATATATAAAAATTTTCATTATTGAAAGCTACTTTTAAAAAATAGTGTTCTTTGGAGACTCCTATATTTTCTTTTTCTTTCCTCTTTTTACATATAATAGGAGAGATTTGTTTATAGTCATTATCAACAGCATAAATTAATTGTACATTCGGATTACTTTTTAGGATATCTTCTGCGTTATCAATATAGTTTTTTGGGAAATTTTTTATCATAGTTATGATAAATTCATTAACAGTATTTTTATGTTTTTTATATATATTTATGACTTCTTTCATGCAAATCCTTTCAAAGGTATTGTTTAATTATATCATTATTTGAAAGATGTCTAATTTTAAAAAGAAATATTTTGTTTTTTTGAGGTATTACTAAAAGGCACTTGCCTTTTAGTAATTTTTGATTAGCAAGAGTAAGTGCTTCTAACTTCAAATGGAGTTGGTCTAGCTTCATCAGGCCAGATTTGTCTCTCAAATTGATAATGTTGATAAGTATCTATAAATTCTTGTGTCATTACAGGTTTTAAGAAACTATTATCAGCAATCAAACCTTCAACTGCTTCTCTTAGTGTATGAGGCATTTGAGGTATTTTTCTCTCTCTAATTTCATCTAGGCTTAGTTCGAATAGATCTTCATCCATTGGACCAACTGGAACGTATTTATTTTTGATACCATCAATTCCAGCTAGCAGAAGTGCTGTAAAGCAAAGATAAGGACAAGATGTGCTATCTGGGAATCTAGTTTCGATTCTTGTAGCCCCTTCACCAGCACCATACGGAATACGACAACTTGCAGATCTATTTTGGCTTGAGTATGTCAAAATACTTGGAGCTTCAAATCCAGGAATTAGTCTTTTATAAGAGTTTGTACTTGCATTTGTAAATGCGGCAACAGCACTAGCGTGTTTGAAAACACCACCGAGATAATGTAAAGCAGTTTCGCTTAGATTACCATAGTTACCTTCTTTGTAAAATAAGTTTTTGCCATCTTTCCATATTGATTGGTGAACATGTTGACCATTTCCATTATCGCCATAAAGAGGTTTTGGCATAAATGTAGCAGTTTTGCCATTAAGGTGAGCTACCATTTTTACAACATATTTTAGTTTTTGAACATTGTCACCAGCTTCAACAAGTGTGCCATATTTTACACCGATTTCATGTTGACCTTGTGCAACTTCATGGTGACCAAGAACTACTTCTAGACCAACATCTTCAAGAACTTGCATCATTTCAGCTCTTAAATCAACACCAGAATCTATCGGCATTACTGGAAAATATCCACCTTTTGTTCTAGCTCTATGACCCATATTGCCCATTTCACCATAGTCTCTATCATCATTCCACTCACCATCAACAGTATCAACACTATAAGATGATTCATTTGTAGTCAATTTTATTTTTACATCTTCAAACACGAAAAATTCATTTTCAGGTCCAAAATATGCAGCATCACCGATATCAGCACCAGCCATATATTCAAGAGCTTTTTTAGCTATCGATCTAGGACATTTTTCATACATTTGTTCTTTATAGATATCATAAACATCACAAATGATTACTATCGTGCTATCTGCAGTAAATGGATCTAAAAAAGCAGTTGGTACATCAGGTTTTAAAACCATGTCAGATTTATTTATTGGTTGCCATGCTTCTATTGAAGAACCATCAAATGGAAGACCATTTTCTAGCATGCCTTTACCAACAGCACTCATTCTATATGAAACATGGTGCCACATACCTTTTATGTCTGTAAAACGAAAATCTACAAACTCAACTTCATTTTTTTCACAAAAATCATAAAACTCATCAATGTTCTTGACAAACTTACCCATAAAAACACTCCTTAAAAAATTTATGCATATATTATACCTACAAGTTAACTTAATATGGCTTGTTTTATTGATTAAAAATTAGTCAATTTTTTGTCTCTTTGGCTAAAAACCATGATTTTTTTAAAACCTATATTTTTTACAATGGTTAAAATTTCATCATATTTGAAACCAATTTGATCTATTTCGTGTGCATCTGAAGCAAATGTGATTGGAATTTCAAGCTCATAAATAGTTTCCAATAGATTTTTTGAAGGATATGGTTCGCCTATAGGTTTTCTAAAACCAGCTGCATTGACTTCTATAGTCATATTTGATTTTTTAATAGCTTTTAGAGCATTGTTTGATATTGCTCTTATATCTTTTTTTGGCAAAAATTTAAAAATTTTAATCAAATCCAAATGTCCAACGATATCAAAAAGACCACTTTTTGCCATCTGCTCAATAGCATCAAAATAACTTTTCCAAATCTCATCTATGTCTCTGTTTTCGTATCCGCCTATAAATTCTGGGTTGTCAAATCCCCATTCATTTATAAAATGCACCGAGCCTATCATGTAGTCAACTTTTCTTGACAACACTCGCTCGTCCATGTGATAGGGTAAATAATCTACTTCGTAGCCAAGTAAGATTTCTATTTGGTCTTTATATTTTTCTTTTGCATCAAGTACTAAGTTCTCGTATTTTTGCATATCTTCAAACTTTAGTCTATACCCTTCATCAAAATCCATAGGGGCATGTTCACTAAAACCATATATATCAATCCCAAGCTCAATTGCTTTTTTTATATATTCGTCTATTGTGCCATTTGCATGGTTGCAAAAAGTTGTATGATTGTGTAAATCTACCCGCATTTTTATCCTAAGTTCATTTTGGGATATTGTAGCATATATTTCATCACTTATATTTTACAAGGTATTTGGTACAATATCTAAAAATAAAAAGAAATATTGTGATGAATAAAAAAGTAGAACTTTTAAGTCCAGCTGGAAATTTGGAAAAACTTCAAATAGCACTAAATTATGGTGCGGACGCTGTTTATGGTGGAGTGAGTAGTTTCTCACTTCGTATTCGATCTGGTAAAGAATTTGATATAGATAGCTTTAAGGCAGGTATTGACTATGCTCATGAGAGAGGTAAAAAAGTTTATGTAACGATAAATAGTTTTCCATTTAATTCACAGATAAAACTTTACGAAAAACATATTTCTCAAATGAGCGAACTAAGCCCAGATGCATTTATAGTTGCAAGTGCTGGGATTGTGAAAATGGCAAACAAGATAGCTCCACATATTCCTATACATCTATCAACTCAAGCTAATGTGATGAATGCTCTTGATGCGCAAGTTTACTATGATATGGGGGTAAAGAGAATAATTGCAGCAAGAGAGATAAGCCTCAAAGATTGTGAAGCCATAAAAAGTGTTTTGCCAGAGTTGGAAATAGAGGTTTTTGTACATGGCTCTATGTGTTTTGCATATAGTGGCAGATGTCTTATATCAGCTCTTCAAATGGGAAGAGTACCAAACAGAGGAAGTTGTGCAAATGATTGTAGGTTTCCTTATGAAGTTTTTGCACACAATCCAGAAACAAATACAACATTTAGACTAGATGAGGAAGAGGGTATCGGGACATATATCATGAATGCGAAAGATATGAATCTAGCTTCACATGTTGACGAGATACTAAAAAGTGGTGTGATTGATAGCCTTAAAATCGAAGGTCGCACCAAATCCCCATACTATGTTGGTGTGGTTACAAAAGCTTATCGTCATGCGATTGATGATTATTATGCAAATGATTTTGTATCACAAAGGTATCAAGACGAGTTAAATACAACACAAAATAGAGGCTTTACAGATGCTTATCTAATTTCTCGTCCTTTTGAAAAACATGATACTCAATCACATGATTTTACTATCCAATATGGCACACATCAAGTAGCCGCACTTGTAAGTAATGATGGACTTACTTGGAGATGTAAAGATAAAACTTGTGTTGGCGACAAGCTAGAGATAGTTCTGCCTGTTGGAGAAGATATAGAAGAGTTGGATAATGAATATGGCAAAATAGAAAAACGAGAAAGTGCTTATTGGCTAACTATCAAAAAAATAATCTCAAAAGAGGGCAGGGAATTTGAGTGTATCCATAGTGGCGATGAGAGAGACATCATATTGCCTTGCCAATTACCACCATATACAATTCTCCGCCGTGGTATAAATGAAGCACTTATTAAAAAAGGACTTGCCGAAGATGGTGGTGGATGTGAGTAATAGATATTGACAAGTATATAAAAAACAGATATAATACTATTAAAAGTACTATTAAGGATACTATTATGATTATAAGTGCCAATGAAGTAAAAACTAGAGGGGTTAGTGTATTTGCCCAAATGTTAGAGAAATTTGATGAGCTTACTATCAATGTAAGGGGTAAAAACAAATATGTTGTAATGGATATTGAAAGATACAAGGATTTAAGGGCTTTAGAGCTCGATAGTCTGTATGAAAAAGCTATGACGGACATCAAGGATGGCAATTATAAAGTTATGAGTGCAGAAGAACATCTAAAAGAGTTAATGTATGAACTACAAAATAGTTCAAACTGATGCTTATCGAAAGAAGCTTGTTAAGTTTTTTAAAAAACACTCCGATTTACTCGGTCAATATGCAAAAACAATTAAGCTTTTAGAATTAGATCCTTTTCATCCATCATTGAGACTTCATAAGTTGCAAGGAAAGCTGGGCGAGTATTATTCTGTGTCGATTACTATGAAGTATAGAGTGATTTTAGAAATTATCATAAAAGATAAAGAGTTAATGTTGCTTGATATTGGCTCGCATGACGATGTTTATTGATTAGAGGCCGATACTCTCGTCGCGAAGTTTTTTGTAGTTTATATATACTCTATTGTATGGGTACAAGTTATGACTTTTTGGGTTTATTTGGCCTATAAATATAATAGACTTGTTTGGAAAAAATAGTTTTTGGTTAGATACTGTATTTCACAGCTAAAAAAACCCAAAGTACAATTAATGACTTTTTTATAAAAAGCTGTGTTAAACGATAAATATAGTATTATTATATCAATAACCATTTTGGAGCAAGAGATGAAATTTGTATCGATAATTATCGGAAGTAAAAGCGATTATGAAGTTATGAAAGAGTGCGGGGCAACTTTGGAAAAATTTGGTGTGCCTTATGAACTTATAGTATCTTCTGCTCACAGAAGCCCTGAAAGAACAAAAGAGTACATAAAAACAGCTGAAGAAAAAGGGGCTCAAGTCTTTATCGCAGCAGCTGGTATGGCAGCACATTTAGCAGGCGCAATAGCTGCAGGAACCACAAAACCAGTTATCGGTGTTCCTATGGCAAGCGGAGAGCTAAAAGGCGAAGATGCACTCCTCTCTACTGTGATGATGCCAGCAGGTATGCCAGTAGGTACTGTAGCTATAGGTAGTGCAGGTGCAACGAATGCAGCTTATTTATCTATTCAAATAATGGCGCTTCAAGACGACGAATTAAAGGTTAAACTCCAAGAAGATCGTATAGCAAAAGCAAAAAAAGTAGAGCTTGATTCGAGTGAGATAGAAGTAATTTTATAGGATTTTTTGTGGAAGAAAAAAATATAGTTAAAAAAAGAGTCAAGTCGGTTACTATTTTTACATCTCCATCTTGTGTTTGGTGTAATAAAGCTAAAAGTTACTTCACATCCAAGGGAATAAAATTTAAAACTATAGATGTTACAAAAGATAAATTTGCGGCCAATGATTGCTTAAAACACGGTTGCAAGGGTGTGCCAGTTATCCTTATTGGTGGGACATATTGGATATGTGGATTTGATCAGAAAAAAATAGAAAATGCGTTAGGGAAATAGATGAATAAAGATTCAATTACATTTAGTGAGTTGTTACTCAAACTTCAACAATTTTGGAGCGAGCAAGGGTGTACGATAGTTCAGCCATATGATTTACCAGCAGGTGCTGGGACTTTTCATCCAGCAACATTGCTAAGAAGTCTTGATAGCACACCATGGAGCACAGCTTATGTGGCACCAAGTCGTCGTCCGACAGATGGTAGATATGGCGAAAATCCAAATCGTTTGGGTGCATATTATCAATTTCAAGTTCTTATAAAACCATCACCTGAAAATATACAAGATTTGTATCTGAAAAGTTTGGAATATTTAGGATTAAATTTACAAGAGCATGACATTAGATTTGTTGAAGACAACTGGGAGTCACCAACTCTTGGAGCTTGGGGACTTGGATGGGAAGTGTGGCTTGATGGTATGGAAGTAACTCAATTTACATACTTCCAACAGGTTGGTGGCATCGCATGTGATCCAGTGGCTGTCGAGATTACATATGGTACGGAGAGACTTGCTATGTATCTACAAGGTGTGGAGAGTGTTTTTGATATCATTTGGAATAAGTTTGGCGACAATATAACCACTTATGCAGATGTTCACAAAGAGAGTGAGTATGAGTTCAGTAAATATCATTTCGAGATAGCAACTACATCAAAACTTTTAAAAGATTTTGAAGATGCAAGTAACGAATGCAACTTGTGTTTAGAAAATGATCTTCCGCTTCCTGCTTACGATGAGTGTATGAGAGCAGCACATGCTTTTAATGTGCTTGATGCTAGAAAAGCAATATCTCAAGCACAAAGACAAAATTACATATTGAAAATAAGAGAATTAAGCAAAGGTTGTGCACAGCTCTATAAATCACAAGAAGCTCAAAGACTTGACAGAGTAAAAAGTAGATAAATTAAATGAAACTTTTAGAGATTTACAATTTTTTAGATAATTTAAGTCCATTTGAACTCCAAGAAAAATGGGATAATAGTGGACTCAATGTTGGTTCATTTGAAAATGAAATTAAAAAAGTTTATCTATCTTTGGATATTGATAATGAGCTTTTAGAGCAAGTTGAACCAAATAGTCTCATCATTACTCATCATCCGCTTATTTTTGGAGGATTGGTTAGTCTTGATTTTTCCAAATATCCATCAAATCTGATACAAACTATGGTAAAAAAAGATATTAGCCATATAGCTATGCATACAAATTTTGATAAAACACATTTAAATAAATATGTTTTTGAAGATATTTTAGGATTTAAAGCCAAAAATAGTGAAGATTATATATGTTTGGCAGAAGGAAATTGGACAAAAGATGAACTTATAAATATTATAAGAAATAAGCTAGAACTAGAATATATAAAAGCCGTAAATCCGAAAGATAACATAAAAAGTATCGGGCTAATAACAGGTAGCGGAGCTTCTATGATAGATGAGACTGTGGTTGATTGCTTTTTAACTGGTGATATAAAATACCATGATGCCATCAAAGCAAGTGCTCAAAATATGATGATGATTGATGTCGGTCATTATGAGAGTGAAAGATTTTTCGCTGATATTTTGTTTAAGCATTTGGAAGTTTTACCAATTTTGGTTATAATTTCGAATTCTAAAAATCCATTTACTTATTCTAAATGAAAATATAAAATAAACTAAGCAATTTTATGTGCTTAAAATTCAAGAAGGACAAACAGTGAACAAAAATTTAAAAGAGCTTATAGAGCTTTCTAGTATTGATAAAGAGATTGATAGTTTCAATCCACAACTAGAAGCTATAGAAAAAAAGCTTAAAAAATCTCAAGAGAAAGTTGATGGTGTTCAAAATGAAATAGACTCCATAAAAGATTCGATTGAAGAAAATACAGCTAAAATTAAAATCTATGAAGAACAAATTGTAACATTAAGTGAACAATTAAAAAATATTACTAAAAAATCAAAAGATGTTTCAACAGAAAAAGAGATGAAAGCTTTGTCTTTGGAAGAAGATATTGCAAAAGAAAAAATTTCATTTGCAAATGAAGAGATAGAAAGACTTGGCGGCATTAATGAGAAAAAAGTTTCTTCATTAGATGATTTAAACAAAGATCTTGAGGCATTAGAAGAGTCACAAAAAGAAGCTGTTGATAGTTCAAAAGTTTTAAAAAGTGAAATAGAAGAAAAAAAATCTGGGTTGTTTGCATCTAGGGAAGCAAAGATAAATAATTTTGATCAAAAAATATTGTCTTTTTATGAAAAAATTAGAAATTGGGCAGGAAATAGTGCAGTTGTTCCTGTGCAAAAACAAGCATGCTATGGTTGTTACATGAAAATTAGTGATAAATCTTATTCCGATGTTATTAAATCAGAAGAGATTGTTACTTGTCCTCATTGCGGCAGAATAGTTTATGTAGAGAGCAAAAGCAGCGAGAGTTAATACTTGTTATTTAAGATATTTTATTTTGCAATTACATCATTTGCTCTTATTGTATCATTTCCGCTTCTTTGGATAATTTCAATAATAAAATCGAAATACAAAGAGTCAATACCTGCTAGATTTTGGTTAAAGAACAATTCTGCTTTAAAGTCAGATGGCATTTGGATACATGTATGCTCATTTGGCGAAGCCAAATCAATATCAGGGCTAATTAAAGAAATTCCACCTAAATTATTGAGACTGAGTGCCATTACAAAAACTGGATTTGATGAGATATCAAAATATTCAAAAGAGAGTAGGTATTTACCATTTGAACCGCTGCTTTTTTTTTGGGTAAAACCACAAAAAATACTTATAGTGCTAGAAGCAGAACTTTGGTATCTATTGTTTGTCTTTGCTAAAAAAAGAGGGGCTAAAACATTTCTTGTTAATGCAAGAATGAGTGAAAAGTCATATCCAAAATATCTCAGATTCAAGTGGTTGTACAAAAGAATTCTTGAACAAATTGATGAAATTTATGTACAAAGTGAAGATGATGCTTCGCGTTTCAAAGAACTTGGTGCAAAAGATGTTTTTGTCACTGGAAATATCAAGTTTGCAAATATTACTAAAACCACAAAAAAACTTAAAAAACCAGATGGGATATTTGTTTGTGGTGCTAGTACTCATGAAAATGAAGAGAACTTAATACTTGATGGATTTAGATCACTAAAATTTAAAAAACCAAACTCAAAAATTGCAATAGTTCCTCGTCATCCCGAGAGATTTAATAAGATTGATAAAATGATGAGTTCTTTCTCGAAGCTTTATGGATGGAGTTATCATAGATATAGCCAAAGAGATGATTTTGATAGCGATATGGTGCTTGTAGATGTTCTTGGGGAACTTGTCAATATCTATGCTATTAGTGATCTTGTTGTACTTGGCGGTGCTTTTGAGCAAGCAGGCGGTCATAATGCTCTTGAGGCCGCTCAGTTTGGCTGTAAAATTATAAGCGGTCCAAATTACTTTAATCAAAAAGATATTTTTAGTGGAATTGAAGGTATAAAAATCGTTTCAAAAGAGGAGCTAAGAGAAGCCATAAGTTATCCAAATCTCCTTCCTAAAACTACTATAAAAAGTAGCGCGAATATAGATACAATGTTAGAGAAAATAAAAAAAATTGCAAATAAAAGAAAAAGAAATGTCAAAAGAAAAAGCGTATAAATTATTAGCATTACAAGAGAGTATTTCAAACAATAAAGCAAAAGAGCTTATAGATAAAGGTCTTGTTTATGTTGGTGATCAAAAGGTTAAAATCGCAAGAGCAGATATAGGCGATGATACTAGATTTAGGATAGAAATGCCACAAGATATCAGCATCATATATGAAGATGACTTTATAGTAGCGGTTGATAAACCAGCATTTATAGAGAGCTATGATGTAGAAAAAATTATGCCAAATCTAAAACTACTCCATAGACTTGATAGGGAAACTAGTGGAGTTTTGCTTTTGAGTAAAGATGAAACTTTTACAAAAGAAGCTATTGAAGCTTTCAAACAAAAAAAAGTTATAAAAGATTATGTTGCTTGGGTAGATGGTATCATCTATGAAGAACAAGAGATAGAGGTGCCAATTACTACAATCAAAAAAGGCGGTGCAGCTTTTTCAAAAGTTGACGCTAAAGGTGGAAAACCTGCAAAAACTACTATTAAACCACTTGAAGTTCAAGGTAAAAAAAGTAAAATTGACATCAGGATAGATACGGGTAGAACTCATCAGATTAGAGTTCATTTAGCTCATGTTGGATGTCCAATCGTAGGTGATGAAAAGTATGGAAGTAGAACAAAAGCAAAAAGAATTTTGCTTCATGCTAAAAAGATATCTATTTTAGGATATGACTTTGTTTCTCCTGAACCAAAAGATATAGCAAGGTATAAATAAACTTAAACGATAAACACTTTTAAGCCCCTCTTGGGTACAATTATGCCAATAAATATACAAAATAATATATAAATTTTTAAGGTATGGTATATGTTTGATACACTAACAGAAAGTTTCAAAAACGCTATAGGAAAAATTCGTTTTCATGATGATGAAAAAGCACTCACAAGAGCTATTGATGAACTTAAAAAATCACTTCTAAAAGCAGATGTACATCATAAGGTAGTAAAGACTTTATTGGCAAATGTAGAGTTGAAGACAAAACATCTTGGAGTTGGGAAAGATAATTTTCTAAGAGTGCTTAAAGAAGAGATAAATAACACTTTGAGTGTTAGTGGTAACCAAGGCTTTGTTTTTGCATCTAAACCACCAACAGTTGTTCTTATGACTGGTTTGCAAGGAAGTGGTAAAACTACAACTACTGGAAAATTGGCTTATTTTTTAAAAGAACAAAAAAAGAAAAAAGTAATGATAGTTGCAGCTGACTTGCAGAGACTTGCAGCAGTTGAACAACTTAGACAAATAACTTCTCAAATTGATGTGACATTGGTTGCTGACGAGAATGCAAAACCAGTTGATTTGGTGAAAGTTGCACTCCAAAGGGCAGATAAAGAGCTTTTTGATGTTGTGTTGATTGATACAGCAGGTAGACTTGCTATTGATGATGAACTTATGGATGAGCTTTATAATGTAAAACAAGTATCAAATCCAGATGAGATATTTTACGTAGCTGATGCTATGACTGGTCAAGATGCTATTAAAACAGCTATTACATTTAAAGAAAAGATTGGTATAAGCGGTGTAATTCTCACTAAATTTGATGGAGATAGTAGAGGTGGCGTTGCACTTGGATTATCACATCAAGTTGGTGTTCCATTAAGATTCATTGGTATGGGCGAAAAGATGCCTGATCTTGAACAATTTTTGCCAGATAGGATTACAAGTAGATTGCTTGGTGGTGGAGATATTGAAACTCTTGCAGAAAAAACTGTAGCAGCAATTGATGCCAAACAGGCAAAGAAATTTTCTCAAAAAATCAAAAAAGGAAAATTTAATTTTAATGACTTTTTAGAACAAGTAGAATCAGTTAAAAAATTAGGTTCGATGAAATCACTTATGGGAATGATGCCAGGTATGAGCAGTGTTGCTAAACAAATGGGCGAAATGGATTTAGAAAATTCTGGCGAGCTTAAAATGATAAAAGCGATGATAAGTTCGATGACTCTAAAAGAGAGAGAAGATCCAGAGTTGCTAACAAATAGCAGAAAAAGAAGAATAGCCGCAGGTTCTGGGCTTGATCAAGTGCAAGTTAATAGAGTTTTAAAACAATTCGGAAGTGCAGCTAAAATGGCAAAACAGCTTTCAGGGAAAAATGGAATGAAACAGATGCAAGAGATGATGAAGCAAATGCAAGGTGGCGGTGGGTTTCCTATTGGGAGGAAGTAGGGTTTAATATTTATTTTATAAATTTTATGGTATAATCCGCTTCCAAAAAGTGTTTATGAGTCTTTTGTTGTATTCAAAAGAGTTGTCAGCACTTAGAGCAAAAACAACCAAGGAACAATATGACAACAATTAGAATGACAAGAATGGGTAGAAAAAAAAGACCATTTTATAGAATAGTAGTAACTGATAGCAGAAAAAGAAGAGATGGTGGCTGGATTGAGTCAATAGGTCATTATAATCCTGTATCAGCAGACAAAGAACTAGTAATAGACAAAGAAAGACTTAATTACTGGATTAGCGTTGGTGCTCAAATGAGTGATACAGTTAAAAAAATTACTTCAAAATAATATTTAAATGGTTAAAGATTTTATAGAATCTTATACAAAACTTCTAGTGAGTGATTCAAAATCTGTACAGGTCAAAACAATTGACTCTACAGATGAATGCGAAGAGCTAACAATCTATGTAAACAAAGATGATGTCGGTAAAGTTATAGGCAAAGATGGCAAGATGATAAATGCTATTAAGGCTGTAGTTTCTGGATGTAAAGCCAAAGGTGGGAAAAATTATCGCATAAGCGTACAACCAAATGTCTAATATATTTATCGCTCAAATAGGCAAAACAGTAGGATTGCATGGCGATATAAAACTTCATATTCACTCAGATTTTCCACAACAATTTAAAGTAGGCTCACAGTTTCAAACAGATAGAGGAATAGTAGAATTTATAAAATTTGACCAAAAAAACTCTCTAGCTAGATTCAAGGGATATGAGAGCCTAGAGAGTGCTAAAAAACTTACAAATGCCAAAATTTATACTACTTTAGAGCAAACAAAAGAAAACTGTGATTTAGATGAAGGACAATATTTCTGGTTCGATATAATCGGATGCAAAGTAATAGAAAATGGTGAAACTTTGGGAATTGTAAAAGATATTGAAAGATTTACAAATAGCGATTATTTAGAAATTACAACAGATGAAGCTCTGGCCGCTAAAGATTTGCCAAAAAGTTTTTTAATCCCTTATGTCTCTAGATATATAAGTAGTGTTTCTCTTGATACTAAAGAAATATTTGTTATTGATGCTAAGAGTATTTTAGAGAATAGTTAATGAAATTTTCTTTTATAACTCTTTTCCCAGATTTAATATCCAGTTATTTCAATGAAAGTATTCTTTTTAGAGCAAAAGAAAATGGATTAATTAGCATAGATTTTATAAATCCAAGAGATTTTTCACAAGATAAACACAATAAAGTAGATCTTCCTATGCTTGGAGGAGGCGCTGGTATGCTTATGATGCCAGAACCATTGATAAGCTCAATTCGTTCTATTAAAAGCGAAGGTTGCAGGGTTATTATGCTTAGCCCTGTTGGAAAAAAATTTACACAAAATGATGCCATAAGACTCTCTAGTTTTTCCCATCTAATTTTGATTAGTGGAAGATATGAAGGCATTGATGAAAGAGTTATAGAGAGTGAAGTAGATGAAGTTTTTTCTATAGGGGATTTTGTTTTAACTGGTGGAGAGTTAGCTAGTCTTGTTGTTTGTGATAGTGTAGCTAGAAATATAGTTGGAGTCCTTGGCAATAGCGATTCTCTTAGTGGTGAGAGTTTCGAAGAAAATTTACTTGAGGCACCAGCATTTACAAAACCAGATATTTTTGAAGAAAAATTGATAATTTCAGAGTACTTAAAGGGTAATCATAGTAAAATCACAGCCTTGAAAAGAGCATTATCGCTCTGTAAAACAAAATATTTTAGACCTGATTTATTTATAAAGGTCGCAAAAAAGGCATCGAATTATGAGAAATAGATATATAGAAAATTTTGAGCAAGCACAAATAGAAGGCAAAGATATACCACAATTTAGAGCAGGTGATACTTTGAAAGTGGCTGTTAAAATTACAGAAGGCAATAAAGAAAGAATCCAAAATTATGAGGGACTTTGTATTGCCATAAGAGGCCAAGGGACTGGTAGAACATTTATGGTTAGAAAAATGGGCGCTAACAATGTTGGTGTTGAGAGAATTTTCCCATTATTTTCTAATACTATAGAGAAAATCGAAGTACTAAGAAGAGGAAGAGTTAGAAGAGCGAAACTTTTTTATCTTAGAGACTTAAAAGGCAAAGCAGCTCGTATCAAAGAGCTTAGAAGAAAATAATCAAAAAGAGACTCTCGTCTCTTTGATTTACTATGAATTTATCTTTTAATTTTTTTAAAAATATCCTAAACAAACTTTTTTTACTTTTACAATTTTTTCTAGTATTCATATATATAATTTTTGAAGAAATTATATGGAATTTTATAGCAAAACCAATATATAATTTTATAGAATCACTCAATGCAATCCAAAAGCTAGATGAGCTTTTAAGATCAACCAATAGATATATAATTCTCATAACATTTGTTTTGTTGTTTGTACTTGTAGAGTTGCTTGGGATTGTTGCAGGAGGACTTATAGTAAGCGGTAATATTTTTGTTGGAACAGGATTGTATTTGGCAAAAATTCCAATCGCTGTTTTTACATATTGGATGTTTAAAGTTGTTAGATCAAAACTCATGACATTTTATTTATTTAGAGTATCATTTAATACACTTGAGAATATTTTAAGTCTAATAAAAAACAGTTATATATACAAATCAACAATAGATGTATTAATAAAAACAAAAGAGTATATAAAATCAAAACTCCAATATTTTAAAGATAAAATTATAGGTAAGAAAGGTAGATTTATATACAGAATAAAAAGATTTTATTTTTTTATAAAGCAAAGGTATAAATAACTATTGTGATATAATCATTAAAATACATTAGAAAGATTTAGTATGAATAGAGTGATATTAGTATTTTTTTTATTTTTTAATATTGTTTATGGAGATTCAGAGCTTCAAGACTGGAGCGGCGCTAGAGTAGATGAAGTGTATCAAGGCAAAGAAGATATATACAAACTAGCTTGCGAGAAAAATAACAATGAAGCATGTTTTACTCTTGGTCTTATAAATTTGCAAAATTATGCACAAAACAATAAAGACAAAACTAGTTTAAAAAATAGTATTTACTATTTGGATAATGCTTGCAAACAAAATCATGAACAATCTTGTGTAGCATTGGGCCTACTTTATTTTTCAACAAGTTTTGAAAAGAGAGATGAAAATCTAGGATTGTATTATTTGGATAAATCATGCAAGATTGGCAATGTTTCGGCTTGTCTAAATCTTGCGAAATACTATGAAGACGAAAAACACTCAGATATTCAAAAAACAATTAACTATTTAAATATAGCTTGTGATAAAAAAAACAATGAAGCGTGTTCATATGCTGGAATACTTTATCATGATGGTAGAAATACAGGAGTTGATTATACAAAGGCTATTTTTTATTATAAAAAATCAATATCAATAGAACCAAGTATTTCATCAAACTATCTTAATATTTTCGAGATAAATTTAGTAGAAAATAAAGTATTTGATAAAAAAATAGAAACAACTTTTTTGAATAAATTTAAAAAAGATAAACAATCTATGATGTTTTATGATATGTTAAAAATTTTCCAAAGTGCCAAACTGAACAAAAAATATAATTTGTCTCTATGGAAAAATAAATATAAAAATATGAATTTGAATGATTGGGATTTTGGCACTATTGATAAATGGATAGAAACTACAAAAGATGATAAAATTAAAATCAAACTATTAAAAATAGTTAATGAGTTTAAAAATATCAAACATTTGAATTAGTAGTTTTCTATAGTTCTACCCATATAGAAGTACACATTGCTATCACCATGTTTATTTACTCCTACCCCAAGTTGAATTGGTCCAATTGGGGTTTGTATCGCCCCAAATACACTACCTGCATACTTGGTATCATTTATACTAACATCGCTTAAATCATCCCAAACATTTCCAGTCTCCAAAGATGCCCCCACCATCAAAGGTTCTCCAAAAAGTTTCAAAGAGGTAAGGTATCTGTATGTTGCACTTCCATATAACATATAATTTCCAACAAATTGATCTTTTTCATATCCAGATAAATAATGATAGCCGCCTAGTTTTATAGGCGATAAAAATATTGATTCATTTGTATTTCTACCTTTTGCTTCGGTTGTAAATGTTATTGATTGCTCATCTTTTTGAATCGCATAAATACCAAGAAGGCTTGCTTGGACAAATCTATCTTCATTCGTTTTTTTCATAGGGGCAATTTTTGTATTCAAGTGAAGAAAATAACCATTTGTTGGTATATAAATATCATTTAGCTGGTCAATTACTAGATTTGCATCTAGTGTTATATAATCTGATTTATCATTAGGTATAGATATGTATGGATTTGATTCATTCTTTCTTAATTCATCTCTATTCCAAGATGCCCCCACACTCCATTCTCCTAAATGTTCAATTGATTTACCTGCCATAATGGATACATTTTCTCTATTTGTGACATATTGCATCGTAACATCAGAAAAACCATTTAAATAGGCATAGTTATTTTCATATGCAAGTGACACACTAGGTCTTATAAACCAGTCTTGTTTTTCTGTTACAGGCTGGTTAAATTCTGATAAAAATTTTGATGTTCTACCAAGTGTTAGATAGTTTCTCCATTCTCCTCCAAGATTGTTTACCCATTGATTTCTATGCGATAGATATAAAGAAATATTTTGATTTTCAAGTTTACTACTTTCTACTTCTAAACCAACATGAAAAGAGTTTTTTGCTACATCTTTTGTTTTTATATTGTATGTTAGTTTATAGAGTTGGTTTTCTTTTGTTATTTCATAATTTACAGAGTCGACATAACCACTATTAATGAGATTTCTTATGTCTTTATTTATGGTTTCCATATAAAAAATATCACCTTCTTTTACAGATATAATATTTTTAATATTTTTTAAATAATTTTTGTTATCAACATTAAATTGAATTTGGGATATATATGTTGGTTTATTGGCTTCAATTATACTATCGCTCTTGACACTATAATTTTTGGGGATATTTGATAAAGCTAATTTTGTAGCATGATTTGTTTTTATGGCATCATAACCTCTTTTTATAGCATCATCTACTTTTTTAAACTCAAGGTTGCCAATATCTTTTGTATCTATAGCGATATAAATGTCATTTTTATTTAAAAGTTTTTTTTCTCTTTCAACATTTTTTTCTACCAAAATATTTAACAATTGTTCTGATACACCTAAAAAGTTTTTAATTTCATCTTTTTTCAATAAACCACTATCAACATTTATTGCAATTATTCGTTCTGCCTTTAAGTTTTTGGCTACCTCTATAGGTAAGTTACTTGCTATCATTCCATCTGAAAGTAGAGTATTATTCATCTCAACTGTTGAAAAAACAGCTGGGATTGCCATACTTGCTCTCAGAGATTCTGATAGTTGACCTTTCGATAAAACTACTTTTTTACCATTTGATATATCCGTTGCAACAGCTCTAAATCTCATTGGAAGATTGTCAAAATCTATATTTTGTGGGTATTTTACCAATAAATTTCTAATGACCTCTTCTATTTTTGCACTATTTAATACAAATTGTGGCAACTCTATTTTGCCATCTTTTGATAATGTAATGTCAAGCATATCATTGCTTTTGTAGTCTTTATCTCTAGAGTATTGGATGAATTCTTGTCTTTTTGGCTTATAATATAAAACTTCATCAAAATCTATCGCTCTTATTTTTCTTTCAATTTCATCCACACTCATCCCACTTGCATACAAACCACCTATCAAAGCCCCAGCACTTGTTCCCACTACACAATCAGGTCTTATATTTTGTTCTTCCAGAGCTTTTATGACACCTATGTGAGCCAAGCCTTTTGCTCCTCCTCCAGATAAAACCAAACACAATTTAGGATTATGATTTGTTTTTATAGTGGTATCAGCATTTGCAAAAAATAGTATAAATAAAATTAGTATCAATCTTTTCATAAATATATTTTATCAAAAATAAATTTATATTGGCTATGGTATAATTAATCCAAAAGGCATAGCAATTGCAACTTATTAAAGCAAAAGACATTTCCCACTCATTTGATTATGAGCTTTTTAAAAATATAGATTTTGAACTCAACTCATCTGGGAGTATTGCCATCATAGGAAAAAGTGGCAGTGGCAAATCAACCCTTCTTCATATACTATCTTCATTTTTAAAACCAAAAAGCGGTAGTGTTGTTTTGTTGGGCAAGGATATAGCAAAATTAAATGAATCAGAAATAGACGAGATGAGAAGATTTGATCTTGGTATGATTTTTCAGTTTCATCATCTTTTTAAAGGGATGAAAGCAAAAGAAAATATAGAAATTTCTTCGATGCTATCAAATACCAAAGTTGATGAAAAAATAATGAAATTACTAGAAATTGATTCTCTTATGGAGCAAAAAACATCAGAACTCTCTGGCGGACAACAACAAAGAATTTCAATAGCAAGAGTTTTAGCCAAAAAACCAAAAATAATTTTTGCAGATGAGCCTACAGGCAATCTTGATAAAGAGACAGCAGCATTGGTTATGAAAGCATTAAAGGATTATATAAAAGAAGAAAATGCTGGGCTCATTCTCGTTACACATGATAAAGATGTAGCGTCTATGTGTGACGAGGTGTATGAGCTCGAAAATCAGAAGTTAAGTCAAATAAGATAAATTTATTTACTCAAAAAATGATAGAATTTTATCTTTATCAGTTTTTACCAAATCAGAGGCAAGATTTTTTGTTAAAATAGCTTTTGTTTGGTCTCCTAATTCATTTGCCAATTCGCGATTATGTTCTTTTGGAAATGCCAAAAAAAGTTGTTTTGGTTTTATTGATTTTACTATATTTTCTATATCTCGCGCTATTTCTCTAATGATGCGATTTTCTATTTCTAGTTTTAAATCATGATCTTCAAGAGTACCATTAACAAATTGTCCAGAATCATCACTCAAAGTTTCACTTAGTTTCTTTCTGCCTTCTATGAAATCTTCATTATTAATTACTTCCAAAGAGTGTGAAATCTTTAATTCATTTCCGACAATTGCTTCATGTTTTTTAATATTAAATGCTTTTAATTCTCCAAGATTGGCTACTATAATCAGTGTATTTTCTAATTTCATATCGTTTTTCCTTTTGATAAAGTTAAAATGCCTAAAAGATACTTTAGATAAGCATAAATACTTACCTAAAACATATGATAAACCAATTTATCTTTTTTGTCAATAAATATAGGATAGGCGTTATATTTTCTAAAATAAATATTAATAAACTAAACTAAAAATTATGTATAATTATGGAAGTGAAAATTTGAGAATGAGGAGAAAATGATGAGAAAAATATTATTTATTTTTGTGATGCTTGGATTGGTTGCTTGTTCAAGTGAAAAAAACCAATATCAAAAAGGAGAAAACGTAATGTTAGATGAGATATTTTATTCAAAAATTTCTGCAGATCCTGTCCATAAAATGCAGAAAAATAGAGCTGATATCAATGCGATAGTTTTGAAATATTTTAAGATAGGTGAACCAAAACAAGAGGTGGTATTGAGATTGCAAAAAATAGGGTTTAAGATGGGAAAAGAAACCAATGATGGTATATATGCATTTGCAATTAAGCCAAAAGTTGCAACTTTTGATCTAACTCCTGTAAGATTAGTTATATTTTTTGAGTTTGATGATAATAAAGAATTATCAGACATAAAATCTAGTTATTTCTTTGAAAGTATATAAAAAAAGGAGTTCAGTATGGAAACAATAGAAGTAGGTTATAAATATATAGGCTCACAATATGGAATAGAGTTTTATCATAAGTTTCTTATTTATACAGATAAAAATGGAAATCAAACCACAATAGCTGGATTTGCACCATATAGTCCTGTTGATCCAAATAATTTATCTCCAGATCCTTCACTTCCTTATGGCAATATCGATATAAAAATTGATGAACCATATGATATAAATAATCCAGACCATCCCGACAACCCTTATACTGGAGTTGATAGACCACAATATCGCGAACCAGTTACCCAAGGAGAAGATTTATCTGATATTTGGGATAACATGATGGAAGATGCACTCAATAGAGATGGCAAATATCCATATGATCCTGCTTCTCAAAATTGTGGAACATTAGCCGACCAACTTCTAAGAGATGCTGGACTGCCAGAACCAAGCAATGATAATATATTTTCTCCTGGAGAACATTGGGTGCCAGGGTCTGGAAATGAGCTAGATGAAGGCGTGATACCAATTAATCCTAAGACTGACCCTGTGGGTGCACTTGAAAGAATGATAGGAGATGGGATTATTGATTTGCTTGATGGTATAGCTGCGGGACAAATTGGTAAAGAATTAAGCGATCTTATGGATGACCTTGGCAAAGGACTTGGTGACATCCTTGCACAACTTCCAGAAGATCTTGTTCCTGATATCCTTGGTGGTATCCTCGATGGACTTCAAGCAGCATTGCCAGGTGGATTGTTCACATGGTTGTTTGATTTGATACCAAATGAACTTAATCCAGAATTAAAATCTCTTTGGGAACTTGCACAAAATTGGGTAAGACCTGTTGATCCTCTCGTCCTAGATCTTGATGGTGACGGGATAGAAACATTAGGTATATCTACAACAACCCATGTGTTATTTGATAGTGATGGGGATAGGATAAAAACAGGCATTGGCTGGGTAAAGAGCGATGATGGATTGCTTGTGCTTGATAGAAATGGAAATGGAGTGATAGATAATGGAAGTGAGTTGTTTGGTGATCAAACTATCATCAATGGCACTAAAGCCACAAGCGGATTTGATGCATTAAGAACAGAAGATACAAATGGAGATGGTAAGTTTGATGCAAATGATACAAATTTCTCAAATGTAAGAGTATGGAGAGATATGGATAGTGATGGAGTAAGTGACAGTGGAGAATTGTTTACTCTTAATGAACTTGGCATTACATCTATCAATCTAACAACAGCAACTACAAATACCACAAACAATACTAATACCATTACAGATACAGGAACTTATACCAAAAGCGATGGGACTACAGCAACAGTTGCCAATCTAAATTTCATTTCCAATAACTTTTATAGTGATTTTACAGACAAGATAGCATTAGATGAAACAGCATTATTATTGCCAAATGTGAGTGGTAGTGGTATGGTGAGAGATTTAAGAGAGGCTTCGATGCTTTCTTCTGATTTGACAACCGTTGTGCAAAATATGCAAAATCAAGATTATGTAACAAAAGAAGCGTTCATGAGTCAAATGGACACTATGCTTTTAGAGTGGGCGAATACATCAAATATGTTAACAAGTGTGGAGTTGGCTGAGAGCCTCTTAGATAAAAAGCTAATTTACATGCCAACTAGTAGTGTAGAAGATATGCGTCTTTATGTTTATGGAATTAAAATTTCAAGTGATATAGGCGAAAGTAGTAATACAACAGGGACTATTACATTTGCAACACCAGAAGAACAAAGTGAGTGGGAAAGACTAGAGTACCTTCATAGCGAGAGTGAAAGATTAACAAAATTAGTAGAAATATTGGAGAGATTTAATGGAGAAACTTTTACAACTATCGAACCAGAAGAAGATAAAATACTTGGAATTGGGGATACCGCTGCAACTGATTGGACAAAAATAATTGTATCTACTCCAGATACTACAACCTCAAGTAATGGAACAGGGTATATTACTATTGAGCCACCAATTTTTTTAAGTTTTTCGGCAGCACAGGTCGATTTATTAGAGGAAAGCTACAAAGAGCTAAGAGAATCGGTCTATGGAAGTATGGTTCTATCAACTAGGCTAAAGTCATATATAGATGCCATAGAAATAACAATAGATGAAAATGGTATTAGATTAGATATGAATGGTGTTTCTGCAATGCTAAATGGTTATGCAAATACTGATATTAAAAATGCTTTGATTGATTGGAATGATTTGGTACAGTTTGGTGGAGCCAAATTTGATATGATTGATAAGAATATAAGCCTAGAGTTACAAAATTGGGTAACAGAATTGGCAAATATTCCAGAAATGATACAAAAACTAAAAGAGCTAGAAGGGATTGATTTTGGCATAGGAATTTTTCACATAGGCAGTGAAAATAACGACAATATGTCATTTGCTTTAAGCGAAAATAATTTTATAATTTCTGGCATTGGCAATGATACAATCATGACTGGGAAAGGGCATGATACGGTCTATAGTGGAACTGGAGATGATACTATAACAATCAAGAATAGTTCATCAAATACCATTTATTGCGGAGATGGCAATGATACTGTAACAACTTACTATTCTACAACATTAAGTAACACAGTAGATGGCGGAAATGGCAACGACATCATAACCCTTGGTAGTGGAAATGACATTGTTTATGGCGGCGATGGTAATGATGTTATAAATTCAGGAGATGGCAATGATATTATAATGGGTGGAGCAGGTGATGATATTATAAATGGTTACTATGGTAATGATACCTATCTATTTGGCAGAGGCGATGGTAAAGATATTATAACAGATATTGGAATCAATACGACTAAAGATATACTTAAATTTACAGATGGTATAAATATGTCAGATGTTATTGCGAAAGTTGATGGAAATAATCTCATCCTTGGAATCAAAGAAGACAGTAAAACATGGGATGAACTTAGTGATAAAGTAACTTTGAAAAATTGGTTTGCAAGTGCTAGCTATAGAGTTGAAACTATTGAATTTAATGATGGTACAACTTTGTCTACTACGGATGACATTATAAAACTTCTTGCAACTGATGGTAACGATTTTATTAAATCTACAGAACTTTCTTTAAATATAGATGCAGGAGCTGGAGATGATACTATCACTATAACTAATACTTTAGTAAATACCATTTATTGCGGAGATGGCAATGATACTGTAACAACTTACTATTCTACAACATTAAGTAACACAGTAGATGGCGGAAATGGCAACGACATCATAACCCTTGGTAGTGGAAATGACATTGTTTATGGCGGCGATGGTAATGATGTTATAAATTCAGGAGATGGCAATGATATTATAATGGGTGGAGCAGGTGATGATATTATAAATGGTTACTATGGTAATGATACCTATCTATTTGGCAGAGGCGATGGTAAAGATATTATAACAGATATTGGAATCAATACGACTAAAGATATACTTAAATTTACAGATGGTATAAATATGTCAGATGTTATTGCGAAAGTTGATGGAAATAATCTCATCCTTGGAATCAAAGAAGACAGTAAAACATGGGATGAACTTAGTGATAAAGTAACTTTGAAAAATTGGTTTGCAAGTGCTAGCTATAGAGTTGAAACTATTGAATTTAATGATGGTACAACTTTGTCTACTACGGATGACATTATAAAACTTCTTGCAACTGATGGTAACGATTTTATTAAATCTACAGAACTTTCTTTAAATATAGATGCAGGAGCTGGAGATGATACTATAACTACAGGTAGTGGAAGTGATATTATTCATGGCGGAGATGGTAATGATAAAATAACAACTGGAAGTGGTGCTGATATAATTGTATTGAATAGTATGGATGGATATGATAGTGTACTTGATTTTAGTGCATCACAAGATAAATTCCAACTTGATAGCACTGTTTTTGAATCTTTGGTAGATTTAAAAGGAGTTTTGTCAGTAGATAATATATCATTTGGAGCAAATACAACTGTTGCAAAAGATGAAAATGATTATATAATTTACAACCAAACAAATGGTAATATTTTTTATGATGCAGATGGTTCAGGTAGTGTATATGCAGCGATACTCATAGCTGATATAACAAATAATTTGGCTCTAAATAATACACAGTTTGTGGTAATTTGATTTTTAAAATCTTGAAGTAAAAAACTTTTTTACTTCGCTTGGGATATAAGTACGCCTTCGAGTATAGCGTCTATATCACCATCGAGTATAGCATCTACATTTGAAAATGCTTGATTGCTTCTAGAGTCTTTTACTTGTTGATATGGTGCAAGTACATACGAGCGTATTTGATGCCCCCAACCAATCTCACTTTTTTCAATCCCATCAAGTTCTGCTTGTTTTTTTGCCATTTCATACTCATAAAGACGAGATTTTAGCATTTTCATAGCACTGGCTTTATTTTTGTGTTGACTTCTATCATTTTGGCATTGGACAACAACATTTGTAGGGATATGAGTTATCCTAATGGCACTTTCTGTTTTGTTTACATGTTGACCGCCAGCACCACTGGCACGATATGTATCTATACGAAGATCTTTATCTTCTATGACTATACCTATATCATCATCAATCTCTGGTGAAACCATAACAGATGTAAATGATGTGTGTCTTTTGGCATTACTGTCAAAAGGAGATATTCTAACAAGTCTATGAATACCATTTTCTACTTTTAGATAGCCATACGCATTTTCTCCTTTGATCACAAAAGTTGCGTCTTTTATGCCAGCTTCTTCACCTGCTTGATAATCAAGTTCTTCGACTTTGAAATCATGTCTCTCTGCCCATCTGAGGTACATTCTATAAAGCATGCTAGCCCAATCTTGGGATTCTGTTCCACCAGCCCCTGGATGAATGGTTACAATGGCATTTGCGCTATCGTGTTTGCCACTCAACATCATTTCAACTTCAAGTGCGTGTATAGCTGTTTCTAGATTGATTGCATCATCATAGAGCATTTCTAGCGTTTCTTCATCTTTTTCTGCTTTTGCCAATTCAAAATATTCAACACCATCTTTTAATGCATCAAAAGCGGCATTGTATTTTGCAAGTACTCGTTCGGTTCTTGTTTTTTCTTGACCAATTTGTGCAACATTTGTACTGTCATTCCAAAAGTTTGAATCTTGCTGTAATTCCTCTATCTCTTTTAGTCTGGATTTTAAATTATCAGGTTTGACGATAAGGGTTATATTGTCCATTTTGATATTTAGAGATTTAAGCATTTCGCTATATTCGTATGCGTCCATTTTAGTATCTTGTCCTAGTATTATAAAAATTTGATATCATTTTATCCAAGGTCACCTCTAAATACCCTAAACAGTTTCTGCTTTAAGAGATTTTTTCTATATCAAGGCGACACGATGAGGAGTAGCTAAAGCTACGGCGATGAGTGGCAACGATGGTAGAGGGGAAATCTATAAAGCCCAAAGGGAAGGCAACTTTTTAAGAATTTCTTTGTCAAATTTTTCACTCTTAGCTTTGGCTATGAGTTTCAAAATCTTCCTTGAACTTCACTAAAAATTTGCTCTTCAGAAATCTGCTTATGGTATTTAGAGGTGACCTTTATTCTACAAGCGGAGGTTAGATGTGCTAGTAGCTAAAACAATTAATGAATTTAAAATTGCTAGAAAAGAATTGAAAGGAATTATTGGATTTGTTCCAACAATGGGTGCATTACACAAAGGACATTTGAGTCTTATACAAAAAGCCAAAGAAGAAAATGAGCATGTAATTGTTTCTATTTTTGTAAATCCTACACAGTTTTTAGAAGGTGAAGATTTAGATAAATATCCAAAAAAGGAAATTGCTGATAAAGAAATATGTTCTGTTGCTGGAGTTGATATATTGTTTATGCCAACCGCCCAAGATATGTATAGCGATGATGAACTTAAACTTTTAGCCCCTAAGGTTAGGGGATATGTTTTGGATGGTTTTAACAGACCAGGACATTTTGATGGAGTTTTGCAAGTTGTTATGAAGTTACTCAATCTCGTAAATCCAAACAATGCATATTTTGGCAAAAAAGATGCTCAACAACTCTCCTTGATAAGTCAAATGGCCAAGAATTATTTTCTTGGAGCAAATATAGTACCTTGTGATATTGTTAGAGATAGTGATGGTTTGGCACTTAGTAGTAGAAATATATATCTAACCAAAGAAGAACGCACAAAAGCCTTATCTATCCCTGCCTCTTTGCAAAAAGCAACACAGATAATAATTTCAGGTGAGTTGGACACAAATATTATAAAAAATAATATGATTGATATTTTAAATAAAAATGTAAGTAGTATAGATTATGTCGAGATTGTAAATAGGGACTTTAAAAAAATAGAGAAAATTGAGCTTAAAAATACCATAATTTTAGTTGCAGCAAAAGTTGGACAAACAAGACTTATCGATAATTTGTGGATTTGATAGTATTTTAATTGTCTATATTGTCTATATTTACTAAAGTTTTATTATTATCAGTTTGTTGTTGTGAAGTAATGGCTGACTTGTTTGGTTTGAGATAATCTAGAATTATGAGCATATCTATAATTTTTTTTGTTACAGGAACAGCGGTAGCAGATGCATAATAGTAAGGGAATGGACGATTTGGATTAATGACAAGAACACCAATTGTGTATTTATGCCCTTTGTCATCATTTGCAAATCCTATAAAACTTGTTCTAAATGAATTTTGAGTGTATTGTCCAGAACTTATCATTTTTGCAGTACCTGTTTTCCCCCCAACTATAATTCCAGCAGTTTTTGCTTGTGCCCCAGTTCCATCTTCTACTGTTTTTATAAGTATATTTTTCATCTGCAATGCTGTTTTGCTACTTATTACTTTGGTTCTTTGGCTTTGATTTGCCAATTTGTATCTTTTCCCCTCGGAGTCTTCTAAATAATCAATCATGTGAGGTGTGGCTATAATACCATCATTGTCAAAAGCTGTATAAGCTTTAACTAGTTGCATAAATGATGCCATGAGACCATAACCATACGCACTATTTGCCCGATATATTTTTTGGTTTAGTTGAGAGACAGATCTTATAGATCCTGGAAAATCACGAGATAAATCTATGCCACTTGGTTTAGACAACCCAAAATTTAAAAGTCCATTATAAAATTCTTCCCCACTTAATCTCCAAGATATGAGCGAAATTCCAACATTGGAAGAATGTACGATAATATCAGCTGCACTAAGAGCTTCAAATCTATGCTCTCCATCTGTAATTTTATGCTTTCCACCAATATCAAGCTCACCATTAAAAAGATTAAATATAGTATCTGGAGTTACTCTGCCTAGTTCAAGTGCAATTGCTAATGTTAAAGGTTTTAAAACAGAGCCAGGCTCATAAAGATATTCACTAAATTTAGGATTAAGAGAATTTATACTATCTTTTGTGATAAGATTTGGATTGTATCTATTTGAACTTGCCATAACCAATACTTCACCACTTTTGCTATCAATTACTGTTGCTAATATCTCTTCAGAATTTGTTTCTATTTTCATGCCACTAAGCATTAGTTCAACATTTCTTTGCAATTTGAGTGGTATCGTCAAGTGAAGATTCATTCCATCAATTCTTTGGTCAATTTTTGAAAATTGATTATGAATTACATCTCCTACAACATCCCTTTTCCCTTCTATGATACCGTTTTGCTTGAATTTTATATATTGGTCATATTTTCGCTCCAACCCTTGTAAGCCATTGGGTCTTATATAATCTTTTTCTACTTGTTTGCCAACATATCCTAGAATTGGAGACAATGTATCATTTAGTGGGAAAACTCTATTTTCTCCTGTTTCGACTACATCTAAGCCATATACTATCTCTATCCCATTTGCTTTTTTTATAGGTTTTATGATATTTAAATTTCTTAGTTTGGTTTTTAATGATTTGAGCTGAGCGGCATGCCTAGCGTCAACTGTTTTTGAAAATATTATAGTTCCATTTTTTATCTCATGCCCATTTCTATCTTTAAATTTATTTTTAACTTCTTGTTTAGGTATATCACTATAAAGACTAAATAGAGATATAAATAACTCTTTATTGTCTGGATTTATACTCTCTGCTCTTATGCTTACTTGGTAAATTTTTTGACTTTTTGAAACTGTATAGTTATCTTTGGATATGATTTCGCCTCTTATAGATCTATCATTGATAATAGAAGTGTGGCTAGGTAAGTCTCTATCTGAAAAGATTGTTTTTAGTGTTGAAAATAAAAATATTCCAAATGCTAAAACAAACAATAAAAATAGAATTAGTATCTTGGTGCTTTTTTGTGAATAATAGTCATTATTTATATCTTGATTCATTAAGTTCCCAAGTTTTTATCATTAAATTTGCTTTTTTAAAATTAAATCATATTTTATAAAAATATCTCTTCGAATTACACAAGGTGAGCTGATATTTTGAAAAATTTTGATAAAATCTCATTAAATTATTAATTGGTGGCAAAACTTATGATTGATAAGACACTTTTTGTAACTGTTATGGTAACTATGTTTTTTTCTTTAATCATGGTATTTTCTCTTTCGACCTATCCAGTACTTTATAATGAATATCCAGTATACCATTTTTTGATTAGACAGATTATTGCAGTTACATTAGGGTTTTTTATTATAATTATTTTGAGTATGTTAGATCCTGATAAATGGTTCAATAAAATAGGACTATCTGTATTTGTATTGTTTTTTATAATTATGATTGCAATGCCATTTTTGCCAGCATCAATGGTGAGTGATACAGGAGGGGCAAAAAGATGGATTGGTTTTGGATTTTTTAAAATCACTCCTGTTGAATTTTTTAAAGTAGGGTTCGTTTTTTTCTTGTCTTGGAGTTTTTCTAGAAAAATATTACATAGACAAAATATGACCTTTGCTGAAGAAATTAGTGCATATTTCCCGTACTTGATAGTATTTGTGATTTCTGCTGTATTGATTGCTGTTTTACAAAAAGACTTAGGTCAAACAATGGTTCTTGCTGCTACCCTTTTAATTATGTTTATTTTTGCTGGCAGTAGTTTGAAGTTTTTTTTATCTCTTATAGGAACAGCATTTTTGGGGCTCATCATTCTTATAAAAACAGCTCCTCATAGGGTTCAAAGGGTAGTTGAGTGGTGGGCAACCGTGCAAGATCCTATCCTCTCAGCACTTCCAGATAATTTGAGTAATTCACTTAGAGTTGAGATGAGTGCAAAAGAGTCTTATCAAGTTTCAAACTCTCTAAATGCGATTAACCATGGTGGATTTTTTGGTACAGGGCTTGGTAATGGTCAATTTAAACTAGGCTATTTAAGTGATGTTCATACCGATTTTGCATTGGCTGGAGTGGCTGAAGAGTTTGGTTTTATAGGGCTTGTTTTTGTGCTTATGCTTATATTGATAATTATTTTTAGAATTTTTAAAATAGCATCAAAATTAAAAAATTCTGTTTATTCTCTCTTTTGTATAGGGGTTGCATTGCTCATAGGTTTTGCATTTATCATAAATAGTTTTGGGATTGCTGGGATTACTCCAGTGAAAGGTATAGCAGTACCATTTTTGAGTTATGGCGGATCTCAAATATTGTCACTCTCCTTGGCAATTGGAATGGTGCTTATGGTGTCTAAAAAAACTCATACAAAAGAAGAAATTATAAATTCAGATAAAGGCGAATGATATGTCAATAGTTATGACAGGCGGTGGAACTGGTGGACATCTAGCTATTATTAGAGCAGTAAAAGAAGAGTTAAAAGGTAAAAAAATTATCTACATAGGCTCAACTTCTGGACAAGATAAGTCTTGGTTTGAGCACGATAATGATTTTGAAAAAAAATATTTTTTACAAACTAGAGGTGTTGTCAATCAAGGTATTTTTGGAAAAATAAAATCCCTTTGGATGTTAGCTTGTACAGTTGTAAGTTCTTATCAAATAATAAAAAAAGAAAATGTAAAAGTTGTATTTTGTGTTGGAGGATTTAGTGCAGCTCCGGCTTCTATAGCTTCTGTGTTGGCTCGTGTTCCTCTTGTAATCCATGAGCAAAATGCAGTTATTGGTTCTCTTAACCGCCGTTTGATGAAATATGCAAAAGTTTTTATATCTTCTTATGTTGAAGATAGTCCTATAAAAAGTTATCCAATTAAAAAAGAGTTTTTTGAAAATGCGAGGCTGAGAAAAAGTGTCAAAACAATACTTTTTTTAGGAGGCTCACAAGGATCTTTATCTATCAATAATATAGCACTTAGTCTTGCTCCTTGGCTAAAGAATGAGAGCATAAAAATTATCCATCAAGCTGGTGAAAAAAATATAGACAATGTAAAAAAAAGGTATGAAGAAATAGGTATTGAAGCAGATGTTTTTGGATTTGCAAACAATATGCCTCAGATTATGTCTCAAGCTGATATAGCAGTAGCTAGAAGCGGTGCTTCAACCTTATGGGAACTTAGTGCAAATAATTTACCAACGGTTTTTGTACCATATCCATATGCAGCTGGAGACCATCAATTTTTTAATGCAAAATTTTTAGTTGATCAAAATTTAGCTTTTATTTTTAGAGAAAAAAAAGTTGATATAGAAGAGATTAAAAACATCATTAAAGATAGTAAAGATTTAGAAGCAAAAAGCAAGTCATTAAAAAAAGTAATAGATAAAAATGGAAGTAAACAAATAGCCAATTTATTACTTAAATTATCAAAACAAAGCTAATTTCACTACAATTTGGATAAAATTATATCCATTTTATAGTGGGGATTAATCCAATGGATATAAGGCAACAATTTTTAGATTTTTTTGCAAGCAAATCTCATGAGGTGGTGCAAAGTTCACCATTAGTGCCAGATGATGCTACATTACTATTTACAAACGCAGGAATGGTGCAATTTAAAAATATTTTTACAGGAACTGCTCCGATTCCACAAAATCCAAGAGCAACTTCAAGTCAAACCTGCATAAGAGCTGGTGGAAAACACAATGACCTTGATAATGTAGGTTATACCGCTAGACATCATACTTTTTTTGAAATGCTTGGAAATTTTTCATTTGGAGATTACTTTAAAAAAGATGCTATTGCTTATGCTTGGGAGTTTATAACAAGTAACGAGTATTTAGGACTTCCTGTGGATAAAATATGGGTTACAGTGCATGACAGTGATGATGAGGCATTTGAAATTTGGAGTAATCATATAGATTCTAGTAGAATTATTAGATTTGGCGATAAAGATAACTTTTGGCAAATGGGTGATACTGGACCGTGTGGACCTTGTAGTGAAATATTTTATGATCAGGGTGAAGAAAATTTCAATACTCCAGAAGATAAAATGGGTGGAGATGGCGACAGATTTTTGGAGATTTGGAATCTTGTATTTATGCAATTTGAAAGAGATGAAAGCGGCACACTTCATCCACTGCCAAAACCTAGCATTGATACAGGTATGGGGTTGGAGAGAGTTGTTGCCATAAAAGAAGGCGTTTTAAATAATTATCACTCATCTTTATTTATGCCTTATATTGAAGCTTTAGAAAAATTAGTTGGTAAAAAATATGACTATAATGATAAGCAAAGTGCAAGTTTTAGAGTAATTGCAGATCATCTAAGATCTGTTTCTTTTCTTTTGGCGCAGGGTGTTAACTTTGACAAAGAAGGTAGAGGATATGTTCTTCGTCGTATAATGAGAAGAGCTATAAGGCATGGTTATCTATTGGGTTTAAGAGAACCATTTATGTATAAATTAGCAGATGTGTTAGTAAACAATATGTCTTCTCACTATAGTTATCTTGAAGATAGGTTAGAGCCTATTAAAAGTGCAATGAAACTGGAAGAAGAGAGGTTTTTTGATACCATAGAAGCTGGCATTACACTATTTAACAAAGAACTTGAAAATACAAAAAATGTTTTTAGCGGAGAAGTAGCATTTAAACTATACGATACTTTTGGATTTCCACTTGATTTGACAGAAGATATGCTTAGAGAGTTAAAAATTAGTTTAGATAAAGATGAATTTGAAAAGCATATGAATATGCAAAGAGAACAATCTAAGGCTTCATGGAAAGGAAGTGGTGACGCAATTGCAAATGGGGATTTTAAAGAACTAAAAGAGTCATTTGGCATAAATAACTTTGTAGGCTATGAGCATAAAAGTTTTAAAAGTAAAGTTTTAGCACTTCTTGATGAAGATTTCAAATCAACCAAAGAAATAACAACTAGCGGATGGGTGATGCTGGACAATACACCATTTTATGCACAAAGTGGTGGACAAAGAGGGGATGAGGGAACTTTAAATGATACAATCAGAGTAACTGATACTAAAAAGTTTTTAGATATTAATCTTAGTCATATAGAAGGAAAAGTAAAAGTAGGAGATAATGTTGAAGCTATTGTTGATGATTTGAGAATGCAGATTGCAAAGCATCACTCAGCGACACATTTGCTTCATGCAGCACTTAGAGAAATACTCGGAAGTCATATAGCACAAGCAGGTTCTCTTGTCGAAGAGAATCGTTTGAGATTTGACTTTTCTCACCCTCAACCTTTAAAGGATGAAGAGCTTAATATGGTTGAAGCTTGGGTAAATGATAAAATAGATAAAGCTATCCCTGGCAAAACAAATGTGATGGATATACAAAGTGCAAAAGATAAAGGCGCAATGGCACTATTTGGTGAAAAATATGGCGACGAAGTCAGAGTTGTAGAGTTTAGTGATTCATCAATTGAGCTTTGTGGCGGGATACATGTTGAAAATAGTTCCCAAATTGGTCAATTTATTATTTTAAAAGAGAGCGGAGTTAGTGCTGGGGTTAGGAGAATTGAAGCAATTTGCGGGAAAGAAGCAATTAGTTATAATAAAAATCTAAGAGTACAAATAGAAGAGATAAAAGCTGAATTAAAAAATAAAGATCCAATCAATGGTATTTACAAGCTAAAAGAACAAATCAAATCTTTAAAACAAGAGCTAGAAAATTCTTTAAGTAGTCAAAAAAGCGAATTAAAAATTGAAGATATAAATGGTGTGTCTGTTGTAATTTCAGAAATAGACTCTGGAGATATAAAAACTATGATCGATGATTTTAAAAATAAATTTGACAAAGCCTTGATTATGCTAATTCAACCTAAAGATGATAAAGTGCTTATCGCATGTGGAAGTAAAGGTGTAGATATAAAAGCTGGAGATTGGATAAAAAATATTGCACCTATTCTTGGTGGTGGCGGTGGCGGTCGAGATGATTTTGCCCAAGCTGGTGGAAAAGAAGTTGCAAAAATAGCTGATGCGCTTAGTGTGTCAAGAGAGTACATAAAAAATAATCTATAAGGATTTTTATGAGTCAGCTGCATTTACTTTTAATGCTACATATAATATCCGCAGTTGTTTGGATAGGTGGCATGATTACTATTAGATTGGTTATTCATCCGATTAATTTGCAATTTGAAGATTTACAACAAAGAGTAGAGAGAAATTTAAAAGCAACAAAACGACTTTTAGTTTTGGCTTTTCCATTTGTTTTGGGTTCATTTGTTTCTGGATTTATGATAACATCAGCTAATTTCTCGAGCTATAATGGCTCGTCTGTATATCCCAAAATAGTTATTTGGCTTTTGATGTTTTTGAATTATATGATTATATTTTATAGAAGCCGAGTTGCTACTAGATCATTTAATAATTTAGATATAACAGGAGCTAGAAGAATTATGTCTCCTGTTGCTAATTTACTATTGCCAATAAATATTATTCTTGGCATTGTAGCTATCTACATTGGCATTAATTTGAGAGGTGTTTAAATAAAAAATATGTATCAAAATGAATTAAATGCGCTAAAAAAACGAAATCGTTTTAGAGAAAGATTCATTTATGATGATCATTTGATTGATTTTGCAAGTAATGATTATCTAGGGTTGGCTCACAACAAAGAACAATTTCAAAAAGCTATAAAACTTATAGAAAAATATGATTATTTTGCCCCAAAGTCAAGTATGCTTGTAGGCGGTTATCATAAAATTCATCAGTTGTTTGAAAATGAAATTAGCAATTTAAATGATTTTGAAGATGCTATAGTTGTTGGTAGTGGGTTTTTAGCAAATTTTGCTCTCATAGAATCTCTTGTTAGAAAAGGTGATTTTCTTTTTATTGACGAAGAGTACCATGCTAGTGGAATGGCAGCACTTGCAAATATAAATGATAGATTTGTAAAGTTTACACATAATTCTCCAGAGGACTTAAGGAGCAAACTCTCAAAAATAAAGGCAAAAAGAATAATCATTGCGATAGAAGGTGTTTATTCTATGAGCGGAGATATTTGCAAAAAAGAATTTTTCGATATTGCAGATGAATTTAATGCAATACTTATTGTTGATGAAGCGCATAGTAGTGGGGTGATTGGAGAAAAACTTCTTGGGGTATTTGATTATTATGATATTACGCCAAAGCCAAATTACATCAAAATGGGAACTCTTGGCAAAGCATATGGAAGCTATGGTGCATATATATTGGCTTCAAAAGAGATAGTCTCATTTTTGGAAAACAGGGCAAAACCTATTATTTATTCTACAGCCCCATCAATTTTTGATATAGCATTGGCACTTGTTAATATTAGATATGTTCAAGAAAATATAAATTATTTTTTGGATGAAATTAGACAAAGAAAAGAGTTACTTCATAAATTTGGATACAACATTAATTCGCTAATCGTTCCTGTGTTACAAAAAAGTAACTCACAGTCAATTAAAAATAGAGATTTATTACAAAAAGAAGGTTTTTTAGTAGGTGCCATCAGGCAACCAACGGTTAAAGAACCAATTCTAAGAGTTATTCCAAGACTTGGGATTGGTCTAGAAGATTTGAAGTTACTTTTTGATAAACTAGCTAAATTGCTATGAAATATTGACTAAAATTCGATACAATAAACTTAATTATTTTACAGGAGTCAGTTAGCTTGAAAGCTCTCAAATTATTTACAAAAATACTTATTCTTTTTTTAATAGGACTTGTTTCTGCTGGTATTTATGCTTATGTTATGATATCTTTAGATGCAAAAAAACTTATAGATTATCATCCAGAACTTTCAACTCAAATTGTTGATAGAAATGGCAACACGGTCGCATATATATATAAAGATCAAAATCGCCTTTATGCCAAGTATGACGAAATGCCAAAAAAACTAATTTATTCTCTAGTCGCCATAGAAGATAGCGGTTTTTTTGAACATAAAGGAGTAAGTCCAGAGGCTATTTTAAGAGCGATTTTAAAAGATATACAAGCTGGAAGTTTTGTCGAAGGTGGAAGTACGCTAACACAACAACTTATTAAAAATACTTATTTGAGCAATGAAAAAAAGTTAGCTAGAAAAATAAAAGAGGCTGTGCTGGCTCTTAAAATAGAGAAAGCTTTAACAAAAGAACAAATATTAGAAGTCTATCTAAATGAGATATTTTTTGGGAATGGTTATTATGGCGTTAAAACCGCCGCAAATGGATATTTTCATAAAAATCTAAATGAGCTAACTCTAAAAGAGAGTGCAATGTTAGCTGGTATTCCAAACGCACCAACTTCCCTTAACCCTATAAAATATTATGATAAAGCAGAAAAAAGAGCAAATCTAGTTCTTGGTAGATTAAAAAGTTTAGGCTGGATAGATGAACAACAATATAATCAAGCAATAAATGAACAGCCAATTGTTTATAAAGAAAACCCAAATAAAAATTTAGCTCCTTATGTGGTAGATGAAGTAATAAAAGGATATGAGCCAGCAATAGAAGATATAAAAACTGGTGGATATAAAATATATACAACTATTGACATAAAACTTCAAGAAGTAGCCCAAGAAGCAGCTCTAAAAACATATGATAATGCACAAAGATATACCAAAAATGACTCTTTAAATGTTGCTGTTGTATCAATGGAAAATGAAACAGGAAATGTTTTAGCTATGGTTGGTGGAATTGATTATGTAAAAAGTCCTTTCAACCGTGCAGTAAATGCCAATAGACAGCCTGGCTCATCATTTAAACCATTTGTATATCAAGTTGCACTAGATAACGGATATAGCCCAGCAAGTGTACTAGATGACTCCCCTAAAACATTTAATATAATAGATGGTAGTGGCAGAACAAAGTTATGGAGTCCAAAAAACTATGATGGAACAAATAAGGGGCATATAACATTAAGAGAAGCACTTATCCATTCTAGAAATTTGCCAATAATAAATCTAGTTGATGCTATGGGATTATTCAATGTTGCTGATGCATTAGATGTTTTGCAGATTAACAATATGCCACGCGTTATGTCTTTGGCACTTGGATCACTAAGTGCTACCCCACTTAAAATGGTACAGATGTATTCAATTTTTCCAAATGGTGGCAAAATGGTTCAACCAAAGTTGGTTACCAAAATTATATCAAGAGATGGAGAAGTTGTCTTTAAATCAGAAAATGAAGATATTGCAGAGTTTACTATACCAAAGCAAGCATATTTGATGACAACTATGCTACAAGATGTAGTTAGACGAGGCACTGGTACAGCAGCAAATGTTGGTGGGATTGACCTTGCCGGAAAAACAGGAACAACCAATAACAATGTAGATGCATGGTTTTGTGGATATTCGCCAACAACAAGTACTGTTATCTGGGTTGGTAGAGATGATAATAAGCCAATGAATCATAGTATCACAGGAGGAACTACGGTTGCCTCCGCCTTTGGTTTATATTATAAAAAATTAATATCTATTTATCCAAAAACAAAAAGGCACTTTGATGTTCCAAAAGGTGTTGAGGTCGGAACTATAGGGGGAGTAAGTGAGTACTATACAGATATATCTCCATTCCCTGAAAATCAAGATTTACTTGATGCTAATGCAACGGATGCTAATGCAACAAATGATACAGGAAATAATAGTGCAGGAAATAACGATACAGGAAATGCTGATAATCGAAATCGTCCACCTACGGTAGATGAGATATTTGATTCGATAAATAATGGAGAGTAATTTATTTATTGTTTTCTTTCATTGCTTGTTTAGCTTCTAAATTTAGAGTTTTGGCTTTTAAGTCGGCTCTTTTATCATAAAGTTTTTTACCGCGAGCAAGTGCTATTTGAACTTTTGCTTTGTTTTTTTCATTGAAGTAAATCATAAGTGCAATTATTGTGAGACTCTCTTGTGATGAAGTATTGAATATCTTATTTAACTCTTTTTTATGCATTAATAATTTTCTAGGCACTCTAGTATCTGGCGCAAAATTTTTATAAACAGTTTCAAGATGAGATATATGGGCATTTGTCAAATAAAGTTCATTTTTGATAAATTTACAATAAGAATCTTTTAGATTTGCTCTTTTGGCTCTAAGTGCTTTTACTTCACTTCCACTAAGTACAATTCCTGCTTCATATGTATCTAAAATTTCATAATCATGTCTAGCTTTTTTATTTTGTGAAACTATATTTATTTCCATCTATTTTATCTTTTATTTAATTTAAAAAATGTACTACCACTACCACTAAAGAACCACTCTTCATTTTTTTGTGTTTTTAGTTTTGGATATACAAGGGTTGCTGCTTTATATAAATCATTCAATAAAGACCTATCAGAAGAAACCTCTTCTAATATATCTTTGAATTTTATTTTTTTCCAATGTTCAAAACTTTTTTGGCTTACATTTTTTAGAAAATTATCTTTAAATGCTTTATAAACAAGTGCCGTATCACAACCAAAGTCTGGCGTAAAAAGTTCTACTTCTATATCATCTTCTTCAAATGGTTCGATAATTTCACCAAAACCACTAACATTTGCCACTTTGTAATTATATACAAAAAAAGCAACATCTGCTCCAACGCGTGAACCTATAGTAGCAAGTGTTGGTGTATCTATATTTAATCCACATACTTTATTTGCTAACATTAAAAAAGATGCTGCATCACTACTTCCACCACCAAGCCCAGCAAGGGTAGGTATTTGCTTGTTTACTACAACTTTGTGATGATAGAAAAAATTCAATATGTCTAAGTTGCCACTAAAATTATTCAAAGCAACAAATGATTTATATATTGTATTATTTTTTAATTCCACATTGTCCATACCCTCAATTGTAAAAGATTTACACTCGCAAGGCATGAAGCTTATAGTATCATATAAATCATCAAGTCTTAAAAATCTAGATTCTAGTGTATGATATCCGTCTAAAAAGCCTGTAATCTTTAGATATAAATTGATTTTAGCAAATGCTTTTATGGTGTACATTTTTAGCCTTCAAATAGTGGCATACGATTTATTTTATAAACTACATTATCATCTTCTATCTCAATAATTGAAAAAAAGTTATTAGTCACAACAAGATAGACTCCATTGTCTTTTATCTTAAAATCATTATACGATAATTTTTTACCAAGTTCTATATCCATAATATCTTTTAAATATTCATTTCTTTTTAAACCAATAAAATCAAGTGGATTTAGTGCCTTTTCGCTTTCAAATGTAAAGTTTCCTTCGTGTACTCTTTTTAGACTTGAGAGAGCACCATCAACTTTTAATTCTTTACAAATTATTTCGCCCAAAGATCTTATATATGTTCCTTCGCTAACTGTTGCTTCAAAATTTACAAATGGATGATTGTAAGAAATGAGTTTTATATCATATATAGTTGATGTAATCTTTTTTAAATCTGTTTCAATTCCGTTTCGTGCATTTTTATACGATGCAACACCATTTACTTTTTTTGCACAAAATTGTGGCGGATAATATGATAATTCACCTTTTAAAGACGATATAACATTTTCTATTTTTTGCAATTCCAAAGGCTTTATATTTTGTATATTTTCTATTTGTTCTATGTCAAGTGATGCAGATTTTGCTCCAAGCCAAATAGTTGCATTATATTTTTTTGGAGTTTTGTCTAGGAATTGAAAAAGTTTCGTATATTGTCCGGTTGCAACTATCAAACATCCAGTTGCAAAAGGATCCAATGTTCCAGAAAAACCAATTTTTTTTGTATTGTATTTTCTCTTCATCACATTCATGTAACTATTTGAAGAAAGGAAAATGGGCTTATTTACAACAAATAGAAGGTTCACGACTTTAATCTTTAAACACTTTGTACAAATGAGCTAAGTATCTCTTTTTTGTTACCACCAAAATTAATAAGAAGTTTGTATTCTTTGCCGCTTGGGCTTATGTTTTGGATTCTTCCAATTCCAAATATTTTATGTTTTACTAAATCACCTTTTTTGAAAATGGCACTTTTTGTTATTTTTAAGCTACTGTTTTGGATTAGTCCAGCTTCGCCCAAAAATCTGCTTTTTTGCATAATTTTTCTTTTACCTTTATAAAATCTACTGTCGCAGTAACATAAAGTTATATGAGATTTTGCTCTAGTTATCGCAACATATCCAAGTCTTCTCTCTTCTTCAATATTGCAATCATCTCCAAGTAATGGAAAAAATTCTTCTTCTAAGCCAATTACATAAACATATTCAAATTCAAGTCCTTTTGAAGCATGTATGCTCATAATCGAAATTGCATCATTTTCAATACTATCTTGATCACTTTGTAGTGATATATCATTTAAAAACTCTTCTAGTTGTAAATCAGGATTCAGTAAAATACTTTCTTGAAAAAACCCATAAAATTCTTCAATATTTAAAACTCTCTCGTATCCATCTGGCAAACTTTGATAATATGCTTTGAGTTTAATTTTACTTTCAAGGATATCAAGAAGACTTGAGAGTTTCCCATCTTTTATTTCATCTTGTAAATCGATTAAAATTTCAAAAAGCTCATCTAAAGAAAGAGTTGCTTTTTTACCAATCTCTTTTAGTATTAAATCTCTATGATTTTTATGGAGCGAAAATATTGAGCAATTATTTTTTAGAGATAGATTTTGAAGCTTTTCAATGGATGTTTTGCCAATGCCTCTTTTTGGTTTATTGATTATTCTCACAAGAGAAAAATCATCATTTATGTTAGTTAGTATTCTAAGATATGATATGGTATCTTTTATCTCGCTTCTCTCATAAAATCGTATTCCACCGATTAATTTATATGAAAGCCTCTCTTTTGTAAAACCTTCTTCTAGTGAGCGCGAAAGGGCATTAATTCTATAAAGAACAGCAATATCTTTTGCTTCGGTGCCTTTGTCTATCAAGGATTTTATCTCTGTTGCTATGCTCCTTGATTCATTACTTTCATCTGCAGAATGAATTATTTTTACACTACCACCTTCCCCTTTGTGGCTTACGAGTTTTTTGCCAAGTCTTGATGAATTATGTTCAATAAGTAAGTTAGCGGCGTCTAGTATCTCTTTTTTGGATCTATAATTTGTTTCTAATTTTATAGTTTTTGTATTTGCAAAAATGTTAGCAAACTCAAGTATATTTCTTATGTTCGCACCCCTCCAGCCATAAATACTCTGATCATCATCTCCTACAACACATAAATTATTATGTTCACTTGCCAGTAACTCAAGTAATTTAAATTGCAATTCATTGGTATCTTGATATTCATCCACCATTATATAGGTATATTTTTTGCTTATCTCTTTTCTAAGTTCATTTTCTTGATCAAGAATTTCATATGTAAGTTTTAATAAATCATCAAAATCAACTAAATTATCATCTTCTATATTTTTTTGGTATTCTTTGTATATTTGTGCTATTTTTTGATATTCTGGAATTTGCGCCTTATCTATAATTACCTGAGGGGAGAGAAGAGAATTTTTGTATTTTGATATTTCAGAAGCTACCAAAGATGCACTAATATCAAATTTTAACTCTTTGGCTATATTTCTTATTATTCTTTTTTTATCATCAGTATCTATTATCACAAAGTTATTTTTTCTTCCAATTTTTTCAATATGAAATTTTAGAAACAAAAGTCCAAATTTATGAAAAGTGCAAAGTAGTGGAGGATATATTTCTTTATTTTTAAGTAATTTTAATGCTCTTTCTCTCATTTCTCCAGCAGCTTTGTTTGTAAATGTCAAAGTCAAAGTATTTGCAGGGTCTATACCGATTTCCCCTATTAGATATGCCAGTCTTGATGTGAGCGTTTTTGTTTTTCCACTCCCAGCACCAGCTAGTATTAACATAGGGCCATCAATATGTTTTATGGCATTAAGTTGTTCTTCGTTTAAATTTTCCAAAGTTTTACCATTTTTATTTAGATAATTTATTTAGATTATATCAAAAATATATTAAATCAGATGTTTTAACAATTTAGTTTAGATAAAAGTATATTATTTTATAAATTTAAAATTAAATATAAGCAAAGCTTAAAAGCATAAGTAATATAATTAAAACAAATAAACAAAAATAACAGGAGTATATATGCTGAAGGATTTTGTTAAGTTAGAAACATTTTTAACAACCGTAAGAGAGAGGAGTTTTTCTAAAGCATCAGCAAAACTTGGTATATCACAACCAGCAGTTACTCAGCAGATAAAATTTTTAGAAAGTTATCTAAATACTCCAATAATCGAAAGAAAGAAAAATGGGATTAAGCTTACTGCAGAGGGTGAAGAATTATACAAGATACTGATAAGGTTAGAAAAAGCAATTCATACTGCCGAGATTGATTTGATAAAAATTATAAATAAAGAGATGACATTTAGATTAGGAGCGTCTTTTACTATTGGTACTTATGTGATTCCAGGTGAATGTTTAGGTAACTTAAAGAAGGTAGTTAATAACGATGTAACACTAAATATTGCTCTTAGCCAAGACATAATAAATCAAATAAAAGATAAAAAAATTGACATTGGTCTTATAGAGTCTCCAATAATGGATAATGATCTTATATATAGGGAGTGGCTAGAAGATGAACTTATAGTTATCAGCAATGTTCCTATTCCAAAAATTATACAAACAGAAGAATTGTATGATTTTCAATGGATATGCAGGGAAGAAAGTAGCCACACAAGAAAAATGATGGTAGAAGTTTTTGATGAACTTGGTGTTAATTGCAAAGATTTCAAGATGAGAAGTGAGGTTAATCATACAACTGCAGTACTTCAAGGAATAAAGAAAAGCAAAAAAGATTTAGCAAACCCAGTTGTGTCTATAATTTCAAAATATGCAGTAGCCGATGAAATACAAAATGGACAATTATTTGAGGCAAGAATTAGAGGCTATGAGATAAAAAGAAAATTTTATATTGTTTATTCAAAAGAGAATAAAAGAAATGCATTTATAGAAAATATAGTTGATTATATTTTAAATGGTCGTTGCTAATTAGTAATATATAATGCAATCTCATCACTTATAAAAAAGTTTTTATTGAAGTAGTGTGTATCATTTTCATTTAACTTTTTATTTTTTACGAGAATATTAGCTCTATCTTTTTGAGCTGGCGTTAGTATTTTTTTGTTTATGCCAACTTTGCTCCTAAGTCCTAAAAATATTTTTTCAAAAATTAAATCATTATTACTTATAATTTCATCTTTTATATTTAGCGGATTTTTTATAAATTCATCTATATCTTTTGTTGGATAAAATCGAGTATTGTTTAAAAATCCAACTGCACCTGCACCAATTCCTATGTAATTCTCTAAATTCCAATAACCTATATTATGCTTGCACTGATATTTTCCAAAATTTGAAATTTCATACTGATAAAAACTATTTTTGGTTATTTTTTGTGCTACAAAAAATGCCAATTCATCGTTTTCTTGTTTATCTTTTTCTTTAAAATTTGTTCCGTCTTCTATCGTTAATTCATAGGCAGATATATGGTCTATGGGCAAAGATAAAGCTATATCTATATCATTTTCAATTAGTTCTTTTGTATCATTTTTTGCATTGTAAATTAAATCACAAGAGATATGCTCAATGCCAACTTTTTGGGCATTATTTATTGCCCCTATAGCTTGATTTTTATCATGTGAACGACCAAGTTGTTTTAATTTTTCATCATTAAAACTTTGAACTCCAAAACTCACTCTGTTGATTCCAAGATTTGCCATACCAAAAAGCCACTCTTTTGTTGCAGAATTTGGATTTGCCTCTATTGTGATTTCACAATCTGCTGTTAAAAAGTTTTTTAATTTATCAAAAAATTCTTCATATAATTTTGGCTTAATAGTTGATGGTGTTCCTCCGCCTATAAATACAGATGTAATTTGATTTTGTTTTACATCAAATCTTTTTAGTTCAAAATCAAGTTGATTCAAGATAGCTTTCATATAATCAACTCTTGTATCAAATTTATCAACATAAGAGTTAAAGCTACAGTAGTGGCATTTGGAGTCACAGTATGGGATATGGAGATAAATAAGCATTTTGAAAATTCTTTTTGCACATTATTGCGTTAATTTTTTTTGAATTAGCTTAAGCTTGTCTCGCAAAAATCGCCTTATAATTTATTAAAAACCTAAGCGTCTATATATACCAAGTGGTTTTAAGTATACCCTTAATATGACACTAAGTCCAAATGAGATAGAATTATATATAGAAATATTTACAGTCAAATATATCAAAATTTGTTTGATAGTTCCAATATTATTATAAATGAAGAAATTATGAATCACAAAAAAAATAAGAAAAAACGGTACAGACAAAATGTTGCAGCTGTTATACTTTCGCCAAAATATCCCGATGAGTGCAAATTTTTTGTTGGACTTTGCAAGGATATAAAAAATAGGTGGCAATTTCCACAAGGCGGAATTGATGGATTTGAAACACCACAAGAAGCACTTCTGCGAGAACTTGAAGAAGAGATAGGATGCAATAATGTTGAAATTTTAGGAGAGTTTCCAGAATGGATAACATATGATTTTCCCAAAATTAAAACAACAAAAAGATATCCATTTGATGGGCAAACCCAAAAATATTTTTTGGTAAGGCTGAAAAATCATTTGGATATAAATCTAAATGCTTTTGAGATACCAGAGTTTGAGGATTTTGATTTTTTATCTTATGATGAGGTTTTTAGAAAAGTGACATATTTTAAGAGAAAAGCTTATCGAAGAGTGATAGATTATTTTATACAGGAAGGATTTATTTAGTATGTTATTAGTTCATAAATATGGTGGCACCAGTGTTGGCGATTTAGAAAGAATCGAAAATGTCGCATCAAGAATTATGAAAGCTTCAGATGCTGGGAATAATATAGTTGTAGTTGTTTCAGCTATGAGTGGAGAGACAAATAAGCTTATAGATTATGCAACACATTTTACAACCACCCCAGCAAAACAAGAGATGGATATGCTTCTTAGTTCAGGTGAGAGAGTAACAGCCGCTTTGCTTGCAATTGCTCTACAGGCAAAAGGCTACAAGGCAGTAGCGATGACTGGTCGTCAAGCTGGTATTGTAACGGATTCTGTGCATACATATGCTAGAATAAAATCAATAGACCCAAAAGCGATGCTAGATGCTATAAATGATGGCAAAATAGTTATCGTTGCTGGTTTTCAAGGGATTAATGAAGATGGTAATGTAACAACGCTTGGACGTGGCGGAAGCGATTTGTCAGCTGTTGCAATTGCTGGTGCGATTAATGCCGATGCTTGTGAAATTTACAGCGATGTAGATGGTATTTATACAACAGATCCTAGAATAGAGCCAAAAGCAAAAAAACTTAATACTATCAGTTATGATGAAATGCTTGAAATGGCATCATTGGGAGCCAAGGTTTTGCAAAACCGTTCAGTAGAATTGGCTAAAAAATTGGATGTAAAATTGTATGCAAAAAGCAGTTTTAGTGATAATGAAGGAACACTTATAACAAAGGAGAGCGCAAATATGGAAGAAGTTTTGGTTAGTGGAGTAGTTTTAGATAAAAATCAAGCTAGGGTAACTCTTAGAAATGTGTCAGATAGACCTGGAATTGCTGCTGAGATTTTTACAAAACTTGCCGAAATGGGAATAAATGTAGATATGATTACTCAAAATGTTGGTATTGATGGTTCAACAAATCTAGGATTTACAATACCTCAAAGTGAGTTAGACAATGCAAAAAGCGTAATAGAGTCTTTTGATCACGATATAGGCAGTATGGATTTTGATAAAAACTTATGTAAAGTTTCAGTTGTTGGTGTTGGTATGAAGTCACATGCTGGGGTTGCCGCAAAAGCATTTAGAACATTAGCTGCAAGTAATATAAATATACAAATGATTTCAACTAGTGAGATTAAAATTTCTGTAATTATAGATGAAAAATATGGCGAACTAGCTATTAGAATTTTACATGATGCATACGAGCTAGATAAATAAAATGACACAAAATTTATTATCTTGGACACTTGAAGCCATCAGGGGTGAAAATTCAGATTTTTCATGGATGGAAGAGTATCGTTTTGAGTGGACTCCTTTAGTTAATAATTTTTTAGAATGTATTTTAAATGGTCAGAGCGTTTTTATATTGACTGACACTCCAAGACAATGGTTTGGAGACTATATACAAAGTAAAATCAATGATGTTTCTAAAAATAGACCATTTTTGCCATTTTATCAACTAAAAAAACTATTTTCATCACTAGATGAGATGCAAAATAATCAAGACTTGCAACTGTTAGAAGATATGCTTGATATTTCATTTCCAAATGGTTATGTTATATGGTACATTGGTAGAGATGATTCACCATATACAAAATTAGTATTTAAAAAAGATAATAGTTTTTTGTGGATAGTTGATTCACAGATACAAAATGCATTTCACTTAAATGGTAGTGATACTCTTTTTGACATAAAACTACTGCAACTTTTCAAACTTTTTGACATAAGTCTTTCTGAAGCACTTTATGGAAATATAGAGATAGAATCATGATGTTAGTTAGCCAAGTTATTATATGTGATGATTTTGAACATACAATAGCTCAGCTTGAAAGTTTAAAAACAAACCAAAGATTTATACCCATTATCAAAGAAGATACTTTTTTGGTTGAAGATGTAAAATATGTTATTGAAAAAGCTTCCATCGCTAGCAGCAATGAAGTGATTATCATCATAGGGGCAAAAAAGTTTAGTGATATTGTTCAAAATAAACTTTTAAAGATATTAGAAGAGCCACCCAAAAATATTATATTTATAATCTTAGCCAATCAAAAAGCAATGATACTTGACACAATCAAATCAAGACTTCCTATGCATGTTATAAGCAACAGAAACAATACTTATGAGTTGGATTTGAATGTTGAAAATATGACACTGCAAAATGTATATGATTTTATAAAATCAAATCAAAGAACATCTTTTACTCAAATGCAGCAAATTGTCCAAGAAATAGTAGGCAGAGCATTAAAAAGCAATAGATATAAATTTGACTACAAAGCATTGGATCTTTTTTCAAAATCGATAAAAGCATTAAATATGGGTTCAAACTCCCAATTTATTTTATCAACTGTTTTGCTAAAACTATTGGCAAATAAAAAACAAGCAAAGTAAAAGAGGAGTAAATATATGAATCTTTACAAAATAAACATAGAAAACAAAAAAGATTTTTTAAAAACATTAGGTGTAGAGAGTGCTGGAGTAGAGATTATCTCAAAAAAAATGGATCTTTTATATATTTTTATAAAAGATTTAAAAACACCAGCTGTCAATATTTTAAAACAAGATGCACTCAGTATTGGTGCTGAATTGGCAGTACCAGGCGGAGTTATACTTTGCGAAAAAAGTCATTATGACTGTTTGTTAATCGCTTCAAAAAAACATTTAGAGATTTTATCAAACAAAGAACTAGCACAGCCATTTGGGCTTAAAGATGTCGCAAAAAAACTAAAAGAATTTTTAGTCAATGAAAAATTTCCAATTAGAGTTATGGGCATTATTAATGCTAATAATGATAGCTTTTATGAGAAAAGTAGATTTGAGTCAAAAAATGCAATTATGGCAATCGAGCAGATGATAGATAATGGTGCTAATATAATTGATATAGGCGCAGTATCTTCTCGCCCAAATTCACTTCTAGTTACCCCACAAGATGAGCTAGAAAGAATAAAAGATATATGCGATACGATTAAGCATAGCAAACTTTATGAAAAAGCAGTTTTTAGCATAGACAGCTATACGCCAAGCATTGTTGAATATGCACTAAATTGCGGATTTGGTATAGTCAACGATATTACTGGAGCAAGTGATGATGAAGTTATCAAGCTAACCAAAAAATACAATGCGAAAATATGCATAATGCATATGCAAGGAACGCCACAAACTATGCAAGAAAATCCGCATTATGATGATGTTGTAGTCGAAGTTAGTGACTTTTTTGAAGATAGGATAAGTAGATGTGAAAATATTGGTATTGCCAAAAAAGATATTATTCTAGATGTTGGCATAGGTTTTGGAAAAAATTTAGAACACAATATCACATTGATTAGAAATTTATCTCATTTTAAAAAGTTTGGATGTGAGTTGCTTGTAGGTGCGAGTAGAAAATCAATGATAGATAAAATTATAAAAACACCGATAGAAGATAGACTAGAGGGAACTTTGACAATTCATTTAAAAGCCTTAGATAATGGAGCAAATATAATTAGATGTCATGATGTAAAAGAGCATATTAGAGCTTTAAAAGTTTACGAGGCTATACAATAAATTTATAGGCTTTTGATATAATTGTAATTATACAAGGGGCATACTAAATTGAAATTAATAAATTTTTTATTTAAAGTTATCATATTTATTTTTCTTTTGCCATTTTTTATTTATATCGTAATGAATATTGTGAGTTATGATAAGATATATAACGATATTGATAAAGTTCCAACAAAACAAACAGCTCTGCTTTTAGGTACGACTAAATACACAGTAAAACATGAAGTAAATCCATTTTACAAATATCGTATTAAAGCAGTTATAGAGTTGTATGAAAAAGGAAAAGTAAAAAATATCTTGATTTCTGGTGATGGTAGTTCGGATAGATATTATCACGAAACAGCAACAATGAAAAAAGATTTGATAGAAAATGGCATAAAACCAAATGATATAAAAACAGATAAAAAAGGTATTCGCACATTTGATTCTATCGAAAGAGCGAAAGATATATATGGCATAGATGACTATATAATCGTATCCCAAAAGTTTCATTTACAACGAGCCATCTTTTTGGCTACAGCCAGAGGAGATAAAGCTATAGGCTTTGTAGCACCAGAAGATGACGGTAGTCAAGCAAGTAAAAATATGATAGTAAGAGAATTTTTTGCAAGACCAATAGCACTATTGGATCTTTTTGGATTATCCAAACTATATGAGCCATGGAAAAAAAATTTTAAAGATAAATTTTGAGGATTTATTTGTATGGATAAAGAAAAATATTTACAAAAAATTAAACTTTTAAACAAATGGGCACATGACTATTATGTGCTTGATAATCCAAGTGCAAGTGATGAGGAGTATGACAAACTCTATCATGAAGTTTTAGATTTTGAAAAAGTAAATCCATCATTGGTAGATGCCAATTCGCCGACTCTAAGAGTGGGTGGTATCGTTCGAGATGATTTTAGCAAAGCAAAGCATATCAAGCGAATGTGGAGCATGGAAGATGTATTTTCCAACAATGAGCTTGAAGAGTGGATAGAGAGAATCTATAAAAATGCTGGTATGCAAGAGTTTTTTTGTGAACCGAAGTTTGATGGTGCGAGTATGAATCTCATTTATGAAAATGGGCTGCTCAAACAGGCAATCACAAGAGGCGATGGAGAGATAGGTGAGGATGTAACAGAAAATGTCAAAACAATTCGTTCCGTGCCGCTAAAGATAGAATATAACGGACTTATTGAGATACGTGGTGAAGTGCTTATCAAAAAAGATGATTTTGAAGCTATCAACGAAGAGAGACTCAGTGAAGGCGAAGCACTTTTTGCCAATCCTCGAAACGCGGCCGCAGGAAGTCTAAGACAACTTGATAGTGCTATCACGGCAAAGAGAAAACTTGTTTTTTATCCATGGGGACTTGGTGAAAACAGCTTGGCTCAAAATGGTCTCTTTGACAAGATGAGTTTTGTATATGAGCAAGGATTTTTATCGCCTCCATACAGACAAAAATGCAACTCTATAGAAGAGATAGAAGCGTTTTATCAAAAGCTTATAAGCAAAAGGGATAGTATCCCTATGATGATGGATGGTATGGTTGTCAAAGTTGATGATGTTCGCATTGCTGATGAGCTTGGATATACAGTCAAATATCCACGCTGGATGTGTGCCTATAAATTTCCAGCAGTAGAGAAAGTTACAAAGATAAATGCTATCACTCTGCAAGTTGGACGAACTGGCGTGGTCACTCCAGTTGCTGAGATAGAACCTGTAAATATAGAAGGTGCGATGATAAGCCGTGCAACGCTTCATAACTTTGATGAGATTGAGCGCAAAGATGTTCGCGTAGGAGATAGTGTTATCATCATCCGAAGCGGTGATGTGATACCAAAGATTATCAAGGTTTTGAGCGAGCGAAGAAGTGGAAATGAAAAGGTGGTGCATCGTCCTACGATTTGCCCTACTTGTGGAAGCGAGTTGCTTGATGAGGGAACACTCATCAAGTGTCAAAATCTAAATTGTAGCGATAGGGTAACCAATGCTATCAAGTACTTTGCAAGCAAAGGATGCATGAATATAGATGGTCTTGGTGTAAAGATAGTCGAGCAGCTAGTAGGTGAGGGTAAGATAGCTCATATTCTTGATCTATATGCCTTACGTTATGAGGACCTTGAAGGGATGGAAGGGTTTAAAGCCAAAAAGATAAATAATCTCCTCGCATCCATAGAAGCGACTAAAGGCGCAGCACTTCATAGAGTGCTTAATGCTGTGGGTATCGAGCATATCGGTGAGGTTGGCGCGAAGGCTTTGGCAAAGAGATTTGGACTTGGAGTTGTAGATGCGACTTATGATGAGCTTATCGCAATAGAGGGTTTTGGTGAGGAGATGGCTGCTTCTGTGCTTGAGTTTATGAGAGTCAATAGAGACACACTTCTCAAGCTTTTTGATATTATACATCCGAGTGTAGAAGTTATAGTAGAAGCAAAAGAAAATCCATTTAAGGGTAAAACGGTGGTAATTACTGGCACAATGAGCCAAAGCCGCGATGAGGTAAAGGCATATATGGAGAGTTTGGGCGCAAAAGTGGCTAGTTCGGTATCCAAAAAGACTGATTTTGTCATTTTTGGCGAAGATGCAGGAAGTAAACTCACAAAAGCTCAAGAGCTTGGAGTAGCAACTATCAGCGAAGATGAGATGCGAGCGATGGTGTGAGTTATTATATTAAATTAATAATGATATGTACAGTATTAGTCAATTTTGTGTTTGGGGATGACAATTTGATGAAAAATCATACATATACTTTTGTTTTTGATGGTAAAGTTATTGTCGAAAATAAAAATATTAAAAATATAGAAGTTTACAAAAGAAAAATAGATGAATTTTATTACTCTTTTTCGCTGGATAAACAATCTAGCAAAAAACTAGAAAGCATAACAAAAAAAGAAAATTTTGGTAAAACAATAGATGTTTACATGGATGGGAAAATTGTATTATCTCCACACATCATAAATAACATTAAAAATGGGAATATTGAGATAAATAGTGGATATGATTTTTTAGGAAATGAGATAATCCCAAATCATACAATGTTGGAAAATGAAGTCGATAGAAAATATAGAGATATTGTATTGTCTAGCGATATTAGCGAAAATACTATAAAAAAGTGTGATAATTTTATATCTACTTATAAAAATATAAATGATGTTAGAGTGCAGGAAAATATTTTAGATGCTTATTTTTATAAAGCAACTATTACTCATATTTTGGGCAACAAAGAGGATGCACTAAAAGCATATAGTGAGGCTGTTGACATATTTGATAAATCAAATTTATATTTTGCAAATGAACAAAATTCTCAAGCAATGTTTGAAAAAGCCTTTCTTTTGTTTGAACTTAGTAGATATAATGAAGCATTAAAGGTTTATGAAGATTTTTTGCTTAAATTTGAAAATGCTAAAAATCCTAGATGGAGAGTAAAAGTTATATATGCAATAAATAATAGGGCTATCATACTAGATAAACTTGGAAGAGAAAACGAAGCCATAGAGGCTTATAAAACACTTATTGATAGACATAAAAATCCAATTGGAAAGTATGAGATAGATGAAGTTATATTTGCAACTATTTCAAAAATGGAACTTGATTTAATACTTGGCAATAGTATGGACATTCACGATTACCAGAGAATAAAAAGTCTTAGTAAAAAATCAAATAACATAGAAATGATGGCATTAAATGATATGTTCTGTATTTTAAATAATGCAAAAAGCTCTACACAAGACAAAGAGATAAAACAATGGCTTATAAAATATAAAAATATAAAATATAAGGATTGGAGTTTTGATGAACTCGAAGAGTGGACTAACCATGAACAAGACAATAATCAATATATAAAAAAATATATTGCAATATTTAAAATGCATTTACATAGACCATGAAATACAATGAAGATGAGATGCGAGGGATGGTGTGAGGTTTGTTTGAGCTAACTATGTTATAATTAATTTATCACTTAGAGGGGGGGGGAGTAATGACTGATCAAATAGAAAATTATACGCTCAATAAAAAGGCTTGGTTGCGTTATTTTGCACGTATATCTGATATGTTTTTTATGCTTATACTGTTAATAAGTGTTATGGGATTTGCATTTATGATTTTAGCATTAATTGCACTAAAACTATTTCCAAGTTACCTATTTCCATGGGATATGCTTTCATCATTGCTAGTATTTGTTCAGACGCTATTAATAATTATTGTGTATCTATTTATTGAAGCAAAAATAATATCAAAATATGGCACAACCCCATTTAAAAAATTATTAGGCATATCGATTGTCGATATAAATGGAGAAAAATTAGACTATAAAACTAGTTTGATAAGAAATCTAACATTATGGCTTAAGGGATTAGGCCTTACAATTCCTTTCATTTCTCTTATAGCATTAATTATGTCTTACAATGGATATGTAGAACAAGGCACCACCCCATGGGATAAAGACAATGGTGTGGTAGTACAATATGAACCAATTAGTACTATAAGATTTGCTATTGGAATTATCTTTGGCATATCTGCTCTTATATTTAATGCTTATTTTTCATTTCAATAAAACTTATTCGTTTGCACTAGCCTATAAGCATTAAAAATAAAGAAATGATAGGTATGATAAACAAATGAAACCACAATTTGAGATAAAAGATAGAAGCATCATCAATGATATATTGGTAAATGCTCAGTATGGCACTTTGGTTTTATGTGAAGATGAAATGCGAGGGATGGTGTGAGAGCCAATAAAGAACATATATTTTGTGAATCTATTCATCCATATAATGATGAGAAGTTTAATTTTGAGAAAGCAAAAACATTTATCATAGGTAGCATTCCGCCACATAGATTCTCTGAACCAAAAAATCTTTTATGTGGCGATATTGATTGGTATTACGGAAGCAAAGATAACTCATTTTGGGATATTTTAAAAGAGAGTTGTTGTGATAGTAAATTTGCTCTATGTACAAAAGAAAATCGGCAAAAATTTTGCGAAGATAATGAAATTGGCATTTTTGATATGATACAAAAATGTACACGCAAAGATGGGTGTGGTTCATCAGATTCTGATTTGTATAATATTGAACTTATTGATGCCTGTGAGATAATTTTTAGAAATAAAAATACCGGATTGAAACTTTTTTTTACAAGTATTTTTGTTGCAGATTTATTTTGTAAACAAACTGGAGTTAAGATTGATCTCAAAAATCGTCAAATTCAAGAAATATCTATTTGCAAGAAAAATTGTGAAGTGATAATCCTTTATTCACCTTCGCCTTCATGGTCTCGTGGACTTAAAGTGTTAAGTGAAAAAACTTCTCAAGAAAAAAAGCAAATAAGAATTAATCAATATAAGCACATTTGCTCTTGACAAATAGTATCAAATATGATACTATGCTAAAAATATTAGTATCAAATATGATACTATAGAAAGGTACTTATATGAGAATAGTAGAAGCACTTAGAAAACAAAAAGAAGTTCTTGGTATCTCTTACGAGTCGATAGCCATTCGTTCTGGTGTTGGTATAGCAACAGTCAAAAGAGCCTTTGGTGGGCAAGATATATCATTGGAGAGATTAGAGAAGATAGCTGAAGCCATCGGATGCCAAATAGGCATCAAAGCAACAATCTCTGCAAACAATCTTTATAATGCCCAGATTGAGAAAAAGGCACAGGAAATTGTAAAGCGAGTGATGCAGACTTCTGCGCTAGAAGATCAAGCAGTAGACGCAAAGGCTCAAGCAAAAATGTTAACCCAAGCAAAAGCAAGGATAGCTAAGATGCCAAGATCACAGGTTTGGGGATGATTGTTTTTGACAAAGAGGGTGAGACACCCCTTGATGATATATCGGGATTGAAGTTTGAGATAGCAACTCGTAAAGAGCTTGATGAGGCAGAAGCTCAAAATATATTGAAGGCTTATCTCAAATACACACTAAATTCATCCAAGCTCAAAAATGTAACCTTTGATTTGAACTTTTTTCGTAAACTCCACAAAGAGATGTTTGGCGATGTTTGGAGCTGGGCAGGAGAGTTTAGAACAACCCAAACTTCTATAGGCGTTGAAGCAAATAAAATTCATCTAGCTTTATATCAGTTGCAGGATGATTTGAAATTTTGGGAAGAAAATTGGAATTATCAAGATACGGCCGTGAGATTGCACCATAGTTTGGTAAAAATTCATCCATTTTTGAACGGCAATGGTAGATGGGCGAGGTTTGTAGTAGATTTATGGCTACTTAAACATGGGCATAATGTTCTTTCTTGGGGTGGTGACATTAATGAAATATCTACCATAAGAAATGAGTATATAGCAGCATTGAAAGAAGCTGATAATGGAGCTTATGAGAAATTGAAACAATTTATGTTTTCTTAAACAGTTAAAGGGAGTTTTACAATGAAACCACAATTTGAGATAAAAGATAGAAGCATCATAGATGATATATTGGTAAGTGCAGAGTATGGCACTTTGGCTTTGAGCGAAGATGATATACCATATAGTGTGCCTGTAAATTTTGCTCATCAAAGAGATATTGTCTATTTTCATGGCTCATTAAAAGGTCGAAAAGCAGAGATGATAAGTAAAAATCCTTTATGTTCTTTTAGCGTTGTAGAGCCTTACTCGATGATACAGTCATATTTTAGTTCCAGCGAAGGGCTTGCATGTCCTGCGACACATTTTTTTAGATCAGTAAGCATACAAGGCAAGATAGAGATAGTAAGTGAGTATGATGAAAAAGTTTTGGCTTTAGAGTTGCTCATGCAAAAGTTGCAAAGCGAAGGTAATTATAAGCCAATGAGCGATGAAGTGTATCAAAAAACTATAAACATAACACAAGTATTTAAGATACTTATCGCAGATATAAAAGGCAAAGTCAAATTGGGACAACATCTCCCGCAGGAGCGATTTGATATGATACTGGAACATCTTGAGCTTAGAGGCAATGAGATAGATAAATTGACCGCCAAAGAGATGATAGAGCAAAGAGAAAAATGAAACCAAAATTTGGGGTAATATATGAAAAAAACTAAACAAACAAGTTGGGATCCAAATAAATATAATGTAAATTCCAAAGGGCAGGCGATATGGGCGAAAGAGTTGATAGACAAGATAGGCATAGAAGGTTACGAGTCTATCTTAGATATTGGTTGTGGTGATGGGAAAATCACAGAAGATTTGGCTCAAATCACAACAGGCGAAGTTGTAGGGATTGATTTTGACCAAAATATGGTAGATTTTGCAAAAGAGATATATAAAAAACCTACTTTTATACAAATGGATGCACAAAATATAAATTTTGAAAACAGATTTGATATAGTATTCTCAAACGCTGCATTGCATTGGGTGCAAGATCACAAGGCGGTTGTGAATGGAATATATAAAGCTTTAAAAAGAAATGGAAAAGCGATATTACAGATGGGCGGCGAAGGCAATGCCAAAGATGTATTTGAAGCATTGGAGAAAATCACGCCAAATTATGCGAAATATCTTCAAGGCTATAAATCTCCTTATCGTTTTTGTTCTGACATATATTATAATGATTTGCTTGGGCAGGTTGGATTTAGCAAATATAATGCAAAATTAATACAAAAAGATATGGTTCATGATGATGTAACAGCTTTTAAGGGATGGCTAGAGACTACATGGTTTCCATTTATAGATAGAATACCTAAATCTTTAAAAGAAACTTTTCTAAAAGAGTGGATAGATACTTATTTGGATTATTTTCCTCAAGATGAAAATGGTAAAATACATATTGCTATGATAAGACTCGAAGTCGAGGCTGTCAAATAAATATTATACATGGAGTATTTATGAAATTTTTAAAAATAAAGTCCAGAATTATAGTTATATTTTGCGCTTTGTCTATTGGTGTTCAATCTGGACCAATTCGTAATATTTTACAAAAACATATTTTGCAAAACAATACAGAATATGGATTAAAAATGATAGATGTGGCATATGGAAAAGATAAAAAACAAAAGTTTGATGTTTATCTTCCAGATAATCCAAAAGATGCACCTATTATTGTTATGGTTCATGGAGGTGCTTGGAGTATAGGCGATAAAAGTATAAATCGTGTTGTTGAAAATAAAACTGCAAGATGGCTTCCAAAAGGAGTTATTTTTATTTCGATAAATTATAGATTATTACCAAATGCAGATCCACTAAAACAAGCTGATGATGTTGCTAGTGCACTTGCATATATTCAAAAGTATGGTGCTTCATGGGGCGGAGATACTAAAAAAATAATTTTAATGGGGCATTCTTCTGGCGCTCATCTAGTGACATTAATTTCATCAGATCCTACTCGTTATAGTATTTTAAAACCATGGCTTGGCACTATATCACTTGATAGTGCGGTTATGAATGTGCCTCAGACAATGAACGAGAAACATTATGATTTTTATGATAAAGCATTTGGTACCGATAAGGAATACTGGGAAGATTCTTCGCCTTATCATCGCTTGAAAAACTCTGCTATTCCTATGTTGATGGTTTGTTCTACTAAACGCCCAGATAAGCCTTGTGTACAAGCAGAGCTTTTTTCTATCAAAGCAAAAATGCTAAAACTTCGTGCCGAAGTATCTCCACAACCACTTACTCACAGAGAGATAAATGAAAATCTAGGTATTGAAAATATGTATACAAAAAGAGTTGAAAATTTTATTCGTTCACTTGGTGTAGCATTATAAAGAATCGGTAGCATTTCTTGTTACTGGTGGGATAAACTTGCAGACAACAACTGATAATATAGATTAGGTCTTGGAGCTTCATTGTTGTTATCAGATGGAGTTTTGAGATAGAAGATAAAAAAAGATGGTTTCATAACAAATACTTTTACAAAAGAACAATTACAAACCTAATAAATATCACTCTTTTATAGCAAGTAATGCATCCAAATCATTACCTGTGATGATTTCTATATTTTTTTCTATCTCTTCAATTGACCAGTTCCACCATCTAATATCCAGCAATACCTTAATTGTATAGTCATCAAAGCGTTTTTTTATAACTGTGGCTGGATTGCCACCAACTATAGTATATGGTGCTACATCTTTTGTAACTACTGATTTTGCACCTATGATAGCACCGTCACCGATTTTGACACCAGGCATTATAGTTGCATCCATCCCCATCCACACATCATTGCCTATGACAATATCGCCTTTATTTTTGGACTCTTCAAACATCGCTGTAATATCTTCGCTTGTTGTTTGTGATGTTAACATAAAAGTTGTAAAAGGATATGTTGAAAAACCACTAGTTTTATGATTTGCGGAACTTGTTATAAATCTAACACCATGGGCTATTTGTACAAATTTCCCTATAATGAGAGAGTCTTTGCTTAGAGGAAATAGATATGGAGCCAAAAAGCTAGCATAATCTTCAAGTATGTCGAAGTTGTGATAGTATGTAAATTCACCAACATGTATACGTGGATGATTGATTACTTCTTTTAAATGTACAGTCTGTTTAATCACAGTACCATCTGGCATAGTCATAGGATATTTTTTACTACTATCCAATAATCCCATAAAAATCCTTGTTTTGTTTGTAATATACCAAATAATGTCTCAATATAGCCTGTTTAATTAAATCAATTTAAATATAATTATAAAAAAGATAAAAATGCAATTAAATTTAGAAAATATAGTGATAACTGGTAGAACATTCGAGGAGTATAGTGCTTTCTTTGATCTAAATATGGATGACTTAAAAGGCAAAAAAGTTTTGGATTGTCCAAGTGGTGCAAGTTCATTTGTGGCAACATTAAACAAAAACTCTATACAAGCAAAAGGCGTGGATGTCATCTATGAGTTTGACAAAAAGGTCCTTGAGCAACAAGGAATTAAAAGTATAGAGAAAATCTACAAAGATACATCGTGGATGGATGTGTATAAGATGGACTTTTATAAAACAAAAGAAAATCATAGGTTTCATAGAGAGAGTGCATTAAAAGCTTTTATAGACGATTATAATAGTCAAGATTATATTTTTGCTAAGCTTCCAAATTTGCCATTTGAAGATGATAGTTTCGATATACTTCTGTCATCACACTTATTGTTTGTATATGACGATAGGCTAGATTTCAATTTTCACAAAGACTCTATTGTAGAGATGCTTAGAGTTGCAAGAGAGGTGAGGATTTTCCCACTTGTTGATTTTAAAAATAGCAGAGTCCATGAAGTAGAAAACTTTTCACCATTTGTTTATAAGATATTAAAAGAGTTTAAGTGTGAAATCGTTAAAACAGATTTTGAATTTCAACCAAGGGCAGATTGTTACTTGAAGATATCACGATAAATCTTATATCGGATATAATATCTACTGCAATAATAAAAGAGGAGCATAGATGAAAATGTTGATAAGGTTAATATCGGTTAGTTTGCTACTTTCCGCATTTGCTTTTGCACAACAACCAACACAAAAAGTTGTTGTAGATTTGACAACAGGTGATGCAAAGACAATCACATCACATTTCATAAAAGGCTTTGCGAATACCTTGGGGCATTTTCAAAAAAATGGGAGTGATGTCGATACCGTTGTGGTTATCCATGGAGATGCATATCGTTTTTTTGTTCAAAAATTAGAGCAATCGCCATATAGTAATGATCAGGAGCTAAAAAAGAGACAGCAGGAGTTTTTGGCTGGCTTTACAATGCTTATGAAAAAATATCATGTCAGATTCGAGGTATGCTCAGAGGGTATGAAAGCACGCAAGCTTGATAAGGATATATTTTATTCGTTTGTGTATCCTGTACCTTCGGCACAAATTAGTCTCATAGAGTGGCAAAATAGAGGCTATGCATATCTTCCTTTTCGATGATTTGTCATATAATAATTTAATAAAGAGAATACCACATGTTAACATCAAATATTAACTCCATTGAAGAACTGTATCAAATATAATGAAGTACGGCGAAATATTTAAAAACCAAATAACTAGAGGCTTGACTACAATTCAGTTTCTAAGTTATTTTGGTACTGTTTTTTCTCATGTGGCTATAGCATCACTTCTCGTAACTCTTGGTGCTAGTGCTGATATGATAGCGATGATATTTATAGCAATATTACTTCCAAGCTTAGTACTTGCACCTATCAATGGCTACATCATAGATAGATTTGAGTTTAAAAAGCTTATTTTGGTATTGCTTAGCGTTGAGATGAGTATGACGATATGTTTTATGTTTATAAATGATTTAGCACATATTTGGCTGCTTTGGACATTTTTGTTTGTTAGATCCATAGCAGGAACTATCATATTTACAGCTGAGATGTCTTATTTGCCAAAGATAATTTCAGATGATACACTAAAATCAGCAAATGAAGTCCATAGTATTATTTGGTCAAGCACATTTGCTTTTGGTATGGCACTAGGTGGACTTAGTACATATTATTTTGGCTATATCGGTACATTTATGATAGATTTTTCATTTTATGTGATAGCGTTTTTGGTGATGTTCAAACTGCCTATCGAAGTCATACAAAACAAAGTTCAAAGTGCCTGGAGTGCTACAAAAGAGGTTTTTAGCTATATTAAAAAAAATACAAAACTAATTCATATCATGATTCTTCATTCAAGTGTGGGGCTGACGGTTTTTGATACTATAGTTACACTTCTTGCAGAGCAAAAATATAAGTATGTCCTAGCAGTACCACTAGCCATTGGTTGGATCAATTTTTCACGAGCAGTCGCACTGATGATAGGTCCTCTGTTTTTTAGCAAATACATCAAGATGAATAGCTTGTGGGTAGTTATGGTGTTGCAAGGTGTGAGCATCATCCTTTGGGCGTATCTGCAGTACGATTTCACTCTTTCACTCTTTAGTATGTTCCTCGTAGGACTATTGACTACATCTATATGGTCATTTACATATTATTTGCTTCAGCAAAATACCAATGAAGAATTTTTGGGGAGAGTGATATCTTATAATGATATGGTTTTTATGGCAGTAAGCGTGGGAATGACATACGCCATAGGGAAAATGGCAAGTGCTGGAGTAGCACTAAGTTATATAAGTGCAATGATAGGGGCTATCTTCTTTTTTGTCGCATTTTATGCCTTTGTGTTGAGAGATAAGATTGTTACAAAGCGGTAAAAATATACAAATATTAATATTTAACTCAAATAAAATACACACTTAAACACGATATTTAGGGATTTATCGTTATTTTATGCTATAATAACTCAAAATTTAAAATTTGAGTTGAAAGTAAAATGCCAAAAAGTATAATAGAACCATTGCCATTCAAATTTGACTATAATTTATATGATGTGCGTGAAAATATTCAGTATTTATTAAAATATAAAGCCACAAATGAAGATGGTAAATATCTATATTGGGATAAGTTTAGATTTCATGTCAATAAAGATGATAATCCGAAAATAGCATGGTGGGCGACAAAATTCAATAGATTTACAAACCGTAAAACTCTAAATTTGAGAGATAAAAAAAATGATTTTTTTTATTTTTCAATCCCAGATGCATTGCAAGCAAAATTATATAAAATTATGCAAAAAGCAAATCAGGGTATAGTTCCACATGACTCTATAAAGAAACAATATCTCATATCTTCATTGATTATGGAAGAAGCTATTAGTAGTTCACAGCTTGAAGGTGCGGCAACTACAAGAAAAGTTGCCAAAGATATGATAGTAAGTCAAAGAAAACCAAGAAGTGAAGATGAGTGGATGATACTCAATAATTATTTATTGCTAATAGAAGTAAAAAAAGCAAAAAATGATAATTTATCCATGGGATTAATAAAAGAATTTCATAAAATTGCTACACAAAATACATCTCATAATAAAGTAATAGCAGGTGAATTTAGAAATTCAGATGATATAGTTATAACTGATGGATATGATGTTATTTTTGAGCCTCCAACTTTTGATGAAATAGACAAAAGATTGCAAAAATTATGTTATTTTGCAAATACAAATCATCATGAAGATAATCCAAAAGAGTTTATAGACCCGATAGTAAAAGCAATTATATTGCATTTTATGATTGGCTATATTCATCCATTTAATGATGGTAATGGCAGAGTTGCAAGAGCTTTGTTTTATTGGTATATGCTAAAAAATGGGTTTGATTATTTTGAGTATGTGTCAATTAGTTCTTTACTAAAAAATGCACCCAAACAATATGCACTATCTTATTTGTATAGCGAAAATGATGACAATGATATTACTTATTTTATTTCTTATCAACTAGATATTATGCTAAGAGCCATTGAAGAACTTTTAAAATATCTTCAAGCTAAAAGCAATGATTTTGAAGAAGCTCTTGATATATTTAAACACTCAAGATATAACGATTTGTTTAATTTTATTCAAAAAGATGTTGTTAAAAAAGCGATTAAAGAAGCTGGCAGAGTATTTACTGCCAAAGAAATAGCAATTGATTACAGCATATCAGAAAATAGTGCTAGAAAATATCTCAATGAGTTGGCTAGTCATCAATTGTTATTTACTAGTAAAAAAGGTAAAAGTATTATGTATATTGCTACAAATGATATTAGAAATAGGTTGGCTCACAAATGAGACTAGATGTATATTTGGTAGAAAATGGTTATTTTGAGAGTAGAAATAGAGCATTAGAGGCTATAAAATCAGGTAAAGTAAAAGTTGATGGTAAGATAGCTAAGCCTTCTGTTAAGTGTGATGAGAAGAGTAATGTTGAAGTTGAAAATGAAAAATTTTACGCCAGTAGGGCAGGCAGAAAGCTTGAAGCTTTTTTAGAAGAACACGAGATAGACTTAAATGGTAAAAAAGCTTTGGATATAGGATCATCCACAGGTGGATTCGCTCAAATTTTACTTGAAAATGGTGTAGAAAGTTTGACATGTGTAGATGTGGGGACAAATCAGCTTCATTTTACTATCAGAGATGATAAAAGAGCTGAAGTTCATGAAAATTGTGACATAAGAAATTTTAGAATTGATGGCGGATTTGGAGTTATAAGTTGTGATGTGTCTTTTATATCATTAGAAGATATTTTAAATGACATAAATACTTTGGCATTATATAATTGCGACATTATACTTTTATATAAACCACAATTTGAAGTTGGTAGATTGGTAAAAAGAGATAGCAATGGCGTAGTAACAGATATTGATGCTATCAGACACACAAGAGTTGGATTTGAGAAAAAATGCGAAGAGCTTGGTTGGAAAAAGATTATAGATATTCCTTCTAGGATACAAGGGAAAGAAGGCAATATAGAGTATTTTTATCATTTTAGAAAGGTTGAAGTTTGATAAAATCTATAGCTATCGGAGCTTTTGATGGCATTCATGTGGCTCATAATGTTTTAGTAGACAAAGCAGATGCTATCATAGTTATAGAAAGAAATGGTGCTGTACTTACTCCTGGACATAAAAGAGCCAAATATACAAACAAACCAATATTCTTTTACCATTTGGACAAAATAAAAGATTTAACTCCAAAAGAGTTTATAGATTTGCTTATGAAAAATTTTAAAGACCTTGAAGAGATAATAGTAGGATATGATTTTGGTTTTGGTAGAGACAAGAGCGGTAGCATAGATACTCTCAAAGAGTTTTTTGTGGGCAATGTTACTGTTATTGAAATGATAAAATATGAAGATATAGCCATACATTCACGAGTAATCAAAAACTATATAAGAGAAGGCAAGATACAAGAAGCCAACAAGATGCTAGGCAGAAGCTATCAAATAAGTGGAAGTGTGATAACTGGGCAGGGGTTAGGCAGTAAAAGATTTGTGCCAACACTGAATATTGATATTACTGGGTATCTATTACCAAAAGAGGGTATATATGCAACACAGACGAAGATAGGCGATATTTGGCATAAAAGCGTTAGCTTTATAGGGCACAGAGTTAGCACAGATGGAAAATTTGCTGTAGAGACTCATATAGTAGATAAAGAGATACATGGCGTCAAAAATTTAGTAGAAATAAAATTCGAGCAGTTTATAAGAGGAAATAAAAAATTTGATAATCTTGATGAGCTAAAAGAGCAAATCGATAAAGATATACAAAAAGTAAAAGAGTTTATATGAATAATAACAAAAAAGATAATGTTTTTGAAAAAGCCAAAGATAAAAAGTTTGAGTTTGATGAATCTGTCGCAACTGTTTTTGATGATATGCTTAGTCGCTCCATTCCATTTTACGATGAGGTTCAAAAACTAATTATATCTTTTATACTAGAAAATCAAAAAGATGGTAAAAAAGTTTTGGATCTTGGATCATCAACAGCTAAATTTTTGATAGATTTGCATTCTCGTATGAATACAAAAATGCACCTAAAAGGTCTTGATAACTCTGAAGCTATGTTAAAACAAGCTATGGCGAAGTGCAAAGCATATGATGCTGAAATAGAGCTTATTTTGGCCGACTTAATCACATATAATTTTGATAAACAGGATTTTATAACATCAAATTATACCTTGCAGTTTATTCGCCCCATCCAAAGGGCAAGTTTGGTAAAAAAAATATATAATTCTCTTCAAAGTGGTGGGTATTTTATATTTTCTGAAAAAGTTGTTTTTGAAGAAAAAAAGATGGATAAAATTATGATAGATATTTACTATAACTTCAAGAAAGCCCAAGGATACAGCACTTATGAGATATCCAACAAAAGAGAAGCCTTGGAAAATGTACTAGTTCCATATACCATAGAAGAGAATATAAAGCTTTGTAGCGAGGCTGGATTTGAAAATGTTACAACAATTTTCCAATGGGCAAATTTTGTGACATTTGTAGCTCAAAAAAAATAGGATAAAATTACACTTATTCACATTTTTATTATATTTATTAATAAAAGTTATTCACATAGTGAAAAAGGAAAAAAATTATCTTTTTAAGAATAGAATTTGACATTTTTTTTCAATAGGGTATAATCTTGCCAATAAATTTTTCAAGGGATATATAATGAGTTGGACACCTAGTAGTTGGAGAGATTTTCCAATCAAACAGCAACCACAATATCAAGATCAAGATTTGCTAAAAAAAGCTGAAAAAGAACTATCTTCTTATCCACCTCTTATATTTGCAGGAGAGGCTAGAAATCTAAAAAGTGAACTTGCAAAAGCTGGTCGTGGTGAGGCATTTTTACTTCAAGGTGGAGATTGTGCAGAGAGCTTTGGTGAGTTTAAAGCAAGTACGATTAAAAACCTATTTAAACTAATGCTTCAAATGAATATGGTGTTGATGTATTCATCTGGAAAGCCAATTGTAAAAGTAGGTAGAATTGCAGGACAATTTGCAAAGCCAAGAAGTAGTGATTTTGAAGAAATAAACGGTGTAAGTTTGCCAAGTTATCGTGGAGATATCATAAATGATATAGAGTTTACACAAGAGGCTAGAGTTCCAGATCCTCAAAGGATGATAAAAGCATATAATCAATCAGCAGCCACTCTTAACTTGATTCGTGCATTTGCAAGAGGTGGAATGGCTGATTTGGCACAAGTTCATCAATGGAATCTCGACTTTATAAAAGACCATCCAATCGGTAAAAAATATGACGAGCTTAGTATTAAAATTGATGATGCACTTAGATTTATGAATGCTTGTGGACTTGAAGTGAGTAAATTGCCACAACTTCATCAAACAGTTCTTTATACATCTCATGAAGCGCTTTTGCTAAATTATGAAGAAGCTCTAACAAGAAGAGATACGCTAACGAATGATTGGTATGACTGTTCTGCTCATATGTTATGGATTGGTGATCGTACAAGAGACCTTAATGATGCTCATATAGAATACTTCAGAGGCATAAACAATCCAATTGGTTGTAAAGTTGGACCAAGTATGAAAGAAGATGAGCTAATTAAGCTTATAGATGCACTCAATCCAACAAACGAAGAGGGTAGACTGAATCTAATTGTAAGAATGGGAGCAGATAAGATAAATGAGTTTTATCCAAATCTTTTAAAAGCCGTAAAAAAAGAGGGCAAAAATGTTGTCTGGTCAACAGACCCAATGCACGGTAATGTTGAAAAAGCAAGTAGTGGATTTAAAACTAGAGACTTTGATAATATCCTAAGAGAAGTAAAACAATTTTTTGAAATTCATGAAAGTGAAGGAACAGTTGCCGGTGGGATACATTTGGAGATGACAGGAGAAGATGTGACAGAGTGTACAGGAAGCCAAAGCTGTGCCATTACTGCAGAAGGACTAGCAAGTAGATATCATACACAATGTGATCCAAGACTTAATGCAAAACAAGCCCTTGAACTTTCATTTATGCTCTCAGATATGTTAGCTAAGTATGTGAAATAGTAAATATATTATTTCCATCTATATATTCATAATCAAATTTTAGATTGTGAATATCTAAAATACTTTTAACTATATATAATCCTAGCCCCATACTATCTTTTGATTCGTGAAATGGTTCAAAATATGTTTTTATCTCATTTTTGAGTTTTAAGCCTTTGTTTGAAAAAATAAGTTTATTATCTTTTGCTTCTATCTTGATATTTTTTGTATCACTATATTTTATGCCATTATCTATGAGATTTTTTATCGTTAAACTAAAAAGTTCAAAATCAACATTCCAAACATCATTATCAACAATATTTAAAGATATATGCTCACTAACATTATCAATTAAAAGCTTGTCAATACCTGCCTCTATAAGATTATTTATATAATAAGGTTTTTTATCAAGTTCAAAATGTTTGGATGTTATCTGTTCTATTTTTATAAACTCATTAATAATAAAGTTGAGTCTGTCAAATGATTTCACAATTCTTTGTTTTTGTTTTTCATCAGTTATTAATTCACTTGATATTCTACCTTTGGCTATTGGAGTTTTTAACTCATGCATCATTGTTCTAAGCATTAAGTGTCTAGAATGAAGAAGTTCTTTTATTCTTATAACAGCATTATTAAACTCATTAGCAACATCTGCGATTTCATCATTATTTTCACTTATGCATTCTATATCTAGGTTGCCTTGCGAGAATTTTATAATTTTCTCTTTTAAATTTGCTAGTGGTGATAAGCTTTTTTGTATCCATATATAGATAGCCACCATTATTATAAAGAACATCAAAAATACAACAAATGTTTTTATAGGGAGATAATTTCTGTTTTTATTTTCAAGTAAAATTTTAAATCTATCATTGTTTATAAACATAATTCTTTTTAGTTTATATTTATCTACACCATAATTCTTTTTATTTTTGAAGAAAAACTCAATCTTTTCTATTTCATCTTTATCTTTTATAACGGATATATTTTGTGATTCCAAAAAAGCATAGTCAATTTTTCCATATTTCAAAAAATAATCATAAAGATAGCGTGTAACTTCTCTTTCTTGTTTCATTTTCGCTTCTTCTAGTTCATGCCTAGATATATGAAAAAGTAATACAAAAAGCGTGCCAAGCAATATGAAAGAGATAAAAAATATCAGATTAATTTTGCTTTTGAGAGTAGATAGTCGTGTCATAGTAGTTTATATCCTATGCCTCTTACAGATTTTATTTTGTTTGTATCATCCAGTTTAGATCTAATTTTGCTTATGATAACATCTAAGCTCTTTGCTGATGAGTCGATATTCATAGATGGAGTATTGTTTAGAATATATTCTCTTGTTTGAGTAATGCCTCTATTTTTTAAAAGAATTAGAAAGACTTCAAATTCTGCAGGAGTTAATATCAATTGTTTATCTTTTAAATATATAGAATTGCCTTTTACTGTAAAATCACTATCTTCTTTTGTAAGTATTGTTTCAAACTCATTATTATGTCTTCTTAATAGAGATAATATTCTAGCATGTAACTCTTGCGGGTCGTATGGTTTTGGTAAGTAGTCATCTGCCCCTAAATTTAAAGCTTCTAATTTGTCTTTTATATCTACTCTTGCCGAGGATATTATGATAGGAATATTATATCTTTCTCTAATCTCTTTACATACTTCCAGTCCATCAATGCCAGGAAGAGTTAAATCTAAAAGTATTAAATTATATTTAGTAATTCCAGCACTAAGCCCCAAAAATGGATCTTCAAAGTTTGTAATCTTTATATCAAATTGGCTTAGATAGTCGCTCAATATTTCAGCAAATTCTGTATCATCTTCTATCATTAGGATATTTATCATGGTTATCCTATCTAGAAAATGCTTTTTCCATAGCATCTTCTATCTCTGAGAGTGAAAATTGATGATTGGTAAAATAATCAAAAGCCAAAACACCTTGATTTATAAGCATATCAATGCCATCTTTTGAAGATATATTTTTATTTTTTGCTAATTTTAAAAATGGAGTTTGTTTGCCATATATTATATCAATGACTCCAGATGAGTTTGAAATTATATTTTCTAAAAGTTCTTTTGGGGCTGGAAGTAATTCATCTTGCAGTCCTGCTGAGGTCATATTGATAATGAGATTATATTTTTTTTCTTTAAAACTTTCGAATGTAAAACAATCAAAATTATTTTCAAAATCTTTTAGCCTGTCTGCATTTCTTGCAAGTATATCTACGATGTAGCCTTGCTCTTTTAATATATATGAAGTTGATTTAACTGTTCCCCCAGCACCTAAAATTAAAATATTTTTTGTGCCAACAAAATCTTTTACACACTTTAGAAAACCCGGAGCATCTGTATTGTACCCCATGAGTTTATCATTTTTTAAAATGATAGTATTAACTGCTCCAACTTTTAAAGCAAAGCTATCAAGTTCATCACAAGCTTTAAAAGCAGCTTCTTTGTGTGGTACTGTTATATTTGCACCACTAAGACCAAGTGAGTGAAATTTATCTTTTAGTAGATTACCATCTTCTAGTAAATATCTCGTATAGCAGCCATTATATTCAAGAACTTTAAATGCCATATTGTGCATAAGTGGTGATTTTGAATGACTTACAGGATTACCAAATATTGCAAAAAGTTGATTCATTTTATATTTTGCAACTCTTCAAGTGTTGCTTTTAGAGCTCCAAGTTTATTGTTTACTTCCAAAAATTCAAGTTCAGGTTTAGAGTCTGCAACGACACCAGCTCCTGCTTGAAGTGTAACTTTGTCATCTTGTATTAGAGCTGTTCTTATAGCGATTGCCGAATCCATATTGCCATTAAATGCAAAATATCCAACAGCTCCACTATAATAACCTCTTTTTAGTTTTTCAAATTTTGCGATTAATTCCATCGCTTTAATTTTTGGAGCCCCAGTCATCGTTCCAGCTGTAAAAGTTGCCATGAACAAATCAAACATATCTTTATCATCTGCTAGTTGTGCTTCAATATCAGAAACCATATGCATCACATGAGAATATCTCTCAACCCTCATCATTTCTGTTACTTTTACGCTGCCAGTTTTGGCTACTCTTCCAACATCATTTCTACCAAGATCTATAAGCATAAGATGTTCTGCACACTCTTTTGGATCATTTAGCATTTCATGTTCAAATTCTAGGTCTCTTTGTCTGTCTTTCCCTCTTTTTCTTGTTCCAGCAATTGGACGAAGAAGTATGTCATTATTTGTTAGTTTTATCATAACTTCTGGGGATGAACCGCAAATAGCAAAATCTTCATACTCTAGTAAAAAAAGATAAGGAGATGGATTTTTAGATCTTAAAAGCCTATAAAAACTAAGTCTATCAACACTTCCATATTGTGTGTATCTGTTTGATATTAATATTTGAAAAACATCCCCAGATTTTATATGTTCTTTCGATTCATCTATGAGTTGTTCAAATTTGTCTTTATTTATATTTAGACTGCCATCTTTTAAAATAGCTTTTTTAAGTGGAGATGGTGTGTGAGATTGTTTAAGAATGCTTTCTATTTTTGAAACAATCTTATCATCCGTTTTTTCATTATCTATAATTGTAAGCATTGAGTTTTTATGAGAAAAACCAATTATAATTTTTGGTCTAATCAAGTCTAAATCAGGAGTATTTAAAGTATCTTCTAGATTGGACATGCTTTCTTTTAAAATAGGCTCAAAGACTTTAACCATATCATATCCGATAAAACCGATAAAGCCATCAGTAAAACTAAAACCAGCATCCTCGGCTTTTTTTGCATATAGGGCTTTATCTATTTTTTCATAATATGATTTTAAAAATTCAAAAGGAGAAATGTTTAAATTGTGAGATTTTTTATTTTGATCTATATGTATAGTTGTTTCATTTTTGTATACAATTCTCTCTTTAGCGCCAATAGCTATAAAGCTAAAATTACCATCATTTGTATTTACAACACTTTCAAAAAGCATTGTAATTTCATCATTGAAATGTTTTTTTAATTCGCCATATAATGCTACTGGTGTTAATTCATCAAAAAGAAAAGTTTTCAATTTTATCAGCCTATTGTTTTACTAAAAAAGCTGATTTGTTTATTCTATCTTTTATTCTTTGTAAAGCTAAATCAGCTTTTTCTCTACCACTATATGGACCAATTAATATTTTAGATGAGCCATTTTGTCCATTTACTATTTTATAACTGTAACCATTTTTTTTGATTATTTCTATAAAGCCATCACTTGGTTTGTTTGAAAATGCACCTACTTGGGCATAGTAAGTTTCATTATTTGTATTTGTATTTTTCGCTACAGGTTTTGTTTCTGTATTTGTTTTTGTCTGTGTGGTAGTAGCAGTTGTTTTTGCATCTGTTTTATTTGAATCTTTTTTTGCCAATTGTTGTTCGTCAACTTTCTTTTTAACTGGCAAAAGTTTTTTTATAGAGTCTTTATTTATTGTTTTTTCAGTAACTTTTTTAGGAGCTACAACAACAGTCTCTACTTTAGTATCATTAGGAGTAGGAGATACCTCTTTTATTGAGGTATTTACCTCCTCATTTGCTACTGAAGTGTTTGATTCCATCATTATAGATTCATTTACATCACTTAAATTTGATTCATTCATATCAGCTTGTACTAATGCACTATTGGTTAAATTTTCTTCCAATGGAATTTTAGGTTTTTGAGGCTCTTCCAAAACAGTTTTTGTCAAGAAAATAGCACCAATTAAAACCGCAAGCACCAAGCCAATCATAGTTAAAATATTTTTAGAATTATTGTTTTTATTTAAATGTAGATTTTCGCCAATAATCAAATCATCAAGACTATCTTGCTTTTTCATAGTTTTCTCCATTTTTTTATATTATATAATTATAACATTAATTTTATTGTATTTTTTTTGATTTATTGCTTTGTAATTATGTTTTTATTCAAAAATTTTATATGGTAATGTAAATATATTGTAATCATCCGGAAGATTTTTATTTGGCAATGTTTGCCATTCAATTGGTAATTTTAATGCTAAAGATTTAGATATTTCTTCTAATTTTGTTGAAGCTTGGGCTAAATCCATTTTATTAACAGGAATAAAGACTTGTATATGTTTTTGGCTTTTACCTTGAAAAATATAATATTTTTCAATTTTTAAAGCAAGAAATAGTTGTTTTATGGTGTGATAAAATTTGAATCCATCATCGCCTTTGTAGATAAAAATTAAGTTATTTGTATAGCCATTTTTTACTAGGGTAGAGGCAATTGTATTTTTTTTATCTATGTGGTCTTTGATTATTTGTTTATCTAACGGTTTATTAATTTTTTCAAATTTTGCATAGAAAGTTCTATTTTTAAATTCTATTTTTTCTACTACATAATCCCTTTTTATATAGTAGAATGATTTATCAATTAATAAATTATCTATTAAATCAATCAATAATAACTCTAATAGATTGGTTTATCATAAATAACAAATTTAAGTGCCAACTCTTTCATCTCTTCTTTTATTTTTGCATGAAGAGCATCATCATTTATATTATCAAGTACATCAGCTATTTTATTTGCAATAATTTCAAATTCGGCTTTTTTCATTCCTCTGCTTGTAAGTGCAGGTGAACCTATGCGGATACCAGAAGTTATGAATGGACTTCTTGTCTCTCCTGGAACTGTATTTTTATTTACAGTAATTCCTGCATTTCCAAGTGCTGCATCAGCATCTTTCCCTGAAAATGGTTTGTCTAGGAATGATACAAGTACTAGGTGGTTATCAGTTCCTCCTGAGACTATATCATAGCCTCGATCACTGAGAACTTTTGCAAGAACTTTTGCATTTGCTTTAACTTGTTTTGCGTATGTTTTCCACTCATTGCTTAGATTGTGTTTAAAACCAACAGCCTTACCAGCTATAACATGAACTAGTGGACCACCTTGAATACCTGGGAAAATTGCTGAGTTAATCTTCTTTGCTATGTCCTCATCATTTGTAAGAATCATACCACCTCTTGGACCCGCAAGAGTTTTGTGTGTAGTTGTTGTTACAATATGTGCATGAGGAAAAGGGCTAGGATGCTCATTTGCCACTATAAGACCAGCGATATGAGCTACATCCGCAAAAAGATAAGCTCCAACGCTATCAGCGATTTCTCTAAAACGGGCAAAATCAATCTCTCTTGCGTAAGCACTTGCACCACAAACGATTATTTTTGGTTGTACTATTTTTGCAATTTCGGCAACTTTGTCATAATTTATTCTTCCATCAAGTTCAACACCATAAAAGAAACTATGATAATTTTTCCCAGAGAAGTTTACTTTACTCCCATGTGTTAAATGTCCACCATGGCTTAAATCCATCCCTAAAATTTTATCTCCAGCCTGAAGTAAAGCAGCATAAACTGCTCCATTTGCTTGGCTCCCTGAGTGAGGTTGTACGTTTGCAAATTTACAATCAAAGAGTTTACAAGCTCTATCAATTGCAAGTTGCTCAACTATGTCAGCATATTCACAGCCACCATAATATCTTTTATATGGATATCCTTCAGCATATTTATTTGTAAAGACGCTTCCCATAGCTTCCATAACAGCAGGGAGTGTGAAGTTCTCACTAGCAATCATCTCAAGATGTTCCGTTTGTCTTTTAAGTTCATTTTCTATCGCTTCAAAAACTTCTGGGTCAAATTTTTCTATCGCATAACTCATTTAATTTATCCTTTTATTAATTTTCTTCATCTTTTTTTACAATACTCTCTGGTCTCATGGCTGGGAATAACAAAACATCTCTTATGGAGTGTTGATTTGTTAGCATCATAACAAGTCTGTCAATTCCTATGCCTTCTCCAGCCGTAGGAGGCATACCGTAGCTAAGAGCTTTGACATAATCCAAATCCATATGCATTGCTTCATCGTCTCCACTTACCTCTTTGGCTTCAACTTGTGCTTTAAACCTTTCGTATTGGTCAATCGGATCATTTAATTCACTAAAACCATTAGCTATCTCTTTGCCAGCTATGAAAAGTTCAAATCTTTCCGCTATTTGTGGATTTTCATCAGACCGTCTAGCAAGTGGAGATATGTCTATAGGGAAATCTGTTATAAAAGTAGGGTTTGTCAGCTTATCTTCTACAAAATTATCAAATAGTTCTGCTTGTAGATACCCAAGTGTCAAATTGGAATCAACTTTTATATTATTTTGGTTTAAAAAGCTTATTATTTTTTCTTTATCATTTACAATATCAGCGGGAACATCACCAATAGATGTTAGAGAATCAACATATTTTATTTTAGCAAAAGGAGTAGAGAAGTTAACCTCTTTATCTCCATAGTTTAGCATTTTTGGAAGATTCAGATTTTCAAAAAGATATTCAAATAACTCTTCTGTAATATTCATCAAATCAGTATATCTATGATATGCCCAATAAAATTCAATCATAGTAAATTCAGGATTGTGTGTATGATCCATGCCTTCATTTCTAAAGTTTCTATTTATTTCAAATACAGCTTCCATTCCGCCAACAATAAGTCTTTTTAAATAAAGTTCAGGAGCAATCCTAAGATATCTCTCAACATCTAGTGCATTATGATGAGTAATAAAAGGTCTAGCATTTGCACCACCTGGTATTGGGTGAAGCATTGGAGTTTCAACTTCTAAGAATGTCTTACTTTCAAAAAATCTTCTCACTAAAGATACTATGTGGCTTCTTTGTATAAAAATATTTTTTACTTCTGGATTAACTATCATATCAAGATATCTTTGACGATATCTAATTTCCGTATCTTGAAGTCCATGAAATTTTTCAGGCAATGGAGATATTGCTTTGGTAACAATTTTAAATTCAAAGCAGTGCAAAGTTAATTCACCAGTTTGTGTTACAAATGGAAAGCCTGTAGCTTCAACAATATCACCAACTTCAATAAGTTTTTTTATTTTATTATAATAACCTTCTGGCAACTCATCTCTGCTGTAATAAACTTGCACTAAGCCACATGAGTCTTCTAGCTTTGCAAATGCGGCTTTTCCCATGATACGAAGTAATTTTACACGCCCTTTCAGTGTAATATTCTTACTTTCGTCTCTTTTACTTTCACTATTTTTTATGTATTCATATGTTTCGTTAAATTCTTGAGATGTTATGGCGGTTTTTGTAATGTTTGGGTATGGGTTTATACCCTCATTTCTAAGCTCATCAGCTTTTTTTATTCTTTCTTGAATATATTGATTTTCAAATATCAAATTTTTTCCCTTATTGTTTTTTTTGACAACTTTTACAAATTCCTATGATTTTCATAGTATGATCTGTCATTTCAAACTCAAAATTTTTGGCAATTTCAAGCTGTTTTTTTTCTATAGTTTCGTCATAAAATTCTATGATTTTACCACACTTAATACACACCAAATGGTCATGATGTTTTTTTAATCCAAATTCATATTTTTTGCCCTGTGTACCAAAGGATATTGATGTTACAATCCCAGAATCTTCAAGTAGTGTTAATGTACGATAAATTGTCGCAATTCCTATATTTTCATCTGGATAAATTTTTTTTAATTTACCATTTAACTCTTCTGGTGTGAAGTGTTCATTGTGTTCATAAAGAAACTTTAGTATCAACTCTCTTTGTTTGGTGTATTTTAGCCCATTTTCTTTAATAATTGATTTAAATTTTTCAATTAAAACATTATAATCAATCATATTTTATTGCCTTTTTTAATTTATTTGCACTATTTGTTATTTTGTGCAAAGAATTATTTTGATCCATTTTTAAAATATTAAAATCTTGTGGTTTTAATTGTATTAAAAAATCCCCAGTTACAATTAGATAAGGATACATTAGACTATTTTTTTCAAAGTTTGTTATAGTGCTATGTAGTAATTTGACATTTGAAAATGCTGTAATTATAACAGCAAAAATTACAAAATATTTACCACCACCAATTATAAAACCAAGTGCATTGTTTATAAATCCAAGACCAGTTAATTTTGTAAGTTTGGATAAAAGTGACCCTATTGAAATGGATGTAAGCCATATAAATGCTAAAATAGCTAAAAAAACAATTAATGTTAAAATTGTTTTATTTTCAATCTGTAAAAAATTATTGCCCATTTCAAGTGCAACTTTACTTGATATACTTGAACCAACATATACTCCAAGAATAAGTCCTAGTAAGCTAAAAATCTCTTTCAAAAAGCCATTAAAAAATCCTTTTAAGCCAAGTAAAACTACAATAGAGCCAATAATTAAATCAAGTGAACTTATATTGTCCATATAAACCTTTTGATAGTCATTAAAAATTAATACACACCACTAGGGAGTAATTTTACAATCTCATCTTGTTTATTAGAATACTGAATAGCATTTTCTTTGGAAATAATTCCTTGTTTAACCAAAGATAATAAAACTTGTGTTTGTGTTTGCATACCAGTTTCATCTTGTCCCAATTGCATTTGAGAGTATATTTGATGTATTTTTTCTTCACGGATTAAGTTTGCTATCGCGTGATTCATTACCATTATCTCCGCTGTTGCTATCCTTCCACCACCAACTTTTGGTACAAGGGTTTGTGCGATAACAGCAACAAGAGATGTTGCAAGCATGGCTCTAATTTGTGGTTGTTCATCTCCCGTAAAAACATCTATAATACGGTTTATTGTATTTGGTGCAGAGCTTGTATGAAGTGTACTAAAAACTAAGTGACCAGTTTCAGCAGCAGTAAGAGCGGCTGCGATAGTTTCTTTATCCCTCATCTCCCCAACTAGAATAATATCAGGGTCTTGACGCATTGCATATTTTAATGCTGTAGCAAATGAGGCTGTATCACTCCCGACTTCTCTATGTGAAAAAACAGACTGCTTGTTTGTATGGATAAATTCTATTGGATCTTCAACGGTGATTATATGTTTTTGTTCATTTACGTTTAGCTCATTAAGCATCGCAGCAAGTGTTGTTGATTTACCAGATCCAGTTGGTCCTGTTACAAGAATAATGCCTTTTTCTCTTTTAATGAGTTTTTTGTATATAGATGGAGCTCCCAAATCATCAAGAGAAGGGATATCAACAGGAATTGCCCTAAATGCTGCTGACATTTCGCCCATAGCATGATAAAAGTTTGCCCTAAAACGAGCAACGCCTGGAATTTCAAATGAAAAGTCAAGTTCACCAGAATCTTCATAATGTTGTTTTTGTTTCTCTGTTATGATTGGGAAACACATCTCTTCTATATCTTTACCTGTTAATTCAGGTAAATTTACAGGTTTTAATTTTCCATCAATTCTAATAAGTGGTTTTGAACGGCTAATTAGATGTAAGTCTGAAGCATTGTGGGTTTCTAAAGCTCTTAATAATTGATCTAGTTTAAAATTTGACATGGGCAAAATCCTTTACTCTAAGATTGCTGGTACTATAAAAAAATCATCCTCGCTTTGTGGAGCATGAGATAATATTTCTTTGCTAATTTCACTTTTGTCTTTTATCTCATCATTTCTCATAGGTGTTCCACCGCTGAGTGTAGAAAAAGATGCATCTAATCCATCGGTATTTAATTCATTTAAATTTTCTACATAAGCAACAATGTCAGAAAGCTGATTAATGATTTCATCTCTTTTACTTTCATCTACTTTTAGGGCTGAGAGCTTTTCTAATTTTTCCAAAACGCTGATGTCAATTTGCATGTATGTCTCTTTATTTGAAGTTTTATTATTGTACATTAAATTACTTTAAGATATAACTTTAAATAACTTTGAAACAAAGGATTATTGAATGTTAAAAAATATAGATATGAGTTCTCAAGAGTTTTTAGATGAAATGGAAAAAACAAAACAATTTACAGATAAAGTATGCAAACAATTTGGGTTTGTATATCATCCAAATCAAGATGTAACAGAGGGTGTTTTGATGGGGTTAGCACGCCATAAAATGTTATATAAAAAAAGATTTTGTCCATGCTATATGGTCATAGAAGATGATAGTGGAAAACCAAAAAGTGCAGATGATAGAATATGCCCATGTAAACCAGCATTGGAGCACGAAATACCTAATGAAGGAAAATGTCATTGTGGGATTTTCTGCACACCAGAATATGCAAAGGAAAACAGCTAATGAGACCAATAAGCTATAAAAGGTCTCATAGAGCGACAAGGTCGCGAGAGCACTCTGCTGAAGAGCTAATTTTGAGCTTTGCTCAAGATTTGAGAAGCAATAAATGAATGCAGTCGACCTATTATTAAAATTAATTAGTTATAGAACAATAACTCCAAGTGAAGATGGCTCTTTTGAATTTATAAAAGAGTATTTGGATGGTTTTGAAGTTATTTGTTATGATATAAATGAAGTAAAAAATATTTTTTTAACAAAAAAATTTAGTGCTGACGATACACATCTTTGTTTTGCAGGGCATATCGATGTAGTACCAGTTGGAGATGGATGGAGTCATGATGCTTTTACCCCTATAGTAGAAAAAGACAGAATATTTGGTCGTGGGGCGCAAGATATGAAAAGTGGGGTTGCTGCATTTATCTCAGCAGTAAAAGATACAAATGATTTTAAAGGAAGACTATCCATTTTGCTTACTTCAGATGAAGAGGGTGACGCTGTATATGGAACAGTTGAAATGCTAAAGCATTTAAAAGAGATTAATCTTTTACCGCAATTTTGCATAGTGGCCGAGCCTACATGTGATAAAATTTTTGGAGATTCTATCAAAATTGGCAGAAGAGGTTCTATCAATGGTAAGATAGTTATAAAAGGCAAACAAGGGCATGCGGCATACCCAGAAAAATCAATAAATCCAATTCACGATATAGCTCCTATTTTAGCTAACATTGCTGGGATAAATTTAGACGATGGAGATGAATACTTTTCTCCAAGTAAACTTGTAATTACAGACATCAGGGCTGGCATGGAAGTTACAAATGTAACTCCAGGCGAGCTTAAAATGATGTTTAATGTTAGAAATTCTACAAAAACGGATATAGACAAAGTCAAAACTTTTATAGAGAGCAAAATGGGTGGTCTTGACTATACCTTGGAATTAAGCCAAAGTGCAAAACCATTTATCACTAGCATGAATAGCAAGTTAGTTAAAGTTTTAAGTGAATGTATAGAAGATATTTGTGAAATAAAACCACTATATTCTACTACTGGTGGAACAAGTGATGCTAGGTTTGTTGCCGAATATGGGATAGAAGTTGCTGAATTTGGAGTGATAAATGACACTATCCACGCACCAAACGAATCAACTACCATAGATGAAGTTGAAAAACTTTACGCCATATTTACTAAAGTTATAAAAAATTTCTAATAATACACAAGAGGCAGACTTATGAAAAAACTTTTAATCATTATGGCATTTGGACTATCTTTGCTAAATGCTGATCTCGCTTGGCAAAGTGATTTAAGTAAAGCCACTGTTGTGGCAAAACAGAACAAAAAGAATATTTTTATTTTAGTGGAGAGCAATCATTGCAGATGGTGTAAACTATTAAAAGAGACTACTTTAAATGACCCAAAAATTCAAACAAAATTAAATAAATTCATTTTAGTAAAATTGATGAGAGAAGATAGTGAAAAGTATTCGCTGCCTCCAATTATAGGCGTTCCTACTATGTTTGTTATGACACCAGATAAAAAAATAATTGAGCAAGGCATTGGGTATTTGGAAACTGAAGATTTGTCCGAAGTTATAGATAAGTTCAATAAAAAAGTAAAAAGCAAAAAATAATGTCACTGGTCCTTTTCTTAGAATTTTTATTGATAGTATTTATTTTAATCATCTTTTTTATTTATAGAAATCTTAGAATGCTACAAAAAGAGATTGAGTACCTAAACGAATGGATAACTTATCCTAGGATAACAGAAAAAAAAGAATATAAAAATAAGACATTAAACGAGATTCAAGAAGAAGCACAAAATCTCATGAAGCAGTCCCAAAAAAGGAAAAGCCTAAAGGCTAAAATGGATGCTAAATTAAAACTAAAAAATAGACAGAAAAACGATATGATAGCAGCCCTTGCTCATGAGTTTAGAAATCCGATTGCTTCTATTGTTGGTTATGCAACAACTCTTCAAGAAGACAAAAATATAGACACAAATTTACGAGATAGATTTTTATCAAAAATTTATAACAATAGCCAAAAGATAGAAGCCCTCTTAGCTAGATTGATTTTATGGAATAAGTTTGAAAATAGACAAGCTACTTTTAATTTAGAAAGTTTTTCCATAAAACCTCTTTTAAATGAAGTTAAAAATTCTTTGCTTGAAAAATATCCATATAGGGTTATAAATATAAATGGAGACGATAGGGCAGTAAAAGCTGATAAGATTTTACTTGAAATTGTTATAAAAAATTTAGTTGAAAACGCTATAAAATACTCGAAAAATGATGTTAATATTTTCATAAATCCTACGAATATAGAGATAGTTGATAGTGGTGTAGGAATTTCTGGGCAAAATATAGAAAGAGTTACTAAAAAGTTTTTTAGATCTGGTGAGCATGGTTGGGATAACTCTATGGGGCTTGGTTTGTCTATTGTTAAAAAGATATTAGAGATGCATGAAACAGAATTAAAAATAGAGAGTCAATTGGATAAAGGTTCAACTTTTTATTTTGAGATTTAAAGTATTTTTATGGAGCGGGCGAAGGGATTCGAACCCTCGACCCTAACCTTGGCAAGGTTATGCTCTACCCCTGAGCTACGCCCGCACCGTTAAAAAAGAATCTTCAAAAACGCGTTATAAAATGAACTTTAGTTCGTTTTGCGTCATAATTATATGGTACCTTGGGTCGGAATCGAACCGACACGAGCAAGCTCACCAGATTTTGAGTCTGGCGTGTCTACCAGTTTCACCACCAAGGCAAATTGAAGAGTTGAATTTTACAAAAATCAACTTAAATTGTGTTTAAATATTGATTTTTGTAAATCAGATAGTTTTGGTTATAATATCAAAATCTAAAAGCTTTGGAGTTGATTTGAAACTAACAATGATTATAAGCATAATAGTGCTTATCTACGGCGCATTTTCAACACTGTTTCACAATTCGCCCATTGTAGGCAAAATCGGCAAAATTATAGGGGAAACAAATATAGAATTTTTTGGGTTTATGGCTTATATTAATTTATTGATTCTTCTTTTCCCTCTTTATAAAATATACAAAAATGTTAATCTCATTAAACAGTTGGATTTTATAGTCGGTTGGCTGCTTTTTTTCATAGGACTATTTTTATTTAGCGGTCTTGTATTTCCTCCTGATAATGCTGGATATGTAGGCTTTAATATGGTTTATTTTTTAGTCCCATATATTGGCGAACTTGGCTTGTGGCTTTTTTGGGTTATGATATTGGTTATGAGTTTGATACTTATAGTTGATGATGATTTTGATTGGCATGACTTTTTTTATAGATTAAAATACAAAAATTCTCAAAGTGTTCGCAAAGAGCCGAAATATTATCCAAAAAAAGATAGTTTTTTCAAGACGCTATTTTCTCCTTTTAATACATTTTTTGGAAAAATAGGCTCAAGCATAAAAAATACTTTTAAAAATCCATTTGGAAACCCAGATGCAGATGATGATTTTTCATTTGCCAATAAGACAAAAGATAGAAAAACAACAGATTATTATCAAAATTTACAACATCAGCTAAAACGAGAAACTTCAAACAATATAAGTTCATCTCGTATAGAGCCAATCGAAAGTATTGATTTTGAAATAAATAATGAAGCTTTAAAAACAACAAAAAATGTAGAAATAGTAGATTTTTTAGAAGAAAACACTAAATTAATGTCTCAAATAGACAAAGGTGTAGCACCTGCTCCAAAAAACTTTAAATTACCAAAGTTAGATTTTTTACAAAAAGCTCCTAAAACGGCAAGGAAAATTAATGAGGGAGAAATAGATAGAAAGATTAAAGATTTATTGGAGAAACTTAAAAAATTTAATATCGATGGTGATGTTATCAGAACATATACGGGGCCACTTGTTACGACATTTGAATTCAAGCCTGCCCCACATGTAAAAGTTTCTAAGATTTTAGGTCTTCAAGATGATTTGGCAATGGCTCTTAGTGCAGAGACTATTAGAATTCAAGCTCCAATTCCTGGAAGAGATGTCGTGGGTATTGAGATACCAAATGATGAAACACAAACAATTTATCTGAGAGAAATTTTAGAAGATCCTATTTTTAGAGAGTCCAAATCTCCCCTTACGGTGGCTCTTGGCAAAGACATAGTAGGAAGACCTTTTATAACCGATATAAAAAAATTACCACACTTACTAATCGCAGGAACAACTGGAAGTGGTAAATCTGTAGGCATTAATGCCATGATACTTTCGTTGCTTTATAGAAATGACCCAGATCAGCTTAAACTTATGATGATAGATCCAAAAATGCTTGAGTTTTCTATATATAATGATATACCACATCTTATAACGCCAGTCATCACATCTCCCAAAAAAGCTATAGTTGCATTATCAAATATGGTAGGGGAGATGGAAAGACGATATATGTTGATGGCTGAAAATAGAACTAAAAATATCGAAACATATAATGAAAAAGTAATTAAAGGTGGTTTAGTAAAACCTATGCCTTATATAGTTGTTGTAATCGATGAACTTGCGGATTTGATGATGAATGGCGGTAAAGAAGTTGAGTATTCGATAGCAAGACTTGCTCAAATGGCAAGAGCTAGCGGGATACACTTGATAGTAGCAACACAAAGACCAAGTGTTGACGTGGTAACCGGTCTTATAAAAGCAAATCTTCCTTCTCGTCTTAGTTATAGAGTTGGCACTAGAATTGATTCAAAAGTTATACTTGATGGGATGGGGGCTGAGAGCTTGCTTGGTCGTGGAGATGCACTTTTTACACCTCCTGGAGCGGTTGGTTTAGTTAGACTTCATGCACCGTGGAATACAGAAGACGAGATAGAACAGATTGTAGAATTTTTAAAAGCTCAAAGAATGCCAGAATACGATGAAAGTTATCTAACAAGTGATCCATCGAACAACAAAATCGGAGAGCTTTTAAATGTAGAAGACCTTGATCCTTTATATGAACAGGCAAAAGAAGTTATTTTTACTGATAATAAAACATCAATCTCTTATTTGCAAAGAAAATTGCAGATAGGGTATAACAGAGCCGCAAATATAATAGAGCAATTAGAGGCAAGAGGAGTGTTGAGTTCTCCAAACAATAAAGGAAATAGAGAAATACTGTAATATATATGTTATTAATTTGATATAATATTTCATTGAATTATCTGCTTAAAGAGTAGTCTCAATTATTTAAAACAAGGAGGAAAAATGGCATATTTTTCTGATGCAAAAGTTGGTGATAAAGTTTATGGTTTGATATTCGGAAAAGGGAAAATTGTAGATATTTTTCCAGATAGCTACTACTCGCTTATAGTTGAATTTAAAAATGGACATGAAGTTCCATATACAGATGATGGAATCCCTGGTTGGGGGAATTTTAAAAAACAGACACTTTTTTTTAGAAATGATGTAGATTTGTGTAATGAAGATTTTTCACCTGTTGACAAACCAATGTCTCATAAAAAGATTATCAAACTCAGAGAAAAGAAAAAACTTGAAGTTAGATGTCCATCAGGTGTTTGGATGAATGCAAAAAAAATTGAAGATGAATATTTAGAGAAAATTTTAAAAAAAGAAAAATACCATCTATTTAGAAAGAAAAAAGAAACCAGCAAAAATAAAACAAAAAATAAAATAATAAATAAGCCAAAAGTAGAGAAGTTAGAAAAGACGAGAAAAATAGAAAAAATAGACAAGAAAGAAGAAAAGAAATAATTATCACAGCGTTTAGTTATGTAACGATTTGATACAAGATTTACTCTTGTATTTTTAAAAATTCATTTAAATATCCATATTTTAGTCAAGAGTAGATATATTTATATTATAAAAATATATGGAGATTATTATGTCACTATTAGAAGAGTACAAGGCTCATACATTTGAGCGAGAAGCACTTGGTGTTCCACCTCTTGCCCTTGATGCAAAGCAAACAGCCGAGCTTGTAGAGTTACTAAAAGCAACACCTATAGAAAACCAAGACTATGCACTTAGCTTATTGGAAAATAGAATCAATGGCGGTGTTGATGATGCAGCTTATGTAAAAGCAGCATTTTTAAATGATATAGTTACAGGTAGTACAAAAAGTGAAGCTATAACTCCTGTTAAAGCTTGTGAAATTTTAGGCAAAATGGGTGGTGGATACAATGTTGGACCGCTTGTAAATGCTTTAAAACTTAGTGGCGAAATTGCGAACAGTGCAGCAGAACAACTTAAAAATACTATTCTTGTTTATGCATCTTTTGATGATGTAAAAGAGCTTATGGATAGTGGAAATACAAAAGCAAAAGAAGTAATAGAATCTTGGGCAAATGGCGAATGGTTTACAAATAGCCCTGAACTTGCGAGTGAGATTAAACTAACTGTATATAAAATCCCAGGCGAAACAAACACAGATGACTTAAGCCCAGCAAGTGAGGCTTTCACAAGAGCAGATATTCCTCTTCATGCAAATTCAATGCTTGGTTCTCGCATGGAGAAACCACTTGAAAAAATGAAAGAGCTAAAAACAAAAGGCAATCCTCTTGCTTATGTTGGCGATGTTGTTGGAACTGGAAGTAGTAGAAAATCAGGTATTAACTCTGTTCAATGGCATATGGGAGAAGATATCCCAGGTATACCAAATAAAAGAACAGCAGGCGTGGTAATCGGTAGCATTATCGCTCCAATTTTTTTCAATACAGCAGAAGATAGCGGATGTTTGCCTATACAAGCTCCTGTTGAAAATTTAGAAACAGGTGACGAGATAATAGTCAAACCATATGATGGTGTTATAGAAAAAAATGGAGCAGTTGTAAGTACATTTAAATTATCTCCAAATACTATACCTGATGAGATGAGAGCAGGCGGAAGAATTCCTTTAATCATCGGTAAAGGTTTGACAGCTAAAGCGAGAGAAGCATTAAAGATGGGCGCTTCAACACTATTTGCAATCCCTGAGCAACCAAATGATAGCGGCAAAGGGTACACTTTGGCTCAAAAAATGGTAGGCCGTGCTTGTGGCATGGAAGGTGTGAGAGCTGGTATGTATGTAGAGCCAATCGCTACAACAGTTGGAAGTCAAGATACAACTGGACCAATGACTAGAGATGAGGTAAAAGAACTTGCAGCTCTTAGTTTTGGTGCTGATATGGTTATGCAATCATTCTGTCATACGGCAGCTTATCCAAAACCTGCAGATATCGAACTACAACATACATTACCAGAGTTTTGGACAAGCAGAAAAGGTGTTATTCTTCGCCCAGGCGATGGGGTTATTCACTCATGGTTAAATAGACTTTGTTTGCCAGATACTGTAGGAACTGGTGGAGATAGTCACACAAGATTCCCAATTGGTATCAGTTTTCCTGCCGGAAGTGGACTTGTGGCATTTGCTGGAGTTACGGGTATGATGCCATTAACTATGCCAGAGTCTGTTTTGGTTAGGTTTAAAGGCGAAATGCAAGCTGGCATCACACTAAGAGATTTAGTAAATGCAATCCCATACTATGCTATCAAGCAAGGACTTTTGAGCGTTGATAAAAAAGGCAAGAAAAATATATTTAATGGCAGAGTGCTTGAGATAGAAGGACTTGAAAGTTTGAAATGCGAACAAGCATTTGAGCTAAGTGATGCATCTGCCGAGAGAAGTGCAGCGGCATGTACTGTTAAACTTGACAAAGAGCCAGTAGCTGAATATCTAAGCTCAAACATCGCTCTTATAGAAGAGATGATAAAACAAGGATATCAAGACGCAAAAACACTTCAAAGAAGAGCTGATAAAATGAGAGAGTGGCTAAAAAATCCAACTCTCTTAGAAGCTGATAAAGATGCTGAGTATGCAGCTATTATCGAGATAGATTTGAATGAAATTAAAGAACCAATTCTTGCTTGTCCAAATGATCCAGATGATGTTGCAACGTTGAGCGAGATATTAGCAGACACAAATAGACCAAAAGAAATTCAAGAGGTATTTGTGGGCAGTTGTATGACAAACATAGGACTATTTAGAGCATTAGGTGAAGTTTTAAGAGGCGAGGGTGCCGTTAAAACAAAACTTTGGATAGCGCCACCTACAAAAATGGATGAAAAAACTCTAATAGAAGAGGGGTATTACTCTGTATTTGGAACAGCAGGTGCTAGAACAGAGATACCAGGATGTTCATTGTGTATGGGTAACCAAGCACAAGCAGCTCAAGGTAACACAGTATTTAGTACAAGTACAAGAAACTTTGACAATCGTTTAGGCAAAGACACAAAAGTATATCTAGGTTCAGCAGAAGTTGCAGCTGTTGTAGCATTGCTAGGCAAGATACCTACAAAAGAGGAGTACATGAACATAGTTACTAAAAAAATAACTCCGCAGATCGCTCCTAAAGTGTACAAATATCTCAACTTCAATCAAGTAACAAGCAATGAGCTTGAAGCGATGGTTAGATAAAACTCTCAAGCAGGATTCTCCCTGCCCCCCCAATATTTTATACCATTATTCAATTCCTAAATCCCAGCTTTGTATTGCTATAATTTTGACAATTAAATTTTAATATAAATAGTTTTATTTGATAAAATTTCAATTTAAGTAGGGATTAAATGAATTTCAAAGAGATAGACACTTATCTACTTTCAAAAAAAGGTGCTACATTCGACTATCCTTTTGATGAGTTGGTGCGGGTGTATCGTGTGGCAAATAAGATGTTTGCACTTATGATAGATGAAGAAAATCTTAGTATAAATCTAAAATGCGACCCAATCTATGCTCTTGAACTTCGCTCTATTTATGAAGGTATAAAAGCTGGCTATCATATGAATAAAAAACATTGGAATACAGTAAATGTCGGTAGTGATGTGGATGATGAACTTCTAAAAGAACTCATAGACCACTCTTATGAGCTGGTTTATAATAAATTGCCTAAAAGAGAGAGGGAATTGCTTGGATAAGATAAATTTAAAATGGATATATGATATTGATAATATCAACTGGGATGAACTCTCATATCTGTATAAAGGAGAAAGTATATGAATTTTATATCAATTATAACTAGCATTTTACTTGTAATTATGAGCGGCTTTCATATATATTGGCTTCTTGGAGGCATGGTAGGATTAAATAAAGCAATTCCTACTACTCTTGATGGAAAAAAGATAATAAATCCAGGTAAGTTTGCAACTTTTATGGTCGCTTTGATATTGCTAGCATTTGCTTTTGTAGCATATAAACTTCAATTTGACAATGTGCAACATGGCATTTACGTTTACTGTGGATGGTTTATTTCAGCCATTTTTATTCTTCGTTCAATTGGCGAATTTAATACAGTGGGCTTTTTTAAAAAAATAAAATCAACACAATTTGCAAAATATGATACACGCTATTTTTCTCCACTATGTTTATTTATAGGCATCTGTTTTGCTATACTAACATACTACTAAATATGGAGAGAAAAATGCTAGAAACAAGTACATTAATTAAAAAAGAATTACTGAAATTTAAAATGATACATTTTGCTATAGTTATGGGAAATGTCATATATGGTTTTGTAATATATTTTATCTACACATATACACCAATTACTCCTTCTCTCAATGATAACCAAATGATAACTAATATTGAGTATGGATTTGTCCCCTTGATTTTAGGCATCATATTTGTTGCCAATAAAATAAGAACTACAACACTTACTTCTAATTCGATTTTTATACAAAAAAGAGAGGACAAAGAAGATTCCAACAAACCACCATTTTTGGTCAATTATCTCTCAATGCTTTTTATAATATGGGCAGTGTTGGAAATTATAAGTGTAGGAGGAGTTGTATTTTTTTTAATCAGTGGAGAACTTATGATTTCTTTAGGTTTAATTGCATTGGGAGTATTTTTTTTGATGCTCAATGGACCACAATTAAAAGAGCTTGAGAGTCTTTCTGAAGGCGATAATAATCATTCTCTATAATTCACGAGAGGTTAAACTAATGGATTTAAAGCGTTGCGGATGGGTGAAGTTAAGCGATTCTATTTATGTAGCTTATCATGATGAAGAGTGGGGTAAGCCATTGCATGATGATAAAGCTCTTTTTGAACTTTTCAGCCTTGAGACACAATCAGCTGGGCTTAGTTGGTTGACGGTACTTAAAAAACGAGAAGGTTATAGGGAAGCTTTTGAGGGATTTGATTTGCAAAAAGTTGCTTCATATACTAGCATAGACATTGATAGGATAATAGGTAGCGGTCTTGTTATCAAAAGTCGTCCAAAGATAGAAGCTATCATCACTAATGCCAAATGTTTTTTGGATATCGTAAAAGAATTTGGCTCGATTGATAATTACTTTTGGGGTAAAGTAGGTGGAGTGCAAATCGTCAATGATGTACCTTTTTATAAAGATGCTATTTGTACTTCTAATATCTCTGATGAGATAACATCTGATTTAAAAAAACGAGGGTTCAAATTTATAGGCTCTACGACTATTTATGCATTTATGCAAGCATGTGGAATGGTAGATGACCATGAGAATGGATGTATATGCAAGAAAAAATAAAACCAATTATATTTTTTGATAATGTTGAGTTGAGATATTTTGATACTCCTGTGTTGAAAAATATCTCTTTGCAAATCGAGAGGGGAGAACACTGTGTAATATTGGGTGCAAATGGTTCTGGAAAAACAAGTCTTATAAAACTTATCAATTGCGAGCTTTATCCATCCCATAAAAACGAACCATTTAAACGCGAGATTTTAGGTGAAGAGCGATGGGTAGTTTCAGAACTTCGTAAACATCTAGGTGTTGTTACAAATGACCTACACACTCATTTTGCTTTTGATGCCGGCTATCTAAGTGGTTTTGAGACAGTTATTAGCGGTTTTTTTGGAACTATTGGGTTGTTTGATCATTTGGAAGTTTTGCCAGAATATATATTGGCTGCCAATGATGCAATGGAGCGATTAGGAATCAAACGTTTAAGTGAAAAACGAGTAGATGAAATGTCAACTGGAGAATTGCGTAAATGTATCGTAGCGCGAGCACTCGTTCATCCTGTAAAGGCTATTCTTTTGGATGAGCCTACTGTTGGACTTGATATAAAAGCCCAGCAGGATTTTATCTCGATGATGAGATCACTAGCAAATAGTGGGACAACGGTAATTTTAGTAACACATCATATCGAAGAGGTATTTAAAGAGATTAACAAGGCAGTTTTGATAAAAGATGGAAAGATATATGCTCAAGGACCATCTAATGAAGTACTAAATAGTGCAAATTTGTCTAAAATATTTGATATACCAATAAATTTAGCCATAAATGATGACAAATATTCTATACATCCAAAAGAGTAAATATCAACTTTAACTAAAAAGGTGTTCACATAAGATTTTTATACCAATCCCTATGAGTGCAATACCGCCGATAAATTCTGCTTTATTTTCAAGCCAAATACCACTTTTAAATCCTACAAATACTCCGATATATGAAAATGCAAAAGTTGTTAAGCCAATAAAAACTATACTTAACCAAACTGGAGCATCAAAAAGACTAAGCGTAAATCCAGCAGCCATAGCATCTATGCTTGTTGCTAGGGCAAGTATAAGTAAAATATAATTTGAGATATGAGATATATCTTCTGTAGTATCTTCGCTTCGTGATTCGTATATCATTTTTGCACCAATCAAAAATAGCAAGATAAAAGCTATCCAATGAGCAATAGATTCTATATATTGTCCAAGCCCCACCCCAGCAAAGTATCCAACAAGAGGCATAAATGCTTGGAAAAAACCAAATAATAAAGCAACTTTAAATGCTATAAGTTGTGTATCTCTGTATTTTTTGGCTCCCAAACCTATAGAAACAGCAAAAGCGTCCATACTAAGTGCAACTGCTAAGACGATAACATCAATCATTCTATCCCTTTATGTAAAAATAGTTTGTAATTCTTGTGGAATTTTTGTTATTTTACCATTTTTCTCAACAAAGCCCACTCTTACTTGCATTTCAAATATTTTTTCATCTTTGATAAAAATAGTTTGTTTTAAAAGTAAACTAACCCTTTTCTTTTCCAAAAGTTCAGTTTTAACATCCAAAATATCACCCAATTTGGCAGATTTTATAAATTTACAAGTGATATCACTTACTACAAAATGACATCCATCAAGCTCTGGGCTTGAGTCATTTTCAAAAAATATTTCACTTCTAGCTCTCTCGCAATATTTGATATAGTTAGTATGATAAACTACACCACCAGCATCGGTATCTTCATAATATACTCGTATTTTCATTATCCACCCTACTAAATATATCAAAAATTATACAAGGGTATGACTTTGATGGTGCTTTTCTCTCGTTCCACCTCTCCGTAGGTGGAATGCATACTAAAGCTCAAAACAAAATATGACAATAAATAACAATCTTTAATACTACTTTAAAAATCTAACAGATAAACTATTATTTATATACTTTTAAAATCATCAAGAAGGATGATAGTGACTACGATAAATTATACGAATAATCTAAACTTGAACAATCAAAGAGAGATTATATGTTGAATTCATTATTTGGTGCATTTTTATTTTTGTTGTTAATTGTTGCAATGTTAGTGGTTTATGTCTATGTCGCAACTATTGTTATTAGATATACACTTTTTTTCTTGCGCTATTTAAAACCTATAACGCGCACTATTATTGTCATTATGTTTATATTGGTGACGATGTTTAATCAAACCATACTTACTGCTGTCGGTATCATTTGGTTCGTTATATGGATAATTTATCTATTTTATAAAAATAGAGATAGTGAAAAAGGATGGTTTAAAGAAAAAATCAAAGATCTTATCATTCCTCCAAAAGAGATGTTTTTGGTTGGGAGTAGAAAAACAGTTATGCTTTTTGTTGTCGGATTGTTTCTTATAAATACCAGTTATTGGCTCAAAGAAAGAGCTGAATGGGTCAATGAAAAACATGCATACTTAGATGCTAAAGAATATTATGCTGTAGGCAATGTTTTACTTTTTTATCGTGCCATATCTGCAAGTATATTATCTCCGGAAAATAATCTGCTTCAACCTCTTGAATGGTTGCAGCGTGCAATTGTTTCTAAAGGAGTATCGCTCATCCCAAAAGAGGATGCTGAATGGGCTATGTGGGAGTATAGATTTTTTTGGTATCTATATATACGCAATACGCATATACCGAAACAAGCACATAATCTGCTTGGTAAAATAGTCACCTATAATACTTATATGAAACCTTGGATAACGGATATGTTAGATGATATCTATAAAGGCTTGGATGATTTGGCAAATAAACCCATGAAAGATGCGGTATTTGAAAATGAAAAATATTTAGCTTATCCTACATTGGGAATGTATTATGATTTTGGGTATGCAGCTTATTATTCTAAAAATTTGAATGCTTCTGGCTCAATGTATAATTTTGTTAAAGTAGAAGATGCAATCATCCCTTTGCAAAATAGTGTGAGATGGATGGAAAAGATGCAAAGTGAATGGGAGGCTCATCCTGAAGCGTTAAAAGAGATCAATGCAAAACCAAGATTGCAAATAGCGCAACAAACAACTATACTTTTAAATCTAATGCATATATTAAACAATAAGATGTATCAGGGCACTTTTCGGTGTGATGATCCTTGGCTTTTAAAAGTTTATCCTTATTCAAAGGCTTTTAATGCCAAAGATGCACCGCTTACCAAAGTTTCCGAGGAAGAGCAGTTTATCTATACAGTTGCAAATAGACAATTAGAGATGGTGAGTTATACCGCGTACAAGCTTTGCGGCTATGAGCGGTTAAAGGGAGATACAAGTAATATAGTAGAAGAGCACAAAGATGATCCTGTAGATGGGAATATTACCATTGTTTACCAACTCTATTATTATGCCAAAAAAGGTTTGGAAGAGCACAATAAAACACAAAATCAAATAATCAGAGGAGAATAAAATGTCAGATAAAAGGTGTCTGTATAAGCAAGGTTAGCAATTAAATTCACTTTGGAACGATTTTTGCATATAGTTAAGCATATCAAATAGTAGTATTTGTAAATCCATTATGATAGAAGAAATATGAATTGTGCAACATTAGAGGGAACTTACCAATTTTCGAAGCATTTTTGCGATTATAAAGATTTTTATACAAAATCAAATAATCTGTTGTTTTCAAAACTTGGAATTGGTACTTTTAACAAAGAGCCATACAAAGAAGAAAATTATGTGTTTCATTATATAGAAGGTATAAAACAAGCCGTGCGTAATGGTATAAATCTAATTGATACAGCTTCAAATTATCGTTATGGAGAGAGTGAAAAAGAGATTGGTATAGCACTTCAAGAACTTTTTGCATCAGATGAAATCACGAGAGAAAATATCATAGTTTGTTCAAAAGGCGGTTTTATACAACTCTCATATCCCTTCCCAAAAAATCCATATGAGTGGATCAATGAAAACATCATAGATACTAAGTTAGCTTTGGCAGAAGAGATTGAGTTAGATCAACATTGTATGACACCTGATTTTTTGGAATATTCTTGCAAAAGATCGTTGGAAAATTTACAACTCTCAACTCTCGATATATATTTTTTACATAACCCAGAAATGCAATTAGTTAGACTTGGAAAAGATGCCTTTTATAAAGAGATAGAAAAAATATTTACTCGTTTTGAAAAATTGGCTGATGATGGATTGTTCAAATATTATGGTGTTGCTGTGTGGAATGCATTTATATTGGATGCCAATGAAACAGAGCATATAAGTTTAGAGAAATTGGTTAACATTGCACAAAAAGTTGGCGGAGATAATCATAGATTTAAATACATACAAACACCTTTTAATATCGCTAAAACACAAATCTATAGCACGAATACTCAAAAAGTGAACAATGAGTCTTGCACACTTATCCAAGCAGCACGAAGATTGGGAGTTGATATCATAAGCAGTTCTTCTTTGTTGCAAATGAATCTATTTAAAAAATCATTTAATAGTGAGGTAGGCTTTATCTTGGATGAAAGCATGACACTCGAAAATGATATCCAGTTGGCACTTCAATTTGTCCGTTCCACACCAGGGGTACTTAGTAGTCTATTTGCATCAAAAGTGCCTGTTCATATAAAAAATAATGTTAAGATAGCATCGATTAAGGCAACACAACCTAGTCGGTATAATCTTTTGTATAGGCTTTAAAATGATATATGATGTAATTGTAATTGGCGGTGGTATCGGTGGATTGATGGCAGCGATAGAAGCAAAAACTCCAACAAATAGAGTGGCACTTTTGACAAAAGGAAACCTTTTTAAGTCAAATAGTGCGCTTGCAAGTGGAGGTATAAATGCCGTATTGAACCCATATAACACCAAAGGTATTCAAAGCCATATAGATGATACTACTAAAAGTGCTTATGGACTGGGGGATAAAAAAAATATTAAGTATGTGTGCAATCAAGCACCACACATCATAAAAAAATTGACAAAATATGGAGTTAATTTTGATAAAGATGAAAGTGGAAATATAGCTCAAAGAAGTTTTGGCGGAGGAAGCGTAAAACGAACTTGTTTTATCGGAGATACTACAGGTTCACAAATTACTCAAACTCTAATAAAAAAAGCCAAAGAGGTTGGAATAACTTTTATAGTCAATAACTTCGTTATGAATTTAACTACATATAATGGCAAAATAAGCGGAGTTGTTTCACTAAGAAGATTTGATTCTTCCATAGTAATATATCCAGCCAAAAGTGTTGTTTTGGCAGGTGGCGGATATGCTGGAATATATCGTGGATTTAGTACAAATGCAAGTGACTATACTGGAGATATGTTAGCAATTGCTCTAAGAGCTGGGCTTCGCCTTGTGGATATGGAATTTGTACAATTTCATCCAACAGGATTTGTTGCTACAAGCTACCTTGTAAGTGAAGCTGCCAGAGGAGAGGGTGGTTTTTTGGTCAATAGTGATGGAGATAGATTTGTAAATGAACTTGACAAAAGAGATGTTGTTGCTAGGGCTATAAATGAGCAGATACTATCAGGCAAGAAAGTTTTTATTGACCTTAGACATTTAGGTAAAGAGTTGATTGAGAAAAAATTACCATCACTTTATAAGTCCGCATTTTTACAAGCAGGAATTGATTTAGCAACAGAACTATTGCCTATAAAACCTGTTGCACATTACACTATGGGTGGGATTGAAACTGATGGAGTTGAAACCGACATAAAAGGACTTTTTGTTTGTGGCGAGTGTGCATCAAATGGTGTTCATGGAGCAAATAGATTGGGTGGAAATTCTCTACTAGAAGGAGCAGTATTTGGAGAATTGGCAGGCAAAAAAGCATTGACGCACAGCAATGGAGCAGAATTTTTGCCTATAGACTATAGTGAGGTAATCAAAGATATAAAACTTGTTGATAAGATTTTTGATTCTGAGACGACTAAAAACTTTAATGCCATGAGAATAAGTTTAGGCAAAATGATGTTTTCAAATGTTGGTATAGAAAGAAATGAAGATAGTTTAATAAAAGCGTTTGATTATATAAGCTATCTTAGAAGCGAAGTTCCAACGCTTCATTGTATTCATAAAGAGAGAACAAATAATGTGGAGTTGATTTCTATTTTAGAACTTAGAAACTCTACGGAAATTGCAGAGGCTGTAATCTTGTCTGCATTAAAACGCAAAGAAAGCAGAGGTGCTCACTATAGAAGTGATTATAATTTTGATAATCAAGAGTATAAAAAATCTATAGTCGTAGAAGAGCTAAAAAGAGGGATATTAAGAGTGCATTTTAAAGAAAATAAATTTTTATATCGTTTAAGAAGACTTTTTAAACAAAAAGCAATTTAATCAAAAAAAAGGAATAAAAAATGGCAAAAGTAATGTTAAGAGAACAAAATGGCGAGATATATTTTTATATTGCAAAAAAAGATATGGAAGAGATTATTGAAACAATAGAGTTTGATAGTGATGAAAAATGGGGTGGTGAAGTTGAGCTAAGCAATGGTGAAATATGGTGGATAGAGCCAGGATCTAAAAATCTTCCTAAAGAAGAAAACTGTAAAAAAATATCAGATTGATTAATTTATAATCAACAAAACTGTTTCTTGTTATAACAATAAATTGTACAATAAATAATCAATAACAAGAAAGAGGGTTATATGGAAGATGTATGTAGCAGTTGCCTTATACAAAAGGAATTATCTGTATTGTATGATATTGCTAACCTAATGTCAGGATCAAGAGATATTGTAAAATCACTTGAAAAATCCCTCTTAGCACTTAAAAATTCTTTAGAGTTAGAGAATTGTGTAATTTATAAATTGGACAATGATATTCTTAGTGTATTTGCATCTTTGAATTTTAATAAGTTTCAAAAAGCACTATCGTCTTATCACATAGGTGAAGGTGCAACTGGAGTAGCAGCACAGAGCAAAGAACCTGTGGTTGTTGAAAATGTACATAATAATATATTATTTTTAAATAAATCAGGAAGCAGAAACAACAATACAATATCATACGTTGCAGTCCCTTTAATAGTTGATGATGAAGTTATAGGTGTATTTGGGGTAAATTTAACCAAAACAACAAAGATTGATTTTGAAGAAACAATCAGAATACTTTCAATAGTAAGTTCACTATTTGCCCAATCTATTTATGCTCATATGGCATTTGAGCTTGAGAAAGAAAAAATAGAAGATTTAAAACAATATTATAAAATGGAGTGGGATTCTAAAGTACATAATTTTGGAGATATGATTGGTGAAGATCCTAAAATAAAACAAGTATTTAAAATTATAGAGAGAATTGCACAATCAAATGTAACAATTTTAGTTAGAGGAGAAACAGGTACTGGCAAAGAGCTTGTAGCGGCCGCAATTCACAAAAGAAGCAAAAGAGCAGATGAGCCTTTTGTAAAATTAAACTGCGCTGCAATTTCTGATACTTTGATAGAGAGTGAGCTTTTTGGTCATGAGAAAGGTGCATTTACTGATGCAAAAGAGATGAGAAAAGGCAGGTTTGAGTTGGCCGATGGTGGAACCCTTTTTTTAGATGAGATAGGAGATATTTCGCCTTCCGCTCAAGTTAAATTGCTAAGAGTCTTACAAGAGAGAGAGTTTGAGCGTGTTGGAGGAGCTAAAACAATAAAAGTCAATGTTCGTCTTATCGCAGCTACAAATCGTCCATTAGAACAAATGGTAAAAGAAGGAAAATTTAGAGAAGATTTATATTATAGGCTAAATGTAATTCCTATAGATTTGCCACCACTCAGAGAAAGAGGGGATGATATAAGATTGCTTGTAAATTTTTTCCTTGAGCGTTCTATGAAAAATCATAAAAAAAGCATAGTAATAACAGATGAAGCGATGGATGAGTTAATGAGATATAGATGGCCGGGAAATATCAGAGAACTTGAAAATACAATCGAAAGAATTGTTTTGATGGGAAGCGAAGAAGACGGCATAGGTGCTGATGATATGAGACTTCTCCTTCCTGCACTTGAACCTCAAAATAGGTAAATATATGAGCCATATTAAATATAAAGATGAAATATTATCACTGAGCGATGAACTAGCTGATGTTGGATATATGGCTGAAAATATTCAAGTTGTTGATGTAGATAAAAATAATTTGGTAGTAAAAAGAAGCCATTTAGATTATGCAATGACAATTTTGATTTCGTTTCCAAAATCAGTTTTTGATGAAATTTATAGATTAGATGAATTTTTGTCAATGATTCAAGTTCCTATACATTGTTATGCAATTTTTAATGAATATTCAGACGAAATTGCCAAAATCCAGAAAGATTTTAAAAAAATAAATATAGTGTTTGATGATTTTGATGAATTTAAAGAACTCTACGGAACAGAAATTGTAACAGGAAGTATGGCTGGAGATTTATGCAAGTCCATTTTTCTCATAAGCAAAGATGGAGCAATATTTTATATAGATATTTTAGATGATTTAGAAAAGAGTTTTGATTTAGAAAGATTGCAAGTAGAATTAAATAAAGCATATGTAACATATACTGGAGTAGGATGTCATGGTTAAAATTATAGAAGATTTAAAAAGTGGGGCATTGATTCCATTTTTGGGCATGGGTATATTTAAGGGCGTTGTTGCAAAAGATGGGACAGAACTTCCTTATGATAGCGACAGCATGATTTTAACACTCAATGGTGGTAGAGCTATGAGTCCTCGTTTGATGTATGAATATACAAGAGCCGCAATGAGTTTAGAGCAGAGAAAAGGTAGAGGCTTTTTAGTAGGTATGGTAAACCATATATACACAAAAGAGTACGATTTGCCAATGGTTTATGAGTTTTTTAAAAAAATTCAACCCCCTTTTTTGATAGATACCAATTTAGATGATAGTGGCTGTAAAGTCTACGAGGGTATTGAGCACTTTATGATTGTTGGCGTTTCAAGAATAATGGGCGGTTATGATAGATTTATAGTATATGAATATGATGTAAAGTCAAATAGTTACAGTGTTGTTGATAAAAATCTTTTAAATGCAACAAAACCCATTCTTTTTAAACCACTAGGTTCAACTATTCCAGATAAAAATTTTATCATTAGCGATGCGGATTTTGTGGATTGGCTAACGGAAGCCATGGGTGGGTTTGCCATGCCAGCTTTTCTAAAAGCATACAAAGAAAACAAATCATATCTTTTTTTAGGTGTTGATTTTAATCGAGATACTTATAGAATGGTTGCAAATGAACTAACTTTTGGACTTAAAGGCGGTATTTTGGTAGAACCCAAAAGTCAATTAAGTAGAAAAGAGTCAAGTTTTATAAAAAAACATAATTTAGATTTTATAAATCAAGAAGTTCAAGATTTTATTGAGGCATTATCATGCAAAGCGAATTAACTTGCGATTTTTGTGGTAAAAAATATAGCGATGTTTTAAAAATTTTTAGTGCAGAAAATGCACATATTTGCAATGAGTGTATTGAGAATTGTTCAAACATTATATATAAAGATAGAATCAAAAAGGATAAAGAAGAGTTTCAGCGAGGTTTGCCTACTCCTCATAAAATAAAAGAGCATTTAGATAAGTATGTAATTGGGCAAGATGAAGCTAAAAAAATACTCTCCGTAGCTCTTTATACCCACTATAAAAGAATAGACAAAACGATTTTTAAAGACACAGAAATAGAAAAAAGTAATATTATGCTGATAGGATCAACTGGAAGCGGAAAGACACTTCTTGCAAAATCTTTGGCAAAAGTTATGGATGTTCCATTTGCGATAGCTGATGCCACGGCTCTTACCGAAGCTGGCTATGTTGGGGAAGATGTAGAATCTATACTATCAAGACTACTAGCCGCTTGTGATTACGATTTGCAAAAAGCACAAAAAGGGATTGTCTATATCGATGAAATAGATAAAATTGCAAAAAAAGGCGAAAGTTCTGTAAGCGGGAGAGACGTATCTGGAGAAGGCGTTCAACAAGGTTTACTTAAAATAATTGAAGGCTCTGAAATATATGTTCCACTCAAAGGTAGTCGTAAAAATGCTACTGCGGATACTATTTTGTTTGACACAACACACGTTTTGTTTATTTGTGGTGGTGCTTTTGTCGGACTTGTGGAAAAAGAGAGTACAAATCAACAAAAAAATACCAGCTCCAAAGTTGGCTTTTTAAAGTCATCTGATGAGGATGATAAACAAAAAGAAATTGAAGCCAAAGATTTGATTTCATTCGGACTGATACCAGAATTTATAGGAAGAATACCAGTAATTGCAAAATTAAATTCTTTGAGCGTTGATGATTTGATTAGAATTTTAAAAGAACCAAAAAATGCTCTTATAAAACAATATGAGGCTATTTTTGAACTTGATGGTGTTGAGCTTAGTTTTGAAGATGATGCACTTGAAGCAATAGCAAAAATGGCATTTGATAAAGGTGTTGGGGCTAGGGGACTTAGAGGAATTGTTGAAAAATTCATGCTACCTTTACTTTATGATATTCCATCCTTTGAAAATATTAGTAAATGCACAATTACCAAAGGTTATCTAGAAGGCACACAAGAGCCATGTGTCGAATATGTAAAAAATAATAAAAAAGAGGTCAATTGAAAGAAATAAGTGTAGCAACGATACGCGATATTCCAGATTTGTGTGATTTGCTTTTCTTGTTATTTTCACAAGAGGATGAATTTATTCCAAATAAATCTATGCAAGAACAAGGTTTAAAAATAATTATAGAAAATCCTTCCGTTGGGCATATTTTGGTAGTTAAAAAAGAGAATAAAATTGTAGGTATGATAACTATTCTCTATACGGTTTCAACTGCACTTGGTGGGATGGTCGGTATACTAGAAGATATGATTGTTCATCCAAATTATAGGTCTAGTGGAATTGGCAATAAACTCATGGAATATTCTTTGGAGTTTGCTAAAAATCAAAATCTAAAACGCCTTACTCTTCTTACTGATGAATCAAATATCGCTGCTCATACTTTTTATAAAAAACACAATTTCTCAAAATCTTCAATGACACCATTTCGAAAATTTATTTAATTTTTTAGCATAAATTTTACTTTTAAATCTGTTTTGGAACAGATAATGTATGTATTAGATTATATTAATAATTTAAGGAGTATATGATGGCTGTAATGATAACAGACGAATGTATCGCTTGTGATGCATGTGCAACAGAGTGCCCAGTAGCTGCTATATTGGACGAAAAAAATGAAAAAAATCCAAATGATAATAAATACTATGTTAAACCAGAATCTTGTGTAGAGTGTGTTGGGCATTCAGATTCGCCAAGATGTGCCGAGGCTTGCCCAACTGAAGGTGCTATCGTATGGGATATGCCGTACATTGCAGAGTATGAATCATACTTTTTAGAAGGACAAGATGGTGGCAAATATAACATTAGGGTTCATAACAAAAAAGGTTTAATGTTACCATCAGTTAAAGAACAGCCTTACAATGAGTCAGTTGCCATAGGGCAAAGACAGTCTCACGAAAATGTAAGCACTTTTTAAAGGATAAATTATGGCAGTTATGATTACTGATAGTTGCATAAGTTGCAATTCTTGCATAGACGAATGTCCAGCAACCGCTATAGTTAGTGCAGATGAAAGTCCTATAGAATTTGCAGATATTGTTTATGTTAAACCTGAAAAATGCATAGAGTGTGCAGATAGCACTATGCCAAAATGTGCTGATGCTTGTCCAACTGAAGGCGCTATTGTATGGGATATGCCTTATGTGGAATTGTATGATGATTATTATATGCAAGGACATAATGAAGGTAGATATAACATTAGAATACATCCCAAAAAAGGAATATTTTCTCCCAAAAACAATCCTAAACCTTTTAGAGAAAATATATCTACAGAAGATAGAACTGCGCATCAGCCAGTTATTATATAAGGAGAATAAAATGAGTTGCGCATGTGGTACTTCAAGTCAATTTGATCCAAATGATTCTAGGGCTTTGGAGATACAAGAAAAAATAAATAATCATCCTTGTTATAGTGAAGGAGCTCATCAACACTATGCTAGAATCCATGTGCCAGTTGCTCCAGCTTGTAATATTCAGTGTAATTATTGTAATCGTAAATATGATTGTTCCAATGAAAGTCGTCCAGGCGTAACAAGTGGAAAATTAACACCCGAAGAAGCAGTTAAAAAAGTTCTTTTTGTCGGAGGAGAGATACAACAGCTTTCCGTTGTAGGCATTGCAGGCCCTGGTGATGCTTTGGCAAATCCAGCTAAAACTTTCGAAACATTTAGGCTTTTGCAAGAGAAGGCACCAGATTTAAAACTTTGTTTATCTACAAATGGATTAAGACTTTCAGAGTATATAGATGAGATAGTTAAATACAATGTTGATCATGTCACAGTAACTATAAATACTGTTGATGCCACAGGTGAGATAGGTTCAAAAATATATCCATGGATATATTATGGGCACAAAAAAATAAAAGGTAAAGAGGGTGCTAAAATATTGCTTCAAAAGCAATTAGAGGGTATCAAAATGCTTACAGATAGAGGTATTTTAGTAAAAGCAAATTCTGTACTTATCCCAGGGGTTAATGACAAAGATTTACCAAATGTTGCTAAAAAACTAAAAGAGTTAAATGTATTTTTGCACAATATAATGCCTATTTTATCATCTCCTGAATTTGGAACAAAATTTGGGCTTGATGGTGTGCCAAGTGCAACAGATCAGCAAGTTATGGAAGCACAAGAGGCTTGTGGAATGGATATGAAACTTATGAGCCATTGCAGACAATGCCGTGCTGATGCTGTTGGTCTTATAGGAGAAGACAGAGGAGAAGAGTTTACCAAAGAGAGCTTCACATCTATGGATTTTGAACAATTAGAAGAAAAGTACAATATCAAATCAAGAGAAGAGTTTCATGATAAAATAGAGATTTGGAGAAGTGCTTTAGAAAAAGCAAATCAAAGAATAAAAATAGAACAAGCAACAAAAGAACAATTAAGTTCAACAGGCATTACAAAACTTGTAGCAGTAACAACTGCTGGAGAAGGTCTTATCAATTTGCACTTTGGAAGTGCAAAAGAGTTTTTGATATATGAAGCTGGTGATAAAGCTATAAAGTTTATTATGCATAGAAAAATAGAAAGTTCGTATTGTAGTGGGCCTGAAAATTGTCATGGAAATAACCCAATAGAGGAAATAAAACAAACTCTTAAAGATGTTGATGTTTTATTGACTGAAAAAATTGGAGATTGTCCTATGGAAGAATTAAATTCAATCGGCTTAGTTTGTGACGATAGCTATGCCCTGCAACCAATTGAGAAATCTGTACACGATATCGTGAAAAAACTATTTTTCAAAGACGAGAATGAAATAGGATAATCTCGATAATATCGCATTGGAACATATATTGCATATTAGTTTATAAAAAACTAAAGGTGACAAGATGGTTCGAATTAATGATACGACACTTAGAGATGGTGAACAAGCTCCATTTGTCGCTTTTAATACACAAGAAAAAATTGAAATTGCACAACTTCTTTTTGAATCTGGCACAGATGAAATAGAAGTTGGCATACCTGCTATGGGCAAAAAAGAGCAAGAAGATATCAAAGAGATTGTTTCTCTAAAACTTCCTATTCCGTTGATGACTTGGAACCGTGCAACTATGAGTGATCTCGAATCATCTATTGATTGCGGTGTAAGTTCTGTTGATTTGTCTATCCCAACTTCAGATATGCTCATAAATGTCAAATATAAAGGTGATAAAGCTAAATTATTGAAAAATTTAGAACAAGTCATAAGAGCTGCGAAACAAGAAAATCTAACTGTTTGTATAGGCGGGGAAGATTCTAGTAGAGCGAATATAGACTTTTTAAAAGAAGTTTTAATCATGGGAAAAGAGATAGGTGCTCAAAGATTTCGTTATTGTGATACAGTAGGGATATTAACACCGATACAAACATTTAAAAATATTACCCAGCTTTGTAAATTAAATCTCTTAGATATAGAGATGCATACTCATAATGATTTTGGTATGGCAACTGCAAATGCAATTGCTGGTATTGAAGCAGGGGCAACTAGTGTCAATACAACAGTCATTGGGCTAGGAGAGCGTGCAGGAAATGCATCTTTTGAGCAAGTTCTTATGAGTTTAACACACCAATTTAATGAAAATCGCAAGATAGATGCAAATATGTTAACAAAATTGGTAAACAAAGTTAGTACCGCAGCAAATAGAACGATAGATAATAATTTTCCTATCGTTGGTGCTCATATATTTTCTCATGAGTCTGGTATCCATGCCAATGGAATGATGAAAAATACATCTTCTTACGAAGCATTTTGTCCAGAAGAGGTAGGACTTTTTAGAAATTTCCCAATCGGAAAACATTCAGGTACATCTACTCTAGATTATCATCTGAGCACTTTTGGTATCCATGCGAGTAAGAGAAAATTAACCAGTCTATTACCAAAAGTAAGAGAAATAGTAACCATGAGAAAGCAAGTTCTTGAGCCGTTTGAGCTAAGAGAGTTGTATTTATGTTCATAGGATGGCATACTGAAGATTTTCCAAAAAAATTAGACACTTTCGTTCAAGATAATTTGTGCGATAAGAATCTCCTTGTTAAAACATGGATGGAAAATAAAACAATCTGTTTTGGTGCATATCAAGATGAAGTATTGGTTGGAATGATTGGTGCTTATGTCTTTAAAAATAGTATTTTAATTAACAATTTTTACTACAAAGAAGACTTGGAATTTGAGGCAAAAGAGAGATTATTATCTTTATTATTAAAAAATATTAATAATGACAATAAAACAATTATAGTTTTAGCAAGTCAAGATGAAAAAGCTCTTTTTGAAAAGTATAATTTTAATGAATATGCTCCATTTTATAAAGCTTGGTACAGCGGTAGTGGTGGCATGGGGTTTAACACAAGAGTTGACGAGATAGAAAGTTTGAATTATGTTGAAAATCTTAGAAAAAATGACAAGTACGCTTTTGGCGAGGATAGATTTTTTTATATTACACAAATCATGATGAAACAGTCATCATTACTTTTGAGTACGCCAAATGGTTACCAGCACTCATACGCGCTTAGTAAAAGTGTGATAAAAATATCACCATGGATTATGAAATCAGGTGCATTTGATGATGCTCATAAGCTTTTAAAAGAATTATTGCATCACAGAGGACTTAAAAAGATTATATCATTTATCCCATCTAAGGTTAAAGAGATTACAGACCTATATAGTTATTATAAATTTGATTATGTGCAAAATTATACATTAATGTATATGAACAAAAAACCAACCATAAATTTGGATATGGTATATGGATTTTAATTTTTATAAAGGATAAAATATGGAACAAGAAATAGATGAAAAAGAGATAAAAAAAATATTTGCAGGTGCGAAGAGAAAAGTTGTAGAAGTTGCTGGAGAGATACACGATATCGTAGAAGATACTATCTGGGTCGATTATGATAAATTGCCAATTCTAAGCAAAAAAATACAAGAAGCTATGGTTGAAGTTACACAAATGAGAGAAAAATACGAATTTTTAAAATAAAAGGATAGTTTATGGAAGATGTTGGCAATAAAATCATTTGTGATTGCGGCCAAAAGACTATAAATGAAGCAGTGCAAATTTTTAGCCAAACAGATCTTCCATATAAAAAAGCAAAGAAATTAGTCACTGAGTGTAATAAAACTTGTTGCAGAAGACCATTGATGAGGCTATTTGATATGATAAAGTTTGGCGAAGTTGACTATGAAGAGATTGACTTTTTGATCGAGCAAAGAAAAATAAAAGATATGGAGATGGAAAATGAAGAATAATGAATTGATAGATTTTTCTATATGGATAAAGTCAAATGGACTCAATTCTGTTATCCCAACAGACCTAGAAACTCTAAAAAAACTTTCTGTTTTAGATTTGACCAAACAAAAACTAAGAGAGTTGCCATCTAGTATCGGCTCTTTGGAAAATTTAACAGTTTTAAAGATATCTGGCAATAGATTAAAGAAGTTGCCCGATAGTATCTGTAATCTTAAAAATCTTAGAAATTTACAATGTGAAAATAATCTATTAGAAGAGTTACCAAAAGAGTTTGGTTTGTTGGATTCTTTGTTGGTATTAAATCTCAACGGAAATCATCTAAGAGAATTGCCAAAAAGTTTTTGTAAGCTAACAAAATTAACAAGGCTAACAATAGCTGCCAATTTACTCCAAGAAATAGATGATGAGTTTAAAAATCTCAATAAATTACTGTATCTTTCACTCGATACGAATGACCTAAAACAATTACCAGATGTTTTTGGAAAAATGAAAGCACTATATTATCTTGATCTCTCATACAATAAACTAACAACAATTCCAGATTCTATCTCACAAATAGATGAACTCGAGACTTTGCTTCTAGAGGGCAATCACATATCGAATCTACCTTCATTGGAATCTCATGATATGCTCATAAAGCTCAATCTCAATAATAATGAGCTTTGGGAGCTTGATTTTGATTTGAGTAAGCTCGAAGATTTACAAATATTGACATTGGACAATAACCAACTCGAATCACTCCCACAAAGTTTATGTAAGTTGAAAAAGTTGAGACATCTAAGCACGGCAGGTAATTTATTGATAAATTTACCTGAGTGTATAGGAGAGCTTGAAAATCTAATAGAACTTGATGTGGAAGATAATCTTTTGCATTCACTTCCAGCATCTTTTGTAAATTTAACAAATTTAAAAGTTTTATACATTGATGGCAATAATGGAGTGCAAAAACCAGAAATCAAATCTTTGGAATATTGTGATGTTGAGTAATAAATATTTCGCCTCTAATTTTTTGTTATCTTATTGGTAATGATAGAGGTCATTGATCATAACTAGAAAGATATTCTTTTATTGTTTTGAGCTCTTGTGAACTTTGGGCAATTTTTTCAGAAATATGAAAACGGCTACTATCTCCAAAAGGTTCCATTATTTCAAATATTTTTGCCCCAAACTCAAATATACAAAAAATATCATCATGTTTTGTAATTGAAATAATCTTAGCACCACCCAATTTTTTTATAGCTTTTATAAAGTCAGTTTTTCCAAAAAATGTATTGGAAATTTCAAAATAAGCTAGATTACCTTGTTCGTCTTTTCCTTCAAAAATTTTCATTCTTGTATCCTTTTTTATTTCGTTACACCTCGGGAGAGGTGGAACAAGACAATTTATTGGCTTCACTGATTTGTTATGCATTTAGTACAATTCATCTAAAGTTCTAATTTCATGTTTTCGAATTATTTTATTAGTCATTTTATCAATTACTATATAGAAAGGCAAGTAATCATTTTCATGATTTGAATATACCATTCTTCCTTTTTTATTGTCCGAATCAAGGTTGAATCGAAACTTCATTATTCGTTCTGCTTCTTCGAGTGTCATGCCAAGCTTTACCTGCGACCAATTTTGTTTCAAATGATAATATTTCATAAACTTCCTCTCATTCTACCTTCTTGTGAGAGCAGAATGCATTAATTGTAACATTGTAACACAACCTCTCTTTTTATCCCTATTTAAAAACAATAATATATAGGTTACACCTCAGGAGAGGTGGAACAAGGTAAACCTTAACTTCTTCATCCAAATTTTGTTATTTTGGATTGCTATTATAGGCTTTTTTTTGCTAGTAAGTCCTCCGACATAGTTCCTGAATTCTTGAGAATTAAAGAGATCCACAATATCATCCAAATCTTCTGGATCTTTTGATGCAAATACAATACTTTTCTTAACTGACTGTAAATAACCTACACATGTTGTATACTGCAAGTTTACCACATCATCTTCAAATACAATATTCGCCATCATAAATCTCTGAACGTAGTCCTCGTCATGGCACATTAATAGTATTTCATATTCCCCGACTATTATATCTCCACAATCAATTGGAGGATTCAAATAGTCAATCCTGCTTCCTTCATCATATCTATATCTCGCAGGGAATTCATTTAATATTAATTTTCCTATTGACTTCGCTTTATCAAATTTTATGTGGAATAATTTGAACCCATCAAAGGCAGTAAGCCTCGAATTATCTTCGATGCCATTGATGTATTCTTTTAGCGATTCTTGCTCTTGGAAAAGTTCGTAATGTGACGCAACTGTTAATATGTGCATGAAGGCATTAATTCTAGATTTGATTTTATTACTAACATTAATTTGTTCAAATATTATTCCATATTTCCGAGAATAAATTGAATCTTCAAGAACCACGGTTTTTTTTGTTTTTCTATTTGAGTCAAACAGTGTACTTAGAAGATTGTTCTCAATTCTGTCATTAAAGAGTGATTCTAATTCAGAATCCCAAAACATATTTGATTTTGAGTAACTATCATTTGAGCAAAACGCCAATTCTTTAATGCTCGCATTTTCAACAATATTACTAACTTTTTCGCATTGATAATATATGTTCTTAGCTCCATCACTATTGGTATGAAAATACAATCGACGATATAGGTGAACAGTATTAATTGTTTTTCCATCACCTGAAAATCTTTTCACTAAACTTTTGTTTACATAATGTTGATTTTGCTTGCTCATCTTTAAACCTTTGATGTTATACATGCTTGTAATATTGTAACACAACCTCTCTTTTTCGCCCATAATAATATATATATTACACCTCAGGAGAGGTGGAACCAGATGAAATCTTTGGAATATTGTGATATTGACTAGTGGGCTTCTCTGCTTTCTCTGATGAGGTTTGCAAGTTCAAAAAGAAGATAACAACTTCCTTCATAAAGTACATCATTTTTCATCCCATTGCCAACAGCTTCAAAGTTTGGAAATCCTCTTAGCATTATGCTTTTATGATGTTTATGTGCGATCCTCTCTCCATGAAAATTTGAGATGATAATCTCACATTGCTCTATGATATTTTCTAGATCTTCCATATCTCCAACAACTGTATTTTTTGCATTTATGTACTCATTGATAGCACTTTTTGTGGGAACAAAAGCATATGGTATATTTGCTCCTGCCTCATTGATAGCTTTTGCGAGAGAATATACTTTATCTGATTCATCGGCTATGACTATGCTACTACTTCCGATTAGAAAATGAGTGTCGAGCAAGGCATCTTGAAGTCTTTTTCTCCATCTTGCGACATAAGAAGGTGGGGTTTTGATGTTTTTATAATCCATCAATATTTTATAAAAATTATCAGTATCGATTAGACCGCTCAAACCATCAATATGAAAATGTTGTACAAGGGGCTGCACGGTTTTAAATTTTTCACCACATTTTCTCATACTTTCGCCTATGGATATAACTATGCCAGCATCGCCTAGTGCTTCTATGGTAGAAACTTCTACACCGCCACTGCTAAGTGCGCCTTGTTTTTCTCCTAGATGCCCATCAAGGCTTTCGCTTATATCAGGCAAGGCAATTACTTCAAAGCCAAAAAGAGCAATACTCTCTTTTATTTTTTCAACTTCTATCGGGGTGAGATTTACATTTGGAAGTAAAAGAAGTTTATTTGGATTTACACGCTCTTGTGGTTTTATGAGTTGTGATATGATGCTTGCAACGCTTAGACTCCATCCACTCTCCAGCCCACCTTCAAAATCAGGAGTATTGACATAGACGATTTTTTGTTTATCTTTGAGCAGTATAGTTGCTCCTTTGATGTCATCACCTTTTGTTTCTGTTAGACCAGTAGTAAAAAGTCCCACTAAGTCAGGAGCTACTTTGGCAGTTATATTTTTTATTGCTTCACTGATGGAATAATCTCCTCCATCAATAATGGCTGTAATATCATTTACAGCTGTTGTTTGAATGGCGATAGGGTCATTGAAGTGTCTTGTAAAAAAAACTTTTGTAAAACTAGCACAACCTTGAGCACCATGCATGAGCGGCATACAGTTTTTTATTCCCAAAAAAGCAAGTAATGCTCCCATCGGTTGAGAAAGCTTTAGTGGGTTTATCTGAAATGGTTTTGCCATAATTTGCTCTTTATAGTGTAAGTTTTATCTATAATATACAAAAATTGTTCCAAGAACAAATAATCATTATTTATACAAGATACAAAGTTACCCAAAAAATTTCTTAACGAGTGAGCTAAGCCACTTGTCTTTTTTTGCTTTTTCATTTGGGGAAATATTTTTTTTGAGTAATGCTTTTTGAACTATATCTTTATAATCCGCATCATCTCTTTGGATATGATTTATAAGCCACATTTGAAGATCCATTACCAACTGTTTTGTGATATCTTCTCCATCTTCAAATCTTTGTTTAAAAAATGCAACTCTCTCTACAAAAGCCTCGTGTACTTTTATGTGTGGTGCAAGCATAGGATAACCAGCTTCTTCCATTAGCTCTTCCTCGAACGAGAAGTGCGATATCGTATAATCAACAAGTTTTATAAGAACATCTTGAACTCTTCGTCTATTTTCAAATGATCTATATGCTCCAGCAATACCAAGTTCATTTATATATTCTATAAGTCGTTTATGTTGATGATCAATTACTTCTATACCAACTGAATATTTAGATTCCCATGTCCACATTTCTAACTCCTATTTGTAATCTAATAAAAACACATGTAATTATACCAATAAGTTTATCAAATTTAATTCTCCCAAGGAGCTTTTGTTCCTACTATGCTAAATACTGGGTTATTAAGAGCATATGTTACATCTTTCGCTAGATTAATGAGACCACTATATGCACCATAACTTACTTTTTTTTCTTGATTTACATCAACAAAAGCAATTTTTTTCTTGATAGCAGTATAAAGACTTCTTCCACCTGCTAGCAATATATCAATATTGTGTTCATCGATTAATTTCGCTTGCTCATTTGGCGGCGATTTCATTAGAATCGGAACATAACTTTTGGCAATCTCTATATCTTCTAGCGTGGCTTTGGCTATACTTGTTGCAACTACTTCTATACCTATATCTTGAAGAGCAGAAGCTATCGACCATGATTTGTTCCCGCCTGTGTTTAAGATAGCTTTTTTCCCATTTAAAATTTTTCTATATGAAAGAAGAGAATTTTCTAATTTTTCTTCCTCTTCTTTTATAATCATTTTGGCTTTTTTTATCAATGCTTCATCACCAAAAGCATTTACAATACTCATAATGGCATTACTTGTATCTCGTTTACCATAAAATGATATAGATATATATGGAATATTGTATTTCTCTTGCATTTTACGACATAGAGTTATAAGAGATTTTGCACATACTATAACATTTAGTTTTGCTCTATGTGCCATTTGTATATTTTCTATTCTTCCATCACCTGCTAAAGTTGAAATTACTTTTATCCCAATACGCTCTAAGATAGGAATGTATTGCCACATATCTCCAGTAACATTATATTCGCCTATTAGGTTGATACCGTATGGATGTATCTCTTCCGGTTCTCTTGTACCTATCAAATGATCCAGTACAGCTTCACCGCCTAATCTTGAACCTAGATTTTTATTTCCAACAAAACCAGGAGAGTGGACTACTATTATTGGAGTATTGTATTTTTTTTCTATTCTAGCACATACATTATCCATATCATCACCTATCATGGCAGTAACACATGTTTCATATACAAAAATAGCTTTTGGATCTTTATTTGCTATGATGTATTCTAAACTCTCTTCTAATTTTTTGTTTCCACCAAAAATAATATCATTTGTTGTAACATCAGTACAATATCCCAAAACTGTATTATTTTCACCTTTAAAACTTGTCAAAGTAGCACGAGTTTCCCACGATGCACCAAGACATGTCGCTGGAGAATGCACCAAATGAACAGCATCGGCATATGGAAAAAGAGAAATTTGAGCTCCCTCAAATGCACATCCTCCATTTGTAGCACCTGGTTTTGGTCTATCACAACTTACTTTTTTTGTTTTATTATGAGAGCAAGCGGATTCACTTAATAGTTCTTTGATAAGTTTTCTATTTACCATCACATACTCCTTTAATGTAATTTTATATACATATTTCATTCCTCAAAGGAATACTATATGAATATTAAGTTTTGAAAATCGATAAGGGTTTAAATGAGTAGAGATAGATATGTGACATTTGAAAATATTGATTGTTATCATAATGCAGTAGAGGTGCTTGATGCGATGCATGAACTTTTTACTAAAAATACTAAGGCAAAAAATGAATTTTGGGAGATATTTTTAGACAATATTGATCCAGACTATCACGAAGTATATGCCAAAAATGGTCGCAAAGATATCTTGTATCATGTATGTTCTAATGTATTTTATATCTCAGATTTGTTTGAAGAGTATAATTTTGAAAAAGGTATTAAGTTACTTGAAATAGCTGAAATGGAGTGTTGCTAATGAGTCATATGGAAGCATTAAAGGCGTATAGAAATGAAGATTATAGTTTGGCAAAAGAACTTTGGATAGATGAAACAGACAAAGGCAATGACCAAGCTATGGTTAATTTAGGATTACTTTATCTTAAAGGCGAGGGAGTGCAAAAAGATTTTGCATTGGCAAAAGAGTGGTTTGAAAAAGCGATGAAGTATGAAAATTCTTCCGCATATTATAATCTAGCATTAATGTATCAAAGCCATATAGGAGTTGAAGAGGATTTAGATAAAGCATTGTTGTATTTTCAAAAAGCCCATAAACTAGGACACACCAATGCATCTTTTCGTCTTGGGATTTGGCTTTTAAAAGATAGAAGTGATGTAGAAAAAACAAAAGAGGGATTTGAAGCTATGCTTCATGCTGCAAAAAATGGTCATGCTATGGCAAAAATGCAGATGGGAGGAATAGAACATAAATTAGATAAAAAGAAAAATTTGAATATCTCTTTTAGAAAAAAACTTTATGAAGAAAAAAAAGAAATTATAGAAGATGCATTAAACAGATACATTAGACCAATCCTTATAAAAGATGGTGGGAATATAGTACTTATAGATTTTATAGATACCATAGATGCAGAGATAAGATTAGCATATCAAGGCAACTGCGCTGGATGTTCTATGGCTACTACCGGTACATATAGTATCATTTTTGATACTTTTAGTAAAGTTATTGATGAAAATATTTTGGTATATGTAATATGAAAATAGCATTTGCTTCTAAACAAAATGTATATATAGATGAGCATTTTGGATGGTGCGAAAGATTTTTTGTATATGAAGTTAGTGGTGATGGTTTTTCTTTTGCCCGCGAAATTGACTCTTCTTTAAAATATGAAAATGAAGGTGAAAAACTTTTATATAAAATAGAATGTATAGATGCTTGCGACATAGTATATGTTTTGCAAATTGGTCCAAAAGCAGCAAATATGGTTCAAAGTGCTGGAATTTTTCCATTGAAATCTTCAAGCGAAACAGAAAGCATCGAAGATGCATTACAAAAAATCCAATATCTTATAAATAACAATCCACCATTGTGGCTCAAAAGGATACTGCTTAAGGATTCAGTTAATGAATAATGTAGCAATGGCGGATAAAGATGTTTATTATGTAGGCGTAAGTGATAGCGATATAAGGACATTTGACATTATTATGAAGACATCAAATGGGACAACATATAATGCATATCTCATAAAAACTACAGATGGCTTTATCTTGCTTGATACAGTAAAAGAGGAATTTTCAAATATATTTTTTGAAAAAATAGAATCTATATGTTCATATGATGAGATAAAGTATATTGTAATGCATCATCTCGAGCCCGATCATTCTGGGGCATTGCCTGAATTAGTAAGAAGAGTGCCAAGCGCTAAGATTTTTATATCTCCTATGGCTACAAGTATGTTTAAATCAATTGCTAAAATTGACAATATGGATTTTGAAACAATTTGGACAAACAAAAAGATAACACTAGGAGACAAAACTCTTGAGTTTTTGAGTACACCAAATTTGCATTGGCCAGAAACAATGAGCAGTTATCTAGTGGAAGACAAAATACTCTTTAGTGGAGATGTTTTCGGAAGTCATTATTATGATAGTAGGGTTTTTGATGATTTGGTTGGAGATTTTGATTATTCATTTAAATATTATTATGATCATATCATGAGACCATTTAAAAGTGATGTTTTAAATGCTCTTAAATTGTATGATAAACTAGATATAAAAATCATTGCACCACTACATGGACCAATTATTCGCTCAAACCCACAAAAATACATATCTCTCTATCGTCAATGGAGTACAAAAGAATCTAAACATTATGGTAAAAAAATAATATCAATATTTTATGTCACAAGCTATAAAAATACACAAGAGATGGCACAAAAGATGTATGAGGGAGCAGAAAATATCGATAATATTGTGGCAAATATCTATGATTTAAGTGCACTAGATGAACATAGTATGTTAAATATATTAGAAGAGAGTACAGGTGTATTGATTGGAGCTCCAACTATAAATGGAGATGCACCTAAGCCAGTTTGGGATTTGCTTGGTTGTATGATGCTTTTAGAGAAAAAAGGCAAAGTAGGTGGAAGTTTTGGTAGTTTTGGGTGGAGTGGAGAAGCACCAGATATGATACATCAAAGAATGAAAAGTTTAAATTTTAGAGTCCCATTAAATCCACTAAAAGTAAAATTGATACCAACAGAAAATGAGCTTGAAGAGTGTTATAGCTTTGGTAAAGAGTTTGGAGAAATTGTTAATGGTAAAATGATAGAAATGACACTCTAAATTTTTTTAATGGAACACTTTATGTATATGAAAAGTAAATTATACAAAAAGGAGTTTCAAAATGGAAGCTGTATCTAATAACTATGAAAATGGTGCAATTAAAGTTGCATTTGCTACTAATGATACTAAAAATATTGATGCACACTTTGGTGGTGCAAAACAATTTTACATATACAATGTTACTTCAACAAATAGTGATTTATTTCATGTTGTAAATATTGAAGCAAAAGACACAGATGCAACTATTGCGAAACTCCATGGCGTAGATATAGTATATTTTGTTGATATAGGACCTATTGCTGCAGCAAAAGTTATCAATAGTGGGATATTTCCTATAAAATATAAAGATATAGTAAATATAGATTCAGAAATAGATAAGCTTAAAAATATGCTGGGTACAAATCCACCACCATTTATCAAAAAGATTATTGATAGAAAGGAAGCTTAGTAATGGAGAATGTATTTATTGAAACATTAGTTGGTCAAGTTAGAGCTTTGGATCAATTTGGAACATGGGCAAACAAAAGCAATGAAGATATTTTGGTAGAGAAATACATCAGAACAAAAGAAGATCTAAAAAATATTCCAGTAATTGCAGATATAGACGAGATGCAAATACAAGACATTCGTCTGATTTTTCAAGCCTTAGCTTTAGCGTTTGAACAAAAAACAGGTGTTATGTGTAGTGTTGTAATGGAAATGAGCCATGAAGGTTTTGGTAGAGCGGTTGTAATAGCCAATAAGATTGTAGTGGTAAATAAATTCTTTAAAGATGCTCATAGGTATTCATTTAGAACTTATGATGAGTTAGTTGTGAGTGGAAATCAAATGTTAGATGATGCAATTAATATATATAACAAATATCAAGCAGTAGCTTAAGGAGGTTTTTTATGAATATCGGTATTTTTTATGCAAGTGCTGGCGGATCAACAACGAGTATTGCTGAGAGTTTAGCAAAAGAATTTGATGTAGATGATGAAAATCTTATTTTCATGGAAGATGATTACGATGATATTGATCAGTTTGAACCATTTGACGTTTTGTTTATAGGAAGTTCAACATGGGGGCAAGGTGATCCACATTTTTCATGGGTCGATGCTATTTTAGAAATTGAAAATGATGGTGATTTTGATGGCAAAAAAGTTGCCTTTTTTGGTGCTGGCGATTGTGATAAACACAGTGAGCATTTTTGTTCAGCTCTCGGGAAGCTTTACAAGACATTTACAAAAGCAGGTGCCAAACCAATAGGTTTCGTATCCAAAGATGATTATAGTTATGAGTTTTCATTAGCAGAGATTGATGGTAAGTTTTGTGGTTTAGCAATTGATAATCACAATGAGAAAGACAAAACACCAAAAAGAGTTGATGCTTGGATTGAAATTTTAAAATCAGAATTAGGAGTTTAAAATGTATATGTTAATCGCAGTATTTAATGAGTATAACCTAAAAGCTGTCCTTGAAGATTTGTTTAAAAACAATATTGAAGGTATTACTGTAAGTGAAGTTGTTGGCAAAGGTTCATTCGGACTAAAAGAAGCCGACAATAGCATTACTGATCTATTTGCAAAAGTTAAAATTGAAATAGTTGTTTCTAGCGATAAATTTTTAAAAATAGCCCAAGAATGCATTAGAGCAAATTGTCATGATTTGGGCAGAGGCGCTGGTAAAATGTGGTGGGTTCCAGTTATAGGTGTAGAGAGAATCAGAACTGGCGAGAGAGATGAGGATGCTTTGACAACTCAGGTGGATAAAAAAATACCTAATGTAGATGTCATACTCAGTACACATGCTGATACGCCTTGTTCATAGAATATTGAGGAGAATATAATGGAAAATAATACAAAATCTCTAGATGAATTTCAAGAGCTTACTGACGCTGAAGAGTATTTTGAATTTTTTGACATAGATTATGATGCAAGTTTGGTAAATGTTAAAAGATTCCATATACTCAAAGAATATGGAACTCTTATTAAAAATGGACTTGAGTATTTCAAAAATGATGAAAATCGCTTATTGGACTTTTTAAAATTTTCACTTTTGAGAGTTTATGGAGAATTTAAAAATGGTTATGCGCCAAGTGCAGCACAAGTATGGGATATGTTCAAAGATGGTAAATTGAGTGGATGTGCAAGCTGTACACCAGTGGAAGGAAATAGTTGTGGTTGTTGATCCAGATATAGTTTTACATGATAGTGTTACTGCAAAACTTTCTTCAAAAGATGCAGAACGACCAAAGTATCATGTTGGACAAAAAGTTAAATTGTTAGAAGATGTGGTAAATGATGGCACTTACCCACATTCGCCAATCGGTACACTTATGATGAAAAAAGATTCTGTTGGATATATAAAATCAATGGGAGAATTTTTGCAAGTTATTCGTGTATATGAAGTACATTTCTTTGGAGTTGATGCTCCAGTAGAGATACTAGGGTGCAGAGAGCATGAGCTTGAAGCACTTGAAGAATATGAAGATGAAATGGAGCTAGAACGCTCCTATCTCAAGGCACATAGAGAGCGTATGAATAGGAAAAATTAATCTTAAAAAGGGAGGGAAAGTGGCAAAAGTTATTTTTATGCATTTTGATATAGATAAAGATGGTATTTATGATGCCAAAATAGGCGAACCATTGATGAGAATATTTCGCGACAAAGGAATACAAATAGATTGTAATAATTACAAAGATTGTCTTATCGAGGTTCAAAATATTAGCGACGAAGAACCAACTAGCTATATGGAAGACGAAGAGTTGGATATATTAGTGGAATTAGGAGCTATCACCAAAGAAGAAGCTCTTGAGTGCCAACAATATACAATTAGTCCAAAAATAAGAGTTGCATCAATGATGTTAATCAAAGGCGATGTTTTAATAAAGCCATTCAAATTAAAATAAAGGATAAGAAATGACAACAAGAGTAGAGATAGTTAATGATTTTTTGGCCATTAACGTAAAAGAAGGCGCAACAATACAAGATATCGTAGAGGCAAGTGGAAGTGCACTTCCATTTGGATGTAGAGATGGAGAATGTGGAACTTGTGTTGTAGAAGTTGTTCAAGGTATGGAATTTTTGAGCCCTAAAACAGATAAAGAGATTAAAGTTCTTAAAGAAATTTGTTCAGGAACATGTACACCAAATTCAAGACTTTCTTGTCAAATGAAGATAGCAAAACCAAATGGTATTGTTAGATTGAAGTATTAGTCTATTTTTTAATCACTCTACTTGTTCCAAATCTTTTTTGATTTGGATAGAGTATTATTATGAAAAATAGACTTTTATTTAAACAAAAACAATCGCTAAATATTTCTTTGAAGCTTTGGCTGCCAATACTTCAATCATCAATACAAGAACTTGATGATATTTTTAAAAAATATAGCTATGAAAATCCATTTTTAGAATGTAGTTGTAAAAATTACTCTTCTGATAATAATCAAAAACAAAATTTTATAGAAAATACATTATTGCATGAAGAATCTTTATATGATGTGCTTTTAGAACAAATTACCTCACCATTATTTCCAACACCAAATTCGCAAAAAGTCGCTCATGAAATACTACTTGATATTGATGATAGAGGTTATTTTGATGGAGATATTGATGAAATTGCAAAAAAATGCAATGTTTACAAAGAGTTTGTAGAGAATATACGGCAAAGATTTGCCTATCTTGAACCTGCAGGCGTTGGAGCAAAAGATTTACAAGAAGCATGCGAGTTTCAACTACTGCAACTAGATCTCGATGATGAGCTAAATAAACTTGTTTCTAAAATGATTCAAAACTTCAAAACACTTGATAAGTACTATAAACATCATCGTTTTAATGAAGCTATGAATATTATTAAAGGTTTTAGATTTTCGCCATCAGCAGATTATATGGAAGAGGAAAAAGAAATAATCCCAGATTTTTTTGTAGAAGTGGGCGATGATATAAACATCAAAATCAACAACGATAGCTATCCGGATATTGTGGTTAATGATCCGTTTAATTCCAAAAATGAAGAATTGCGTTATCAACTCAAGGAAGCTAGAGATTTGGTTGGTTTGTTGGAGCTTCGTAAATCTACACTTTATAAACTTGTTTTGATTATTGTTGAAAAACAAATCGGATTTTTTATAGGTGGAGAGCTCAAACCTCTTATTATGAAAACAGTTGCAGACGAGCTTGGTTTCGAGGAATCAACAATTTCAAGAGCTGTTTCAAATAAATACATAGAGTGCTCTCGTGGAATTTTTGCTCTAAAACATTTTTTTACAAATGCTGTTTCTAAAAATTTATCTTCTTCTGAGATAAAAAACTTTATAAAACAACTTATTGAAAATGAATCTCGTGATATTCCATTGAATGATGATGAGATTTTAGAAAAAATAGAAAGTCGTTTTAATGTAAAAATGGTTAGAAGAACTATAACAAAATATAGAAAACTATTAAACTTGCCATCTTCAAAAGAGAGAAAGAAACTTTATAAAATGGATATAGAATGGACAATTTAAAAAGATTAGAAAAAAAAGTAACTATTTTTTTACAACAATATGCAAAAGATGATATATCAAAAAATAAAATAGCCCCACATTTGGCTCATGTGTCATTGATGATGAATCATTTATATCAAGATTTAGGTTTTGACAATAGAGCACAAATGAATAATTTTATGCAAGAACATTTTCCAAAACTTGTAAACATAAAACCAAAAGATAAATTATGGAAAAAATTTATATACGATTCTATAGACGAAGTTGCACCAGCTTGTGAGTTTTGCCCCGACCAAGATAGCTGTTTTGTGTGTAAAATTTAAAATAATAAAAAATATTTTTCTTTTTTTTATTTCTACGGAACAATATATGCATTATAGTTTTCGTAAATAAATCAAAGGAGAAAAATATGGCAGAATTAAGACAAATTGCTTTTTATGGTAAAGGTGGGATTGGGAAATCTACAACCTCACAAAATACATTGGCTGCTATGTGCCATTATTATGGTAAAAAAATACTAATCGTAGGATGTGATCCAAAAGCGGATTCTACAAGATTGATTTTGCACGAAAAAGCACAATCAACAATTATGCAACTTGCAAGCGAGGCTGGTACAGTTGAAGATTTGGAACTTGAAGATGTATGTAAACCAGGTGCTGGAGAATTTCACCCAGACAATACTGATATAACTGAAGGGTATATAAATTGTACAGAGTCAGGTGGACCAGAGCCAGGAGTTGGTTGTGCAGGTCGTGGTGTTATTACGGCGATTAACTTTCTAGAAGAAGAGGGTGCTTACGACGATGATTTAGATTTCGTATCTTACGATGTTCTTGGAGACGTTGTTTGTGGTGGATTTGCTATGCCTATCCGCGAGGGTAAAGCTCAAGAGATTTACATAGTAATGTCAGGTGAAATGATGGCGATGTATGCTGCTAACAATATTTCTAAAGGGATTTTGAAATATGCAAATACTGGTGGAGTTAGACTTGCAGGACTTATCTGTAATGCGAGAATGACTGATAAAGAGTATGATCTTGCTAAACATTTGGCAAAACAAATCGGTACTCAAATGATTCACTTTGTGCCTCGTTCAAACCATGTTCAAAGAGCTGAGCTTAGAAGAATGACAGTTGTTGAATTTGCACCAAATAGTGATCAAGCTTTTGAATATAGAGAATTGGCAAGAAAAATAATCAACAATGACCTAAAAGTAATTCCAAAACCATTAGAAATGGATGACCTTGAAGCTCTATTGATGGAATTTGGTCTTGAAGAAGAAGTTGAAGAAGAAGCAATCGGTAAAAAAGCTGAAGAAGCGTAATTTAAGCTTTTGTGGATGAATCCAAAAGTAGCTCAGCTACTTAGAGAAGAAAATAAACAATAAAAAGGAGAATAAAATGTTTGTATGTGGTTACCACTTCCCAGCGAGTGAAGGAAATGATGTAAGTTTTGACAAAGTGATAGAAAAAGTTAAAGATGGCGTTGATCCAAAAGGAAAAGTTGTTACTTTAACAAGTGAAACTAGAGAAGGCGCTAAATTAGAAGAAATATCTGTGCCAGAAGGTACTTTTGCTCATGTGGCATTTGTTGACTATTATGAAAACACAGAGGTTCAAGGCGATTTCAGAATGGTTTATTATACTAATAAATATCAAATAAGTGAAATTTCAAAGTCTGTAGATGGTGAAGCTACAAAAGATTTATGTAGAAAACTAGACGATATGAATCTATACAGAGTAAAAGTATCTTAATACTTTTATTTTTACAAAAGGAGAAAAAATGGTAGCAGGAACATTAGAAGAACTACAAAAAGAAGCAATCGAAGAGATATTAAAAGTATATCCAGAGAAAGCTAGAAGCAACCGTGAAAAACATCTTGGAGTTGATTCTCCAGAAGGTGTTAAGGGAGCTTGCGATAAAACAAAAAGCAACAAACAAACAGTTCCTGGCGTAATGAGTCAAAGAGGATGTGCATATGCTGGTTCAAAAGGTGTTGTTTGGGGCCCAGTAAAAGATATGATTCATATCTCTCACGGACCTATAGGATGTGGACAATATAGTCGCGCAGGAAGAAGAAACTATTATGTTGGATTAACTGGTGTTGATACTTTTGTTACAATGAATTTTAGTACAGATTTTAGTGAAAAAGACATCGTTTTTGGTGGAGATAAAAAGCTAAAACAAGCTCTTGAAGAGATTGATGTTTTATTCCCATTAAACAATGGTATTTCAATCCAATCAGAGTGTCCAATCGGACTTATCGGAGATGATATACATGCAGTTGCTAAAAAACATAAAGCTGATAGCTCAAAACCAACTATAGCTGTATCTTGTGAAGGTTTTCGTGGTGTTTCTCAAAGCTTGGGTCACCATATAGCAAACGATATGATCAGAGATGAAGTTATGCCAGATGCTAGTGCTAGAAAAGACTTTGAGTCTACTCCTTATGATGTTGCTATTATAGGCGACTATAACATAGGTGGAGATGCATGGAGTTCAAGAATACTTCTTGAAGAAATGGGTTTAAGAGTTATTGCTCAATGGAGTGGTGATGCAACATATAAAGAATTGGCAATTGCACCAAAAGCAAAGTTGAATCTACTTCATTGCTATAGAAGTATGAACTATATCAGCAGACATATGGAACAAGAATTTGGTATACCTTGGATCGAATATAACTTTTTTGGCCCTAGCAAAACAACAGAAAGTTTGAGAAAAATTGCAGCATGTTTTGATGATACTATTAAAGCTAAAACAGAAGCAGTAATAGAAAAATATACAAAAATGACAGATGCAGTAATAGAAAAATATAAACCTAGATTAGAAGGTAAAAAAGTTATGTTATATGTTGGAGGTCTAAGACCTAGACACGTAATTGGTGCTTATGAAGATTTAGGAATGGAAATAGTTGGAACTGGGTATGAGTTTGGACACGGGGATGACTATAAAAGAACAAAAGAAGAAATATCTAAAAGTACACTAATATATGATGATGTAAATGAGTATGAATTAGAGCAATTTGTTAAAATTCTTAAACCAGATCTTGTTGCATCTGGAGTAAAAGAAAAATATGTATTTCAAAAAATGGGGCTACCATTTAGACAAATGCATTCCTGGGATTATAGTGGACCATATCATGGGTATGATGCTTTTGCAATTTTTGCAAAAGATATGGATTTGGCACTAAATTCACCAGTATGGAGTCATACAAAGGCACCATGGACCAAAACAGAGATAGGAGCATAACATGCAAGATATAGAAAACATCGTAAATGGTCAAAAACTTTTTTTAAAACCAGAATATCAAGAAGTTCTGAAAAACAAAAAAGAGTTTGAAGGCAATATGGGATCAGTTAATCCAGCGAAAGCTGAAGAGATTTCTGAATGGACAAAATCTTGGGACTATAGAGAAAAAAATCTAGCTCGTGAAGCTATCACTGTAAATCCTGCAAAAGCTTGTCAGCCTTTAGGGGCTATTATGGCTGGACTTGGTTTTGAAGATACTATGCCGTATGTTCATGGAAGTCATGGTTGTGTTGCATATTTTAGAAGTTATTTTACAAGACACTTTAAAGAACCAACACCATGCGTATCCGATAGTATGAGTGAATCTGCTGCGGTATTCGGTGGACTTTCAAATATGAAAGATGGTCTTAGAAACTGTAATGCTATGTATAAACCAAAAATGATTGCAGTAAGTACAACTTGTATGGCTGAAGTTATAGGTGATGACTTGAATGCATTTGTAATAGGTGCTAAAGAAGATGCTGAAGGTGAGCTTGATAATACAGTTATCACACATGCACATACACCATCTTTTGTTGGTAGTCATATTACAGGTTATGATAATATGATGAAATCAATCTTGGAACAACTTAGCCCAGAGAGAAGTGAAAAAGTATTGAACGAAGAAAGAATCAATATAATTCCTGGATTTGAGCCATATCTTGGAAGTTTAGCAGAAATAAAAGAGATAGCAAAACTTTTTGGCGATAAAATTGTTATGATTGGTGACCATGAAGAACAATGGAATACTGGAGCAGGTGAATATAAACTTTATGCTGGCGGTACAACTTTGGATAATGCAAAAACTGCTATAAATGCGAAAGCAACTATCAGTTTGCAAAAATATTCAACAGTTCAAACAGCAAAAACAATTAAAGTAAAATGGAAACAAGACTATGCAGCTTGTAACCCAATTGGTTTGGGCGGTACTGATGAGTTTATTATGAAACTTTCAGAGCTTACAGGCAAAGATGTTCCAGAAGAGTTAAATGTACAAAGAGCTCAACTTGTTGATGCTATGCAAGACAGTTATCCTTATATGCATGGTAAAAAATTTGCAATATATGGCGATCCTGATTTCTTGTTGGGCTTAGTTTCATTTATTGTTGAAATGGGTGGTATTCCAACTCATGTTTTATGTCACAATGCACCTAAAAAAGGTTGGGAAGATGATATGCAAAAAATCATAGATAAATCTCCTTGGGCAAGTGAATGTCAAATTTGGCCTGGTAAAGATTTGTGGCACCTAAGAAGCCTTCTTTTTACAGAGCCAGTTGATTTCTTAATCGGAAATGTATATGGGAAAGAGCTTTATAGAGATACTGGAATTCCACTAATAAGAATTGGATTCCCAATCTTTGATAGACACCATTTGCATAGATATTCTATCAGCGGATACAAAGGAGCTTTGAATCTTTTAACATGGATTACAAATGCAATCCTTGATCAGCTAGATGAAGAAACAAAAGAAATTGGGAAAACTGACTTCTTCTTTGATTGTGTAAGATAATTTAAATAGTCTAGATGTGAAAACTCTAGGCTATTGTCCCTCGTTTAAATAAATCATATATTTTTTTAATTGTTAAAAATAGTATCATTCCAACGACACTAACCAATATAATTGTAGCTCCAGTTGTTAAATTATAATAATAAGATACCATTAAACCAATTATAGTAAAAAGCGTAGAAATCAATCCAGACACTATCATCATACCAATTAAGCTATTGGATATTTTTTCTGCTATAAAAACAGGGATAGTAAGCATTGAGATGACCAATATAAGTCCAACAACTTTCATGGTCATAACAATACCAATTGATGAAACAACAAGTATTAGGGTATAAAAAAGCCCTACATTAACACCTCTAATATGTGCATATTCGCTATCATAAGAGACAGCAAGTATATTTCTATATCCAAAAATTACAAAAATCAAAATCATAACAAATACACTAAACATAGTATATAAATCGCTTGTCTCAACAGCCAATATTGAGCCAAAAAGATAGCTCATCAAATCAACATTGTATCCAGGTGTCAAATCTATCAGGATAACACCTATAGCCATACCTGTTGCCCAAATTAGACCTATGAATGTATCTACTCTCTCTTTGTATTTTAAAGCCAAAAAAGCCATCAATATTGAAGCAGCAACAGCAAATATGGAAGCTCCTAAAAATATAGGCAACCCTAAGAATATAGCCAAACCTATACCCCCATAAGATGTATGAGCAATTCCACCAGCTAAAAATACCATTCTGTTAACTACAATAAGTGATCCTATTATACCAGAGATTAAGCTAACTAAAACTCCTGCCATAAGAGCATTTTGCATAAAGTCAACTGTAAAAATTTCAAACATTTTTATTCCTAAACATTTGCATCAATTCAACTTCACAAAAATGACCATTTTGAGGCGTAGTAGAAAATTTATTTATATTATTGTGTAGTTTTAAAAATTTATTGATGTAGGCAACTTTGTTGGCATAATTGAGTGTGACAGATATATCATGACTTACTACAACTATAGTTATAAATTTATTGAGCTCTTTTAGTAGCTCATAAATTTGTTTTTGTCCATCGACATCAATACTAGCAGTTGGTTCATCCAACAATAAAAGAGTAGGGTGATTGCACAGAGCTCTCGCTATCATAACCCTTTGTCTTTGACCACCAGAGAGAGAACCTATTTTAGAATTTGCAAATTTTTCCATACCAACTTGTGCCAATGCCCCTAAAGCACAAGCTATCTCATCTTTACCATAACCAAAAATAGGCTTTTTATAACTAATATGACCCATTAGAACAACTTCAATGACTTTGATGGGGAAAGATGTATTTATGTTTGTATTCTGAGGAACATAGCCTATATTTGACAGTTGGAGCGATGGATTTTGATTGTTTATGGTTATTTTTCCATTTTTTGTTTCCAAAATCCCTAAAATAAGTTTAAGTAGAGTCGATTTCCCGCCACCATTTGGACCAATGATAGCTAAAAAGTCTTTTTCATTTAGAGATAAATTTATATTTTCTAATACATTGTTGTCATCATAACTAAATGTTAAATCATCTATCTCTAATATTTTTTTAATCATTTGTAATGCGCTATAGCCTTTGCAAAACTTATCATATACTCGTGCCAATTATATCCAAGATTTGATATTTTTACTACAGGTATCTTAAGGGTATTTGATATCTGTGATGCACTTTTGTCTGAAAATTCAGGTGCTACAAATATAGCTTTTATATGTTCTTTTTTTGCTTTTGACATTAGCATTATTAAATCTTTTGCTTTTGGTTCTTTTCCTTCTAGCTCTATTGGTAATTGAATTAAGCCATATTCTTTTGCAAAATATCCCCAAGATGGATGAAAAATCATAAATTTACTACCATTGGGAGTATTTTTTAAAATAGTTTTTATTTGTAAGTCAGTTTGTCTCAGAGAGTTAACAAGTTTGATATAATTTTTGCTATATACAACTTTATTAGAAGGATCAAGTCTAATTAGCGTATTTTTAATGTTTGTGGCCATAATGATAAGATTTTTTGGGTTTGTCCACACATGAGGGTCAAGTTCATTTTCATGATGATGCTCATCTTCGTCTTCATCATGGTGAGCTACCATTTTAATTTTTTTAATGCCAAGTGCACTATCAGCTATCATCATATTTTTATTTTGTGATTTAAATCTTCCAATCCATGCTTCTTCAAACTCTATCCCAACTGTAAAATAAACTTTCGCTTTTGAAATAATTATCATTTGTGACGGTTTAGGCTCATAAGAGTGTGGGCTAGCACCAGCTGGTATCATAGCGATTGTATTTACATTTTTGCCACCTATAGCGTCAACAAGAGCTTTTTGAGGCGCTATAGAAGTAGCTATATCAATTTTTGCAGATAGAAGCGTTGACATTAGCATAAAAGCAATAAATATTTTACTTTTCATTTTATCTCCATCTTATTATTTAGTGAATTATAATTTTTTAGCGCTTTAATGCCACTTAGTCGCATTTAATTTAGGAGTAAATAACTCCTAATATTTAAGTAAATTTTGATATTATCAGGTTTTTAAAATACAGTAAGGATAAAAAATGACAAAAATAAATGTATTAAAAGAGTGTAAATGTTTTCAAAAAAGTGATTTTGTAAATAATGAAGAGTTTGCTTCAAAAGATGATGCACTTTTAAAAGCTAGTCATATTGTTAGATTTATGAATGAGGAGTTTTGTCAAAAACATAATTTTACATTAAGTGAAGTTGGTAATGAACTTCAAATTTCAGTTGAGATGAATGAGCCAAAAAGCAGTGGATGTTGTGGTGGTGGACACTGTTCGTAGAGTAAGTTTAAGAGTCCAAATTTTCAATTAATTTTTTTATAAACTCATCCATAGGAGGGAGATTTGGCTCTTTATTTCTTTGTTTTTCTCCCCACATAGGTTCTGGAAAATGGCTATCATTTTCGAATCTAGCCATTATATGCCAATGAACATGAGGTAGATAATTTCCAAATGATGCTATGTTGATTTTTTTTGGATTATAGTACTCTATCATCAATCTTTCTATGATATCAAGTATCTCATATATCTCATATCTTATCTCTTTTGGGACTTCGCTCATCTCTTGGTATTGGTACTTTGTAAATATCTTAAGCCATGGAATACTACTTTCCTCGACATCTATGTATAGATTGCTGTTTTTCCAGATTGTATTCATGCTCTAAGCCTTTTAATCTTTGTATTGTTTATACTAAATATCTGCGATGCCTTAATATTTTTTTTATTCAAAGGATATATTATTATATCTGCATTTTCAATAGCAAACTCTTCATCATATAATTCACCACTTTGATTTGCTGAAGTTGTGTATGCCCATTTTAGCTTATCTAGAAGTAGCAAATGTTTTTTGTCATTTATTACTCTAAAAGATTCATCTTTAATTATAAATGTAGATTTCTCTGCTCTTCTAACTCTTTTTTTATGCATATTTGGAACTCTCGCAAAAGTTTTTAGAGTATCAAGTGAGTTAAGTGCTTTTATAAATTTTTTATCTTTAGGTCTTTGTTTTATCTCATTTAGTTTATCCATATTTTGTGAAACAAAACCTATGGTAGTATCGGTCGATGTCAGAAAAACAAATTGGTTTAAATGCTCACTGCTCACTGTTTGTTACTTGTTAATTGAGATAGTCTTGCAAAGCTTTTGGCTCAAGCGTATTACCACTTTTTTGCAATTCTTTTATAGCCAATGCAGTTGCCCTAGCTGCTGCAACTGTAGTAAAGTATGCCACATTTGCACTAAGGACCGATTGGCGAATGATTTTTGCATCATCTTTGCTTGATTTATTATCACTTGTGTTTATAGCAAGAGCAATTTCTCCATTTTTTATCATATCATCGATATTAGGTCTTCCCTCAGATACCTTTAAAACCTTTGTAGAAGCTATCCCAGCTTCGCTTAGAGAATTATGTGTTCCTGCTGTTGCAACTATTTCAAATCCTAAATCAACAAAAGATTTTCCTATCTCGCCAGCAAAACATTTATCATTTTGGGTCAAAGACAAAAATAGTTTACCGCTTAGTGGTATATTGTTTTTGCTTGCAAACTGACTTTTTGCAAAACTCATACCAAAGTTATCGCTTATTCCCATAACTTCGCCTGTTGATTTCATTTCTGGTCCTAAAATAAGGTCAGATCCAGGAAGTTTGTTAAATGGAAATACAGCTTCTTTTACGGCTATATGATTTTTAAGATTTGGTTCCATTATATCTTTGTCAAAATTAACTACACAAAATGTATCATAATATTTTAAAGCTTCTTTTAAATTGCCTTGCACCATAACTCTTGTTGCAACTTTAGCCAATGGAACACCTGTTGCTTTGCTCACAAAAGGAACCGTTCTTGAAGCCCTAGGATTAACTTCGATAAGGTAAATTTCACCTTTATGTATAGCATACTGAACATTCATTAGACCAACAACACCTAGCCCTAATGCAATAAGAGCAGTTTGTTTTTTTATCTCTTCTTGAAGTTCATTTGATATAGATACAGGAGGAAGAGAACAGGCACTATCTCCAGAGTGGATACCCGCCTCTTCTATATGTTGCATAACAGCACCAATATAAACATCTTTGCCATCACATATAGCATCCACATCAAGTTCTATTGCATTATCTAGGAATTTATCAACAAGAACAGGTGCATCATTTGATACACTTACGGCCTCATCCATATACTCTTTTAGTTCACTATCGCCATATACAGTTCTCATACCTCTACCGCCCAATACAAAACTAGGGCGAACCAATACTGGATAACCAATACGATTTGCGATGATTAGAGCATCTTCTTTTGTTACTGCCGTTCCATTATCTGGTTGTTTTAGTCCAAGATCATTAATAAAAGTAGAAAATTGTTCTCTATCTTCAGCTAAGTCAATTACCTTTGCACTAGTACCTGCAATCTTTGCTCCAATGGATGTAAGTTTCTTAGCTAATTTCAAAGGTGTTTGACCTCCAAAGTGAACTATAACGCCATCCGGATTTTCAAGCTCTATAACACTTCTAACATGCTCAAAGTCTATTGGCTCAAAGTATAAAATATCGGATGTATCATAATCCGTCGAAACAGTTTCTGGATTACAGTTATACATAATTGAGGTTACCCCCATATCTTCAAGCGCAAAAGATGCATGAACACAGCAATAGTCAAATTCTATTCCTTGACCAATTCTGTTTGGACCACCGCCAATTACCAATACTTTTTTCTTTTCATTTGATTTTTGACTAATGGACGGCAATTTAGTAATATTTGTAGTTGAATATAGATATGGTGTCAAAGCTTTAAATTCAGCGGCACAAGTATCAACTTCGTTATATTCTAATTTTATATCAAGTTTTTCTCTTATGTTATATATATCATTTTCGCTTATTTCAATATCATCATTTTTTAGAATTAACTTTGCAATCATTGCATCGCTAAATCCTTCACTTTTAATTTTTCTCATAAAATCAGCATCTTTTATAGATTCAAGATTGATTTCATCTTCTCTTTTTACAAGTTCTTCTATTTGGTATAAAAACCATTTATCTATTTTACTAAGTTCATAAATGTCTTCTACGCTAAGCCCATCTCTAAAGCCTTGTGCAACATAAAGTACTCTTTTGTCGTTTGGTCTTCGAATCTCTTTTGATAGAATATCTTTATCACATGAAATAAAATCAAATCCAACAAGTCCAGTTTCAAGAGAACATAGTGCTTTTTGAAATGACTCTTTAAATGTTCTACCCATGCTCATAACTTCACCCACGCTTTTCATAGCAGTTGTCAAAGTTGAGTTTGCCTGAGGGAATTTTTCAAATGTAAATCTAGGTATTTTTGTTACGATATAATCTATTACAGGCTCAAAGCTTGCTGGAGTACCTGTGATGTCATTTGTAATTTCATCAAGCGTGAAGCCAACAGCTAAAAGCGTAGCAACTTTTGCTATAGGATAACCAGTTGCTTTACTAGCTAGTGCCGAGCTTCTACTTACTCTAGGATTCATCTCTATTACTATCATTCTTCCAGTTTCTGGATTGATAGAAAACTGCACATTAGATCCACCAGTATCAACGCCAATTTCTCTTAGGATTTTAAAGCTGGCATTTCTCATATGCTGATACTCTTTATCAGTCAAAGTAAGTGCAGGTGCTATTGTGATACTATCTCCAGTATGAACACCCATTGGATCAAAGTTTTCTATAGAACAAACTATTATACAGTTATCATCTTTGTCTCTGATAACTTCCATTTCGTACTCTTTCCATCCAAGAAGTGATTCTTCGATTAGAATTTCGCTAATAGGACTAACTTCTAAACCATGTTTAACGATTTCTTTATATTCGTCCATATTATAAGCAACACCACTTCCTCCGCCTGCAAGAGTAAAAGATGCTCTAACAATCAATGGAAACCCTATCTCTTTTGCTGCTATTATTGCTTCATCCATATTATAAGCATATCTTGATATTGCCATATCCATGCCTATTTTTATCATAGCTTCTTTAAAATCTTGTCTATCTTCACCTTTTTTTATAGCTGCTGGATTTGCACCAAGAAATATAATCCCCTCTAACATACCTTTTTCATGCATACTCATAGCTACATTTAGTGCAGTTTGTCCACCCATAGTAGGTAATATAGCATCAACATTTTCTTTTTCGATAATTTTTGCAATTACCTCTTCAGTAATTGGTTCTATGTAAGTTCTGTGTGCAAACTCAGGATCTGTCATAATAGTAGCGGGGTTAGAATTTATAAGTATAACTTTATAGCCCAAATCTTTTAAAGTTTTTGCGGCTTGTGTTCCAGAGTAATCGAATTCACAGGCTTGTCCTATAACAATTGGACCTGAACCAATAAGTAAAATTGTTTTTATGTCATCTCTTTTTGGCATATTGAAGAACCCCTAATTTAAGTCTAATATTATACCAAAAACCCTCTTAAAGTCCCAAAAAGGGAAGCCTATCTAGTTTGTTGAATTTAACAATTCAAGGTTTTCTTTATTTGAGTTTTTATTGTCACTATCTGTATTTTTTTCTGTTGATTGAGAATTGGAATTAGAGTTTGAATTATCATTTACTCTTGATGTTGATCCATTTGGCTGCATTTGTTTTGTTGTGTCTATTTCATATTCTCTGGTTTGATCTATTTCAACAAGTGGAGTACTTGAAAGTGATGCTGGTTTTTGACCACCTGGCAATGATTTATTCAAATCTTGCATTTGTCCATCTTTTGGCATCATACTAGTAGGTACTCTAGCATAGTTTACCAAATTAGAATCATATAGCACAGGTTTTATATTTTTTACAAGGAAAAATATCTTTGGATTGAATGCATTACCATATATTTCGATATGTGCAACTTTAAAATTCCCCTGAAGTTCAACTTGTTTTACAATACCAACGGGTATATCGCCATAGAATATACCATCCAATCCACTAGTTACAACCTTGTCTCCAATTTTTATATTAAACCATTTTGGTATAAACTGAACAGTAGCGTATCTATCACCACTACCTATAGCAATTCCAGGTGCACTTGCTTTACCAACAAAAACAGAAAATCTACTTTTGCCATCATTTGGAAGATAACCTATAAGTTGATTGTTTTCTACTCTAGCCACTCCTCCAACTACACCATTTTGGATAAGTCCATATATTCTATTTTCTTCTAATTTATCCGGCTTTGTTAATATTATTTGTGAAAAATTATTAAATTTTATGTATGAAATAGTTTGCACTAAATCTATATTTTTATTTAATTTCATTTTTTTTAGAGCAGGAAAAACTTTATAAAGTTTTTTGCTTTCATCTATATAGTTTAGTTGATCCAATAGTTGAAGTTTTAGTTCCTCGTTTTCTTTTTTATATTTTTCAATGCTTCGTTTTTGGTTTATATAGTCATTAAATGAGCTTTTAATATCATCAACAGTATTTATATAAAATTTTTTTAATGGCGAAAGTTTAGATTGAAAATTTGAATTAATAATATGGTTTTTATTATGTAGAATTAATGCTATTAGTATGACTAATAGCAGAAAAATAGTAATGACTTTAGTCTTCATATGCTACGTGTTGTAAAATATCAAGTTGTTCGATTGCTTTGCCTGTGCCTTTAGTTACACACAGCAAAGGTTCCTCAGCAGCATATACTGGTATTTTGATAATATCAGAAAGGTATTTGTCTAAACCTCTTATTAATGCTCCTCCACCTGTGAGCACAACCCCATTTTCTACTATATCTCCAGCAAGTTCTGGTGGCATCTCCTCAAGAACTGATTTTAATGCTTCGGCTATTTCTCTTAATGTGTCAGAAATAGCCATTCTTATATGTTCGCTTGTAACTTCAATAGAAATCAAATTTCCTTCAACTTGATCTCTACCATACACTGTAGAACTTAATTCTTCATTTAATGTTACTGCTGTCCCAATTTTTATTTTTAGGTTTTCAGCAACTCTTTCGCCTATTAATAGGTTGTAGTTTTTCTTGATATAATCTATAATTACTTGGTCTAATCTGTCACCAGCAATCCTAATAGATTTACATAGCACCAAACCACCCATAGAGGTTACACCAATTTCTGTTGTACCTCCACCTATATCAACAACCAGATTTCCTTGTGGTTCTTTTACTGCAAGTCCAGCTCCAATTGCAGCTGCCATTGGTTCTTCGATTAGATAAACTGCTCTTGCTCCTGCGTTTAGAGCAGATTCTTTTACCGCTTTTCTTTCTACTTGTGTTATGCCATAAGGAACACAAATCATAACTCTAGGACTAAAAAATCTTTTTCTTTTATGGGCTTTTTCTATGAAGTATCTAATCATCATTTCAGTAACATGAAAATCAGCAATTACTCCATCTTTCATTGGTCTTATAGATCTAATATGTGCAGGAGTTTTTCCAGCCATCTCTTTGGCTTCATGTCCAACAGCCAAGATTCTCTCTTTGCCCATATGATCATATTGAACAGCAACAATGGAAGGTTCATTTATGACTATACCTTCTCCTTTTACTAAAACTAGAGTATTTGCTGTTCCAAGGTCAATTGCTAAATCGCTTGAAAAGAGCCCAAATAATTTTTTAATCATTCTAATCCTTTTATTATTTTATGCAGTTTGTTTTTGTTTGATATATAAAGGTTTTGTACCACTTAGTACATTATCGGATGTTATTATAACTTCATAACCTTTAAGCTCTGGAAGTTCATACATAGTTTCTAAAAGCAACTCTTCCAAAATTGATCTTAGTCCTCTTGCACCAGTCTTTCTTTCTATTGCTTTTTTTGCAATTTCACTCAAAGCTTCTTTTTCAAAAGATAGTTTAACTTCATCTAATTCAAATAGTTTTTGATACTGTTTTGTAAGTGCATTTTTTGGTTCAGTTAAAATTCTAATCATATCTTCTTGAGTTATTTTTTCAAGTGTTGCTATCACATGTAATCTTCCTATAAGTTCAGGAATTAAACCAAAACTTACCAAATCATCAGGTTCAACGAAAGATACCGCTTCTTCTTTTTCTAGACTACTTTTTTTCTCTTGTTCAAAACCAAGAACATTTGCTCCTTGTCTTCTTCTGATAATTTCAGATAATCCATCAAAAGCTCCACCACAAATAAATAGTATATTTGAAGTATCAATTTGTATAAAATCTTGATTTGGATGTTTTCTCCCACCTTTTGGAGGAATATTTACAATAGAGCCCTCTATAATTTTTAAAAGAGCTTGTTGTACTCCCTCTCCCGAAACATCTCTAGTTATAGATCTATTTTCGCCCATTCTAGCGATTTTGTCTATCTCATCTATAAAAACTATACCATGTTCGCATTTTTGTACATCACCATCTGCTGCTTGAAATAGTTTAACTAATATATTTTCTACATCCTCACCTACATATCCAGCTTCTGTCAATGTTGTTGCATCGGCAATTGCTATAGGAACATTCAAAAATCTAGCGATACTTTGAGCGAGTAATGTTTTTCCGCTTCCTGTTGGTCCGATTAGTAGTATGTTGGATTTTGATATCTCTGTTTCATCCTCTGACTCATGTTGTTTAAATATTCGTTTGTAGTGATTATAAACAGCAACAGAAAGAGTTTTTTTTGCATTATCTTGACCTATGACATAATCATCTAGAAGTTTTTTCATCTCCTTTGGATATATAAGTTCGCCTTCCATCTCTTGTGGCAAAAATGCATCTTCGGTATCACCAAAAAGTATTTTGTATGCAGAAACAACACAATTGGCACATATAAATGCTTCTTTTCCAGCTACCAATGGATTTTCTTGAGTGTCTATTGCTCCACAAAAATTACAATGTTTTTCAATCATTTTTGTTCTCTCTCAAATGGAATTCCTCTTTTAGAATTAATAATAAAATTAGCTAAATTTTTGACTGAATTAGATTCACTTGATAGAGCTAGTTTTTTTGCTGTGTCTTGCAGAGGATTTCCTTGTTCAAATAGTTCTCTATACGCTATTTTTAAATTATCGATTTCAACTCTATCAACATGTCTTCTTAACCCTGTCAAGTTTAATCCTCTAAGCATTGCATGATTTCCTTGTGCCAAACAATAAGGCGGAACATCTTGAGATAATGCGCTTGCACCTGCTATCATAGCAAAGTCTCCAATGTGAACAAATTGATGTATAGGGGTTAGTCCGCCAACGACAACATAATTTCCAAGTTCAACATGACCTGCCAATGTAGCGCCATTTGCAAGTATGCAATTATCACCCATGATAACATCGTGTCCTAAGTGAACATAGCCCATTAGTAGATTATTGCTTCCTACTTTTGTTATCATCCCGCCGCCTTCAGTTCCAGGATTTATAAGTGTGTATTCTCTTATTTTATTATTGTCACCAATTATAAGTTCGCTTTTTTCGCCATTGTATTTTAAATCTTGTGGTATTGAGCCTACTGTGGCATGCGAAAAAATATGATTATTTTTTCCTATGGTAGTGTAACCCTCAATAAGTGTATGTGTATCAACAATACTCCCATCGCCTATGGTAACATTTTTGCCTATATAGCTATATGCACCTATAGTTACATTTTCTCCTATTTTTGCCCCATCTTCTATGATGGCTGTTGGATGAATATTGGTCATTATTTATCTACAATCATAGCTTTAAGTTCAGCTTCACTTACAAGATTATCATCCACATACGCTTTACCTTCAAGTACCCATATAGCACCCTTGTGTTTTGTGACTGTCATGCGATATTCTAATTTGTCGCCAGGTTTTACTGGATGGCGAAATTTTGCACCATCAATACTCATAAAATATACAACTTTTCTTGCTGCTTCTTCTTCTGTCATGTCCATACTTTGAAATGCAAGTATTCCACCAGCTTGTGCCATGCCTTCTAGTATCATAACACCAGGGTAGATTGGATGATCTGGAAAATGACCTTGAAAAACAGGTTCAGATATAGAAACATTCTTGTATCCTACAACATATTCATCTTTTTTAATTTCTGTAATTCTATCAACCAACAAAAATGGATATCTATGTGGAAGTATTTTTTGTATATCAGTAACACTAAGCAATTTATTGACCTTTTGTTTTTTAGTTCATATATTTTACATTATTAATGCTAAAAAAAATAAATACAAATCAAATTAATATCAATTATGGATTTTTTGTTAATAAAATCTCTTGAGTATCTTCGTAAGTTTTACTTTGACATAGAATTTCAAATTTATCTTGAAATTTTTCATCGACGACAATTATAGTACTCAAATTGTAAGGATTTGAGATTATTTTATTTCTTGTTTTTATCTCTATATCAAAAGCAGGTGGATTAAAAATAAGTTCTTTTACTGTACGATAGTTTGTATTTGACAATTTGTTATAAAACTCAAGTGATATAAATATTATCTCATCTCTATCAAAATATCCAATTTCATCTTGCCAGTTTATTTTGCCTCTCGAATAGCCTTTTTTTAGTGTTGAGTATGGCAAAAAATGTGAAGTTATGACTTTATTACCACATTTAACTAAACCTCTAAGAAGCCTCCAGTTTAAGAATCTCTCTCTTTTGATTTCATATTTTTGGTTATTTTTTTCAAGTTCATATCGTGCTTCATAAAGTTCAACTCTAGCTTCAATTGATTCTGGCATTATTTGGTTTGAGATTGGAGAAAAAAGCTCATCAGCAAGTTTATTTTGATACTCTCTTTGTTTCGTAAGTCCAAAAATACATCCACAATAGTCTTGTCTATAGAGTTTGTCTTGTTTTGCTAAAATATTTTGCTCCTGTGTTCCTTGTTTGCTTCTATAATCTGGCGCTATAAATTCTAGATTATATTTATTTGCTAGATAGTCGCCTGAATTTTTGAGTTGGTTTAATGATTTTTTTGGACTTGTTAGCAGAGTAGATGTAAATATTTTTTCGCCCAACTCTTTCGTTTTTAAAGCACTTATTTCAAAACGATTATCAAAACAAATAGAGCATCTAACACCCTTTTCTGGCTCGTTTTCATATCCTTTTACAGCTTCTAACCATTTGGCGGTATCATATTCACCTTCAATCAACTCAATACCCAACAATTTGCAACTTCTTTTTACATCAATTAAGCGGAGATAATATTCGCTAAATGGATGTATATTTGGATCATAAAAAAATCCAATCAATTTTTCATTTGGATAATCATTTCTTAATTTTTGTAAAAAGTAATGGCTATCAACTGCACAGCAAATATGGACTAACACTATTTATCCATTAAAATATTAGCTACATTTTGGCTTGAACCAAAACTTAGATATTTTTTTAACTCATTTGCTTTTTGGGAGAAGATATCTCTATCAGTTTTATTATAAGCATTGACTAGGTTGAGGGCATTTACATCATTTTGCAATAACTCTTCATTAAGTAGCGTATCATTGTATTTTTTTAACATTATATTTGCTAAGCCAACTAGCTTAATACCCAAAATATTTCTTCCGATAAAAAAGTCTATTTTTTTTGCTTTATAAACTAACACAAAAGGAGTTCCAATGAGGGCTGCTTCAAGAGTTGCTGTACCACTACATACAAATGCAAATTCACTTGAGCTGAGTGCCTCATGTGTATCTCTAGAAATTTCAAAATCACTTATATCGCCATATAATTCTTCTATCTTTTGATTATCAAATGAAGCAGGTATTACAAGTGTGGCTTTTTTGCCAGATAAAGCTTTTCTAACCTCTCTAAATATAGGCATAAGTCTAGTTATTTCTCCAGCTCTACTCCCTGCTAAAAATGCAATTCTATCTTTGTCAAAATTATCTCTATGTATATTAATCTCATCTAGCAGAGGATGTCCTACATACTTAGCTTTTCCACTTTTATACATATCTATCTCAAAAGGTAAAATGCCAAGAAGTTTATCGCAATAAAGTTCCAGCTTAGCAACTCTTTTTGGTCTGCTTGCCCATACTTGGGGCAATATATAATAGATGATTTCTTTGTCTGGATATTTTTCTTTTATTTTTTTCGCCAATGGCAGGTTAAAGCCAGAACCATCCATGAGTAATACTTTGTCGCATTTTGATGCAAGCTCTACCATTTCATCTGCAACTCTATAAAACCATCTGAGTTTTTTTAATGCATCAACTACACCCATAATGGCCATTTGTGATATGTCATAAGCTGGGCTGCCAAGACTTTTATCAAATATACCTGCAAGCTCTACATTTTTGGTATATTTAAGTACCTCTTTTAAGTGTAGATTTGATGATGGCTCAAGAGCCAAGACGAGAAGTTTCATGTGAATTTTGTCCTAAGTTTGTGGTTTGATTTATTGCTCGATATTTTCTTCTTTTTTATTTTCAATCGCTTTGCAAGTTAAAAAAGAAAGACCGCCACCCAAGAAACCAAGCACGGCAACAACTATGCCCGAAGCTACCCATTGAGAAAATGGAAAACCAAATAGTGCGACATTGATTAATCCAAACAACCATACAGCCAACATAACATAAGCAAGATATTTAAATCTACTTGCTTCTCCTGTTTTGTTGATACACCCAACAATCCAAAAGCCTGCTAGTAATGATATAATATTAGATAGGGCAATTAACATCATTTTTTGTTCGTCGCTCATTGATGTAAAAGCACCAAAGAAACCTATAAAAAATCCACCAAGTGCCGATAAACCTATAACTATTAAAACATCTATTATGTATCTTTTTGCATTAAATTGCATAATTTTCTCCTTGTGCTTATTGTTAAAATTATACCTTAACCTTATGAATTTTATCAAAAAATATATAGTTTAGTTTAATTTAATATAATACTATTAAAACATTTATTTCCAAAAGGAGAATATTTTATGAGGATTCTACTTTTTACATTACTATTTATTTCTACTATTTTTGCTACAGAAAACAATCAAACAAATATTCCAAATAAACAACACACACAGATGATTGTGGTCATTTCAGATGATTACAATTCATCAAATGCAAAACTACAAAGATATTTTCAGGAAGACAACAAATGGAAACAAGTAGGAGAGAGAATAGACATAAAAATAGGAAAAAATGGTATGGGATGGGGGCTTGGACTTCATGACACTCCTAAAGATGCTACTATTATCAAAAAAGAAGGTGATGGTAAGGCTCCTATTGGAATTTTTGAGCTTGGAAGTGCTTTTGGTTATGATGAATATAATGTCGAGTATCCATATGCTGTTATGACAGAAATGAATCATTGCGTAGATGATGGCAATTCGAAGTATTACAATCAAATCATAGATATACTAAATATAAAAACACAAGATTATACAAGTTTTGAAAATATGAAATTCGAAGCAAATTACTATAAATATGGCATCGTAGTAAAACACAATCCAGACAATATTCCAGATCGTGGTTCATGTATATTTATGCACATCAAAAGCATTCCAACATCTGGATGTGATGCCATGAGTGAAGATCAGATAAAAGATATTATAAGTTGGTTGAAAAAAGATGCAAATCCAATCCTTGTTCAAGCACCAAAAAGCGAGATAAATGGATTATTGAAACAAATAAAATAAAAGTTGATTTAAAGTCACAAGATGTTAAATTAATAAAAACAAAGGAGATAATATGGATATAGTAAAAGTAGAAAAAATATGTCGACCACTTCGTATAGTAGTTGGCATAATACTTCTTGCACTTGGATTTTATACTAGAAATGATTGGTTCTTGCTGGGGCTTATTCCTTTAATTGTAGGAATTGCAGGATGGAGACCATTTTGTAAATTTACAGGAAAATGTTCGTTTAAAGAATAAAACTACATTTTTATGCTTTTCTTTTTAGTAAAGAAAAGCAACAAAAGAAAATCGTCATCCTCACAATGTCGCGGACGGCATATTTCAATGCTGACCGCTATGAAATATTGCCTGCTTTCAAAGATGCTCGGATGACATTTATTTAAATACAATAATACACAATGCAATTCCAACTTCTTACTATTTTTAAGTTATAATCTAATCAATAATTATTTTAAGGATTTTGTGTTTATGACTCATGAAAAAAGTATAAATGCCTTCAAAGAGGCATATGAAGTAATCCCTGGTGGAGTGGATTCTCCAGTTAGAGCTTTTAATAGCGTTGGTGGAACACCACCATTTATCCAAAGAGGAGAGGGTGCATATATCTACGACATAGATGGAAACAAATATATTGACTATGTTCAGAGTTGGGGACCGCTTATTTTTGGTCATTGTGACAATGATGTCGAGGTTGCTGTTATCGATGCAGTCAAAAAAGGACTTAGCTTTGGTGCGCCTACATTGGCGGAGACAGAATTGGCAAGAGAAATAGTGTCACTATTTGACAACATTGACAAAGTTAGATTTGTAAGTTCTGGCACAGAAGCAGTTATGAGTGCCATTCGTCTTGCTCGTGGATTTACAGGCAAAAATGGACTTGTAAAATTTGCAGGGTGCTATCATGGACATAGTGATTCCCTTCTTGTTCAAGCTGGAAGTGGATTAGCTACTTTTGGTTCGCCATCAAGCCCTGGGGTTCCAAGTGATCTTACAAAACATACACATTTGGCAACTTATAATGATATTGATAGTGTTAAAAAATGCTTTGCTGATGCCAAAGGTGATATGGCTTGTGTTATAATCGAGCCAATTGCAGGCAATATGGGACTTGTTCCAGCGCAAGAAGAGTTTTTAATAGCTTTAAGAGAACTTTGTGATCAACATAATGCACTACTGATATTTGATGAAGTAATGAGTGGATTTAGAGCATCACTTAAAGGTGCTTGTGGAATTAGTAGTGTCAAGCCTGATATTGTTACATGGGGAAAAGTAATAGGTGCTGGTATGCCAGTAGGTGCATTTAGTTCTAGAAGTGAGATTATGTCGTATCTTTCACCAGAAGGGCCAGTTTATCAAGCAGGAACTTTGAGTGGAAATCCAGTAGCTATGAGAGCAGGTTTGGTATCTCTAAAAAAATTAAAAGCAAATCCATCTATTTATGGTGAACTTGAAGCAAAAGCCAAAAAACTAATGCAAGGATTTGAAGATGCTGCTAAAAGTGCAGGGTTGGATATAGTAACTGATGTGAGAGGTTCTATGTTTGGATTTTTCTTTAGTGACAAAAAAGTTAAAAATTTTGACGATGCTCAACAAAATGATACAGTTTTGTTTGGAAAATTTCATCAAGCCATGTTAAATAGTGGAGTTTATCTAGCATGTTCATCGTTTGAAACAGGATTTATGTGTACAGCTATAACAGATGCCGATATAGAAAATACTATTAAAGCAGCACATGATGCTATGAAAGAGATAAAAGGTTAAAGAATGGAAGATAAACAAGAGCCAAAATTAAAAAAAATAGTTGATGCAGCTGATGGACTTAGCCTCGGAATTTCAATAGTTGTAGCAGTACTCATAGGTGTTGGTATAGGCTTAGGACTTAAAAAACTTACAGGTCTAACATGGACATTATGGATAGGCGTTTTTATAGGTGTAGCAGCAGCTATTTTGAATGTTTATAAAGCATACATAAAACAAAAAGCATCTCTTGATGAGCTTGCAAATGACCCTAAATACAATTACAAAGCACTCAAAAAAGATGATGACGAGGATGATGATGAGTATTAAAATAAAGATTATCAATACTCTATTGATAGTTGATATAGGGATAGTAATTTTCTGTTATCTTGCAGGTGAGAGGAATTGGTTTTTTAATTCTCAAGTAGCTTATCTTAGTTCAATAATAATTGTGCTTGCTTCAATGTATAGTTATGCTCAAATGGTTAAAACAGGTGTAGAAAATGAGATAATCACAACTTCAAATGATGAACTCTTAGATAAGATCGAAGATCCACATGGTTTGTATGATGATAACAATCCACAACAAGCTTTAGAAACTAAAAATGATGAGATTATGACAGAAGTTCAAGATGACAATACAGAAGACAAGATTAGCACCATTGAAGCTATGAAAAAAAACAAAGCTTATGTTTCGTTTTACAGAATAGGAGCTTATGCTATCTTGGTTCTTGGTTTTTTGTATCTTCAAAATATTAAAATATTTCATATGGCAAGCTATATGTTTGGACTATTTTTACCGCCTGTATTGATTGCAAGTGTATTTTATTTTGGCTCAAAAACATCAAAGGAAGATAATGAGAATAATTAGTTTATTTATGTTTGCAATCTTTAGTTTTGGATATGCAAAAGATTTTGCAATTATCGATAAACCGATAGATTTTGGTCCAAATAGGGTCTCTATGACAAAAGACTATATAAAAAATCACTATGGTTTGAATGTAAAAGATATAATTATAAATCCAAAGATTATAGTTCTTCATTGGACAGCAGTTCCTACGCTTGAAGGCTCATTTGATAGACTAAAACCAGAAATGCTACTTACAGACCGCAAAGATATAGTAAAAGCAGGGGCTGTGAATGTTTCATCTCAATTTTTAGTTGACAGAGATGGCACTATATATAGACTTATGCCAGAAAATTATATGGGAAGGCACACAATAGGGCTAAACTACTATGCGATAGGCATAGAAAATGTTGGCGGTAGAGGCGATAAATCTGAGGATTTGACACAAGCCCAAGTGGAAGCAAATGCTTATTTGGTTAGATACTTAAAAAATAAATATCCCCGAATCGAACTTTTGATGGGACATCATGAGTATGACAGGATGAAAAATACCTCTTATTGGCTTGAGCGTGATGACAATTATTTCACTTTTAAAAATGATCCAGGTGATAAATTTATGGCTGAAGTGAGAAAAAGAGTTAAAGATTTACATCTACTTACACCTCCTGTTTCTAAGGATTGTCGATGAATTCCGCGTTTAGTACCATTGATTGGGTAATCTTTGGTATTTACTTTCTTTTGGTAATTGCATCATCGGTTTGGTTGGCAAAAGTAAAGATTAAAAACTCAAAAGATTATTTTGTAAGTGAAAAATCTCTTCCTATGTTCGCTGTGGCTATCTCAGTTCTTGCTACTTCCCAATCAGCTGCTACATTTTTGGGTGCTCCAGAGTCATCGTATGGTGGTAATCTCACATTCGTTGGTTTTTTCTTTTCAGGTCTTTTGGCGGTTGTCATAGTGTCAAAAGTTCTAGTGCCAAAATTTTATGATATAGGTGCTATTACTGTTTATGAATTGTTAGAAAAAAGATATGGTTCAGAGGCCAAAAGAGATGCAGGCATGATGTTTTTAGTTGGTAGACTTTTTGCCAGTGGGGCAAGGCTTTATATCGGAGCTTTGGCAGTATCAATGATACTATTTAGTGATATAGAAGCGTATCATATGGTATTTGCTATCATAATTCTTATGGCTGGATCATTAGGATATGCATACTTTGGTGGGATTAAATCCATCATCATAGCTGACATTGTCCAAGTTACTATCTACATTGGTGCAGCTATGTTTATCATTTATCATCTTTTTAGTGCGCTTGGAGGCGATATAGGTGTTATCTATTCTACGCTCGAAGCAAGCGATAAACTTAAACTTGTTGATTTTTCATTTACTGGAAGTTATAATTTTTGGGCTTTGATAAGTGGGCTATTGTTGCTCAATATCGCAGCGTATGGGCTAGATCAGGATATGACACAACGGATACTTACTTGCAAAGATAAAAACGAGGGCGCTAAATCGCTCATTGTTTCTATTCTTATAACTATTCCTACAGCATTTTTATTTTTAGTTATAGGGTTGTTGCTTTATCTTTTTTATCAACATCCAGAACTTTCTCATTTTAGCAGCGAAATAAATCAAAATTTTGCAGGCGAAAAGATAACAGTATTTATGACTTATATACTAAATGAGTTACCAGATGGGTTTAAAGCACTTGCTACTATCGGTGTAGTTGCTACTACTTTTACAAGCACAAGCTCAGTTCTTGGTGCTATGTCATCTGTTGGTGTTACGGATATGTATAAACCAATGTTTAAAGGCAAAAGCGAGGAGCATTATCTAAAAGCATCAAGAATGGGTGTACTTATATCTGCTTTGCTGTTAGCACTCATGGCAATTTTGAGCTATTATTGGCAGAGAGTTAGCGATATCCCACTACTTGACTTTGCACTTGGTGTGATGGTATTTGCTTATGCAGGACTGCTTGGGGTTTATGGTGCTGCTTTGTGGACTAAGCGAGGCAATGAGAGAAGCGTAAGAGCTGCTCTCATAGCTGGATTTGTGACTGTGTTGTTACTTCAACCATATATCACAAAAGCACTTTTTGATTTTGATGTCAATTTTGCGATGCAAATTATCATAGGGACTATTGTTTCTTTTGCGATTATGATGATGTGGAAGAAATAGTTATATTGTATAAAGGTTTATAAAATGAGAAATTTATTTTTGATTATCGTAATAGTAATTTTTGTAGTATTTGGTTTTTTGCTATCTTTGATTTCAATGTATTCAGCACCAGATGAACAGGTTCATATATTAGAAGCAAGTTATTTTTGGATTGGAGACTCTATTGCTATTTTTGGACTTTTTTATTATTTGAAGAAATAGTAAAAATTAGTTCTTTTTTTGGCTCATTCACATTATCTCAATAGGAATAGATATTTAGGCTAAACGATATACTCTCACACAGAGCATAGAACTGAAGAATATTACTTTATTTAGCTATGTAAGATACAGACATACGAGATATCGCTTCCTCGCTCCCATCGTCCTCAATGGTAGCGTATCCACATTTATTTTCTATGATTTTTTATCTGTCAAGCTTTTTATGATAAGTATCTTTATATATGCGATAAAACAGAATATTGAACAATGCGCCTAAAAAAGCGGCAATAGTATCTTCTTGCGAATCCCAGATATCTCCTTGTGTACCCAAAAAGGCAAGACCGAGTTCTGGATGGAAAATGATGGCCGCTAGCCATTCTAGTATCTCATAAAGTGTTGAAATCGAGAGAATGAGGGTGAATGTAAAAAACATAGTGGCTTTAAATGTTTTGACCTTAATGGAAATTAGCTCAAAGAGAGTTCGAAATACCAGCAGACCAAATAAAAAATGCACCACACGGTCAAAATGATTTCTTTCAAAGCCCATCCATTTGGTGATTACGTCAAAATATTCCATTTCGGCATAGGTAAAATGTGATCCAAGCGAATGTAAAGAGGCAAATATCAAAAGCATTGCCAAAGCAGCTATGCTGAAATGATGTTTTATATCCATCCAGATGAGAAAAGGGAAAAACAGAAATACCAATACATTTTCCAGAAGCCAATCCTCGGGATATTTGGGATGTATGGCCATAATAATCCACACGATGATGTAGATTCCATAGATAAGTTTGTGTGATTTTGGCATCGGTAAACCTCATTTGTTTATAATGTCATTTTAGCATAACTTTTTCTTGAAAAGCTACGGACAAAACGAAGTATAAAAAGACCCAATGTCATTAATCATCATTCCAATCTATTCTCAAAAAATAATCTCTCTTACGATATAATGATATCCATATAAATGCTACGAAAGGGATATGATGGGTGAGCTTTGCATTGGTGTGATGAGTGGAACTTCGCTTGATGGTGTAGATATCGCACTTTGTGATTTTGACAAAAACAAAAAAGTTAAGTTAAAACATTTTGATAGTTTCCTATTCGATGTAGCACTTAAAAACGATATCCTAAAAGCTATCAATGAATGTGTAACGCTAAAAGAGATTGGTAGTATAGATGACGAACTTGGGCAGATGTATGCCAAATATATCAAAGATTTTATCAAGATATATAATCTTAATCCACAAGATATAAAAGCCATAGGACTTCATGGACAAACGCTTTGGCATGAACCAAAATTAGGATTTTCTATGCAACTTGGCAATCCAAACAGAGTAGCATACGAAACAAAAATACCAGTAGTTTGTGATATTAGAAGAATGGATATGGCAAGTGGTGGGCAAGGTGCGCCATTTGCTCCATTGTTTCATAAGCTTATGTTTGATGCTCCAAAAACTGCAGTTGTAAATATAGGTGGTATGGCAAATATAACTATTTTGGGATACGATTTAATAGGTTACGATATAGGGTGTGGAAATGTACTTATGGATAGCTGGTGTCAAAAGTATTTTGATACTTCTTATGACAAAGATGGTGAGATGGCAGAAAGCGGACAGATAGATAAAAAGCTATTGGAATTGATGTTAAATGATAGTTATTTTAAACAAAATTATCCAAAAAGTACAGGTAGAGAGTATTTTAATATGGGCTGGATAGAGGAGAAACTTTTCCGTCATTCCGTACTTGATACGGAATCTAATGAGATCCTGAAACAAGTTCAGGATGACGATGAGCTTCATCATTACAAAAAACTAAAAACAAATATACTAAGAACACTTACAGAACTTACAGCAATGACTATAGTAAACGAAGCTAAAAAATTTGATATAGAATCTATCATACTCTGTGGCGGAGGAACAAAAAACAAATTTTTGGTTGAGAGAATTGGAAGTTTATTTGGTAAAGATGTAAAACTAACTAGTGATTATGGAGTGCGAGAAGATGCGATAGAGGCTATGATGATGGCTTATTTTGCATTTCTTAGAGTCAATAAAATACCATCAAATCTCAAAAGTATTACAGGAGCAAAAGAAAATCTTATAGCAGGTGGTTTGTATGAACCAAATTAAATCTTGGCTAGATAATATTGGCTGGGAGTATGATAAAATCGAAGTCGCTTCAAGTGATGCTAGTTTTAGAAGTTATTATAGAGTTTATAAAGATGAAACAAGCTATGTTCTTATGGATTCATCAAAACAAATAGATTCTCTAAAACCATTTTTGGATATACAGACAAGACTTTTTAGTGTAGGTGTCAGAGTACCGCAAGTTTTGCAAAAAAATTTAGAACTTGGATTTTTGATATTGGAAGATTTTGGTTCTACACATCTACTTGATGTATTGAATGATGATAATAAAAAAGAGCATTACAGACAAGCGATTGATGAGATAGTTTTGATGCAAAAAGCAGATGTTAGCGAACTTCCTCTTTATGATAAAGAGTTTTTGATATTCGAGATGAGCTTAATGAATGAATGGTATCTAGATAAACATTTAAACATTCATTTGGATATCCAAAAACTATCAATACTAACTAATATTATAGAAACTATTGCAGATGAGGTTCTTTCTCAGCCACAAGGTGTTTTTGTACATCGTGATTTTCATTCTCGCAATATCATGATAGACAAAAATGGCAAATTAGGTATTATCGATTTTCAAGATGCAAGATGTGGAAGCATCACTTATGATTTAGTCTCACTACTCAAAGACTGTTATATCGAAACAGATGAGGTGCTTAGAGATGATCTCGTGCTTTATTTTAGAGATAAAAAAGGTTTAGATGTAGATGATGGCACGATGTTAAGATGGTTTGATATGATGGGACTTCAAAGACATATAAAAGTGCTTGGAATTTTTGCTAGACTTTATCACAGAGATGGCAAAGATGGATATCTAAAAGATATTCCTTTGACGCTAAAATATGTACTTGAGACTGCGGACAAGTATCCACAGACAAAACAATTGTGCGAGATCTTGAAATGATATTATTTTATAGGATGAATTTATGAAAAAAGCAATGATACTAGCAGCAGGCAGAGGCGAGAGGATGAGACCTCTGACTGACACAATACCAAAACCATTGCTTGAAATTGGGGGTAAACCAATCATCGTTTGGCATATAGAGAAGTTGGCAAATGCTGGATTTGGAGAGATAGTTATAAATATAGCTCATTTTGGCTCTAAAATCACAGAAGCTCTTGGAGATGGCTCAAGATGGGGCGTAAAATTGCTTTATAGTGATGAACAAAAAGAAGGGGCTTTGGAAAGTGCAGGGGGCATTGTCAAAGCATTGCCACTTTTAGGAGATGAGCCGTTTTTGGTAGTAAATGGTGATGTATGGTGTGATTATGAGTTTGATAAAGATTTTAAATTACAAGATGGGATATTGGCTCATTTGATACTTGTTCCAAATCCTCCTCATAATTTAAAAGGCGATTTTTGTCTAAAAGATGGAATGGTAAGTGGAGCTGGAAATAAGAAATTTACATTTTCTGGCATAGGATACTATAGCCCAAATCTATTTCGTTGGCTAGAATATGGTAAAAGAGGACTTGGCGATGTACTTAGGGAAGCTATGATGTTTGATGCTGTAAGCGGGGAAGTTTACAATGGTTTATGGCGTGATATTGGTACGCCAGAAAGACTAGAAGAGGTAAATGCTTTGATTGGAGAAAAAAATGGAAGAAAATGTTAATGTGAAGAAATATATTTTAATATTTGGGCTTATATATTTTATAGCATCTTTGATATTCATATATATAGAAACATATTTTAAGTTTAATCGTCATTGGTTTTTTTCGATAGAAACAATATTAGGCGCAATGATTGCTGTCAGTTTTTTTATCTTAGATAATCATCGTATACCTAATAAATTTGAAAAATCAAAATTGATATGGCAATCTATTGTTGTTGTTATTTTTATAGATATGCTTATTGGTATAGTACAGGTATTTTATTTTAATATTTCATTTGCGCCAGCCTTTAAAAACCTATCAACTGCATCAACAGCTTTGGCAAGTTTTATAATCATAATTGTAGCTTTATTGGTAATCGGGATACCTGCATATATTGCACTATTTTTGATATATGGTTATTATGCAAAAAGCCAACATAAAAATATTGAAAAAATTTTAAATAAAACAAAAACAAAAAAATAATTAAGTAGTGTAAATCACTTTATGTTTGTTTGATAGTCCTCACCCCATCGGGTACATAATCTCTTTTTGAATCTCAGTTATTTTACTCATAGTGTCACTACTTAGTGTGATATCCATAGCTTTTAGAGATGGTTCAAGCTGAGCCACACTCGTAGCACCAATGATAGTCGAAGCAACAAAATCAAAGTTTTTAGAATATGCAACTGCTAAAGTTACTGGGTGCATATCGAGTTCTTTTGCAAGATTTACATACTTAGCTGTTGTTGCTAAACTCTTTTCATTTACAAATCTAGCAGCTTGAGCTCTAATTCTTCCATTTTTATCATTTATATATGATGCATATCGCCCTGATGTAAGCTTTTGATTGTATTTGCCACTAAGAACGCCTCCTGCTATTGGAGAATATGGAAGTAGGGATATTTTTTCTCTTTGACATACATTGGCAAGCTCATCGAGGAATCTAGGGTTGTTGAGAGAAAAGTTATTTTGAATACTTTCAAATCTCGCAATTCCTAATTTTTTGCTAGTCTCATTTGCTTTGGTCAGACCATAAGCACTATCGTTTGATGTGCCAATGTATCGCACTTTGCCCTCAGACACTAATTTATCAAATGCTTTAAGGCTTTCTTCGATTGGCACAATGGAATCTGGCCAATGCATTTGGTATAAATCAAGATAATCTGTTCCAAGTCTTTTTAGACTTCCTTCAATAGCTGTTTTTATATGAAAACTATCAATTGCTGTAAGCCCATTTCGTATTGGCGGTACAAACCATCCGTTTGCAGCTCCTGCCACCTTAGAAGCTAGTATAATATGATCTCTTGGTTTTGTTTTAAGCCATTTGCCTACAATCTCTTCAGTTAATCCAGCTAATTTTTTACTTGGAGGTACAGGATAAAGTTCAGCAGTATCATAAAAGTTAATGCCATTATCATATGCAGTATCAAGTATCTTAAATGCCTCTTTTTCATCGCATTGCAATCCAAAAGTCATGGTTCCCATGCATATTGGAGATACTCTAAGTCCACTTTTGCCTATATATCGATATTGCATTTTAGTCCTTTGTGATAAATTGTGATAGATATTTTGCTACTCCATCTTCATCGTTACTATGGGATAATATCATATTTGCCTCTTTTTTGACTTCATCAAGAGCGTTTGCTACTGCGATACTTATATTTGCGAGTTTAAACATTTCTATATCGTTTATACTGTCCCCAAAAACTGTAAGATTTTGATGTGAGAAATCTATGTATTCTAAAACCTTTGTTATAGCATGAGATTTATCACCTTGTGGGTGAAGTATAGTTAAAAACCATCCGCCACCATATTTTTCTGGAGATAGTTTGTATTCCAATGAATCTTGAAAAACTGTTTTGAAATGAGTTGTAAGGGGTGCAAGAATTTCAAGAGTACCAAAATAAACAATTTTTAAAACTCTATTCATTGCACTCATTGGGTCTTTGAGCTGAAGCCTTGGATCATTTTTATAGTTTTTTAGAACATCTTTTTGGTAATCATTAAGTATTTTTGGATACCAAAAAATCTCTTCCATCCCACTATCTTCAAGCCCAATAATAAATGGATATATACCTATTTTAGAGCCTTCAAATATTATGGCATCTGCTACATCTTTGGTTATAAGTTTTAAGTCAATTATTTTTTTTTCGTTTGTAACTACCATCGTACCATCAAGTAATATCATCGGTGCATTTAATTCAATATCGGCTAAAAATTCTTGTACTTTATGAAAACTTCTAGCAGTTGCGACGGTAAAAAGATGATTTTTGCAAATCTCATTTATAGTCTTTTTGGTAAATTCACTTATACTCTGATCACTTTTTAGAAGCGTGTGGTCTAAGTCTGTTATAAATATATTTTTATCCATTGGTATTTCGCTCTGTTTCATTATTTAATTACTTATATCATAATTTTTTATTTCATAAAAGCCAAGCATTGCATTAAGAAGAGCAAATTTTTTAAATCTTTTTATGTCATTACTTTTGATATCTGCCAATTCTAAAAAATCATTATCAATTAACTTTGCTCTCATAGTGCCTTCTAGAAGTGGAGAAGCTGGAGTTAGCCATTTTTTACCATCAAAAAAAGCTATATTTGATATTGTTGTATCAGTAAGAAATCCATTTTTTTCTATAATAATCTCGTCAAAATCAGGATATTTTGATTTTAAATCTTCAAATTCTTTTCTGTTCGCGTATTTAAATGGGTATTCAATATTCGACGATATAACTTTGAATTTTTTGAATTTTTTTGGTTCATAAGTTGAATATTCAATACTTTTTATATCTTTATCGTAAGATATTCTACATCTAAATAGTCCATTTTTTGGAGGATTAAGAAAATCTATCAAGTTTAATTCATCTTTTGTTTCAAAAAGCTTTGCTCTTGAGATGTCAAATCTTTTTTGATGATATTTTATATTTTCTATAATACCATTATTGATTTTTATGGTTTCTAAAAGCATACGATTATTCACCTAAAGGTTTAAATATCTTTTCATCATTATCATAATATGATATTTTTCCATGTACGATATCATAATACCATCCATGTATAAAAAGTTTTTTTTCATTCAGTTTTTTTTGTATGATAGGATATGTCATAAGGTTATTTAGTTGAAATACCACAGAAACCTTTTCAGTATATCTCAACAGTTCATCTTTTGGTAAATTTGGTTTATTAGACACAGCATAATCTTTTGCTTCTTTGCCAAGATCAAGCCATTTCATAGTATGGATTATATCTATATCATAAATTGGTTCTTTATATAATGATTCAATTGCCCCACAATAAGAATGACCACAGATAATAACATCAGTAACCCCTAGTATGCCAACCGCATATTCTATGGCAGATGCTGTTGCATGATACTCTTCATCTGGCTTAAAAGGGGCAACAAAATTACCCACATTTCTAACTATAAAAAGTTCTCCAGGATCACTGCTTGTTATCATTTCAGGAATAACTCTACTATCACTACAGCCTATAAATAACGCTTTTGGCTTTTGCCCATTTTGAATAAGATCTTTAAATCTTTCTTCATTTTCTTTGAAATGCAAATCTTGAAAGTCTTGATAGCCGTTGATTATGGATTCTATATTATTCATCTATTTGATACCTTTTATTCTCCAATGGATTTTTTCTCCAGCATACATCGGTACAACATCTCCATACTTTTGTTCTACCGTCATTTCATTGTCTTCTAATATCACTTTTTTATCTGGAGGAGTTATGCCATAAATTACTCTTGCATTATCCGAAATAAATTTTTGTAAATTGTTTTCGTTGGATTTTACCATAAAAATTTCAGCCAATTTAGCCAAAGCAATTGGAGCTGTAAATACTCCAGCCGCACACCCACAACTCTCTTTTGCATGTTGCGGATGAGGTGCTGAATCTGAGCCAAACATAACTTTTGGATGAGCTTTTAATGCAACATTTTGTAGGGCATCTCTGTCGTGTGGTCTTTTCGCTATTGGTTTACAAAAAAGATGAGGTTTTAGCATACCACCAGCCACATCATCGAGCGTAATAAGCAAGTGATGAAGAGTTATGGTGGCATATAAGTTTTCATGTTTTTCTAATGCTTCTACGCTCTCTTTGGTAGTGATATGTTCCATTATGATTTTGAGTTTTGGAAAAGCAGTTGCTAATTTTTCATATATTGGCACAAACTGAGCTTCTCTATCCATCACAAAACCATTTGTTTCGCCATGTATACAGAGTGGAAGATTGAGCTCACTCATAGCTTCTAGAGTAGGAGCTAATTTCTTGATATCAAATCCACTCACTCCTCCTTCACTATTTGTAGTAATCCCAGCAGGATATAGTTTGATAGCTGTTAGTTCATCGCCAAAGCTTTTTAAAAAATCATAATCATAACTATCTCTAAAAAATAGTGTCATATAGGGCTTGAATGTATCATTTTTTGTTGCCTGTAAAATTCTTTCTTTATAAGATATTAAATCATCTTTTGTAGTAACTGGGGGAATTAAATTTGGCATTATCAAAGCCCCTGCAAAACTATGACTAGTAAGAGGTGCTACGATATTTAACATCTCTTGATCTCTTAAATGTAAGTGCATATCAAGTGGGCTATTTAATACTATTTCCAATCGAAATCCTTTAAGACATAATAGTGTGTTTTATCTTTCGGCACAAACCAATATTTGATATCTATTTTGCCATAATTGTTGTTAATGTATGGTTTGAGAAGAGAAAATTTTGATGGTTTATAACTTATAATTGGATAGTCAATTCCACCTGCGAAGAATTGATTGCATCTTAGTATTCTAATGGTAGAATTTAATGAAGCGCTAAATGGATTTGTAGTTTCAAATTGCCATGTGGCATATTCCGAACAAGATGGATAGTATCTGCATTTACCTGGCATTAACCTAGAAAAATATTGGTATGTTTTTATGGGGGCTAAAAAAAACTTTTTTATCATTATGGAATTATACTATAGTATTATTATTTCACATAAAATACTTCACCATTTCTAACAATATATGATGGAGACATGTTTATGCTGTGATAAATAGTTGTTCCATATTTTTTGCTGTAGTATTTTAAGAGTAGTTTTTGAAGTGTTGGTTCTGTTGATGGCAAAAACCAACCATTATTGCTTATGGCTATCATATGCTTTGGTCCATCTTTGTATAACTCTTCACTTGTAGCTTCGTAACATATAGCATTTCTTATTCGTTTATTCTCTAGTTTGTAGTCAGTAATATTATCGCTAGCAACATAGTCTATGACGCCCTCTTTGAAAAATATTTTATTGATATATTTTCCAAGCCACTGAGGAAGTGGATTTGCTTCGCCAAATGGCACAAGTACGGCTTTATTTATAACCATTATTTTGTTGTTCGTAAATACATAAGTGCTATTTCTAGGAACATGTTTGTCTAAGTATAATGCGCCTATAACCATATCTATTTTTTTAGCTTTTTCTTGAAGTTGCGAAAGAAGTTCCGGCTTCAAGTTTAAAAATAGTGGAAAAACTGATTCTGGAAATACAACAATTTTCTTTTTCTGGGTAATTGCTTTGTCTATTTGTTTAAAAAATATTTTAAACATTGAATCTTGATGCGTTTCTTGCCATTTATCATCTACGCTGATATTGGTTGTAATTATTTTTATGTTCTGCAGTTCTGGTTTTTCTTGTTTTATTATCCACCCACTATAAGCAAATACAATCAACCATAAGAATATAAGTTTGTTTGAAATTTTAGATAGGACGATTGCACTTAAAACAATAGCAAATTGCCATTTTGTAATTCCTATAAAGCTATCAACAAATACAAGTTCTGGTTTGAACCAGTCAAATTCAAAAGGATGTATATAGCTAAAACCTAAAAGAAAAAAAGCATGAAATATGCTTATTGGAATTTTTAGAGTTTTTGAAAATTTATTTGACAAAAAAGCAAAAAACCAAAATAAGAATCCATAAACTAGTGCTACCATAAGTGTTCCTATAGGTATCGCCCATGCCATGTCATAAAACCTAAAACTCAGAAGTATCCACCAAAACCAAAATAGTGCTATAAAAAAACCGCTCCAAAACCAAACTCTATTTTTGTTATCGATGATTAGGTATAAACCAAGCAATCCAAACACGGTATTTATAAATTTATTTTCTATATTTATATATGAAAAGTATATAAATGAAGATAGCAAAATAGCTATACTTAAGCCCTTTAGTATATCATCAGTGGTAAAATATTTAAAAATTTTTTTAAACAAAAGGATAACTCCATGAATGGTGCTGAACAAGGAAGTACACTACTATCATTTTTACCTCTAGTTGCTTTATTTGCAATTTTTTATTTTCTAATCATTAGACCACAGCAAAAACAACAGCAAAAACATAAAGATATGATAAATGCTTTAACCAAAGGTGATAAGGTTATCACAAATGGTGGATTGTATGCTGAAATCGTTAAGGTTGAAGAGAATTTTATCAAAATAAAACTAAATGAGAATACTATAGTTAAAATAGACAAAGCGTTTGTGTCTAAAAAAGTAGATTTGGTAAATGAAGCAGTTTAATTATAGATTAGCAATATTTGCAATAGCTTTTATTTTTGGTATAGCGTTTTCTCTCCCGACATTAATGCAATCTAGCTGGGGTAAAAAGATAACATTAGGGCTTGATTTGCAAGGTGGTTTGCATATGGTTTTAGGTGTAAAAACAGATGTTGCCATAGAATCACGCTCAAAATCCATAGCAACTTCATTGAAGTTTTTAATGGATGAAAACGATATTATATATGACAATCTAGCCATACAAAGCAATGTGATAAAATTTGAACTACTTGATAATGATGATGTTGCAAAGCTCAAAGGTTTAGTAACAAAAGAGATTCAAGGTGTGGCTTTAAAAGAGAATAAACTAAATTTCAGTATCGCTTTAACTCCAGAAGAGATAGCAAAAACAAAACAAAATGCTATATCACAAGCAGTAGAGACTATCAGAAACAGACTTGATATGTATGGTCTTGCAGAACCTACTGTAGCAAAGCAAGGCGAGGATAAAGTCTTAGTTGAGATAGCAGGTGTGAAAACTGGAGCAGATGAGCAAAGAATCAGAGATTTGATAGCCAAATCTGCTCATCTTCAAATGATGGCAGTTGATGAAGAGAGAGCCGCTAGAGTTACTACTATGACAGAGGCAGAGGCGGCTACTTTTGGCGATGTTATATTAAAAGATGTTTCAACAAATGCACCATATTTGCTAAAAGATGTACCAATACTTGATGGGTCTATGCTAACAGACGCTAGTGTAGGATATAACCAAAGCAATCAGCCAGTTATTAATTTTGAATTAAACTCTCAAGGTGCAAAGATTTTTGGAGATTTTTCTGGCAAAAGCATTGGCAAAAGAATGGCAATTGTGCTAGACGATAAGGTTTATTCGGCCCCTGTTATAAATGAGAGAATTGGTGGTGGAAAAGGTCAAATATCTGGGAGTTTTTCACAACAAGAAGCACATGATGTAGCAATTGCCCTTAGATCAGGTGCACTTTTGGCTCCTGTGGTTATAGAGGAAAAAAGAAGCATAGGACCAAGCTTAGGAGCTGATAGTATAAATGCAAGCTTGATGGCTTTGGTCTTTGGATTTTTAGCAGTTGTTGTATTTATGGCTATTTATTATGGTATTGCTGGGGTAATTGCTGATATTGCCGTAATAGTAAATATATTTTTGATAGTAGCCATAATGTCACTCTTTGGTGCCACTCTGACGCTGCCAGGTATGGCCGGTATAGTTTTAACCATAGGGATAGCAGTTGATTCGAATATCATTATAAATGAGAGGGTAAGAGAAGCTCTACGGCAAGGCATGAGTCTCAAAAAAGCACTTAATGATGGATATTCAAATGGTATGAGAGCTATTTTAGATTCAAACATTACACAAGTTTTAGCATGTACTATTTTGTATGCCTATGGAACTGGTGCCATAAAAGGTTTTGCATTGACACTTAGTATAGGTATTTTAGCATCAATGTTAACAGCTATACTTGGTACACATGGTGTTTATGATATTTTGTTATCTAAAATAGAAAAAACCAGAAGCTATAATTTTTGGTTTGGTTTAGGGGGCAAATAATATGGAATTGTTTAAATCACATAAAGTTTATAATATTTTAGACAAAGGGAAGATATTTTTTGCTATTTCAATTATTGCTTTTTTTGCTGCAATTATATTGGTTTTTACAAAAGGATTATCTTTTGGAATTGATTTTGCAGGCGGAACGATAGTTCAGGTTAAATACGAAGGCACAGCACCAATAGATGATATAAGAAGCAGATTATCTAAAAACAAACTTTTTGAAAAAGCAACGGTTACACCTTTTGGTTCAGCTGGAGAGATAGTCATAAAAAGTCCAACTGTAAACTCAAATATACAAAATGACACAAGTGATGTCATTAAAAGCCTACTTAATGGTAGTGGTAAATTTGAGATTAGAAAAGTTGATATGGTTGGACCAAAAGTTGGCGATGAACTTCGTCAAAAAGGTTTGACAGCATTTTTCTTAGCTCTTGGGGTGATACTCTTGTCTGTAACGGTTAGATATGAATTCAGGTTTGCATTAGCCGGTGTTATAGCACTTTTACATGATATAATAATAACAATAGGGGCAATATCTCTATTTGAAGTTGATGTAAATTTAGAAACTATAGCGGCAATATTGACAATACTCGGGTATTCTATCCATGACACTATCATAGTTTTTGATAGGGTAAGAGAATATGTACAAGAGAGTAAAGAGACTGATTTCAAACAAATTATAAATGAAGCAGTATCTAGAACTCTTGCTAGAACTATGCTAACATCTCTAGTGGTATTTTTTGTAATACTCACACTTTATATTTTTGGCGGAGAGATAATGCATGGATTTAGTTTTCCAATGCTTGTAGGCGTTCTTATAGGAAGTTATAGTTCAGTTTTTGTAGCCGCTCAACTTGTCATGTGGACTGGCTTTGATGTTAAAAAATATAGAGCAAAAATGGCAGAGAAGCAAAAAAGAGAAAAAGAAAAAGAAAAACTTAGAGCTATGTATGAACAAGGAAGAGTTTAAAAATACTCATCAATGCTCTTTAACAATATATAAAATTTAATATAAACAATAGATATATGATATGGAATTTAAATATGATAATTAGAATTTTGGCAATACTTGGCTTGTTTTTTTCATTTTCTTTTGGGGATTTGGCTTCTGAGATTGAAAAAAAAATAGCAACTTCTGGAATTTCAAAAGATAATATAAGTATATCTATAAAAGAGACAGGCACTAATGGGAAAAAATTAATAGGGCTACATGAATACACTTCAAGAACTCCAGCATCTGTAATGAAAATTCCAACAACACTTTCTGCTTTGCTGGAGCTTGGAGAAGGCTTTAGGTGGAAAACAGAGTTTTATAGCGATGGAAGCATAGATAATGGCATATTGAACGGAAATCTTTTTATAAAAGGTGGCGGAGATCCAGCGCTTTGTACAGAAGATGTTAAAAATATAGTTTCAAAGCTAAAGTTGGTTGGACTTAAAGCTATAAAAGGGAATATAATAATTGATAGAAATTATTTTGAACCATCAGAAAAAAGAAGTGCATATTTTGATGAAAATCCATATAGTCCATACAATGCTTTACCAGATGCCATGATGTTTAACCAAAATACAACAACATTATCAATAAATGGTGATTGTATAGATTGTGAAGTGGATGATAAGAGTTTTGATATAGAAAATGATATAAATTCAAATAGTAATAGATGTGATTGGCCAAAAGTTAAAATTATCGATAGTGTAAGACCAAAGGTTATAATTAGTGGCAATATAGCACAAAAATGTGGAACAAAAAAAATAACAAAAATCGTTTCAAAATCATATTTAACTTTTTATCATAGCTTTAGAGAAAATTTAGCAAAAAATAGTATTAATTTCGATGGAAGACTAGTTATAGGTAGAGTTTCAAGTGAATCAAGAAAAATTTTTACACATTATTCAAAATCACTTTTGGAGATTGTTGGCGAAACAAATAAAGATAGCAATAATCTTTTTGCAAGACAAATATTTTTAACTCTCGGTGCAGAGATGTTTGAAAGCCCAAGTAATTTAGACAAATCAAGAAAAGCTGTTTATCAAACTTTACAAAAGAATGGCATTAATGGCACAGATATGCTCAAAATAGAAAATGGAAGTGGACTATCTAGAACGGCGAAAGCTTCAACAATTGTTTTTGAGGAGATGTTAGAGCTGGCTTATGCTAAATTTGGTCACAAATGGCTAAATGCTTTATCAATAGCAGGAATTGATGGCACTATAAAAACTAGATTTCCAAGTGATTTGAGAAATAGAGTATGGATGAAAACAGGAACCGTGAAGAATGTCAAAAATATAGCAGGATATGTCAAGTCAAACGATGGCAAGCTTTATACTGTAGTTATCTTTGTGAATGATTCAAGAGCTCACACGGTAGGCTTTAAGTTAGAAAATGAGATTATAAAACTTTTGGCAAATAATGGCAGTGAGTATGTAGATGATTATGTGGAATATGAAAAAGATTCGGTAGTTACAAAAACAGTATCTAGTGGAAATTATTTTATTCAAGTTGGAAGTTTTGCTTCAAATTCGAGTGCTTCGCTTGAGAGAAAACTAAAAAATTTGGACTATGATTATAAAGTCGTTACAAGTGGAAATGTTAAAAAAGTTTTAGTTGGTCCATATGCAACAAAAGAAAATGCTAGTAAGAATCTATATGATTTGAGAGAGCAGATAAATCCAGAAGCTTTTATAGTCACATTTTAAATTGCACTTTGGATATAATAATCCTATAATAAAAATTAAGAGAATTTTATATGAATTTTGAACCATATCCATTTGAGAAATTATCAATGCTGCTAGAAGGCATTGAGCCAAACAAAGACTATAGCCCATTGGCACTTACTATCGGTGAGCCACAGTTTGAAACGCCAGATTTTATACAAAATGCCTTGAGAGATAATTTATCTTTGTTAAATAAGTATCCAAAAAGTAGTGGCGAAGATTTTTTATATGATGGCATAAAAACTTATCTTGCCAACAGATTTGATTTGAGCCTTAAAAATTCACAAATTATTCCAACTTTTGGAACTAGAGAAGTGCTTTTTAATTTTCCTCAATTTTTACTTTTTGATAAACTAGATCCAGTGATGGCATTTTCAAATCCATTCTATCAAATATATGAAGGAGCTGCAATTGCATCAAGAGCAAAAGTGATTCATCTTGATTTGGATAAAAACAACAATTTTTTACCAAAAATAGACAGAGATAAATTAAAAGATGTAGATTTGGTAATACTAAATTCACCAAATAATCCAACATCTTCTGTTATGAGTTCTGAAGATATGCAAGAATGGATAAAATTGGCTTTAGAGTACGATTTTGTATTGCTTAATGATGAGTGTTATGTTGATTTGTATACAGATGAACCGTTGCCGTCTATTTTAAATGCATCCATAGAAGTTAGAAACTGTGATTTTAAAAATGTATTAGTTGCTAATTCTATCTCAAAAAGATCAAGTGCACCAGGGCTAAGAAGTGGCTTTTTGGCTGGAGATGAAAATATACTAAGAGAATATATGAAGTACAGAACATATATAGGATGTGCATCTCCTTTGCCGCTTCAGTATGCTTCAGCTTCAGCTTGGAGCGATAGCAAACATGCAGATTTTTTTAGAAATAAATACAAAAAGAATTTTGAAATAGCAAAAGATATTTTGGGCATTACTCCTCCGAAGGCAACATTTTATATATGGCTAGAAGTTGATGATGAGCTTGAATTTACAAAAAGATTATATAAAGAATATAATTTAAAAGTTCTCCCAGGATCATTTTTGGGCAGAAATGGTGTAGGTGAAAAGTATGTTAGGTTGGCTCTTGTTTACGATGAAGAAATAACAAAAGATGCTCTAAGTAGAATCAAAAAAGCATTAAAATAAAAAAAGGATTGTTTTGAACGCAGATGAAATAAATATAGAAGAGTTGAAGCAAAATAATGATTTTTTGGATTTTTTAAAAACTTTAGAAGTACAAATGAAAGAAGAATCGAGTATAGTAAAAGGTTATCAACTTTTAGATGCAAAAATTTTAATGAATGATAACGAAGATGAAATAAACGATATATTTACTTTTTTAGTTTCTAGCTCTTTTGATAAATTGTCTGATAAGTTGGCAAATAATCTTAAATTTAATATCAAAGATAGTGAAGATTTGTTTACAGCAAGAGCAATGTATGAACATGCCTTGCAACTATATAGTGAAGATGACAAAAAAGGCGCAAAAGAGTTATTTTTAGCACTTGCTCATACAATTGATGATGATGATTTGAGTGAATCTATGCTTATACATTCTGCAATTGTTATGGCTGGATATAGTTTTGATGAATTTATTGATAAATTAGTTGATAGCAATATAGATACAACAAGTGATACATCATATTTTATTCAAGATTTTACGCAGCCAAAAGACACTTTAATGACTATGTTGGCTAAATATATAAATGAAGCAAAAAATATACTATTCAAAATAGAAGGAGCTAAATAATGAATACACACTTTATAGGCATTGGTGGAATCGGACTTTCTGCGCTTGCAAAATTTTTAGCAAATGCAGGTGAAAATATCAGTGGATCGGATATTAGACAAAGCGAGATTACAAACGATTTGGCTATAAATTTTAATGCAAAGATAACTATTCCTCATCATGAAGATGCTGTTATAGGTGTTGATAGGGTTATATATTCTGCAGCAGTTAGACCAAATAATCCTGAATTTCAAAATGCAAAAAAATTAGGAATCGATTTGTATTCTAGAAAAGATGCATTGAAGTTTATTTTGGGCGATAAAGAGGTTTACGCAGTAGGTGGTGCTCACGGAAAAAGTACAACATCTGCGATTTTAGCTTCTTTGATTCCAGAGTCAAATGCACTCATAGGTGCCATAAGTAAAGAGTTTGGCTCAAATGTAAGATATTTCGATAATAATAAAGTTGTTTTTGAGGCTGATGAGAGCGATGAGAGCTTTTTAAATTCAAATCCTTATTTAGCAATAGTAACCAATGTAGAACCAGAGCATATGGAGTATTATGAGTATAACGAAGAGAGATTTTATAATGCCTATAAAAATTTTCTATCATTGGCTAAAGTTAGAGTAATAAATGCTGAAGATGAATTTCTAAGTTCTTTAGATATGGATAGTATCAAGCTTTATCCATCAAAGGATATGTCAAATATAGAGTATGTTTTAGTTGATGATAAGCCATATACAAAATTTAACCTAAAAAATCTTGGAAGTTTTGAAGTTTTTGGATTTGGGGAGCATATAGCACTTGATGCATCATTGGCTATCTTGGCTGCACTTGAGCTTGGAGAAGATATCGAAGATATCAGAGAAAGACTTAGAAAATATAAGGGAATAAAAAAGAGATTTGACATAATACAAAATAGCCAAAATGCAATAGTAATTGATGATTATGGGCATCATCCTACAGAGATAAAAGCAACGATGGATTCTTTGAAAGTCTATAAAGATTTAAGAGGCTTAGATAATTTGACAGTTATTTGGCAGCCACATAAATACAGCAGAACAATAGATAATTTGCAAGGATTTGTTAAATGTTTTGATGGTGTTGATGAGCTTATAATTTTACCTATTTGGAGTGCTGGAGAGTTAGAAGTTATTATTGACCTCAAAGGAGCCTTTTCATCTTATGACCCAATAATGGCAGATCGTGTTACAAAAGAAGATGGCATTGTAAAAGTTTATAAAGACAACCATATCATAAAAGAGATAAGTAGTGGTCTTATTTCTGCTTTTGGAGCAGGAGACATTACATATCAAATTAGAGGGGAGCAACACTAAATCTATGCCAAATTCCTCTTTGTATAAAAAACTTGATATCGAGGAGTATATAAAGGACTTTAAAAAGTTTTTGGCAAGAGATAAAGATGTGGTGATGATTGGTGATACCAATTTACACTTTAAATTTATAAAAGAATTATCAACTTTGGAATTTAAACCACCAAAGAGCGTTTCAAACTTGAGCAATCAATTAAATAGGCTAAAGAAGCAAGCTATGCTTTCTATTGATGAAATTTATTCTTTTGTCCAAATCTTAGAATATTTCAATTATATAAAAAATATTACTTTGCCGCCACTTATGTCAAAATGGATAAATGATATAGTAATACCACCGCAAATTAGCGATATAATCACATATTTTACAGATAAAGGTGATATAAATAGCCAAAAAGACGAAGAGCTTTTGGGGATTGAAAATGCTATTATATTCAATAAAAAAGCGATTAAAGAGGCTTTGTATAATGTTTTAAAGTCATCATCATTAAATGAATTTTTAGTCGATTCACAAATACATTTTATAAATAATGAAGAGACTCTTTTGGTTCGTGGAGGCTTTTCAAATGCCATTAAAGCAAGTGTAATTGCTAGAAGCAGTGGAGGATTTTTTTATATTTTACCTCAAAGTCTAAGTGATTTAAAAGCAAAAGAGTCAGCACTTATGAGCCAAAAAGAGTTGATAATACTAAGATACTGTAAACAATTTTCACAAATTATGAGTGAAAATGAGAAATTTTTATCATTTGTAAACAGAGAATTTGACAGATTTGATAATTATCAAGCAAGGGTATTTTTTGCTCGTACAAAAGATTATGAATTTATATTACCACAAAAAAATAACAAGGTAATACTTAGCGACTTTGCTCATCCAGCCTTAAATGAACCAGTTCCTATCTCACTTACTTTTGATAAAAAAATATTGCTTATAACTGGTGTTAATGCGGGTGGTAAAACAATGCTTCTAAAATCAATTTTAAGCGCTGTTTTTATGAGCAAATATCTACTTCCTTTTAGATGTAATGTGACAAAAACCCATATTGGTCATTTTGATGTTATTGATGCCATTATAGATGATCCACAAAGTGTAAAAAATGACATATCAACATTTGCTGGAAGAATGGTTGAGTTTTCCAAACTTTTTAACAAAAAAAATGCAATTATAGGAATTGACGAGATAGAACTTGGAACAGATAGTGATGAGGCAGCTAGTTTGTTTAGAGTATTGCTAGAAGAGTTGTCAAAAAAAGATATATATTTTATAGTAACAACACATCACAAAAGATTAGCTTCACTTTTGGCTCCAAATAGAGATACTGGGCTTATTGCTGCACTTTTTGATGAAGAAAAAAGAGTTCCAACATATCATTTTATAGAAGGTAGTATTGGCAAAAGCTATGCTTTTGAAACAGCATTAAGATATGGTATACCAAAAGATGTTGTGTCAAGAGTTGTAAAACTTCATGGAGAAGATAAAGAGAGATTAAATGAAGTCATAGAAAATCAAGCAATGCTTGAAGTCAAGATGAGACAAAAATTAGAAGATTTAGAGTTAGAAAAGCAAGAGCTAGCAAAAAAAGAGAAATATATTATAGAGCTAGAAGAAAAATTAAGATTTGATTTTGAAAATCAAAAAACAAATTTAGAAATCACATATAAAGATGCTTTGCAAAAAGCACAAGAAGCTATGAAACAAGCCGAATCCAAAGAGGGCAGAAGATTACTCAATGATTCAAATAAAATATTAAAACCATTAAAACAAGAAAAAGCTAAATCAAAAGAGCCAGTAAAAGTAGGAGATAGAGTAAAATATCGTTCCCATAAAGGCACAGTGCTTTCAGTTGCAAGCGATTATGCAACTATAGATGTAGATGGTTTAAAAATAAAAGTTGATTTAGTTAGTTTAAAAAAAATAAGCGATGAAGCAAATAATACAAAAATCAAAAAAGAACCAAAAGTTGTCACTACAGTCGAAAAAGGAAGTGCTAGCATTTCTGTAAAACTTATAGGAATGTTTGGAGATGAGGCGATAGATAAATTAGATAGATTTATATCTGATGCATTGGTACATAATTTTAGTGAAGTTCAAGTGATACATGGTAGTGGAGCTGGAATACTAGCAAAATTGGTAGGCGAATTTTTAAAAAATCATCCAAAGATAAAAAATTTTTACAGAATGCCAGGTAATTTAGGAATAACAATAGTTGAGCTTTAGATTTTATTTGAATTTGATATAATTAGTTAATGTTTAGGAGAAGAAAATGGGTTTAAAAGAAGTAAAACAATATGCAAAAGAAGAACTTAGTAGTGATGAAAAAATACTTGAGAGTGTTTTAAAATTTGAGAGTTTATATAAAAAGCATAAAATTAAAATATTTGTAGCTTTAGCTATTTTGGCTTTAGCTGTCATCGGTTTATGGGGATATAGTCAATATAAAGATTATAAATATGCAAATGCAAATGCTGCATTGTTGAAGCTTGTAGAAAATCCTGATGACAAAGATGCACTTGAGTCTTTAAAAAACAATGACAAAGCCCTCTATGATTTATATAGTTATCAGATAGCTTCAGCAAAAAGTGATACAAAAAGACTACAAGAACTTACTAGTTCAGAAGATAAATTAGTAGCTGACTTGAGTAAATATACACTTGGTGCTATAAATAATAAGCCCGTTGATTCAGAGTACTATAAAGATTTAAATGCAATTATGCAAGCCAATATTGCAATATCAAAAAAAGATTATCAAAAAGCAAATTCTTTTTTGGATTCTATACCAGAAACTTCGCCACTAATCAATATAGCAATGCTTTATAGACACTATACCTTGAGTGGTGTACAAAGATAATCATTTAATGAATAATGAGATACTTGGAGTATTTGAAGAGTATCTAAGCATTACAAAAATGCTAGGCTCAAACACAACAAGTTCATACATTGGCGATTTATCTTCTTTGCAAGAGTTTATAGGAAAAAAAAGTTTAACATCCTTGAGTTCCGAAGATATAATAGATTTTTTATCTCAATTTACCAATAAGCGAACACTAAATCGAAAACTCTCATCTATAAATACATTTTTTAGATTTTGTCATGAGTATAATTTTGAACATTCAAAAATTTCTATTCCTATGTCAAAGTTACCAAAAACTCTTCCAAAATATCTTTCTAATGAAGAGATAATAAACTATATAAAACTTATAGATAGAAGTACTCCAGCAGGACCTAGAGACTATGCTTTGATATTGTTTCTATACGCGAGTGGATGCAGGATAAGTGAAGCTTTAAATGCCCAAAAAGGCGATATTGTTGATGGGTGGCTAAAAATTCGTTTTGCAAAAGGAGAAAAAGAGAGGATGGTGCCATTGGCACCAATTGCATTAAAAGCTCTTGAGGAGTATTTGGCACAACAAGATATTCGCAGTAATTACTTGTGGTTGAATTACAAAGGAGAAAAGCTTAGCCGCGTAAGTGCTTTTAAAATAGTCAAAAAGTATTTAAATGTTTCTCCACATGTACTTCGTCACTCTTTCGCCTCAGCACTCATAATCGGTGGTGCAGATTTGCGTGTAGTTCAAGAACTTTTAGGGCATAGTTCATTGGTTACTACACAAATTTATACACATATTCAAAAACAAAACTTATCAGATACTATACAATCTTTCCACCCACTAAGGAGTTTTTGATGAAAGATTTAGTTGAATTTTTAGCAAAAAATAACATAGTTTTCAAAAGCCTAAAAGTTATTTTGCCATCACAGCTTGAAAGTAGAAAAAAAATTGATATATATTTAGGAGTGGATTTAAAAAACAATTATTGTTGTTTATTCCAAATAAATAAAAAGAGCAGATTTATAACAAAAGATGCAAATGAAATTATAGATTTGACTCAAAAGCTAGAAATTTTTAACGAAAGCAAAATAAAATGCAGATATATAGTCATAAGCTCACCACTTTGTTCAAAAGCAAAGCATTCACTAGAAGAAAATGGATTTAGAGTTATGGATAAATAGACATTAGTTTTATTACAGTCTTATAATCTCAAAATATATTAATCCACCAACTAATATTAACAACAATGCAGAAAATATTTTTATCTCTTTGTTGTACTTTGAGAGTTCCACTATTATGGTGGATGTAATTTTGAAAATAAAAAAATAAAAAAATAAAAAAGGGATAATTATTACACCAAAACCAAAAGCCATGCCATATAAAAAAGATGCCAAAAATGAACCACCCATTGCGCTAGCAGTTACTAATGAGCTGACCGGCAAACAAAAACTAAATGAACTAAAAAAACCAATCCCAAAAAAACCAAGTTTTGATGTAGTAGTACACTTATCGGAGCAAGATTTATTTGAAAAAAGAGCTAGATATAGAGAATAGATACCAATTATAACTATAATTATTGAACCAAATTTTATAATAGCAAAATCATTTTGGATATATTTTTTAACTACATCTGTGCCTAGAAATGCAATTGATGATATGGTCGTATAAGCCAAAACTTTTCCACTAAAATACTTAATCAAAATAGAAATACCATCTTGTTTATTTGACGCATTACCAAGCAAGATAGGTGTCATGATAGGCATACAGCTAATTGCACAAGCGGTAGCTCCAAGTTGTAGTCCCATGATGAAAATAGTGAAAAAAATGAGCATTAATTATTCGCGTAGTTATATGAATCAACACCCATTATTGCTGCACCAAATGAAGTTGTAGTTTGTGGATTTTGTGGCACATATATTTTTTGTCCTATCTCATTTTCTATGGCATTTACCAACCCACTATTGAGTGCTGGACCACCATCAAAATAGATACCTTCTTTTATGCCTACTCTCTTGACTAGCTTTACTATTCTTTTCGCAATAGAGTAATGAACTCCACAAACAATATCCTCTATGCCGTGGTTATTGCCCAAAAGCCCTATGATTTCTGACTCTGCAAAAACAGCACACGTACTACTAATTGGCAAAGGAGTGCCAGTAGATTTAAAGTGATATTCGCTAAGTGTATCTACTTCTATTTCAAGCTTGAGTGCAACAACATCCAAAAATTTTCCAGTACCTGCTGCACATCTATCATTCATAGCAAAATTAACCACATTTCCCTCACTATCTAGCGAGATTGCTTTACTATCTTGACCACCTATATTTATTATAGTTTTAATTTCACCAAAATCACTTGCTGCCGCTCTAGCCCCTATGGCATTTGCTGTTATTTCACTTATATTTTCATCAGCTTCTTTGTAGAGTTTTCTGCCATATCCAGTTGCTACTATATAAACAATATCGTTACTATCTAATGATAGCTCATTTATGAGTGCATCAAGTGTTTCTTGGGCATATTTATAAAACATACTCCCACTTGCACTTATTTTAAAGCCAATTAGATTTTTATTTTCATCTACAATAGATATTTTAATAGCAGTTGAGCCTATATCTATTCCCGCAAAATATTTCATTTTTTATTTCTCCGTCTAGTTTTCAGTGATTCCAAAAATGCTTCTACTCTTGTACTTAGTTGTCCGCCTTGCGATGGGCTATAATCACTCTCTAAATAGAGAATTGGGATGCCTTCTTTTTCCATTGCCTCGAGAACACTTCTCTGTTCCATTTCATAAACAGTACATCCAGCAAATGCTTGATAAATTACTCCATCGGCTTTATAGTCTCTAACTAGTTGTATAACTCTTCTAATACGATCTTCATTTTTTGTAAAAATAGGGCAAGTACATGCTTTGAGATACTTATCTGACATAGAATCCATCATATCATACATATTCCACTCATCTATAGCTACCATATCATTAAACATACGGTTTGAGCTACAAGTTTCATCAGCTACTATGATGCCATCTGACTCTTCTATGATTTGTGGGATTTTATAATTTGGAAATATTGGAGGAGATCCAGTATAAACTATTCTTGGGCTGGCTTTGCCTGCAGGGGATATCTTTTCTTTCGCTCTTATTTCAAGTTCACTTATAAGTTTTTGTGTAGCTTCTATCCAATTATCAATCTTGTCAAAGAAAAAAGCATTTGTTACCAAAAATACATCAAGTCCTAAGATTGGAACAACTTCATTTTTTCTAAAATCTGATAGTTTATTATAAAGTGATTGAGCATAACCTATCTTTTTTATAGCATTTTTTAAATTTGCTTTTGTGAGCTTTTTACCTTGAAATTTGGATAAATCTAGAGCAAATTGCTTAACACTTCTTCTCCAATATTCACGACTAGCTTCACTATCTTTTGTTCTTGGAAAATCTACATCTATAAATTTATATCCAAAACTTTCAATCATACTTCCAGCTTTTGTTTTTTGATCACAAGTAGTAGGAGAAAAAACAATATCAGGTTTATCGGTAAAATTATTAGAAGCAAAATGTCCAACAGTTGCTTTTACAAGAGGGCATGCCTTTTGTGGCATAAAATCACTTCCTATTTCATCATCTGTATAAAACCCATTACATAAGCGTATAGGCACGCCATCAAGTGCATAGATTATCTCAGATGGTATTTGTATACACATTGTGCCTATCTTTGTTTTATCGTCATGTAGAGACTCATGTTTGCAGTGAACTCTTTCAAATAAATCATAAAAATATTCCATGCTCTCAATTGGTGCTTTGAAGTCTTCCCTTAAAGAATTCAACAGACTTATTGCTTCCATAGCTTTGTGTCTATTTTGTTTTTCTTTTGGTGATTCTATATGGTGATTTGTTTCTATACTCATTTATCTGTTTCCCCATCATTTTTTATATTAAACCCAACATTCATTCTTTTTTCAAAACCCTCTCTTGTTGAGCTAAAGATTTTTATATTAAAGATATCAAAATGCAATGCATCATCTTCTGGGCAAGCAGCTACACATTTTAAACATAATATACAATCATCTCTTAGTATATTAGTACTTATCACATCATCAGCTATATCTTTTATCTGCATATCACATACTGTGTAACAATCTCCACATCTAGTACATTTACTACCATTTTTTTTAAATTTTACTATAGATGTATTTGCAAAGATGTAATGTAATGCACTCATTGGACAAAAAAAACAAAAAAATCTCTTTTTTACAAATGAACCGATAAAAAACAAAGAAGCAAATGATATACCAAGAGCTGTTAATATCATATTTGTTTTTGAAGAAAAGTCTATACTCCATTGTGAAAAATCGCCAGTAAACATAGGGCTTATTACTCTCGCTGGGCACATTTGGCAAAAAGTGGCTGACCAATTATTAGAAATCACACCAGCTCCTATCAAGATAGGAAATAACAATACTATTGTCAAAAATACATATTTAATTTTTGAAAGTTGTTCAAAGTGATGTCTAGTATATACACTAAATCTAATACCTATTTTTTTTCGTAAACTTGTAATCCAATCTTGAAGTGTACCAAAAGGACACATATATCCACACCATGCTTTGTTCAAAACTATAAACCAAGCCAAGAAAGTTAATAATCCTATAAATATAGGTATAAATGCTGGTGAAAAAAGTATCTTGCTTGGCAGAGCAAGTTGGTGTTGTAATGAGATTAGATAACAAGTAGCACTAACATCTTGATTGTATGGACAAGTAAATATAGGAAAGCTAGAGCCAAAATTTATAGCCAAATATCCACCATAAACAAACAATACAAAGCTGACTAATTGTATCCAAAATCTTACTTTTCTAAGATCTCCATTGTTTATGAAATTTCTAATCTTATTCTTCATATTTGATTTCTTTAAAAGGTTTTGTTCTATTTCTTCTGTATATATAAACAATAATTCCAGATAGTGTAAATATAAAAATACCAATTATCAGACCATAACCATAAGATTGATAATCGCTGCTATTTGGATAATAAGATAGAGGATAAGTTAAAATATAATTTACACTTTTATACTCTTTATCTCCTATACGTCCAATTTTTTCTTCATTAAATGTCAATGTTAAAAGCAAATTTTGTTTGTATCTTTTGTTGAAATCATTCCAAGAAGGAAAATAGTCTCTTATCATAATAAAACTAGCTGTTCCATTTTCATCTGTTTTGATATTTTTATTCCAGCCACTATTTAAATTGATAGCAATATCAGCATTTTTTAATGGTTTTCCATCAAGTGTAGCTTTGAATTTTAGAGTATCTCCCATAGCAATAGTATAAAAAAAACTATCTTCTTTTTTATCTTTTAGTCTTACTAGGTCTATTTTGATTTTATCTGTTTTTAATTCTTTTTTTATGCTATCGTCATAAATATCTTTACTGCCATGTTTGCCATTGAGATATTCCAATTTGGCAACCCTGTAAAAAAGTGTATTGTTTTTTATAGTTTCATTTTCTGCCAAGATATTGTAGTATCCACTTTTTGGCATTTCAAAACTATAAGTTGTAATATCATCTTTGCTTTCTATCTTGATATTTTTTTGTGTTTGTTTTGTGTCAAATACAAAAGTTTTTAAATCAAAACTAGATATTGGTTTATTTTTTTCAAAAACAAGCCATACTTTTTTAGATGGAGCTTTTGACATTTCATTTTTATAATCAAAGCCATTCGAGTGCATACCACCCATACTTGTATCTTTTTCATTTGGGTCTGATAATGTAAAATATATTGGAGTTTCTGGAGTTGCTTTTGAAATATTAACATCTGAAACTTTTGGGCATTTTTCACATGCTTGTTCTTGTCTATTTTTTTCTTTTGCATTATAAGGTTTATATTTAGAACTTTTATAGGCAGATAAACCTATAAAAATAATCGCCAAAATTATTAGAGAAAGTAAAAATATCTTCTTTTTACTTCTCTTTTTTGATGTTATCATGTGTTATCCTCTAAAATTTCACTTGTAAGCCAAAGTTGATTGTTCGGCCTTCATTCACTGTGATTGAAATATCTTCTGCATCATAAGTACCATCATTATTTCCATCTCCAGATGCTCTAGCAGTATTATAATAATATTTGTTAAATAAATTATCAACTCTTGTGTAGAAACTTGTATCATAGCCGTGTATTTTTGTTTTATAATCTAAGTTTAAATTTATTACTGCATGACCTGGAACTTTAAAACGATTCAGCTCATCAGCATAATATGGTGAAATAGCATCTATTTCAGGAGAGATAGTAAAATTAGCAGTTGGTTTATAATCAAAAGCTACATTCAAGTGATGTTTTGACACCCTAGGCACATCATATCCTTTTAAATTATATGGTACTACTGTGTATGAACCCCATTTACTTCCTAATATAAGATTAAAATTATCATATTGTGTGAAATATGCATCTATATAAGTATATGCAAGATGTGAAGTTAATTTTTCAGATAATTCACTCTGAACAGATAATTCGAGACCTTGACTTCTCATGCCACCTATGTTTTCATATTTTGAATACTCACCAGAAACTGGAGAAGAGTATTGCCCAACGGATGACATAATATAATCACTTCTATCCATAACAAAAAGACCAACTTCATAGCTGTGTTTCAAGCCAAAAGCGTCACTTTTACCACGAACTCCTATATCGAAACTTTTTGTCTCTTCTGGTTTAAGATCTGGATTGCTTTCTACTGTACCTGTAGGATTTATGGTTCCAGCAAAAAGTTGTTGTATGGATGGTGACCTAAAACCAGTAGAAAGTGCCGTATAAAAAGCCATGTGGTCATTTAATTGGTAATTCGCACCAGCTCTATAAGATAAGTTTTTAAAGCTTTTTTCTAATTGTAACCCCGACAAGTCACTAGCATAATCTAAGTTTATATAATCATAACGCAGATTTGATGTCACACTCCATTTATCATTTATTTTATATTTATACTCTCCATAAAGTGCATATACATTTTCATCTGTTTCATCATTTGATGTTACAGTACCTTTGGTATATTCATTCCAGATGCCAGTTGTATAGTCCCTTTGCGACCAATCCATAGCATAAGAGACATTATTTTTATAGTTATTGGCTCTTAGGTCAAGACCCACCATATAAGCACCATTTTCTCCATTATTTCCTCTAAATTCACTCTTGATTCCTCTTTGAACTTGTTCATATTCATTGAGATTTGGTTTTAATTTAGGATCCGTTATTTTTTGATGACCTGTTATATTGCCATTTACATCTTTTATTGGAATATAATCAGCATAGCCTGAATAGAATGTAGTGTTGTCACCATATTGGTAGACATTTACCAAAAGATTTTTATTGTCTTCGAATTCTTTTGAGTATGTTGCAAAAAGTTTTAAAAGCTCTACATCAAACATAGCTGCATAATCTTTTACATTTTCATTTCCGGTGGTCCAGATACTCTTAGGATTCTCGTATGCTTCAGTAACTCCTCTTACTGTTCCATGTGAGTCTTTATTGCGTTTAGAGTACTCAAAGCCAGCAGTTATATCACTAGTATCATCTATATAATATTGTGTTTTACCATTGAGATAATTGGTTTCATAATCCCCATCTTCATAATATCCGTCTTTTGCTCTTCTGCTTGCTTGGATATAAGCATTGTATTTTTCTTTGGAAATGCCGTATTTTGCTAAATATTTTTCATATCCATAAGTTCCATGTTCTACTTCTACTTTTCCTCCAGCATTTTTTGCACCTTTTTTGGTAGTGATGATAACAGCACCAGAGAGTGCATCATCCCCAAACAGATAACTTGCTCCACCTTTTATGACTTTTATGCTTTCGATATTATCCATATCTATATTGACACTTCCAGTTCTTTCAAATACTGGAACCCCATCTATTACTACCGCAACTCCAGGCTTTTCACCCATATAAACTTGATTTTCAACTCCTCTTATATGGATTTTTAGAGAATCACCATCAGTAAATTCTGTCGTAATACCAGTTATTGATTGCAAAGTTCTTTGGATATTTTCCGCTTTTTTTTCATCTATTTTTTCACCCTTGACTGATGTTTCTGATGAAACTTTATCTTTTTTAGATTCAAATCTATCATCAATCGTTGTTGAATCAACATGAATTACACCCATGTCTTCCTCCGCATGTATTGCCGACATTGTTGCTAATAAAGCAGATGCAATAATACTAATCCTAATCGTTTTCATTTTTCCCCTTGTAATGTGTAATTAAAAATGATAAATTGAGGTTAACTAGAATAATTTTATATACTTTCCATATTGCTCATAAATATAATTTTATTTTACATTTATCTTATTTACGAACAAACTCCTCTTAATAAATCGTCAAAGTATAAACATGAAATGTTAATTTAGTGTTAATTTATAAAAATTTTTAACATTAAATTAACAAATTTATCTTATGATACTGAAATTTAATTTTGAAAACTAGGAAAATAAGCATATGAATATGGAACAATTGAGCAATATGGTAGATTATGGAATCATAGGAATACTCAGCATTATGAGTTTTTTGGTTGTATTTTTTTGGATAGAAAGACTACTTTTTTATAGAAAAATTGATATCAAAAATTATAATTCTCAAGAAGCTTTAGAATTAGATATTACACAAAATATATCCATAATATCTAGCTTTGGCGCAAATGCTCCGTATATTGGGTTGCTTGGAACTGTTCTAGGAATCATTGTTACATTTTACACATTGGGTCAAAGTGGCAATATGGATGTTAAAACTATTATGACTTCTCTCGCCTTAGCATTAAAGGCTACTGCGATGGGTCTTGTGGTGGCCATTCCTGCCATATTTTTTTACAATCATATAACTAGAAAAGCAGAAGTAATTATTACAAAATGGCAGATTTTGCAAAAGGAAAAAAATGCAAATCAAAAAGTTTGATTCTATCAATGTAGTTCCTTTTATTGACATAATGCTTGTCTTGTTAGTTATCGTACTAACAACAGCATCTTTTATACAAACCGGAGTTATAAAAGTTAACTTACCAACTGCTAACGCACAAAGCAAACAAGATGAAAAAAAAGAGATAAAGATAGCAATCAAGCAAGATGGTAAAGTATATCTTAATGATGTAGAAGTAAAACAAGACGATTTACAAACTGAACTATTGAAATTTCCAAAAGACTCGCCAGTAAATTTATCATGTGATAAAAGCGCAAAGTTTGATAACTTTGTTTTTGTAGTTGATGTTTTAAAAACCAATGGGTATGAAAATTTAGGGATAGTGACAAAAAAATGAATAGATATGCTCACTCTTTTTTAATATCATTTTTGATTTATACTGTTTTCGTATTCTCAGCGCTTTTTATGCTAAGAGATATTCAAAAACATAAAATAAACAGCGAAACTATTGTAAAAATGGCGATACTAAACCCGCAAGAAGAGTCAGTAGAAAAACAGGTGGCTAAAACTGAGCCTAAAGAAGAAAAGATTCAAGAAAAGCCAAAAGAGGAACCTATACAAAAAATAGAAAAAACAAAAACTACTTTTGAACCCAAAGTGGCACCAGTAAAACAAACAGAAGTATCTAAACAAAAAACAGAGCAAAGCACAACGAGTCAACAGCTAGTTACACAAAAATCTTATGTTAGCACACAAGCGGAGAAAAATCAATTTATATCTGATCTTAAAAATAAAATTAGACAAAATAAATATTATCCAGAAGTGGCAAGAAACAGAGGACAAGAAGGAACAGTAAAAGTTTCATTTTGTGTTAATAGTGATGGAAGCGTGAGTGATATAGTATGTGATGGTGAGTTTTCTGTACTCAATAATGCCGCTAAAAATGCAGTTGCTAAAACATTTCCAGTTAAAGTACCACCCAATCTTATTTCTTCTCGTCTTGAACTTTCATTAATACTAAGTTATAAACTTGACAGATTAGATTAATTACCACAAGGCATAATGCTGATATTTTGTCAGCGTATGTATGGTAAACTCATAATTATAAATCAAAGAGGGGTTTATTATGCTGTTAGCTGATATTGGTAATACCCGAACACATATATACAATGGTAAAAGTGTTATTCATCTTTTGCACAAAGAAGTTTTAGAATCTTATAAAGACAAAGAGTTGTTTTACATTTGTGTTAGTTTAGATATGAGCGAAAAAATAAAAGATTTAACAAATTGGACAAACATATCTAATACCATTCATATAAAAGGTGAATATGACACGATGGGTATAGACAGAAAAGCATTATGCCTTAGCCATAAAGATGGCATTTTTGTAGATGCTGGAAGTGCCATAACAGTTGATGTTGTCAAAGAAAATGAATATCAAGGCGGATTTATACTTCTTGGGATAAATGCATGGCTTAATGCATATAAAGGCATTTCATCTGCTCTTGGTGTCGAAATAAACCACAATTGTTCATTAGCAAAACTACCAAAAACAACAAAAGATAGTATTAGCTATGGTATAATTGCTTCAATTAAAGCCGTAATTGAAACCAATTCTTTTGGTTTGCCAATCTATTTCACAGGCGGTGATGGAGAATGGTTGTCATCATATTTTAAAAATAGTATATATGATGAATTTTTGGTTTTTAAAGGTATCCAAAAAGCACTAAAGGAAAATAAATGCTAACAGTAGCACTTCCAAAAGGAAGAATTGCAGATGAAACATTGGAAATTTTTTCAAAGATTTTTAATACTAATTTCGCATTTGATAATAGAAAATTAATCTTAGAAGAATATGGATTTAGGTTTTTAAATGTTAGAAATCAAGATGTACCAACATATGTTGCACATGGTGCTGCAGATTTGGGTGTAGTTGGACTTGATGTTATAACAGAACAAGGACTCGATATCATTGATTTGCTTGATATGCAACTTGGTAAATGCAGAGTTTCAATTGGAATTAAAAATGAAGATGATATCAATTGGAGTAGACCAAATATAAAAGTAGCAACAAAAATGGTTAATATCACGAAAGATTATTTTGCTAAAAAAGCAGTTGGCGTTGATGTTATAAAGTTATATGGTTCTATAGAGCTTGCACCACTCGTAGGACTTGTTGATGCAATAGTAGATATAGTAGATACTGGCGCTACAATGAAAGAAAATGGACTAAAAGTGGCTGAAGATATTATGTATTCATCTGCACACTTAATAGCAAATAATAATAGTTTCTATGCTAAAAAAAGTGAAATTCTATCAATTTATGAAAAAATAAAGTTTGTAGTTGATAAATCAAAAATTTAAAAGGTTTATAAATATGGATAATAAAACATTTCAAGAAAAACTTCAAGATCAACTCCAAGATCCAAATAAGAATATTACCCTTATAGTTTATGGGTTACAATTAATTGGAGTTTTAACAGGTGGGATAGCTTTTATTGTTGCCATAGTTTTAAATTATATAAAAAGAGATGATGTTGCTGGAACTTTTTTGGAATCACATTTTGAATGGCAGATTCGAACTTTTTGGACATCTCTTATTTGGGGGATTGTTGGATTTGTTATGGCAATTACAATTTTTCTACTGCCAGCTGCTTGGATAATTTGGTTTGTTGTAATGGTATGGGTGATATATAGGGCTATAAAAGGTTTGTTGAATCTTCTTGAAAATAAACCTATGCCAAGTAAAGTAAAAAGTATTTAGGTATTAAGAAGTATTTTGCCCAAAAGGGCAAATGTTTTGTTGATTGTTATCGTCTCAATTAAAATTGAGAGTCAATAACATTTTTTCTATCAACAATGTAAGGTATGAAAGCGGTTTGTCTAGCTCTTTTTATAGCTATAGTAACTAGCTCTTGATGTCTTTTACAGTTTCCTGTTAGACGTCTTGGCATGATTTTGTATCTTTCACTTAGTGAAAATTTCAAGCCATTTACATCTTTATAATCGATATAATCAACTTTCATTTCACAGTATTTACAATGTCTTTTTTTAAATTTTCTTTCTTGTCTCATATTTAGTTCCTTCTAAAATGGTATTTCGTCATCATTGATATCAATCTCAGGTATAGCATGTTCTGCAGAATCTTGTTTTGTTTCTGTGTTTTGCTCTTCTGTATTATATGAAGAAGCGTTATTGTTTGCCATACTAGCAGACTGATCTCTACTTCCTAGCATTTGAAGTGTCTCAACTGCAATTGCATGTTTACTTCGTTTGCTTCCGTCTTGTGCTGTCCATTGCTCTAGTGTCAAACGACCCTCAACTAAAACTTGTGAGCCTTTTTTAAGGTATTGATGGGCTATTTCAGCAGTTCTGCCCCAAAAAGTCAAATCGATAAACATGGTTTCATCTTTTTGTGTACCATCACTCGCTTTGTATCTTCTGTTTGTGGCAATAGCTGTTGTAGCTACTGCTGTACCGCTTGGTAGATATCTTATTTCGACATCTCGAGCTAAATTACCAGCCAATATAACCTTATTAAACATTTAGAGCTCCTTTTTGTTTTACTCAGTAACCTCTTGAGTTTCTTCTACAGCAACATCTTCTACAGTAACTTCTTCTGCAACAACTTCTTGAGTTTCTTTAGCAACAACCTCTTTTTTAGAAGCAACTTCTCTAGGAGTTCTTTCATTTTTGGTTTTACCAATAGAAGCAATCATTTTTTCAAATTGTGCTACCTCTTTTTTAGAACCATATTTGATAGTTAGAAATTTAATTATTTCTTCATTGATTTTTAGATTTCTTTCAATCTCAGCAATATTGCTACCATCAACTTTATAATAAAGTACTGTGTAGTAACCTCTGCTTTGCTTTTCTACAGCATAAGCTAATTTTCTCATACCCATATCATCTGTAGCGATAAGCTCTGCACCAACTTTAGCTAAAATATCTTTTATTTTAGTAATTTGTGCTGCTATTTCTTGTTCAGTCAAAGTAGGTTTGACAACAAAAAGTGTTTCATAACAATTCATTTTTTTCCTTTGGTTTTGTAGCCCATTGCCTTGATGGCTTTGAGCAAGAATTTTGGAAAGCTATTTTACAATAAAATAACTTATAGAATGTTTTGAAGTTCTATAAACATAGAGTAAATAAGCGTTTCTCTTTGTGGTGCAGGAGCAGATTTGATTTCAAGCTCACACTGTAAAACATGCTCAAAAGCTTTCAATAATTTAGAAGATTTTATGCGATTTGCTAATGTTGCTTTTTGTTCCTCTATATGTTTTGGTAGTTTATAACCTAATATATCTTGAGAATTTATAGAGCCATTTATTTTTATATATGCCTGAAAGAGTAGTATCTGATTTAAAAAGTTTTGTGCTGCTCTTAATATACTATTTACATCTTCTCCCAAATCAAGAAGCGTATTTATATTGGCAAGAACCAATTTTTTATTACAGAGGTCAATTAGTAGTTTTTCTGCGGAAAAGGATGTCTCTGAAAATACCAATTCATTTATCTCTTTTGTTGTTATTTCTCTATTTAGAATACTTAGTTTATCTAGTTCATTACTGCAAAGCATTAGGTTATTACCTAGCATTACCAAAAGATATTCTAGCCCATAATAGTCTATATTTAAACCTATATTTTTCGCCTTATTTTGCAATACCAAAATAGAATCTTTCATGCTTGGCTCAAACAGTCTAACTTCAACACTTTCATTGCTTTTAAATAGCGAAGTTGATGTTTTGATATCTTTTGCCATTCCTGAGTATATATAAAGCAAGTAATTATCTTGATTTTTTTGTGTCATTTCAAGTAGTGCCTCAAGCTCTTTTTTTGGGATGGCTTTTTCGGCTTTAATAATTAAAAGATTAATATTTCCAAAGAGTGAATTTTGTGACAGATAAGACCTAGCCTGTTCAAAATTATAGTCATCAAAATAGAGTTTAAGTTTATCTTCTTTGGCATTTAGTTTTGTAATGTAAAAGTTTATGTATTGTTCTATCGCATATAAATTTTCACCATATATAAGAGCTGATTTTGGCACTCTAGTTTTTAATATTTGTTCAAATTCTTGTTTATACATTAAAAATCCATATGTTCTTTTGATAATTTTTTGACAACTTTTGCCATTATGATTGCCATTGCTATATTGACTTCATAAATAGATACTTCTACTCTATCAAAAAGTAGTAAATTGTCATTTTTTAAGTTTACAACAACACCACTAATATCTGTTTTTAAAACAGCTTTCGCATTGTCATCTCCTATTTCTATTATTTCGGCTTCAAATATTTCATCTTTATGCAAGGCAGCCCATCTAGCAAATTTTCTATCTCTAAAATCCCATTCACACTTTGTTGTTTTTCTCTCTAATTCACTTACTCTAGCACAAAGTGGAGATATATTTCTAAGTAGATATTCTCTCTCTTTTATATCACTATTTAATTGTGTTTTTATAAGCCTATGTAAGATTAAATCACTATACCTTCTAATAGGCGAAGTAAAATGACTATAATGAGTAAACCCAAGCCCAAAATGTCCTACATTGAGTGGAGCATAAGAAGCTTGTTTTAGCGATTTTATAATCATAGAGTCAACTTCATTTTCTAAGCCTAAATTTGTAGCTTCTTTTTGTATGGCTCTAATTAGAGATGGCGAATCTTCATAATTATCTACAAATAGCCCAATCGTTGAGAGTTGTGATAAAAGTTCTTCTATTTTTGACATTTGAGGAGGCTCATGAATCCTAAAAATCCACTCTTCACCAGTAGCTCTCTTTGCAGATGCTTGGTTTGCTAGCAGCATACATTCTTCAATCAAAGAGTGTGATGGTGTTCCGGTTTCGATTTGAGTACTTTTTAAAAGATGATTTTTGTCAATCGAGAGTTTCATCTCCTCTGTTCTAAAATCAAAGCCATCTTTTAGTCTTTTTACCCTTAGAGTTTGAGTTATTTTGTATAGTTTTGATAAATTTGTCCAAAGTTTTTCAACAACTCCAGAAGCTTCAATGCCGTTAGTTTCTATTAGTTTGTCAACTTCATCATAATTGAATCTATGCTTTGAATGAATGACAGCCTCGAAAAACTCTTCATTAGTTGGTGCAAGAGAGTTTCTATCAAGCGTTATTTTTGATACAAAGGCAAGTCTGTCAACATGGGGTTTTAATGAACATACATTTTCGCTTAATTCACGGGGTAACATCGGGAAAGCTTTGTGAGGTAGATATGTAGTAAAGCCTCTTTTTTTTGCCTCCATGTCAATAGGTGAAAAATAATCAACATAATAACTCACATCAGCTATGGCAACATATAGTATAAAGTTATCTGTATCAAAATAGATGGCATCATCAAAATCTTTTGCAGTAACTGGATCTATCGTGCAAAAATCCAAATTTCTCAAATCAACTCTATTTGGATACTCATTCCCATCCACTTCCAAAGGTGTAAGACTTGCTTGCTCCAAACAAGGATTTGGAAATTCATCTTCTCTGTCATATAAAATTAGAGATATTTTTTCATCTATTTTTGGATCGTCCAAATTGCCTAAAATTTCTTTTACTTCATCATTATCTATATCTATTTTTAAAACAGTTCCATTTTTAAGAGTTTTCAAATCAAGCCCAGCCATCCAAGCAGATAATGGTTCATTTGTTCTTAGGTTTAATATGGTGAAATTTTTGGCTTCATCTGTGTTTATATATGCCAAGTTGTACAAATGTGCTTGTTTTACAGTTAAAATTATTTTGCCACTAGCTCTTCCTCTTTTAGCAATAATTCTTTTGGCTACTACTAAATCACCTCGTTTTGAGTTTTTGAGATTTTCTGGCTCTATAAGTAAATCAACTTCAGATTTTAGTATGGATTCTACAAATCCAGTGCCATCTTTGCTGATATAAAGTTCACCTATACGATAAAGAGAAGATAGTCTAAAAAGACCATCATTCTCTTCTTTGATGGCTTCAATTTTTTTAAGATTTTCAAAAGCATCTATATACTCATTATCAATGTCACTTTGTTTACAACCATTTGTGATTTGAAGTGCAAATTCATTCATCTATTTACACCCCTTTTTGTTATATTTATTACTTTTTTTATCATCAATTTTCATAAAAGATTATATCACATTTTATTTTAGTGCTTCTAATCTTCCTGCCCTTGAATAACAAAAACAAGTATTTGTTAAGAGATTTTAAAATAAAATAAAATAAACTATAAAAAGGAAATTTAGCTCATGTTAGAATTTTTTACATCTCTTGGACTTATTGCTTTTGTTGCAACTATTCCATTGGCCATTTTAACGAATATAAATACAAATAAAACCAATCAGCTTTTAAAAAACACACATCCCGAATTGGGTCGTGTGAGTGTCTTTGAGATATCAAAGATGAATGATATTTCAGAAGAAACGAGAACATATGCCAAAAAGGCAAAATCTTTTTTGATTTATATGCTGCTTGATTTTTTTGTAATGTGTTTAAGTGGAATGATGATATCCACAATAATATAAACTTGCTGGCAAAAATTATTATTCTTTTTCTTTAATTTTTTAGTATGCTACCTAGCATTCCCCTGATAGCTACCTGAAGGTCTGCTGGGTATATGATAAATTTACCATTTTGGCTTTGACTTAATCTCTCAAGAGAGTTTATATATTTTTCGCCCAATAAAAACATAACAGGAAGTTCATTGTTTTGTGTATTTTGCGCAACTAGTCTAATAGCTTCAGCAGATGCATTTGCTAATTTTATTTGTGCCGCAGCTTCTCTCTCAGCAGACGCTAGTTTTCCATCTGCCTCTAAAACCATAGCATTTTTATTACCTTCTGCAATAGTTTCGATTGCTCTTCTTTCCCTCTCTGCTGCAGCTTGTCTCTCCATAGATGCTTGCATAGAAGGACTTGGCGCTATGTCTTGGATTTCAACAGATTTTACTGTAACTCCCCAATCTGCAACATCATCTATAATTTGGGTTTTTAATTTAGCTTTTATTTGCTCTCTATTTGACAGAGCTTCATCTAAGTTCATTTCACCCAAAATAGAACGAAGAGTTGTCATGACAAGTTGTTGGATTGCGCGCTTAAAATCTTCAACACCATATATAGCATTTTCTGGTTTTGTAACTCTAATAAATGTTATAGCATTTGTATTGATTACAGCATTATCTTTCGTGATAACTTCTTGTTGAGGGATATCTAAAATTATATCCCTAGTAGATATTCTTTGGCGAACAGTTTCTATGTAGGGTATTATAATATTTAGCCCTGGCAAAAGTGTTCTAGAAAATTTACCAAGACGCTCAACTACCCACTCTTCACCTTGTGGTACTATATTTATACCTTTGTATAGAGTTATTAGTACAAGAACGAGTAAAACGATTAAAATTTGCATAATTATTTCCTTTATTTGTTTTCTTCAACAACTATTAGTTGACCATTTATTTCTTTTATAGTCACACGACTACCAACTTCAATATTATGTTTAGATGTTGCATCCCAAGATGTATTGCCAAGAACTGGAGTGTCAAATACAACTTCACCTCTACCATGGGCTTTTATCTCTTTACTAACAGTTCCAATAGTATCAAAACTTTTGTTTGATTGTCCACTTGTAGAAATGGTTGTTTCTTTGTAATACTTAAACCATATTATTATGGCTACTATAGAAAATAGTATCCATAAACCCAGTGCCCCAGTAAAAGATAAACCGATAAGTAAATCTAAAATACCTACCAATATAGCTCCAATACCAAGTCCAAGTATAAAAAATGTACCTATACCAAGCTCTATAATTATAAGCAATATACCTAGTATTATCCAGTGCCACCAAAGAACAACTTCATTTAAAAAATCAATCATTTTTCAACCTTTTGTATTGTCGGTATAAAAGAATTATACAATAATAAATAGGTTTTAAAAAAGCAAAGGTAAGAAAAAATAAGATATAATTTCGACAAATTTATTACCAAGGGTCAAGTTTATGGCAAACTTAAATGTATATTATGACAAAGATTGTGATTTAAGTATAATTAAATCAAAAACTGTAGCAATGATTGGTTTTGGAAGCCAAGGTCATGCTCATGCTGAAAATCTTAGAGATAGCGGTGTTAAAGTTGTAGTTGGACTTAAAGAGGGCGGAAGCTCATGGAGTAAAGCTGCAGCAAAAGGTTTTGAAGTTTATAGCGTAGGCGAAGCTACGGCACTCGCAGATGTTGTTATGATACTTTTACCAGACGAGTCTCAATCAGAAGTTTATAAAAAAGAGATAGAGCCAAATCTCAAAACAGGTGCAACTATAGCTTTTGGACATGGGTTTAATATCCATTATGGCAGAATCATCCCAAGAAAAGATATTAATGTAACTATGGTAGCTCCAAAAGCTCCTGGACATACAGTTAGAAGTGAATTTGTAAAAGGCGGCGGCATCCCAGATCTTATTGCGGTACATGCAGATCCTAGTGGTAGCACAAAAGCATTGGCTCTTTCGTACGCAAGTGCTATTGGAGGCGGTAGAACTGGTATCATTGAAACTACATTCAAAGACGAAACAGAAACAGACCTATTTGGAGAGCAAGCAGTTCTTTGCGGCGGCGTAAGTGCGCTTATACAAGCTGGTTTTGAAACTTTAACAGAAGCAGGATATCCACCTGAAATGGCATACTTTGAGTGTTTGCACGAGATGAAACTAATCGTTGATTTGATATTTGAAGGCGGTATTGCAGATATGAGATATTCTATCTCTAATACTGCTGAGTATGGCGATATGGTTAGTGGACCTAGAGTTATTAACTGCGAATCAAAAAAAGCCATGAAAGAGATACTAAAAGAGATCCAAAATGGTAAATTTGCAAAAGATTTCATACTTGAAGGTCAAACAGGATACCCAAGAATGAATGCAGAAAGAAATAACCTCAAAGCGCATCCAGTTGAAGTAACAGGTAGAAGACTAAGAGATATGATGCCTTGGATTAAGGCAAATAAAATCGTAAACCAAGAAACTAACTAAAGTAGTTCTCAAATTTGGAGCAAAGCTCCAAATTAGGTCTTCAGCAGACAGCTCTCGCGACTAGTCGCTCTATGAAACCGAAAATACTTTCTTCGCGAAACCTACAGCAAACTAACCAAAAATTACATTATTATATTGTACTCAAACCTACAGCAAACCAAACAAAAATTAAAAATAAGCTTCTTCACAACAACCTTTAAATTTACAACAAACTAATCAAAAATAATATTAATTTTAAAAACATTGCATTTTGACATATTTTCTTCCCCCTTTTATTTTTTTTATTAAAATACCAATATGTATAAAATATTAGATGAAAATATAAAAGAGCTAAAAACTCTAAAGAAATATCCGCAGGTTTATTATAAAGGCAATAGTACTTTACTAAAACGATTGAAAGTATCAATTGTTGGAAGTAGAAATCCAACTCCATATACTAGAGAATGCACATACAATTTAGCAAGGGCATTATCTGCTAGAGGTGTTTGCGTAGTAAGTGGTGGTGCAATGGGTGTTGATGCAGTTGCTCATGATGGAGCAGGGGTAGAAAATACCATTTGCGTGCTAGGAAGCGGCATAGATGTTTACTATCCTGCCATAAATAAAAATTTAATTGCATCTATCGCAAATCATGGACTTTTGCTTAGTCAGTTTGAGCCTGATTTTAAAGCCACACAATGGAGTTTTATACAAAGAAATGAGATAGTCGTAGCATTAGGGAATATTTTGATAGTAACTCAGGCTGATATCGATAGTGGTTCTATGAGGTCAGTTGAATTTGCTTTGAGTATGGGTAAAAAAATATATGTTTTGCCACACACGATAAATGAGAGCAGGGGGACAAATACTCTTTTGGCAAAGGGGGAAGCCATGATAATCCATGATATAAATGAGTTTGTTTCACAGTTTGGAAAAGAGTTCAAAGATGAAAGGTTTAAAGATGATGATTTTTTTATTTTTTGTCAGCAAAATCCAACTTTGGATGATGCTGTTTTTAGATTTAAAGATAGAGTTTATGAAGCAGAACTATTAGGTCAGATTTCAATAACCAATGGCAAAATAAATCTTATTTAGATAGCTCTTTTATTATTGTTTCTAGCCCAGCTTCTCCCATTGAACCAGCTTGCATAAACTGAACTACACCTTTTTTGTCTATTACTACTAGATATGGGATTGCACCACTCCAATTTGCGCGAGATGCTATATAATTTACAAAATCTCCAGCTTTGTCTTGAGAAACAGTCGTATAATTTATTCCTTTTTGTGCAGCGAAAGTTTTAACTTGATTGTTGTCTAAACCTTGAACCTCTATAGCTATGATTTGAATTTTTCCATTATATTTTTTTTGTAAGTTTTTATAGTGAGGTATTGATGTGATACAAGGGGGGCATTTGTGACCAAAAAATTCTAAAAATATAATTTTACCTTTGGCTTCTGGTATGATTAAACCATCTTTTGTGCCTTGAGCATGAAATATTTTACCACTTGTGTCAGTAAAAGTATAGTTTTCAGTTGGTTTGGCTTGAGCCACATTTAAAATAATAAATACAGATGCTATAAGAAACAATATTTTTTTCATTTGAAACCTTTAAGTTTTAGGAATTATATCAATTTTATAGTGAAAATAATGTGTAATTTTTAGTTTAAAGTATTTATTGTTAAAATGCATTAAAAATAAAGGTTGTTTTGTTGAAAAAAATTATAAAAATATTAATAATTGGATTTTTGTTTTCTGGATGCTCAAATGCTGATCCTTTAGATAAAAAAATAGGCTCAATGCTTATGGTAGGTTTTTTCGGAACACAAGCAGATAAAGATAGTCAAATTTGTAAAGATATACGCGATTATAATTTGGGTGGCATTATATTATTTGATTATAATCCGATAGATAAAACTAAGCCAAAAAATATATCTTCAATGTCTCAAGTTGCAAAACTCACAAAGCAACTTCAAGATTGTTCCCCAAATAAGAATCTTTTAATTGCAGTTGATCAAGAAGGCGGTAAAGTTCAGAGACTTAAAAGCAGTTATGGGTTTTATGGAAATTTCCCAAGTGCTTCAAGTGCTTCAAGCCTCAAAGATGCTGAAATATATGCAATTTATAGCAAAATGGCAAAAGAGTTAAAAAGTGTTGGTATAAATTATGATTTAGCTCCTGTCGTAGATTTGGCTGTAAATCCAGAAAATAAAGTTATATTTGGACTTGGTAGATCTTATGGTAAAAATCCTGTTGATGTTTCTAATAAAGCAAAACTTTTTATTGACGCTATGAACAAAGAGGGAATTTTAACTTCAATAAAACATTTTCCAGGGCATGGATCTTCTCTAGGAGACACACACAAAGGCTATGTTGATGTTACAAATACATGGAGTAGTATAGAACTGGAGCCATACAAAAATCTTAAAAATAGAGCAGATAGTGTAATGGTAGCACACGTCTTTAATTCAAAAATAGATACAAATTATCCAGCAAGTTTGTCTGAAAAAACGGTAAAAGGCTTGTTGAGAGAAAAGCTTGGATATAAAGGTGTTGTGATAACAGACGATTTGCAGATGGGCGCAATAAAAAGTAAGTATTCACTAAAAGAGACTTTAAGATTGGCTATAAAAGCGGGGGATGACATACTTCTTTTTGGCAATCAATTAGATCCGCAAAATAGTGTTAAAACAAAAATTTTAGTTGAAACAATAAAACAATTAATTGCTGAAAATAAAATATCAACGAGTGATATAGAGATGGCTTCTAATAGGGTCAATAATTTAAAAAAACAGCTTTAGAATTTTTTAAATTTATTTAAGGCAACTTAAGATACAATCCAAAATAGAACTTGACCGACGGTCGGTCATAAATATTAGGAATTTTTAATGGCTATTATAATAGATAAAAATGAAAAAAGAAAACAAATAGCATTTTCATGTAAAGAGTTGCTTTTTCAAAATGGAATAAAAAATATTACAGTTTCTCAAATTGCAACCGAGGCTGGGATAGGAAAAGGAACTGTTTATGAATATTTTTCAAGTAAAGATGAAATTGTATTTGAAATATTAAATATATTAGTTGAAGATATGCAAAAATGGTTTGAAGAATTTTTTGATGAGCAGAAATTTAATTTTGAAGATAAGTTGAGATACTTTTTATCATTTTTGTTTTTGCCCGAGTATGAAAACAATCTTAAAATATATAAAGAGTTTTTGAGTATTGCAATTACAGAGGCTAGCAATGAGATGAAAGAGCACGACAAAGAATGTGTAAGTAGTTTCGAGAAGTTTTTAGGTAAGATGATTGAAGAGGCTATTATTCTAGAAAAACTTGACTTAACAAATGATGTTATCCGAATAATTAGATTTTTTCATTTAGGTCTTGTTGTAAGAAGTTCCCTTGATGATTTGGGTGTTGAAGAAGAGATAGAAAAGTTTATTGCTTTTATAATGCATAGAGGAGGTTCAAATTGAAAATAAATAAAAAAATATTATTTTTTTGTAGCTTTATTAGTGTTTGTTTTGGATCAGAAGTTGGACTTGATGATTTACTAAGTGGTGTAACACAAAATAATCAAATATTAAAATCATACAATTATCAAGCACTTTCAAAAGAAAAAGAACTCGAATCACAAAAAAGATCATTTTTCCCAACAATTGATGTTGGTGCAACATATGTAAATAATAATCGCTACAATACTTTTACACCAGAAGAGACAAAAAATATATATGGCGTGGCTTCATTGGATTTGTATGATGGAGGTAAGAAAAGTGCTCTAATGAAATCAAAAGCATTTGATTACAAAGCTTCACTTTATGAAAAAGATGCATTTTCAAAGAGTATGACTTTGGATATTATTCAGAGATATTTTCTCATACAAAAACTCCAGTCAAATTTGATAGTATTGCAGATGAAATCAAAAGAATTGCAATATCAAATCAAAAGAGCAAAAAGTTTTGTAAAAGCAGGGTTGATGACAAATGACGATGTTGATAAATTTCAAGCATCAAGTGATGAAAATGATTATAATATGGAAAACACTATCTTTGCTATGGATGAACAAAAAGAGTATATACAAACTCAAACAGGTATAGAATTCAACTCTTTTAGAGAGTCATCATTGGCTGAGCCAGATACAAATATTCAATTTGATGATTATGAAAATACGAAAATACTTGATGCAAAAGCAAAGTCAATTAAAGAGGTTGGAAATTCCGTAGGCTCTGTGTATGTACCTCAAATTAAAATCCAAGATACATACTATAAATATTTTTATGATGACGCAACAATAGCATCAAGTGGAGGCTTTTTGGTTAATGATAAAAATGTATTAACTGTTAGTGCGAATTGGAGAATATTTGATGCTGGTCAAATAAGTAAACAAAAAGAGGCTTACAGTCTCCAAAGTTTAGCCCTTGTTGAACAAAAGCTAAATTCTAAAAAAGAGCAAAAAAGTTCATTTGAATTGGCAAAAAAAAGATTAAAAACAACACTAGCACAAATCAAAAGTGCTACAAGTGCAGTAAAATCTGCTGAAAGTACATATGATATTATTACTCAAAAATATGAGGCTGGGCTTGTAGATAATGTATCTTATCTAGATGCTTTAAATATAAAAAGTTCAGCTATGTCTAGATACAAAACGGCACTATATGATTATGAGATTGCCAAATCACTATTTTATTATTATGCAGGAAAAAATCCAAAGGAGTTTATTAGATGAAAAAAATACTACTTATATCTGCGCTGATGTTAAATATTTCATTTGGAGAAAATGTTTTTGCAACATTTGAAATCAAAGCACAAAAAAGTACAAAATTGGCTTTTAGCAGTAGCGGGATAGTTAAAAAAATTTATGTTGATGTTGGTTCAAAAGTAAAAAAAGGTCAAATTTTGGCAAGTTTGCAAAATGACGATTTGGTTGCATTGGCAAATACAGCGAGAGCACAAGCAAACTATGCATCTTTGGAGTACAAAAGATATAATGAAGTAAGAGAGTATATAAACAAAAATCAACTTGATTCATATAGATTAAAAAAAGAAAATGCTATTACACAATTGAGATACAGCGAATCGGTTTTAAACAAAACTATTCTTAAAGCACCTTTTAATGGTGTTATAACATCAAAAAGCATTGAAGAGGGTGATGTTGTAACATCACAGGGGGCTACAACAAATGCTTTTAGTATGCAAAGTATTGGTCCGATGAAATTGGTTATCAAATTTGATGCGAGATATTTCGGATTGGTTAAAGTAGGGCAACCATTTATTTTTCAAATAGGTGGTAAGGGTACAAAAATACAAGTTACAATCACTAAAGTTTATCCAAGCGTAGATGAAAAAACACAAATGGCTATGGCAGAAGCAAAAGTTAGCAATTTCCCATCAGGGCTTTTCGGCGCTGGTACTATAATAACAGGAAAATAAATGTATAAATTTGCGATTAATAGACCAATTGCAACATTGATGTATGTTGTAATGTTGCTTATCATAGGTTCTATGGCATTTAAGAGTATGCCAACAGCACTTTTCCCAAATATTGATTTTCCGATTGTTACAATTCGTACAGCTTACCCAGGTGCAGAGCCTTCAACAATAGAAACTCAAGTTACTGACAAGGTGGAAGAGGCAGTTTCTGAAATATCCGGTGTAGAGATGATAAGCTCAACAAGCAGCAATGGTGTATCTGTGGTTATGGTTAAATTTGTTTTAGAAAGAAACATAGAAGAAGCTGCAAATGATGTTAGAGACAAGATTTCAGCGATTCAATTGCCAACAAATGCAAAGCAACCACTTGTCAGTAAGCTTGATGTCGGAAGTGCTCCTATTATAAATGTTTTTGTTTCCAATAAGCATAGTACTCAAAAAGAACTTATGATGTTTGCCAATGATGTTGTCAAGCCAACTTTACAAAAAGCCAATGGCGTTGGAAGAATAAATTTAATTGGCTATAGAGAAAGAGCTATAAAGATATTGCCAAATCCATATCTTTTAACACAGTTTGGTTTGAGCGTATCCGATCTAAATAATATTATGTTAAATGAAAATATAAAATTATCTGGCGGAAAACTTATAAGCAACACAGAAGAGTTGGTATTGAAGACAAAAAGTGATGCACTTAGTGTAGAACAGTTGAAAAATACAATCATAAAAGACGGGATAAGACTTCAAGATGTTGCAACAGTTGAAGATGGATTAAGTGATGCACAGAGCTATTCCTCATATAATAATAAGCAAGGTGTAATGCTTGAAGTTCAAAAAATTTCAGGTACTAATACTTTAGAGATAGTAGATGCTATAAAAAATAAGCTTCCAAGTGTTTATGAAAAAGCAGGAGATAAATTCCAAATAAATGTTCTAAACGACACTTCAATATATATAAAACACTCATTAAGAGATGTTGAGTTTGATCTTGTTTATGGTGCATTTTTGGCCGCTATTATAGTTTTTCTATTTTTAAGAAATGTTACTATTACCTTAGTTTCGGCTCTTTCTATACCAGTTTCCATAGTTGGTACATTTGCATTGATGGACTATATGGGATATGATTTAAATAAAATGACCATGATAGGATTGACTTTGGCAATAGGTATTATCATAGATGATGCCATAGTTGTAATAGAAAATATAAACAAGAAAATAGAAGAAGGCATGGATAAATTTAGTGCTGCAGTTGAAGGAACAAAAGAGATGGCTTTTGCAATTCTTGCAATTTCTTCAATGTTGCTAGCCGTTTTTATACCAGTATCTTTTATGGGTGGTATCGTTGGAAGATTTTTTAATTCATTTGCAATGACAGTAGGATTTGCTATTATTATTTCATACAGTGTTGCCTTGAGTTTAATCCCAAGTCTTAGTGCTAGAGTTTTAAATAATAAAGCGAGCAACTTTCATAAAAAAACAGAACATATATTTGAATGGATAGAAAATAAATATGTTAATTTATTGAAAAAGACTTTAAATAATAGAAAAAAAACAATTTTTATCGTTTTTATTATTTTTGTATTTTCTTTGTCGCTATTCCCAAAGATTGGTATGGACTTTATTCCAAAAGAAGATAAGAGTGAATTTGAAATACAAGTAAAAGCAAATGCAGGTATATCTCTTGAGGAAATGACAAGAGAGTGTCAAGCTATACAAAATGAAGTTAAAAAAGACAAAAATATAGAGTTTACAACTTTGGGTATAGGTTATAGTTCAGCCAAAGAAATACACAAGGGTTTAATTTATGTTAAGCTCAAAGAGATAAATGAAAGAGACTTAAATCAAGAAGAGATAATACAAGCCTTGAGAGCAAAACTTGATCCATTCAAGAAAAAATTATTTATAAGTATTGCTGCTATTCCAAATATAAAAGGGGCAGGAGTAAGTGTACCATATCAATTAGTTCTTAAATCTGATTCATTGGAAAAACTTTCTATTGCAAAAAATAATATATCAAACTATTTATCAAAAAAACAAGGAATTGTTGATATAGATAGTAATCTAGAAGACAAGAAGCCTCAACTCGAGATAACTATACTTAGAGAACGAGCTGCTAAAATGGGCATAAGTGCAAAAGATATATCTAATCTTATAAGAAATTCATTTTCTGGAGAGATAGAAATATCAAAATTAGAAGAGAATGGCAAAGAGTATAATATATTTTTAAGACTTCCAGATGAATATAGAACGGATGTGGCTGATTTAAAAATGTTACAAATAAAATCTCCGCTAACAGGTGAATTGGTATTTTTAGATGGACTTATAGACATAAAAAGAGAAAACTCTATGGCAACAATCAATAGAACTGATAGAGAGAGACAAGTTACCATATTTGCTGATTTATTTGGCATAGATTTGGGAACTGCTGTAAGTTATACGGAAGCAAAAATTGATTCATTACTTCCAAAAGGTGTTAGCTATAGATTTGTAGGTTTTGCTGATGAGATGAAAAAAACAGCAAGTGAATTTGGTGCTGCACTATTTTTGTCTATAATTTTTATGTATGTTATTTTGGCAGTTCTTTATGAATCGCTCATACAGCCATTTATAATCATGGTGGCATTGCCTTTGAGTATTGCAGGGGTCTTGATAGCCCTTTTGGTAAGTGGAAACCATTTTAGTTTGTTTGTTATGATTGGGTTTATGTTACTGATGGGGATGGTTGGTAAGAATGCTGTCCTTTTGGTTGATTTTGCAAATCATGCCGTTGCTAATGGTAAAAATATAAATGATGCTCTTGTTGAAGCTGGCAAGAAAAGGCTTAGACCAATCCTTATGACAACTATGGCTATGGTTTTTGCAATGCTTCCTTTGGCACTTAGCAGTGCTGTGGGGAGTGAAGTAAAATCACCTATGGCAATATCTATCGTAGGTGGCTTAGTAAGCTCTATGGTACTAACACTACTTGTTGTTCCAGCAATTTATTATATATTTGCACCTTTGGATAATTATCTTAGAAAATGGTATGAAGGAAAGATTAAGGAATAAGCAGGGATAGTATTTTTTTGTCATCTTTACGCTCGAATTTGTCACCCTGAACTTGTTTCAGGGTCTAAAGTGAGATACTGAACTAAATTCAGCATGACAGACAATGGTACTCAAACTTTTTTGCTATCTAGATATCTTTCGAGTATTATTACTGCTGCAAGTGAATCTATCTTGCCATCTTTTGAGTGTTTAAATACTCCAATACTTCTCTCTTTCGCTTCTTGTGAACTATTTTGTTCATCTTGATATATTGTAGGTATTGACAATTCAAGCAAGCTTACAAAGTGAGTAATTCTACGTTTCATCTCTTCTGTTGAGTTTCCATCCATTGGCACACCAACTATTAGTTTTTCTATTTCCCAGTCTATTAAAAATTTTTTTAAATCGTTTGATGCTTGATTTCTATTTTTTCTAATTATTGGAGGTTGTGGCGTGATTATGTTGCCATCTGAGAATGCGATACCGATTCTTTTTAAACCGATATCAATGGAAGCAATTTTCATAAAAATACTTATGAATCAATTTTTGTTACAAATGCTTCTTTGATGATATTTTCTTTAACAGCATTTAATTTTCCATAAGCCTCTGTATCATCGAATGGACCTATTAGAATTTTTGAAGCTATTTTACCATTTTCGGATATTGGCATTATAGTATATGCATAACCTTGTGCTTTGATTTTATTCAAAAAGCTTGCATCTGGTTTATTTTGAAATTTTCCAACTTGCACATAGTAACTACTGTTTTTATTTGAAGGTTCTACTTCCAATTTAGCTACATTTGTAGCTGTGTCAACTTTCTCTATTTTTGTTTCTGTTTGTAGTGTCTTATCAGCAGGGAACATTTCTTCTACTTCGGTATCTACTTGTGCAATTTTTTCAGTAGGAGTTACCGTTGAGTCCACATTTGTTTCTACTTTAGCGATTGTTGTATCAGGAGTTGTATTTTCTACTTTAGTTTCAACTTGTGCAATTTTTTCAGCAGGCACTACATCTTTTGTTTTTTTAACAGCATTCAAATTAATTGTTTGAATTGGTTGGTTATTTATATCTTCAGTACTTTTTATAACAATTTTTTCTTCTTTGATTTTATAATCATTTGATGCTAAATTGCCACCTGCACCAGCTTTTTCCAAATCTTCATATGCTACTTCTCCAACATTTGTAGGTTCTTGTGTGATTTTTGTTTCAGTAAATTTAATATTTGTTGTATTGTTTGTTGTTTTAAAGTTTGATGCTAACATAGTAGTTGGTTTTATTTGTATATCAACATTGGTTTTTGTATTGGAAGCAAGCATTTGAGTAAATTCATTTTGCATTTTAGGTTTCAAGATAGCATACTTATTACCATTTTTTTCATAATACCTTCTAGCACCCATAAATCTACTTCTATAGTAAGGGTCAGTGTTGAAATTGCTATATGTTATTTGTCTATGGCTTGAGCTTGCATGAGTAAACCAACCATCTTTTAGATACATTCCAACATGTGTAATCTTTCCAGATTTGTTTTTTGTTGTATCAAAAAATACAAAATCTCCAAATTTCATATCTTCAAATGCTATAGGTTGACCATGTTTTATCTGTTCTCTTGCAACCCTTGGAATATCAACTCCCATTTTGCCAAACATATAGTATAAGTATCCAGAGCAATCAAAACAGTATGGTCCTTCTTCTGCCCATACATAAGGACGACCTTCAAGTTCTTTGATCATAGAAGCCAGATTTTCTTCAGAGAACTCTTTATCTTTAGACGGTTTTATAATCGCATAATTTGGGTTCTGAGGATAAGTTTGATATTTGTATGATTGAGGTTTAAGATTGCTATTGTTTGTACATCCGCTAAATAGAGCGACTGCAAGTAGTGCAGATAATTGTATAACGACGGTCGACTTTTTCATGTTGTAAATCCCTAATTTTTAATTCCTGATTTTCTAATCCCTAATTTTTAATTCCCATTTTGTCCACTTAATATATTATGGCAAAAATTTCTTAAAATAATATTATAAAATTAATATAGCATCTCCATAAGAGTAGAACCTATATTTGTTCTCTATGGCTTCTTTGTAAATTTCGAGAGTCTTTTCTCTTCCTATAAAACTTGACACTAACATAATAAGAGTGCTTTTGGGCAAATGAAAATTTGTTAATAAATGATTGACTCTTTTTGGAGTGTTTTGAGGATGTAAAAATATATCACACTCGCCAGTAGTTTTGCCTGTTTGATGAAAGTATTCTATGGTTCTAGTCACAGTTGTTCCAACTGCTAGTATTGGTTTATCACTTTGCAATATGGACGCTGTATCCAAAGGAATATCAAATAATTCAGAATGAATTTGATGTTCTTTTATATGGTTGCAATCTACTGGCTTGAAAGTCCCAGAACCTACATGAAGCGTTAGTGTATAAGTATCAAATTTATCTTTTAATTTATCTAATAATTCTGGCGTAAAATGCAAAGATGCAGTAGGAGCAGCAACAGCACCTTCTACTTTTGCAAATAAACTTTGATATTCTATTACATCTTCTTTTGTGTCAGATCTTTGTATATATGGAGGAAGTGGAACATGGCCAAAATTATCAAGCAATATAATCAATTTAGCAAAGTCAATTTTTTTATCATTTTCAAAAAACTCTACTATTCTACTTCCATCATCATTTAAATTGATTATCTTTGCTTTTAGATAGTTTTCAAAATATAGTATTGTTCCTATATTTACTTTACCTCTTATATAAGCGACAAATTGATTATTGCCTATAGGTTTATCTAAAAGTAGTTCTATTTTTCCACCACTGCTTTTATTGCCAAAAATTCTAGCTTTTATGACTTTGGTATCATTTAGAAAAATAGAACAATCTTGTGGTATAAAATCAAGTATCTTGGAAAATAGACTATGAGTTATGGTATCACTTGCTCTATCATAAACAAGGAGTTTTGCACTATCTGCAGGATGTGCAGGATGCGAAGCTATAAGCTCCTTTGGGAGCATATAATCATAGCTTGAAGTTAACAAATCAAGATTCATTATTTACTTTTGAAGGTAATTTGGTATCTTTTGGTTCTGGATTAACCATTTTTACTATCAATATAGATAATCCATAAAGCACAACGAGTGGTATTGCCATGAGAAGTTGTGATAATATATCTGGAGGAGTAAGAACAGCAGCAGCAATAAAAATTAAAACAACAGCATATTTAAAAAAATCTATGAGTGTTCTTTCTGTTATAAGCCCCATAGCACCAAGTAAAAATGCAATTACTGGTAGCTCAAAAGCTATCCCAAAACCTATCATGATTTTAGTAAAAAATCCGATGTAATCTTCGATATTTATCATTGGTGTATATAAAAAAGCCCCAAACTCTATAAGAAATTTAAATCCGAGAGGAGTTACAACATAGTATGCAAAAAGCACACCAACTAAAAACATAACAGTACCACCAACCACAAATGGTATAGCTAATTTTTTTTCATTATCATATAATCCTGGAGCTACAAAAAGCCATAGTTGATAAAGAACATAAGGCAACGCACCTATAAATCCAGCAAAAAATGAAACTTTTAATGCAACGAAAAAAGCACCAGCTACTTGTTGTGTTGTTACAGTACCGTGTGCGGCATTTTTCATAGTAAGACTAGCATTGTGTATAGCATCATAAAGTGGTTGTGTAACCCAATGCAGTATTTCATTATGAAAAGAAAAGGATACTCCAAACATAATCAAAATCGCTACTATAGACAATCCAAGTCTTTTTCTTAGCTCTATAATGTGTGGTTTTAAATCTTCAAACATTAGTCAGTCTCATTTTTTTTATCTTTTTTGAATGCAACAGTTTCTCTTTTTGGTTCAGCTTTTTTAGTCGCAGAAGATGTATCATTGAATGTATCTTTAGCAGCACTTATAGCATCATTGATTTCTTTGGCTGGATTTATATTGACATTTTTAAAGCTCTTGAGATCATTGGTAGCATTATCAAGTTGTTTTTTATAATTAAGTGTCTCTTCTTTTAAGTCGGCAATTTTGATTTCTGTTTCTATAGAATTTTTAGCATCATTCATAACTTTTTTGACGCTTTTGATAAATCTGCCCAATTTGACCATGGCTTCTGGTAACTTGTCTGGACCCAAAAATAGTATTGCTATAATAACAATAAGTAAAAACTCATCAAATCCTATTCCAAACATATCTATTTTTGCCTTATATTTTTAGAAATTTTATCCAAATTAAATATAGTAAACTCTTAATTGGAGAAATTGCTTTTACCAAAGCTATCTTTTGCGACAACTATGGATTTTTGTTCCTCTTTTTTCGTCATATTTTTTTCTACAAATATAGGTTTTCTGCTCTTTGGATCTAGCTGTGTATAGTACATAACTGCACTATAAGTCCCTGGAGTGGGAGTAAAGATTTGTGCTTGTTCTGGATTGATGCGAAGTTCATTTGTAGTAAAGTTTTTTAGACTTTTCATATCTTTGATGTCGCACCCAGGATGAGCGGCTATGAGATAGTATGTGAGATATTTTTTGTTTTCTTTTGTGCCATTTACTTTATCAAAAAGCTTTTTAAATTCTATCAGGCTTTGTTTGCCAGGTTTGCCCATCAGTTCAAGCACTCTATCTTCAGTATGTTCAGGAGCTATTTTCATCTGTCCTGATATATGATGATTTACAAGTTCTCTTAGATATGTTTCGCCATGTTTTTTGTCTTTTGCTATGATGTCGTATCTGATGCCTGATTGCACGAAGGCTTTTTTTACACCTCTGATTTTTCTAACACTTCTCATTAGATTTATAAGTCTGCTGTGATCTACTTTCATTTGACGGCATAGTCTTTTGTGATCAACACATCTTTGATGAGTACATGTTCCGTGGTTTATTTTTTTATCACATTCATAACCATACATATTGGCACTTGCCCCTCCTAGGTCATTTATGATGCCCTTGAAGTTCGGCTCTTTTGTATATGATACAACTTCACTTATGATGGATTTTTCACTTCTGGTTCTGATTGTGCGTCCTTGATGAACACCAATCGCACAAAAATTACATTCTCCCCAACATCCATGATGAGTTGTTATCGAATAACCTATGGTCTCTAGACACTTTATCTTGCCATATTTAGCATAATATGGATGAGGTTGCCTCATATATGGCAAAGACGCTATTTCGTCCATTTGTGGCTCATTGAGATAATTACAAGGTGGATTTTGTATGAGGTATCTAGTATCAACCTTTTGGCAAAGTCCTTTTGCACTAATTGGGTCATTGTTATCATAAAATATATCAAAAAGGTCGATGTATCTCTCTTTGTCTTTTAAACACTCATCATGAGATGGTAAATTTAAAAAATCCTCTTTTGGCTCATTCGCGATATAGCAAATACCTCTTATATCTTTTGGAGATTGTCCTTTGTCGAGAGACCATGCTAACTCTTTGATAGCATTTTCGCCCATTCCATATATGAGATAATCAGCTTTGCTGTCAAAAAGGATAGGTTTTCTTAAGCGGTCATCCCAATAATCATAATGCGTAACGCGTCTTAGGCTTGCTTCTATACCGCCAAGCACGATAGGAGAGGTATTTTTGAAATATTGTCTTATGAGATTTGTATATGCCAAAACGGCACGGTCGGGGCGGCGGTTATTTACGCCGCCAGGAGTATAGTCATCGCTTTTGCGAAATTTTTTTGATGCTGTGTAGTTAGCGACCATAGAATCAACACTTCCGCCACTAACTCCCCAAAACAGTCGAGGTTCACCAAGTCTTTTGATATCAATGTCGCTTTTAAGTTCAGGTTGAGCAATGATACCGACTCTAAAACCTATGCTTTGAAGTATTCTGCCTACAACAGCTACGCCGATATATGGTGAATCCACATAAGCATCACCGCTTATGAGTATCACATCGCATCTATCCCAGCCTAACTCTTTTAGTTCTTGCGGGGTTGTTGGCAAAAACTGTGACATATCGGAGATTATCCTCTTTTGTCACTTTTTGGTTTGTTGCTTCTTTGTCCTTGTCCACTTGAGCTTGAAGGTCTACGATCTCTATCGCCTCTAGGCTTATCGTCTCGTCTTCTATCTCCGCCTCTATCACTTTTAGATTTATTAAATGATGTTCTGCCTCTATTGCCACCACCACTTCTGCCTCTTCTGTTTCTATCATCTCTACTCGCCATTGCTTTTTGAAGTAGTTTTTCTACATCTTCGGCTCTGAAGCCTATTTTTTCTTTACCTTTAATCTCTTGTTTATCAAGTATCATAGAAGCAAGCATATGTGCAATTGCTACGATATCTACTTCATGTTGAAGAGTTTTTACTATCTCGATAGCATGTTCTGTGATTTTAGTAGATGCGATTTGTGCTATAAGTTCATCTTGTTTGCTAGATTGTACTTCGCTTTTGCTAGGGATAGATTGGGTTACCATTTGTGCACCCACATCTTTTTCAATTCTTTTGATAGTTCTAAGTTCATTTGGACTAACAAGAGTGATAGCTTCACCACTTTTTCCGCCTCTACCAGTTCTACCAATTCTATGAACATAACTTTCACTATCAAAAGGCATATGATAGTTAAATACATGGCTCACATCATTTACATCAAGTCCACGAGCTGCCACATCTGTTGCTACAAATATATCTACATTTCCGCTTTTAAATCCTCTGATAGCAACTTCTCTTTGTCTTTGTTCCATATCGCCATGAAGTACGCTTACTTTAAAGCCTTGTGATGTTAGATGACTTGCAAGTCTATCAACTTCTTTTTTCATACGACAAAAAATGATACATTTTGCAGGATTTTTATAATCGATTAGTCTTACAAGTGCATCGTCTCTCTCATGCTCTTCTACTACATAATAGTTTTGAGATATTTTACTGTTTGTGCTTTCACCTTTCGTGATAGCTACTGTTTTTGGATCTTTTAGTATCTTTTCGGCTAGTTTACGGATAAGTGGAGGCATAGTTGCTGAAAACATAAGTGTTTGTCTATCTTCATTTTTGATAAATTCAAAGATAGCTGTTATCTCGTCCAAAAATCCCATATCTAGCATTTCATCTGCTTCATCAAGTACTACGAATTTTGGAGATAGTTTGATCCTACCGCCAGCTAGTAAGTCTTGAAGTCTGCCTGGAGTTGCTACTACTACGCTTGCTTGTTTGATACGCTCGATTTGTTTGTCATATGATGTACCACCATAAACTGTTGCAGTTTTTAGGTTTGAGTTTTTACCGAAACGGTAAATCTCATCACTTACTTGCATAGCAAGTTCACGAGTTGGGACTATTACAAGTCCTTCAACACTTCCGTCACCGCTCATCATATTTAGCATTGGTAAACCAAATGCAGCTGTTTTTCCTGTTCCTGTTTGTGCTTGAGCGATAATGTCATTACCTGCTAGGATAAGTGGTATCGCTTCTTTTTGTACTGGGCTTGGTTCTGTAAAACCTGCCTCGTCTATAGCTTGTTGTATTGGTTCTTTTAGATTAAAATCTTTAAATGTCATTGTGTTCTTTCTGTTTGTTTGATTTTCTATAAATATCTATTTTTGTATCATCTGAATTAGTTTTTTTGTTATCTTAAACTTGAGTGTTTTTTGAATTTGATCCAAAATCTCTATTTAGATCCTTAAACTAACCCAGTCATGATGAATTTTATCAAGCCAAATTTATTGTAGAATCTATATTTTAATCAGATGAAATGATTAAATTTTCGTAGAAGTTATGTACATTATAGCGTAAAATAGGTTAAAAGTATATAGTGGGCATATTTGGCAGTTGTTTGGAGATTAAAAATAAGTAAAACTTATAATTAGTTTTTTATTGCATCTATACTATTTTAGTTATAATTATTAAAATATTAAAATTTACTTTTTAGGTGCAAATATGAGTAAAATGATTTTTAAGTGCCAACAAAAAATACTCGAAAACTTACGAGATACACTTTTGCCAAAGCTTTTGAGTGGGGAAGTTAGGGTGTGGCTAGATGAGTAGTCAATTTCATTGGACAAATATTATTAGCCTTAATAGTTTACAAAATAATGCTTTTGAAGAACTGGTTTGTCAATTAGCAAAAAAAGAGAATATTCCAAATAAAAAAGAGTATATAAAAGTTGGAAATCCTGATGGCGGAGTTGAATGTTATGTTGTTTTAAATAATGGTGATGAGATAGGATTTCAAGCTAAATATTTTTTATCTTCATTTCAAGAAGCACAATGGAGTCAAATTGAAAAATCATTTAAAACAGCCCTAGAAAAACATCCAAATATGATTTCATACTATGTAGCTATACCTTTGGATAGGCCTAACCCTAAAATTGATGGTAAAAAGTCAATGATGGATAAATGGAATGAAAAAGTTAAAAAATGGAAAAAATTTGCAAAAGATACTTATGATAAAGATATAGAATTTGAGTATTGGGGTGATTCAGAATTAATTACACGACTAAGCAGAGAAGAAAATGCAGGATTAATAAAATTTTTCTTTGGCGTGATTGATTTATCTAAAGAGTGGTTTAAAAATCAAAATGAACTAGTTATCAAAGACTTAGGTGCAAGATATACACCTGAAATTAATGTTGAATTAGAAATTGTCGAGAACTTTAATGCTCTAAGTAGGAATAACACTTTTAAAGAACAGATTGACAAACTTTATCATGAGATGATGGTTGATTTTAGGAAACTTATAAATCGTCATAATGTTGATGAAAATTTGATAGAAAATTTTGAAAAATTAAAAATGATTCTAATAGAGTTTGAATCAGAATATTTTCAATTAAATTTTACAGGAATAGAAGAAATTAATTTTGAAATAATTGAAAGTTATTTGAATAATATAGGAGCAATATCAGAAAATACTTATAAACTATTAGAAGATTTAAATGAAAAAGAGATTAAAGAAAAAAATATAAAAACTGAAATGGGCTATAGAACAGCAACTAGTTTTGATGGATATCTTAGTGATTTAAGAAGTGCTACTAGATCACTTTATGACTTTAAAAATATTTTAACTAAACCACTCATCAAATTAGTAAATAATCCTTATATGATTTTAAAAGGTGAAGCTGGGATTGGAAAATCTCATCTATTAGCAGATATTATAAACCAAAGATTAGAAGAAGGAAATGATTCAATATTTTTATTAGGTCAGCAATTTATGCAAGAGAAATCTCCTTGGAGTCAAATCTTAGATGACTTATTAAGACTAAAATGCAATGAAGATGAATTTCTAGGTGCTTTAAATGCTAAGGCAGAGGTTAAGCAAAAAAGAACAATTATTTTTATTGATGCAATTAATGAAGGAAAAGGTAGAAATTTTTGGAAAGATTATTTAGTAAGTTTTGTAGAGTCTATAAAAAAATATGAATGGCTAGGTTTAGTTCTAAGTATCCGTTCTTCATATGTTGATTTAGTTATACCTGAGGGGATAAAAAACGATGACACTATAGCTGCCGTTACACATTATGGTTTTGATGAGATAGAATATGATGCATCGAAGATTTTTTTTAAATACTATAATATTGAACAGCCTACTATTCCATTGCTTCACCCAGAATTTTCAAATCCTTTATTTCTAAAATTATTTTGTGAGGGATTACAAAAGAAAGGCCTTGTTCGAGTACCAGAAGGTTATGAAGGAATATCGAATATTATTAAGTTTTTTATAGAGGGCATTGAAGATAAATTAATACATAAATATGAGCCTATAAAAAGATTAAAGTTGTTAAACAAAATTATAGATAATTTAATTATCCAAAGTCTTGAAAATCAAGTTATAGCCTATGATATAGCATATGAAAAAGTAGAAGATATATCATCAAAATATGGACTAAGTAGTGGATTGCTAGATGACTTGATTTCAGAAGGTCTTTTAACACAAAATCTTCAATATGATTATGCAACAAAAGAGTACCATGAAACAGTTTATTTTGTATATGAGAGATTTGAAGATCATTTAAAAGTAAAATATCTATTTGAACAATTTTTAGATAAGGATAACCCTAAAGAGTCTTTTGAGAAAGAACCTTTATGTGGTTATTTTGAAGAAGATAAGATGTATTACAACAGGGGTATTATTGATGCTATGAGTATACAGCTTCCTGAGGTTTGTAATGTGGAACTTATAGATATGATAGACCAAAATCAGGTTTTGGTTGAAAGTTTTTTTGAAAGTTTACTATGGAGAAAAGTAGATAGTATCTCTCAATATACAGTTGATAGAGTATTAAAAAATATAGACAATTCCTACATACAAAAAAATATTTTTGAAACATTCTTTTTAATTGCTTCTAATACTAAGCATCCGTTAAATGCAAACTTAATGCATGAATATTTAAAAGACTTTTCTATGAAAGATAGAGATGTTTGGTTTATTTCTTTGTTGAATGATATTTATTTAGACTATGGAATAAATCCTATAAAAAGGATTATTGACTGGTCATGGTCTGACGAAGATAAAAGTTATATATCAGATGAATCTTTACTTTTGAATTCTATAGCATTATCTTGGTTTTTGACAACATCTAATAGAAAATTAAGAGACTACTCAACAAAAGCATTAATTTCAATTTTACAAGGCAGAATTAGCACTCTTTTAGAACTTCTAAAAAAGTTCGAAGGTATTAATGAATTATATATACAAGAGCGATTGCTTGCGGTCGCTTTTGGGGTTACTGTTAGAACAGAAAATAATACCAAATTAAAAGATCTTGGAGAATATATTTATAAGACTATTTTTGATACTGAAGAAGTTATCATACATATTTTACTAAGAGATTATGCTAAAAGTACAATTGATTATATATCATATTTGGGTATTGAATTAGACATAGATTTTGAAAAGATAAAGCCACCATATAAAAGTTATTTCCCTTCTATTGAAGAACTACCAACAAATGAAGATTTGGCAAAATATGAAGATAAAGATGATGGATATAATCAAAGTCGAATTATCTCTTCAATGATGACAGAGCATGGTGGTGGGATGTATGGAGATTTTGGTAGATATGTATTTGGTAGTAAACTGTATGACTTTGAGTGTAAAAAAGATGAACAGTTGATTAGCAACTATGCAACTAGAAAGATATTTGAGGATTACGGTTATAATGGAAGTTTTTTCAATGATGCTGAAAAGTCTATCCAAGAGAATAATAGGTATGGCTATAATCGGCATAATCATAAAATAGAAAGAATTGGGAAAAAGTATCAATGGATAGCAATGCATGATACTTTAGCTAGGGTAATGGATAATTTCAAAATGAGAGATCACAATAGTGGATGGAATGGTGAAGAAAAAGTGTATATTGATTATCAAGGTTCATATGAACCTTGTGTTAGAGATATTGACCCTACAATTTTATTAAAAGAGACTAAATCTAGTTGGTATATAGAGACAGATAGTAAATTTTGGTGGAGTGTTAAAACAAACTTTCAATGGAAGATGGATAACAAAGAGTGGATTAATTTTACAAGTGATATACAAAACCCTAAAAATTCCATATTTTTTATTGATGATAGTGGTCAAGAGTGGATTGCTTTGGATTCGTCACCAAACTGGATAGAACCAATTAAAAAAGGGGTTGATAAATCTAGTATAGTGTATAAAAAAGCTTGGTATATTTTACATGGTTATTTAATTCCAAATGAACATATTAATGAATTTAAAGCATGGGCTGAAAATCAAAGTTTTTGGAACAACTGGATGCCTGATGCTAAAGAACATTACCAAATGTTTAACAGAGAATTCTACTGGTCAGATATGTATGCTTTTTTTCAAAACCCATACTATGGATATGAAGAGTGGTCAGAAATAGATAGTTACGGATTGAAAGCAAAATATCCACATAAAATTGGTTTAACGACCTCTCAATATTATTGGGAATCAGAGTTTGATTATTCGAAAGAAGATTCATTACGTATGAATAAGCCATCTAATATACTTTTCGAAGGCATGAAAATGAGATATTCAGCACAAGAAGGTCATTTTATAGACCAAAATGGAGAAATTATCTGTTTTGATCCAAGTATATATCATGAATCAAATCCATATTTAATGGTTAGAAAGGATAAATTAATACAGTTTCTCTCGGAAAATAATTTAACAATTTGTTGGACTTTGCTAGGTGAAAAACAAGTTATTACACCATCTTTTGGCAGAGATGACAGCATGGGTGTTATGCAAATGAGTGGCTATGTCTCTTTGGATGGCACTGGTATTATCAATGTAAAAGATGCAGAGCATGAATCTGAAAGATATAATATAAAACTTAAAATTGAAGATATGGATATAAAACAATGATAAAAATTACAGAAAATCATATAGAAAACTCAGGTTTAGAAGAGCAAGAAAATATAAATCTATCGATAGAAACAAAGAAAGAGAATTTATTTATTGAACCTTTGAGATTGATAAAAGAGTATCTACCTCTGATAGTTTTATTGCCAGCCACATTAGGCGGTTTATGGCAGATCGCTGCACTTGCTAGCATATCTATACCCTATGTGCGGTTTTTCTCTGTTACGCAATTGATTGCAGATGGAGTTTTGGTAATTTTAGTCGTCATGCCTTGGCTTATATGTGCTTATCTTTATGCCAAGCAGGTTGAAGAGTTTAAGATAAAACCAAAAAAGAAAAAAGAGCTATCTTCTAAAATTAGATATTACTTATTGAGGGCATTTCTTGTTTTATATTTATCGTTAATCGCTATACTAATCATATATGTGCTAGTTTATGATGTATCTAAAACAAATAATGAATTAATCAACTATATTGCAACTACAATTTTATTTTTCTCGATTGTTGTTATATTTGATCTGTTATTATTCAATGCTAGTTCGTCAGAAATTTTTGATAAAGCTTATAATAGCAAGATATTCAAAGTACCATTTATATTTTTGTTTACTATGATATTTTTAGTGATTTTTCCAATGTTTTTTAACTCCAAATTTTTCATACCTCGTAATTTGGAAAATCTAGAAAATCTAGATAAGTATAATTCGGACAAAAATGCGAAGTTGCGATATTTTAATGACAAATACATATTTATAGAGCATAAAAAAGAAGATAATAGCACCACCATTCAAGTAGTGCCTTTTGAAGAGTTATTTGATATAAAATAGTGATAAGCTACTTACATCAATAATCGTTAAAGTTTTCTACCTTTGACATAGGAGTCAATTTCTTCATCTTTGGATTTATCTTGCTAGTGGTTATCTTTGGTTTCAAACCTTCGTTTTCCTCTGATTCCATAACAACCAAATCTTCGGTATGTTCATGTACATTTGTGAGATAATTATAACTATCTTCACTTCCAACACCAGAAGCTCTATGCCACTCTGATGTATCTGCTCCGATTAATACAAATTGATTATTTTGATATCTAAAACGAAAAACCGAACTAGTGGCATACCAGCTACCCATACTCATCATGGTAGTAAAGGAAACAATCAATTTATTGTTTTTTATATCAACTGCACTATCAACCATAAAATTTGGATTTTCTTCATTATCTTCTGGTGGGATAAGCTCGCCATTTATAGATGATGGTTCGAGATGATAGACACCTTTTTCATCTTGGAACATCACTAAGATAGTTCTTGGGTTATAATTGAATTCGCGTGAACTGTCATATCCATCGCCCTTTTTGATATTTTTAGGATTTGTATCTTCTATCACGAGCACCATATCTTTGCGGTTATCACCGTTCAAATCACCATAATTTGTACTTATAAGTCTAGCTTTTTTGCCTACGAAATCAGCTGGCTGTTTACCCTCTTTAATAAAATTTTGTTCCTTAGCATATAAACTGCCAAAAAGAACACACATCAAAGCCATACCAAAAACTATCTTTTTACTCATTGTTTATCCATCTTTTTATATTTCACACATTATAACAAATTTATAGTAGCAATACAGAATCATTCATTAATAAAAATAAAGAGCAATATTTTAAAGAAAGAGATGTGTTTTGGGCTAGTATAGGTGTTAATATAGGTTATGAGCAAGATGGCAAAGGTGAAATATTTTCGAGACCTGTACTGATAGTTAAAAAGTATGGTAAAAATATATTTTTTGGCATACCACTATCAACGAAAATAAAAGAGGGAAGTTTTTTCTTTGATTTTTATCTAAACCGACAAAAGAGCAATGCACTATTGGTGCAAGGAAGAACATATGATAGCAAAAGGCTTGAAAATAAAATTGGAAAAATATCCAAAGAGGATTTTATAAAATTGAAAATAAAACTTAGAGAATTACTGAATTTGTAGATTTTCTCCCCTTGAGAAATCAAGGGGCATCCCGAAGGACAATTGTAAGTGGATTATAACATGTTTTCGATACCGTGTCAAGTTGAAAAATAGGATAATTAAAATGACAATTCTTTATATATCAAAAGCTATAATTATCTCATGAAAATATCTATAAATGCTCTATGTCCTTGTCATAGCGGTCAAAAATACAAAAAATGTTGTCAAGCTTATCATGTAGGAGCAAATCCATCAAATGCTTTGGCGTTGATGAGGTCGAGATATAGTGCCTTTGCATTGCGTTTGGTGGACTATATCATCGCTTCTACGCATCCAGACAACACAGAGTATACCAAAGATACAAAAGAGTGGAAAAAGGGCATAGCGGAGTTTTGTGACAATGCAAATTTTACAGGACTTGAAATAATTGAGTTTGTGGATGGTGAGAATGAGGCTTTTGTGACATTTAAAGCCATTTTAGGCGATATGCAATTTATCGAAAAAAGCAGATTTCTTAGGGTTGATAGTAAATGGCTCTATGAGAGTGGTGACTTTGCCACATAAGGTTTATGTGACAAAGCCGAGTATAGTCGTATTATGCTTTTTTCTCTACTTTTTTGGTAGTCTTTTTTGTTGCTGGTTTAGCAGCAGCAGTTTTAGTACTAGCGGTCTTAGCAGCAGCAGTTTTAGTGCCTGCAGTTTTAGTAGTAGCCTTTTTGGCAACAGTTGTTTTAGTGGTAGTTTTAGCAGTAGCCTTTTTGACAGTTTTAGGTTTTTCATCAACTTTTTTTGCTAGCTCTCCAAGCTTTTTGCTCACATTTGTTAGACCTTCGTCTGCCAAAACTTTAGCTTTTTTGCTAAGTTCATCTAGTTCTTCTAAGCCTTCTTTTGCCATCTTTTTGCTTTTTACTGCAATCTTTGCCCCAACCTCAGATGCTTCTTTAGCTATCTCATCAGCTACTACTTTTGCTTTTTTACCAAGCTCATCAAGTTCTTCTAAACCTTCTTTGGCCATTTCATTTGCTTTTTCACTTGTTTTACCAAAGAATTTTTTTATCATTTCAAACATTTTTTAGTCCTTCTATAAAATTGAATTATTATAACATAAATATATATTAGAAATAAATAATTTTAATACTAAATATTTTTTATTTTATTTATGAAGATAATCCTGCATCTGCAACTTTTAAAATCATTTGCTCATAAGTTATATCTTCGTTGAGTATAAAAGATCTATAAAAATATCCATGACCAAGACCTGGCATAAAGTTAGCTTCTATAAAATGCAAAATACCATTTAAACCAGTTTTTATATCAATTCTTCCCATGGTTTTACCGCCCAGCGCCCTAAAAGAGTTTATCGCTACATCACAAAGCTCTTGGTGAAGTTTTATATCAGTTACTGCTATAACTTCTTCTAAGTTATTTATCTTGGCATCATAATCAAGGATACGATGTCCATTTTTATTTTTGCATGTGATAATTTCAACTGGCAGTATCATAAGAATATCTTTTGATTTATTTTCAAGAATACTAACGCTGTATTCTCTCCCAGATAAGTAATTTTCCACTAAAGTGCGAGATTGTTGTTTTATGTAAATATCTAAAACTTTTGTTTGATATGCTCTAAAATTAAATACAATAGAATCTGCATTGATTCCTCTGCTGTCTCCACCTGTGATTGGTTTTAGAAATAGAGGAAATGTTATAGGGAGTGAACTTTCATTTGAGTGTTCATTTGGCTGAGTAGTAAAAAATTGTGCAGTATTTATATTTGCTTCTTTTACAATTTCTTTCGCTCTATTTTTATCATACTCACTATTTAAAGCCTCTTTGTTTGATGTAATGTAAAAAATATCATTTTCTTTTAGATAATCTGATAGCCAGAGTTCTTTTTCATCAAAATCAAAATACTTAATACCAGAAAAAACCAAATCAGGTTTTCTGTCGACTAAGCTTTCCAAATCTTCTTTTGTTTCTATGATAGTAATAATAACTTTTTTATAGCTTTTTGAGAGTATTTCAAAGATTATCTTTTCTTCTAGTTCGATACCAACATTTTTTCTATCTTCGGTTGGATTTGTTGCTGCTGGTATGGTAACAATTTCGATATATTTATCGATTTTTATATTTTCAAGAGATTTGTTTCGTACTGTCATCTTGATTTATTAAAATATACTATTGACATATGTTTTGTCCTTATTTTATAGTTTTGACATAATTAAATAGTTGATTTTTGCTCTGAAGAACTAAATAAAAGTTATTCAGGGTATCATAAATAGTATTAATTACACATTCTTGTTTTTTATTTGTAATAAATTGTCAGTTTTGAAAACTTCTTTATAAGTTATTTCTCATTGGTGCAATGATATAAAACCATATCGCACAAGTTTGACAAATAGCAGCAGATAAAACAAATATATGCCAGATGGCATGAGTGTATTTATATCGTTTTGCTACATAAAAAATAGTACCTATGGTGTACAAAAGTCCACCTATGGCAATCCACAGCAATGCATTTTTGTTTGTAAAATATAAATCTTTGATGATCAAAACAGAAAGCCATCCCATGCCAAGATATAGTATAAGAGAGAGTTTTTTGAATTTATCCACAAAGAATAATTTCATAATGATGCCAAAAAGTGCAATTGTCCATAAAATCCAAAACAATACCCAAGCTTGAGTTGTTCCAATGCCAATAAGTAAAATAGGTGAGTATGTACCAGCAATGAGGGCAAATATAGCACTATGATCAAGTCGTTTTAGAGCAAACTTTGCTGGAGTATTTGAAAAAGAATGATAAAGAGTTGAACCTAAAAACATTAGAATAAGTGTTGAGCCAAAAATACAAACAGATGCTATTTGTGCCCCATTTAAATTTATATCTGTTTCAAGAGCTTTTATAATCATAAAAACCAAAGCAACAATAGCAAATATGATGCCGATGATATGCGTGAGTATATTTAATAATTCTTCTTTTGGCCCATAGTCGGAGGTGTATTTCACAGATTGCATAACAGTCCTTTCAAAAGATACTATTTTTCAAGTTTCGTATGTATAATAAAATTATACTACTTATTTCAATATATTTTCTCAATTTAGATTGATATGATATGATTATAAAAATGCAGGAGGTCAAGATGAAAAGATTTCATTTTGGATTGTTAATTGGGTTAGCTTTATTGTTTGATATGCAATATTTACATGCAGAACAAAAGTCTTTTGAGCTTAATATATTGCATATAAATGACCAACACTCTCACCTAGACTCTGAACCGCTTGAACTCAATATTGATGGGAAAAAGTATGAGATAGAAGTTGGCGGCATGGCTCGTGTTGCATCAGAGATTAAGGCACTTAAACAAAAATCAAAAAACACACTTGTTTTGCATGCAGGTGATGCGATGAGTGGCACGCTGTATTTTACACTATTTAAAGGACAAGCCGATGTAGCATTGATGAATGAGATAGGGTTTGATGCTTTTACACTTGGCAATCATGAGTTTGATGAGGGAGATAGTGTGCTTTTTGATTTTATAGATAAAGCAAAATTTCCTGTCATTAGCTCGAATGTAGATACATTAAAAACCTCTGTACTTCATGGAAAGTGGAAACCTTATATAATAAAAGAAATAGATGGACAAAAAGTAGGGATTATAGGCTTAGAAACTGCTCAAAAAACATCAGCATCATCACGCCCAGGCAAAGATATTAGCTTCTATGATGAGATTTTTAGAACACAAAAATATGCAAATGAGTTGATGTCAAAAGGAGTAGACAAGATCATACTTTTGAGTCACTTTGGGTATGACAATGATCAAAGACTTGCTAAAAAGGTCAAAGGTATCGATGTCATCATCGGCGGCGATTCGCACTCTTTGCTTGGAGATTTTTCAAGCTTAGGGCTTGCATCATCAGGCAAATATCCAACTGAAGTAAAATCAGTAGAGGGCAAAAAGGTATGTATAGTACAAGCATGGGAATATACAAAAGTAGTTGGCGAGCTTAATGTTTTATTTAATGACAAAGGAGAAGTTACATCTTGTGATGGGAAAGCACATCTTATAGCAGGAGAGAATATCTCCCTTAAAGATGTTAGCGGACAGAAAAAATATATAGACAAAAAAGAGATAAAAGCTTTACAAGGTATGCTTAAAAATGGGGCAGTTCTTGATATAGTCAGTGAAGATGAAGGTATAGTCAAAAAACTATCAACATATAAAGATCAGATAAAAGTTAAAGCATCTGAAGTGATAGGAGATATTGGAGAAGATTTAAGACACATAAGAGTGCCAGGTAAAACATATGATGGAGTTGATGGTAAAGAGTTACCACTTGGCAGTGAGCTAGCTCCTGTGATAGCCGCATCTTTTTATAATGCCAGTCTTAAATCAGATGTTTGCATACAAAATGCTGGAGGTGTTCGTTCTGGGCTAAAAAGTGGGCAAATGACAGTTCAAGGTGTTTATACACTTCTACCATTTTCGAATACTCTTGTAGAGATACAACTCTCGGGCGCAGAAGTAAAACAAGTTCTTGAAGACGCGCTTATAAATTTTTATGACAACTATGGCTCGGATGGATCTTTTCCATATGCGTATGGGCTTAAATATGACATAGATATGAATAGAGCCAAAAATGATCGTGTGTATAATTTGGAAATCAAAGAACGGAAAAGTGGTAATTGGGTGTCTCTAAATATGAAAAAGCAATATACAATAGTAGTAAACAGTTATATCGCTGAGGGTAGAGATGGTTATACAACTTTACAAGAAGTGCAACAAAAACGAGGAAAAGGAGTTGATACATATCTTGATTATGCTATGAGTTTTGCAAAATATGTGCAAAATATGAATAAAAATAACAAAAAAGTCATGCGATTACCAAAAGAAGAGTATTGTATCAAGAGCTATAAGGAATGATATAAACTAACTGTTTATGGTATAATAACACCCATGATAGATTCATTTTTACAGGGTTTTTTGTTAGGGTTGGGTGCGGCTGTGCCTATAGGACCAATTAATATTTTGATTATGAATCAAGCACTCAAAAACTATAAAAATAGTGTTGCTATAGGTTTTGGTGCAATGAGTGCAGATATAACATATATTGTTGTTATATTTTTTGGTCTTCTGACATTTGCATCTGATAAATCTTTTATGCAGAGTCTTGGAGTTTTGGGAACTATTTTTTTGTTTGTTATGACATATGTCATATTTAAAAACAGAAATAATAATTTATCTACAAAAGAAAAGAGTATTAAAGCGACAAAAATATATAAATTTTACCTAGGTGGTTTTTTCCTCACTATGTTAAATCCATATACAATTGGATTTTGGCTAAGTGTGTCAAGCTATAGTCTTAACAAAAATTTAGATTATGTTATGACTTTTTTAGGTCTTATTTTTGCAATATTGTTATGGATTACAATGATGCCTTTTTTTGTGCATAAATCAAGACATAAAATATCACCCAAAATAGCATATTATATAAATCTAACATCAGCAGTAATTTTGCTCTGTTTCGGAATTTCATTGGTGTATTCAACATTTAAATAATATAGTATTAATATATTATTTTATATTTAGTATTTCTAAATCCATATTCGTTTTACTCTTTATGTACTCTGCTGCAGAACTTTCTAGGAAGTCACCAGATGTTACAAACTTCATTTTTTTATGATATAACGAGGACTTGAAAAGAGCATTCTTGTTAAGATAATTTTCTACTTCATTTTCAAAATTAATGGCATCTTCTTTTGTTACCAACTTTTGCGATTCTTCATTTTGGTACTTACAATATATAAATATGATAGTTTTGTCTTTTTTGGCTATCAAATCTATGCCATTGGCTTTTTGATCTCCTATAATGCTTGTTACATGCACAGAATAACCATAATATTCATAAAAATGTTTTACATGCTCTTCAAATTCTTCTTGATTGTTAACTTGAGCATGTGGAATATCGTTGATATCTATATGGCTATTCTCATCAACTATTTTTGGTTTGTCCGTTTCAAAAATATTTTTAGCCATAGGTTGTTTTTTTGTAGTAATAAGATTTGAGTTTATTTGACTTTGTTTTTTTTTGTTTTTTGCATTATGCTTTTTAACAACTATAAATAATATTGCCAAAGGCAATAAACCAATAATAGTCTTCATTGACCCACCGAAAATATCTTCCATATCGAACCCTTTCGTAGGTTATTATTAACGATATCATATAATAAAATTTATTAAAGTTAGATTAAAAGATTAGAAAAATTTATTAACTAATAAAAATTATTTATAAATTGGCATAAAATTTTCCTCCATCTGAAAATGAATTTACGGTAAATTTTGAAAATCTTTCTACATAATTCCAAAAGTCATCTTTTAATTCTTGGGCTATATCAACTTGCTCTAGTGATTGCTTCATGCACCCTAGCCACTCAAGACGTGATTTTTCATATATAGAAAAATCATCATGAAGTCTCACCATATATTCATTTAACTCCATTCCCCTGGATTCATCTTCATATACTTTTGGACCACCACATATTTGCATAAAAAAATTTGTATTTTTCTTTTTTATCTTTTCAAATTCTTCTAGGTCTTGAGGAAAAAAGTTTGCTATATCGCTTTCATATATCCTGTCGTAAAAATCATACATCAACTTTCTCATACCTTCTTCGCCCAATGCTTCATAAAAAGCTGGATTTGGATTCTTGAATTCTATTTTTTCACCCTTGATAGTTTTGCTTACTTTATAAGACATAAATTTCACCTTTGTTTATATATTTGATGGGATGATAACAATTTTAATATTTTTCTATAATTACAAATCGATATTTTGGATGATAAAGCTATTGGAGTGTTTATTAATTACACTCTTTTGCGCCAAGTTGTTTTATTTCGTCACAAGTAAAACCAGCTTTTTTTCTAGCTTCAACATTGATATGTGGACGATATTTTTTAGTAAGTTCAAATTTGTCCAATATATCAAAATACACATCATGACTTATTTGATTTTTATCACATAAAAATTTAAACCATTTATCCCCTTTGCCCACATGGCTAATCTCTTCATTAAGTATAATATGGAGAGCATCTATGATTTTTTTGACAATTGGAATTTTTCTTTTGTTGTCTAGCTTGATCATTATTTGTGGATTAACATCCAGTCCACTTGCCTCATAGTATCTTGGTACTACTGCCATTCTCTCAAGTACACTATAGTCTGTTTGTCTTGAGATATCAAAATATCCTTGATGTACATCAAAATCTCCATATTTATATCCCAGCTCCTCTAGGATGGCGTTTAACATCTTGAAGTGTCTTATCTCTTCTAATGCTACTTCAAGCCAATCTAGCTTGAATTCTAGTGGCATATCATAGAATCTATACGCAGCATCAAGTCCAAGGTCAATCGCACTATACTCTATGTGTGTAATTGCATGAACCAAAGTAGCAAGACCTTTGTTTGTATCAAGATGATTTCTCTTTGGCAACTCTTTTGGGTCAACTATATTACATTTGTTAAAATATGATGGTTTGTCAAATACTACAGGAGTAAAATCTGATGGAATTTGCAAAATGTTTTCGCTACAATACGAAAAACATTTATTTGTCAAATCCTCTTTTATACTTATATCATCGGTGGTTAGTGCAAGATAAAGTGTTTGTTCAAAATTCATAGGAGAATTATAATATATGCAAGTTAAAGTTCAGCCAATGGGGCCATATCAAACAAATTGTTATATAGTTACTATTGATGGGAAAGATTTGATTATAGATCCAGGCGTTGGTGCAACATCATGGGTGCTTAAAAATGTAAAAAATCCTGTTGCAATATTAAATACTCATGGACATTTTGATCATGTTTGGAGTAACAAAGAGTTGAAAGAAAAGTTAAACTTACCAATTTACATACCGAAAGATGATGCTTTTATGTTGGAAAATGATCCATTTTCACAAGGAACACCAAGCAGCAAGGCTGATAAAGTAGTTCAAAGAGATGAAGTTATAGATATTGAAGGCATAAAAGTAAAGTTTTGGTATTTTGCAGGACATACCCCAGGATGTAGTGTTATTGAGATAGGAGATAGTTGGTTTAGTGGTGATTTTTTATTTGATGGAAGTATAGGAAGATGGGATTTTCCATATAGTGACAGCAATGAAATGATGAAAAGCCTAAAAAAAGTAGCAAATTTTAAAGGAAATTTTAAAATCTATCCTGGGCACGGAGGAAGTACAACATTATCTAGAGAGATGAAATATATACCATACTGGATAGAACAAGTAAAAAGAGGTTTTTAGTTTTTAGTGTGAATGCGAGTGATTGTGTGAGTGTCATTCCTGCAAAGGCAGGAATCCACCCATTGCCTCATTAATTAAATAGTCCTACTAAACTCTGGATAGGATTCAATTCCACATTCACTCTCATCAAGCCCTTCCATTTGAGCATCATCTTCTGCACGAAATGGCATAAATTTATTTATTGCATAGATTATTGTATAAGATATGCTAAATACAAGAATTCCTATAACTGCTACACCTTTTATTTGACCTAAAAGGGTAATAGCAGCATCATTGGCAAAAATACCAACTGCTATTGTTCCCCATATGCCATTTACCAAATGAACTGACAATGCTCCTACCGGATCATCTATACGAACTTTATCAAATAGAGGAACGGCAATAACAACTAGTATCCCACCAATTCCACCAATGATAAGAGAATTTGCAGTATTTAGTATGTCAGCACCAGCAGTTATAGCTACGAGTCCACCTAGTGCACCATTTAATATCATTGTGATATCAAAAAGTTTATATCTAACATAAATAAATATACCAGCGCTCAGTGCCCCAGCAAGTCCTGCAGTGTTCGTGTTAAATATAGTGAGCGCCACAGTATCAGCCGCTTCTTTTGAAGCTATATTTCCAACTGAGCCACCGTTAAAACCAAACCATCCTATCCATAGAAGCAATGCCCCAAGAGTAACAAGAGGAATATTTGAAGCAGGTATGACCTTTATTTGATTATTGACATATCTGCCTTTTCTAGATCCTATTATTAGAATGGCTGCAAGCAATGCCCATCCTCCAGTTGAATGTATCACAGTTGAACCTGCAAGGTCATGCATATTTAAATCAAATAGAGTATCTTTTAAAATATCACTTCCCCAAGATATGTTTACCATAAAAGGATAGATTAAAGCTCCCATTATGAATGTAAATAGGGTAAGTGGAAATATTTTAGCTCTTTCACCAACTCCGCCACTCATTATATTTATAGCTTTTCCTACAAAAGCCATTTGAAACATAACAAATGCCAAAGGGCTTAATGTTGTGATTTGAGTATTGCCAAATGCAAAATCATAGCCAATAAGTATAAATGCTAAAGAGGCAATTACATATATCATAACATTTACTGTTAGTACACTTGTAACATTTTTAGTTCTAACAATTCCAGCTTCTAGCATAGCAAAACCTGGAACCATTAGGATAATGAGTGTCATAGAAAATAGTACAAAAAGAGTATTGATAATATATCCGTAATCCATAAAATAACCTTGTTTTTAAATAGAATGAAATGATATCAATTTAGTCTATTTTAAACAAAAAAACTCTGTATATATTTTAATCATTATTTTTTTAAAAGAAACCTATCAGTAGATTTGTTGATTATTTTTTAATCAATATGAAAATTTATAGCCTCTTCTTCTTACAGTATGGATTACTTGAAAACCTAAAATATTTTTAAGTCTTTTTCTAATTTGATTTATAGCTACTTCAACAGTATTGTCACTTACATACTCTGGTTCTTCCCAAAGTGCATTAATAATCTCATCTTTCGAAAAAACTCTCTGTTTTCTTAGTGCAAGATAAGCCAATATATCAAATGTTTTTCCATTTAGGGAAACATTTTTTTTGTTATATTCTATTTTTTTGTTTGTAATGTCTATAACTAACTGACCTATATTGATTGTTGTCCCAAAAAGATGTCTCATATTTGCCAAAACCCTAGCAGCTATCAAATCAGGGTGTTCATGATAGTAGCATATAACATCATCTGCTCCAATGTTGAAAAATATGCCTTGAGTTTTTGGATTGTCAGCTAAAACAATAACCTTTGTTTCGTTTTTCTTTTTTTTGACTTCGTTGATATATCTCTCTAATGAAAATTTAACACCCTCATCAATAACGATAACCAATTCATAATGTCTAAAGTCTGTAAAATTGGTTGCATCATATAAATCTTTGGCACTGTCAACTATACAGATGAAATATTTACTTAGTTCAACTTCAAGTTTTTTGATATAGGCATCATCAAAGCCTATCGTTAATATTCTCATAATATTTTAAACCCTAAATAAGTTTTTAAAAAACTTATAATATCCATCACAAAATAATTGTAAATGATAAAATTCGCTAATTTTGTTAGAGTTATACCAAAAAAGACCTTATTTAAAAATAAAAGTAAAATTTTATATATTTTTTGGTATTTTATTTAAACTTAAGCTTTTTTTGCTTTTATGTATGCTCTTTTCGGAGCAGGGTATCCTTCAACTGTTAGTTGACTGTTTATTGGATCTAAGAAGTCTTCTAAGCTTTGGGAGTCTATCCAAGAAGTTTTTCTCTGTTCTTGCATGTCTGTAATTTTTATTTCGAGAAGTTCAATCTCGTTAAATCCTGCTCTATGACACCAATTCTTTAAAGCATTTACCGTTGGAACAAAATATACATTTGGGATTTTTGAATATCTATCCAGCGGAGTTAAAGCGATATCTTCTTCACCATCTATGATAAATGTATCTAAAATTAGCTCACCACCGCTATTTAGTCCTTGATATAATGATTTGAGTGTTGCTATCGGATCGCTTCTGTGATATAGGACTCCTAGACAAAAGAGAGTATCAAATTTATATTCATACATTCCCACATGTTCAACTCCTAGTAATTCATAAACTATATCACTTTTTACAAAATGGTTTATAAATGAAAATTGAGTAAAAAATAGATTTGATGGATCAAATCCTACAAGTTTTTTTGGTTTTTCTTCTAACATTCTAAAAAGATAGTATCCGTTATTGCACCCAATATCGCCAACCACTTTATCTTTTATATCAAAATGAGGTTTTAAAAGATTGTATTTTATAAAACTTTGCCACTCTGAATCAATAAAAAGATTACCTATCTTAAATGGTCCTTTTCTCCATGGTTTTAGCATAAGAGCAATTTTTTCTATTTTTTGCTCCAATATATCATCCATATCAATTGTTTCAATCGAAACTATATCCCCAAAGGATATATTCGCTTTTATATCTGGTAGAGTTTTTAACTCATCTATTATATGGACTACATTTTTATGCTTGAGCCACCCAAGTCGCTCATTCCTAATAGAGTCCAAGAAGTTACACATTTATTTAGTGTATGCTTTTTTGATAAATTGTTTTGTATATGGTCTGTCTTCTGGGGATGTTTTAGCATTTTCGATTTTTCTAACAACATCTTTTCCTGTAACAACTTCACCAAAAATAGTATATCCGCCATTTAGCCAAGGAGCTGGAGCTGTTGTTATAAAAAACTGGCTACCATTTGTATTCGGACCAGCATTTGCCATAGCAAGTAGGTATGGTCTATCAAAAACTATATTTTTACCATATTCATTTTTAAAATCTTTATGCCATATAGACTCTCCACCTGTCCCAGTACCAGTAGGATCTCCACCTTGGATCATGAAGCCTTTTATTATTCTGTGAAAAATTAAACCATTATAATAACCATTTTTGGCATGAGTAGTAAAGTTTTTTACCGCTAACGGAGCAATATTTGGATACATTTTTAGCTCTATCTTCCCAGAATTTGTTTCTAAAACAACTATGTTGTTTGTTGTTATATTATTTACAGCAGGTTTTAGTGTCTCTTTTGCATTGACAAACGTAAAGCCAAGTACCAAAATAGTTAATATTAAAATTTTTTTCATATGTCACTCTCGCAATGATCTATTTTAAGATCTTTTAATAATTTAGTGAAAAAATCACCACAGACTCTATTGTCATCTTCAGAACATTCAATCGAAATAGTCATATGATTTATATTATTTTCATCTATTCTCTCGATAACATCAGGATTTAATCCTTCTTCTTTTTTTACTCTCTCAATACTATTGAATATTTCGCTTCTGATGTCTTTATCCCCACCGTAAGCTAAGCTTATTCTTTCATATTTTTCTTCCATAAACACATGTGCTTTGATTTTGTTGCAATTATCCATAAAAAACCTCAAAAATTTTATGCGAAATTATAGCCAACAAAATTTTAATAATAGTTATTTTGCAAAACTTATTGCTCTTGTTTCTCTTATAACATTAATTTTAATTTCCGCTGGATATTGAACACTAGCTTCTATTTCTTTCGCAATCTCTTTACTTAGCATTGTAGCTTCATTATCACCAACTTTTTTTGCATTTACGATAACTCTTATTTCTCTACCTGCATTTATAGCGTATGCTTGTTCTACATTTTCTTTTGACATGGCTATATCTTCAAGTTCTTTGACTCTTTTTGTAAAACTCTCCAATACTTCCCTTCTAGCACCTGGACGTGCCGCACTAAGCACATCAGCTGTACATACAGCAGCACTTTCTATGCTAGTAGGGTCTTCTTCTCCATGATGTGCATATATAGCATTAATGATAACTGGGCTTTCATTGTATCTCTTACAAAATTCAGCACCTATTTCAACATGAGAACCTCCAAGTTCTTGGGTAAGAGCCTTCCCTATGTCATGAAGCAAACCCGCTCTTTGAGCAAGTTTTTCATCACCTCCCATTTCTGCTGCCATTATTGATGCAAGATTCGCAACTTCTAGTGTATGGGCAAGTGCATTTTGTCCATAGCTAGCACGATATCTTAGTTTGCCAAGCATTTTGATGAGTTCATCATGCATAGGAGGCTGTCCTAAATCCATAAGTATATTTTTACCTTCTTGGTGTATTTTTTCTTCAAAATCATGGGTTACTTTTTCAAAAACATCTTCTATTCTTGCTGGATGAATTCTTCCATCTTCTACTAAAATTTCTATAACTTTTGTTGCAATAGCTCTTCTATATAAGTTAAATCCACTAACAATGATTGTATTTGGTGTTTCATCTATAATGATATCAACACCCAAGAGCATCTCTAAAGCTTTTATGTTTCTTCCATCTTTGCCTATAATTCTGCCTTTATGTTCATCAGTTGGAAGAGTTACTATATTGATAAGTCGTTCACCCGCAAATTCACCAGCATATCTAGTGGTTGCTTGAGCTAATATATAATTTGCCTTTTTTTCAGCTTCTTCTTTGGCTATTTTTTCATATCTTCTAACGATGGACGCAACATCGTTTTTATATTTGTTTTCAACCTCTTTTAGTACATAAGCTTTTGCTTCAGCCTCTGTAAAAGATATTTGATTTGATAAAATTTGTAAATTTTTATCAATCGCATCTCTTTTGTCTTCTTCGAGTTTTTCTAATTTTTTTTCTTTATCCTCTAAGAATTTAGAAAATTTATTTAAATTGTCTTCAAAATTGTTTAAATCATTTTTATGTTTGTTTATACTATTTTCTAATCTTTCGATATCAGACATTTTATGATTTATTTTTTTTTCAAATCTTAACTCTTCCTTTTTTATAGTTACTTTTGCTTCTTCTAGTAAAATTTGTGATTCACTTTCAATCACTTTTGCCTTTGCCTTTGCTTGAGCTTCTATATACTCAAATCTTTTGGCTGCTGTTTTATTTAATATCAAATAAGCTATTAAAAAACCGACTATTAAACCTATTAATATGCCCATACTCATGGATATCATTGTAACTCCCTTTTGTAAAAAACATTACACAAAATTACAATTTTAATTATATGATAATTATATCAGCGGATATATCATGATTATCTGTTATACAATCCTCACTAATGAAAAGTTTTCTTGTAATAAATAGTGTATAGTTTATATATTTTTTTTCTTTTTCAAAAAATCTATCATACATACCTTTGCCAAAACCTACTCTTCTAAGAGTAATATCTGTTCCCACAATTGGTACAATAGCTAAATCAATATTCTTTTTTCTAAATTTATATGAATTTTTTGGTTCTTTTATGCCAAACTTTTTTTTATAAAGTGGCAATCTGTATTGTACCAATCTAAAACTTTTACCTTCCATAAAAGGCACTAAAATTAGTCTATTTTCTCGTCTAAGCTTTGAAATAAGGTTGTTTATATCTACTTCTAATTTTAATGGAATATAAACCATAATTGTTTTGAAATTGTTTTTTTTGACAATTTTGTAAATCTCATTTGAGATTTTTTTATCTTTTGTTCTTGCGCCAATATTTTTTGATTCAAGTTCAAGTTTTTGTATGGTTTCACATCTAAAATTATTTTTTGTCATTGTGTGTATAAAGTCTTTATATTTTGTTGTTAAAGATTTTTATTATAACACAAATAGTATAATATATAAAGAATTAGGAAAAGAGTATAAAAAATGTTTGATTTTTTAAAAAAAGCACTAGGCAAAACAAATGAATCGATTGCCGATATTGTTTCTGAAAAAAGAAAAGAAATATCAAGAGATGCTTTTGAGGAGTTACTTTTAGAGGCTGATGTTTCTTATGATTTAGTGGAATCGTTAATTGATAGTTTGTCATCATCTATAAATAGAGTTCAAGCTTACAATTCTCTAATTTCGCTTTTTGGATATGATGTCAATCGTAAAAATAGTGATTTGAAACCTTTTGTTGAAATGATAATAGGCGTAAATGGTGCTGGGAAAACGACTACCATTGCTAAGTTGGCAAGGATGTATCAAAAAAATGGCAAAACCGTAATGCTTGGAGCCGGCGATACATTCAGGGCTGCTGCTATAGAGCAATTAACTTTGTGGGCGGACAAGTTATCAATTCCAATTATATCTACAAAACAAGGACATGATCCATCTGCCGTTGTATATGATGTAATTGCTTCAGCAATCTCTAAAAATATTGATAATGTTATTATAGATACAGCTGGACGCTTACACACACAAACAAATCTAGCAGGTGAGCTTCAAAAAATGGTGAGAACAGCAAATAAAGCCATGGATGGAGCACCGCATAGAAAAATATTAATACTTGATGGGACACAAGGTAATTCATCCATAAATCAAGCCAAATCATTTAATGAAATGATAGGGATAGATGGAATAATCATAACCAAATTGGATGGTACGGCAAAAGGCGGCTCTATATTTAGCATAGCCAACGAGTTGAAGTTACCAATTTTGTATATTGGCATAGGTGAAAAACCAGATGATTTAATAGAATTTAAAGCAAATGATTTTGTAAATGCAGTTTTAGATGAGGTTTTTTTAAAATAATTATTTTAAAAAATGTTATTTTTTTTAAAAATATAGTAAAATATATAAATTTAAGTTATCCGAAAGGAGTTTTCATGGATTCAGCAAATTTTATCTCTTTTTATAAGCCATATATCTCTAATGCAAATATTGATTTATTTAGTTGTTTAAATAATTCAAAAGCCAAAGAGTTAGAAGCAAAATTTTCAAATATGTTTAATATAAAATATTCACTTTCAACTATGAGTGGCACATCTGCTTTGCATTTGGCAATGTGTGCAATAGATTTAAAAAGAGGAGATAAAATAATATGCAGTGTTAATGCGTATGTTGATGTTCCTGAAGTTGTAAGACATTTTGATGCAGAGCCAATTTTTGTAGATTGTGATGCTTCAAGCTATATGATTGATTTAAAAAAATTAGAATCCACATTAAAAACACATAAAAGCAAGAAGCTTAGAGCTATTATCTTGAATCATATGGGAGTTGATGGATTTAACTTAGAAAAGTTATACTCTTTGGCTAGAGAATATGATGTAAAGGTCATTGAAGATGCAACAGATGCCATGGGTTCTAAATATGATGAAAAATTTTTAGGTTCGCTAAGTTCTGATATAACAATATTTTCTTTTGCTCCACATGTGTATAATGATTTTATTTCTGGCGGCATGTTTACTACTAACGACCAGGAATTATTTAAAAGAGCAAAACTTCTCAGAAATCATGGTATTATAAATCAATGCGATGAGAGTGAATGTGAAATCAATTATCTATATGACACAATAGATATTGGATGGAGATATGCAATGAATGATATTGTTGCATGTGTATGTTTAGATAGAATGGAAACTTTAGAAATCCAAAAAACAAGAAGACATGAAATAGCCTCAAAATATGTTCAATCTCTAAGTAATGTAAAAAATGTAAAAATTATTACAAACATAGAGCATGATAATATAATGTACTTTTTTGTTGAAATAGAAAAAAATAGAGACCATTTTGCTAGAGAGCTTAAACATAGCGGGATAGATGTAGGACTTCATTATATGCCTTTACATTTAACGGATTATTATAGAAAAAAATATTCGCTTAGGGTTTTTGATTTTCCAGTAGCACTTGGAATTTATCAAAAAACACTTTGTTTGCCACTTTATGCGAGCATGAAAGATGATGAAGTTTCTAGAGTTATAGAAGCAGTGGAAAAAATTGCAAATTCATATATTTGATGATGTCAAGGTTTTTTGAAGCAATTTGGTTTGATACAAAATGGTTTCATTATTTTTTTATAATTCTATTTTTGCCAATATCAATTTTGTGGGCAGTTTTTATGATTGTCAGAAGATTTTTGGCAATTAGAGAAAACTTTGAAATTCCAATAATTAGTATAGGTAATTTGCAAATTGGTGGAACCGGTAAAACACCGTTTATAATAGAACTCGCATCAAATTTTAAAAATGCATATATAGTTAGCAGGGGCTATGGCAGAAAAAGCAATGGATTGATTCAAGTTAGCAAAAATGGCAAATTATTTTCAGATGTAAATGCTAGTGGTGATGAAGCTTATTTGATGGCAGTATCAATAAACAAAAGTAATGTCATAGTAAGTGAAGATAGACGAGCAGGGATAGAGTTTGCTAAAGTCCAAGGGGCAGATGTAATTTTTTTGGATGATGGTTTCAATCAAGTCAATATAGAAAAATTTGAAATATTGTTAAAACCGTCCAGAGTAACCAACTATTTTCCAATTCCAAGTGGTCCATTTAGAGAGCCATTTTGGTATGAAAAAAAAGCGGATATTGTTGCACAGGAAGACATTGACTTTAAAAGGGTTGTAACTTTTGAAAACTTGACACCATCCATGATACTAGTAACTGCCATAGCAAATCCTGCAAGGCTTGATAGATTTTTGCCAAAAGGAGTTGTGCAAAAATATTATTTTGATGATCATGCATATTTTAACAAAGAAAAACTTCTTGAATTATTGGCGCAAAATGGTGCTATGAGCTTATTGGTTACTGAAAAAGATGCTGTTAAGATGAGTAGTTTTAAGTTGCCAATATCTAAAATGCGGCTAAAATTAGAAATAAAACAAAGTATTATGAAAAAAATAGATGAATTTATAAAAGGATATAAAAATGGAACAAAACATTGAAGTAGTAAAAACTCTGCTAGATGCATTGCCATATATAAAAAAATTTCAAAATCAAAAAATTGTTATTAAATATGGCGGTGCTGCACAAACAAGCGATGAGCTTAAAATACAGTTTGCTCAAGACATAGTTTTGTTGCACTATGTTGGGCTAAAACCAATTATAGTTCATGGTGGTGGGAAAACTATCACTGATTTACTTTCAAAGCTTGGTTTGGGTACAGAGTTTATCGATGGACAGCGTGTTACTACAAGAGATGTTATGAGAGTTGTTGAAATGGTTTTAAGCGGAGAAATAAATAAGGAGATAGTGTCATTGCTTAATACACAAGGTGCAAAGGCTATAGGAATTTCTGGAAAAGATGGGCATTTCCTAGAAGCAAAACCAAAAGATTTTGAAAAATTTGGCTATACAGGAATAATTGAACATGTAAATACAGAATTAGTTGATGATATTTTGGATGATGGGTTTATACCAGTTATAGCTCCAATAGCAGGGAGTAATAGTGTAGGGCATCCAGGCTTTAATATAAATGCTGATTTGGCCGCAAGTAAAATAGCAGTTGCACTAAAAGCCAATAAAGTACTTTTTCTCACAGATACAGCAGGAGTTTTGGATAAAAATGGACAACTTTTAACTGGACTTAGTGTAGAAAAAACAAAAGAGTTAAAAGCTGATGGAACAATTCATGGCGGTATGGTGCCAAAAATTGATGCTTGCATAGAGGCATTAAATGGAGGAGTTAGTAGAGCTCATATAATCGATGGCAGAGTCGAACACTCATTATTATTAGAAATTTTAACAAGTAGCGGAGTCGGCACATACATAGAATTGTAAAATTTTCAAAACCATAAATCAAGCAAAAAATGGTATAATTAAATAATTTAGTAAAGATTAAAAGGTTGGGAATGCAGTTTGTAGAAACTAGAGGCAATGATGGTAAAAAACCTGCCATAGTTACATTTTCAGAGGCAATTTTATCGCCAAGTGGTAGTTTTGGTGGGCTGTATGTACCAAAAAGTTTTCCAAATATTGATAGTAATTTTTTAACAAAACATAAAAACAGTTCTTACAAAGAACTAGCATTTGATTTTCTTAAGATGTGTGAAATTGATATAGATGATGAGATTATAAAAGAAGCACTAAATAGATATGATTTGTATGATGATGCATCAAATCCTGTTCCATTGAGTAAAATAGAAAATGATTGCTTTGTTAGTGAATTGTATCATGGACCAACTCGTGCCTTTAAAGATATGGCACTGCAGCCTTTTGGGCATATATTAAGTTCTCTGGCTGCTAAAAAAAATCAAAATTATCTTATTATGGCAGCAACAAGTGGTGATACTGGACCAGCTACTCTAGAAACATTTAAAAATCAAACAAATGTAAAAGTTGTTTGTTTGTATCCAGAAGGCGGAACAAGTGATGTTCAGAGGTTGCAGATGGTAACAGAAGATGCAAAAAATTTGCATGTATTTGGAGTTGTTGGAGATTTTGATGATACTCAAAATGCTCTAAAAAATCTTCTTGCATCTGAGGATTTCAATAAAGCCTTAAAAGATAAGCATATAGAACTTAGTGCGGCAAATTCTGTAAATTTTGGAAGAATAATTTTTCAAATAATTTATCATATCTATAGCTATATAGAGCTTGTAAAAAATGACGAGATAAAATTAGGCGACAAGATATACATAGTTGTTCCTAGCGGAAACTTTGGCAATGCTTTAGGTGGGTATTATGCTAAAAAAATGGGATTGCCTATTGAAAAAATACTAATTACATCAAATCAAAATAATATTTTGACTGATTGGATAAAAAATGGTTCTTACGATTTGACAACAAGACATCTTATCCAAACTATTTCTCCAGCTATGGATATATTAAAAAGTTCAAATGTTGAGAGAATTTTGCATGATAAATTTGGCGAAAAAAGAACAAAAGAGCTTATGGATGAGCTTACCGCAAGCGGAAAATATCATTTGAGTGAAGACGAGATAGAAGAAATTAAAAAAGATTTTGATGCATCATACTCAAGCGATGAAGAGTGCTTGGAAATGATAGGAGAGTATGCGAAAAAAGATTACATAATGGATCCTCATACTGCAACTTGTATCAAAGCCTATAAGACTTTAAGGGATCAAAATTTACCAACTATTATATATTCAACAGCAGAGTGGACTAAGTTTAGTCCAACTGTTGCAAAAGCACTTGGCATAGACGCAAAAGAAGACTTAAATGCCCTTGATTTAATTAGTAAAAAAACAGGCTTAAAAATCCCAGATATGGTTATAGGGTTGTTTGATAAGCCTATAGTACACAATAAGGTAATAGATAAAAATAGCATAAAGGAAAATATTTTAGCTATTTTATAATTTATATAAGGAGACTCATGAGAAAGATTTTGTTTTTTATGATTACTCTCTTTTTGTTTTTTCCAACCACTGTTAAAAGTGAGCAGGAAGAAAACAGTTCAAATATTAAAAATACAACTACAATTTTACCAGAAGTTAATAATTCAAAAAAACAACAAGATAAAAAAACCATCAAAAAAACTATTCAAAATAACAACTTTATCAAACCAAAGACAAAAAAAATATTTTTGGTAAGCGAATTAAATAAAAATAAAACAGATACCGATAGTTTGGATTATATTAGCTTAAAAGAAAATATCAAATTTCCTATAAGTTTCAAAAGTATTTATGTTGTTAAATCTGGTGATACATTAGGTCAAATCGCTAAAAAATTTGGAGTAGGGCAAGGTGAGATACAAATACTCAATCCACAAGTTGATTTCAATATTTTGCCTATAGGCAAAGAAATTGTTATGCCTATATCACAAAGTAAAATCAATGAAATAGAAAAGCAAAATTCAAAATTGGGCAATGAGCAAGGATTTGATAAAAAAATTATTTTTGCACCGAGTGGAAGGCAAATGAGGGTTATGGCTTCTGCTTACACTTCTCATGCAAATCAAACAGATAATAGTCCATTTGTTGGTGCATGGGGGCACAGATTTGCTCCTGGTATGAAAATATTGGCAGTATCAAATGATTTAATAAGGGATTATGGGATAACAAATGGAACAAAAATAAAAATTGGCGGGCTTGAAGGACAATTTATAGTTAGAGATAAAATGAATAAGAGATATACTAAGCATATAGATATTTATATGGGACTTGATAGGACTAAGGCTCTCAAATGGGGCAGAAGAAGTGTTATGATATATTGGTAATTTTTAACTACCTAATGACTCATAAAGTTCCCAAAGCTCTAAATATTTTTCACTTTTTTCATTATATGTATTTTGCATCTCTTCTAAAGCTTCAGTAAGTTCTTTTAAGCCTTTTTGAGCATAGCATTCCGGATTGCCTAAGCATTTTTTAACTTCATCAAGTTTAGCCTCAAGTTCTTCAATCTCTTGTGGCAAAGATTCAAACTCTCTTTGTTCTTTGTAACTTAATTTATTTTTACTTTTTGCTTTGATTTCATTTTTTTGCACCATATTGTCAGTTTTTGTTATTTCACTTTCAATACACTGAAGCTCTTTTATCTCTTTTTCAATTGCTAAATATTCGCTATATGACTGGTAAGACTCTTCTATGGTTCCGTCACCTTTTAATATTAGAAGTTTTGAAGCAACCTTATCAATAAAATATCTATCGTGAGAAACTACAAGCAATGCACCAGCAAAATTTATAAGTTGATCTTCTAAAATAGTAATAGTTTGAATATCTAAATCATTTGTAGGTTCGTCTAAAATTAGACAATCAACTTTTTTTGCAAGTAGCAAAGCAAGAGCAACTCTATTTTTTTCTCCACCACTTAACATCCCTATTTTTTGCGTTAAATACTCTTTGGGGAAAAGAAAACTTTTAAGATATCCATATACGTGCATATTGTGACCATTTACCTCAATAGTATCGCCACCATTTGGACAAAAAGTCTCTATAAGAGTTTTGTCATCATGTAGCATATCTCTGTGTTGATCAAAATATCCTATTGTAAAATCACCTCTATCTATATTTCCATCATCAACTTCAAGTTTTCCCAGTATTAGTTTAAGAAGTGTTGATTTACCAGCACCATTTGGCCCTACAATGGCTATTTTATCTCTTTGTAGTATTCTGTAGCTAAAGTTGTCTATAAGCTTTCTATCCGGCAAGATATATGAGATATTATGCATCTCAAATAGCATTTTTTTTCTTGAAATGCTTTCCTCACGGTTAAAATGCTTTTTTTCTCTTTCTAATTCAAGTGTAATTTTTCTTATGAGAGAAGGATTTGTTTTTGCTTTGTCGCGAAGCTCAAAAACTCTTTGTTTTCTTCCTTGATTTCTTTTTTCTCTAGCTCTTACACCTTTATTTAACCAAGCTTCTTCCTGCTTAAGAAGTCTTAATAGATTTTCATGACCTTTTTGCATAGAGTGGAGCCGTTGCTCTTTAAGGGATAAAAAGTTTTGATAGCCACCATTGTAACTAACTAGTTTATGATTTTCTATCTCAATTACCCTTGTAGCTATATTGTCTATAAAGTATCTATCGTGTGATATAAAAAGGAGTGTGAATTTTTCTTTTAACAACATCTCTTCTAAAAATTCAACCATATAAACGTCCAGATGATTTGTTGGTTCGTCAAGCAATAATACATCTGGCTTTTTTAAAATAAGTCCAGCTAAAGCAACCCTTCTTTGTTCTCCACCCGAGAGTGAATAGACAAGTCTATCTTCATATTCTTTTAAATGAAATTCTTTTAATACCCTTTCTATCTTATCATCTAAACTCCAAGCATTATGATGATCTAAAAAGTTTGCTAGCAATGAGTGTTTTTCAAGAAGCTCTTTGTTTTCAAAATCATTTGATAACTTTAGGCTAATCTCATCATATTCTTTTTTTGTATTATAAAGTTCTGTTAACTCAAGCTCTATAGCTTCTTTTGTAGTAACATTTGATTTAAATTTTGGATTTTGTGAGAGCATCTCTATTTGAATGTTACCATTTATGATTTTTTTACCCTCATTGGGCTCTTCCTCAGATGATATAATTTTCATCAATGTAGATTTACCACATCCATTTTGACCAACTATGGCCACTCTTTCACCTTCATTTAGATGAAAATCTACACCATCAAGTAGGATTTTTAAATCATACCGTTTTTTAATTCCAAACAAGTCAACTAAAGCCAAAATAATCCTCTAAGTTTTTTTGCATTATACATAAAAGAGACTTTTAAGCCAAACTCGGTATATTTCAAATAAAAAAGGCTATATATGCTTGAAGCGTTGGTTTTACTATTTTCTTTATATACTGCTTTGAAAGTTTACATTTCAGTTATGCAACTAGGGTATATAATTTCAAAAAGAGGGAAAGAGCCTATACTGATGAATTCAGAAGAGTATAAAATAGCTGCTAATTATTCTATTGAAAAAGAGAAAGTTGCTCTTTTTTCACATTTTGTTGAATATTTGTTTTTTTTGTGGTGGGTAATTTTTGGATTTGGATTTTTGTATGAGTTTGTAAGCAACATTTTTGATACAACTTTCAAACAAAGTTTACTTTTTGTGGCAGGCTATTTCGCTATAGATTATATAATCACATTGCCGGTATCTGTGTATCAAACTTTTATCATAGATAAAAAATATGGATTTACCCAAACAACCCCAAAGATTTTTTTATTTGATCAAATAAAAAGTATTGTTTTGTTTTTTACAGTAGGATTTGGTGTTATTGCATTGCTTGTTTGGATAATAGCTAGTTTTGATTTGTGGTGGTTTTATGCATTTATTTTTGTGGTAAGTTTGATTTTGCTTATCAACTTTATATATCCAACTATCATTGCACCTATGTTTAATAAATTTTCACCACTTGCAGATGAAGAACTAAAAATCAAGATAGAAACACTAATGGAAAAATCAGGCATGAAATCTAGCGGCATTTTTGTAATGGATGCAAGCAAAAGAGATGCTAGGTTGAATGCTTATTTTGGGGGGCTTGGTAAAAGCAAAAGAGTTGTACTTTTTGACACTTTGCTTGAAAAATTAAATCATGATGAACTTTTAGCTGTTTTAGGACATGAGCTTGGACACTTTAAGCATGGCGATATATGGAAAAATATAATTCTCATGACAATACTTATGTTTATTGTATTTTTTATGCTTGGAAATTTATCTGATACCATTTTTTCGCAAATGCATACCGCTCCAATTGCTGGAGTGAAATTAATTTTTATGATATTGGTTTTACCACTTGTGACTTTTGTATGGATGCCAATAGTTAGTTTTTTTAGCCGTATGCATGAGTATAAAGCAGATGAGTATGGCAGTAATATGAGTAGTAAAGAAAATCTCATATCAGCACTTTTGAAATTGGTTAAAGAAAATAAATCTTTTCCAAACTCACATCCTATTTATGTATTTTTTTATTATTCTCATCCACCAATCATAGAAAGATTAAGTGTCTTGGGTTACTCTGAAAAGAAAGTAAACGAAGATGATTTTAAAATTACGGATTTTGTAAAACAATGAACATAAAGCAAGCTATTTCATGGGCTTCCGATGAACTTACCTTGGTTTGTGAAAGACCAATTTTTGAAGCACAACTTATTCTATGTCATCATTTGAAATGTACAAGAGTTTTTCTTTTGGCAAATGAAGAAAAAATACTCAACGATGTTGAATTCTTTAAAGAAATGATAAAAAGACGCAAAGATAGTGAACCATATGAATATATTTCAAATAATGTTAGTTTTTATGATATAAATTTGTTTGTAGAGCAGGGTGTCTTAATCCCACGCCCTGAGACAGAACTTTTAATAGATGAAGTTTCAAAAATAGTAAAAGAAGAAGAAATTACGACTATTGCGGAGATAGGCATAGGAAGTGGAGCAATTTCAATTATATTGGCTAGAAAATTTCCAAATCTAAAAATAATAGCAACAGATATATCCCAAGATGCACTTAGGATTGCTAAAAAAAACATTGAATATTTTGGTTTGAGTGATAAAATACAACTGATTCATACTAATTTACTTGATGGCATACAAGACAATCTAGATATGATAGTTAGCAATCCACCATATATTGCAAATAATTTTATTTTAGATAAAAATATTATCAAATATGAACCAAAAGAGGCACTTTTTGGTGGTATTGTAGGAGATGAGATATTAAAAAAGATTATAGATTTGGCAAAAATAAAAGAAGTAAAATTTTTGGCATGTGAAATGGGATATGATCAAAAGCAATCTATTGCTAAATATTTAAATCAAATTAATATAAATAGTGTAAAATTCTACAAGGATCTAGCAGGACTAGACAGAGGATTTATAATAAAATTTTAAAGGAAAGAAATGTCAACAATTTTTAGAAATTTAACAATAATGTATGTAATATTTTTAGCATCAGTTTTAGGAGCAACACTTTATGCTGGTATCGTTGTTGCACCAGTTACATTCAATACAGATGCCATATTTGGTTCATCCGTGCTTTCGCAGTATCAAGAAGGTATGATAATGACTGAGAATTTTATCAGATTGTCTTATGTTGTTACACTAAGTACGATAGTAGTATTTTTATATGAAGCATATAGGTACAAGATGGGCGAAAGAGATTTTTTAGCACTAGCCGCTACATTTTTGATAATAGCAACAGGTATTATGTTTTCATATTATTATATTCCAGAGATTGTTTCAATGCAACAAATTAGCGAAGAGGCAACAAAAACACAGGCATTTATAAATACTCATAAAGGCTCAGAGATAAATTTTAAAATATATGCTTTTGGTTTGTTATTATTGCTTGTAAGAAATTTAAATAAGGCTTTAAAATAATGGTAGAGATTCTTTCTCATCCATTTAAACCAATAGTTTTTAAAGATTCGAAAATTTTAATATTAGGCTCTTTCCCTAGTATAAAATCATTTGAAAATGATTTTTACTATGCAAATCCTCAAAATCAATTTTGGAAGATAATGTCTGCCTTGACAAAATATCCAATAAACAATAAAGACCAAAAGATATGGTTATTGAAAGAAAAGAAAATTGCTCTTTGGGATATGATAAAAAGTTGCAATAGAGAAAATTCTCTTGATAGTTCAATAGAAAACGAAGATGTAAATGATATAGTCAATTTTTTGGAAAGTTATCCTGATATAAAAAAGATAGCATTTACTGGTAAAAAATCTCAAGCTCTTTTTGAATACCATTTTGGACACATAGATATCCAAAAATGCTATTTACCATCCCCTTCAAGTGCATATGCCAAGATGACATTAGAGCAAAAAATAGAAAAATATAGAGAGTTATTAAAGATATGATTTGGGCTATTGGTGATTTGCAAGGATGTTACAACTCTTTTATGAGTTTACTGAAGAAAATTAATTTTAATTCAGATGTTGATGAGTTATGGCTTGTTGGGGATTTGGTTAATCGTGGACGTAATTCACTAGAAATATTAGAATATGTTTATGAGCATAGAAATAGTATTAAAGTGGTTCTAGGTAATCATGATATAAGTTTGATTGCTGCATATTATGGAATTAAAAAAACAAATAGTTTTATAGAACCTATAATAAAATCACCTAGAGTAGATGAATATATAAATTGGCTTAGAACAATTCCATTTTTGCATATAGATAAAAACAGTAATTACTGTATGGCTCATGCAGGAATTGCGCCAATTTTTGATTTAGAAGAAGCTAAAAAATGGAATTATATATTGCAAGCTAGATTATTAGGGAATGATATAAAAAAATGGCTAACAGATTTATTGGGCAACAAGCAAGATTATTTAAATTATGGAGTTTCGCTAGAAGAAGATGAAATATATGCTTTTAGTTCATTTACTAGAATGCGATATTGTTTTGAAGATGGAGGATTGGAATTGGAAAATAAATCTAGCCCAAAAATAGACATAATACAAGATACCACACCATGGTTTAATGCAGTAAATAGAAAAAAAATAGAAAAAAAGATTATATTTGGACATTGGTCAACATTGGGATTATATCAAGATGAAAATGTAATAGCACTTGATACTGGATGTGTGTGGGAAGGGAAGTTGACAGCTTTTAATCTTGATACGCAAGCTATTGTATCTGTTGATTGTAAATGAAATGTGTAAAATTATTTTCAAATATCCCTATTGGGATATTTGTTAAAGTGAGAGAGAATTTTGTTTTAATCCATTTGCTTTCTTAAGAAAGTTGGAACTTGATATAAGTCATCATCATCCAAATTGTAACCATTTACAATTTTACTTGAGTTTCTGTGAATATTTGTTCCATTTGTTTGTGAATTAAAAAGACTAGGTGATTCTGCTTTTTTATCAGTTGCTAAGTGAGGTTGAGCTTTTTCTTCGAAACCTGTTGCAACTACTGTAATTTTAATTTCATCTTCTGGGTATGATATGTCTGTGGTCGTTCCAAAAATAACATATGCATCTGCGTCCGCATTCTCTTGTATGATTTCCATAGCCTCAGAAATTTCCATCAATGGGTAATCTGGATGCATATAAAAATGAACCAATACACCTTTGGCACCATCAATTGAAATATTATCTAACAATGGAGACTCAATGGCTGCTTTTGCTGCTTCATAGGCTGCATTTTCGCCACTTGCTTTGCCAGTGCCCATCAAAGCCATACCTCTATGACTCATAACAGTTTTAATATCTGCAAAGTCTAGATTGATATCATTTGCTCCATTTGAAATAATAACATTAGAAATTCCACCAACTGCTTGAGCAAGTATGTCATCAACTAATTTAAAGCTTTCTTTTAAACCAAGATTTTTTTCAACAATTGACAATAATTTTTCATTTGGTATGATGATTATCGAATCGCTTTCACGTTTTAATTCTTCAAGCCCTTCTTTTGAGAGAAGAGATCTTTTTTTGCCTTCAAATTTAAAAGGAGTTGTTACTACTGATACTGTTAAAGCACCAACTTCTTTTGCAACTTGAGCAATAACTGGAGCCGCTCCTGTTCCAGTACCGCCTCCAAGTCCAGCAGAGATAAATACCATATCAGAGCCTTTCAAGATACTTCTTAACTCTTCATAGCTTTCAAGTGCAGCTTCTCTACCTTTTTCAGGCATCATGCCAGCACCTTGTCCGCCAGTCGTATTGATACCAAGTTTAACTTTATATGGTGCCAAAGAGCCTTCCAGCGCTTGACCATCGGTATTTGCTACAATTAAATCAATATCTTTTACGCCCTCTCTAATCATATGATTAATCATGTTTCCACCGCCACCACCAACGCCGATTACCTTGATTTTTGCACCAGTAGTACAGTATTTTGTTTCAACCACATCAATATCAAAAGTTTCCATTCTCTCTCCTTTCTTTTAGTTTAAAATAATTGCTTTAACCAAGTTATAACCTTATTGACTTGATTGTTACCATTTTTATCTGCTTTTGTCATCTCTCTCAATGATATTTTTTCTTTTTCACTAGCAGGTGAACTTCTAAGAAAACTATCATCTTTGTCAAAATCTTCCAATTTATTGGTAATTTTTATATCTTTTAAATTTTCTTCTTCTACGCTTTTGTTGTGAAGTAAATTTTGAGAATAGTTAATTTCATATTCAGCATGTTCTCCATTTTTATATAATAAAAGACCAATAACAGACGAAAAAGCAGGATTTTTTAACTCTTCAAACATACCTTTGATATTATTTATATTTGGAGAGATGATTCTAACTGGCATATTAGAAAATATAGATTGTGCCAAATCTCTAATACCTTTTAAATTTGTACCACCACCTGTTAGTATTACCCCAGAGCCAACTTTCTCTTTGAGACCACTTTTTTCAAACATTTTTTCCAAAATCAACAGAGTTTCTTCAATCCTTGCTAAAATCACATCTCTTATGATTTCTAGCGATACTAAACTTTTTTTATCATCATTGCCAATAATAGGCAGTTCTATAGAATCGTTTGATGTATCGGTTAAATCACCATGTAGTAGTTTTATATCTTCTGCAACATTTAAAGGTGTATGAAGGGCAATTGACAAATCACTTGTTATATGATTTGATCCTATACCAAAAAAGTCACTATGTCTTATTGCATTGCCAGTATATACAGTCAATGTGCTAGTTTGCCCACCTAAATCTATGATGGCAACACCTAGTTCTTTATCATCGCTGTTGATAGTTGCTATTGATGATGCATAACCATTCATGACTATGTCTTCTATATCAATTCCAGCAGATTTTACAGCTTTTTTTAGATTAGATAAGTTTGATTTTTGGGTCATGATGATATTTACTTCTGCTTCTAGCCTAGTGGCATTCATACCATAAGGATCTTCTACAAAATCTTGATCATCTACTTTGAAGTTATATGGCAAAACATGGATAATTTCATATTCGCTTGGAATATTTGCATTATACAAAGCTGTATTTAAAACTCTATGTATCTCTTTTATTCCTATGTCTTTATGAGGAATATTTACAATTCCACTTGAATTTATACTTTTTGTGTAAGAATTTGAAATTGAAACAATAGCAGTTTCTATATTGCTTCCTGAAATTCTTTTTGCATCACTGACCGCTTTTTTTATTGCTTTTGATGCTAGTTCTATATTTACAATCGAACCTTTTTTTATACCTTGCGATTTGACTATGCCGTGACCTAAAATTTGCAACTGACCATTGTCAATTTTTTCGGCAATAATTGCACAAATTTTTGTTGAGCCAATATCAATTGCAAGAATATTTTTATTCAAGATTCATCCCCTTTGAATAAATTTTAGTACTATATTTTTTATTCAATGCTTCTAGTAAACCACTTTCTAAAACTTTATTTTTAAGCTGGCTTACACTCTGGCTAATCAAGAGCAAATCCTTCTGATTATTTTGGGATATTTTTTGCGAGATAATTCTATAAACTACCACTTTATCCGATAGCTTGATTATACCTCGTTCTTTTTTTGATGTCAATAGTTTTTGTAAAAATTGTAAACTTTCTTCGTTGCCTAATGTCAATATGGTTTTATTTTCATTTATGTTTATCCATATTGTGCTTTGCGCGGTTTTAGTGTCAATGTTTTTTACTCTTTCTTCTGCGAGTTTTTGTAAATTATTTTGCTGCTCTTTTTTAACATAATCATTCATTGCTAACGCTTTTGCTTCTTCGAATGTCATAGGTTTTGATTCTACTTTAGATACAAGTTTGACAGTTGCATATTTGTCATTTATTAGTTGTGGTTTTAAAAACTCTCCATTTTTTGCATTTTCAAGTTTTGCTATAAGTTCTTTTGGGACGCTTTGGTCTTGACTAGAAATAGTCAACGTTAAATCTGGTTTGATTTTTGAGTTTTTGAAGTCTATATAAGCTCTTTTGGCAATCTTTTCACCCTTGGATGTTTGAATCTCTTTTGTAATAAAAGGTTTCATCATTTCAATAGACAGCTTTTCTCCATTCTGCCCACTATATTTACCAGCATTTAGTTTATAAAACTCTTCTATTTCTGCTTGAGAAACATCTATATTATTTGTTGTTGTCCATAATATCTCAGTATTATATTTTTTTGGATGTTGGTATTTGTTTTTGTTGTCAGACCAATATTTTTTTACTGCCTCTTCATTTACAGTTATTTTTATATCATTTGGGTTTAAAATACTTATTGCCACTTCATCTGAAATATCCAGTGGCATAGCAACTGCTTTATCTTCTGTGCTTACAGAGTTTGTTTTTAAGAGTGTTAGCAATTTATTAACGGCTATATCATCTTTTAGAATATCTTCAAATGCTCTCTTTTTCAAATTTTGTGAAGCTAAATATTGTTCATAAATTTTCATATCAAATTTACCATCTGTTTGAAAATTTGGTATGGAACTTAATATTTTAGCTACTTCTTCGTCTGTAGTTTTTATGCCATACTCATCAGCTAAATTCAAAAACAATGTTTGATTTTTTACAAGCTCAAAAGCTTGTTTTTCTATGCCTATCTCTTTTGCTTTTTTATCATCAAGCGTGCCTTGAAGTTGTTGATTATATCTATCATAAAGTGATTTGTATGTCATCTGATATCTATATTTGTCTATTTCTATATTTCCAACTTTTGCAATTTTATCACCTTTGAAGCCTAAATTGTAATCTCCCCACCCAACAACACCTGCTCCTATAAAAGCAATAGTGGCAATCCAAATAGTCCAAACTAAATATTTGTTATGTTTTTGCATCCAACTTATCATTTTTTATCTACCTTCAATTAAAATGTATATATAATATTTTAGTCAAGTTGTCATTAAGTGCAATTGAAATACTCCAATTTTCAATTTTAAAAAGAAGGTTTTTATGATATTTTCAAATAATGAGTTAATGCAAAAAGATTTAGAGTATATTTGGCATCCATGTACTCAAATGAAAGACCATGAGAAAATACCTCTAATTCCTGTAAAATATGCAAAAGGTATGTACATATATGATTTTGATGGAAATAAATATATAGATGCAATTAGTAGTTGGTGGGTAAATATATTTGGACATTCAAATGAACATATAAACAATAAAATAAAAAATCAATTAGATTTACTTGAACATGTAATTTTGGCAGGTTTTACTCATAAGCCAGCTATTGATTTAGCCGAGAAATTAGTTAAGATTACTCCCAATGGGCTTAATAAGGTTTTTTTTGCAGATAATGGATCTAGTGCTGTGGAAATTGCTCTTAAAATGAGTTATCACTATCACTTAAACAAAAACAGCGAAAGAACACTTTTTTTATCTCTTGAAAATAGCTATCATGGTGAAACCATAGGAGCTTTGAGTGTTGGAGATGTTGAATTGTATAAAAAAACATACAAACCACTTCTAATAAATTGTATTCAAACACCTGTTCCAAAAGACCAAACTATACAAGCGGCTAAAGATGCATTAGTCGATTTGGAAGAAATTTTAGAAAAAGATGGCAATAAAATAGCTGCTTTTATTTTGGAACCATTGGTTCAGGGTGCAGGAAATATGCATATGTATCATGAAGAGTATTTGGTTGGTGCTAGAAAATTGACACAAAAATATAATATACATTTGATAGTTGATGAAATAATGACTGGTTTTGGAAGAACTGGAAAGATGTTTGCAAGTGAATATGCCCAAATCGAGCCAGATTTTATGACTCTTTCAAAAGGACTTACAGGCGGGTATCTTCCATTGTCAGTTGTTATGACAACTAATGATGTTTATAATGCCTTTTATTGTGATTACAGCGAGCATAAAGCATTTTTGCACTCACATAGTTATACTGGTAACACATTGGCATGTGCAGCTGCTTTGGCTACATTGGAGATTTTTGAAGAAGAAAAAACAATTGATAAAAATATAGCATTAAATAACTATATGAAACAGAAATTAAAAAGATTTGATGGACTTAAAAATGTTAAAAGCACTAGAATTTTAGGGATGATAGCAGTTGTAGAGTTGTCAGATATTGACACAAAAGAGAGAATAGGGCTTAAAATTTCAGAGTATGCTCTTTATCATGGAGTATTATTAAGACCTCTTGGAAATAATATATATGTTATGCCACCATTTGTTGTAACAAATGATGAAATCGATGTAATATTTGATGTAATATTTGATGCGGTAAATAAATTAGATTTCGCTTTTAAATAAAAAATAGAATAGCCCTTTTTTACCTTTAAGGTTTTTATGTAAAATGTTTGCTCTTTCTAAACCTAAATCATAAGCTTTTTGATAAAAGTGTAATGCATACTCAAGATTTTTGTTTGTCCCAATCCCATGTTCGCAATATTGACCCAAATCACACAATGCTTCTGGATAATCCAATAGCGCTAATTCTTTTGTCATCTCGCAAGCCTTGAGATGATCTTGTTCTACTATATCACCCTTATATAATTCTCTTGCAAATATTAATTTTCCTAAATTTGATCCTGTTGCACAACAAATAAGAGCAAGTTGCATTGCTTCATCATTCTGTTTAGTCTCTTTTAGTTTTTGAATATATTTTGAAATTTTTAAAATTTCTATCTCTTTATATCCAGTTTTTGATATACGATGCATCCAATTGGCAGAAGATTTATGTAGTGTATAGTTTTTATCTTCTATGTGAAATAGCGCAATATTTTGGAACTTATGAAATATATCAGAAACTGGAGAGTATTTTTTATCATACAGACTGTTAGTCTCTTTGTTTTCTAAGTCATCTTCTGAAACTGTTTCGGCATTTGAATCGCTTGTTTCAATATCTATATCTACTAGCATTTCCAAGTCTTCCTCAAGAATTTCATTTTTTAATTTGTCACTTTCGTCTAATAATTCCTCTGAAGAATCCAAAGATTCAAAATTTATTTCTTCCTCTTTTGGTTCTTCCTCTTTTATTTCTTCTTGTTTTGGTTCTTCTTGTTTTGGTTCTTCCTCTTTTATTTCTTCCTCTTTTGGTTCTTCTTGTTTTGGTTCCGTTTTTTTATTGTCTTTTGATGTTATAAAAATATCAGAGAAATCAACTTTTTCTCTTGGAGGAATAGATTTTATAGTTTGTTTTTTTGATGGTATTTTTTCTATTTCATCTGCGCTTAGCTCAAAATTATTACAACCTACTACATAAGATGTAATACTATCTTTGGGTTTGTCTTGTTGAATATTTTGATTGGCACTTTGTAATCCATGTTTATCACTTAATTTGCTTGATTTTAGCATTCCAAATTCATCAACAACAGATTTTTTTTCATAATCATTTTTAGAATACTCTAAAGTGTCTTCATTTTCTTTTTCATCTTTTTTATTTGCGGCTTCTGAGTTATTTAGATATTCTGAAATTAAAACTTGCACTTGACCATAATTTTTATTTTTTAATAAACTTATAATTTTATCTAGTTGTTCATTTCCTTGAAAATATTCTAATTTTAAAAGTTGCAACCTTATAGTCTCATCATCAGACATAAAAATCGCAATTTTTATAATTTCCAATCGTTTTTTTATTTGATCCATTTTTTCTCTTGACAATTATAGGTTTTTGGTATTATATCAAAAATAATCAATACAATTCATATTAATTTAATATAATTACATTATAGAGTTAAAAACAAAATCAAAAACAAGGTTAAGTTTTGAATAAGAGCCCACATTTACCAGTTTTATTAAATGAAGTAATACATAGTTTTAAAGATATAAAGAGCGGATATTTTGTAGATTGTACATTGGGCTATGCTGGACATAGTAGTGAAATGTTAAAAAATTTTTCACAAATTAAACACATAGGTATAGACAGAGATATCGAAGCTATAGACTTTTCAAAAGAAAAATTAAAAGGCTATAAAGAGAGAAGCACTATATATAAAGGAACTTTTGCAGAAGTTTTTCCAACATTGCAAGAAGAACCAATTGTTGGTGTATTGGCAGATTTTGGAGTCTCTTCTTTGCAACTTGATAAGCTAGAACGCGGTTTTTCTTTTAATAGTGAAATTTTAGACATGAGAATGGATAAAGATGCAAGTTTGAGTGCCTATGATGTTGTAAATAGTTACACCATTGAAAAATTAGAGTATATTTTCAAAAATTATGGGGAAATAAGGGAATATAGAGAGTTGGCAAATATAATTGTTGAACAAAGATCGATAAAACCTATCGAAAGTGCGATAGAACTTAGCAAAATTATTTCAACAGTTATCCCAAAATATGGCAAAATAAATCCATCAACATTGGCATTTCAAGCAATAAGGATAGAAGTAAATGGTGAACTTTCCCAAATCGAGAGTTTGCTTGATGCCATAGAAAAAAAACATTTTGATGGAGAGATTGTTACATTTATAACTTTTCATTCTCTAGAAGATAGACTTATAAAAAATAGATTTACTAAATGGAGTAAAAATTGTATTTGCGATGAAATGGCTTTTAGATGCACTTGTGGCAATAATCACTCGATGGGTAAGCTTCTAAACAAGAAACCAATAACCGCAACTTTAGAAGAATTGAAGTATAATCCAAGATCAAGAAGTGCCAAACTAAGAAGCTTTAGTTTTAAGAGCGCATAGTATTTGAGGGTTTTAATGGATAAAAATAATAATTTGTTTTTTGGAGTTAGACTATATAAACTGTTTATTTTTTTAGTATTTTTAACTATTTTGGCATGGCTTAAAATATTTTTGGCAAGTAGAATTTATTATAATAGTAAAATTGTCAATGATTTGCAACAAGATGTAACTGTTTTGAGAGCCGAAAATGATATGTTGAAACAAGACATCGAGGCTTTGAAATTTAAAACTCAAGTTTCTGATGTTATAATAAAGAGTTCACTACAGTCTGATGTCTTGATAAGACCAGATAACTAAAAAATTCAAGGATAAAGAATAATATGAATATTTTTAATGAAGAAGATGATTTTTTGGTTAGTACCCCAAGAGATAACTATTTTTCTATTGCAAAGCATGCAAATCAAAATATAGTAGAGATGGAATTTGAAAAATTTTTAGAAAGACTAGCGGCCTCTGAAAAAATTATAGAAGATAATGGCTTGGAAGAAGAGTTGGAGAGAACCCTAAAGACAATGAGAGTGACAGATGAAGATGATTTGAAAAATAGAGTTGATAGTCTATTTTTAGAATTAGCTGGCAATATTGTAACTCAATGCGAATAGATAAATAGTAAGGATTAATTTGATAGAAGTGGTTGAGAGAAGATTGGAACAATATATAGGCTCATTAGAAGAGCCTCTAATAACAGAACTTTATCGTAAATTACCAAGTGGAAAAAGACTTAGAGCTAAACTTATACTTTATATTGCAGGTGAAAAAAATGATGCAATAAAGTTAGCTTCAATTGTTGAGCTTATCCATGCAGCGAGCTTGCTGCATGATGATGTTATAGATGATGCTATGCTTAGACGCAACAAACCTTCTATCAATGCAGTTTATGGCAATAAAGTTTCTATTATGCTAGGAGATATTTTATATTCAAAAGGATTTAATGAGCTTACGATGTTAGATAGTAAAATAGCTCAAATAGTTTCAAATGCTGTTACAAAACTTAGTATCGGTGAGCTTTATGATGTTGAAATGTCAAAAGAGTTTAACCCAGATAAAGATAAATATATAAATATGATTTATGGCAAAACAGCATCTCTTATAGAAGCAAGTGCATGGAGTGCAGCTTTGCTTTGTGGAAAGGCTGGGGAGAATTATAAACTTTATGGCAAAAACCTTGGGCTCGCATTTCAAATGATTGATGATTTGCTTGACATTACTTCAAGTAGTGATGTGCTTGGTAAACCTGCATTGCATGATTTTGTTGAAGGAAAAACAACCATTCCCTACATTTATCTATATGATGCACTAAACTTTGAAAAAAAACAAAAACTCAAATATCTTCACAAAAAAATATTATCAAAAGATGAATCAAGTTGGATACTCGAAGAGATGAAGAATAATGATATTTTGTCAAAATGCTATCTTGAAGCAAAGATTTTAATAGAGGAAGCTATATCTCTTATGTCATACGAGAATGAACCAAAATTGGTTGCAATTGCCAAAGAAATGATTGATAGGAATTTTTAATGTATTATCAAATAATAAGTTTTAATTACAAAAATTGTGAATTGTCCGAAAGAGAGAAGTTGGCATTTAAATGTGAAGATGACCATAAAAATTTTTTAAATCGCTTGGTGAGCTTTGATTTTATCCACGAAGCATTCGTTGTAAATACTTGTAATCGCACTGAGATAATCACAGCAAATAAAGACAACTTTTCGACATATCATACTGTCTTGGGGATAATGAGTGAGTATAGTTCCGTAAACTTTCACAAGCTAAAAGAGAGTTTAGAAAAATTTGATGATGAAGATGCTGTTGGACATATGTTTAGTGTGGTTTCTTCATTGGAATCACTTGTTATAGGAGAATCACAGATTACTGGACAGGTAAAAGAAGCATTTAAATTTTCTTATAAAAATAAAACTGCTGGTAAAAAATTAAATCGATTAGTTTCTCATGCAGTAAAGTGTGCAGCGGAAATTAGAAATCAAACACAAATTTCATCAAATCCTATATCTATAGCTTCCGTTGCTGTATCTCAAGCAAAAGATATTTTGCAAGAAACAATGGCTGGCATGACAACTATTGTAGTCGGTGCTGGCGAAATGGGAATTTTGACAGCAAAACATCTTTTAAGAATAGGATGCGATGTCGTAATGCTTGGTAGGGATATGGAAAAGCTAAAAGATGTTTGTTTATCCTTGGGAGAAAATGTAAAATATGATTCAATTGAAAATATAGAAAAATATATCAATAGATACAGACTTTTATTTGCTGCTACATCTTCTCCAACTCCAATTATTACAAGCGAAATGATTGATGAATGCGATTTTGGAAGATTATGGTTTGATATAGCAATACCTAGAGATATAGATGATATTGAAGATGAAAAAATTACAATTTACAGAGTTGACGATTTGCAAAATATTTCAAGTGAAAATCATGCACTCAGACAAGAAGAAGCCCTGATGGCTAGTGAAATTGTATCACGATATACTAACGATTTTTATAGACTATTGCAGTCATTGTCTATAGAACCTATAATTAAAGGCATTCGTATAAAAGTTGATGAGGTTGTTGAAAAAGAACTTCAAAGAGCAGTTAAAAAAGGTTTTATACCAAGTGAAAATATCGAAAATATAGAAAAAATGGCTAGACAGATGTTTGATATGTTTTTGCATAAGCCAACAAAAAAAATGAGACTAAGCTCTAGGGAAAAAGACGGAGTTTCTCATGTTGAATCTATGGGATATATATTTGATGTAGAGATAGAAGATAAGATTAACAATAAAGAACATAAAGATACAACACATCATCATGAAGGACATAAATCGTGAAATTTTCAAACCTGCTAATACCAACACTAAAAGAAGCACCAAATGATGCCACACTTCCTTCTCATATATATTTAATTCGTGGCGGTTTTATACAAGGTGTTGGTAGTGGACTTTATAATTTTTTGCCTTTAGGGAAAATAGTACTAGATCGTATTAAAAATGTTGTAAAAGAAGAGTTGGATATGGCTGGTGCACAAGAGGTAAGTTTAGGTTTTGTTACACCAGCATCTTTATGGATTGAAAGTGGAAGATTTGAAAAATATGGCAAAGAGCTACTTAGATTTAAAGATAGAAAAGATAATGATTTTGTTTTAGGGCCTACTCACGAAGAGATGATGGTAAACTTGGTTAAACAGAGTGTAAAAAGTTATAAGCAATTACCATTAAATCTATATCAAATAAATTTGAAATTTCGTGATGAAATCAGACCTAGATTTGGACTTATGAGAGGTCGTGAGTTTTTGATGAAAGATGGGTATAGTTTTCATGCAAATGAAGACGATATGAAAAGAGAGTTTTCTTTGATGGAAGAGACATATAAAAAGATTTTTACTAGACTTGGACTTGATTTTCGTGTAGTTGAAGCAGATAGCGGTGCAATAGGTGGAACTGGAAGTAAAGAGTTTATGGTTTTGGCTGATAGTGGAGAAGATACCATAGTGGTTTGCAAGTCGTGTGATTATGGTGCAAATATAGAAGCGGCAAAATCAATGCCATATATATGCGAAGAAAATGCACCAAAGGCTAATTTTGCTAAATTTAACACACCTGAGATTAAAACAATAGAAGATCTTAGTAGTTTTTTCAAAATAAATCCTTATTATTTAGTAAAAACAGTTGCCAAAAAGGCTTTATATGATGGTGGTAAAGAAGAAATTGTTCTATTTTTCCTAAGAGGTTCAGATGAACTTCAAGAGATAAAAGCATTAAATAGTATAAATGCCAATGATTTAATCGATATTAATAGTGATGAACTAGAAGAAGTTGGATTGGTAGCTGGTTTTATGGGACCGTTTAATTTACCAAATGATATTAAGACAGTTTTTGATAACTCTTTGGTTGGTGGTATAAATTTAGTGTGTGGAGCAAATGAAAAAGACTATCATTATGTAGGTTTGGATTTAGAACTAGAGAAAGATGCAATAATTGATGATATTGTTTCTGTTAAAGAGGGCGATAAATGCATTCATTGTGGCGGTAGTCTAGTTTATACAAAGGGAATAGAAGTTGGTCACATATTTCAACTTGGAACTAGATATTCCGAACCTCTTAAAGCCGAATTTTTAGACGAGAATGGAAAAACTAAACCTTTTGTAATGGGAACATACGGTATAGGGGTAAGTAGATTGCTGGCTGCAATTATTGAGCAACACCATGACGAAAAAGGGTGCTTGTGGAGCAAAGAGAGTACCCCGTTTGATGTTTGTGTAATTGTTTCTAATCTTAAAGATGAAAAGCAAAGTGATATCGCTCTAAAAATATATGATGAGCTTAAAGATAAAAAAATAAATGTATTGATTGATGATAGAAATGAGAGATTTGGATTTAAGATGAAAGACTATGAGCTTATAGGCGTGCCTTATGCCGTAATTGTAGGAAAAAAAGTTGAAGAAGGTATAGTTGAGTTTGTAAGCAGAGATGGAGAGATTATGAAAGAAATAGATATTTCAAACATTATAGAAGCGGTAGTTGATATTGTTTAGATATGTACCTTTTATATTTTTTGTATATTTAATATGTGAAATTTTTGTAACTTCATATTTTTATACAAAATTATCGCCATTGTTGGTCAGTTTATTTATTGTTTTTATGATGTTTTTTGGCGTATTTTTGATAAAGCGTTCACAAATATTTTTAACAACTTCTGTAAAAACACCCATTTTTTCTCAAGTAGATTTAAAAAGTATTCTAAAACAAAATATTCTATACACCTTGAGCGCGGTTTTATTTATAATTCCTGGAGTTTTAAGTGACTTTATAGGGATAATATTGATATCGTTTGTTTTATATTTACAATTAACTGGTAAAATATCACAAAATAAAAATATTTTTGAAGGAGAAGAAGATGTTATTGATGCGGAAATTATTGACAATGGTGATTGTGCCATTTCTGACAATATTGATGATAGGTTGTAGCGGTTCTAGTGAGGCTTCAGTTGACAATACAAAATTAATGAAATTTATAGAAACACAAGTTGTAAAAAACAAAGATGTAAAAGTACTCGGCGTTGAAATTATAGAGAAAAGAAAAGTTGAAGAATTACCAGGCTGGGAAGTTCTTTTTGTAAACATGAAACTTCAATATAATAATCAAATGATTACTGCTCCTGAAACATTTTTTGTTAGAGACAACGTAATTACACCTCTTGTATTTGATATGGATAAAAATATTAATTATAGAGATGATATAAAACCTACAATAAAAGACGCTCTTTACAATAAGGAACACTTGGTTGCAGGAAATGCAAATGCAAAACATAAAATATTACTTTTCAGTGATCCACAATGCCCATTTTGCCAAGAAGTTGTTCCAGATTTGCTAAAAGCTGCTAGAGAAAACCCTGATATATTAAGTGTTTATTATTATCACTTACCATTGGAGCAAATTCATCCAGTATCAGTAACACTTGTAAAAATTATGGAATTTGCACAAAAAAGTGGAAAAATGGATATGTTAGAAAAAATATACTCATTACAAATAGATCCTGCTACAACAGATGAGGCAACCATAATAGATGAGGTTAAAAAACAACTTGGTTTTAGTGTTACATCCGCACAAATAAATACACAAGATATAATTACTGCTTTGCAAAACGATAAAGATACGGCAAGCAAAACAATGGTTTCCGGAACACCTACTGTGTATATAGATGGGAAAATCGACAAGCTTAGAGAAGGCTATAAAGATTTGATAACAAAGAAATAGAGCGTGAAAAAAATAGTTATAGCAACAAGAGAGAGTGCGTTGGCACTCTGGCAAGCATACCATATCAAAGATAGAATAGAAAATTTTTATCCAAATTTGATTGTAGAATTGAACAAAATGACAAGCAATGGCGACAAGATTTTAGATCGTCCCTTGGCGTTAATTGGCGGCAAGGGACATTTTACAAAAGAGCTTGAAGATGCTATGCTAGAAGGCAGAGCTGATATTGCAGTACATTCACTTAAAGATGTTCCCACTTTTATACCAAATGGACTTAGCTTAGCAGCTATTACAAAAAGAGAAGACCAAAGTGATGTTTTTTTGTCTCATAAATATAAAACTATTGAAGACCTTCCAGTAGGAGCAGTTGTTGGAACAACAAGCTTGAGAAGAAGAATGCAGTTGCTTGTCAAAAGACCAGATTTGAAGGTAAAAGATTTAAGAGGCAATGTAAATACAAGACTTAGAAAGTTAAAAGATGGGGAATATGATGCTATTATATTGGCATATATTGGACTATTTAGACTTGACTTGCTAAAAGATATTCCATACACACAAAAGTTATCTTTTATGATACCACCTATGGGTCAAGCAGCATTAGGTATAGAGATAGTCGATAACAATCCATTTTTAAAAGAAGTTGCAAGTAAACTAAATGATGAGAAAAGTTTTTTGCTTACTACACTTGAGAGAGATTTTGTAGCTAGCATTGGTGCGGGATGTTCTGCTCCAGTTGCGACAAATGCAACCATAAATAATAGAAAAGTTACGCTAAAAGCAATGGTTGGTTACCCAGATGGCACACACATATTAGAAAAAAGTCTTGAGGCTGATGTGGAGCATTGTAGTAATTTAGGATTTGAGTTGGCAAAGATTATGATGGAAGCTGGTGCAAAAGAGATTTTACACGATGCTGAGAGTTTAGCTTTTAAAGATGGCAATTGCGAAAGAATGTAGATAAATGAAAGATGTTATAGAGTGGTTTAAAGAAAATGGCGGCATCAAGGTTATAGACAAAGAGCTTGATGTTGAACTAGAAATCCCACATATTGCATATCTTGAGATAAAAAAAGAAAATTCAAAACCACTATTTTTTACAAAACCTATTTCCAAAAGACTTGGTATAACATATGATATACCAGTATTTATGAATCTTTTTGCAAGCAAAGAGTTGACAGAAGATATATTTGGAACACATCCTGATATTATTGCAAAAAATATCGAATGGTTACTAAAAATGAAACCGCCAAAAGGTATTTTAGAAAAACTAAAAATGTTACCAAAGCTTTGGAAACTAAAAAGCGTATTTCCTAAAAGATTAACAATTAGAGGCGAGTGTCAAGAGATAGTTTTAAAGGGCGATGATATAGATTTAGACAAGTTGCCTATCCTAAAAACTTGGGAACTTGATGGCGGTAGATTTATAACCATGGGGCAAACTTATACAAAAAGCCTTGATGGCAGTATCCAAAATCTTGGAATGTATCGTTTGCAACAATATGACAAAAAAAGCTTAGGTATGCATTGGCAAATACACAAAGATGGAGCCCATTTTTTCAATGACTATGCAAAAGCAGGTAAAAAAATGCCAGTATCTATTGCTATAGGAGGAGATCCACTATATATTTGGTGTGGACAAGCTCCAATGCCTTATGGTATGTTTGAGCTTATGCTTTATGGTCTGATTCGCGGAGAAAAGGCAAAATTAGTCAAATCAATTACAAATGATATATATATTCCAACAGATGTAGATATTGTTATAGAGGGATTTGTGGATCCAACCATGAGGAAAGTAGAAGGTCCTTTCGGAGATCATACAGGATATTATACACTTCCAGAAGAGTTTCCCGTCGTTGAGATAACTGCCATTACCATGAAGAAAAAACCTATTTTTCATGCAACGGTTGTTGGAAAGCCACCGCTTGAAGATAAATATATGGGCTGGGGAACAGAGAGGGTATTTTTGCCACTTCTAAAACCTATGGCACCAGAACTCATTGATTATCATATGCCAGAAAATGGGGTATTTCATAATCTCATAATGTCAAAAATGAAAACACTCTACAAAGGGCATGCTATGCAGTTTATGCATGCTTTTTGGGGAGTAGGACAGATGAGTTTTGTTAAGCACGCTATATTTATTGATGGAAATGCACCAGATTTGACATCTTATAAAGAGATTACAAAATATATCTTAGATAGATTAGATACAGAAAAGATATTTATCTCAAGAGGCATATTAGACCATTTAGATCACTCATCAAATGAGCAGTTTGTAGGTGGAAAACTTGGTATTGATGCAACTGGCGATAAGGTTGAGAGAAAAATTGACTTAATTAGTGATGAAGAACTATTAGAAAAAATAAAGGCTATTGATACACAAGTCATAGATTTAAAACAGTTTATGACTGATAGTTCCAATCCAATTTGTGTAGTATCTGTAAATAAAACAGATTCAATGAAAAAACTGTTTGCTAAATTAGAATCTCTATCAAAACATATATCCATTTTGATAGTTGTAGATCATAAAAATAATGACCTAAAATATCCATATATGCTTATTTGGAGAGTAGTAAATAATATTGATGCTTCTAGAGACATAGAGTTAAAGCCATTTATTCTTATAGATGGCACAACGAAGAGTGAAGTCGACGGATTTCATAGAGAGTGGCCACAAGATACACTTTGCACAAAAGAAGTGTTAGATAAACTAAAAAAAGATAGTTTGGTCAATTTTGATGATGAATTGATAAGAAAATTTGGGCTTTTGGCATTTAATTAATCAAATATTTTAATTTCATTTTCTGTGTTTAAAATAAGTTTTGGTGTGATACTATGTATAGTATGAGATTTAGTTCAAAGTGAGGTCGAGATGGATAATCAAGTTTTAATATGGCTTATTGGCGTGATTGCTTTTTGTATGGTCTTTATGATGGTTATCTTTGTGTTGATTGGTATATATGCAGTAAAAATAATGAAGCATACAAATAGTCTTTTGGTTTCTTCACAAAATAATCTTACTCGTTTATCCACTCAAGCAGAGCAAACTATAAATGATATAAAAACGGAGACCAAGATACTTGCATATCAAGTTTCAGGCGATATTTCAAAATTAACAGTTGCTACTTTTTTGGTTGGATCTTTATACAAATTTTTAAATAAAAAGCTTAATTCGGAGAGTACAAAATGAATGAAAATAGTTATATAAAATTTTTACTAGGAACAGTAATAGGTGGCTTGGGTGCATATTATGCACTAAAACATCAAGATGAAATAATGGATAAAATTCATCAATTAGAAGAAGAGTATAAAGCGGATTCTGATAAGTTTGTAGAGTCAGCAAAAGATAAATTACATGCATTGACAAAAAGTATACAATCAAAACTTGAGGAATTCAGGGGTGATGCCATAGAGAATAAAAATGAAAGCATAGATGCAATAATGGAAGAGTTAAACCATCTACGCAAAGAAGTTGCAAAGTTTAAAGCTTAGAATGAATATATCCATGCTTCAATACTCTTAAAAGAGTAGTGGCAAATGCAACAATAGCAGGACCCAAGATAACACCCCAAAATCCAAATGTATTCAAGCCTGCTATTATGGCGAAAAAAATTAAAAAATCATTAACTGGTTTATGCCCACTTTTGAGTGTTTTGCTTAATAGGTGGTTAATTTTTTTCAAAACAAGAAGTCTAACTATATTGTCTATGAAAAATGAGATCATCGCCCATGAATATATAAATATAATTATCGCACTTATTATATTTCCATTAAAAAATTCTTTTAAAGCTATCGGTATCCAAATCAATGTTGTTCCCAAGAGTGGTATTATGGATGTTACTGATATCATCAAGCCTAAAATCCATGAATTGTATCCATCGAAAAAGCTAATAAATATTCCAAATGCAATTCCTTGCAATAAAGCAATACTTATGAGTGTATAAAATCCAGTAGCGGTAGTAGAGATTAAATCTTGTGCAAATTCTTGAATTATGGATCGTTTGATGGGTATTATTGGCACTATTGTCAAAATCAAAGACTTTTGATACCACGTAAGCAAAAAGAAAAATATAACAATTAAAATCATATCTACCATCGCTTTTAAAAATCCCAGCAAAGTGTTGCCAAAGTTAATGGCAATAGTTGAATATATTTTATCTTTATTTACTATTAATTGTTGGCTAAGGGTTTTCAATGGTTTTTCAAGCCATTGCATAGAATCTGGTATAAGAGACAATATATGCTCTAATTGTTGATAAAATGAAACAATCATTTTTATAATTTCTTGTGGATTTGTAGCTATATAATATGTAAAAAATAAAATTGGAATAAATAAGATTGTTATTAAAATTATGGTTTCAATTGTAGCCGTGGCAATAGCAATTTTATCAGAAGATTTAAAATATTTTTGAAAATATTTCTCAAAATGTAAATGAATAGGGCTAAATGCAATTACAAGCAAAAGTGCTACAAAAAAACTTTTTAAAAATGGATAAAAAAGCCAACCAAATATTCCAATTGTAATAATAATTATAACTCTTACAAATAATTTTTGTTCCATTACATCTCCGATTTTTAAAATGAATATATGAATGTTTGTATTGTGTTAGATTGTACTTTTTTCGGTATTCAATGTGACTTAAGTTATATAAAATGATGTAAAATTTTTATTTTTTAATCAATTAAATTGGTAAAAAAACGAGCTCTTTTGGTCATATCGTCAGAATTCCAAATATCGCTAATGATTGCTATCATATCAGGTTTGTATTGAAGCAATGTTGCTACATTGTCCTTATTTATACCACCTATGGCACAAATAGGTATATTTAAGTCTTTTTTGGCTTTTTTTATAATCTCTAAATCAATTATTTTTGCATTTGGTTTTGTTGGGGAGCTAAAACATGCTCCAAATGCTACATAATCAGCACCAATTTTTTGCATATCTTTTGCCATTTCAAGACTATCATAACATGATACCCCTAGGATGCCTTTGAAATTTCTTCTAACCTCTTTTATATTATCATAATCATCTTTTCCTATATGAAGTCCATCAAGATTTAGTTTTATGGCAATATCAACTCTATCATTTAAAACAAATAAAGCATTGCATTTACGACATAATTTTTGTAATTTTAATGATATGTCTTCAATTTTTTTATCATCGTTTATTTTATCTCTAAGTTGGACTATATTCGCACCACCATGCAGTACTTGTTCAATAGATTGGAGAATTTTATCATTTGGAGTGAGTTTATTATCAGTAATTACATATAAACCATTTAATAGATTGTTCATTAAAATACTTTGATTTTTAATGATAATTATATCTTATTTTTTATGCCATAAATTTCAATAGAGACAAAATTAATCTCAATTTTATCTTTTTACGATATAGTTTACTTATTAATAAAAATTATTAAAAAGGAAATTCATAGATGTTGGTTACAAAAAAAGCTCCAGATTTTACAGCTACAGCGGTATTGGCGAACGGTTCAATAGTAGAAAACTTTAATCTTTATAAAAATTTAGGATCAAAAGGTGCAGTTGTATTTTTTTATCCACTTGATTTTACATTTGTTTGCCCAAGTGAAATAATTGCATTTTCACATAGAATAGATGATTTTACAAGTAGAGGCATAAATGTTATTGGTGTATCGGTTGATAGTCAGTTTTCACACTTTGCATGGAGAGAAACTCCAGTTGAAAATGGCGGGATAGGTAGAATAAAATATCCACTAGTTGCAGACCTTAATAAGCAAATTAGTAGAGATTTTGATGTATTATTTAATGATTCTGTTGCTCTTAGAGGATCTTTTCTTTTAGATGCTGACGGGACTGTTAGACATGCAGTTATTAACGATTTGCCACTTGGTAGAAATATCGATGAAATGATTAGAATGGTTGATACAATGATATTTACAAATGAGCATGGTGAAGTTTGCCCAGCTGGTTGGCAAAAAGGCGACGAAGGAATGAAAGCTGACACAAAAGGTGTTGCGGAGTATTTGGCTAAAAATGCTTCAAAGCTTTAACTATTAATTTATAAAAAGGATGCATAATGAAAAATTACATGTCTATTTTGAAAGATAATGGGCTAAAAGCAACTTTTCAGAGGATGCATATACTTGAAGTGATAGGTATGTATGGACATAAAGACGTGGATGAAATTTATGCTGAAGTAGTAAAGACGCATCCATCCATATCTTTGGCAACAGTGTATAAAAATATTTTAATCATGAGTCAAAATAATGTTTTGGTAGAAGTTCCACTCATAGGAAGAAAAGCAAAATTTGAAATTAAAAAAGACTGCCATGTTCATTTGATATGCAAAGAGTGTGGGAGTATTGAGGATGAAGATATTGATCTTGTAGATATAAACTCATTAAAAGAAGTTTTATCCAACAAAAACTTTCTTTACTCAGGTCAAGAACTCAATGTTTATGGTACCTGTAGCAACTGTAGCAGCATTAAAGTATCATAACTTACTACTTTCGAAGAGCAAGTCTCTTTGAAAAACAATCTACTATATTGTATAATTAATATTAATTTTTTATTTTGGGATTTTTATGAAATTAGCTCTAGCTATTACTGGTGCAAGTGGTATTGGTCTTGCCAATAGATTTATCGAATTATTGCCTGACACAATAGAGCTTCATGTGGTAACATCAAAAAATTCTACTATAGTTTCAATGTGTGAAAACAAAAAGATTTTTTTTCATGATGACAATAATATAGCTTCATCAATATCATCAGGTTCCTTTGGTATAGACAAAACTATTATATTGCCATGCAGTATGAATACTTTGGCTAAGATTGCTTGTGGCATAGCAGATAATTTGCCAACTAGAATAGCATCAGTTGCACTAAAAGAGCGAAAAACACTTATTTTGGCTCCAAGAGAAATGCCATATTCTACAATTGCATTAGAGAATATGCACAAACTTTCACTTTTGGGGGCTATTATTTCTCCACCAGTTATGGCATACTATTCTGATATTAAAACACTTGAAGATATGGAAAATTTTTTAGTGGGTAAGTGGTATGATGCACTCGGAATAGAACACAATATTTATAAAAGATGGGGTAATCATGACAAATAGTATAAAAAGAGCTATATATCCTGGGACCTTTGATCCTATCACAAATGGTCATCTCGATATCATCAAAAGAGCTTGTAATATGTTTGATGAAGTCGTGGTAGCCGTTGCTTCTAGTGATGAAAAAAAACCAGTTTTTGATTTAGAAACTAGAATAGCAATGATAAAAGCAGTAACTACGAGTTTCCCAAAAATTAAAGTTGTAGGTTTCAATACACTTCTAGTTAGTCTATCGAATGAGTTGGATGCAAATATTATAATTAGAGGCTTGAGAGCAGTTAGTGATTTTGAATATGAACTTCAGATGGGATATGCAAATTCATCCCTTAAAAAAGAACTAGAAACTATCTATTTGATGCCAAGTTTAAGCAATGCTTTTATAAGCTCTTCTGTCGTTAGGTCTCTTTTGAAGTTTGATGGGAAGATTGATCATTTGGTTCCACCAGAAGTTGTGCAATACATCAAAACACAGGGACTTTGATGTATATTATATTTGAAGGTATTGATACATGTGGGAAGAGTACACAGATTGAACTTTTGAAAGAAAAGTATAACGACATAGTTTTTACATTTGAGCCTGGAGGAACGGAATTAGGAAAAAAGATTAGAGAAATTTTACTTAATGGTCATTTGGATTCAAAAAGAGCTGAAATTTTACTTTTTTTAGCTGATCGCGCAGAACATTTTGAGAGTGTTATAAAACCAAATTTAGATAATATAATTATTTCAGACAGAGGATTTATTTCTGGAATGGCTTATGCTATGGCAAATAATGATATTGGGTTTGATGAACTTTTGAAGCTCAATATTTTCTCTTTGCAAGGAATATTGCCAGAAAAAATAATACTTTTTATAATCGATAAAGATAATTTAGAGTTAAGATTAGGGCAAAAAGGAATGGATAAGATTGAACAAAGAGGAATAGAGTATTTATTGAGTGTTCAGCAATTTATGAAAGATATTGTCGTCAAATTAGGCATACCATTTTTGGAAATCAATGCAACAGATGATATGGAATCAATAAACAGACAAATAAAGAATTTTATATGGGAGCAAAAATGATAAATCCTTTGCGAGGAATGAAAGATTTAATTTTTGAAGATAGTCAAAAATTTGTACATATAGTAACCACTGCAATAAAAATTTCGAAAAATTATGGCTATAGCTATATAGAGATACCAATTTTAGAAGAAACAGCACTATTTAAGCGTTCTGTTGGCGAGAGCAGTGATATAGTTGGTAAAGAGATGTATCAATTTCAAGACAAGGGCGATAATGATGTATGTATGCGTCCAGAAGGCACAGCTGGTATAGTTAGGGCTTTTATTTCAAACAAGCTTGATCGTCAAGATAGTACATTTAGATTTTACTACTATGGACCTATGTTTAGATATGAAAGACCTCAAAAAGGAAGACTGAGATCTTTTCATCAATTTGGTTGTGAGAGTTTCGGAGAGGCAAGTGTATATGAAGATTTTATGATTATTTGTATGATAAAAGACATATTTAATGCCTTAGATATCAACTTTGCACTAAAAATAAATTCTCTTGGATGCAAGGATTGTATGCCGCCATATAGAGTAAAGTTAGTATCTTTTTTAAGTGATATAAAAGATGAGCTTTGTGAAGATTGTAAAAGAAGAATTGATATTAATCCTATAAGAGTGCTTGATTGTAAGATAGAAAGATGCCAGAGTATGCTTTGCAATTCACCAAAATTGATAGATAATTTGTGTGAAGTTTGCGATAGTGATTTTGAAAAATTAAAATCACTTCTTGATAGCGTAAATATCGAATATGAATGCGATACAAATCTAGTTCGTGGACTTGATTATTACAACAAAACAGCATTTGAATTTATAAGTAGCGAAATAGGCTCTCAATCAGCAATTGCTGGTGGCGGAAGATATGATAGACTTGTAGAATTTTTAGATGGCAAGAGTACACCTGCAATTGGTTTTGCTATAGGGATTGAGAGAATTATGGATTTAGTTCAATTGCCACAAGCAAAAAGAGAAGGATTTTATCTAGGCTCAATGAATGAAAAAGGCATAGAGAATCTTTGCGCAATTAGCCTAAATTTGGTAAAAAATAATAAAGTTACTTTAGAATACAAAGTCAAAAGCTTAAAGTCTCACCTCAAATCTGCTGATAAAATTGGTGCAAAAATTATAATTTTTATAGGTGATGATGAGCTGGCAAATGAGACACTCTGGATAAAAGATTTAGAGACAAAAGAGGAAAAAATCATCAGAATAGATGAACTTGAATTTTCATAGCAGAGTATTTGAGTGTTTTAAAAATACTCTTTTATGATATTTGGTAAATTTCTTACAGTATAGTTCGCTTTTGCACTAAATGCATCAAAAATAGGTTTGCTTGCTGGGAATTCGCTAGATAACTTCTCGTAAGCATCTATTTTCTCTAAAAAATATAATTTAAATTGTTCTAGTACTTTTTGCATATTTTCTTTATCACTCGCATATCCCATTAATTGCTCAAACATTCTTTTTCTTGGAGAGATAGCAATGGACTCTCCACTAAGAGTTGCAATTTCTTTCAAATCCCATCTTGTTACATAAACTCCATTTAGGCTTGGTGCCATAAGTAATTTATACAAAGCCTCCGTATAACTTGGATAGTCTTTTAAGTCATTGTTGGTTTCGCATTCACCAGATATGCAAAAATCTTCGCCGATTTTTAGATTTTCAAACTCTTGCTTTAGTTCTTCATATGATTTCATTGAAAGTCCTTTTTAAAAATATTATGCAAAGCTAACGCCTCTTCTTCCTCTGTTTTACATCTTGAACATGTAAAATCTCCGCCAAAGTATGTAAAATGATTTCCACATTCATCGCATCTTTTAATGTCAAATTCTGCCAAAATTTTATTTGTAGGTTCAAAAAACTCTTTTATATCAAATTCTTTTTGCACATGAATTGCATCATATTCACATACATCATGGCACAAATAGCATTTGAGGCAAAGTATAGAATTGAAATTTATAATAGAAAAGTTTTTGTCACTATTAAGAGCTTCGGTTGGGCATATACGGTAACATATTTGGCAATTTGTACATTTAGATTGGTCTATATATTTTTGAGATATAAAGCTAATTTCATCACTATTTATCGTTTCATAAATTTTAGGTTTGTCTTGATTTTTCATTAATGTAAAAAATAGTTTCCTAATATCCGGAATAAACTTAGTTTTGATTTGATTTATTGTGTTTTCATCAAAATTAAACTTTTTAGCTTCATTGCCATCGATTTTTTCATCAAATGCAATTTTTGTTTTTATAAGATTGGTAGGTTTTAGATTTGAGAAAAAATCCCTTCTACTTCTAGTATCAACTTCTGTTTTTTCAATGCTTTCAAGTCCCAATTCTTTTTCTTCAATTTTCTTTTGGCTAAAAGTCGACAAGATGAAATTGGCTTCATTGATATTGTTTTTAATTTGTGGATATAGATTTTTGGCAATTTCACAAGTTGCACAGTGCCCAATATCTAAAGTTATATTTTCTTTATTGCCAAGCGATAATGTTATCAAAGCCTCGATACTAAAAGTTGCTAAGCAAGGCGTATTTTGACGACATGATAAAACTTCATTTGTTTGAAAATGATTAAATATAAACTCTATCATATTAAAGTTATCCAAAGAGTACGCACTTGTTGGACAAATTCCAACACATCCTCCGCAGGATATACACTCATCAGGTGTGAATATCGGTATATTGTTTTCAATTTTAATTGTATTAGTAGGGCAAATATCTATACATCTTTGGCAATTCGAGTTTATTGCACTAGATCTTACACAAGAAGATAGATTGAAATTTAATTTCACTTTTTATCCGGCTTTGTAATATTTGAAAGATATTCAAAATCACTCAATATAAATTCCAATGCCAAATCAGCACCATCGTGGTAAAGAGGGGTTCTGGATTCATTTTTCATAGCCATTAAAAACATTGGAGCCCACACGAGAAGGTGATCTTTTAAAAAACCTTTTTGAATATCAATGAGTTCTTTCATGCCATCATTATCCTTTGCATTGTAAGCTTTTTCAATAGCTACACAAAGCATATACATAAATTCAAGTTCAACGCCTATATGGTCAGGGCTTACTACTCTTGCTTTATCCAGCTCAACTCTGAAATCAAGAGCATTGTAAAGAGAAACAACTGGATTTTCCCCACCACTTTCAATCATTTGATCTTCTCTTGTATAAAAACTTTCATATGGAACTAAATGCATTAAAAATAGATTTGCAAAATCAACATCATATTGTGTTGATATAAGCTCTCCACAAGATAGTTCTTTCCGTCTTGGCCATCGTTTGTAGTTAGGAAAAAGTTCTAAAATAGATTTATTATTATCTATATTTTTTAGAAATGCACAATCTACCTCTGCAATCATTAATCTGGATATTAGTCCATATAAAATAGTGCGATTTTCCAGTTCTTGTTTAGTCATAAAATTTGTCCTTAAAAATTGCAAGTATAACTATTTATGCTTGCAATTAAGTTTAGTTTGTGATGTCGAAGGCGTAAGCTTTATCAGTATGACCCCACGGTGGTCTTTTGTAGTGTTTTGGTCTTCTAAGTTTGTTTGTTTCATCAAGTGGTCTAGCTAATTTATCTATCCAAGCCTTATAAACTTTGAAATTATTTTCATAGTTTACATAAATATCTCCAATTTTATCATCTTTACTCGCAAGTTCAATTGATACTTTTTGGTGCCAACAGTGATTCCCTGCAACTGGGTCTGGGTGTACTGGAGCTACTGCATTTTGCCATGCACCACTTAATCCATCCCACCATATATTATCTAAGTCTTTATTGAACTCTTTAAATTGCCATGAATCTTTTCTTTCTGCCATACCTTCTTTTATGCCTTGCAAAGGTTTCAAAGTTCCTATTTTGCCATCCATACTCATTTCATACAATGGAGCTCCTAGACCCATAACACCAAGTTTTTCTTTAAATCCTGGTATTTCAACTGCATTAACAAGTTTCCATCTTCCTGCATGATGAGAACACGATAGTACACCAGGTATATGACCTTCAGTAGGTACTGCCATAGCTATAAAATAACCACTTGTAAGTCCACTTACCGTATCACTTATGGTTACTTTGATTGCATCACCTCGTTTAATCCCAAGTTTTGATGCATCTTGTGTATTAATCCAAACAGGATTATGGTTTTGAGATATCTCCATTAGATGCTTAGAATTTACACTTCTTGTATGAATATTATATGGCAATCTATATATTGTATTTAATGCAAATTCATTATCATTTTTCATAAAGTCATGATGTACTTGCGAAACAAGATGAACATATTTTACTCTATCCTCTTTTGTCAAAGGATAATAAGGCATTGCATATTCTTGCCAATGATATTCTTTTATAAATTGTGAAAATATCTCCAATTTTCTACTTGGAGTTCTAAAGCCTTCACATATTTTATCTCCTATTTTTACTCCCATTGCTTTGATGGCATCGTTATCGTGGACTTTTGCTTTTACTACTCCATTTTGATCTGGCGTACTTATCGTAGAAGCATCAAATTTTATTTCCATCGATTCAACTATTCCATCTTCGGCTTCCAATTCTCTAGCATGTGGCTCATATATATGATCTTGTTCAAGCCAAGTTCCCATATCCCTAAGCATCTCATAATTTGGATATTTCAAAGAAGAATATTTACTATTTGACTGAGCTGCTTTTTTTAGATTTGGCAGTGTATCAAAGGCTGCTTGGTACCATTCTGGCACAGTTACTGGTTTTCCTGGGTGCTCTTTGGACTCCCAATACTGTTTTATGCCCAAACTACCATCTGGGTCAACATGATAAAACATTATGTTTATCCAAAATTCTAACTCTTCCCAAATTTCACCAAGACCAGATTTAGTATGGGCTTCAAGTGTAGCTCTTGCTGGGTCTTTTGGTTTCCACCCCAATCTCTCTAAAGCAGTTCTTAATACAGGTTGTCTAAAACCAAAGAATCTTGCTGGTTTGATAGGTTCAGAATGTTCATCATGTCTTTCTCCAGCCAATCCTGTTGGTAAAATATAATCACAATACCAGTTTGTTTCAGACCATGTAGGAGATAGATTCATAGTTAATTCAAACTTATCCTCTCTTTTTAGTGCTTCAATCCATCTAAATCCATCTGGGTTAATCCATACTGGATTATACATTCTAGGAATATAAACTGATAATTTATTAGGAATTTTTAAACCTTTGGCATTCCATCTATTTCTCCATTCATCATCCATTAGTAAATGAGGTAACATAAAACTAAGTTCATAAGATGCCAAAGGAATTTCTGGTGGATATGCCAATTCATTCCAATGGTCTATTGGACCAGGTTTTTTGCCCGCAACTACTGCCGCATCACCTTTTCCATTTACTCCTATTTCATGCCAACTAACCATGCTTATACCACCTGGTTTTGCTGCCATAGCACCTCTTAATGTGAGTAGGAAAAATGCTGATTTGGTATTCATCCATCCACCTCTATGTCCTATGGTTCCAGCTCTCCATAGAAATGTAGATATTTTATCATCAGCCTCTATAATCATATCAAATAGTTTTTCTAGCGTTTTAGAATCTACTTTACACTCTTTTGCAGCAAAATCTAAAGTAAATGGAGAATACATATCTCTGAGTAACTCTATAAAATCATTATATGTTTCACCCATAGGCATAGATTTTATAAGTCCTTGATCTAACATAAATTGAAGATGAGCTTTATCTCTCATAAGTACAGGCCAGTTTGTCCACTCTTTTACAAAATCATGTTTAATTAAATCAACACCATCTTTATCTTTGCCCGTAAGAACTCTATTTGCTAAATGCAAATACAAAGCGGCTTCTGTGCCTGGCCAAATAGGCACCCAAAGATCAGCCATACCTGCAGAGTTTGACATACGAGGATCTAAAACAACAAGCTTAGCACCTTTTCGTCTAGCATCTGCAATAAGTCCTGCTGCTTCTTGGAAGTAATGTCCTGCATCTGCAGCATGTGAAGATTGTAAAAATATAAGTTTTGCATTTGCCCAATCAGGCGAGTTTCTATCATCACCAGCAAATTGAAGAGTTCCTTGTCTAGCTCCTGCACTACATATATTTGTATGAGAGTTGTATCCATCAATTCCCATTGAACTAATGAGTCTTCCTATAAATCCAGTCTCATTAGGTCTTCCTACCTGATACATGATAGATTTCATTGCTATATCATCACCAGTTTTGAGAGTTTCTCTCATTTTGCCACCTATGGTTTCCATGGCTTCATCCCAAGATGTTCTTACCCATTTGCCTTCACCTCTTTTACTTCCAGGTGCACGCTTTAGAGGGAAAGGTATACGATCTGGGTCATACATTTGTGATTTTACAGCATATCCCTTAGCACAGTTTCTACCACGGCTTCCAGCATGTAGAGGATTTCCCATATATTTTCTAACTTTTAAATCTCTAGGATCCTTGCTTTTTTTATAATCGCCAATATTTACCCAAGCAGTAAGCCCACAAAGAGCTTCACAGTTATTGCAAATTGTAGGTACTAGCATATATTCGTTTACTTTTATACCATCTGGATTGTCTTCTGACTCTATACCATTTCTGCCAACACCACCTCTCTTCCAATCAGTACCATCTAATTCTTTAAAACTATGCCACTCTTCATGCGGTGGATAAAAAGCTAAACTTTTAGGAATAGATGAGAATTGTGTATCAGCCTCAGCAGGAGTAGAAACAATAGTGCTAAATACCCCTTTTGCTAATGATGCCCCAGCTACTGTGTAAGCTGAAGTTTTCAAAAAAGTTCTTCTACTTTCAAAAAACCTTTGATTTTCTGTATTCATTTTTTTTGTCATATCTATCCCCTTAGCTTAATGGTATCATTTGTGGAATTTTTAACCAGACATCTTTTGCAAAATATAAACCGATTAACGCCATAAAAGCAGCCGTTCTTATAAGTGTAAAGTTATCTTCCTTGTTTGCATTTATTAAAATAAATATAGGAGCAACAAACCCTACAATCATAGCAAACCAAAATTCTAGACTATATGATCCGCCAAGATGAATAAGGGCTAGTGTTGCTTCTGCTTCACTTGATTTAAATGAAAAGAAATATTCACCCATATAAAGTGCAAAACCAACAGACATAGCAGCTATCAAAATGATTGAGAGTTTTTCTCTAACATCTTTGCTCCACTTTTGTGAAAACAGAAGTAAAGTTGCACTTCCAGCCATAAAAGCAGCAAGCATCATTTGAACCATTTCCCCAGGAGCTTGCCAAAGTTCTCTAGCACTCGCTTCAGCCATTATTATTGCAGTATATAATGTAACAGGGATTGCTAGAAATACAGCAAATGGTAAAAGCTTTTCATAAAGATGACCATTTTCTCTAGCCAATTTAGTGATTTTGTTTGTTCTAATTAGATATGGGTATTCATCAAAAAGTCCAACAGCTGCCAAGATGGTCATAATGCCTGTAAATATAGTAGCCATCCAAGCACCTACTGTAATTGCTGAAGTAAAGTGTGGATGCAAGAATATATTTACCATTCTAAGTGGTTGATGCAAATCAAGAAGCGTAAAAAGCAAGAAGATATTTAAAGCTATAAATGAAATAACAGGCATTAGCCATTTTAGGTTTTTAATATCTTCTTTTTTATATCTATAAAGCAGGTAAGCTCCAACTAGCACAACACCAGTGCCTATGCTTTTTGCCCACATATTTAGCGTTATCATCCAGCCCCATATAACACTAGGAAGTGGAATATCAAGTGAAACTATTGCATGTGTTGCATTTATGGTATTTTCTATCATTTGTTAGCTCCTTCTTTCTCTTCAATATTGCTTTGCATGGTTGCAAATCCTGTATTATCTAAATGCTCATGTCCAAAAACAGGAGTTAAGAATCTATCTAAAAGTGAATGATTTGGATCTCCTATTGTATTAAAATGTGTTATATTGTTAAACAGTCCATAACCTTCTAATCTCTCATGAGCCAAAGGATTTAGAGTTTGATTCCCTCCGCCTACATAGTAATGTTTAGGTTCAGTATGTTTTTCTGGCTTACGGACTTGCACATTTCCTTGATGTTCCATTATGTATTTTGATATATAGCTGCTGCTATCTTCAACATCGCCAAAGATATTTGCTTCAACTGGACACGCTACAACACATGCTGGCATCATTCCGCTTTCTATGCGGTGAGCACAATATGTACATTTATCTGCTGTATTTGTTTCAGGATCCATATAAATTGCACCATATGGGCATGCCATCATGCATCCAGCACACCCTATACATCTTTTATTATCTATATTTACTATACCGTTATCTAAATAGTGTAGTGCAGAAACGGGACAAATTCTAACACACGGTGCATTTTCGCAGTGGTTACATCTAAGTGGAGTAAAGTTTCTACTTGTATCAGGAAATACCCCAACATCTATATATTTTACCCTTAATCTCCACGAACCTATAGGTACTTCATTTTCAACCTTGCAGGCTACTTCACAACCTTTGCAACCCATGCACAGATTTAAATCTACCAAAAATCCTAGTTTCATGGCTTTATCCTTATGATAGTTTAGTAAACGTTATTCGCTATAATTAATTATATATTGTTTCATTTAAAAAGAAAAGGTTTTAAAGTAAAATAAGTAAATATAATCTCTAAATGATTATATTTACTTATATGTTATCAGAAAAGATTTATGATAATATCAGTTAAAGTGTATATTTTGGTTTTATTTTTTAAAATAATCAATCACAGCTAAAAAGATATTTACAAGACTGTAATATCTTGCTGTATCCAAATATCTGGATTGCTTGTTCCTCCTATATCGTAAGTATTATATATAATTCCTCCAATATTATCTGTTCCTGTAAATGTTTCTGCCGATAGAGTAACTGTATCTCCACCATTACCAGTGACATAGAGTATGTCACTGGTATCGCTTAACGCAAGCAAATCACTATAGGCTAATATAAGAGAATTATCTACATCGCCCGTTAAGTCTATTTTTTCAATTCCTGTTATGATACTATCAGAAATAGAGGTAAGATCTAGGGTAATTCCATTGCCAGAAAGATAAAGAGTATCAAAATCCACACCACCATCTATAACACTGTCTGAAGCATCAAATTCAAGATAATCATTGCCAGCATCGCCATGTAAAATATCATTACCATTTCCACCTATGAGCAAATCATCACCATTTCCACCATTTAAGGTGTCATCACCATCTCCACCACGAAGTAAATCATTGCCTCCATTGCCGTTTAGTGTATCACTGCCCCCATAACCATAAAGGCGGTCATTATTGGCAGTACCATCTAGCGTCTCAGCACCAGAAGTACCCTCTTGAAGTCCAGAAGAAGTATCTTGATTTGCAAGTAAGCCAATATTGACTAAGTTGCTAGAAGAATCACTATCACTCAATCCATCTGTATCAGTTGTTGTTATATTTAGTGTATCTAACAGTTGTACTGATAGAATTGGATCTTCAAATTGTATCGTTGTTAATAGCTCATTGAGTTTTAGATTGTCGATAGCACCTCCACCTACAGCTGTGATAGTTACAACAGATGAAGCTACCAGTAAACCCAATACCCCATCATTATTAACAATTGTAAATTGTAATCCTAACTCAGCCGCCATTTCTGATGAAGCAGTAAGATGATAGTTGCCTACATTTACAAGTGTGCCATAGGTTACTACTACTTCTTCTATGTTATTATTGGCATCTATGGCAAATACGGCTTGATGAGAAATATCAACTATATCGCCAAGTGCATCTAGTCCAACTAGTCCTAGCAATGTGTCATTGTTAGCAATTGCAATAGGTGCTTGATTGATGATGGCACTATCGCTTGCACTTGGTCCTATATTTCCAGCAACATCGCTAATGGCAGTAGTAACAGTAAGAACATCTGTGCCCGTTGGCAATGAAACTCCTGTGATAGTTTGCGTAGAACCAGCAGTTATGGTAGTGCCATCGACTACATATGTAGCTATCACTAAACTAGTTAGTTCATTTGTTACCGTGATAACATCGCCTATTTGAGCATCTGTAGGGATACCTATGTCAACATTTGTTGTAGTGTTTAAACCTTTTTCAGATGCATCAATTGTCCCATCGTCGTTAGTATCTAGTATAATTATGACAGATGCAGCAGTTTGAGGCAGAGTTGTATCAATCTCGACTGCTTGAGAATCTGTTGCCCCAATATTGCCTGCAGTATCTATGATGCGTGCCTCAACAGTATAACTTCCTTCGGCTAGTGTAGTGTCATGACTCCATGTTGTTCCAGCACCTGGTTGTGTAGAGGCATCAGTCCATGTAACACCACCATCGGTACTGACCTGTACTCTCTCATCAGCTTGTAAGACGCTCACTAGTGTGCCATTAAATGTTTGTGTAGTATCGCTAGTAATAAAGTCTGTAGAACTCACACCTGTATCATCTGTTACAGATGCAATATCTATGGTATTAGCAGCAACGGTGGTATCAATCTCGACTGCTTGAGAATCTGTTGCCCCAATATTGCCTGCAGTATCTATGATGCGTGCCTCAACAGTATAACTTCCTTCGGCTAGTGTAGTGTCATGACTCCATGTTGTTCCAGCACCTG
>JAQTLV010000002.1:292007-362746 GCA_028714675.1 Sulfurovaceae bacterium
AGACGCTCACTAGTGTGCCATTAAATGTTTGTGTAGTATCGCTAGTAATAAAGTCTGTAGAACTCACACCTGTATCATCTGTTACAGATGCAATATCTATGGTATTAGCAGCAACGGTGGTATCAATTGTTATAGGAACATTAGTTTCCGTTGTATCACCTGTAGTATCAGTTTCTGTCACATCTGCAGTATAAGAACCGTCATCAAGTGGAGTCGTTGGGGTAACCGACCAATTACCACTTGAATCAACAGTGGTAGTTAATGTTTCACCATTTATTATGACACTGATAGTTGCACCAACTTCTCCTGTTCCACTGATAGTTGGAGTAGTATCGTTGGTAATACCATCGCCTAGTACACCACTATCCGAAGCAGGATCAAGCTCAGCTGTCAGTTCAGGAGAGGTATTACCGCTACCTCCACCTCCACCACCTAGTAAAGCTAATGGCGCAAGAGCAAATATTCACATAGGGGAGCTTCCAGCCAAGTCTGAACCTAAACTTTGATAACTAAAAGTGCCATCAGAGATATTTTCAACCAAAAGAGAATCTTTGTATTCTTGTGGAATATAAGCATAATACTTTCCATCCTCCGCCATACCTATAATATTTGATGTTGATGAGTCATAATAGTTTTCTATGATGATATCTGGCTGTGTATCCTCATCTTTATATCCATCTACATCTAAATTTATCTCTAGATTTTTACCGTTACGCTTAACAAGCATTTGATCTGGTGCAAGTCTGGTATTAAAATCTTTTAACTCATATATAACATGCCCGCTATCTTTAAGAATAAGCTTATTCCCTATTTTACCAGCTTCGGAAGAGATACTATATTCAGCAATGCTACCATCTTGTGTTTTTACTAATATTTTAATTATTTTTCCCACTGAAATACCCTCCTATTCTGATATTTTTTTATTGTCCACTGAAACTTGACAGTCTAGTGTATTGCGGTTTATAACGCTTGATTTTTTGTCGATTGATTTCATCGATTTTTCTCCTATATCATTAGTAACTCTTGTTAGCCAAAAGCCTCCATTTTTCATTTCATCTATTTTAAAAAACATAGATTCGGTACTGTTCGCATCTATCGGTGGAAGATAATTAGTAAAGCTTATAGTGCTGCCTCTTGCTGCAACACCTACTTGTATTGTATCCGTACAAACTTTTGTCACAGCATAGCTATTGGGAAGTATAGACCCCACAACTCTCTCTCCCATCTTTACAATAGCAACATTGTCTTTATTACCTGATTCTCTATAAAAAAATACATTAGCTTTTCCAGACTTTTTATCTTGTATAAATTTATTTGTTTTTCCAGACGATATTATATTATTTGAAATATTTTGATTTATACCACATCCAGCAAACATAAGTGCAATTACTACTATCCATATTATTTTAATTTTTATCATTTTTGACCTCTTGTCTTTGACTTGAAATTCAAGCGCGTCCAAATCTAGCTTACACTAGAAAACTCATTAATTCATATATTATATTCCTTAAAATATTAATTTAAATTAACTATAAATATGTAATAAAATAGTTTTATATAAAATGCTAATAAAATTACAATATTATGGTTTTAGTTTGAGATTTAATAATTATAATTTTTAGTAGAGAGGACGACTAATCAGGATTATGCTCAATCGTTATTTTCAAAAATAGATGAGCCTATGCGTACTAAGTTTGAACCACATTTGATAGCAAGTTCATAGTCTCCACTCATACCCATAGAGCAAATATTGGCTCCATTCTTTTGAAGTTTTTCATATATTTTATAAGTTGTCTCAAAACTATTTTGAATTTTTTTGACATCATCACTATGTGCACCAATGGACATTATACCTTCTAAATTTATATGCGGACACTCTTCTTTAATTTGCAAGTATATTTCTGTGGAAACTTCTGGATTAACACCGCTTTTTGTATCTTCTTTTGCACTATTTACTTGAAGTAAGCAAGACAGTGATTGTTGTTTATTTGCAAGTTTTGCTTCTAGCTCTTTTGCTAATTCAAAACTATCAAGTGCTTGAAAAAGTGAAGGTTTTATCTCTAAAAGTTTATTAATTTTATTTTTTTGTAAAGTTCCTATCATATGCCACTCGATCGGTAAATCTTTGAGTTCTAAAGACCTTTGAGCAAGTTGTTGCACATGATTTTCACCAAAAGCTCTTTGTCCAAGAGAATACAGAGTTTTTATATTTTCTATCGTAGTATATTTTCCAACAGCCACTATTTGAACTATATGATGCTCATTTAGAGCAAGTCTTGCTTGTTCAATTTTCCAAATTACATTATCAAGATTTTTTCTTAGTAATTCTCTGTCCATCTTTAGCCCCAAAGTCTATTTATATCATTAAATAAGCCTAAAAACATAAGACCAAATAAAATTATCCATCCACCAATAGTTAGTCTATAAACAACGGCTTCACTTGGTGCTTTACCCCTAATCATCTCATATAGATTGAACATTATATGTCCGCCATCAAGTGCTGGAATTGGAAGTAGATTTAAAACACCTAGATTTATTGAAATTAGAGCAGTAAAAAATAGTAGTGCTAAAATTCCAGCATCACTTGCTTTAGATGTTGTATCAAATATAGTAATAATCCCGCCAATTTCTTTTGTACCTACAACACCTGTTATGAGTTTTTGTATGCCTTTAAATATTAACAAAGATGTATCAATAGTTTGATTTGTGGCATAAGACAACGATTCTATAGGACCCAAGTGCACTATTTTAGAACTTCCAAGAGGAGCAATTCCAATCATATATCTTTTTTCTTCTTCCCCAAAAATGTTTTTTGTTGTCAAAATTTTTGGAGATATCTCAATCGTTTTTATTTTATCTTCTCTTTTGATTTTTAAAGTTAGGTTTTTGTTTTGTGTATTTTGTATTTTTCGACCTATATCTTCCCAATATAATATTGGTTCATTATCTATAGACAGTATCATGTCTTTCATCAATAAACCACTCGTTTTTGCTGGTGAATTTGGAGAAATTTCTCCAATTTGAGGAAGTAGTTTTGGAATACCAATAAAAGTCATAATGATATATATGAAAAATGCCAATAAAAAATTTGACATAGGACCAGCTAACAATATAATTATTTTTTGCCAAGGTTTTTTTACATTATAACTATCATTATCAAAACTTACATTAAGAGGATTTGTATCATCTTGACCTTTCATTTTGACATAGCCGCCTAGTGGTATTGCACTCAAGCTCCATTGGGTATTCCCAATTTTTTTTGTAAGTAGTCTTTTGCCAAATCCTATACTAAAAACTTCAACATGAACGCCAAAGAATCTTGCAGCTATAAAGTGACCTAGTTCATGAACAAATATTAAAATAGAAATAACTAATAGTGAAATCAAAAGACCCATTTAAACCCTTGAAGTTTTTTTGAAAAAATCTCTAGTATATTCATATCCAGAGTATATTGTTATAGCAACTGCTAACCAAAGAATTATATTTGCAAAAGGCCATTCCATCAGTAAAAATCCAATTGCAACCATCTGAACTACTGTTTTTACTTTTCCTGCAAAAGATGCAGCCATATCCATGCCTTGCGATACAGCTGATACTCTAAGTCCTGTTATAAAAAGCTCTCTCGTGAGTATAAGATAGATTGCCCAAGGAGATGCACGATCTAGTATCATAAGCCCTAAAAAACCAGCAAGAGTCAGCATTTTGTCTGCAAGTGGATCTATTATTTTTCCTAAAGTTGTAATTTGGTTAAATGTTCTAGCTATATATCCATCAAAAAAATCAGTTGCACTTGCCAATACAAAAATAAATGTTGCAAAATAGTCTAACCAACTATAATGAATACCATCAAATATATTCCTATTTACAAGCAACAAGAACATGACGGGAGCCAAAAGTAATCTTACTATAGCTAAAATATTAGGAATATTAAACATGAGTTACCTAAAAGTAGTTCCACCATCAACTACGATAGTTTGACCTGTTATCCAGCTTGCTTCCTCGGTACATAGAAAATATACAGTTCCTGCTATATCTTCTGGTTGACCCATGCGATTCAGTGCCGATCTTTTTATAGTTTCAGCTTTTACCTCTTCGTAGTTTACAAATGCTTTTAATGCATCAGTATCAATCGGCCCACCACTTACAGCATTTACTCTGATATTCATCTCTCCTAACTCAACAGCAGCATATCTGCTCATTGCTTCAACAGCAGCTTTATTTGTGCCATGTCCTGCATAATTATCGATGTATATAAGATTTCCAGTGCTACTCATAGTCACTATACTTCCACCACCAGTTTTTTCCATTCTTTTGGCTGCTTCTTGAGATCCAACTACAAAAGCATTTACGGTTGCAGTATATATATTGTTTAAACCTTTTGGTTTTAATCTCATAAATTTACCATATCCACCAACAACTGCTCTTCCATAAATCATAGCATTGCTAACAAAGAAATCAACTCTATCAAAATCAGCATCAATTGCTTCAAAAAGAGGCTTGAATTCATCAGGCTCTAGTATATTAAGCGGATAAGCTTTTGCTTTTATGCCATACTCTTTTTCCCATTTTTGGGCCAGTTTGTTTGCTATTTCAGCATTTGAATTATATGTAAAAGCTATATTTACACCTTGTGAAGCGAATTTTGTTGCTATTGCTTCACCTATACCTTTTGTTGCTCCTGTTATTACTAGTGTTTTCCCTTTCATTTGACTCATTTATACTCCTACTATATTATAATTTTTCATTACTTCTTCAATTTTCTTCATATTCTCAAGACTTGGTGCAACCAATGGTAATCTATATTCTAGTGTTTCTATAAGTCCTGCAATATACATAGCTGCTTTTATAGGTATAGGGTTACTTTCGCAAAACAGCACTTTATTAATTGGCAGTAGCTCCTCATTTAAAATGCGAGCTTCATCGAGTTCTCCTCTCATAGCAAGATGAATCAGTTCTGATTTTAAATCTGGAAGTAGATTTGATGTAACTGATGTAACCCCAGATCCTCCAGTCACGATAACAGAAAAGTCAATTGCATCATCGCCACTAAAAATAGCTAAGTTCGGACATTTGCTTTTGAGTTCAATTACTCTTTCTATAGATCCAGTTGCTTCTTTTATACCAAAAATATTCGGCAAATCTTCATAAAGTCTTTTGACTGTATCTGGAAGTATATCTACGCCTGTTCTACTAGGCACATTGTATAACATAAATGGGATATCTACACTTGATGCTATTGCTTTATAGTGTTGATAAAGTCCCTCTTGACTTGGTTTATTATAATATGGACTTACGGAAAAAATTGCATCAGCACCACACTGCTCGGCATATTTTGCAATTTCTATTGCCTCATGTGTTGCATTGCTTCCAGCACCAGCAAGAACTCTTGTATTTGTTCCTTTGCAAACCTCAACTGCTATTTGTATACATCTTTTATCTTCATCATAGCTAAGTGTTGCACTTTCTCCAGTAGTTCCAACAGGGCATACAGCATCTATACCATTGTCTATTTGTCTTTGTATAAGTTTTGCATATGTAGCCTCGTCTAATTTTCCATTTTTAAATGGCGTTATTAAAGCCGTTGTAGCTCCAGTTATTGGGTAATTATTCATCTACTTTTCCTTAGTATAACTGTGGTAGATTTATCATTATTAAAATAATGATTTGCTACCTTTTTTATATCATCAAGTGTAATTTTATCCAATTTATCTTCATAGTCCAATAGAGGTTTTATATCTCCCATAGCGTAATAATCTCCAAAAAGATTTGCAACAGAACTTGAACTCTCCAAAGAGTAGACAAATTCTGCCCTCATATTTATTTTTGCACGGTTAAGTTCATCTTTTGTAATACCATGTTTTTTTATGTCATCTAAAATCGATAGGATATTTTTTTCACCAACTTCTGGTTTCGTTTTTTCATTTAGCATACCCATTATTAGAAATACTCCAGGGTCTTTAAGTTCCATATTGTAAGCATATATAGTATTGAATTGTCTTTTTTTATCTATAAGTTCACTATCAAATCTACTACTTTTGCCGCCACTCAATATCTGACTAATAACACTAAGTGCCATTTGGTCTTCATGAGCAAAATTTGGGATACTATAAGCTATTGCTATGGTATCAACCTTGTTGCTTTCTTTATAAAGCTCAACTCTTTTTGCACCATCAACTTTTGGTTCTACTATTTTAAAATCTGGAATTTCTTTTTTGTTTTCAAGTTTACCAAAATATTTTTTTGCTTCATTGAAAACATTTTCTGGCTCTATATCTCCAGAAACAACTAAAATCGCATTTTTTGGCTGATAATAACTCTCATAAAACTCTCTAATATCTTCTATTTTCCAAGATAATATATCTTGCATAAAACCTATAGGTAACCAATGATATGGATGATAGACAAAATGTGTATTAAAGAGTCTAAAGTATAAATATCCCATAGGATTATTATCAGTTCTAAGTCGTCTTTCTTCTGCTACAACATCTCTCTCTTTTTGAAACTCATCATCTTTTAAAAGCAAATTATGCATAAGTTCACTAAAAAGCTCTAATGTTTTAGGAAGATTTTTACTTGAAGTCTTTATATAATAGTGTGTTTTATCAAAGCCAGTAGAAGCATTATTTACTCCTCCACCTTTTTTTACAATAGTGTCAAACTCACCCTCGGCAAGATTTTTTGTTGATTTGAAACTCAGGTGTTCAAGCATATGCGCTATACCAGTTTTCCCTAATACTTCATTTTGACTACCAACTTTATAATATATATCAGATGTGATAACACCTGATTCGTTATGGAGAGGAATGACAACAATTTGCATTCCGTTATCCAATGTTTTATGAAAATGTTGAGGCAAAGAACTAGCCATTATTACTCCTGTTGTTACTATTAAAAAAAATATGATAAATTTTATTTTTTGCAATTTGCACCTATTGCTTGTGAAATATTTGTGTAACCATCCGCTTTTAATAACTCTATAAGTCCATTATTGATATTTTTTATTAGAGCTGGACCTTCATATACAAGCATGCTATAAACTTGTATTAGCGTTGCACCATCTTTTATTCTCTCATACGCCTCTTTCGCACTATCTATTCCACCAACTGAAATTAATAAAGTTTTACCAAAAAATTCTTTTCCAATCGCTTTAAATAATTTTCTGCTTTTTATTTTTAACAATTCACCGCTAATTCCACCAAAGTCTTTGGCATTCGGTGTCAATGAATAATCAATAGTTGTATTTGTAGCGATTATCCCACTTGCTCCTGCAGATATAGCAATTTTACATAGATTTATAGCTTCTTTATTGTTCATATCTGGGGCGATTTTAAGCAGTATTGGTTTTTTTGTAAGTTTTTTCGCCATTGTAAAAAGAGAATTTATAAATTCTTCATTTTGAAGGTTTCTTAGTCCTGGTGTATTTGGCGAGGAGATATTTATAACCATATAATCTCCAAAATCACTCAATCTTTTTATGAGTTTTTCATAATCACTTAAAGCATCATCTTCACTTGTAATTTTATTTTTACCAATATTTATACCTATTGGAAAATTAGAATTTTTATACTTAGCCAATACATTGGCTGTATGTTCCATTCCTTTGTTGTTAAAACCCATGGCATTTTGTATAGATTTTTCTTCTATTAGTCTAAAAAGTCTAGGTTTTGGATTGCCATCTTGTGCCAAAGGTGTGATTGTTCCAACTTCTGTAAAACCAAATCCAAGAGATTTCATTGTTTCTATATGATCACTATTTTTATCAAAACCAGCTCCTAGTCCAACTGGATTTTCAAAAGTTTTACCAAATATATTTTGTCTTAACATTGGGCTTGATACTACATACATTTTTGATAAAATCGATTGTAAAAAAGGTAGTTTTTCTGCTAATCTTAAACAAAAGTTTATAACGCCATGAGCATTTTCTGGATTTAGTAGAAATAAAATTTTTTTAGCTGTTTGGTATGAGCATAACTGCACTAAATTCTCCTGTTTTTATAAGTAATAGTATATCTAAAACTATATAAGAGCTATTTTTGAGCAATCTTGCTAAGCTTTTTATATCCATTGCAATTATTGATAAGATTTTCATGTGTTCCACTGCATTTTATTGAGCCGTTCGCAAAATAAAATATTTCGTCCGCATTTTGTATGCTGCTTAGCCTGTGTGCTATGGCTATTATAATCATTTCATTTCTAAGCTCAAAAACAGCATCTTTTATTTTTTGTTCACTTATGTTGTCCAAAGCCGATGTAGCTTCGTCAAGTATTAAAACGTCAGGGTTTTTATAGATAGCACGTGCTAATGCAATTCTTTGTTTTTGCCCACCAGATAGATTTGCACCTCTTTGAGCTAGTAATGTATCTATACCATTAGGGAGTTTTTCTACAAATTCAAAGGCATGTGCTTTTTTTAGTGCATCTATAACTCTTTTACGATCTACATTTTCTCCATAAGCTATGTTTTCAGCCACAGTATCGTTAAATATGAAAATATTTTGTGTTACATAAGCAATTTTTTTGTGCAAAGAGTTCAAGGTAAAGTTTTTTATATCTTGACTATTTATCAGAACCTCTCCGTTTGATGCATCGTAAAATCTAACAAGCAGATTAACCAGTGAGCTTTTTCCAGCTCCACTATCTCCTACAACTCCATAAAACATACCTTTTTTAAAAGAGATATTTATGTTTTTAAGAGCCACTTTTTCATCATATTTCAAAATGATATCTTTTAGAGTAATATTTTCTATCTTTTTATCTAAAACCAAATCACCACTTTTTATATCAGCTTTTATATCAAATATTTCTCTTATTCTTTCATTTGCAGTTACTGCATCTTGTGTTTTGTTGTATAGTTTTGATAGTGCTTTAATTGGGTCATATAACATAAATAGTGCAGCACTAAAAGAAAAGAAACCACCAACACTCATATTGCCATTAATTACTTCTTTACCACCTATGAAAATTACTAAACCAATAGCAATTGAGCCTAAAATTTCCATGATAGGCGATGTTAGATTGTTGACTTTGACTTGCTTCATTATATATTTAAAAACAGATAGATTGTCTTTTGCAAATCTAATAATTTCAAAATCTTGAGATGAGTTTGATTTTATTACTTCTATATTTGAAAATACTTCTTCTAGTCTTTTTGTCATATCTGCGTTACTTTGTTGTGATAATTTAGAATATTTTCTCATCTTTTTTGATAATTTTGAGAGTGGGAAAAGTGCCAGAGGCATGACTATAAGGAAATAAAATGCTAGTTTCGGATTTTGATATATTACATATCCAGCCAAAGCAATTACTGTAAAGGTATCTCTTATGAGTTCTGGAATGATTTCTGATACTACGCCTTGTATTCTAGATATATCATTTGTAATTCTTGAAAGAAGTGTTCCTGAGTGATTTTTACGAAAAAAATCCATATCAAGTTTAGTTATATGAAGTAGCAGTTCTTCTCTAAGACGCCTAAGGATATCTTGTCCAATATACGAGGTATAGTATGATTGAATATATCTACCAATACCTTTTAGTGCAAAAACAAAAACAAGCATAAAAGGCACAATTAAAAGCATTTGCGCATCTTTTTTTATGAAAACATCATCCATTACAGGTTTTATTATGTGTGCTGTTCCTGCTGTTCCTGCTGCAACGGCTATCATGCCTAAAATTGCAATAATAAATTCTCTTTTATAGTCTTTAAAATAAGGAAGATATGTAATTATAAGTTTTTTCAAGATATTTTCTCCCAAAATGTTCCATTTGCTGTATCCATAATATTTATATCCATTGCTTTTAACTCATCTCGTATTTTATCAGCAAGTTCAAAATTCTTTTCCAACTTTGCTTTTGCCCTTTGTTCCAATAGGACATTTATTTGATCCTTTAATTTTGCCTCAAGCCCAAGCTGAAAATACTCAAAAGGGTTTTGATAACCAAAGCCAAGTAGTTCATTTATAAATTCGATATTTGCTAAAATTTCTTTTTTTATATTTTTATCGTTTGGATTTGCATCCAAGCCCTCATTTGATTTTGCTATCATTTCATCAATTATACTAAGAGCTACTGAAATATTAAGATCATCACTCATCGCTTCAAGAAGTGATTTTTTAAAATCCAAGCTAGGTTCACTTACACTTACATCAAATACTCTTTTTTTTAGGCGATAAAGCTTGTCTAGTCTTTTTTTACTATTTAGCAAATCTTCTTCATTAAAATTAAAATCATTTCTATAGTGAATACTTGATAGGTAGAATCTTACTATTTCTCCATTGTAAATTTCAAGCGTATCTTTAAGAAAAAAACTATTTCCTAAACTTTTGCTCATCTTTTCGCCATCGATTTGCACAAAACCATTATGCATCCAGTATTTTGCCAGTTCATGACCAGTTGCACATCTGCTTTGGCTTGCTTCATTTTCATGATGTGGGAAAAGCAAATCAGCACCACCGCCATGTATATCTATACTATACCCATCAACAGGTTTAGTATGTTTTTGTATCATTGCTGAGCATTCTATATGCCATCCAGGTCTTCCTTTGCCAAAGCTTGCCTCAAAGCATACACTATCATTTTTACTACATGCTTTCCAAAGCGCGAAGTCCTTGACATTTCTTTTTTCACTAACACTTTCTATTCTACTAAGAGTATCTTCACTTACTTTGTTTGATAATTTGCCATAAATATTATCTTTTGATGTATCAAAATAAATATCCCCATTTGATATTTTATAGGCTATATTTTTTTGCATCAAAATATTTATCATATCTTCCATGGCTTCTAAATTGTCAGTTGCTTTGGGAGTAAGAGTAGGGTGAGTTATACCTATGGCATCCATATCTTCATTATATCTTTGTATATAATATTCTGTAATTTCCTTGAGACTTTTACTAGAATCTTGCATTTTTTTGATTATTTTGTCATCAATGTCTGTAAAGTTTCTTATAAAATTAACACTAAATCCAAGTGACTTTAGTGTTCGAAAAAGCAAATCAAAACTAAGAGAACTTCTAGCATGTCCCAAGTGAGCATCATCATACACGGTAGGTCCGCATACATAAATAGTTGCTTCATTTGGCACTAGAGGAACAAATTTTAGCTTCTCTTTTTTTACGCTATCGTAAATATACATCTCTTTCCTATCTGATAAAATCTAATAAAAATTTATTTATAAAATACAATATTGTACCAAAAAATACCATACCGCCGATAAAGAAGAGTGTTTTTTTGCTTTTTACAATTTGCCAAAGTTTGCTAAATCCAACCTCTTTTACTGTGAGAATAAATTGTACAAATCCACCGATACTTCCAGAAAGAGCAAGTCCTGCAGCCCCCATGTTTTGCATCAGAATTATCGAGAATATAACATTTACAACAAGTGATGCAACAGCTATTTTTGCAGCTTTTATATGTTTTTGCATTGCATAAAGATATAGCGAAAATAGTTTTGCTAGACCAAAAGGAATTAACCCTATCATATACATTTGAAGTACATAAGCTGTATTTTTGGTATCTTCAAGGTCAAATGCACCTCTTTCAAAAAGAAGCCAAACGATAGGCTCACTTAATAATATACCACCCAATACTGATGCACCAAGCAATACACTTAAAATCCAAAAAGCACGGTTTAAATTTGAAAATGCCAAATTCTCATTTTTATTTTTTATAGCTTTCGAGATAGCTGGGAATAGTGCTGTTGTTATAGCAAGAGCAATTATTGCAAATGGAAGTTGAAAAACTCTATTTGCATAAAATAAGTAACTTACAGATCCAGCAACCAAAAATGAAGCAAGGCTCGTATCTATAAAAGATGCTATTTGAGCAGTAGAGTTGCCGATAACTGATGGTATAAACAGTCTATTAAAATTTTTCTCTTCTTTTTTTACATCTTTTATTTTTCTATATTTCCATCCACCTATAAATATTTTTGCAAGCCCTTTTTTTCGTATAGCGACTATATGTGTAATCACTTGCAATAAGCCGCCAGCTAATATTGAAAAGCTAAGAGCATAAACTATCATTTGAGGATCGCTTTTGGCATAAAACATAAGTGTTGCTATCATGGCGATATTTAGCCAAACTGTAGAAAATGCAGTAGTGAAAAAATGCTCTTTATACTGAAGTATCGTTCCTAGGAATGTAACTATGAAAATAAGGTCTAAATACCAAAAATTTATAACTGTAAGTGGTGCAGTTTTGCTAATTAGGTCTTTGCCCCAATCCCATGCCAAAGCTTTTGTAAATATTTCTGGGAAGAGTGTAACAATTATAGAAAAAGCCACTATAATAAACATAAATCGCATAAAAATAGCAACAGCAAAAACACCCTTTTGGCGGCTTGCCACATAAGAAGGCATAAAACTTTGAGTAAATGAACCTTCAGCAAAAATTCTACGAAATAGATTCGGGAATTTAAATGCCATTAAAAACACATCACTCCATACGCTAGCCCCAAGAGCAGATGTCATGAGTATGTCTCTAAGTAGTCCGGTAACTCTTGAGATGAGAATGCCAAATGAATTTGAAAAAATTGATTTAAGTTGCATATATGTCTTTTGTTAATTTGTTTGAAATTATATCCAAAACTCTATTTGGTTAAAATATATTACAATTTGACATATTTTTTTATGATTTAAACATTTTAAGTTATACTCTTAAAAAAGATGGAGTAAGCCATGATAGTAGGTATACAAGGGATATTGGAGCATAAAGAGCCAACATTTTTACACATAAATGTAAATGGTTTGATTTATGAAGTATTTGTTTCATTGAATACTTCATCTCAGATAGAATCAAAAGATGTCAAGCTTTTTACTACTCAGATAATCAGAGAAGATGCAAATATGCTTTTTGGTTTTGCTTCAAAATATGAGAAAAAAATGTTTGATACACTACTTAAAATTAATGGAGTTGGACCGAAAGTTGCGATTGCTATCTGCTCGACATTCGCACCAGATACTTTTGCAAAAGTTATCAATTCAAAAGATGTTTCTATGTTAAAGCGCGTTCCAGGTATTGGACCAAAGGCGGCTAGTAGAATTTTAGTTGAGCTTGCAGATTTTATAGTTGATTCTAACACTTCAAATATAGAAAATAATTCACATATTGAAGCATCTATGGCACTGGAGGGACTAGGATTTAGAAAAGATGAGGTCAAAAAAGCCTTATCTGGGCTTAATGGAGACACCGCAACTTTGGTCAAAGATGGACTCAAGAAGTTACAGAGGTTATAATTAATTTATAATTCTAGGATTTAATGTATTCAATTTTTTACTCCACTCTTGCTCATTTAATTTTATAGGGCTACTTGATGGCTTGTCGTGAAAAGACCATTGTATAGTGTAAAAATTTTTCTCACTTTTTATGGCTTTTATCAATGTACTTTCACTTTGATTGCCAATATTTCCGCAACTAACAACAAAGTTTTTTTCATTTTTGTTTGATTGTTTATTTAAAAATAAGAAACTAAATGTATCAGGACAATGTTGTCTAAAATTTGTTTTAAAATAATTCATTGCATTTTCTGATTGGTTGGAAGAATCGACAGGGACAATGTTTGTTCCGCTTATGGTTATTATTTCATCCCAGTTATTTAATGTTTGATTATATGGAACGATTTCTAATAAAAAATTACTTTTATTTTCTTGCTTGAATCCATTTGGCAGTTTTGTGTTTGTTTTTAAAAATTTTATAGGTATATCAAATGAAATTACTTGACCAAATACATTAACAATAGATGGTATTGTATTTTGATTTTTTTCAAGTCCAGATTTTGCATTTAAAAAAGATACTCCAAATATAAAGAGCATTAACAACTTATAAATAAAATTCATTTTCATCCTTTTTTATCAAAAATTGAAACATTACTAAAATTATATTTTATTGTATCTTATGTTTTTTAAATTAGTATGGTTAGTTAAGATATGTATGATAATTTAAAAAACATAAGATATAATTTTTAATATTTAAAAAGGAGATAGGGTGATAATTACAAATTTAGAATACTTACCAAACAAAGAGATAGCAGAGCATTATGGCATAGTATCAGGTTCGACTGTAAGAGCAAAACATTTTGGAAGAGATTTGGCAGCTGGTATAAAAAATGTATTTGGTGGAGAGCTTAAAGGCTATACAGAGCTTTTAAATGAATCTAGAGATGAAGCAATAAATAGAATGACAAAACAAGCTACCTCTTTGGGAGCCAACGCTATTTTAAATGTTAGATTTTCAACATCTTCCGTGGCAGCAGGAGCAGCTGAAATATATGTATATGGAACTGCTGTTAGGATAAAATAATGGGAAATTTGATAACCTTTTTAGTCCTATTGGTTCTTGGTTATGTTATAGGTGGATATTTAGAAAGAAGACATTATGCGTCAATAAGACAAAGAGAGGGTGAAATCGTATCGTTGCCTTCTATAATGTTAAAAAAACCAATTTCATCCAATGAGCCATCAAATTATAAATTAGTTACTGGAAATGTAGTTATTTCTGTTGATTATTTTAAAAAGTTTATGGCATCTTTGGTAAACTTATTTGGCGGCAGCATAGAGGCATATGAAACTTTGCTAGATAGAGCAAGAAGAGAAGCTATTCTTAGAATGAAAGAAGATGCAAAAGGTGCTAGTGAGATTGTAAATATAAGATTAGAAACTAGCTCTATATCTACAAATTCTCAAAATAGTATAGGTGCTATTGAAATAATGGCTTATGGAACGGCGATTTATCTATAGATGTATCAAGCAAAGCTACCAGATGAGAGTGTAAATATACCCACCACTCACCCTCTTGTTGGGTTGATAAAATATACTTCTATCATGGGTATATTTTTGATAGTGTTATATTTTGTTTTGATATTATCTATAGATATCATAGCTTCAAATATAACTCCAGTACAAGAGAAAAAAATAGCAAAAACTTTATCTTTTGACACTATGGGTGATTCTAAAAAGAGTCTATATTTGGAGAGTATCTCTAAAAAAATCAATAAATGTGCAAATTTACCTTATGGTGTAAACATAAGGTATATCAAGCAAAAAGAGCCAAATGCATTTGCTGTTATGGGCGGTACAATATATGTTACTAGCGGATTACTTGATATGCTTGATAGTGAAAATGAATTGGCTTTTGTTGTTGGGCACGAAGTTGGGCATTTTAAAAATAAAGACCACTTAAAGCAGATGGGATATGGTTTTGTATTGAGCATAATTAGTTCTATTATATCAAATGGAGATGATTATTCTATGCAAAGCCTATTTGGTTTCGCACAATCAAAATATTCTCAAAAAGCAGAGTTTAATGCAGATAAAACAGGGCTTGATCTCTTGGTTTGCAGTTATGGCAATGCTTCTGATGCATCCAAATTGTTTAAGAAAATGGATAAAGATAGTTCTGATTGGGAGTATTTTGGCTCATCTCATCCAAGTTTTAAAGATAGGATAAAGAGTATAGAGAACAGAATAAAGGAAAATCATTATGATATTTCTACAAAACCATTACCTCTGAAGAAGATTTAAATTTTTTAAGATGGCAGTACTCTTTTTGCTCCAACAAATATATTCGCGTAACTGCCATAGTTTAGCGGTGAGACAATGATACCTTTGTCTTTTCCAGCAGCATGTATAAACTCACCATTTCCTAAGTATATTCCCACATGAGTTACTGGAATCCCTCTAGATTTATCTGTTAAGAAAAATAGTAAATCCCCAGCTCTTAAATTGTTTTTATCTATATATTGTCCCATTTTTGATTGAGCTAGTGCAGTTCTAGGAAGATTGATACCATGTTTGTTATATATATATTGAACATAACCAGAGCAGTCAAATCCAGCAGGTCTAGTTCCTCCCCAGACATACTTTCCACCTTTAAATTGTTTGGCATTTTGCGTAATTGAACCTATGGTTGTATTGCAATAAGTTGATTGATCTTGTTGTGTTGTCGTTTTTGAATTTGCATTGCCATTTAAACCATTTTCTCTAACACTTGCCATTTGTGCTTCAAGTGCAGCAATTTTCTCTTTTTGCAAGTCAGCATAAAATGCTTGATATGAATATTCTTTTGCATTTTGGTTTAATGATTGGTTATATTTATGTTTTATTTTCTTTTGAATTGTCTTGCCATTACTATCTGTAAATGTAAAAGAATTTGATGCGAAAACAATAGAAAAAATAGATATAAACCAAATAATTCTCATTTTTTAGACCAACATATTTTTTGATATTATAACATAAAATTGGCTATAATCGCCATATGAGTAATATTTTTGATGTAGTTGTAGTTGGTGGAGGTGCAAGTGGCTTGATGTTTTCTTCTCTACTTAAGGACAAAAAAGCCGCACTTATTGAGCATAATAACAAACTTGGAGCCAAAATACTTATAAGTGGTGGTGGCAAATGTAATATTACCAATGAGTTTATAAATGAAAAGTATTTTTTAGGAGATTCTAGCTTTATAAAGAGTGTATTAAGAAGCTTTGATCAAAATGTAACTTTACGATATTTTCACCAAAAAGGTCTAAAAACCATAAAAATAAAAAATAATCAATATTTTTGTGAGAATAGTGCCAAAGATTTTCTTGATATATTAGTCAATGAATGTAAAAAACACACCATTTTGCTTGGTGAAGAGTTATTGGATGTTAGTAAAGTTGGCGATATTTTTTATGTCAAAACCTCAAAGAGAGAACTTAATGCAAAAAATGTTGTCGTTTCATCTGGCGGGCTTAGTTATAGTAGCGTTGGAGCAAGTGATATAGGCTATAAAATAGCTAGTAAATTTGGGCATAAAATAGTAAAAACAGCTCCAGCTCTTGTTGGATTGACTTTGCAAAAAGAGCAATTTTTCTTTAAAGAGCTTAGTGGTATATCATGTGATGTTAGTATAAAAGTGGGTGAACGTATTTGCAAGGGTTCACTTTTGTTTGCGCATAAAGGTGTAAGTGGACCAGCTGTTTTAGATACATCTTTATATTGGGAAAAAGGAGAGATAAATATCGATTTTTTGCCAAATACAAAGCTAGAAGATTTTAGGAATTCAAATAAAAATATAAGCAGTGTTTTGCCTATATCAAAAAGATTAGCTACAGCGTTTTTGTCGCATTTAGATTTAGACGACAAAAAGGTTGCATCATTGTCTAAAAGTGAGTTTGAAAAGCTAAAAAATATCAAAAATTATCGTTTTGCTCCTGCAGGTACTTTTGGATATAATAAGGCGGAAGTTACCAAGGGTGGTGTGGATACAAGCGAACTAAACCCAAAGAGCATGATGAGTATAAAATGTCAAGGTTTATATTTTATAGGCGAAATTCTTGATGTTACAGGACAGCTTGGTGGATATAATATACAGTGGGCATTGTCAAGTGCATTTGTAGCTGCAAATAGTATCAACAAAGAATAAAAATTAATTAAAGATGGGAATTATATAGATTAAATGGCACAAAGAGATATAAATTATAAAAAGAATATTTTCAATATAGCATATGATATAGTCAATCCATCAAAAGAAAACACTATATTGATACTTCATGGATGGGGTAGCAATAAAGAGATTATGAAACAAGCTTTTGCTAAACAAATGAGTGATTTTAAACATGTGTATGTAGATATGCCTGGATTTGGTAAAAGTACTAATCCGATTGTTTTAGTAACAGAAGATTATGCTCAGATTATGAAAATATTTTTAGAAGATATAGGCGTAGAGGCTGATATAATCGCTGGTCATTCTTTTGGTGGTAAAGTTGCTACTCTACTAAAACCAAAATGCCTTGTACTGCTATCATCTTCTGGGATACGAGTTCCTAAAGAGTTGGCTGTGAGAATAAAAATTGCTCTTTTTAAGATACTTAAACCATTCAAGTTAGATAGACTTCATCAACTTTTTGTGAGCGACGATGCCAAAGGGATGAATCACGAGATGTATGAAACTTTTAAGAATGTTGTAAATGAAGATTTTGAACCAAATTTTTCTCATATTAAAGGCAAAACATTGCTGTTTTGGGGCAAAAGCGATACAGCTACACCACTTTGGACAGCTGAAAAAATAAACTCCATTATAAAAAAATCAAAGTTATATCCGCTAGATGGTGATCATTATTTCTTTTTAAAACATTCTAAATTTATATCAGATACAATTGTTGAGTATTACAAGGAGCATAAATAATGGTTGAATTCTTAGGTTATTTTTTGTTTGTAATTGCAAGTGGTTATTATTTAATTACAAATCTTCAATGGTATAGCTATAAATTGCAAAGAGTTGTACTTCATCATACAAAACCTATGTGGAATATTATCTATTTTATTATTCCTTTTATTGTATTTGTTGTTATTGCTAAAATATTTGGGCTTGGCGTTATAGTTTCACTTGTTTATATTGGAGTGTTATATCTTTGGTTTAAAGGACTAGATAAACCTTTAGTTTGGACTGGTAGGGTCAAAAGATTTTTTGTACTGCTTGTATTGTTTGCAATTCTTTTATGGTTTGTTGCAAAATGCACCTTTGTTTTAGCTCCATTTATCTTGGCATTTATAGTTTCGCTTGTTGTTGAAAAAGTTCTTTTTTTAGGTTTCAAAGCAAAAGCAAAAGCAAAAATAGAAAATTCTAAAAATATGAAAATAGTTGGGATTACAGCAAGTTATGGCAAAACTAGTATCAAAAACTTCTTAAATCATATATTAGAGGGTAGTTTCAGAACATATGCAACACCAAGGTCAGTAAATACTCTTGGCGGCATTATAAAAGATATAAATGATGATTTGCCTGATAATACCGAAGTTTATATAGTAGAAATGGGGGCAAGAGTAAAAGGTGATATAGCCGAAATTGCAACATTTGTAAATCCGCAGTATGTGGTAGTAGGAAAAATTGGTCCAGCACATATAGAGTATTTTAAAACAATAGAAAATATTGTAAATACTAAGTTGGAGATATTGAAAAGTGCTAATCTTAAAATTGCTTGGCTTCATGATAGTACAAAGGTAAGTCCAAGTGAGAAATTACATATTTTTGGCTCGAATATCTCAAATGTTACAGCAACATTAGATGGAACATCTTTTGATCTTGATGGCGAGAGATATGAAGTGCCTATTTTGGGAGAATTTCATGCCATAAATTTAGCTGGAGCTATTGATGTAGCACTTGCTTTGGGTGTTGATAAAGAGACTATCAAAAAGCGTCTCAAGACACTCAAAGCGACACCTCATAGATTGCAAAGAATTGATGCTGGCGGAAAAATCATACTTGATGATAGTTTCAATGGTAATATTGATGGTATGCTTGGTTCATTTGACTTGGCTTCAACCTACAATGGAAGAAAAGTTGTTATAACTCCAGGACTTGTTGAAGTTGATGAAGAGTTAAATGTACAAGTTGCCAAAAGAGCAAATGAAGTGTTTGATTTGGTTATAGTAAGTGGTAATTTAAATTGGGATATATTTAAAAAGTATATTGATGAGAGTAAACTTCTGAGAATGGAGCAGAAATCACAAATGCAAGATATGCTTATAGAGCATACAAAAGCAGGGGATTTGATACTATTTGCAAATGATGCCCCAAGTTTTGTGTAGGAAGTTTTAAGTTGCAAATAATGAATAGATATTTCGGTGTGTGGATTCCTGCCTTCGCAGGAATGACAAGATTCGTCGTACTCGCACTTGATGCGGGTATCCAAAGAAACAGCTTAAGGTCTCATTTTCACTCTTTTTGGAAGATTGCTTGCATATTATTTCTATTGCCCTTTTTTCTTTTTGCCCAGCCTTCGATTACCAAAGAGCAGGCAAACTATATTGCTAGCAAAGTTTGGCAAAATGAAGGTGCTTGGCAGGATAAATATCTAGTTCATTGGAACGATGGGGAAGATTTTGCATCTTTGGGAATAGGACATTTTATATGGTTTCCAAAAGGACATACAGAAAAATTTCGTGAAGTTTTTCCTATGGTTTTAAAATCAATGGAAGATAAAAATGTATCTATGCCAAAATGGCTAGATAGCAAAACTCCATGCCCTTGGAATAATAAAGCACAGTTGTTTGAGGCAAAAGCCAAAAATGACAAACAATATATTGAGCTTTTTCTTTTTATAAAACAGACTATGCCAGAGCAAGCTATGTTTATGAGTCAAAGAGCGTTTGATGCTTTACCTCTAATGTTATCTACTCTAAATGATTATAAGAGTAAAAATATCGTAAAAACTAGATACAACAAGATTTTATACAATAAAGACGGTACCATAAATGAACATGGATTATATATACTTATAGATTATGTTAATTTCAAAGGCGAAGGTACGCTAGAGAGCGAAAGATACAATGGACAGGGATGGGGATTGCTCCAAGTTTTACAAAATATGGATTATAAGGAAAAAGATAGATTCAAAGCTTTTAGTGATAGTGCAAAAGCTATGCTAAGCCATCGCATCGAAAATTCTCCAAAAGCAAGAGGCGAAGAGAGATGGAGAATAGGGTGGAATAAAAGACTTGATACATATTTATTGAAAGAGCAAGAGTGAATACATTTAAAAAATGGTCAAAAGAGATATTATTGTCTTTGATATTTCTCTTTTTTGCAAGTATAATTATCAATATCATAAAACAGCCAGATATTCCAAATAATTCACTCCAATTTTTAGAAACAAACATAGTAGGAAAACAAGATACAATCTACAAAGCACCCAAAGATAAGGCATTTGTAGTGGTTTTTTGGGGTAGTTGGTGTCCGATTTGCAAACAAGATTTGGGAAATTTTAGTAAAGTTGCAAATAAATATGATGTTATCGGAGTTGGCGTAAATTCTGGAAGTGATAGCGATATCACAAAATTTCTCAAAGTTAATGATATCGTTTTGCAAACTATAAATGATGACAATGGCGAGATCGCACAAAAGTTTAATGTATCAACATACCCAACAACTTTGATTTATGATAAAGATGGCAATCTAAAATTTACTGAAGTTGGATACATAACGACAGCAGGACTCAAAGCTAGATTAAAATTAATAGAGTAAAATACACTCCAAGAAACACAAATAAAGGATAAATATGAAGCAGATGCCAAAATGCCCAAAATGTGGTAGTGAATATACATACGAGGATGGCAATCTTTATATTTGCCCTGAGTGTGCCTTTGAGTGGGGTAAAGAAGAGAATAGTGAAGAAGCCCAAACAGGTTTGGTTGTAAAAGATGCTAACGGTAATATCTTGCAAGATGGTGATACTGTTACTGTTATAAAAGATTTAAAGGTCAAAGGAAGTAGTGACGGAATCAAGGTAGGTACCAAGATTAAAGGTATCCGCCTTGTTGAAGGTAATGATGGACACAATATCGACTGTAAAGTACCTGGTGTTGGTGCCATCAAGCTCAAACAAGAATTTGTAAAAAAGGCATAATTGGTAACAATCTTTTTATCATATTGTTAAATCTATATCTCGTTCCACCTCTTCCAAGGTGGAATGCAATGATTTTATATAATATGTGCCAATAAATAGTGAGACTTTAGCAAGGATAAATTATGTATACAGATGAAGATTTAGACTTTGCAGTAGATAAAGGGATTTTTACTGCCAAATCTGTTGAGGAGTTTCGATGTTTGCAATCATCATCAAAAAATTCACCCTCCGTTGATGAAGAAAATTTCAGACTAATTGGTGGATTCAATGATATTTTTATAGTCATAGCATGTTTGTTGCTTCTATTTTCTTCATTGTGGGTTCTAGAGAAGATAGATCAAAATTTAGGATATTTTGTCTTTATTGCTTTATCATGGTGGTTGTCTGAATTTTTTGTTCGAAAAAGAAAAATGGCACTTCCTGCCATCGTTCTTCTTATTTCATTTCTTGGCGGGATTTTTGCGTTATCTATGTCTCTTCTGACTCCTTTTCTTTCAGAGGCATCTTTGCTTTTTGCCGCTGCGATAGTAGTGATGTTTGCATACTTACATTGGTTGCGTTTTAATGTTCCTATTACTATAGCTGTTGGTGCATTAGCAGGAGTTGTTGCATTGGTTTTAGTTATTATGAGTATCTTTCCTAGCATAAAAGAGTGGTTCTCGACCATTATATTTGTATGTGGCATTATAGTGTTTTTATTTGCTATGTATTGGGATTCTTCTGATACTAATAGGACTACTCGTAGATCAGATGTGGCTTTTTGGTTGCATCTTCTTTCAGCCCCGCTTATCATTCATCCAGTTTTTTCAAGCTTAGGCATCTTAAATGGAGAGGAGAATTTAGGGAGTATAGCTATAGTTATAGTTTTGTATTTGCTCGTAACCTCGATATCTATCGTTATTGATCGGCGTGTATTTATGGTCTCTTCTCTGGTTTATGTTCTTTATGCACTTTCTAGTTTGATTGAGACATATGGTGGAGTTGGTTATGGTTTTGCACTCACTGGCATTCTCATCGGTGGTTCGCTTTTGTTACTCTCTGCATATTGGCATAGCGTAAGAGCAAGTCTGGTTAGTAAGTTACCTATTCAAATAAAAAATCATATACCAAAAGTTAAAGATAAATAGCTCAAGCGATAGTATATACTTCTCGTTTCACTTCAGAAAAGGTGCAAAGGAAGAATGGATATGCCTCAAGCGGCATACTAAAAACCCTTCATGATGATATCATATAGATATTCTATCTCGTCATCTTCAAGATAAAGTGTCGATTTTGTTTTAAAAAATTCCAAGATTTTACTCTTTTGTATGGATGAGCCATATATACATTGGCTATGTGCAGGTAAAAAAGAATGCATGAGAGAGATGCTTTCGCCAAGTTCCATTTCACATATATAACACTTTTGAGGATAGTGCAATCTGCCTTCGCGTTCAATCATTTCGAGATAACTTTCGCAAATAATGCGCTTTGGATTTTGTTTATCCCATTTTTTTGCTGATTCTAAGATAATATCAAAATATAAACTATCAATATCGTCTATACCACTCAAATGCTTTCCAAATAGCATTATAAACTTGTGCCATAGAAGGAGCTTGTTTTTATCAAATATCCAAGGAAATGACATATGTGATAAATTTCTAAGCCTAGGCATAAATTGACTATGTTCGTCTTCTAGTTCAAAATCAATTAAATATCCAATTTGAAGTATTGAGTGCCTAGCACCAAAAAATCGATAATATGACTTTATGCTATTTTTGGTTAAAACGATAGCAATCATATCTTCATTTTTTGCTTTTTTTAAATCTACTATGAAGCCTTTAATCTTTATTCCTTTAAAAAAATAATAAAATAATTATAGCAAGTAAGCATTATAAGTAGGTTTTTACCATATTTTTTATATAATCGAACCTACTAGAACGCATGTTTTCACTAGTCCTATCAAAAATAAACTAAAGGTTGGCTTATGCAAAAATTGTTTACATCTTTTAAAGATAACTGTGGTTTTGGTTTGTTGGCTTCTATAGACAACAAACCAAGCCATAAAAATTTAGAAGACGCAATCACAGCACTATCAAGAATGATGCACAGAGGTGCTATCGCTGCAGATGGAAAAACTGGAGATGGGAGCGGATTACTTCTATCTATTCCTAAAAAGTTTTTTTCTAAAGTTGCGAAAAAAGAAGATATTATATTACCAGAAAGCTATGCTGTATGTATGGTTTTTAGTAAAAACGATAGTGATTTTGATGTAATTAATGATATATGCCAAAACAATGATTTAAGAGTTGTGTTTACTAGAGTTGTTCCAGTAGATACGGATGCATTAGGAGTTCAAGCTCTTGAAATGTTACCAAATATAAAACAAATTTTTGTAACTCCAAATTCGCTTATGGGTGCAAGAAGATTTGATGCACTTGTTTATCTTTCGAGAAGAGAGATAGAGGCCAAATTAAAAGATGATAAACATTTTTATGTTCCATCATTTTCAACTTCTGTTGTTTCTTATAAAGGGCTTGTTATGCCTACTCACATCAAAGAGTTTTATAAGGATTTAGCAGATAAAGATTTTGAGATATCTTTTGGATTATTTCACCAAAGATTTTCAACAAATACACTACCACAATGGAAATTGGCTCAACCATTTAGAATGATTGCACACAATGGGGAAATAAACTCAGTTGAAGCAAATAGATTTAATGTAGCAGCCAAAAGCGAATTTCTAAAAAGTGAAATTTTTTCTGATGAAGAGATCAAAAAACTACTTCCTATAATTCAAGATGGTATGAGTGATAGTGCCAGCTTGGATAACTTTTTTGAATTTTTGATAATAAATGGTGTCGATTTTTTCAAATCGGCAAGATCGCTTATCCCTGCACCTTGGCAAAATGCCCCACATATGGATGCAAAATTAAGAGCATTTTATGAGTATGTAAGTACATGTTTTGAAGCTTGGGATGGGCCAGCAGCTGTGAGTATGACAAATGGCAGATATATAGGATGTGTATTGGATAGAAATGGACTCAGACCATCAAAATATATCATCACAAAAGACAATAGACTTATAATTTCATCTGAATATGGTGTTCTTGATATTGATGAAGAGGACATAGTAGAAAGAGGAAGACTTCAGTCTGGCCAAATGATGGGTGTTGATTTGAAATATGGAAAAGTTCTTAAAAATTGTGATATAGATAAGTACCTAAAAAATAGAGAACCATATGACAAATGGCTAAATGAAAATATGACATATCTTCAAGAACATATGATAGACCCATTTTCGCATATAGATATTCCTCAAAAAGAAGAGATGGAAGCAAGACAGAGATTTTTCAATATTACACTAGAAGTTCAAGAACAGGTTTTGGCATCTATGGCAGAGGAAGGGAAAGAGGCAACCGCATCTATGGGAGATGATACTCCTCTCGCCGCATTTTCTAACGCCCAAAGAAATTTTTCTGATTTTTTTAGAGAAAAATTTGCTCAAGTTACAAATCCACCAATAGACCCAATAAGAGAAAAAGTTGTAATGAGTTTAAATACAGGCTTTGGAGAAGCTAGAAATATATTAACTGATGATGCATTTCATGCAAAAAGATTAAAAACAGTTTCGCCTATTTTATCTTTAGAAAAACTTGAGATTCTTAAAGCCTTTGGAAATGACAAAGATGCAAGATACGATGCTAATTATAAGGCAAAAACATATAGTACAGTATTTACATCTGATTTGAGAAAATCATTACAAAAGTTAATTAACAAGATAGCTGATGATGTCAAGAAAGAAGGCATTAGAACAATTGTTTTAGATGATAGAGATTTAGATAAAGATCACAATGTTATTCCTATGTTAATGGTTGCAGGCGCATTAAATGAAAAATTGCTAAAAACAGGTGTTAGACATTTAACAAGTGTTGTTGTAGTAAGTGGTGAAGTTTATGATTCACATATGGCAGCTTGTATGATTGCTTTTGGCGCCGCAGCTATATATCCTTATATGATGTATCAAAGTATAGCAGTTATGGAAAAAAGAAAAGATGAAAATGTTGATTTGGCTCCAATTTTGAAAAAAGTTAGAAAAGCTATAAATGCAGGACTACTCAAAATTATGTCAAAAATGGGTATCGCAACTATTGCAAGTTATAGAAACTCGAGCTTATTTGATGTTATAGGATTATCAAAAGAGATAGTAGAAGAGTGTTTTGGTGGAGCATATTCATTACTTCATGGCTTAACTTATGAAGATATAGAGTATAGAGTTCAAAAGGCACATAGAGAAGCTTTTTGTGAAAATGTAAAATATAGATTATATCCTTTAAATATAGGCGGATTTTATAAATACTTAGATGGTGGAGAGTATCATGATTATGCACCTTCGACAGTTCACGCTATACATGCTTTATCAAAAAGTGGTAAAAAAGAAGATTTTGAAAAGCTGAAAAATATTATCAACAAAAGAGACAAGAAATATATCCGTGATTTTTTTGATTTAAAAAGTGATAGAAAATCTATAGATATCAAAGAAGTTGAACCAAAAGAAAGTATTTTTCTAAGATTTTCAACCGCTGCAATGAGTTTAGGTTCAATTTCCCCAGAAGCTCATGAGTGTTTAGCTGAAGCTATGAATACAATAGGCGCAAAAAGCAACTCTGGCGAAGGTGGAGAAGATGCAGCTAGATTCGGAACCATTAAGAATTCAAAGATAAAACAAATCGCATCAGGTCGTTTCGGTGTAACACCAGCATATCTTAGATCAGCAGAAGAACTTCAGATAAAAGTTGCACAAGGTGCAAAACCAGGTGAGGGCGGTCAACTTCCAGGACATAAAGTAAGTCCACTTATTGCAAGACTTCGTCATACAATACCAGGTGTTACACTTATTTCCCCACCTCCACATCATGACATATATTCTATAGAAGATCTTGCACAGCTCATTTTTGATCTAAAACAAGTAAATCCAGAGGCTAAAATAGCAGTTAAATTGGTTTCTACTGCTGGCGTTGGCACTATTGCAGCTGGTGTTGCAAAAGCATATGCTGATAAGATTATCATATCTGGAGCAGATGGTGGAACTGGAGCAGCTCCCATAGGATCTATCAAGTTTGCTGGTAACCCTTGGGAGCTTGGACTTATAGAAGCCCATAATGCATTAAAAGCAAACAATCTAAGAGGTCAAGTTGAGATAGAAACTGATGGTGGATTGAAAACAGGTCTTGATGTAGTCAAAGCTGCTATTTTTGGTGCAGAGAAGTTTGCTTTTGGAACAGGAGTTTTAACTGTTGTTGGATGTAAGATACTTAGAATTTGCCATCTAAACAAATGTAGTGTTGGAATTGCTACTCAAGATGAAAATTTAAGAGATCATTATGAAGGAACAGTAGAGAGAGTTATAAATTACTTTACTTTATTGGCAGAAGATGTTAGAGAAATACTTGCAAGTCTAGGATATAAATCACTTGAGGATATAGTAGGCAAAAATGAACTCTTAGAGATAATAAATGATGATTTTGCTAAGAAATTCTCTTTTGAGGGACTGATTCATAGACTTGATGGTCCAAATACTCATCAAGTTGAGTCTAATGATCCATATGATAAAAATGAGTTTGAAAAAGATATGTTAGCCAAAATCTTACCTGTGATAAAAAATCCAGGGGAACCTATAGTAATAGAGAGTGAAATATCAAATCTAAACAGAAGCTTTGGCGCTAGAATTTCTGGCGAGATAGCTAAATATTATGGCGACAAAGGTTTGCCTAGTGGGACTATAGATATTAGGCTAAAAGGAACAAGTGGTCAATCTTTGGGAGCATTTTTGATAAATGGTATTTCTATACATGTAAATGGAGCTGGTAATGATTATATTGGCAAAGGTATGCATGGTGGTAGAATTGTAATTACATCTGATAAAGCTAGAGAAGGGTATTCTTTAGGCGGAAATACATGTTTGTATGGTGCAACAGGCGGAAAACTATATGTTGGTGGTTTGGTTGGAGAGAGATTTGGGGTTAGAAACTCAGGCGCTATAGCTATAGTAGAAGGAACTGGAGACCATCCTTGTGAGTATATGACTGGTGGTGTTGTGGTAATTTTAGGTAAAACTGGTGTAAACTTTGGCGCTGGCATGACAGGTGGTGTTGCATTTGTTTATGATAGAACCCATGATTTTGTGGAAAATATAAATCAAGAATTAGTAGAAGCAAGAAGAATCGATACAGATGATACTGACATAGAGAGATACTATCTCAAAAAATTACTAAAAGATTATTACAATGAAACAAAAAGCGTTATAGCTAAAGGTATAATTGACAATTTTAGAGTAGAAATAAGAAACTTCTGGATGGTGAGACCAAAAGATATCAAGGGTCCTTTAAAGATTGGAGCAGGGGAGTAGTATGCAAAAGTTTGTAGATATAGTAAGGGTTGATGCAAAAAAAAGAGATGTTGTTGAAAGAATAAAAGATTTTGATGAAATTTATGAAGTTTTCGCTCCAATTAAATCATCAGAGCAATCTGTAAGATGTATTCAATGTGGAGATCCATACTGTCACGATGGTTGCCCTTTGCATAACTTAATACCGCAATGGCTTAGTGCAACAGCAAGCAAGGATTTAGAGCTTGCATTTATGCTTTCAAATGAATTTTCTCCATTCCCAGAAGTTATGGGGAGGGTTTGTCCTCATGATAGGCTATGCGAAGGTGCTTGTACCTTAAATGATGGGTATGGAGCTATTACGATAGGTTCAATTGAAACATTCATTAATGAAGAGGGATTTAAAAAAGGGCTAAAACCTAAGTTTGCAGAAGAAAAATCGAATAAAAAAGTTGCTATAGTTGGTGCTGGCCCAGCAGGCTTGTCTTGTGCTACTTTTTTGCTTAGATATGGGATAAATGTTGAAGTTTTTGATAAACAATTAAGAGCAGGTGGATTACTCACATATGGCATACCAGGATTTAAACTTGATAAAAATATAGTTGCAAGAAGAGTAAAATTACTTGAAGAAGCAGGTTGTGTATTTCATCAGAATGTCGAGGTAGGTAAAGATGTAACTTTTGAAGAGTTGCTTGAAAATTTTGATTCTGTATTTATAGGTGTTGGAGCTACAAAAGGTAAAAAAGCTTCTATAGCAAATGAGGATGCACAAAATGTATATCTTGCTATGGATTTTTTAACAAACATACAAAAAAATATTTTTGGAGAAAAAACAGCAAAAATTATTGATGTAAAAGATAAAAATGTTGTTGTTGTTGGTGGTGGTGATACTGCTATGGACTGTGTTAGAACCTCTCTTAGAGAGAAAGCAAAAAGTGTAAAGTGTTTATATAGAAGAGATGCTTCAAATATGCCAGGAAGCAAAAAAGAGTATATAAATGCAAAAGAAGAGGGAGTTGAGTTTGAATTCTATGTAGCACCTAAAAATTTGATTACAAATGACAAATCAGAAGTTGTTGGCATTGAGATGGTTAAAACAAAATTATCCATTGGCGAAAATGATGGAAAACAAAAAATAGAAGAAGTTGTTGGTAGTAATTTTAATATTGAAGCCGATGTTGTTATATTTGCATTAGGTTTTGATACTCAAGAATATAGCTTTTTGGCATCAAATGGCATAGAAACAGATAAATGGGGTCAAATTCTAGTAGATGAAAATTATGAAACAACAAAAACTGGAGTTTACGCTGGTGGCGATTGTCAAAGAGGTGCAGATTTGGTTGTTACTGCCGTTAGAGATGGTAGAGATGCTGCTCGTGCTATAATAAAAAAACTTTTAAAATAACAAAATGAATGATTTTTTATTAGCTACGCTCAAAGCAAACAAGGAAATTTTTGAAGCGATTAATTCAATCGATAAAAAATCAATGTATGCAAAGCATTCACAAGGTGCAGGCGGAGATATAAGCAGTGGTTTTGACCTTGCTGCCGAAAAGATTTTTTATGAAAATCTAAATGAGTTTGGCAGCATAGAGTCAGAAGAATCTGGCGTAATGAATGAAGGGAAATGCAAAATAATCATAGACCCTATTGATGGCAGTGATAATATAGTTTCAAATTTTAGTTATTATGGCACATCTGTTGCGAAACTAAACAGTGATGGTGTATTGGAAGATGCAATGGTATGTAATCTTGCAACAAAGGAAGTGTTTTGGATATCATCTCAAGAGGTTCCAATGTATGGTAAATTGTTTGAAGATAAATGGAATATAGTAGAAGAGAATAATTTTAGTAAAATAGGTATTTTTGAAAGAGCTTATGATAATCCTAAAATAGTCAAAATACTAAAAAATAACAAAATCAAATTTAGATCCCCAGGTGCCATTGCACTCTCTTTAGCATATGCTAGATGGGTAGATTTTGTACTTTTTGTAGGTCCAATTAGAATATATGATGTTGCTGCTGGATTGGCTCTCTGCAAAGGACTCGAAGTGTTAATACAAGAAGATTTTGCTATAGTTTCAAAGGACAAAAAAATTTCTGGTAAACTATTTGACATAATAGCCAAAAATTTCGCAGGAGAATAAATGAAATTTAGTAATCTATTTAAAAAAGCTACGCCCAAAGAAGAAGTTCTTAGCGTACAAAATCAGTGGATAAAGTGTCCAAACTGCTTGTCACTGGTTTATTATAAAGAGATAGAAGCAAAAAATGAAGTATGCCCAAAATGCCATCATCATTTTAGAATAAGTAGCGATAAAAGAATTTCTATTTTAGCAGATGAAGGGACATTTGTAGAGCACGATAGTACGCTTGCTCCTACTGATCCTCTTGATTTTTCTGATAAAAAAAGTTATAAAAAAAGATTAGAAGAGAGCAAAGCAAAGACAGGTAAAACATCATCCGTTGTTAGCGGAAGTTGTAAGATAAATGGAGAAAGTGCAGAGCTCGTAGTATTTGATTTTGCTTTCATGGGCGGAAGTCTTGGGTCTGTTGAGGGCGAAAAGATAGTAAGAGCTGTTAATAGAGCGATTGAAAATAGAACAGGCGTAATTATAATAAGTGCAAGTGGTGGGGCTAGAATGCAAGAGAGTACATACTCTTTGATGCAAATGAGCAAAACATCTGCCGCATTAAATCATCTTGCTGCCGCTAAGCTGCCTTTTATATCCATCTTGACAGATCCTACTATGGGTGGAGTTAGTGCATCATTTGCCATGCTTGGCGATATCATTATGGCAGAGCCTGGGGCACTTGTTGGTTTTGCGGGCGCTAGAGTTATAAAACAAACTGTTGGTGTTGATTTGCCAGAAGGATTCCAAAGATCAGAATTTTTGCTTCAACATGGACTTATAGATATGGTTGTCAATAGATTTGAGATGAAAAAAACTTTATCAGATTTCTTGAAATTTTTCAAAAATAAATAGGATATGTATGCTTAAAAAATTAATAATTTTAGTTGTATTGATGCTTGTCGTTATCGTTGGGTTTATAGGTTTTGGCAGCAAAGAGATATTTAATCAAGAGGGATACTTCACAAAATCGACAAATGGATTAAAATTAAATTCAAATATCGATTTTGCATTGCCAGATCAGCGTAATAAGTTATATTCATTAAATAGTGATACAAAGAAAGTTATTTTTGTATTTTCTAAACCAATGAGTCATATAGTTAAGAATTATCTTTCAAATCAACCAAAAGAGTTTCTATCTTCAAAAAATATGTTGTTCGTTGCAGATATCAGCCCAATGCCTGTAGCCATAAGAAATATGGTAGCTATGCCTGATTTGAAAAAAAGCAAATATTCTGTTTTGCTTATGTTTAAACCAGATTTGGCAAAAACATTTATAGATGAAAATACAAAAGATAAAATAATGATAGTAAATTTAGAAAACAAAAAGATTACAAATATTACTTTAGCAATTAACGAAGAAGAACTTATAGACGCTATAAAATAAGGTATAAAATGGATAAAAAATTAGCAAAATATTTTGAAAAGTATTTGGCTGTAATTATCGCAACGGTTGTATTATCATCAATTTTATTTTTTGGAATGGAATTTTATAAAGCAGTTACTTTGATGCTTGAATTTGTAGTTCTTATAGAAGTTGTTCGAATGATACTCGATTTTATAGAAAAAAAGACATTACAGATAAGATTTGTAATGGATATTTTTATCATATTTCTTACAAGAGATGTTGTTATAAACGTAACGCAACCTGTTATTAATCAAAATAAAGTTGTTTTTTTGATTTTTGTAATTTTTGTATTTTTTCTATTTAGAATTTTGTCCATGTATTTTAGTCCAACCAATACACCAAAAAATATAAATAAAAATAGTCCTTTAGAATAAATGATGTAAAAATATGAAAATAACAATAGCTACTATAGATAAAGGCGGCAAAGACAAGCTCTATTTACCACTAGTTGACCACTATAGTAAGCTAATTAACTCTTATTCAAAAATAGAAATAGTTGATGTTTTTGACAATAAAATATCAAAAGCACAAGATATATCTCCTACGCTTGCACAACAAAGTTATTCAAATGCTTTTAAGCCATATTTTTCAAGAAATACAACAACAATTGTTTTAGATCCATCCTCAAAAGAGGTAGATAGCTTCGATTTTGCTTTTTTGCTTAAGAATAGAGCAGACATAACATTCTTTGTAGGCGGTGCATACGGACTTGAAAGGACTTTTGTCGACCAATGCAACATTGCTATTTCTTTTGGTAAAATTACACTTTCACATAAACTGATTAAAGTTGTATTGCTAGAACAGATTTTTAGAGGACTATCAATAAACAATAATCACCCATATCATAAATAAAAAAGGCTATAAAGCATGTTAACAAAAGATGAATTAAAAGATTTCGAAACTAAATTAATGACAAGAAAAGAAAAAATAGAAGCAAATCTAGATAAAACCTCAACTGAATTAGATGACATTAGAGAATTAGAACTCAATGATGAAGCTGATTTCGCTTCTATCTCAACAAATACAGCAATAGATAATGCAATATTAGAACAACAAAGACATGAATTATCTGAAATTGACCTAGCTTTGGATAAAATTAAAAAAGGCATTTATGGTATTTGCGAAATGTGCGAAGAACCAATAGGAAAAGCAAGGCTCCAAGTTAAAAATTTTGCAAGGTACTGTATAGTGTGTAGAGAAATTGTTGAAAAAAATAAAGCAAAGGATAATCAGTGAGAATAGGTTTATATATATTTTCATCAATAGTATTTTTGATAATTGTTTCAGTTTTAACATTTTTGGTAAATGCTAGTTTTTATAATCTACAAGCTTTTGGTATTGGATTAAGCCTTCCTATTGCTTTATGGGTAACACTACCAGCATTTATACTTTTAATTCTTAGTGTTTTGCATATGGCTTATTATAGTGCTAAAAATTTCTTTGTTCTAAGACGATGGCAAAAAGATTCTGAGACATTAGAAGATTTAGCTTATTGGTCAATTTTAAATGAACCTAGAGAAAACCATATAATTACAGAAAACCTAAAAAATATAGCTTCAATTTTAAGCAATTCATCAATTATTGTAAAAGAAGATCTTGAGTCAAGCAATGAAAAAATAAAAGATATGATAAATATTGTGAAATTGATTAATAGTGGAGCATATGTTGATTTGAAAGCAAAAAAAGTATCTAAACAATTATCAAATACCAATCCATTGGCCATAAAAAATTCTATCAATAGACTTCAAAGTGATGCAAAATTTGCCATGGAAGTATTGGCAAATGAGAAAGAATATGACAGCAGTGTTGTTTCTGAAGCTCTAAATATTATTACTAAAACACAAAATATGGACAAGATAAAGAAATATTTACCTTTAATGAATGTTGCAAATTTAGAAAATATTTTCACAAGATTAAATAGTGGCGATAAAGTTGGTATAAATGAAGAAAACATCAAAGAGATAGTAAACTCAATAACCCTTTCATGCAAAGACTACATAAATTTGGCAAGTAGTGCTATGAAATTTTTAGATCCAAAGACAATACTCAGTCTATTTAAAAATTTTGAACAAAAAGATGAAAATGCTGAGATGGCTTATCTTTATCTATTATTGGAGTATGAAATGATGGATAATGCAAAGGAATTTATCAATTCAAATCCAGAAAACAATTTCAAAAAGCTAAAAATATTCTTTGATTTAAAACAAAAACAAAATAATTTAAAATTACAAGATATTGTAAGTTTAGATTCTCTTTGTGAAGATGCTTGATTTTTCAAAGCCACTTTATGTTTTAGCCCCATTGGCCGGTTATACAGATCTGCCATTTAGATCTCTTGTTAAACAATTTGGCGTTGATTTGACCGTTAGCGAAATGATTAGTGCAAATGCACTTGTCCATAATAGTAAAAAAACACTTCATATGCTCAAAAAAAGCCCATTAGAAACTCCTTATGCAGTACAAATAGCTGGGTCTAATCCAAATGTTATAAAAGGTGCAGTTGAGATACTAAATGATTTTGATTATATAGATATTATCGATTTGAATTGTGGATGTCCTGCCCCAAAAATAGTAAATAACCTATCTGGTAGTTCGCTTTTGACAGATTTGCCTGCTATGGGGAAGGCGATAGAGACTATCAAAAGGCATTCAAATAAACCATATACATCTGCAAAAATAAGATTAGGGTTTAATGAAAAGAATCATTTAGAGATAGCTAGGGTTTGCGAACAAAGTGGAGCAGATTTTATAGCAGTACATGGAAGAACAAGGTCTGGTAGATTTAAAGCCCCCGTAGATTACGATGCTATTGCTGAGATAAAGTCTGCCATTTCTATACCAGTAATTGCCAATGGTGATATAGATAGTGTTGAAAAATCAAATTGGGTGATAGAGCATACAAAGTGCGACGGGATAATGATAGGTAGAGCAGCCGTTGGAAAGCCTTGGATTTTTAGCCAAATAAAAGGTCTTGACGATATAGATGAAAAAGAGTTGATAAAAAAAGCTGTTATAGAACATTTTCATCAAATGATAAGCCATTATGGAGATTATGGCGCTATTATGTTTAGAAAGCATCTGCACACATACTCAAAAGCAGGATATGTGGGAGCTAGTGCATTTAGAGATAAGATAAATAGAGAAGATAACCCAGAGATAATGTTAGAATTAATAAAATCTTTTTTTAGTGACTAAAATATTTAAATTTTGTGATACAATAACTCAAAATGCACATAAGGATTTTTAAAAGTGAATAGTTTTCATTTACTTGGGTGGAGGGAATGGATATCTCTGCCAGAACTTGGAATAGATGAATTAAAGTGTAAAGTTGATACAGGTGCAAAAACATCAGCACTTCATGCTTTTTATGTAGATTCTTTTATGGTTGATGACCAAAAAATGATACGATTCGGGATACATCCAGTACAAGGTAATCCTACTATTATAAAACACTGTGAAGCAAAGGTCATTGATGAGAGAGTGGTAACTAGCTCTGATGGCAATAAAACGCTTAGATATGTTATTGAAACTACTATGATCTTAGGTAATATAAACAAAAAGATAGAAGTTACTTTAACAAATAGAGATAATATGAGATTTAGAATGTTGCTAGGTAGACGCGCAATAGACAAAAATTTCATAGTAAATCCTTCTCTTTCATATCAAAATGGCAAAATAGTAAATATTCAAGGTCAAGTATGAAAATAGCCATTCTTTCTAGAAATAAAAATCTTTATTCAACAAAAAGATTAGTTGACGCAGCCCAAAAAAGGGGACATGAAGTAAGAGTGATAGATCATCTAAGATGTTATATGAATATAACCTCACAAAAACCTATGATGCACTATAAAGGTGAAAGTCTAGATGGTTTTGATGCTGTGATTCCACGTATCGGAGCTTCCGTTACATTTTATGGTACGGCAGTTCTTAGACAATTTGAGATGATGGGTGTATATCCGCTAAATGAATCAGTAGGTATAAGTAGATCTAGAGATAAGCTTAGAAGTATGCAATTGCTTTCTAGAAAAGGTGTTGGCTTGCCAATTACTGGGTTTGCTAGAAATCCAGATGATATAGATGACCTTATCCAAGAAGTTGGTGGAACACCACTTGTTATAAAATTACTAGAAGGTACGCAAGGGATTGGTGTAGTTTTGGCTGAAACTAAAAAAGCAGCAGAATCCGTCATACAAGCCTTTATGGGGTTAAGTGTGAATATTATGGTTCAAGAGTTTATCCAAGAAGCAAACGGAGCTGATATAAGATGTTTTGTGATTGATGGCAAAGTAGTTGCAGCCATGAAAAGACAAGGACCAGATGGCGAGTTTAGGTCAAACTTGCATAGAGGCGGTAGTGCAGAACTTATCAAGATAACATCAGAAGAGAGAGCTGTTGCAATATCCGCAGCAAAAGTAATGGGTCTTAATGTTTGTGGCGTGGATATGCTAAGATCATCAAGAGGACCACTCGTTATGGAAGTAAATTCATCTCCAGGATTAGAAGGTATAGAAAAAGCAAGCGAAAAAGATATAGCCGATATGATAGTAGCTGTAATTGAAAAAAAAGTAATTGAAAACTTATCGAATCCAAACAAAACAAAAACTAGAGGTAAGGGATAATATTTAAGAAAAAATATAAAAAAATATTTTATAATTTCTAAAGTATAAAACATTTCAAGAGGGCAGATGAAGATTGATGACATTTTGTTTGAATTAGAATCGAATTATATAGACGAAAAAGATATAAAGATTATAAAAAATCATATCAATGAAAATGGGATAAAGCTAGAAGAAATTGATTCTATGTTGGAAAATATGGGTTATGATGCCATATTTGATGATTTTGAAGCATCATCTTCTTATACTGGAGTACAGAAGATAAGCACTAAAAAACATTTGTCTGACTAATTACTAACTTAGATACAAATTTTTTAGTGCTCGAAGCGCTTTGATGATGCTGTCTATCTTGGCAGTTTCTTCTACTGTATGATAACCAGTTGTTGGTACCTGCAAGGTTGTTCCTTGGATTTTATTTTTTGAAGCCACTATGAGTCTACCAAGTTCTGTTGAACCAATTGAGCTAGGCTTGTTGCCATCTGCAATCATTTGTTTGTTTCTTTCTTTTATGTATCTATCTTTATAATCATATGATATTTTATTTTTACGACAAAATTTAATCAACTGTTTTTGTAATGGAGATTTGAATCTCGCATGAGAGTCTCTGCGTCTAAAAACAACATCAAGCTTTTCTATCATTGATATATCCGAATAAGGGCTAGTATCTAATATCAGCAATTTATCTGTACTTATATCAAATCTTTGAAACCACTCAAGTAGATACCTCCAGCTTTTTCCTGCCTCTTCTTCTGCGGTGAAAAATGCTGTTCCTTGATATCCTAATTGATAAAGATATATAATCATAGCATTTGTTATAACATTATCCAATTGCGCTATAACAAAGTTGTCTTTTAATGTGAGTTTGTCCAAAAAAGCAACAGGAGTGTTTGGTATGAGGTATTCTAATCCCTCAATTTCAAATATCAAGTTGCCTCGTCTCTCACATATGTATGTAGTTTTGATAGTTCCCATACCTAGATAATTTCCAGAGCATGGGCTATATGCTTGGACCTTTTGATCTTTAAATCTCTCATTCATATTTTTATATGTCTGTTCAGATATAGAGTTGCCAGTCAAATCGCCTCTATTTTTACTTATATAAGCTGCATATTGAAATTCATTTGGACCAGTACATATAAGTCCATGTCTATCCGTGTGAGAAGATATGTATCCACTATCTGGATTATTTCCTTGTGCTACAAGTAGCCCTTCATATAGTGTAGTTTTTATCCCAAGGTCTTCGAGTTCTCTTTTAAGAGTCATAAAGTATGGATTTTCTGCACCAACAACGGATGGTGTTCTTATAAGTTGTTTTAATAAATCAAAATAGCTTTCAAATTGTTCCATGTAAACCTATAAACTTAAAGTATTAGATTAATTATCTCTAAAAAGGGCTTAAAGACGAATTCATTTGATTTTTTGTAATGATATATCTTTTGCAGTTTGATTATAGATTTTCATTTTATACATTTATAGTGTTATAATTTAACATAAATATTGTAAAAATTTAACATAAATAGTGTATATTATTTTATAAATTATAATAGAAAGGATGTTTTTGGATTATATATTGCTCTCATTCGGCACAACAATGCTATTATTTGTGATAGTCGGGTTATTATCTATGAGAAAATCAAAACATACCAGCCAAGATTATTTGACTGCATCTAGAAGTGTGCCACCATGGCTTGCTGGTTTGTCAGCAGTTGCGACGAATAATAGTGGTTATATGTTTGTTGGTATGATAGGGTATACTTATACAGTTGGGCTGCCTTCAATTTGGTTGATGATAGGATGGATTGTAGGAGATTTTATAGCGTCCATTAATGTACACAAAGCCCTCATAATGAAATCACAAGAAGTTCATGCTCATAGTGTCGGTGGATTGATAGCTAATTGGCAGGGCAAGGATTATTTTGTTCTTAGAAAAGCGATAGGTGTATTGATTGTACTTTTTTTGATAGTATATACTGCTGCACAACTAGGTGCAGGAAGTAAAGCATTAACAACAATTATGGGTTGGGATAGAAATATTGGTACGATACTTGCAGCACTTATAATACTTTTTTATTCATTTTCTGGCGGTCTTCGTGCATCAATATGGACAGATGCTTTGCAATCTTTTATTATGATTATATCCATGTTTATGCTACTTTTTGTAAGTATTGATTCAATAGGTGGGTATAGTGTCTTTATGGAAAAAATATTTATGATTAAGCCTGGATATATGGATTGGTTTCCTAGCGAAATGAAAAATAACTATATCAGTATTTTTGGATTTGTTATTGGGTGGTTTTTTGGCGGTATTGGAGTTGTTGGACAACCACATATACTAATTCGCTATATGGCACTTGATAGTGTAAACTCACTTAATCGTATGCGAGCTTATTACTATATATGGTTTACTTTATTTTATGCGGCTACAATTTGTGTTGGTTTGATATCGCATATTGCTATACCTGAAGTACAAAACTTTGATCCAGAGACAGCACTTTTGGTTCTTTCTCAACAGACTTTAACACCGATATTTATCGGTATTATGTTAGCTGGATTATTTGCAGCAACAATATCAACTGCTGATTCATTAGTGCTTAGTTGTTCGGCTTCTTTGACAAGAGACTTTACTTTGATTCCCATTGAAAATTATAAATCGGTTAAAATTGGAACATTGTTTGTAACTATATCAGCTTTGCTAATTGCTACATTAAATAACAAAACAATATTTGCACTCGTTTTAGATGCTTGGGGTGTATTTGCATCTACTTTGGGGCCTATTATATTTTTATTGGCAAAAGGACATAAAATATCTGAAAATAAAGCACTAATTCTTATGTTTGTAGGTATTGTATCATTTTATGGATGGAATTTTTTTGGAACGTCAACAATTTATGCCATCGCTCCAGCATGGTTAATTGTTTTTATTTTGTATTATATATTAACATTGAATATTGAAAAACGGCACTGATTTGGTTTTTTGTGATTTTGTAGATACAAAAGAAAGTTATGGTGGGTCCTCAGGGACTCGAACCCTGGACCACTCGGTTATGAGGCAATTTAACCTATTATTACTACATACCAAATAATTATATTGTGCCATATATGTGTATGTTATTATACTATCTTAAGCTATCTCGTTATATCATAACAAATCTAAATTGAACACCTAAGTGAACACCCAAAATGATAAATAAAGACGATTATAAAAATAAAGTAGCGTTGAATTTGTGGGCTGATGATGAATATAGGAAGTTTTTTTATAATTTTACAATAGAAAAAAAGAGATATAGGGGGTTAATATATTGTACCCCTCCAGGATGGGCGAAAAGAGATAGAATAGCTTATGCTATCCGTGAGCTTGACGCCATAAGAGAAAAAAAGAAAGAGAGAATAGACGATAGCATTTCCGTAGATGCTGCAGTGGATCTGCATTTTAGTGTTTTAAAAATAACACCATTCAACAAAGCTCTTAAAAGCCACTACGAAAGATATGTAAAAAAGTTCGTTGGAAATAAAAAAATAGTAGATTTACGGCCCATACACATCAAAAAATCAATTCAATCTCAATACGAACAAGGACTCAAAGATAGGACAGTTAAACAAACTCTTGAGTTATTAAACCCAGTTTGCAAAATGGCCATAGATAATAGAGTGATGGTTTATAATCCTTGTGATAGCGTCAAGGTGAAGCTGCCAAAAACTAAAAAAATTGTTGTTAATGCCAAAGATAGATTAAAAGAAATACTTGAAGTCATAGTTGATGAGTTTAAAGATGAGCCTTATTACCTAGCTTTCTACCTATTTGCAGTTCAAGGTAGGCGTAAAAGTGAAATATTAAAACTTAGATGGGAAGATATGGGAGAGGATTATTACTTGCTGCGGACTACGAAAAATACTGAGACTCAAAAGCACTATTTACCGCCTTTTATCGCAAACATAATCGGTAAAATACCAAAATTCAATGAGTGGATCTTTGCTGCCAAAAATGGCCATTGGCAAAATGTAGAGAAAACTACAAATAGAATAAAGAAAAGAGTTGATGGCTTCACACTTCACTATCTACGAAATGTCATCTCATCAGCAATGGGAGAGGACGGAATGGCTACTACACACTTAAGCGGTGCGTTAGGACATGCAAACACCCACACGATAGACGCATATTTGTCACTTAATTATCTTCAAGGTTCTCGTCTCGCGTGGGATGTTGTTGAGACTGTACTCGATGTTGATCAAGCCAAGTCTTGACATCTTCTACCTTATACCATATCAACTTACCTATCTTGATATATGGTAAGCCTTTTTTCTTTAGATTGTCCACAGTAGAAGAGGAAACATTGAGATATTTGCTTACCTGTTCTCTATTCATATAGTCATTTGCGCTCATCTTCAACCCCCTTATAGCTTTCTAATTATTTTGCTTGGCTTTAAAATAAAATCATTCCAACCAAAGAGACTTATTTCTATTCCTAAACTACTAATATTTCTTATCTTCCTAATAGCTTTTTTATATCCTATTCTATAGTGCAGTGCTTTGACTTCTATAGTGTCCCCAACTTTCAATTTTTTCATTTCGGATTTTGTCATTGTGTATTTCCAATTATTTCTCTATATTCTTCTCCATCTATAAGATGTCCTGCTATTTTCTTGCCTACTTTCCAAAATCCTTTCCAACTTCCACCATCTGCTATAGCTTCTTCTTCTGTGGCTATATGTCCGTATGTATTCATATATAAAGTTGGCTCTTTTTGATACGAAGTAGGCATTTCAAACGCCCACTCGCCCCATTGTTTAAAGAAAAATGGTGTTTTAGTATCTTGACATTGGTCTCTAAGACTTCTTACCCAATGTGGGTGCATCGGTCTTGCATTCACTCCTGTTTCTCCGCCACAGATAACCCAATCAATTTTTTGACAATCTATTATGTTTAAAAAATCAGCATTCCCTATACTTTTATGTTCTGTTAAAGAATTGATTTGCGTTCTAATACCTGCGTAATCATTTATAATGCACTTTAAATCAATCTTTCCAATCATCGGCTCAATACTAACAAATCGTTTATGTGCTGGAGTATCTAATAGAAGTGGTATTCTAATATCTGCTTGTTCTTGATTTTCGGCTGTTACACCAAGCCATATATTTGGTGCTGGGAGAGTAACTCCGTTTGGGAAATACTCTTCAATTAGTTCTTTTGGTCTTTCAAAATATTGTTTCATACGCTCTGGTCTTTTAGTCAATATCTGAAATGTATGATGAGAATTGTGAATCATGGTTGCAAAAATATCATCAATAAACTCAAAAGGCACATCATCATGAAATAAATCACCCATACTGCACACGAAGTACATAGTAGGTTTTTTGCGTTTTGTCGGCTCATCAAGTCTATCTGGGTGCAATGTAACAGCAAAGCCGTTTTCATAGCCTCTCGTTCCCATTGCTTGAAGTCTTTTAGCCATTTTCTCAGCATAACAGTTTTTGCAACCATCGCTTATCTTGTCACATCCGCTAACTGGATTCCAAGTGGCTTCCGTCCATTCTATTTTTGATTTGCTCATCTATTGCTCCTGTTCATAAAATTCATGTTCATATTCTTGTAATTCTTTACTATAAACAAAATGTTTAATGTCTTTTTCATCAAACTCCAATATGGCATTAAAGTATCTTACATATACTTCGTAGTGTATTCCTCTTTTGCTACCAGTAGAACTTGCACCCCAAGTTTTTACGATTACGCCTATCTTATCTTCCATTACAACAACGACATTACTGAATTGAAATTTTGGTATATTGTTTTCCATTTTTTTCTCCTTAATATACTAATCGTCTTTTTTTTATCTTTGATCTTAGACTATATATATTCATTTTTTTAATAGTCCCAAGAGCATTTGACATTTCCATATATATAGATGGTAGTGTTAATAGATGTGGGTATTTACGATAATCATTGTCTAAACCATTATCTTGATTAGAAAATATCTTTATAGCCAGTCTATTTTTAATGTACTCTCTTAGTTCATATGCTGATAATGAAGTTCTAGATTCTATTCTTTTTGCTATTTTTTCTATTCTTGCACCAAAGCTTTCTGCTTTTTTTAATGCGGATGGGAAATCATTACTCATTTTTTGCTCCAGCTATTGAAGTCTTATTATTATCTGTATCTTCATCCCATTGATATTTACAAATCAAGCAATTAATTTTTAAATATTCTTTATCAGATATAATACAATAGTAATCCTCCCCAAAAATATTTCTGTAATGATATACTTTGCTATTATCTTTATTATCTTTTGGGATATGATTAGTATATACTTTCTCTCCAATCGCTATATATTCTATATCTAAATGCGTGCTACCACATTTAGGGCATTTTCTTTCATTCATGCTTTGCTCCATTTTTCTTCATTTGAATTAAAGTTATCAATAAAATCATCAACTGTATATTTCAAGGAATTGTATGCGTCTTCTAATGGTTCTTCTGTATAGCTACTAACAATAAAGAATCCATCTTTGGTTATTGCTGTAATATCTACTGTAGACCAACCCCCCAAACATACATCTTCTACGGCTTTTATTTCTATACCTCTATATATTGATTTAATACTACTCATCATCTTCTCCTTATTCTTGTATTCCTGTTATTTTAAAATTACTAATAGAACCAAATATCTGGTTCCTTATTTTTCTATTATCTAAAAATTCATATAGCCTTAAACCTTTTGCATTGTTAAAAATAGTAACATAAATTTCACATTCTAATGCATGAAAGAGCGTATCTCCACCATTGCCATCTTCACTAAGACTTGCAAATATCCTCAAATCTTTTTCTCCGTTTGGCAATAGTCTATTGCTGTCGCTTGCGAGCATAGTTGGGAAGTGTATTGCTAGTGTTGATTCATCTATGATTTCTCTTTTATTTTTATAAAAATCTGTAATTTCATACCATTCTGATTTTAATTGATTCATTACGATATGTTGATGTTTTGATAACATTCCTACAAGATAATCATTTTCTGTACCTGCTATTAATGCTCTGCAAATTGGTATTTGTGTTGTCATTTTGTTATTTCTCCTTTTAGATTTTTCTACTTACACATACAAGATACATCTTGATCATTCCAGTTTAATTGGAATTGTGGAGTATTTTGTAGTCTTTTTAGTCTCTGCTCAAATTTTTGCTCAAGCACCTCAAGTGGTAAATTTTGAACAAAAGTTTTGATAACTGCATCATCTTTTGTTGCTCTTTGTTCCCAACTCTTTGCAATATTCCAATCATCTCGATGATAAGAATATAAAGCAAACCAACTATCTCTTGATTGCTTTGGACAAAATTTACATCCTGTGCGAGTAAAATGATCATAAAGCTTGTTATATAAAGTTTTATCTTTTAAATAATTACTTACTTCGTTTTCGTTCCAATCCCAATCAACTAAAGGATATTTGTTTGTTATATATTTTTTATCGCTGTCATGCATTCTTTTTCTCTCTCGAGCAACATAGCCAAGATAAACACAACAATCATCATTAAGCGATTTACAAAATCTATCTGATATGTTTTTCTTTAGATCACGAGTGCAAAAGCTCATCATGGAAGCATAAGGCATACCTCTGATTTGTCCTTTTCGTTCTCCCCTGGTGAAAGGAGAAAAAACCAAACTCTCAAGTGTATGTTTACCTTTTAGTCTTGTAATGCCAATACTAAATTTATTTTTAAGATACAAATCAAGCCTATCAAGATATTCATACATCTCATCAAACTCATTACCAGTTTCGCAAAAGATAATATAATCTATTTGCATACCAAGTTCTAACATTCTAACAGTCATCGCTGTACTATCTTGACCGCCACTAATTGAGATAATGTGTTTCATATAGCCTCCATTAACTCATTTAAAACATGATCTAAAATTAGGTCAATATGTTTCTCTTTTTTGATAACTAAAGAAGCATTTGTAACGGTATCTCCATATAGCGTCAAGCAAAAAGATTTGTTTTTAGTTTGAACTCTCAAATATGGAATTGGCAAAATAGAGCGACTTTCAAAATCTGCTCTCTTGATAATCAGGAAATGTTGTAAATATTTCACGACTGGAACATCACGCCCAGCATCAGGCAAAAAATCATATATTTTTTTTAGCTTGTTTTTCATATTACATCCTTATATACAAAATAAATTGTCTTGTTGTTTACAATTTGGCGATATCCAAATGCACTCTTCTCTAATAACAGTTCCTGCCTTTGAGCTTGCCCTTGCTGAAAATGTAAGTAATTTCCAATCTTTTAGTGCATCCATATAAAGATCTGTTCTATATCCGCTAATGATACACATGCCCTGGATCTGCAATACTTTTTCTAGCAGCTTAATATGATCTTCATCCGTCATCTCATGTCGATAATATTTTTGCGAATTTGTAACAGATGATCTAGTTTCATGCATATATGGTGGGTCCAGATAGAAAAGTGTATCTTTCTGGTCTGCTGCATCAATAAGGCAAAGAGCTGGTTTGTTTTCTAGGATAACACCCTGCAATCTATCTATAATTGCATATAGTGCTTTTGGTAATTCCATCCATTGTTTTGCTGGAGAACTGTAACTTCCCTCATAACAATCAAGACCACGAAAACCAGTACGGCCCTTAGTTGCTCCAGCACTTCCAAATCCCATTTGTGACCTTACAATAGTTCTACGAGCTTGCTCTATAATGTCATCAGTTTCTTCCCATGCAAGTTTCATTTCATCTCGTGCAAATGGTGTTAGTTCTAGCAGCTTAAGAAGTTTTTTGGATTGTTCTTTGTTTCTAAGTACTTTAAAAACATTAACTATATCTCCATCAAGATCATTATATATTTCATTTTTTGCACGAGGCTTGCGAAGTAGTATAGATGCTCCGCCTCCATATAGTTCACAGTAGGTCTTATGTACTGGAAAGTGTGGAATGATATGTTGTGCCATTCGCCATTTACCCCCATGGTATCTTAATGGTGGCCGTGTAGGTTTTTTCATGATGTTAATTCCAAATATTTTTTGATAAACATTTTTTTTGCATCAAAAGGATTGATATCAAAATCAGTTATAAACATAATCTCTGGTATGTCATTTGGTATCTTAATCCCCCATGTTTTTAAATCTTCATTAGGATATAAATGAGAGGCTTCTATAAAAAGTGCAAGGTCATCGGCTTCTTTGATAATAGGATTTGAAAAATCCACATCAAACGATTTTTCTATATGTCCATGAAGTCTATCTTCTATATCTCTGTATTGTTGAAGTTGATTTTTTAGCGGACGAGTTACATCGCCCAGGTATGCTTCCGTTGCGTCATGTAATAGTCCTGCTAATGCAAATTCAGGTGGAAGTAGATTGGCTACAAGTATGCTATGTTCAGCAACACTATAATATCTTTTACAATGTCCTGCAAACCTACATATTCTAGACAATGCTATTGCGATATCTTCTATATGAAGTTGATTTTTTTCTATATCTTTCATATAGAATTTTCTGCCTGTTGATGTAACTATAAAGTCATAATCTTGTTTTGCCACTTGCTTACTCCTTAATTTCTACCAAAATATCTAAATCTGGTATGTAAATATGACTTGGCTCATTGATGCATTTAACCGTAGCGTTGTTTATCATGATAATTCTATATGCTGGTGTAGTTGCTGTGGTGTCATTAAAATATTCATTTATAAGAACATTATTAACACAATAAAATCTTGAAGTTGTATAGTATTTATCGAGATAGGATTTATATTCTTTTGTTTCAGCCGTACATCCTGCTAAGAACATCGTTAACAATATTAAGATTTTCATTCGTTTTTCCTTTTTATAAGTCATCTATATCACCATCTACTGCCATGGCATTTGTTTTATCAAGTTGTTGTTCTCTTGCATCACAAGCTCTATACAAGAAGTCCTTTGACAATTTGTCACAAGTGCTGGTACTGATGGTGTATCTCATCTTTTCTATCTCTTTGGCACCCATAGAAGCAATACGCCCAATGTGGTATTTAAGTGCTTCTTTGGTCATAATATATCCCTATGCTCAAATCTATATCCCATTGCTGTATTTCTGTGCTTATGGGGCAATAAACAATCTCTAATATATTCTCTTTTTATTTTTAGAATATCAGCCATTTGAGATATACTATCTGCTTCTGCAATTTGTTTTTTGCCATTTGCTTTAAAAGCTATTACTGCTTTTCTAGTTGGTTGTGATACTCTCACATTATGTCGCCATGTGCCTCTGCGGACTGCTTGATTATTTCCTGTTGTGATACCAAAATTCTTTTTTTGTAGTCCATATTTTGTAATACATTTATTAATATGTCCTGGGGAACATCCCATAACTTCTGCAATCTCATAAAAAGATAATTGCTTATCGATATACATTTCTTTTAGATCTCTATAACTAATGCCTGTTATAATTCCTAAATTAATCAATGATTGTTCTATAATATCTTCATCTATAAGCCCTTTGAAATCTTCAAACATAGTGTTAATGATATACTCACGGCTATATCTTTTATTGCTGATGCTACTACTCATTTTAGACTCTTTTCAAACCAGCAGGCTCAAATACTAAACAATCATTCTTGGTAACACTCTCATCATTGCGAATCATAATGATGTTGAATCTAATCTGTTTAAATTTTTTCGATGCTCTAACAATAACATTCTTTAAAATATAATATATTCTGATATTACTTCTTTTAATATGTCTTAGTGTATCGCTTCCTAAATATTTGATTTTGTTCTCGATATAGTCCTTGTGAAACAATTTAAACGCCCAAGAACTCAAAAAGGCTTCTATATTTTTATACATTTTTACCCCTTTTACTTTGTATAGTTTTCGGTAGCAACTCTCATAATCCTAATAACATCTAGAGCATCTTCTATTGCGGTGTGTGCCACACTTTTTTCAAGTCCACACATTATTTTGCAGTCTTCAAGCGTTGGCAACTCATCATTACATTTCCAATCCATACATAAAACAGCAGGATCTATAGCTCTATGAGCAAATCTAACTAGAGATTTAAGTTCTGGAAGCTGCTCCAAAAATAGCTTATCGAACGCATTAAAATTTTTACCAGCAGGTGTTATTTTTATATAGTTATTTTTAGGTGGAAAATATTGTGATAACCAGCCATATACATAAGTTGCTACCTGCTCCTCTTTGAGTATCTGATATTTTTCGGTATCGTTTTCTACTATTTTTTGGATGATATCTCTGTTCATATTGATGGCATAAGCATTACCTATTATCTCGTTATGTTTTATATAACAGTGAAATCGAGGTAATTTCTCAATAGGTAAAATATTGTTTGTGTCTTCTATCACCATTCCTATCTCTAAAATCTGATTATCCAATGGGTCTAGTCCTGTTGTTTCTATATCTATGCTAACATATTTCATTCTTTTCTCCTTTTCCAAATATATTTTTAGTATTCCAGCCTGTAGGCTTAGCCTCCACCATGTCTGACGATAAAAACTTTGCGACTTCAGGTAACATGAATTGCACTTTGTCACCATTTTTCTTATAGTCAGGCAATGCTCCTCCGTTGTAGAGTCGATGATTGATAGTGTGTTTACTGATGCCGAGTACCTCTGCCAACTCTTCTTTGTTGATAGAAACTCTAGACGGATATTTGTTCGTTAGAAGATTTAATATCTCTTCGTAAGAGTTAAAAACCAATCCGAACTCATTATCTGCTGGCATAGTCTCATATCGCTCAAAAAACAGTTCGCAAAGGGTATCTGCCATTATCTGATCATCGGTGTAAAAACAGCCAAATTGACCGTCTTTACTATAACCTTGCACTTTAATGTGTTTGCGCATTATCTACCACCTGCTAAAAGAAACTGATTTTCTCTCAAAAAGAGTGCAAATGCTCCTATAGTTTTTATGCCTCTTGTTTTAGCAAGTGATATGTTAAATTTGAGAAGTTTTGCGTTCATGATTTCTCCTTTGGTTATTTTTTTCGTTTTATAACCTTTTACAACCAAACTATAATGTGTTATAATCTGTTTATAATGAGTAATAAAAAGTTATGATTGAATTATAGACAAATTGTTTTGTCTTTGTCAAGTCTTTTTGTATAAAAAAAGGAAAAATATGAATAATTGGGGTTTAAGGTTAAAAGAAATACGCGAAAAAAAAGAATTATCACAAAATGACATAGCAGTTCGGCTACAAAAAGATGTAACACAAATAAGCAGATATGAGCGTGGACAAGGGGCTTCAAAAATGCCAAAATCTTTTAAGGAAGATTTAAAAGAAATTTTCACAAATGGCGAATTAAAATATATTGCTGAGGGCGGAGAATTAATTGAAGATGCGTCCAATATCATCATGCTTCCATATTACCCCGAATCATATGCAGGAGCAGGTGGTGGTGCGTTTTCGTATCTAGATAATAGTCAGCCTATGAGTTTTACCAAGGACTTTTTGGAACTCCACCTAGGACTAAGAAGCTATAAAAATATATTTATCATCAATGCTACAGGTGACAGCATGGAGCCAACATTTAAAAATGGTGCATTACTTTTTATCAATCCGTATGAGAATGAAGATTGTAAATTAAGAGATGGTGGAATATATGTTATGTATGTTGATAATACGATATTGGTTAAAAGAGTAACATATAATCCAACAGAAGAGACACATACGCTTATTAGTGATAATACTGTATATGGAAGTATAAAAGTACATAAATGGGCAGAGTCTGCTAAATTTATCGGCAGGGTTGTTGGTTTTTTTGACAGGGTTTAGAACTTTGGCATAATAATAGGATCAATAGGACAAAAAATAATTAATGCTTTATATATTTTACAGCCATTAGTATTACCTAAATCACATGCTCTTCCTGCAAATTCTTTTGCCTTGCAATAATTTTGGCGTGTTAAGTTGCCTTGAGAATATTCATATGATGCCATTATACAACACTGTGAACTTCCGTTTGTACATCCAATTTCATTAAGCTCAAAGGCTATTTTTCTATCTTTCTTTACTTTGCTACCATTATAATATGCGTAAGCTAAGACCTCACATCCTTTTGCACTTCCCATATCACAAGTAACATCCAAAATTTTATACCCCAAATCTATATCTTTATTAGTTTTTTTATTTCCCTTAATATATAAGTATGCAATATTCAAGCATTCATCAATTCCAATAATTTCACATGACTTTTTAGCATAGTCTTTAGATATTTCATAGTCGTTTGTAATAAGCTTTGCAATGGTCATACATGCTACTGCGTTACCTTTTGTGCAATTATTGTCAAATTCTTGCATAATATTTTTATTGTCGGATATTAAAAATAATGGTAACATTAATATAAATATAAATATCCTTTTATTTGACATATTAAGCCTCCACAAAGCCCATATCATTAATCAGCTTTTTACCTCTTGGTGTATCGACTTTGACTACTTTACCACCACATTTCTTGCAAACAGAAACAGCTCTTGTACGTCTGCTTATAGAATACCCTATTGGCACAATTAAAGAAAAACCAAGCGTTATAATGGCAAATATAATCCCAAATATATATAAAAGCATTTCAACCCAAAAAACTCCTGCTACCTTAGTTGTAGCAAATCCAATAGTACCACAATCTTCACAGATAATATCTCCTCTTATTCTGGCCATATATATCCTTTTATTAAAATTTTATAACTTTTTATAACAAACACTTGACAAAAACAAAACAATTTGTCTATAATCTCAAAAGATATTCACATTTGAGTATCTGGGCGAATGCTATCGATGTCCTTATAGTTAGCACTTTGGTGCAATACTCCTTTTAAGAGGCGGTCAGTCCATAGGATGTTCCGCCTCTGAGTGGTTATTTAAATAGGAGTTAATATGATCTTAACCATCGATATTAAAACTACTATGAGAAAAAATACAATTTTTAGACGCTTCAAAAAAGCATTTAAAAATAAAAACACGGCTGTTTTAGAAAATTTATCTAAAACCCATCTTTTTGAATTGCGACTCTATGTCACTAATGGTCTTTTTAAAATCATCCGCGTTAAATACAGCCCCGTATCTGGAGCATTTATAGCTGTTGATGTTTAAAGGCTTCCTTTATAAAAATTGTAAAAAACTGAGCAGTTCATCCGCCAAGACTACCTGCTCAGACACAACACAAAATGAGGTGCTTCATATTGTACTTGAAGCTGGCTAAAAGAATGTTTATGTATGCCTCTTATGATTCTATTTACCCAAATGGCGTAAGCGGCAGACATAAACCCAAAGGGTAAAATATGAAAAACAAAAGAGTTTATACAGCGATTGCCAACGCTATCGAGAAATGTGGCAAAGAACATGGTTTTCATGGGCGAAAACATATTGCTCAAGCGATAGGACTACAAGGCAACAATGCCGACAAGCAATTATCTGCAATTCTAAATACCACTTCTTATAATCCAGCAAATCCAAAACGCATGAGCATAGATATGTTTATCGATATAGCCTATGAGCTTGACGATAATTTCACCCTAATGATGTTGAATGCGTTAGCTGAAGAGTTTGGATTTTGTGTTTCAAAGCAAAAAGACTATACCGCCGCCGAAACAGGCACAAAACAGATTTATATATCTGTTTTAGAGTTGGCCCATGAACATGGAGAATTATCCCATGCTATAAATGAGAGCTTAAAAGACGGAGAGATTACCGAAAAAGAAAAGCTTGATTTACTTAAAGAGTTAGCAGATATTAAGGCTGTTGTAAGAAAGATTGAGGAGGCGATATCATGCGCAAGAAAGATTGAGGAGGCATTATAATGAGTGAAAGTATTGTAAATAAACTTGATTTTAACATCCCTTTTGATGAGCAAGTGAGCAAGATAAAAACTAAAAAAGGCGGTCATTTGGTCGTAGGCTCACATAACTACTATATCCTAAGAGCACTTTTTTATGGCAACACCATTGATGATTATGAAAAAGCTCCGTTTGGCAAAAACAACAGACGCATTCGTAATATCAGAAGCAGAATAGCTCAACTACGAAATGAATGGTGCATACCAATAGAGTCTAGTAAGGGTGAAGATGGCAGAACAAGTGAATACCGTTTAATTGGTGCACTTTAATGAATGTCTTATACAACCTAAACATAGAGCGCGCACTACTCTCAAGTATCGTATTTACTCCATATGATGATAGTACATTATCACTTCTTTTTGACCTAACACCAGCAGATTTTTATTTGCCTTCACACCAGTATTTTTTCTCTGTATGTGTAGAACTATATAAACACGAAAAACCTATCACGGAAGAGTTTATCATCTCTGATCTACAAAAGAACCAGAATTATGATGAAACAGCTATACTTGATATACTCTCTGCAAGTCCAATAACAGATATACAGGCATATAAAAAAGAGCTTATAGCCCTCAAGCAAAAAAGAGATCTTATAAGTCTTGGCACAACAGTAAAAAAACAGATTATAGAAGATGGAGCTTCTGCTATGGAAGTCTGTGATGAACTAATCAAGAAAGTTGAGATAGTGGCGGAGCATGGCTCATTGTCTATCAGAAAGAAAAATATTCGCGATATGGAACCAAAAGAACCAGGGTTTATCTGTAAAGATTGGTTGCCAATACCAGAAGCTACCACATCAATGATAGTAGCCCCAGGTGGGACGGGTAAAACATGGCTTGCATTACAATTAGCACTTAGAGCTGCTAAAGAAAACTCCAAAATGAAAATATTTCTATGGATGAGCGAAGACCCAGAGGGTACAATCAAAAGTAGATATAACTCTGTTAAACATAAGATACTAAGTGGTGCACTTGATAGTATAGATAATCAAATAACTGTAAGTACTGAAGACCCAATATTACTCATAGAAACACAAGGCAATACAGCCAAATTATCATCAAAATTTTATGCACTAAAAAGAGAACTAAGAGAATATAACTTGATTATATTGGATCCGTTGATTGCTTTTTTTGGCGGCGATGAAAACAATAACTCCCAGGCACGCGTTTTTATGCAGCCATTTTTAAATTGGGCAAGAAATGAAAATAAAAGCATTATATTTTTACATCATTCGACAAAGGCAGATGGCACTGGTGCATCAAAAGCTAGAGGAGCAGGAGCGATTATAGATGCTGTTAGACTTGTATATGATATGGAAAAAATTATGCACAAGAGAAATGATAAGTTTGTTCCAGATGAAAATAGGACAGAGTATCGCAAGTTTGTTGTCACCAAAGACAATTATGGTGCACTTAAATATTTAGATAACTTTATCTTTGAGAGAGTAATAACTCCAAAAGGTAGTTCAAAACATGTAGAAATAATATATGAGCAAGATAAAAATAGATTGGAGTTACCTATGATATGAAAAAGATGTACATGAATATCCCAGTTGAATATATAAGTAAACTTATTAATGGAAATAATAGAAGTAAAGCACGGTGTTTTATGGAGTATTATTATGATATGGAGAATGATGAGATAAACAGTGTAGAGTTTTATCGCATATCATGGGGACTCACAAGTAAAGGAAGCACACATAAATGGATAGGTGAATTTAAAAGCGAGATAGAAAAATATCATAACTTTATGATCCTTAAAAACAATGCTCACTATAACTCTGTCAAAAATTCAAGTGAACGCAAAGTGAACGCAAACTTACCAACACATCGAGAGAATAAGCCAAGTAGTGAACGCAAAGTGAACGAAGACTTAAATATAATAGATATAGATAAAGAGACAAAAAATCGTTTTAGAACTATATTTAGTCTATTTGGATTTTTTAGAATGTCAGGAAAAGAAAGTGAAGCTCTCGAAGCTTTTTTAAATGTTGACGATATAGAGTTTGATAATCTTGTATATTCTGTAAGAATGTTCTTGCAAGATACAACTATTACACATAAGCAATGGATGCCTAACTTCTTAAAAGAAAAGAAATATGTAAACTATATGAAACAAACCCTTGCTATTCTTAGAAATGGTAAATGGATAACAGGAGAATATAACTCTGAGAATGAAACTTTTATCACACCAACTCAAAAATATAATCTTTCGAAATCGCGAATGCTCGAATTACTTGATAAACAAGAGTTGAAATTTAGTATAGGAGCTGTTGCATGACTATATTATTACATGATGGGTATTTTCTTGGGACTTGGTTAGCTAGATTTTTGGGACTCAATGACACATATTTTTCTAAAGCATATAGACATAATATACCAACTCTTCTTCAAGATGTAAAGATAGAAAAGTTTAGTGGGATTATATTTGTTAAGCCTCCCCAAGATGTTCATAGATTAATAGAGCAAAACTATATTGCAGTTAAGATCATGCCAGGAGATGACATCAACCAGTATGATTACATACTCAATCTAACTAAAGATACCAAGATAGGATTTTGGAAATGAAAAGACTTTGTCCAATACATGGGATATATGCTGAAGATAGATGCCCTAAGTGCAACAAACAAACAGCTAAAACATATGATAAAACAAAGAGAAAAAATTCAAATTTTTATCATTCCAAACAATGGAAAGAAGTCAGAGATATACAACTAAAAAGAAATCCTATATGTTGCGTAGAAGGATGTGACAAACCAGCAGTAATAGTGGACCATATCATAGAGATAGAAGACGGCGGATGTAAATTATGTCTTGATAATCTGCAATCCATGTGCATATCTTGCCACAATATCAAAACCAAAGAGACTGCAGCAGCTAGAGGGGGGCGGTCTAAATCTCTACAGAACTCAAGCACAAACACCGACGCCCCTTCTAGATTTTTACAAAGTCCATTTCACGGGGGTACCCTATGAGTATAACAGAACATAACAAGTCTTATACCAATGACGATATCATCGATTGGGAATCTGCAAAATGGGATTTTGAAAACACAAAATGCAGCTTTAATAAAATAGCCAAAAAATATGGCACTTATGCTATGAATGTACTGCGAAAATCAAAAGAGGAAGGGTGGGTTAAGTTTAAACACAATGCTAAAGAGGTGCAAGCAGCTATTGCAAAATTTGATGAGAAGCAAGCGTCGACCAATAAGCCAACAGCAATGCTTGGTACTGTTGGTGTGCGAAAAGTGCAAGAGATAGTCAAGGAACTAGGCATCAATTACTCTGTTGTAGATGAGCCACTAGTTATAGCTTACGCAGAGAGCTATGAGAGATATCTCAAACTTGCAGAAGAGGTAAATACCCAAGGCGAGGTTCTTATAAGTCCTAAAACTGGTGGAGAGTACTTAAGTCCTAAGTTTAACGCCATGCAATCCGTTAAAAACGATCTTATCAAATTTGGTAATCAACTAGGGCTTTCTATAGCTGCTAGAAAAAGGTTATCTCTTAGTTTTGGGGATAATGAAGAGGCTGAATCAATTTTTGACATGGTAAAGACATTGTCAACTAGTAATACGGACGAAGTGATTATATGACAGAGATAATACCATATTACGAGAAGACATTTGAGCGTCATCGTCGTGACATTGAAGCCGTAGAGCTTGGAGAGAAGCCAAATCTTCGATTTAATGAACCGCTTGGAATGGCATATATAACTATATTAGAAACTTTTAAACACTACAAGGGAGTGAAGGCAAATAAAAATTTTATACTTGAGTTATGGCAAAAAAAAGCAGTATTAATATGGGCAGGATGGGAGAGATTTAATTCAGATGGCGAATGGGTAAGAAGATTTGATGAATCTTTTTGGTTTTTACCTAAAAAAAATGGCAAGACCATACTTGGATCTGGATTAGGAATAGCAGATACGATATTAAGAGGTGAAATTGGTGGAGAGGTATATGCTTTTGCAACAGTAAAAAAACAAGCTGAACTAGCATGGACTGGTTTTAAGGAGTTGTTACAAAGACACGATGAGTTAAAAAAATATACTTCAATAGCATATAATACCATCACTTTATCACAAAAAGATACCACCTTCCAAATGTTTGGTCGCGATGCAGATACAGTTGAGGGAGTAAGCCCAACATTTGCATTGTCTGATGAGCGTCACATCCAAAAAGATAATTCCGTCCGTGACAATATAAAAACAGCTATGATAGCTCGAAAACAACCCCACCTAATGGACATTACAACTGCTGGAGATGATATAGAGTCTGTTTGTTATGTCGATTATGAATATGCCAAAAAAGTCGTAGAGGGAATATTAGAGGATGATAATCTTTTCGTGTTTATAGCAGAGGCACCAAGAAAACCAGAAGGGCAGGGGTATGATGACTGGTGGTTTAGAGAAGAAGTATGGAGAGCAGCTAATCCAAACTATGGAGTATCAGTAACCAAAGATGGAATGGAAAAAGCAGCCAAAAAAGCCCAAGAAAAAAGCGACCAATTGCCTAGTTTTTTAAGGAAGCATCTTAATATATGGAGGTCAGAAGATGATGGCTTCATAACGAAAGAAGAATGGGATGCATGTAGAGTAGCAGAACTTAATTTGTTGGGGAGAAAAATTGTTGGATTAGATCTATCTTTTCGTGATGATTTTTCTGCAAGAGTAGATGTATATCAGAATGGAGAATACTTCGATATCGTTCCAAGATCTTATATCCCAGAAGGGAAGATATATGAGAGAGAAAGAGAACTCAGAGTGCCTCTGTATGATTGGATTAACAGAGATTTAATAACTGCAACAAAAGGGGTAACAATAGACCAGCAATATATTCTTGATGATATAGTAGATGGGCTAGATATTACTGATTTTATAGGATATGACCCAACTTATGCAAAATGGATAATTAATAAAATAGAATCTAATTATAATTTTCAAAATTCAGTTATGGTGCGACAGACAACATGGGGCCTTAGCCTTGCAACAATTTTTTTTAGAGATTTAGTCAGAGAAAAACGAGTGCGTCATTTAGGTGACCCAATAATGAATTGGCACATAAGTAATGTGTCTCTAGCAAAAGACAATCAAGGCAATATAAAGCCAGACAGAACAAATGTAAGAAAAAAAGTAGATCTAGTAGCTGCGGTGATAAATGCTTTTGCTTGTATAGCAACTGGAGAACCAGTAAAACAGGAAAAATCAGTCTATGAAGAGCGCGGACTTAGAGAATTGTAGAAAATAAAAAACCAGCGGTCACGAAAATGACCGCTAAAAACATTATGCTTTGGAAAAAGTAAGGTGTTTTTTGCAAAATATAATCATAATGACGCTCATCTTAGCACTATTATTTGCCGTATCTTTGCTGTTTGGCAATGGTGTAGAACTCTTATTTGGGGTAAATATTGGGAATATAGCTAAAGGGTTAATACAAATTATATCTGCCATTGTAGTTTTATATTTACTTATCGATGATATGCGAGATTAATAATGAGCATAATCGGTAAATATCTTAATTTAGCTCCAATGATAATGCCTTCAAAGGGTAGTGGCTTTAGCTTTTTTGGTTTTGGTAGTAGCAAAACTATAACCGTAGATAATGCGATGCAGCATACAACTGTATTTGCTTGCAATCGTGTAATAGCTGAGACGCTAGGCTCGATAGCTTTAGAGGTTTTTAAGACCACAGATAAAGGCAAAGAAAAAGCTACAGAACATCCATTATTTAATATCCTAAAACTTCAACCAAACCCACTAATGACATCTGTTATGTGGCGAGAGATGATAGTACAAGACTTAAATACTAGAGGTAATCACTATAGTCAAATTATTAGAAATCGTCTTGGTGAAGTGATAGCACTATATCCTCTTAAGTCTGCATCTATGGAAGTAGTGTTGGATGAAAACACAAAAATACATTATATCTATAAAGTCGGTTCCAAAACATATGAAGTAGAAGCAAAAGATATATTGCATATCAGAGGATTGCCAAGCACGGATGGCATAAAAGGACTGAGTCCTATAGAATATAACCGCAGGGCAATACAACTAAGTGATACAGCTCAAGAGTTTGGAATTAATTTTTTTGAAAAAGGTGCCAATGGTACAGGAGCTTTTATAATACCTAGTGAGTTAAGTGAAACATCCTACAACAGGCTTAAAAAAGATATCACAGATAAATATGCTGGAATAAATAATAGTGGTAAGCCTTTATTGCTTGAAGGTGGGTTGAAATTTGAACGCTTCACTATTCCGAATAATGACTCACAATTTCTGGAAACTCGCAAATATCAAAAAGAGGACATCGCTTCTATATTTCGTGTACCTATGCATATGATAAATAGCCTAGAAAATGCGACATTTTCTAATATAGAGCATCAAAGTTTGGAATTTGTGCAGTTTACCATGCTTCCATGGATCAAACGAATTGAGCAGGCTCTCACTACATCACTATTAAGCACTATAGAGCAGGAACTATATAGTATCAAATTTAATGTAGATACTTTACTACGAGGAGATTTTAAGACCAGAACAGAGGGGTATAGAGCATTATTAAGCAACGGAGTAATGAATATAAATGAAGTAAGAGCTCTTGAAAATTTAAATGGCATTGGACCAAATGGAGATGAATATAGAGTACAACTCAACACAACAGCAGTAGGAGAAACAAATGACAATACTAAAAATTGATGGCGTAATAGGTTGGGATGTAACAAGTGCCAGCTTTATATCAGAGCTTGAGCAATGTGATGGCGATGTAGAGATACAAATAAACTCAGGCGGAGGTGCTGTGTTTGATGGCATTAGTATATTTAATGCCATCAAAAACTATGACAAAGGTAAAGTAACGATAGTCATCACTGCTTTTGCCGCATCAATGGCTAGTTATATAGCTTTGGCAGGCGATGAGCTAAAAGCATACGACAATGCAACCTATATGATTCACAACCCATGGACGCTATCTATAGGCGATTATCGCCAGCTCAAAAAGGATTCTGATGTTTGCTATGGCTTAGCAAAAATACTTAGTAAAACATATAGTCACAAAAGTCAAAAGAGTCAAAAAGAGATCGCGAAGCTGATGGATGAAGAGAGTTGGTTTTATGGGGAGGAGATAGTAGATGCAGGGTTTGCTGATGTTTTACTCAAAGGCAATGAAGATAAACCAAAAGAGCAAGCTTTAGCACTTGCTTCTCAAGCGTTGGCATATGCAAAAGATAAAACAAGAGAGAGTTCTAATAATGACATATCTCTTGTTGCTGCATTAGTAGCAGACACGGAAGAGCCGAAGCCGTTAAAAGAAGGTGTGCAAGAAGAGGTGGTTGGAGAAAAAAACCAACTAAAAGTGAATGCAATTAAAGCAAGATTGAAATTGAAAGGAAAGAACATATGACAAAGCAAGAAGAATTAGCGGCGCTATTTGCTCAAATGAGTGCATTTACTGATGCACACCCAAACATGAGCGACGAGGATATAGTTGAATTTGAGGCTATGGAGTCAAAATTTGACAAACTAAAAGCAGACATCGAAAGAGATGAAAAAAACACAAAAAGAGCTAACTTTATGAAGTCTGCTACAACAACACCAATAGTGGGTGGAGAAGAGGATGACCCTAAAACTGGTACTTCTAGCAAAGAGTATAAAGCTGCGTTTGATAATTATATAAGAGGAAATGAAGCTTCTACTTACCGAGCAGAGATGACAAAAGCAGTAGATGCTGATGGTGGGTATACGGTTCCTGTAGAGTATCAAAAAGAGGTATTCACAAGACTAAATACGCTTTCTGCTACAAGAAGTATCTCTACTGTAATTGGTACCATGTCCACAAAAAATATTCCAATAGAGGGTGAAGCTCCTACTTTTACATGGATAGATGAAGGTGCAGCATACGGCGAAACAAAATCAACTTTTGGCAATAAACAATTGGGAGCCTACAAGTTGGGGGGGATTATTAAAGTATCCGAGGAATTGCTTAATGACACTATGATAAATTTTGATTCATATATGTCAGGACAAATCGCTATTGGGATTGATAAGGCAGAAGCCCCAGCATTTTGTACAGGCGATGGCAATCAAAAACCGAGCGGCTATCTTCTTGGGCTAACAGCAACAGTAGATACGACACTTGCAGCAACTAATGCAATTTCTGAGACTGAGATAGTAAAAATATTCTATGCACTTCCTGAAGCCTATAGAAAAAGAGCTACATGGAGATTCAATACCAAAACTCTTCAAAAAATTAGAAACATAAAAGATAACAATGGTGTGAGTATCTACAAAGAAGAGATAAAAAATGGAACGATTGAGGGTAGACCATTTGTCTTAGATGAAAATATGGCTGATATGGCTGCATCAGCGAAGCCTATTGTATTTGGAGATTTTAGTTTTTACCAAATAGGGGATAGAGGTGAAATGACAATGCAGCGATTGAACGAAAAATATGCAGACTATGGTCTAGTAGGGTTTAAGGTACATGTTAGACTTGATGCAAAAAGAATGTTGGACGAAGCATTTGTGGTTGTTCAAAATGCTGCATCGTAAAGAGTAGATCATGAAAGTGATAATGATTGAAAGCCTTTCTGGCGATGATATCTATGAGATAGGCAAAGAGTACAATATTTCAGAGTCTGATGCTATCCGATGGGTAGCAGCAGGTATTGCAAAGCCTAAAAATAAAGATGATTATGAGCGTGCCATAGCTAAAGCAGAAATCATCAAGGCTGAACAAGAAGAAAAGCAGGCACAAATCATAGCAATTGAAAAAAAGGAAGAGTTGATAAACGAAGCAGATACTTTGCTAGAAAATATACTAGCAATTGTTGCCACTTTGAATAGTAATGATCCTGAGTTTAAAGATAGATTTTTAGAGGACTTCCATGAAAAATGGATAGATACATTCCCAGAAGATGACGCAGAAGCCAAAGCTGCTAAAGAAAAAGCAGACGCAGAAGCCAAAGCTGCTAAAGAAAAAGCAGACGCAGAAGCCAAAGCTGCTAAAGAAAAAGCAGACGCAGAAGCCAAAGCTGCTAAAGAAAAAGCAGACGCAGAAGCCAAAGATGCTAAAGAAAAAGCAGACGCAGAAGCCAAAGCTGCTGTAGGAGTCCAGGATGAAAACAAAACTGATCCAGCTACTAAATAATGAAGTAGTTTCTTTAGTTGACGCGAAATCATATTATCGTGTTTTGGGTGATGAATCAAATGTTGATATACAGATGACCATTGATGCGGCGGTTAATAAAGCAGAGCAGATGACAAATCGTCAGCTTTGTAAGGCTACATATGAGGGTTATCTTGATAATTTCAAGGATTCTAAAATACCAAAACCTCCTTTGGTGAGCGTAACTAAGGTTGAGTATCTTAATACAGATGGCGAGCGAGTGGCATATACCGATTATGAAGTAGACGCTATATCTGTGCCTGCTGTTATCAGTTTTAGTTCAACCCCGTCGGACTATAAGGGCGGCAAAAACAGCGTCATTGTAACTTTTGAGTGTGGATATGAGACTGTGCCTGCTGCCATCAAGCAGTGGATATTTATAAACGGGCTTACATATTTCGAAAACCGCGAAAATATCGTGGTTGGTGCTACAGTAAGCACTGATAATAAAAAATACACTGACCATTTATTGGATGATTATAGGATTATACCAGTATGAGAGTAGGACCGCTTAATCGTTTTATAACCATAGAGCAATCCCAACAAACGCGTGATGGAGCTGGCGGTTTTATAAATACATGGAGCGAATTTACCAAAGCGTGGGCAGCCATCAATCCTGTGAGCGGTAGTTCTAAATATGTATCAGCTGAACGACACTCAGAGGCGACACATCAAATAACCATCAGATGGTTAGATGGAGTGACACCTAAAATGAGAGTGGTTTATGGCACTAGAATTTTTGAGATCCTATCTGCTCCTAATATCGCTGAGCGAAATAAGCAGATAATAATAATAGCAAAAGAGGTGCTAGATGACTGATGGATTTGCAGAAGTTAAAAAAGCATTGAGCCAATTACCTACTCATCTACAAGAGAAAGTGATGGTAGGAGCTACTAGAGCAGCAGCACAAGTCATCGCTACCGAAGCCAAACATAATGCGCCTGAAGATACAGGATTGCTCAAAAAAAGTATAGGTGTAGCAAGAGCAAAAAGAAAAGATACTAAACCTGGACACATTAAGTTTTATGTAGTGCCTAAATCAAAAGTACAAGGTACTGCAAAGGTGAGTGTGAATGGTCAAAAAGGGAAGATAAGATACAAGATACATAGCTGGTATGCCCATTTTGACGAGTTTGGGACTTCTAAGATGGCTGCAAAGCCTTTCTTGAGACCTGCATTCGAAAATAGCGCTTCAAGCTCAGTAGAAGCTTTCCAAAAATACGCACTTAAACGCGTAGATATAGAGATAGCAAAATTGAGAAAATAATAACAACGGTCACGAAAATGACCACATCAAAAGGTAAACTAAAAAAATGATAGAGATAGAACTCATTAATCATCTGAAACTTCAATTACCCATTTTGGCTGAGAGGATTTATCCTCAGTTGATGCCACAGGGGTGTGTGAAGCCTGCATTGGTCTATACTATAGTCAATAGCAGTGATAACCAGGGATTAGAGGGATGTGTATCATCAGAAAATACGAGGGTGCAGATAGATGTGTATGCAAACAACTATCTAGAGGCAAAGACAATAAAAAACGAGGTGAAAGCTGCTCTTTATTCTTTTAGTTCTATCCCATATGCAATGAATAGCAGGGATGGAGCGTATGAAGAAGAGACAGGGCTTTTTAGACAAATAATTGACTTTAAGATAAGGAAATAACATGGCATCAACAGAAGAAACCAATTATAAAGGAACGGTCGTAGAAGTAGCAAAAAACGGAACGACTACATGGGACAAATTCGTATGTAATGAAAACGCTATTGAGATAGACTTTGGCACTGATACAACATCTTCTAAAATATGTCTTGAGACTGGAGATGAAATAGTTGGTGCTGGATCAACTACATACGGTGAGCAAGAGATAGAGTATGTATGGACGCAGGCATTGACAAATGCAGCCGATACAACTATCCAAAATGCAAAAATAGCTACAGCAATTGCTGATAAAAAAGTGAATCTTAGAATCACAATGAACAACAAGACAGGAGTTGAAGTTAAAGGAACTATATACATCATCCCTTTCATTGTGACAGGATACAAACATTTAGGAGCTAAAGATGGTGTATGGACGACAAAAGCAAAAGTCAAACAAATAGGCGTTCCAGTAGAAACACCTGCAGAATAATAAAGTCGGGTTTTAATCCTTTCCTGACACCTCTAAAAAAGGAACATTTAAAAAAGGATAAAAAATGGCACAAAAAACAATGATAACAAAAGAAGAGCTGTTTAGCAAGTTTAAAAATGAAGAAAAAACGCTCCATGTTGAAGCATGGGAGGCAGATGTCAAAATAAGACGACTTACTATCAAAGAAGCCGACGAGGTATCTGCTCTGATGCTTGGTGAACTTACCAATGAAAAGTTTGCCAATATACAAAACAATGAGATGACATTAAGTGCTGACAGCTTTAGCCAGTCACAGTACCTAACTGTCAGTCATGCACTTGTAGATCCAAAGATGACAAGTGAAGAATTAGGGGCACTCGCAGGTAATTCCGCTAAGGCTGGCGTACTAGAAATATACTCTGCCATTCAAGAGTGGGATAAGCCAAAAAAGTTAAAGGACGAGAAAACCTCTTTAGAATAGCAGGGATATTAGGCAAAACGGTGCATTGGCTCGAAAATAATATGAGTCAAAGCGAACTACTGGAATGGGGAGAGTATCTCTCAACTGTTCCAGATAAGAACGAAATACAGATGGCAATGTTGCTTTCAATAGCAAACAGCTTTATAGGCGGCAAGCGTAGTTTTGATGATTTTATGATCACCAAAACCAATCAAGCAAATAAAAGAGACATATCCACAGCGTCAGCTGCAGATATAAACAAACTAGCAGGAGTTTAAAATATGGCAAGTGTTGGAACGGTAGTAATCGAAGTTGATGCTAATGTTGCAAAGCTTGTAGAGGGCATGAAACAGGCAAAAAGCCAAGTTTCAGCCTTGCAAAAAAACTTTAATACTGCAAAAAGAGATATAGCAGATTTTGCAAAAGCAGTTGTAGGTATATATGCCTTAAAACAAGGGCTTGATGTAGCTAAAGCAGCAGCTATTAGTTTTGTAAATATAGCTTCTGATTTTGAACAGATGAAAATAGGACTTGCTTCACTTATAGCAGTTAATAGTTCCAATGTAACATCTTTGGGCAAGAGCATAACAGAAACAGAAAAATATGCTTTGGCTCAAGGAAGAGCTGCTGAAGCAGTAAATTTACTCCGTAGAGCAAATATAGATACTCCAGCAACACTTAATGAGCTAGTAGCAGGATTTCAAGCAACACTTGGTCCTGCAATGCATTTAAATTTTACTATAGAACAAACTGTTAAATATACTACATTGATGACTCAAGCAGCAGCAGCTATGAGAGTACCAATGAATCAATTGAGTCAGGAGATGAGAAGCGTTCTTGCTGCTAATATAGATAATAACTCAATAATTGCAAAAACACTAGGAATTACAAATGAGCAAATAAAAATGCACATAAAGCTTGGTGATACTTATGATTTTCTAACTAAAAAATTAGAAGGTTTTGCTGCATCTGGTGAAGATATGTCAAAAAGTCAAGAAGGCATAATATCTAATATGCAAGATAGTTGGCAAGGATTTCAATTAGGAGTAATGGATAGTGGATTATTTGACTATATAAAAGCTACAGAATTAACTATAAGCCAAGAACTTACTAAAGCTTTTTTAGATGCAGATCAAGGTGTGAAAATTTTTTCAACCAGTGCTATAAGTGGATTTGAAGGAATAATCAATGCTATCGGATTTACTTATGATTCTATCACAGGTATTCAGTTGGCGTGGGAATTTGTCAAAACAACATTTAATGGAGTTGTTGCATTTATAGTTGGCGGTATAAATTATTTCATAAAAGCTTGGGACTGGGCAGGCGTTAATTTGCAAAATACATTTAAAATAATCGTTGAGACCATTGGTAATATGTGGAATGGAATGATAAATTTTATGATTGATGGTTTAAATAAACTTGCATCAGGTGCTATATTTGGGGGATTAGGTGGAGCTCTTGAGCTAATAGGTCAAAAAAATCCGTTTAAACTTATAAATGTACATTTGGGAGAATTTAACTCAGGCATTAAAACAGCTAAAATGTCCACAAAAGATTTTATTGATAACACTTGGACAAAAGACTATCAAGCAGGACTAGAGAACGAAAAAAAATTGATGGGGTCTTTGACTAATGGTAGAGATATGGCATCTAAATTTATAGCAAATATCCATAAAAATCTTGCAACTATTAAAAAAACAGATATATCAGAAATTGCTAATTCTTTGGGATTATTACAAAATAATACTAATGCTGCTGGAGATGCTGCGGATAAAGCTGGCGGAAAATCTAGAAAAGGGCATAATGATGCAGCAAAAGCCGCTAGAGAAGAAGCTAAAGCAGTAAAAGAAGCACAAGAGCAATATGATAGATACTATGATACATATACTAAATATTTAGAGTCTATTGGTAATACTGAGAAATTGGCAAAATTAGCTGCTGCTCAATATATGGGAGAGTTAAGCGACGCAGGCTTTCTAAACAATGAAGAGATAATGGCTGAGGGTGCAAAAGTATATTATAAAAAAATGGAAGAGGCAAATAAAGACATAGGTAAAGACTTAAAACAAACCCTAAGTTCAGTATTAGAAAGTGTGATACATGGCGATTTTGCGGGGGCGTTTAACGGGTTACTAGATAGCATGATTGGTGACAGCGTAAGTAAATTATCTGACAGTATATTATCTATATTTGGGGGCGGAAGTTCTAGCGGGGCTGGACCATCTTCTAGCGGCGGAAGCTCTAGTGGTAGTGGAATAGGAAGCGGTATTAGCTCTATGGGCTGGATAGGGATGGCAGCATCAGTCGTTGGCTCAGCTCTTAGTACAACAGTTAGTGAGGCTGAACTTAGAGCCGCAACAGGTAAAACTGATTTTTCTGATAAAAGTATCCAAAATTTAGGAGATATGTTTGAAAATGTACAATATCCGTTGCTAGAAGCAACTAATACAATGTCAAAACATATAAGAAATATGGATAATAACTTTCAAGCTGTAGCTCGTGCCATAACAGGCAATGCTAGTGCAAGCGGTATAGATTTAACTGGTGCCAACTTCGTACCAACTGACGAAATAGGTTTTATTGGGTTATGGAGTAAAAATATATCCCTCGTATCTACTGGTTTGCAATTTGAAATGCAAAAATTAAAAGATATGATGGATGAAGATACATTGAAACTAAGAGGCTATACAACAACTCTTGTTAAAACATCCGCTATTTGGGGGCTAATCCACAGAGAAAAACTTAAAAATGTTTATAAAAATCTTCCTGAAAACATAATGAATGATATGGCAGATTCTTTTGCGAGTGGGTATGAAGCTATATTAACCGCAGGAGTTACTTTAGGGTTTAATGAAAAAAGGGTAACAGAAGCACTTAATACAGCAAGATTAAATATGGGCAGAATAGACTTTACAGGGCTTACACCAGGTGAAGTATCAGACCGCCTTACGATGGCAGTAAGCGAAGCATTTAGTGGGGTAATTAATGGCATAGATATGTTTACTGGGCTTGTTGATAGGTATGCAACAGCAAATGAATATTCTCTCGAAACACTTGTAAGAATAGCAACAGAATATGAACAAGCAACACATGCATTTAATCTAGTAGGCAAAGAGTTTATAGGTGTTGTAGATGGGTTAACTAGTCAAATGCAAGTGCTTGACATTATAGATAGTATGAACGGCATGGATAATTTTACAGATGCGATGAACTCATTTATGTCTAACTTCTATACAGATGCTGAACAACTAGCTATGCAGCAAAAAACATTAGCAATCGGCTTTAACACTCTAGGGTTAAATACAATACCAAAAACTAGAGATGAATTTAGAGATTTGTTATTATCAATAGACACAACTGCAGATGGTGGTTCATATTTGGTGGGCCAATTATTATTATTAAGTGATTCCTTTGCAAAAATGACACAAGACGCAGATAGTCTAAGAGATGCTACAACAAGTGCTATTAATAATATAGCCGAAGCTTGGACAGGAAGTTTATCTTATTTGTCACTTCAACAAAAAGCATATTTTGCAAGTGGTATTTTTGCAATTAAGGCTGAAGCAGCTGATTTGTTGAGTGGTATTGATTTGGCTAGGATAAAAGCCGAAACGGCACTATCTACTAGTAGAACCAAAGAAGATTATGTATTAAGTTTTGGGCAATACATAGATGAGCTAAATAAACAAAACAAAGAGAAAAATATTTCAGATTTATATACTTTGTTTGATGAGAAATTATCAGCTCTTATTAAAGCGACAACTAAACAAGAAGAAACTATGAGGTATGTAGGATGACAGTAAGTATCCCAGTAGTATTAGAATTGATGGACACAAATACAAAAGATGATACCGAATTGTTTAATAATACGGTTAAACAAAATTTTCCGATAGGGTCAAAACTACAATTTGATAATAATATTTATATCAATTCATCACAAGTTAATATTCCTGATTATGTTGCTCCAGAACCAGGTAGTGAAGAAACATATGCTGTTGGTGATTTAGTATTTAAAGATGGTTTAATTAAGAGATTTCAACTTGGTACAGGAGAAGTCCCTAAAAATCCAGAAGAGTATAATAGTAATGATTCGAGCCAAGACCATACAACTTGGCAATATAGATATGTTAAACTAGCTGGCACTTGGACTGATTATCCCAACACTCCATTCTCGGAATCTATTACAGTTGGAGCTGACACCATAACGAATAAAATACAAAAAAATATGAGCGGTGTGTGGGAGCATATAGTAGAGGCTGAAATAGCAAATACTGGCGAAATTGTGGATACTGGATACTTAACGCCAAATGACGCACTAAGTGTAAATTTGTATGATAATCCTAGTTGGTCTAATACGGCCAATATTGCTATTGAAGATGGAGCAGTTTCTTCGGAATTTATGGCTGGAGGAGTAGGGGACTGGCTAGTAGGTCTTTTTGATTTTAGTAGTATCCCTGATACTGCAACTATTACTGGTATAGAATTTAGTTTTAAACGAAGTCAAGGTGTTGGGAATAGTGATTACCACAACGCATTAATAACTTATGCAATACAAGTATATAATGATGGCTCATTTGTAGGAGATAATAAATCTACTAGTGCTACTTGGGGTGATGCTACCATTGCTGCGTCTGAATTAACTTTTGAAAACGCTGGTGGTTCTACTGATACTTGGGGATTAACTTTAACTGGTGCTGATTTGAAAACTAATTTTGGCGTAGGAATAGCGGCTAAATGGAATTATCTTACAAATAGAACTGGATATGTAGATGTTATGAAAATGAAAGTATATTATCAACCATCATCATCAACTACTGTCATATCTACTGGGACAACTAATGTTATCAAGCAAATATACAGCACAACACTGGAACAAAAAGCAACTATAACAACATCTGCAACATATCCTAATTATGCACACTTATTTAAGACTATAATCGTTCGTGATGACGGAATTTATGCTCGCACAAATAAAGATGTATCACAAGAATATAAGGAAGTAAGTGGGAACTTTTTTTCTGCTGTTGAATCTCCTGAAAATATGAATTTTACCTATTTAGAAAAGAATAATATTTGGAAACCTTTCGATGGGAAAAATTATTCGTTTGCTTTAGGAAATGGAAACATAGAATATACTGTATCCGCTGATAATTTTACTTGTATCGCGTTAGGTAAAGTTGTAGGAACTCATATAAATATAGTTTTTAAAAACGAGATTGGGAATATCATCTCTATCGTGGATAAAAATATTGATACTAGTCTGGGCAACACTGATATTCAGTTTGGTAAAACTTTTATTTATTATTGCGAACCAGCAAAAACAGCAGTTATAACAATAACTGGAACACAAATAGGGACCATATCTTTGGCTAAAAAATATGATTTGGGGGCTACTAATCTAGCACTTAAGCATGGCATAACTAGCTACTCTAGATTTGAATTTGATGAGTTTGGCAATCCTAGTTTTGTTGAGAGACCAACTGCCATTACTTATAGTGGCAGTTGCGATATATTAATGAATGATTATGATGATGTTTTGAGATTTTTTCAATACATAGACAAAAAAGAAGTTGTCATCGATGGTACTGATAATAACAATGAATCTGCTGATGGCAAAAACTTTTTAAATTCTACTTCTTTGATAGGTAGGTTTATGACAGTCGATCAAGAAACACAAATAAAAAATGAAGACATAGATCAAATTGCAAAATACACTTTTAGTGTGCTGGAGATAATATGACAATACCAATTTGGAACGCTTCTTTACCGCGCATAGTTTTTCCTATTAAATCTGGGCAAGAATCATCAAAAAGATACTTTGGGAAAAAGGCTATAACAAGGGGAGCAACAGCTATTATGGAGATAGCAGGTGTTACTAATTCAACCGCAACCGCATTATATGATTTTTGGAAAAATGACTGCAACTATGGGCTAGACCCTTTTTTAATACCTCTTCCTTTTTTTGGGCAAGAAATAGATACTGAAAAACCTAATTTATTAGTCCAATTTGTTGGTACATTAGAAATAAATGGTGAAATTATATGGACTAGTTCTATCAACTTAACCGTACTAGGAACTATACAATATGTTGTAGATGATGAAACAAAAGATTTTATCATCAATGACGAAACAAGTGATTTTGTAATCGTGGATGATAACTTAATAGCAACGCCAAGAAATATTAATTATAAAGGAGTTCTTTATGGAAGTTAGTACAATAGATTTAAGTAAATCACTACCTAAAGCTTTACCAAAAGCAGCAGTAGAAGCAATAATCGATGCTTACACAGAAGATACGCCAACGGTAGGAAGCAATAAACCGCTATCAAGTGGTGGAGCATATACCGCACTACAATCAAAAGCAGATTTAGTTAATGACCTAGTGCCATCTAGCCAATTACCTAGCTATGTTGATGATGTATTAGAGTATGCGGATTATGCCTCTTTACCTGTGACAGGTTCAACAGGTAAAATATATATTACACTAGACGATAATAAGCAATATCGCTGGAGCGGAACTGTATATGTGAATATAACTGGCGGTGCTGGAAGCGTTCAAGAGGTCATAAGCAAAACTGGCATTCAACATGTAATTAGAAACGCCGATAATTGGCTATACTTTGAAACAGGGCAAACGACAGGAGCTATCTGCATCGAGATAGTAGGATTATGGGGTTACGATTTAGCAGGGGATATGGAAATACAAGTAAATCAAAACTCTACATCTGACGGGGATTACACAGACTATGTGATAAAAGTTGCTGGGAATTGGCGTTCAGGAGACCATACTTGGCATAATACAAAAGCAAGTTTGATAACTGCAACAGGCTCATCACTCTTGAATGTTCGTTTCTGTAAAGACAGCACAGCAGAAAAAGTTTATATAGTTTTGTTTGATACAGACACAGTCTTAGATTATAGACGAGTAGTTATCCCTATGATAACAGTTAATGGAGCTATAACTGGATATGCTCCTGATTTCGAAATAACTCGCGTAACATCATATCCAACAACAACAGATAGCACTAAAATTTTAAGTAGTGTTGGACGAAGTATCGTTTATAGCCTAACTGGAACAGAAATAGCATTTAAGAATGGCGACATTCAATACAAAACACTAACAGAAGCAACTACCCTTACATCAACTTTGGTTAATGGCGAATCTATCGTTTTAACTCTAATTGACGCTGATACTTACGCTCCAACTTTCCCAACGATGACTTGGATTACTTCTGCTGGGAATGTAGAACCAACATGGACAGCTTTAGATACAGTTGTTTTATGGGTGCAAAATAGCACTTTATATGGTAGTTATGTAGGAAGTGGCGTATGACTTTAGCTGATAAATTGAGAATGTGTGGTGCAGTAAAAAAAGGAATTAAGTTTGTTGGTGGGGATACAATAGGATTTGAAGGTCTTACCACAGATAAGATTATATCTCTTGCTTCTTTAGTTGGTGGCATCGATACACAACCAAGAGCTGGAGATATAGTAATGGTTATAAACGGAACAGTTGGTGGAGGGGCTGCTAGAAATGCTATTTTACCAACAGGATATACTGAATTGTTTAGTAATACAGCTGGGAATAGCAACCATTACTATGCTGGAGCTAAAATGTGTTATAAGGTTATGGGAGGAACTCCAGATACATCATTAATTATTCCAGGTGGAACTGGAAGTACATCTTCTGCTGGCAGTATCTCATTTTTGGTATTTAGAAATCAAAATGGTACACCAATAGATGTTGCATCACAATACTATCTAATAAATAATAGTGCTTTAGCAAATCCACCAAGTATAACTCCAATTACCAATGGAGCTGTAATAATATGTGCTGGTGTTGCTGGGCATGGTGCTGGAGAACAAACCTTTACATCATCAGATTTAACTAATTTTGTTAGCTCTGGATTTAATGATTCTCTTGATTGTACATCAGGTATAGGATATAAAGAATGGACAGGTGGAGCTTTTGATGCAGCAGCATTTGGGTTTACAACAACAGATAGCACAAACTACGGCTCTTGTGCTTATACAATAGCACTTAGACCAAAAACATGAAAGGAGAAAAACGATGAAAAAAATTATCTTAAGGGGTTTATGATGGATGGTCAGTGGATATGGATAGTTAATGGATTGCTTACCATTGCTGGGGTTCTTCTTGGCCTGCTTTATGCAGACATGAAAAAAGATATCACTAAACAAGAAGCGGTTCTTGAAAAGTTGGCAGACAAAGTGCATGATATCGACAAGGTCGTTGCTGGAGAATATGTTCTCAAGAGTGACTTAACTG
>JAQTLV010000003.1 GCA_028714675.1 Sulfurovaceae bacterium
TTGTATCGTATAATAAACCATTATTTTTCTTACTATTAGCATGTATAATAATTGGCAAATCAATATCATTTTTAGTTAAATAATATAATTCTCCTGTTAGTTTTGCTTTTAGTAATGTGCTATCATAGTCGCAATAACAATCACAGCTCATCCCTTACTCCTTAGTCACTTCGACCCTAATTCCCAAGTCTGGAATAACAATAAAATTATCTTCAACATTGCACTTGACAGTAGAATTATTTATGACAATAATTCTATAACCTGCTTTTGTGGCGTTTACATCATTGAAATACTCATTAACTAAAACACCATTCTTGCAATAGAAAGGCGAAGTTGTTTTATGCGTGTTGAGGAAATTATCATATTCTACTGTCGCACATACTATAACCGCAACTAACATCATAATTGCTATCACTTTGTTCATTGCTTATCCTTTAAATTGATTTACATTTATTTGTGTAAAATATTTAGTATTGATATATCGCGAGGTTATGACTCCTTTTGCATCTTCTTTCTCTTCTATACAAGCATTTTGTACAGTAGTTAAAGCTTCAGCCACAACATAACTTCCATCTGGATTTCGTTGCTGGGTGGTGACTTGGACAACAACATCGTCCCCACATTGCATAGCTTTAGTGCTTTTCATCCAACCCTCATTTTCGCTAGAGGCTTTAGATATAAGTTTGAATAAATCTCCATCTCCCCAAAATACTATGTCTTTTACATTCTTAGTAGCACCATTCGCACAAGTGTTCCCTAAAGTTTTTTCTATTTGACGAGGTGTAGATACATCATCAGCGGATTTGTCAAAGGACAGCTCCTCAAAGTTTTTGTCAAAGTACTCTTTAGCAACTAGCCACATATCATTGTGGTTTTCTGGATTTCTAGCTATCATATCTCCTAGCTTAGGTGAACCATTACATCTATCAACATCACTAATAGATATACCAAAATGTATACCATCTCTAATTTCTTCCTCTGTTACAGGTCGTAATTCAGCTTTTTGTGTTCTTCTATATTGTTTAAACATTTTTTTCCTTTTCTTTTATTCTTCATCATTGAATATGTCAAATACTTCTAGCCCTGTGGCTATACCTATGCCAGTAGAAATAACATCTTTGGATAAGTTTGTTAATTCATCTTCTCTATTTGGGTCCAATGTAGCGTCCAAAATATCTTCTGATACTTCTCTAGTTTTATCTCCTACTTTTGCTCCCCAGATTGCCCCAGCTATCAAATCAAATATGCCCATATTATTTTCCTTATTATAAAATCGTACGGATTTCTCTTATGTCGTCCCAAACCATAGATATTCTTGTTTTTAAACTATTTAAGAGTAAATCTATATTGTTAAGTTTTGTTGGTGGGGTTAGCACTTCTTTAATAGGCAATGGTTCTTTTGATGGGGTGTAAATTAATTCACTTTTTATCTCTAACAAATCATCACCTAAATTATTCACTAAACTTAAGAGTTCTCTCGCTTTTTCTTCCAATGCTGTAATTGATACCATTTCTTCTTTTCCACATGCCAATTTGTCTTCTCCCATAATCTATCCTTTTATTTTTATCATTGTTCCGTCAATCGCGTACAAGCGACTCATCTTTACCCTGCGATATTTCCCTTTACCATTTGCTGGTTTAATTATTATACTGGCTACCCCCCCCATGTCTGGCAAAGGGTTATCAAAGCCTACGACTATATAATTTTTCTTTGCTACTCTTGTAGTTTTAATGATGTCCCCAATCTCAATCATGTTGTTGCCTTTGTTTTAATTTGATTTATATACAATCCAAGCTCACCAATAGTAGTGATATTTCGATTTGCTGATAATATCCGCTTCATATTTTTGTATGTCATTAGCCCCTCCTTATAAGTTTGCTAATTTTGTATTGATATCTACGATAACATCAAGATCATTTATATATCTGCTCTTGAGACTAACTAGATATCTCCGCTGTAGTGTTTTAGCCCCACCCATAAACTCACTCTTATTTAACTCTATCGCGTCTAAAATACTTATATGTCGTAATTTTGAGATGTTTGGATTTGGCGAGACAAGTTCTTTAAACGCAGCTTCATCGGACCATGCGCCTAAGTGTGTAATCTGCCTTGCTATATTTCTAAGCTCTTCTTTTTCATCAGAATAAATCATTGTATATAATAATGATTGTTCTAGCGATATTTTTTGTGTTTGAGTTGTTGTTTCTGCCTCAATGTTGTTATTGTCTATGTCAATATATTTAGGATCAACACCAAGAAGCATGGCAAGATAAGTTTTGTATTCGTTCGCAACTATTTTGTCACGAGTTGAATTTAAAAATTTGATAGCATCTTGTAGAGCTTTAGATTTTTGGTATGGTTCGTCTAGGTTGTATCGATTGACAATGTCAAGCAAAACATATCTTATGCAATCTATGCCACCAGTACATAGTAAATGCTCGTATTTATCGACACTATGAGAACTAATCATATCAGCTGGATCTAGTCCTGCTGGCATTATGATAACTTCTCCACTAAGACCTGCCGCGACAATAAGCGTAGAAGCTTTAAGTGCAGCTGCTTGTCCTGCTTTATCTCCATCAAAAACAAGTTTTATATTGCAGCCTAATTTTTTGAGTTGCTCAATATGCTGCATAGTTAATGCAGTTCCTTGTGTACCTACAGTATTTTTAAATCCTGCTTGGTGCGACAGGACTACATCAATATGACCCTCGACTATTATCGCTTCTCTAAGTTTTGTTATATTTGCTTTGGCTTTATCCAACCCATATAGAATTTTTGCCTTATCAAAAATATCTGATTGAGGGCTATTTAGATATTTGGCAACGCCATCTTTTTCTGACATGGCTCTGCCGCTCCACCCAATTATTTTTCCAGAGGATGAGTGAATAGGAAATGTCAACCTATCAGAAAATCTAGCATATACCCTGTCGCCATCTCTTGCGAATAGATTTGCTTCGATAAGCTCATCTGTAGCAAAAAGATACTCAGCAGCTTGCTGTTTTTGTTTTGCTGTAGGTAGTGCATATCCAATCTGCCACTCTTCTATTGTCTCTGGCTTGATGTTTCTCTTTAAAACATAGTCTTTAACTTTGTCGCTTGCTGCCAAGGATGATATAAAAAGATAGTTGTATCTCTCAAGTATAGATATATCTCTCTTTGTATGATTGGTTGTATAGCTTAATGTAAAGTTATACATCTGTGCTACTTCCTCGACTGCGTCGTAAAATTCTATTTTTTTAAACGCTTGGACAAAGTTAAAAACATCTCCGCCTGCACCACACCCAAAACAATGATATATCTGTTTGCTTGGGCTGACAACAAGACTTGCTGTTTTTTCTCCATGAAAAGGACAACATGCTTTGTAGTTTGCTCCGCTTTTTTTAAGCTCAATATAATTGTTGATAATATCGGCTATATCTACTGTATTTTTAAGTTGGGCTATACTCGTAGCATCAATCATTTAATACTCTCCATATAAAGCTTCCAATTTTATCGTTTAAAGAATCTTTAAAATTCATAAACATATCTGCAAGATATAGATGCACAGGACAAAGTGTTTCCATTTTTTTATTTCTCCAATCTTTTTGTATTTTTTTTAAAAATGAGAAATAAAGTTCATGGTGGAACATGAAAAAGGTCTGTAGTAACTCTGTAGTAAAAGTTGCCAAAATGGCTATATTTTGCCAACTTTGGCATGGTTGATTTTATGTAAAAAAGTAAGTATTTGTAGTATGTAGTAGTGGCTTGTAAGTGCCTGTATATCGTTAATTGTTGTGATTTTAAATGATTGTTTGAAGTGGTAGCAAGAGGGGAACTCGAATCCCCGACCTCCGGCTTATGAGACCAGCGCTCTAACCAGCTGAGCTACCTTGCCACTTATCTTATGTTTTTAAGAGACGAAATTCTATCCAAAGTTTCATAAAATGTCAACACACAAGGCCCATTTTGCTATAAAACTTTTTATATAGTCAAATATTTGAATTAAAGTTTAGTCAAAGTAACTAAATATTATTGCATTAATTGACTAATACAACATTGACTTTTTTATGTAAAAGTATTATAATACGCCTTGTAATTAAATTATATTATTTAAAGGAGAGCTATCATGGGTTTTAAACCGTTAGCGAACAGAGTTCTTATTGAGAGACAAGAAGAAAAAAACACAACAGCAAGTGGTATTATCATACCAGATAATGCAAAAGAGAAACCACTTCAAGGAAAAGCTGTAGCAGTTGGTCCAGATGTTGAAGGTATCAAAGAGGGCGATGTGGTAGTTTTTGCTAAATATAGTGGCACAGAAATAACAATGGATGGCAAAGAATATTTGATACTTTCGAGTGACGATATTCTAGGCGTATTAGTATAATAAAGGATAAGTATATGGCAAAAGATATCGTATTTTCAGATAATGCAAGAAATGGACTATATGAAGGCGTTAAAAAATTAGCTGACGCAGTTAAAGTAACAATGGGACCAAGAGGCAGAAATGTCCTCATACAAAAAAGTTATGGTAGCCCTGTTATAACAAAAGATGGTGTGAGTGTAGCTAGAGAGGTTGAACTAAGTGATACTTTGGAAAATATGGGTGCATCATTGGTTAGAGAAGTTGCTAGTAAAACAGCAGATCAAGCAGGTGATGGTACTACAACGGCTACTATATTGGCTCACTCTATATTTAAAGAAGGTCTTAGAAATATCACAGCAGGCGCAAATCCAATCGAAGTAAAAAGAGGAATGGATAAAGCAAGTACTGCTATCATCGAAGAGCTTAAAAAAATCTCAAAAGCAGTTAAAGATAAAAAAGAGATAGCTCAAGTTGCAACTATTTCTGCAAACTCTGATGAGAGTATCGGAAATCTTATAGCAGAAGCTATGGAAAAAGTTGGTAAAGATGGCGTTATAACTGTTGAAGAAGCAAAAGGGATAAATGATGATCTTGAAGTTGTTGAAGGTATGCAGTTCGATAGAGGTTATCTGTCTCCATATTTTGTGACAAATGCAGAAAAAATGACATGCGAGTTAGAACATCCGATGATTTTACTTACTGATGCCAAAATCACATCATTAAAAGATTTGATTCCAGTTCTTGAGCAAATCCAAAAAACAGGCAAACCACTACTAATCATCTCTGATGATGTAGAGGGCGAAGCACTTGCAACTTTAGTTTTAAATAGACTAAAAGGTGTTTTAAATATCTCTGCTGTTAAAGCTCCAGGTTTTGGTGATAGAAAAAAAGAGATGTTAAAAGATATAGCAACACTAACAGGTGCTACAGTAATAACCGAAGAACTTGGACTAAGTCTAGATAAAGCTACACTAAATGACCTCGGACAAGCTGGTAGAGTAGTAATCGACAAAGACAACACTGTAATAGTTGACGGTAAAGGCGATGGCGAAGCTGTAAAAGCTAGAGTTGGAGAAATAAAATCTCAAATCGAAAAAACAACAAGCGAATATGACAAAGAAAAGCTTCAAGAGAGACTTGCTAAGCTGAGTGGCGGTGTTGCTGTTATCAAAGTTGGAGCAGCGACTGAAACTGAGATGAAAGAGAAAAAAGATAGAGTTGATGATGCACTCTCTGCAACTAAAGCGGCAGTAGAAGAAGGTATAGTTATAGGTGGCGGAGCAGCACTTATAAAAGCGGCAAGTGCAGTTAAACTTGAGCTTAGCGGAGATGAAAAAGTAGGAGCTGAAATAATCCTAAGAGCTATTCAAGCTCCACTTAAACAAATCTCAACAAATGCTGGATACGATGCTGGTGTAGTTGCAGATAAAGTATTAAATAACAAAAATGCAAACTTTGGTTTCAATGCAGCAACAGGTGAATATGTAGATATGTTTGAAGCTGGTATCATAGATCCATTTAAAGTTGAAAGAATTGCTCTTCAAAATGCTACAAGTGTGGCAAGTTTACTTCTTACAACAGAAGCTACAATAGCTGAAATAAAAGAAAACAAACCAGCTCCAGCAATGCCTGATATGGGTGGCATGGGCGGAATGTATTAAAATAAAATCTCCACATGGAGATTTTATTATTGTATCATATATCCAACATCTCTAAAAGTCAAAATAACATTATTCCCTATTTTATTTCTTATCCTATAAATTGTTGCCGATATTGTATTGCTCGGTGTGTCATTTTCCCATACTTTTTCACGAATTGTATCAAGTGATACTACTTTACCTTTATTTCGGAGTAAAATCTCTATAAAATTAGTTTCTATTCGACTTAGCATTATTTTCTTCATATCTTTTTCTAAGATTTTTGTTTGAAAATCATAAACGAATTCATTGTTGAATTTAATTTTACATTGAGGGTATCTTGTTTTTTCTATCTTTTCTATTCTTATGAGCAGCTCTTCTATTTCAAATGGTTTTTTTATATAGTCATCACAACCTAAACTAAATGCTTGCGATATGTGCTGTATATCAGTATATGAAGATATTATCAAATACGAACTATTCTTATATAGTCGTAAGTGTTCTATCAACTCTAGCCCATTCATTCCAGGTAGTTTTATATCAATAATAAATAGATCAATATTGCCAATATTGCTTATATCATCTATAAGCTCATCAGCAGTTTTATAGCCAAAAACTTTATATCCATTTTTTTCAAGCAGTAGTTTGATTGCAAAATTGAGAGATTCATTATCTTCAATTATCGTAATTACCATAAAATCCCTTTTTTAATTTGTTTTAGCATAAAATATATTTTTAAAAATCCTTTTCTGTAGTTGTTTTAGCTTGACTAAGCATTTGTGTATTTTTAAACTTTATAACATTTGGATATCCAGCAATATCATTTTTATCTATTGCCACAATTTTAGTGTAATAGCAATCATCTTGATTTACGCTTGTTATTATTTCGGGTTTATTAGAACTATAAAAACATATAATATTTTTAAACTGTTCATCTTTGGCTATGATAAATCTATATTTTTTTGCATTTTTTACTACTTTTGTTGTAATTTTTATTTTTCCGTTATTTAGATTATCAAGTTTTATATCAGATGGTGGGCTAAGCAGTGTATCAACTTTCCCTTCATTGTATCCATGCCCACTTTGTATTTCTTTATCCCTAGATTCTACTGATCCTTCTAAAACAGACAACGATGATTTATTATTGCTTTTATCAAATACAACTTTTGTTGCTTTGTTTGAAGGTTTGGCGCTTGATGCAATAAAATAAACAGGATTACCTTTTATATCTGCTTCTACATAGCCATTATCAATATGCAATCTTTTGTATGATTTCGAATTTGTTAGATTTCTAAAATGCCAAAAATTATAATTTGAACTATTTTTAACTCTTATGGTTGATCCATCTTCTATTTCAATAATATCAAATTCACCTTTTTTACTTATATTATCAAAAGTTGGAATTATTGGGAAGAAATAGCTAGCACCAAGCATGAAGGCAATAAAAGCAGCCGCAACTGTTGATAGATTATTTATTGTTCGTTTGGATTTTATTTGACGAGATAGCTCAAAATTAAAAGTCATTTGTCCACTAGTTTTACTTTCAAAGTTGATAAAAGCACCATGCGTTTTAGCAACTGTTTTTACTAGAGAAAGACCTATGCCAGTTCCTGTATGTTGCGCATCATCAAATGTTTGAAATTTGTCAAATAATTTTTGCTTGTCATGATTTTTGACATCCAGGCAACTGTTTGTTATGACAATTTTTAGTATATTTTTTTCCCATACAAGAGTTAAATTTATAAAACCATTCATTATATTGTGTTCAATCGCATTGTTGATAAGATTGAAAATTGCTCTATCGAGCCAAAAGTAATCTCCATTTAAAACAGCTTGACCATTTGTTTTATCTTCTATCTCTAATTTAATTTTTTTTATTTGAATGGATGTTGTAAGGGATTTTATATTTTTATTAATCAATTCAATCATATTCACATTTTCAATTTTCAATGTTTTCGTTTCATTTTGATGGTTTAGTTTTTCTATATGAAGCATTTCCTCAAAAACTTTGACTGATTTACTGACAGATTCGAAAGCTTGCTTTGTTAGTTTGTTTCTATCTTCAATCCCAAAATCATATTTTTCTAACATTTCAAGTGACAGCATAGCAGTAGAAAGTATGCCTTTTAATTCATGTGAAGTAATTGGATTTATACATTCGCGAGAATAAAATTTGAAGGTTTTTATATAAAGCTTTAATATATCATATATGTATTTTATGGATTTTCTATTTTGTATATTTTTGCAGTTTTTAAAAACTATAAACTCAGAATCATATCCAAAAGTAACAGAACTTTTATCTATACAAAGTTTATCGCAATTACTTTGTTTGTTTTGAATAAAATCATAGTCATCGCACACTAAAAAGTCAGCAACTAGTTTAATTGTTTTTAGAAAATGTTTATCCATTTAATATGCTTTTATTTTTTTGTATTAGATTATCATATCTAAATGATAATAAAATGATATTAAATAGATAACATAAGTTTTTATGGGTTAAATATTTAACTTATAAATATAATTTATAAGTTTGTTCCTAAAAGGTAATAATATTTTTTTATAATTTCCAAGTATATTTATTTGCATGGAGGTATTATTATGCAGACAGAATTAAATAATAATGACGCAAGGTTGAGTGATTTTAGAAATGTTTTTGTAAAATCAAATAAAGATTATTTTAAATCTGTAATTTATGGAAAAAATAAAGAATCCAATATTAATGAAGAATATAATTTTGCAGGAGGAATTATTGTAAGTTCTACCGATTTAAATGGGATTATAACTTATGCAAATAGAAAATTTTGTGAAATATCAGGATATGATAAAGATGAGCTTATCGGATCAAATCATAATATAATAAGACATCCTGATATGCCACATGAAATATTTAAACAGGCATGGGATGTCTTGATGGAGGGTAAAGAATGGTCTGGAGTTATAAAAAATCTCAGAAAAGATGGCAAATTTTATTGGGTATATAGTCATATTATGCCAATAATGAAAAATGGTCAGCCAATAGGTTATAGTGCTGCTAGAAGACCACCTATGGAAAGCGAACTAAATGAAGCAAAAGAACTTTATAGAGATATGATAGCTAAAGAAATAAATATTTAGTCAAAAGATATACTTTTGACTAAATTCCACACTCATCATTACAGGATTTTCTAAGACTAAGTTTGCCTTCCATACTTATGTAACTATTAATTGCTCCTATATAGGCTTTGGCACTTGCAAGCATAGTATCAAGGCTAAGACCATGTCCTATAATCGCTGGTTCGTTGTCATTAAACATAACTTTTACAGTTACATTTGCAAGAGCATCTTTGCCTTTCGAAACTGATGTTACTTTATAATCCAAAAGTGTTCCGCTATATCCAGTTACTCTATCAATGGTTTTAAATACAGCATCTATTGTGCCACCACCAATACCAGCATCTGTTATTGTTTCTCCATCATGCTTTATACTCACAGCTGCACTTGGAACACCACCTGTAGAATCCATAAGCTGCAATGCTACAAGTTCATAAGCTTTTTCTACATTTGCCATTTCGCTTGTGACTAACGCTCTTAAGTCATCATCATATATATCTTTTTTCTTATCAGCCAACTCTTTAAATCTCTCAAATGTACTATTTAAGTCATTTTCATTTAACTCAAAACCAAGTTTTGTCAATTTGTCTTTAAAAGCAGCACGACCTGAGTGTTTTCCAATCACCAAAGTATCTGTCAAATTAAGACCAATATCTTCTGGACGCATAATTTCATAAGTTGACTTGTTTTTAAGCATACCATCTTGGTGTATCCCACTTTCATGGGCAAATGCATTTTTGCCTACAATTGCTTTGTTTGGCTGAGGCTCAATACCTGTAATATTGGCTATTAATCTACTTGCAGGATAAATCTCTTTTGTATTGATATTTGTATCAAGTCCCCTGAAAACATCTTGTCTCGTTTTGATTGCCATCACTATTTCTTCTAACGCTGCATTTCCAGCTCTTTCACCAAGTCCATTTATAGTACATTCAATCTGTCTGGCACCATTTAATATGCTCTCTAATGAGTTTGCAACTCCAAGGCCTAAATCATTATGATTATGAACAGATATTATGGCTCTACCTTTTGTGTATTCACTCATAGTCTTTACCATTTGACCTATTTCGAAAGGCAATCTATAACCAACAGTATCTGGTAAATTAATCGTAGAAGCACCAGCCTCTATGACAGCATCCGTGATTTCTTTTAAGAAATTTATATCACTTCTTCCAGCATCTTCACAGCTAAATTCAACATCACTAACAAAGCTTCTAGCATATTTAACAGCATTTACTGCTCTTTTTATAACTTCATTAGGAGTCATTTTTAATTTATACTCCATATGAATAGGGCTTGTTGCGATAAAAGTATGAATTCTTTTATATTTTGCTTTTGCTATAGCTTCTCCAGCTGCTTTTACATCTCCATCGGTTGCACGAGCCAACGAACAAACAGTAGATTTTGTAATTTTTCCAGCTATTAAACTAATAGCTTCAAAATCTCCTGGACTTGCTGCTGCGAAACCAGCTTCAATGATATCTACACCAAGTCGTTCTAATTGTGCAGCAATTTGAATTTTTTCTTCTGTATTCATCGAAGCACCTGGACTTTGTTCTCCATCTCTTAATGTTGTATCAAATATTAATATTTTTTCATTTTGCATTATTTTGTACCTTTATTATAAAACCAAAATTATGGTTAACATTTTTTATTTTACCTAAAAGCGGTAAAAAAACTAGATAAATTTTAATTGTAAAAAAGAGATTAGAGTAGCAGGAGAGAATTGGCAGCTTTTGCAAATGATATGCTAAATTTATTTTTTTTCATTTTCTCTCCATTAAATTTTCTAGAATTATACTATAAAAAATACAAATTTTGTATTTTTTAAGATAGTTGAGTCATATATCCTTCATTTGGATCTTCATCTGCTTTTAATTTGGCATAAAGCTCAAGAGCTTTTTCCATACCTTCTTTATCAGGCACTTTTCTTCCAGCAATATAGCCTACTATTTTACCATCATCATCAAGCTTTGGCTTAACCCAAACTATAACATTGTAGTATTTTCCGCTTTTTGCCATATTTCTAACATAGCCTTCCCAATATTTACCAGATTTGACAGTATCCCACATATCTTTGAAACCTGCTTTTGGCATAATAGGATTTCTATTGATGCTATGAGGAGAACCTATAAGTTCTTCTTTAGAGTAACCAGTCATTTCTCTAAATTTGCGATTTGCATATACAATAATGCCAGCAGTATCGGTTTCAGTTATCATTACACCGCCATCATATGGTATTTCTTCATTAATCGGATCCGGCTTCTGTATTATTTTACCCGTGATTAAATTTTTAACTCTAGTTCCCATTTTTTAATCCTTATTGTTTGAACCTTGGCTAATTATATCATATTTTTTTTTTAAAAAATTTATAATTTTGAACTTTTTTCGTCGTTTTTAGTATCTATCTGTTATTATTATAACAATAACTAAATAAAATCTACAAACTGATTTTTAAAAACAGCATAAAAAAGAAGGGATATTTTTTGAATATCAAAGAGACTATATCAAATATCATAAAACAAAGATTTATAATCATAGATGGTGCTATGGGAACACAAATACAAGATTTACAAGTACCACAAGAGTCTTGGTTGGATGAAGATGGAAATTTGCAAGAAGGATGTAATGAACTTCTTAACTTTACAGCCCCAGAGATTATAGAGCGAATTCATAAACGGTACGCTATGGCTGGAGCTGATATGATTAAGACAAATACATTTGGAACCATGCCATGGGTTTTAGATGAATATGGGCTAGGAAGTAAAGCTTATGAGTATAGCCGATTGGGCGCAAAGTTGGTTAAAAATATTTGTGAAGAATATAGCACAAGCGAGCAACCAAGATTTGTTTTAGGTTCAATTGGTCCAGGTACAAAGCTTCCAAGTTTAGGTCATATTCATTATGATGAGATGTATACAGGATATGTTGAAGTTGCCTTAGGATTGATTGATGGGGGAAGCGATGTTTTTTTACTCGAAACTTGCCAAGACCCTTTGCAAATAAAAGCAGCACTTCATGCTTGTAAAGAGGCAAATCACCAAAGAAATGTAGATTTGCCAATAATGGTAAGTGCTACAATTGAGCTTAGTGGAACTATGCTTATAGGAACAGATGCACAGACGCTCGTTACTATTTTAGAGCCATTTGATATTTTATCTCTTGGATTTAACTGTGGGACTGGACCAGATCAGGTTAAAAAACATCTCAAAGTTTTAAGTGAACTTTGGAATAAACCAATATCAATTCATTCAAATGCTGGACTTCCTCAAAACAGAGGAGGATATACTTATTACCCTATGGGACCAGATGAATTTAGTGCAAAACAGTTTGAATTTAAAGAGTTTAATGGAGTTGCATTTATGGGCGGATGTTGTGGAACTACACCACAACACATACAAGCACTTAAAAAAGCTACAATAAATATTGAACCAAAGGCATCAAGTGGAAAAATAGAGCCTAGCATAGCCTCACTATTTAATAGTGTAGAACTTTTCCAAAATCCAGCTCCTTTGCTTATCGGAGAGAGAAGTAATGCAACAGGAAGTAAAGCGTTTAGAGAATTGATACTTGCAAGTGATTATGAAGGCACTCTTAGTGTCGCCCAAGCTCAAGTGCGAGATGGGGCACATGTGCTTGATGTGAATGTAGAGTTTGCTGGAAGAGATGGTGCAAAAGATATGAGAGAAGTTGCAACTCTTTATAATCAAAAAGTATCAATTCCTCTTATGCCAGATGCTACTAGAGTAAACACAATCGAAGAAGCTCTTAAGTGTATAGGCGGAAAACCCATAATCAATTCCGTCAATTTAGAAGATGGAGAAGCTAAACTTGATGAGATTTGTCAGTTAGCAAAAAAATATGGAACAGCATTGGTTTGTTTAGTTATTGATGAAAAAGGTATGGCGAAAACCAAAGAAGATAAACTTAGAATTGCCGAGAGGATATTTGATCTTTGTGTAAATCGTAATGGTATAAATCCGAGTGATTTGATATTTGATATGCTTACATTTACAGTAGGAAGTGGGGATGTTGAGTACCGAGATGCGGCGGTGCAAACCATCGAAGCTATCAAGGAATTTACCAAATTACACCCGAGTGTTGGTACTACGCTCGGACTTTCAAATATATCATTTGGACTAAGTACAAATGCAAGAGTTTTTTTAAATAGTGTATTTTTGCATCATTGCATAAATGCAGGCATGAGCAGCGTTATCATAAATGTAAAACATATTGTGCCAATCGCTAAAATGAGTGATGAAGAGAGGGATATTTGCGAAGAGTTATTGTTCCGAGCTGATGAACATAGTCTATTTAAATTTATAGAATATTTTTCCGATAAAAGCGTAGATAATTCAACCACAGATGAAGCATATGAGGCAATGGATGATGAAGCCAAAATTGCAAAACTTCTTCTTGATGGCGACAAAGAGAGAATGATACCACTTGTTGAGAGAGCCCATAATATTTTAGGAGCTGATAGGATAGTAAATGAGATACTCATCGATGCCATGAAAGTTGTTGGAGAACTTTTCGGAAGTGGTAAGATGCAATTACCTTTTGTATTGCAATCGGCTGAAACCATGAAAACAACCGTAGATTATCTACAACCTTATCTCACTAAGCAAGAAAAGGCAAGCGAGACCACTCTGGTTATCGGCACAGTAAAAGGCGATGTACATGATGTTGGTAAAAATCTTGTTGATATAATCCTCTCAAATAATGGCTTTAAAGTTATAAATATAGGTATCAAAACAGATCTTGAGCAATATCTTGATGAAATCAAAAAGGGCAATATCCATGCTATTGGTATGAGCGGATTGCTTGTCAAATCAACTGCCGTTATGAGAGATAATCTCGAAGAGTTGGCAAATATGGGCATTACTATACCTGTGCTTCTTGGCGGTGCGGCATTAACTAGAAGTTTTGTTGATGATTTCTGCCGTCCTGTTTATAAAGGGGCTATATTTTATTGTCGTGATGCATTTGATGGGGTTATAGCAATGGGTAGAATAGAGCAGTTTGTCAATGGAGTTACAGATAAGCTTGATGACAAACTTCCAAGTGATCTTTTAAAGAGGGCAGAGATAGAATCCAAAGAGATAATAATTCCTCCTTTTGAAGAGATTAAGCTTCCAATCAAAGTAGATATTCCAACTCCACCATTTTGGGGCAGAAGAGTACTCAATGAGAGTAATTTTGATAAAAATTTGGCCTATAACTGGATAAATAAACGAAGTCTCTTTAAAATGCATTGGGGATACAAAAGAGCTGGTATGGAAGTAAGTGAGTATAAAAAACTTTTAGAGTCCAAAGTTTATCCAGCATTTGAGAGGATAAAAAAAGAGTTTGAAACAAAAGGGCTTTTTGAACCAACTATAATCTATGGATATTATCCTTGTAGAAGCAACGATAACGAGCTTTTGATTTTTGATGAGAGTATGGGTTGGAATGTTGATACAAATGCCAACAAAGAGCCACTTCATGAAATTATAGGTAGAGCTACAGCCCAGTTTAGTTTTCCTAGACAGAGAAAAACACCCCATAGGGCTTTGAGTGATTATTTTAGAAATGATCGAGATGATGTGATAGCTCTAACATGTGTTAGTGCAGGAGCAAAGATAAGTGCTTATGAAAAAGAGCTTTATGATAAAGGCGAATATCTAGAATATAATCTTGTGCATGGATTAGGAGTTGAGCTTGCTGAAGCATTAGCTGAAATGGTACATAAACAGATAAGACTTGATTTAGGTATTCAAAGTAGTGATGAAGGAATAACTTTAAGAGATGTTAGGATGAATAGATATCAAGGCGCTAGATACTCATTTGGTTATCCTGCTTGTCCTGATCTAGAGCAAAGTAAAGAGATATTTAAACTCTTAAAACCAGAAGAGTTTGGTATCACACTTAGTGAAACATTTCAAATTCACCCAGAGCAAAGCACCACTGCACTTGTTGTGCATCATAAAGATGCAAGTTATTATGTTGTTTAAATATTCATAATACTTTTAATTCTTATCAATACTAAATTCTTTTGCCGCTTCAGCTGGCTGTGCATACTCGTCATCCATTTTAAAATAAGATTTAGTAGGTTTTTTCATGATAATGTTAAAAACCTTTGTAGGATTCAATATCGAGTTATTGCTATTTGTTTTCTGTGCAAAAACAGGATCTATGCAATTTTGTTTTATCTTAGCTATCGATTTTTTATCCAAAGATTCATTATCTTTAGTAAAACCATCATAAGAATTGAGTGCTCCATCGGGTGTCAATTTATTATTTTTAAAAGTTGCATTAAGTTCAAAGTTATGGCGGATGGCATCACGATTGAAAAAAACTCTAAAAGAATTTGCATTTGGAGTATCTAGTTTAAAACTATATACTTTATATTCTATCTTATCATCTGCAAAATATTTTATCGGAAATCCTATGAAAATATTTTCATTTTTATTATTACTTAGAGCAAATGGATAATTTTCATAAAATCCATTATAGTTTTCTTCTAGAATCAATTTCATTTTTGGCATTTTGTCATCTTCTGATATGCCAAATATAGTTCCTGTAGCATGAGAAAGAGTTCTCCCGCTTATTTTAACAACTCTATCTTTTGTATTTGATTCAGATAGTCCAATGACGATATACATATCTTGAGGTTGTCTAACTTCTTGTAATATGATGTTGTCACCTTGCATTTTCCAATTTCCAGCTAGCAATAAATCAAGATTTCCACCCATATAAGAAAAGCAAAATGTTTTATCCGGAAGTACGGCAAGATGTGAGATTGTATCCACAGTACGATTGGTGTATGACCCAACTAGATTATTTTTTGCAAAGCTTACATTAAAGACTATAAATACAAACAAAAATAACTTTATAATTTTCAAATTTTATCCTTTTGTACAGTATTAGATTTGTTTTTGATATTTTTTAGAGTATAGTTTTGTCTTCCCATATCATTTATAGGAAGACAAGTTTTAATCTACTTTTTCATTGTGTATTGATTTATAGAGTATGAAAGTTCATCCAATTTTTCTTTATAAGCTTTTACATAACCTGGCAATAAGTGTCTTTTGTTGAATATAATTAGCTTAAATACTTCATCGCTTAGTTTAAACATACTATTAGCACCTATGGAAGATGTTAAGCCTTTGAGGTCAAGTAATAGCATTTTTAACTGTTCATATCTTTGCTCATCTACTAATATCTCAAATGTTTCAGCACTATTTCCATAAGCATCTAAAAATTCTTTTAAAACTTCATTATATAAGATTTCACTATTGTTTGTTTTTTTGATACCATCTTCTATATCCAAACCAGGAAGTTGTGTAATTTTTTCTTTTTTCGTTTTAGTATCAACAACATTTGTTTTTTTATGTCCCAAGAACATTTCAAAAACAGTATATAATTGACCTAATTTTAGTGGTTTTGCCAAAAATGCATTGATACCACTTTGATACATTTTTTCTATCTCAGTATCAAGAACCAAAGCAGTTAGTGAAACGATAGGAAGCGTATTTAATGTTTCATCATTTCTAATATTAATAGATGCTTCATATCCATCCATGATAGGCATACTTATATCCATTAAAATCAAATCATATTGTATCTTTTGTGTTAAAACTTTATCTAAACACTCTAAACCGTTATTTGCAATATCTACATTTATACCAGGGCTTGATAAGATAGCAGTTAGTAGTTTTTGATTTATTATATTATCTTCAACAGCCAAGATATTTATATCTTTAAATTCTAAAAAGTTATCTATTGATATATTCTCTTTGTTGTATATCGTGCCTCTGAAAATAGGTATTTTAGCAATATTTTTAGCAGCACTTAATACTTTATTTTCATTTTTTATATTTAAATCAAATAAATCTACGATTAAGTCAAAAACCATTCTTTGTGTAAGTGGTGTAGTTAATCTTCTGTCTATTATATTGTTTTGATATAAAAAATCTTTTGTTTGATCTTCAAACATTGATTTTAGTGATATGACTTTTAGTTCTTTGCTGGATCTTATAGAAGTAATTAGTTTTGCAATATTCTCATCAAATATTTCTTCGTTCAATAATATAATATCATAAGCATACATATCAGGCTTATTATTTAAAAAGCTTTTTACAGTATCAACTCTTGCATCATATTTAAAGTAATTAAATAAATTTTTTATTGCCAATGATGAATCATAGCTATCATCTACTACTAAAACTTTTTTGTTTCCAATATATTTAGATGGTAAGTTATAATTACTTTCACTACTTTCTGCCATCTCTAAAGGAATGCTTAGTGCGACTAGGGTGCCTTTGCCTTTTTTGCTTTGGATATCTAAATCCCCTCCTAATATTTTTGTCATTTGTTTTGCAACAAAAAGTCCAATATTTTCTAATTTCCCATTTCTTTCATTATAATTTGGAACAAAGTAATTTTTTAACTCATCTTCATTTAGCCCATAACCACTATCGTTTATTTTGAATTCTAAATCTATCTGATTTTTTACTGGTTTTTTAAATATGGAGATACTTAATTTTACATCATCGTTTGGCGACATAATCATAGATCTTTCTATCAGGTTTAATAAAATCTGACTTATTTTCAATGAGTCACCTATAAATTTTCTTGGTACATCATTTTCAATATCGAGTATCAATTTGGTATTTGAATTTTTGAAGTTATTTGTGATAGAACCGATTACATCATTTAAAACATTGTTAATATCAAATGATTCATTTAAAATATCTACTTTTTTGGATTTTAGTCTAAGAAATTCAATTAAATCATTTGTTATATCTAGAAGTGATTTTTCTAATTTTATAGTGTCATTAAAAATTTCATCAATATCGCCTAGATTGGTTTTATTTTTAGAGATTATATTTAGTCTATCAACAGTTTCTTTTGTGTATTTAAGTATCTCTTCGCTGACATTTAACATCAAAAAGCTCTGTTTGTCTTCAATCTCTTCTTGTTTTTTTACAATATCTTGATGTATTTTTTTGGCTTTAGACATTTGCTGAGACGATAGATATAGTATAAATACACCAAGAGCACCAAGTAAAAATGTAGCAGGCCATACTAAATTATTGTCAACAAAAAAGTTGCCACCATACAAAAAACCAATAAAACAAATAAATGCCACAAACAATAACTTCATTTAAATCTCCTAAATCAATTTTATAAAAGTATAACATAAAATAATCACTTATGAATATTTTTTAGTATAAAACTATTATATAAAATTAAAAAAATAGTTTGGTATAATCTTAAAAAACAAAAAAAGGATTATATTGTTTGGGAAAATATTATTTTTAATTTATTTGATTGTTTTTATAATTTTAGCCATAAATCCATACGATAGAGTTGTATGGCTCGCTGAAAATGCACCAGTTTGGATAACAGTATTTTGCATTATTTTGATACATTTATACTACCATAGATTCTCAAATATAGCTTTATTTTTTATGTCAATATTTATTTTTTTACATACAATAGGAGGACATTACACATTTGCTAGAGTCCCATTTGATTATATAACAGAATTTTTTGGATTTGAGAGAAATCATTATGATAGAGTCGCCCATTTTAGTGTAGGATTTTATGCTTTTGCAATTACAGAAGTGTTATGGGCGAAGAAGCTTGTGAATGCTAAGTTTATCTTATACTCGTATTCTTTTTTTGTAATTTTGGCAATCGCAGCACTGTATGAATTGTTTGAATGGCAATTTGCATTGCTTGCAGATCCGAATGCTGGCATAGAAGTGTTAGGTTCGCAAGGAGATATTTGGGATGCCCAGAAAGATATGCTAAGCGATACCCTTGGGTCTGTATTTGCTCTGATGATATTTTGGTTTTTACATCATAAACAAATATTTTTTGATAGAAGTGACATATGACTTTTAGAGATAATTGTTACAATCTTTTGATGCAAATTCCAAAGGGCAAAGTTACAACTTATAAAGCTATCGCTAACAAACTAGGAAGCAAGGCTTATCGTGCTGTTGGAAGTGCCATGAAAAATAATCCAAACGCACCACAAGTGCCTTGTCATAGAGTTGTAAAAAGTGATGGTAGCATAGGAGAATATGCATATGGAAAAAATAAAAAGATAAAGCTGTTAAAAGATGAAGGTCTAAGCATTAAAGGCGGTAAAATAGTAGATTTTACCGCTGTATTTTATGAGTTTTAAGACTTCTTGCCCCCATTTATCATATCAGAAACTATGCCCTTTTCGTCTTTATTTTCCGCTATTACAACACCTGCTATATGCACTATAACAAATGCCAATATTGCATAAAAAGCAAACTCATGAATCTCTTTTACGGTATGTTCAAGTTCTTCTGAAATTCCAAGCAATCCATGAAACTTTATGCCAAGTCCAGTTAATGCTTCAATTACGGCAAATCCATAAAGACCTAGATAAATGGCACCTACAACTTTTTTGTGCATCGTTTTTTCATCGCAATTGATATAGTTTTGTTTCCCACTCTCGGTTAAAAATAGCAACATTCTAGCAAATACTAAACCAGCAAAAAGGTATCCAATTAAAATATGCCATTTCCACAAAGGTCTTACCATTTGTTTTGCGACATCCATGGAATCTTCTTTGGTTATATTTACATCATAAAGCGTGCTTATATTTTCTGTAATTATTGCACCATTTGCTTCTTTATCTAATACCGTATCTCTAAGCAATACAGTAGTTGACATAAAAAGTATAGTTAGGGCAAAAAGCCAATGCCAAATTCTAAAAGTTGAAGACCATTTATTCATATAAAATCCTTTAAGATTATATTTTGTACAATAATATCTAATTATAGTTAATTATTATACAATAATTATATTTCTACACCAAATTTTTTGCCATAGTTCTCAACTGCAAAATCTATATCTTTATCACCTCTGCCAGATAAATTGACTAATATAGTAGAATTTTTACCTTGATTTTGGGCAAGTTTTATAGCATATGCTACTGCATGAGCTGATTCTATCGCTGGTATTATCCCTTCAACTCTAGAGAGTCCAAAAAATGTCTCCATTGCTTCATCGTCATTTATAGTTACATAATTAACACGACCAATATCTTTTAAGTAACTATGTTGTGGACCAACAGAAGGATAATCAAGTCCACTAGCCACTGAGTAAACTTCTTCAGGTTCGCCTTGTTCGTCAGCTAACATATAAGATTTAAATCCATGCATTATTCCAACTTTGCCTTTTGACATTGTTGCAGCATGCTCACCCATGACTTCAAGATTTCTTCCAGCAGGCTCAACGCCATATAATTTTACATCATCATCTAAAAATGCACTAAATATACCCATAGCATTTGAACCACCTCCAACACAAGCTACTATATTGTCTGGTAATTTTCCAGTCATTTCTTGAAATTGTGCTCTAGCTTCTTTACCTACAATTGATTGAAAATCTCTAACCATCATAGGAAATGGATGAGGACCCACAACTGAACCTATAGCATAAAATTGTGTTACAGGATCTTTTAAATATCCTTCAAATGCTGCATCTACTGCTTCTTTTAGAGTTTTGCGTCCATGTGTAGCTGGGATTACTTTTGCCCCTAAAATTTTCATACGAACAACATTTGGATACTCTTTTGCTATGTCTACTTCACCCATGTAAATATCGCACTCAAGTCCAACAAGAGCTGCTGCCGTAGCAAGTGCAACTCCATGTTGCCCAGCTCCAGTTTCAGCGATTAATTTCTTTTTTCCCATTTTTTTGGCTAGTAATGCTTCGCCTAGACAATGGTTTATTTTATGTGCACCAGTATGGTTTAAATCTTCCCTTTTGAAATATATGTTTGCACCATATTTTTTGGATAAATTTTTCGCATAAAATATTGGACTTGGTCTCCCAACATAGTGGGTATATAAATCTTGCAACTCCTCTAAAAAACTATCATCCTCTTTGATTTTCAAATATGAATCGGTAATCTCATCCATAATAACTTGTAGTTGAGGCGGTATAAAACTTCCACCGTATTCTCCAAAGTAACCTTTTTCATTTGGCATAGAGTTATTTAATCCACTTGGGTTCATATATGTCCTTTTTGCAATTTTTAGTATTGTACCAAAAAAGATGTTATAATCTTTGCAAAAAAAGGTAGCAAATTGTCTAAAATAATAGAGTATTTTATAGCAATAAGCAAGATTCCGCATTGTAGTAAAAATACAGATAATCTTAAAAATTTTTTAGTAGATTTTGGCAAGAGTTTCGGATATGAGATTAGTGTAGATAGTGTTAATAATATACTAATAAAAAAAGGCAATCCAAAGTTAGCACTACAAGCACATTATGATATGGTTTGTGTTGGGGATGCACCAGATATAGAAGTTTACGAGGAACATGGATACTTGAAAGCTAAAAATTCATCACTTGGGGCTGATAATGGTATAGCAATTGCTATGATGATGACTCTAATAGAAGATGGTAATGAGCTTGAATTTTTATTTACAAGTGATGAAGAAGTTGGCTTGATAGGAGCAAATGGTATTGATTTTGAGATAAAATCAAAATATATGCTAAATTTAGACAGTGAAGAAGAGAGTGAGGTATGTATAGGATGTGCTGGTGGAGTTGATATAAAAGCTACAAAGAGACTCAAAAAGATTGCAAATAATCAAAATTGTTTTGAAATAAGTTTATTTGATCTTCCAGGTGGACATAGCGGAGTGGATATAGACAAAAAGATTCCAAATGCTTTGTTTGAATTGGCAAAATTTTTAAAAGACAAAGATGCAAAAATAATAAATTTCAATGGTGGCGAGAGAACAAATTCTATACCTGCAAATGCCAAAGCAATTATTGCTTTTAATGACAATAAAATAGATGATGATATATTTTTAGTAAAAGAAGTTGAAAAATATGACTATTATTATGATGAAGATATATCATCAATAATATCTGACTTTAAGCATGGTGTTTTGGAATTTAACAAATCCCTTAATGTTCCAAATATTAGTCAAAATTTAGCAATAGTCTCAATTGAGGATAATGTTTTAAGTATAGAAGTAAGCATAAGAGCAATGAGCATGGATGACTTAGATAGAACAAGTGAAGAAACAACAGAATATTTTAAAAAATTTGGTTTTGATGTAGAAAGAAGAGATAAATACCCAGCATGGAAGCCAGACATTAATGATTTTGTAAAAAATGTAGAAAAAATAATGCGAGAAGAGATAGGAAGAAGTGAGGTAAAAGCTATACATGCTGGACTTGAGTGTGGTATTTTAAAACAAAAATATCCTTACATTGAATTTGCATCTATTGGTCCAACTATATACTTTCCTCATTCAAAGCAAGAGATGGTAGAGATAAATAGTATTCATAGTACTTTTAAGGTAGTTAAGCGTATCATTAAACAATTTAATATGTAGGTGTTTGCATGGAAGATTTATTTGAAAATATCAATCTGTTGAAAGATTCTTGTAAAGATTGTGGATTAGAAATAATAGAAAATATGGAAAATGATTTAAAATTATTAATGACAAAAGATGGGCTAAAAGGGCTTGTAGGCAAAAAGAAATTTAGCAAGATAAAAAGAGATATCAAGTGTGAACAAGAACTTGAACTATTGCAAATTGAACTTATTAAGCTTCAAAACTGGGTCTATGATAACAAAAAAAGAATGATGATAATATTTGAAGGTAGAGATACCGCAGGAAAGAGTAGTGCGATAAAAAGATTTACAGAATATCTAAATCCAAGAAGATTTAGAGTAGCAGCATTGCCAAAACCAACGGAGACAGAAGCTGGGCAATTTTTCTTTCAAAGATATTTTGCACAACTTCCAAACCAAAGTGAAATTGTATTTTTTGATAGAAGTTGGTATAACAGAGCTATCATAGAACCTCTTTTGGGATTTTGCACCGAAGAGCAGCATGAGCAATTTATGAAAAATGTTCCAAAAGTAGAAAAAGCTCTTTATGATGATGGGATTATCATAATAAAATTTTGGTTTGATATAGATAGAGAAGAGCAGATTAAAAGGTTTGATGAGAGATTAACTAATCCGTTGAAATATTGGAAGTTAAGCCCTGTTGATGAAAAGATAAAAAATCTTTGGAATGAAGTTGGCGAATATAAAGAAAAAATGTTTAAAACCACCCATACAGCAGAACTTCCTTGGATAATAATAGATGGCAATGACCAAAAGATATCTAGGATAGAAGCCATTAAGTATGTTTTGTCAATAATTCCATACGATGGCAAGGATGAAGCCAAAATAGATTTAAAATATAAAAAAGATATAGTAAAAAAATATCATAAGTGAATATTAGTAAATAAGCTTAGACTTTAAACCTTGCATTACTTTTACAGTATTCTTTTAATTGACATGTTTCGCACATTGGATTTATGGCTTTGCAATGATATCTTCCAAAAAGTACCATTGCTTGGTGTAGTTTATGAAGATCTGATTTGAATTTTTTAGTTAAATCATATTCTGTTTTTATAGCCGTTTTTTCTTTTGATAGACCAAGTCTATGAGCTACACGAAATACATGTGTATCAACTGCCATAACATTTGCTCCTGTGAATTCGAGCATAACAACATTTGCTGTTTTTTGTCCAACTCCAGCAAGTTTTATCAAATCTTTTTGATTTAGTGGAATATTTCCTTCAAATTCATCTATAACTTGATTTGCCATTTTGTGTAAATTTTCTGCTTTATTATTGAAAAAAGAACAAGTATTGATAAGCGATTTTATATCATCAATATTTGCATTTGCCAAATTTTTGACATTTGGGTATTTTTTAAAAAATTCAGGGGTTATTATATTTACTCTCTTATCTGTACATTGTGCTGAAAGCATAACCGCCACTATAAGCTCATATATATTTGTGTAGTTAAGTTCTGTTGTGCTATCAGGGTAAAGTTCTAATAGTTTTTGTTTTATTTCTATAATTTCTTGTTTGTTTGTTTGTTTTATCATTTTTATCATTTTTAAAAGGTTATCAAATTTTACACATTAGTTTATTAATCAATGATTTACATCTTTAGGGTATGATTATAAAAAGTTTTAATTTACAGGTTGACTATGAATTTATTTTCAAAATTATTTTTATTTATTTTAGTTTCCATATCTGTCAATGCAGATGTTGTATTGGCAAAAGTAAATGGAGTAGCTGTAACAGAAGAGAATGCCAAAGATTTTTTAAAAACAACAAATATATCTGAGGATTATTCAAAATTATCAAAACAACAAAAAATAGAGATTTTGCAAAAAATGGTGAGAAAAGAACTTTTTTTACAAGCGGCAAAAAAAGAAAAAATTGAAAATTCACCAGAATTTTTAAAAGAGTTAGAGTTATTAAAAAAAGAATTGATGCTTAATGTATGGATTAAAAAACAGATGGATTATATGATAGTAAGCAATGGAGAAGCAAAACAATTTTATGACAAAAATATAAAAAGTTTTACAGAACCCACTAGAATACGAGCAAGACACATATTGGTTAAAAGTGAAGAAGAGGCAAATAATATAATTTCGGCTTTAAAAAAATTAAACGGCAAGATGTTAAAAGATACTTTTGTTGCTATTGCAAAATATCATTCAATAGATTTACAAAATAGAGATAATGGCGGTGATTTGGGAGAATTTTCAAAAGATGGAATGAGTGCTGATTTTTCAAATGCTGCTTGGAATTTAAAGGTTGGAACTATATCATTGAAACCTATAAAAACATCACAAGGTTACCATGTAATTTATATAGAAGATAGAATTTCTCCAAAAGCAATTGCTTTTGAAAAAGTAAAACCTCAGATTGTAGCACTTATCAAACAAGAACAACTCAAAAAATATTTATCACAATTATCGGGAGAGTTAGGGAAAAATGCAAAAATAGAAGTAATTCCCAATAATATAAAGTAGTTTATTAATTTTTGATTTACAAATATTGTGTATAATTTGAACAATTTAATATATGAGGAAATTTTATGAAAAAATCTTTTTTAGTTGCGAGTCTTACTGTTTTGCTTTCAACGGCAATATATGCTGATAGTGTTGTAGGAAGTGTAAATGGTATACCTATCTATAAATCAGAAGCCGAAAATGCAGTTAAGATGTTAACTGGTGGAAAACAAACTTATGATAAATTAACAGTTGATCAAAAAAAACAAGTTGTTAGCGTAATCGCACCAAGTAAACTTGTAGCTAAAGCGGCAAAAAGTGAACTTAGTCAGAAAGAACAAGACTATGCTCTTTCAACAATTTGGATGCAAAAAAAAGCTTCTACAATGTCAGCAACAGATGCTGAGGCTAAAGTTGTTTATGACAAATTAAAAGCCGCAAGTAAAGATCAAAGCAAAGTTCCAGCTTTTGATAAAGTAAAAGAAACTATTAAAATGCAATTGAAACAAGATAAAGTTATTCAATCAATTATGAAAAATGCTAAAGTAGTGGCTAACTAATTTTAGGAGAAAGAATGTCAATTTTAGACATTGTTAAAGCTGGTGTAGTTACTGGTGAAGATTTGCAAAAAGTTTTTAGCTTAGCAAAAAAAAATGGTTTCGCAATCCCAGCTGTTAATGTAGTTGGTTCTAGCTCCATTAATGCTGCACTAGAAGCTGCAATGAGAGTAAAATCACCAATTATTATCCAGTTTTCAAATGGCGGCGGTGCGTATAATGGAGGCAAGGGATTGTCTTCTGAAAAATCAGCGCTACTTGGTACTATAGCTGGAGCATTGCATGTACATACATTGGCCGAAGCCTATAATGTACCTGTTATTTTGCATACAGATCATGCTGCAAAGAAACTTTTACCATGGATAGATAATCTTATAGAAGCAAGTGAAAAACACTTTAAGACATATGGAAAACCGCTTTTTTCATCACATATGCTTGATCTCTCCGAAGAACCATTGGAAGAAAATATTGCTATTTGCAAAGAGTATCTAAAAAGAATGTCAAAAATCGGGATGACTCTTGAGATAGAGCTTGGTGTTACCGGTGGCGAAGAAGATGGTGTTGACAATACAAATGTTGATAATTCTCTTTTGTACACACAGCCAGCCGAAGTTGCCTATGCATATAAAGAGTTAAATGAAATAAGTCCTAATTTTACTATTGCTGCATCATTTGGAAATGTTCATGGTGTTTATAAACCAGGAAATGTTGTCTTGACTCCAAGTATTCTTGACAAATCGCAAAAATATATTCAAAAAGAGTTTAGTACTGGTGATAAACCTGTTGATTTTGTATTTCATGGCGGTTCAGGATCTTTGCTTAGCGAGATTAGAGAAGCCATAAGTTATGGTGTAGTAAAAATGAATATCGATACTGATACACAATGGGCATTTTGGGATGGCGTGAGAGGCTATGAAGCCAAATATCACGACTACCTACAAGGACAAATTGGAAATCCAGAGGGTGAAGATAAACCAAATAAAAACTATTATGATCCTAGAAAGTTTCTAAGAGCTGGTGAAGAATCAATGATAACAAGATTGCTTCAAGCTTATGAAGATTTAAACTGCGTTGGAAGAAATTAAACTAAATTTACCAACACCAATTGAAACTATTATAGTTGATGGTGTCTCTTTTTTTCTCAAAAGAGATGATTTGATACATCCAGATTTTTCTGGCAATAAAACTAGAAAACTTCACTACTATCTCCAAAAAGATTTTTCACATATCAAAAAGCTTGTTTCCTATGGTTCAAATCAATCCAATGCAATGTATAGTATGTCAGTATTGGCTAAAATAAATGGCTGGAAATTTGAATACTACACAGATCATATATCTGAATTTTTAAATAAAAATCCACATGGGAATTATGCCAAAGCATTAGAAAATGGGATGAATATAGTCGAGGGTAAAATACAAGACATAGAAAACAAAGATACTTTATTTATAAATGAAGGCGGCAGAGACAAAGAAGCTAGTTTTGGACTTGAGATAATGGCAAATGAGATAGTTGATTGGCAGGTTTCAAATAACATACAAGAGTTAAATATATTTTTACCAAGTGGAACAGGAACAACAGCTCTATTTTTACAAAAATATTGCTCACTACTTACTTTCAATAATCCACTTAAAATAACAGTTTATACAACGCCCTGTGTAGGTAATAGTGATTATTTGATTAAGCAATTTAACGAACTAGAGCCAAATAGCATTTATCATCCAAATATATTAGAACCACAAAAAAAGTACCATTTTGGTAAACTTTATAAAGAACTATATAATATTTGGTTAAAATTACGAAAACAAACAAGTACTGAGTTTGATTTACTATATGATCCAATAGGTTGGAGTGTTTTGTTAAATAATCTGGATATATTTGGCAGAAATACTCTCTATATTCATCAAGGTGGGTTGTTGGGAAATATTAGTATGCTTGAAAGATATAAGAGAAAATATAAGGATTTAGAGTGAAGATAATTAAAATTAGCGATGCAAATTTTAAAAATGAGTTTGATGAATTATTGCTCAGAGGCAAGATGGACATAGAAGGAGTTACAACTATTGTTTCATCACTTTTAAATGATATAAAAAAAGATAAAAATAGTGCATTAAAAGCTCAAATTGCTAGATTTGATAGATGGGAGCCAAAGGATGATGTTGAACTTTTGGTGAGTTTAGATGATATGAAAAATGCGTATGACAACATAGACGAAAATCTAAGAAATGCTATGCAATTGGCATATGATAGAATAAAAGCTTACCATGAAAAACTTCTTCCTAAAACTTGGATGGACAAAGAAGATAATGGCATCATTTTGGGGCAAAAAGTAACTGCAGTTGATAGAGCAGGTCTTTATATACCTGGTGGAAAAGCAGCTTATCCAAGTTCACTTCTTATGAATGCAATTCCAGCAATTGTTGCAGGGGTAAAAGAGATAGTGGTTTGCACTCCAACTCCTGACAATGAAATAAATGAGTTGCTCCTCGCTGTATGTTATCTTTGCGGAGTAACTAAAGTTTTCAAAGTTGGTGGAGCATCGGCAATTGGGGCAATGGCTTATGGTACTGAGACTATTCCTAAGGTTGATGTTATAACTGGACCTGGCAATATTTTTGTAGCAACTGCAAAAAAACTTGTATATGGTGAAGTGAACATTGATATGATAGCAGGACCCAGCGAAATAGGTATATTGGCAGATGAGAGTGCAAGAGCTGATTATATAGCCATGGATTTGCTCTCTCAAGCAGAGCATGATGAGATGGCAAGTTCAATTCTTATTACTACAAGTATTGATTTAGCAAACAGTGTTAGTAGTAAAGTTGAAGAGTTTTTAAAAACTCTTAGTCGTCAAGCAATAGCTCGTAAATCAATAGAAGATAGAGGGGCAATTATAGTAACAACTTCGATAGATGAAGCAGTGGAACTCATGAATGAGATAGCTCCTGAGCATCTTGAAGTTATGACGAAAGAGCCTTTTGAATTACTCAACAGTATTCGTCATGCAGGAGCTATATTCTTAGGAGAATATACACCAGAACCAATAGGGGATTATATAGCAGGACCAAATCATACATTGCCAACAGGTGGAACAGCAAAGTTTTATTCACCACTTAGTGTTGAACATTTTTTGAAAAAATCATCAATTATCTCTATGAGCAAAAAAGGCATCCAAGAGCTTGGTGAAGCTTGTGCTTTAATCGCACACACAGAGGGATTAACTGCACATGAACAAAGTGTTAGTATGAGACTATGTTTATAGGGTCTGATCTTTCTAGAATTAGTTTATGAAATTTCTCTGCAGTTTCTCTTTTTTCAACATCAAAGACAGGCCTTCTAACTGATGTGTATCCTATAGTTATACCATTTTCTATAACAGGTGTAATTACAGTATAAATCCAATAATATCTTCCATCTTTTCTTAGATTTTTTAATATACCTTCCCATGTTTTTCCATGCGAGATAGTTTCCCATAATTCATAAAATATTATATTTGGTACATCCGGATGTCTTATAATATTGTGTCTAGAGCCGATTAATTCATCTCTATCGTATCCAGATATTTCGCAAAATGTTTTATTTGCATATGTAATAATGCCATTTATATCTGTTGAGCTTACTATGGTTCCATCTTCAAATTTGTACTCTTCATTTTTTATCTGTCTATACTTCATAGATAGTCCTAAATTTTTAGTCTATTATAAAAGATATCTTTGCAGTTATTCGATACTGTGAAATTTTATTATCCACAACTTTTGCACTTTTTTCTTTTATGTATATAGATTTAATATTTCTGACACTTTTTGATGCTTCTGTTATTGCATTTTGTGCGGCATCTTCCCAGCTTTTATCTGATTGAGCTAAAACCTCTATTACTTTTGCAACTTTTGACATAATTCATCCTTTTGTTAAATATTATAACTAAAATTGATTATATCTGATAAAAGCTTAAATGAAAAATTGAAAAAAAAATGGCGCGGTGGACGGGGCTCGAACCCGCGACCCCCTGCGTGACAGGCAGGTAATCTAACCAGCTGATCTACCACCGCACTAAGAAGTTATTAATATTCTAAAAAGTTTTAGAATTATAAGTATTGTATTTTATGGTGGTCCCTGCAAGACTCGAACTTGCGACATCTACCTTGTAAGGGTAGCGCTCTACCAACTGAGCTAAGAGACCATGACTTTTTGGCGACCCTTAGAGGATTTGAACCTCTGTGAATGCATTGAAAATGCAACATCCTTGGCCACTAGATGAAAGGGTCATCTAGATCCGAACAGTCATAAAAAAGCAAACTATGTTTGCGTGAGTTGTCTGTTGAAGACAATATTAATGGTGTCCCGTCTAGGATTCGAACCTAGGGCCCCCTCATTAAAAGTGAGATGCTCTACCAACTGAGCTAACGAGACGAAATAAGTCAAAAGACTTATAAAATGGCGCGGTGGACGGGGCTCGAACCCGCGACCCCCTGCGTGACAGGCAGGTAATCTAACCAGCTGATCTACCACCGCATGGTGGTCCCTGCAAGACTCGAACTTGCGACATCTACCTTGTAAGGGTAGCGCTCTACCAACTGAGCTAAGAGACCATAAAACAAACTATCTTTGTTGAGCCATCTGTTAAAGACAACAAAAATACCAAAGTGGTGTCCCGTCTAGGATTCGAACCTAGGGCCCCCTCATTAAAAGTGAGATGCTCTACCAACTGAGCTAACGAGACATTAAATTGAGAACGAGATTATAGCCCATTTTTGCTTTGATGTCAAGGCACTTTTTCTAAAATTAATTTAAATTTAGGTGTTTAGCTATTAGGTTTATAGCGAAATCAACAGATTGTTTTTGAACGCTTTGTCTGTCTCCTGTAAAGTTACAATGATGTATATCTATAACATCATTATTTATCAAACCTATAAAAACAGTACCTACTGGTTTTTCTATACTGCCACCATTTGGTCCTGCTATACCAGAAACTGCTATGCCATAATCTGCGTGAGCCATCTTTACTATACCTTTTAACATATACTCTACACATTGGCTACTGACTGCTCCAAAGTTTTTTAGTATCTCTTCACTAACTCCTAACCATTCATGTTTTATATCATTTGAGTAGGATACAACAGAGCCATTAAATACATCTGATGAACCACTAATGGCTGTAAATGCTGCAGCGATTCTACCACCAGTACAACTTTCAGCAAATGATATTGTTTGTTTTTCGGTTCTCAATGTGTCTATAATTAGTTGCAATAATTGTTTTTGTTTCATAAAAGTATTTTAACATATTATAGAAATGAATTTTGTATAATATTGTATCTTTTGAAAAATTGGAAAAATAATGAAGAACAAATTTATTTTTAGCTGCATGTTAATATTGAGTATTATAGCATTTGCCAAAGAGAACAAAACTGACAAAATTATCGCTATTAGCAAAATAAACAATGGTTCGTATGAGAGTTATTATCTAACTAGAACAGGTAAAAAAGTAGGCATAGATAGTTTATATATGTATGACAATGGTGTTGATTGTGAAAATGATGGTTATATAAGATTTAGAGATCACAAAATCGATAAAGTAGGATTTTTTGACAATGATGGCAATGTAGCAATCCCTCCAATTTATAGTGATGCCTCAAGAGTTCACAATGGAATGATATTTACCATAAGCGGTAAAAGAATAAAAGATGGTGAACACACTTACTCTGTAGGAACAGAAGCACTTGTGGATATTCATGGCAATACTATCATAAAAGATTTCCCACTTAATGAAGATATCAATTTATACTCTATGGCTATTGAAGATGCAAATTATTCAATATCTCCTATAAGAGATTACTTTAAAGGGGAAAATGGAAAAACTTATTCTTTTATAAATTACAAAAAAGAGTTTAGGTATTGGCTTGAATCAGTTTTTAAAGAAGAGTTAACAAAAGAAAAAGTAAAAAATCATTTTTTTGACAAAGTCTCTTATTGGGATGATAAGTATGGATGGGTTTTATCTCCAAAAAAAGATTTAACAAAAGACATGATATCTGATATCGCACAAAAGCTCAAAAAAGTGCAAATGAAAAATGCAACATACCAAGTATTTTTAGATGATATCAATTCGCTCATATATCAAGGTAAAGAGTTTGAACCATTTTATAATAATTGTTATGAGCAAATCGTTGGAAAATATCCAGTTGCTGATGCCACTTTTGATGGGAAAAATAAAGGCAAAAGTGTACAAGATCATTTCGAATTTTTGCGAACTGACAAAGGATATAAACTGATCGGAATTTCTATCAAAAGTGAGTAGGGACTGCAACACTTATGCTATAATATTTTTATGTTAAATGAATTAAAATGCTTACTAATAAAACCATCCATGTATCATCACAATTATTCTCATTTAGTTTGTGATGATACTGTTTTAAATGAATTTAGTATTCTTTGTTGGAATGTTCATAAAAATAATGATAATTTTTCATTTAGTAACTACATCGGAGAATTTTCTAAAAGAAAGCCAGTTGACTTTTTTATATTTCAAGAAGCCGATTTTAAACATGGTGTAGAATTAAATATTCCAGAAGTAACATTTAATGCTGCAGCAAATTTAGAAAAACGTTCTACTTTCTATGGCGTTTTAACGGCAAGTAAATGTAAAACAATGTATAGCGAATCTTTTCTTTCACATGGTAAAGAATTGATATTCGGACCTTGTAAAAGCTTACTTTTGACAAAACACTCCTTTGAAGACGAATCACCTTTGTGGATTTTGAATCTTCATGCTATCAATTTTAGAGAAAATAGACACTACTATAAAGAGATAGACAAAATAATTGAGATAATAGATGATTATGATGGAGCGATGATTATCGCAGGTGATTTTAATTCATGGAATAAAAATAGAATGAAATTTCTTCACACAAAAATGGAAAATTTAAATTTTACTCATGTTCCTTTCTCAAAAAGTGATAAGGTTAAGTCTTTTATGAAAAATCATTTAGATTTTATTTTTTATAGAGGAATCGAACTTGTTGAATATAGTATAGAAAGAAATCATAATCTCTCCGATCATCATCCTCTATTTGCTAAATTTAAGCGTTAGAACAGTTAAGATGACAAGGATCTAGTAAAATGAAAATAACTTCTTTTGAAAAAGATAGTAGAGGCGAATACGCTGAACTTTTTTTAAAAACTAGAGATTTTATAAAAATATGTATTGGCAATGATGCCAAAGAAAAATACAGAGAAAACATAACTACATTGTATTCAAAAGATGGTGGATTTTGTTATATAAGAGTTAAGGATGATTGCATCCATCTCGGTTGGTTTAGAGGCAAATATATAAATGACAAATATAACTTATTGTTTGGAGATGGTAAAACGATTAGAGGTCAAAAAGTTTATAAGCTAGATAAACCTACAAGAGAAGCAATAAAATACTACATAAAAGAAACTCTATCGTTTTTGTTTGAGCATAATGAGTTGATGAGATTGCGAAAGCATAAGAAATATAATTCTTTAAAAAGTATGTTATAATGTACCAAATAAAGTATGTAAAAAGGTACTAAAATGAGAACTATTTATGCAGAGCAGACCGTTGGTATCAGCGAACTCAAAAAATCACCAAGCAGTGTTATCAAAAAAGCAGGGAAAGAAGCCATAGCTATATTAAATCATAATGCCCCTATAGCCTATCTCGTTCCTAGTGAGACTTATGAGAAATTAATGAAGTTGTTAGATGATTATCTACTTACAAAAAAAGCAGAAAAAAGACCATAAGAAGATTGAATCTTATCAAAACATCTGCTTAGTAATCCTATAATCAACCCAACCTTAATTGACTTTTGGCTATAATCGCTCATATTTTAAGAACAACCTAAAGAGAATACATGGACTATAAAGACACACTATTGCTGCCACAAACAGATTTCCCGATGAGAGGAAACCTGCCTCAAAATGAACCAATCAGATATGCCAAATGGAAAGCTGAGAATGTTTATGAACAAATGAAAGAAGCCAGAATTGGCAAAGAATCATTTACCCTTCACGACGGTCCTCCATATGCAAATGGAACTATTCATATAGGGCACGCTCTAAATAAAATACTAAAAGACATAGTTGTTAAATATAACTATTTTCAAGGCAAATCTGTTAGATTTACTCCAGGTTGGGATTGTCATGGTTTGCCAATAGAGCAAAAAGTAGAAGAAGATATCGGCAAAGAGAAAAAAGAAGCCATGAATCCTTCAAGTTTTAGAGCACTATGTAGAGAGCATGCAACTAAATTTGTTGGTATTCAAAAAGAAGGCTTTGAGTCACTTGGTGTAATTGCTGATTGGGATAATCCATATTTGACAATGGACTTTAAATTTGAAGCAAATATATATAGAACACTTTGTGAAGTTGCCAAAAAAGGTTTGCTTATAGAGAGACACAAACCTATATATTGGTCATGGGCGGCAAAAACAGCATTAGCAGATGCAGAAGTAGAGTATAAAGACAAAGAAGATTATAGTATCTATGTGGCTTTTGAGCTTAGAGAGAAAAGTAAACAAGAGCTTGAGATACATGGCAAAGCAGCAGTAGTAATTTGGACAACAACTCCATGGACACTTCCTGCAAATACAGGAATAGCGCTAAACCCAGATGAGATGTATATACTAAGTGATGATGGCTATATAGTTGCCCAAAGTAGATATGAAGAGCTTATGCAAATGGGAATAATCGGTTCTCATAGCGGTAGAAAAATATCAGCAACTGAGTTAGAGGGTAAGATAGCTATAAATCCACTCAATGATAGAAGTTCAACTATCGTTTTGGGTGATCATGTAATGCTTGATGGTGGAACAGGCGCAGTTCATACGGCACCAGGACATGGTGAAGATGACTATAGAGTTGGACTAAAATATAATCTTGAAGTGTTGATGCCAGTTGATGAGAATGGTTGTTATGATGAGACTATCATAGGTCATCATTTATTTCCAAATCCAGATGAATTTTTAGGAATGCATGTATTTAAAGCAAATGCCAAAATAGTTGAAATGTTAGGTTCATCACTACTCAAAGAGAGTAAATTTGTTCACTCATATCCACACTGTTGGAGAACAAAAAAACCTTTGATTTATCGTGCTACAAACCAATGGTTTATATCAGTTGATGGCAAGCCAAATGGAGAAAATGATACTCTAAGAGAAATTGCTATGAAAGAGATAGCAAATACTACTTTTTATCCTAATTGGGGTAGAGGGCGACTTGAAGCAATGGTAGAAGGACGACCTGATTGGTGTATATCTAGACAAAGAAGTTGGGGTGTTCCAATAGCATTTTTTAGAGTTAAAAAAACCAAAGAAGTTATTTTCGATGAAAAAGTTCTTAACTTTGTTGCAATGATATTTGATCAATTTGGTTGTGATGCTTGGTATGATAAAGATATAAGTGAGCTTTTATATCCAGGAAGTGGATATGATGCAAGTGAACTTGAAAAAGTAACAGATATTCTTGATGTTTGGTTTGATAGTGGTTCGACTTGGAATAGTGTACTAAAAAGTGGAAATTATGATGCAGGAAAATATCCTGCTGATATATATCTAGAAGGAAGTGATCAGCATCGTGGTTGGTTCCAAAGTTCATTATTGCTTTCATCTGCTATAAATGGTCATGCTCCTTATAAGGCACTTTTGACTCATGGATTTACCGTGGATGAAAAAGGTGAAAAGATGAGTAAATCAAAAGGTAATGTGGTTGCTCCAGATGAAGTTACTCGTGAGTTTGGAAGTGAAATACTTCGTCTTTGGGTAGCTTTAAGTGACTATCAAAGTGATCTTAAAATCTCATCAAATATTCTCAAACAAAGTGCAGAACAATATAGAAAGATAAGAAATACATTTAGATTTTTGTTAGCAAATATCAGTGATCTTGAAAGCTTAGTTGATGTAAAAGAATTTGGAGAGCTTGATCTGTGGATAGTAAACAGTGCTAGAAAAGTATTTGATGAGGTAAAAACTAATTTTGATAATTATGATTTCCTAAGAGGTTTTGCAGTATTAAATCATTTTCTTGTAAATGACCTTAGTTCACTTTATATGGATATATGTAAGGATAGATTGTATTGTGATGATATAAACAATCCATCACGCAGAGCATCTCAAAGTGCAATGGCAATGATTGCAAAAAGCATGCTAGGGCTTGTTGCTCCAGTGCTTACTTACACAGCAGATGAAATACTTGACTATGCAACTCCAATATTAAAGGGTGATGCAAAAAATATCTTTGATTTCGAGTTTGTCGATATAAAAGAAGTTCATTCTAGTCTTGATGTTACAAAATTAGTAGCCATAAGAGAAAAATTTTCTGAAGAGATAGACAAACTAAAAAAAGATAAAGTTTTAAAATCAACTCTTGAAGTAGAATTGTGTGGTGATTATGATTTTGGCATAAAAAATCAAAAAGATTTAGAAGATTGGTTTATGGTTTCATATGTAAAAAAATCGAGCACCAGTGAAGTACTAGCTACTTTTGAAGTTGATGGTGTAAAATTTGAGATAGCTAAAGCAAGTCAGCATAAATGCCCTAGATGTTGGAGATTTAAGTCTGTTAGTGAAGATGAAATTTGTGATAGATGTGCAGAGGTTGTAAATGTTTGATTTGACTAAACCGATAGGAAATGAAGTAGTAGCAATATCAATAGGTTTTATTTTTATACTTATTGGAATTGGTTTGGGCATTATTAAGTATTATAAAAATAGACTATAAAAGGAACAAAAGTGATAACATTAGAAGCGGCACTAAAATTATCCAAAGTAGAGCAAGAAGCACTAAAAGAAGAAATTTTAACAAAGGCAAAAGCAAGTGATTTGAATGCTTATGTTGGTTTCGAAGAATATGGGAGTGGTGTACCTATCTTTATAAAAGATAATATTCAAGTTGATAGCTGGAGTGTTACAAGTGGTTCAAAAATACTTCAAGGCTACATCGCTCCATATAATGCTACTGTTATTGAAAAACTTGGACAAAATGGCATGATGGCATGTGGTAGATCAAATATGGACGAGTTTGCTATGGGTAGTACAACCGAGAGTAGTTACTATGGCATTACCAAAAATCCACATGACACTTCAAGAGTTCCAGGTGGAAGTTCAGGTGGAGCTGCAGCAGCGGTGGCTGGTGGAATCGCAATAGCCGCTCTTGGGAGTGATACAGGTGGTTCCATAAGACAACCAGCAGCGTATTGTGGATGTGTTGGATTGAAGCCAACTTATGGAAGAGTTAGTAGATATGGACTTGCGGCTTATGCATCTAGTTTGGATCAAATAGGACCAATTACACAAAATGTTACTGATGCCTCTATACTTTATGATGCTATTAGTGGACACGATGAAAAAGATTCTACAAGTGCAGATATGTCAAGTGAGCCTACTTTCCCAAATCTAAATCCGACAAGAAAACTTACGATAGCAGTTATTGACAATTATATAAGTGAAGCAAGTAACGATATACAAGAAGCCTATGCAAATACTGTTAAAGTTTTAGAGTCTTTGGGACATAAAATAGTTCACAAAAATATGCAAAATACAAAATATGACATTGCAACATATTATATTGTTGCTACCGCTGAAGCCGCCACTAACTTAGCTAGATTTGATGGCATCAGATATGGAAGAAGAGCAGATGCAACAAATGTAGGAGATTTGTTTATAAATACTAGAAGCGAAGGCTTTGGAGAAGAGGTAAAAAGAAGAATATTGCTTGGTAACTTTGTTTTATCAAGTGGATATTATGATGCGTATTATCTAAAAGCTCAAAAAGTAAGACATCTCATAAGAGATGAATTTAATAAAATTTTTGAAGATGCAGACTTGATTCTTTCTCCAGTTGCTCCTAGCGTTGCTCCAAAAATTGGTGAAGTTGAAGATCCACTCGAAATGTATAAAAGCGATATGTATACAATAGCAATCAATCTTGCAGGACTTCCAGCACTTTCGCTTCCAGTCGGAAGAGATAAAAATGGAATGCCGATAGGTTTGCAATTCATTGCAAAAGCATTTGATGAACAAACATTGCTCGACGGTTCATTTAGTTTAGAGAGTGCAATAGGTTATAAATAATATTTATTTTTCATTTTTTCTTTTGTGTTATAATATAACAAAACACAACACAAGGAGAAAAATATGCTTTCAGTAAAAATAGAAAATGGTATAGCTATTTTGGAGCCTAAAGGTGAATTATCTTCTGATGACTTTAAATCAATCTCTAATGTTATAGACCCATACATACAAAAGCATGGGAAATTACAAGGTGCTGTAATATATGTTGAGTCTTTCCCAGGATGGGACTCTTTTGCAGCATTATCTTCTCATATACATTTTATAAAAGAACATCACAAAAAAATATCCCGCTTGGCTATCTGTACAGATTCTGTTATAGGAAATTTTGCAGAGTCTATAGGAAATATTTTTGTAAATGCAGAGATAAAAAAGTTTGATTACAAAGATTTCAATGAAGCTGAAATATGGGCTAGCGGAGAATACTTATATGATGAAGAAAATCATGGTATATCTATCGGTATGTATAGATTTAATGATGAGTATTTTTTGTCTCTAAAGGCAAAAGGAAAATTGACACATGATGATTATAAAAAACTAATTCCAATTATAGATTCTGCCCTAAAAGAAGTAAAAGACCCAAAAGTTAAATTGCTTGTTGATATAAGTGAGTTTGAAGGATGGGAGATTAGGGCTGCTTGGGATGATTTTAAAATGGGGCTAAAATACAATAATGTATTTGAAAAAATAGCTATGGTTGGAAATAAAAATTGGCAAGACATTGGTGCCAAAATAGGCTCTTGGTTTATATCTGGAGAGATAAAAGCCTTTGAAGAACAAAAAGAAGCAATAAAATGGTTAAATAGTAAATAAAATACTCTTAATCCAAATGGCTTGCAAGCACTTTTTAGATATTATTTGCAAAATAGTTTATGGGTCATAAGATAAAAAAGTATATAACTTTTGCCAAAAAGGAGATGCAAAAATGAAAATAAAACAAAGAGCTTTAACTTTTGAAGATGTATTGCTAGTGCCACAACACTCAACTGTTTTACCAAAAGAAGTTGACATCACAACAAAACTAACAAAAAGAGTTACTCTTAATATTCCTATTGTTTCAGCAGCGATGGATACTGTAACTGAATATAAAGCAGCAATTGCTATGGCAAGACTTGGCGGTATTGGTGTAATTCACAAAAATATGGATATAGATTCACAAGTAATGCAAATTAAAAAAGTTAAAAAATCTGAAAGTGGAATCATTATAGATCCTATTTTTACCTCTCCTGATAAAAGTGTTGCATTTGCTGAAGAAATGATGAAAGAGTATAGTATATCAGGTGTTCCTGTTGTAGATGATAATATGAAACTTTTAGGAATTATTACAAATCGTGATATGAGATTTATAGTAGATATGAAAAAGCTTGTAAAAGATGTTATGACTCCGGCTCCTTTAGTTACTGCAAAAGTTGGTACTACACTAGAAGAAGCATCAAAGGTTTTAGAAAAACATAAAATAGAAAAATTACCTATCGTTGATGATGAAGGCAGATTAAAAGGTCTTGTTACGATTAAGGATATAGAGAAAAAAATTCAATATCCAAATGCCAATAAAGATGAGTTCGGAAGACTTAGAGTTGCAGCAGCTATTGGCGTAGGACAATTGGATCGTGCAAAAGCACTTGTAGAAGCTGGCGTAGATGTACTTGTTCTCGACTCTGCCCATGGGCATTCTCAGGGCATTATTGATACTGTAAAATTGATAAAAAAAGAATTAGATATAGATGTAATTGCAGGAAATATCGCAACAGGAGAAGCTGCAAAAGATTTGATTGAAGCTGGTGTAGATGCTCTAAAAGTTGGGATTGGACCAGGTTCTATTTGTACAACTCGTATAGTTGCAGGTGTTGGTGTACCTCAAATAAGTGCAATAGACAATGTAGCACTTGTGGCACAAAAATATGGTGTACCTGTGATTGCTGATGGCGGCATAAGATATAGCGGTGATGTTGCAAAAGCACTTGCTGTTGGAGCTAGTAGTGTAATGTTAGGCTCTGCACTAGCAGGAACTTACGAAGCACCAGGTGAAATGATAATGTTTAATGGAAGACAATTTAAAGAGTATCGTGGAATGGGTAGCATAGGGGCTATGACAAAAGGAAGTACTGATAGATATTTCCAAGAGGGGACAGCAACTGATAAGCTTGTACCAGAAGGAATTGAAGGTCGTGTTCCATATCGTGGTAAAATCTCAGATGTAGTTCATCAAATGATAGGTGGGCTTAGAAGTTCTATGGGATATTGTGGATCAAAAGATATAAAAACTTTTTGGGCAAAAGCAGAGTTTGTAGAGATTACAAGTGCAGGATTAAAAGAGAGTCATGTTCATGATGTAGCAATAACAAAAGAAAGTCCAAATTATCATTCATGATAAAAATATACGGAATTAAAACCTGCGGAAGTGTTAGAAAAGCTTTTGACTTTATGAACAGTCATGATATAGCTTTTGAATTTGTGGATTTTAAAACAACAAAAATAGATACTCCTAAAATCAAAGAGTGGATAAGTAAAAGTTCGATTGATGTGCTTTTAAACACTAAAGGTACAAAATACAAAACTCTAAATCTTAAAGAGTTAAATCTCAATGATAATGGAAAGCTTGAATGGTTGGCAAAAGAGAATATGCTTTTTAAAAGACCAGTAATTGAGTTTGGAGATAAGCTTATTGTTGGATTCGATGAAAAACTATATATGGAAATTTTCGCAAAATAATAATATCATTTATTTTTACAAATCTTAATACTTTATATATCAAAAACAAATCAAATTTATTGTAATATTTAACCATCTTTTATTTTGAGGTTTGTATGTCAATATTTAAAAAAGCTTTAATTCTTTTAACAATTTTTACTATCCAGCTGTTTTCTTGTGCTGGCGGATGGAGTGAAATGTATGTAAAAGATGAAAACTATAATTTTACTTCTCCTTCTATGATAGGATTGAATCCAAATAATTCATTGTATTTTTTATCAAATAGTTACGGTGCACATGCTGATAGATTTGAATATTTTGAAAAAGTCAAAAAAAATGAAAATATCAAAGCTTGGCAGAGCTATCTTGGCGGTAGTGTTTCTAACAAAGATATAGAAAATATATTTTATTCAAATCTAAGCGTTAGTCAATCTTACAAAAAATATTCTACAAAAATAAATAAACCACAATTAAATAGTTACATAGACTTTTTGGATATGCAAATGCCTTTTGCAAATCAAGACTTGTATGACAGCACTAAGCTCAAAAACTATGCCACCGTTCTATCAACTGGAATATCACTTTTTAATTTTACAAAAGATAAATTCTTAAAAGAGAGATATTTATTTTTAATTATGAGACTTTACCATTATAATGGAGAGTATAAAAAAGCATTGGATTTTTATAGTAAAAATAGCTCATTAATTCAAAAAGGCTCAGTTATAGATGAGTGGACAAAAGCATTAAAAGCTGGAGCTTTGCAAAATCTAGGCTATTTAAATGAAGCAAATATGCTTTATGCCGATATATTTAAAAACAATAAAACAAATGCCTATCTTGGATATTATGACTTTAAAGTTACTAACGATAGCCAATGGAATGCACTTTTGAGTATGACAAAAAATAATGATGAAAAGGCGGAACTATATTTTCTAAGAGCTATGAATTGGCAAAATTCACATCTGCTGGAGTTGGAAAACATAGCTAATATTGCTCCAGAGAGTGTATGGTTTGAAAGGCTTAGTTTTATGGTAATGCAAGATTTGCAAAATCAACGATATAGTATCATGCAATCCTCTGCAGGGAGACAATATTATTATGGCAGCAACACTAAGAGTTATAATGAGCAAATGGTTTATTATAGAAAAATACTCCAATCACTTAAAAATCCATCATTTTTTAGTCAGTATGCACTTTTGTATCTAGATGTACTTAGCTATAAAAATTTAGATAGCTCCAAAATGTCGAAGTTAAGAAGTGCTGCAATAGGTAGTAATTTAGTTTATGTTTCTTTGCTAGAGTACTTAGATAGGCTAAATAAAACCAAAAATATAAATGAAGTTGATTCTCTAACAACAAATCTAAAGTCACTTATTGCTTCTTTGCCAAAAGAACAACAAATATCTCTCATCAGATATAGTGTATTGCAACTTTCAACTTTATATCCAAAAGATAGTGTTAATCAGATTATTGCTAGAGAATATGCAACAAATAAATATTTTGGTAACTACAATGTTGGTTCTTTGTTAAATGAAGCAGATGCTGATGAGTTTGAGCAGTATTTAACTTTAAAAAATCGTACATTTTTACACAAAGAAGTGTTTGCAAAAATTATGGACAAAAGCAAGGATGAATCATTTATATCATCCATAGCAGGAACGCTATTTATCCAAAAAAATAATTTTGAAAGAGCATTGTTCTACTTAAATAGAACAAAAACTGATGATATTGCAGCTTCTGATTATAATCCATTTAATGCAACTATTAGCGGCAACAATCGTACTGGGAAAAAAGCTAGTTATAATCAAATAAAATTTGCTACTACTATGTTAGAGCTTCAAAATAAAATCAAAACAAACACAGCTAATGCCACTGACTATTATCTCTATGCAACTGGACTTTATAACAAAAGCTGGTTTGGAAGTTTTCCTGGAAGTTCTGTATATACTAGAAGTACATATCTCCAAGTTACAAAAAGAAAAATAGAAGATTTAGATTTAGCACAAAAATATTATATGAAAGCTTTAGGTTATGCAAAAGACAATGAAATGAGAGCAAAAATTTCATATCAACTTTTAAAAATAGATTTTGCTAGGATGATGCTTAAAAATGCAAACTCAAAAGATCAGATTTGGAATCCAGCTTTTGATGATATGGAAGATTTGAGAAAACTTGTAAATGTAAATCCAAGTTTTAGACAAAAATTAAATGATTATAAACAGTCATATAGCAATACAAAATATGGGAGCGAAGCAATAAGAAGTTGTGTCAGTTTTAGAAGTTTTTTATGAAAAAATATCTTATAAGCTTTGGCGCGATAGTTGCCATATTGTTTATAGTTATATGGCAGTATAATTCAAAAGCTCCAAATGTAGAGTTTTATTATTGGCAACAACAATACGATGTTCCTATAAAAACTGTCATTAAACCACATTACATTAAATGTATAGATATAGGTTTTGATAAAAATGTAGAGTTTAGGATAACAAAATTTGCTACTAATCCATATAGCCAAATAATTCCAGTTGTATATATAGATAATGATGCCATGCTGTCGGCAAATCCCAATGAATTGGCACTAAAAATAGTAAAAACATTGGACAAGCTATCCAAAGATAATAATTTTAATTACAATACCATACAATTGGATTGTGACTGGACATTAACAAGTAAAGATGCATATTTTAGTTTACTAAAATCTATTAAGAATATTTCCAAAAAATCCACTGAAGCAACGATTAGACTTCATCAAATAAAGTTTTATAAACAAACAGGTGTTCCGCCAGTAGATAGAGGCATTTTGATGTATTACAATATGAGTGATTTTTATTCGCTTGAGACAAAAAATTATATTTTAGATTTGGATATAGCAAAACAATATCATTACGGATTTGATACTTACCCACTACCTCTAGATTTGGCATTGCCACTATATTCACAAGCAAGAGTAATTCGTTTTTCAAAGGTAATCGGAGCGATAGAAGGCGTAGATATCAAAGATATAGACAAATACTTTAAACCAATAGGTAAAGATACTTATATAATAACTCAAACTCACTATTTTAAAGAAAAGCTATTATATAAAGGTGATGAGGTACATTTTGATAGTGTAGAGTTTAATGAAATTATGAAAGGTACAAAAGAGTTGTCAAAAATCATGAAAAAACCAAAAAATGTTATCTTTTATCATTTTAATAGCAAATGGGATAAAAAAGAACTTGATAAAATTGTTGAAATTTTTTAAAAATTAACTAAATATATAAAACTATATTAATATACTTTACTTTTATATATAACGATATATAGGCATATAATATAAAATTAATAAAATTACTTGACATTTATATTTTTTTGTGATAAAGTTTTCAAAATATATTTAATATAAAAGGATAATTAATGGAGAAAGAAACCATAGCACTACATGCTGGATATGATAAAAAATTTGGTTATGGTACTATGAGTGTACCAATATATCAAAGTACAGCTTATGCATTTAGAGATGCCGAGCATGCTGCAAATTTATTTGCACTCAAAGAATTAGGACAACTATATAGTAGACTTACAAATCCAACCAATGATATATTAGAGGCTAGATTTGCACAAGTCGAAGGTGGTGCGGCAGCTCTTGCAGTTGCATCTGGGCAATCAGCAATTTTTTATGCTATTGCAAATGTGGCTGAAGCTGGAGATAATATAATAATCTCAGATAAGATATATGGTGGATCTGTAACACTACTTACTCATACTATAAAAAGATTTGGTATAACTGCAAAAGTTTTCAAAAGTGAAGATGCAAGTAACCTAGAAGAACTTATAGATGATAGAACAAAAGCTATATTTTTTGAATCACTTTCAAATCCACAAATTGCTATTGCAGATGTAGAAAAAATCGTTGATATTGCAAAAAAGTATGGAGTTTTAACTATATGTGATAATACAGTAGCATCGCCATCTCTTTTTAACCCAATCAAATGGGGAGTTGATATAGTTGTTCATTCTATATCAAAATATACAAATGGACAAGGAAGTGCAATCGGCGGCATTATAGTAGAGCGTGATGGGCTCAACGAGTTTTTCAAAAAATCAACTAGATATGCTCACTTCAATACACCAGACGATAGTTATCATGGACTTGTTTATACTGATGTACCATTACCAAACTTTACACTTAGAGTTAGATTGGCACTCCTAAGAGATATTGGTGCGTGCTTGCCAGCGTTTAGTAGCTGGTTGTTCATACAAGGACTAGAGACTCTGTCTATCAGAATGGACAAACACTCATCAAATGCACTTACAGTTGCTAAGTTTTTGAGTTCTCATCCAAAGGTAAAATCAGTAAATTACCCAGGACTTGAAAACAATAGTGGATATGAAAAAGCACAAAAATATTTCAAAGATGGCAAAGCCTCTGGACTTATATCTTTTGATGTGGGTAGTTTTGAAGAAGCAAAGAGAATAATTGATAGTGTTGAACTTTTTAGTGTAGTAGTTAATATAGGAGATAGCAAATCGCTTATCACTCATCCAGCAAGTACTACTCATTCTCAATTAACACAAGAAGAGCTGATTAAAGTTGGAGTAAATCCATCAACCATAAGATTAAGCATCGGATTAGAAGATACAAAAGATTTAATTGCAGATTTATCTAAGGCATTGGGGTAAAATTCATGTCACTTATATCTTCAAAGGGTATGTATGGGATTAGGGCTATGTATGAACTTAGCAAATTGCCACAAGATAAACCAGTTCCAGTTAGCCAAATAGTAAAAATTACAGATATATCTCAAAATTATTTAGAGCAGATACTTGGAAAATTGGCGAAATCAAAAATGCTAAATGTCCAAAGAGGTATAAATGGCGGATATTCATTGGCAAAACCAAGTGAGGAAATTATGATTAAAGATATAATTTTTGCCCTTGAGGGTAAGCCAAAAATTGCCAATAAAGATAATTGTCAAATATTAAATCTATTTATAGATGACTTACAGCACTCTATCGAGACTCATCTAAATATATCTTTAGATGATTTTGAAAAATATAAAGAGATATTTAATTCCTCTTTACATTTTAATATTTAGGAGGTACTTATGAAATACGCTACTGATGTTACAGGACTTATAGGCAATACTCCATTGGTTAAACTTAGAGTTGCCAGTGGAAATAGTGCTATGGTGCTTGGGAAATGTGAATTTATGAATCCAACTCATTCTGTCAAAGATAGGATAGGTGTTAATATGATAGAAAACGCAGAAACTAAAGGACTTATAAATCATGATACAACTATCATAGAGCCAACAAGTGGAAATACAGGAATTGCATTAGCAAGTGCTTGTGCGGCAAAAGGTATGAAACTTATTCTTACTATGCCAAGCTCTATGAGTGTAGAGAGACAAAAATTGCTTAAAGCCTTGGGCGCGAATATTGTTCTTACTGAGCCTCAGTATGGGATGAAGGGGGCAATTGAAAAAGCGAATGAACTTCAAAAAAGCACTCCAAATTCTATTATCTTGGGACAATTTTCAAATGATAGTAATCCAGAAGCACATCGCAAAACAACTGCACTTGAGATATACAATGATACTGACGGTAAAATAGATATATTTGTAGCTGCAGTTGGTACAGGCGGTACGATTACTGGTACAGGTGAAAAGTTAAAAGAGTTAAATCCAAATATAGAGATAATAGCAGTTGAACCGCTATCATCGCCAGTACTTAGCGGAGGAAGCCCTGCACCACATCAGATACAAGGTATCGGAGCTGGATTTTTCCCAAAAGTTTTAAATACAAAGATTTATAATGAAGTTATAACTGTATCAAATGAAGATGCGATTTTGAGTGCTAAAAATCTAGCAAAACAAGAGGGATTGTTGGTGGGAATATCTGCAGGCGCAAATGTTTATGCTGCGTCAGTTGTGGCATCAAGACCTGAGAATAAAGATAAAGTTATAGTCACTATCCTTTGTGATACAGGGGAGAGATATCTAAGCACCAATCTTTATGATGATTAGAGATTGCTAACTCTAAAGTCCAGTTACGATAAAATATACCAAAATATTTTTAAAAAGCAATGTATGAAGATAGAAACCAAACAAGCACATTTTAGCAGTCCATTATACTTAGAGAGTGGTAGGATATTGGAACCATATGACATAGCATATGAGACATATGGCGAACTAAATGATGATAAGAGTAATGTAGTGCTTGTATGTCATGCGCTAAGTGGATCTCATCATGCAGCAGGAACATATGAAGGTGAGAAAAAAACAGGTTGGTGGGATGACCTCATAGGCGATGGAAAAGCTTTAGATACAACTAAATATTTTGTAATTTGTACAAATGTAATTGGAAGTTGTTTTGGAAGTACTGGTCCTATGAGCGATAACTATCCATCTCATAATCCTTTTCGTTTAAAATTTCCAGTAGTTACTATCAAAGATATGGTAAGAGCTCAGATGCATTTACTCTCAAGCCTAGGAATTTATAAGTTAAAGGCAATCATAGGTGGTTCTATGGGGGGTATGCAAGCACTTCAATTTGCTGTTGATTATCCAAACTTGGCAGAACATATCATATCTATGGCGGCAACTTACGAGACAAGACCTTGGACTATAGCATTTAACAAAGTAGCCATTGAGGCTATCAGAACAGATCCAAGATTTGAAGGTGGGCATTACGATAAGGATGCCTTTAGCGAACAAGGGCTTGCAGGTTTGGCAATAGGCAGAATAGCAGGACATATATCATTTCTTTCTCCTAAATCTATGGACAGAAAATTTGATAGAAATTATGTAAACACAGATGGTCTTTTTGAGCTTTTTGGAAGATATGAAGTAGAGAGATACATGGAGTACAATACAACAAATTTTAGTAAAATTTTTGATCCACTTAGTTATCTGTATATAGTTAAAGCTATAAATACTTTTAGTTTAGAGAGAGGCTATGACTCAGTTGAAGATGCACTTGCACGAATAAAATCAAAAGTACATCTTTTTAGTTTTAGCTCTGATTATCTATTTTTTCCAGAAGAGATGGATTATATATACAAAGCGATGAGCAAAAACTCACAAGAAGTAACATATAAAGAGATACAAAGTGACTACGGGCATGATGCATTTTTGGTTGAAGTTGATAAGTTTGAAAATGATATTAAAACCATTTTAGGAGAAAGCAATGACAAATGAAAGTTTTGAAGAAAAAATAGCAAATGCAAAATCCATAATGGAAAAATTGATGAAACAAGATATATCGTTAGAGGATAGTGTAAAGTTATATGAAGAGGGTATCAAAAATATACAAGAAGCTAGTATTATCCTTGAAGAAGCAAAAGCAAAAATAAAGATAATCGAACAAAATAGTATCAAGGATGAGGCTTGAGTAGCCCACTTGTAGTAGCAGCTCTGCAACTTCAAACACTTGGATTTAATCCATCAAGATTAGAATTTTACTTTAAAAATGCACATGCTCGAGGCGCTAAAATAATAGTATTTGGTGAGTATGTTTTAAACCACTTTTTTAAAGAACTTGCATCTATGCCTCAATCCATGGTAAAAGAACAATCTGACAAACATTTAAAGCTTTTAAAAACATATGCACAAGAGTATGATATGACCATTATTGCTCCTATTGTTATATACAAAAAAGATGGTTTTGTAAAAACTATAGCAAGAATTAATTCTGCAGGGATATATTATTATGAACAGCAAATTCTTATACCATATGCACATTGGGATGAACAGAGTTTTTTTGTAAATAAAATAGAAGCCTTAAAGTCACCAATGATATTTTCTCTTGATGGATTTAAAATTATGGTTATGGCTGGATACGAGATGCATTTTCCTCCATTTTGGGATTATGTAAGAGCAAAAAAAATAGACCTAGTTATACTTCCAACATCTTCTACATTTGGTTCGCACAATAGATGGAGAGAAATTATAAAAACACAAGCTTTTCTTTATGAAACATATATTTTAAGGGTCAATAGACTTGGAGAATATAGCGATAAAGATGTTAAGTGGAGGTTTTATGGAGATAGTATGCTCGTTCGTCCTGATGGTGAGGTTGAAATGATGCTAGAAGATAAGGAATCAATGCTTGTCGAAGAGATAGATAAAAAAGTGATAAAATTACACAAGAAAGAGTGGAAATTTGAACAAGCACTAAGTATTAGAAAAGAGTTGAAGTAATGACACAAGAAAAGTATTTTCATAGACAAATTCAGCTTTGGGGAGATGAGGTACAAGAATGTCTGCAAGATAAAAAAATTGCTATTATTGGTGCAGGAGGTCTTGGCTCATCCTTGGCACTTGCACTTGGAACAAGTGGAATAGGGCATATTGATATAGTTGATTTTGATAAAGTCTCTTTACATAACATTCATAGACAAATAGCTTTCACACTTAAAGACCAAGATAAATATAAAGCCAAAGTTGTTACATCTCTTGTAAAATCAAAAAATCCATTTGTAAATTTAAAATCCATAATATCTACATTTGAAGAGTTTAGTCATTTAGAGGGCAAGTATGATTTAATTATAGATGCGACCGATAATCTTCAAACAAGAATACAAATAGATACTTTTGCAAAAAAACAAAGTACACCTTGGATATATGGAAGTGTGGAAGCATGGCATGGATATGTATGTTTTTTTGAAAAATCTAGTTTTAATTCATTCAATGTTAGTGATCATAAACCAGCAGGAATTACAGCACCTATCGTTATGCACATAGCTTCACTTCAAGCAAATTTGGCACTTCGTTATTTAGCTGGATTAAGTGTTGCAAAAGATAAGCTTTATTATTTATATTTTGATGATAATGGTGAGCTTATAACTCAAAAATTTGGTTTGCCAAAAATATAAGACCAAAAACTAAATTTAAATGGTAAAATTATAAAAAATGGAGAAACAGATGAAAATAAAAATACTTTTTTCAATGGCACTACTATTTGTAATAACAGGTTGTACACAAGAGACACAAAATAATCTAAGCCGTTCAATTCAAAATTGGACTGGCACGAATGGTGTACTTGAAGTATATGCAGGCGATAAACTAATGCATAGATTTTTGAAAATCGACAAAATGTCTACTGCTATTGGAACAAATGATAATGAGGCTAGATCATATAGATTTGGATATGGTTATCATGATTTAAATTTAAATAATATTGTTGATCCAAATGAAAAAAAGGTTTATTTTGAAGTTTCAGATTATAGTACAAATTATGTATTTTTTGAAGCAAATAACTAAGGAATAAAATGAATATAATTTCAACAAAAAATGCACCACAAGCCATAGGACCTTATTCGCAAGCAATTATGGCAAATGGAATGATTTATACTTCAGGGCAAATAGGACTTTTGCCAAATGGTGATATGGCTGGAAATGGTATAGTTTCCCAAGCAAACCAAGTGCTTACTAACCTAAAGGCAGTTTTAGAAGCAGGTGGAAGTTCTATGGATATGGTTATAAAAACAACAATATTTTTAGCAGACATGGATGATTTTGTTGCATTAAATGAAGTTTATGCTGAGCATTTTGGAAATCACAAACCAGCACGTAGTACAGTTGCAGTAAAAACACTTCCTAAAAATGCATTAGTAGAGATAGAGTGCATAGCAGTAGTTGTATAGCTCAGCATTGTTTTAATTAAAGGGTAAAGCTTAAAGAATATTAAAGATTATTTCGATATAATCTCACACTTTTTAAACAAAAAACATAAAAAATAAAGGGTTTGCAATGTACGCAATCATAAAAGCGAGCGGTCAACAGTTTAAAGTTAAAGAAGGCGATATAGTATGCTTTGATAACATGAACTTAGAGCCAAAAAGTGCTGTAGAATTCAAAGAAGTTTTAGCACTAGATAATGGTACTTTGACAGTTGGTACTCCATTTATTAGTGGAGCAATTGTTAAAGGTGAAGTTATAAATGAAGGTCGTGATAAAAAAGTTATCATTTACAAAAAAAGAAGAAGAAAAGATTCTAAATTAAAAAGAGGTTTCAGAAGAGACTTCACTCGTGTTAGAATCACAAGCATAGCATAATAAGGAGAATATAGATATGGCACACAAAAAAGGTCAAGGTTCTACTCAAAATAATAGAGATTCAGCTGGTCGTCGTTTAGGCGTTAAGAAATTTGGTGGTGAAGCAGTAATTCCTGGCAATATCATTATTAGACAAAGAGGAACAAAAGTTCATCCTGGTAACGGTGTTGGTATAGGTAAAGATCATACAATATTTGCACTTATTGAAGGTGTAGTAAAGTTTGAAAACAAAACTTCTACTCAGAAAAAAGTTTCTGTAGTACCAGCATAATTTTAAAAAATAAATTCTCTAATTTGAAGCTCAGCTTCAAATTAAATCTTCGCTATAATTTTTGAAACTAATCTATTTTAATCTCAACAACACATTTCAAACTACATTTTGATTATAATATCATATAATTTAAACATTCTAAGATATGATAGGGCACAAATATATGAATAAGATCGTTTTAATTTTAATAAGTACATTGATGATATATGCAAATGGTTCTATAACTGGCGATTTCAATGGTGATGGAGCAAAAGAGAGCGTATCGACAATTTTTAAAAATTGTAAAAATGATATTGATTTTCAAATTTGTGATTGTTTTTTAAAATTTTCAAATCATAAAATAAAATCTTTCAATATAGGTGAGTGTGATGGAGGAGGAGTAGGTGCAGATTTGCTCAACGAAGGTGATTTGAATGGTGATGGAGCTGACGAAATTGGACTTATGCGTCACTGGCCAACAAGTGCATGGAGAGCTTATGAGATTTTTAATGTAAAAAACAAGCCTAAAAAAGTTTTTGGAATGTCGCTCTTTATTGGAGGCGAAATAGAGTCAATCTATCAAGCCGATTTAGTAAGAAAAAACCCAAGCAAAAAAGGATATGTGCAGTATAGATTTTTTGGTATCACAGATCATAATGGCGACAATATAGACTTTGATGGTAAAACTTGGAAAAGTGGCAAACTTCAATAGAGTTATAATTTAAAACTCTATTGAAGTAGTGAGAATTGCAATTAGGTATTCAACATTCTTTTTGGTATAATTCGATTAATCTAGGTGAAATTATTACACCATTGTTTAAAATAAAAAGGTAAATATATATGTTTATAGATAGAGTTGAACTAACGCTTAGTTCAGGCAAGGGTGGTGCTGGAGCAGTATCGTTTTGGACAGAAAAATTTGTAGCACAAGGTGGTCCTGATGGCGGGGATGGTGGTAGAGGCGGTTCTGTATATATACAAACAGACAATAATACCGATACATTAACATCTCTAAGAGGCAGACACCATATAAAAGCAAAAAATGGTCGCTCTGGCGAAGGTCGTAAAAAATATGGTAAAAGCGGAGAAGATACTACTATCATAGTACCTCCTGGCACACAAATATTTGATGTTGAGAATGGCGAATTGCTATTGGATATGACTGAAAATAACCAAAAAGTAAAATTACTTGATGGTGGCAAAGGCGGACTTGGTAATATGCACTTTAAAAACTCAAGTAACCAAAGACCAACATACGCACAACCAGGACTACCAGGCATTACTAAATTAGTTAGGTTCGAGATGAAAATGATAGCTGATGTTGGACTTGTGGGATATCCAAATGTTGGCAAATCAACACTAATTTCTGTGATGTCAAATGCTAGACCAGAGATTGCAAATTATGAGTTTACAACATTGATTCCAAAACTAGGAGTTGTTGATTATAGTGATTATGATTCTTTTGTTATGGCAGATATTCCAGGAATTATAGAAGGAGCAAGTGAAGGTAGAGGTCTTGGTATAGAATTTTTAAGACATATCGAAAGAACTACAACGCTTCTTTTTATGATAGATGTTAGCAATTATCGTACAATGGAATATCAATATACAACACTTCTTGAAGAGTTAAAAAAATATTCTGAAATTTTAGGCAAAAGAGATTTTGGCATAGCAGTCACAAAGATAGATGCTTTGAGTGTTGATGAGTGTAATGATTTAATAGAAAAGTTTATGACAACAATTGGTTTAAAGCCAAACAGTAATCTTAAAAGTGAAAATTTAGATAGCAGTTATTTGAGTTATGGAGTAAAATATGATTTTGGCGAAAAACCTACATCTCCACTCTTTGTTTTGCCAATCTCATCAGTATCACATGTCAATATAAAAGCTCTTAAATATATATTGGGTGATGTTGTTAAAAACTTAAAAGAAGGTGAAGCTCTAAATGCATAGAATAGTTATCAAAGTTGGTTCTCATGTACTGACCGAGAATGCTCAAATATCAAAAGAGAGAATGAAAGCTTTAGTTGAATTTATTGCAACTTTACAAAAAAATGGCAAAGAAGTTATTTTAGTAAGCTCAGGTGCTGTTGCTAGCGGATATACCAAGTTGAAACTTGATAAAGCACTTGTACCTAATCGCCAAGCACTAGCCGCAATAGGTCAGCCATTACTGCTTAAAATGTATCAAGAGAAATTTGATAAATTTGACATCATATGTTCACAAGTGCTTCTTAGTGCAGCTGACTTTAATTCAACAAAAAGAACACAACATGCAAAAAATGCCATAAATGTACTTTTGGCAAACAAAGTAGTGCCTATTATAAATGAGAATGATGTTACAGCAACAGAAGAGCTTGTTTTTGGGGATAATGATAGACTATCAGCTCATGTAGCACATAATTTTGATGCCGAGATACTTGTGATACTTTCTGACATAGCAGGATATTATGATAAAGATCCAAATAAATTTGATGATGCCATGATGTATAAAACACACTCATTTTTAAGTGATGATGCCTTAAAGCAACAACATAGTGCGAATAATGAATTTGCTACAGGCGGTATAGTAACAAAACTTCAATCTGCTCAATTTTTACTAGAAAATGGTAAAGAGATGTTTTTAGCAAGCGGATTTGATCTAACTGATGTAAAAAGCTTTTTGTTAGATGGAGTACAAAAAGGTGGCACATATTTTACAGCCAACAAAACAAAAGGATAGAGAATGAACAGTGTAAATAATGTTGAGAAATATGATTTTGATATTATGGAACTTATAAAAACAAGCTTTAGAATGACCAAAGGATTCAAGGGTGCGTTTTGGGCAACAACCTTTATTTTCGCATTGATATTTGCGGCTTTATTTTATTTGGTCACACATTTATTTTTTCCAAATTTTACTGCAGAAACAATGCAAACTCATGAATTTGCAATGAAATCACAATATATTATGTTGATTTTGCTGCCTATAGTCACTTCGTTCCTAGTATTATTGCAAATGATGTCATTACAGCATGCTAGAGGAGAGGATATAATCATTAGAAATATATTTAGTGATATTAAAATTATATGGCGATTATTATTTGTTGCATTTATTTTTTTTATACCTAATATTATTATTGACTATATATTTGGTTTTGCATTATTGGTATCCGAAATAAATTTTTTAACTGTAATAAAAAGCGCTATAAGCTGGGCGATTGCTATCGTTTCATATTTTTCATTTATGCTTATAGTTGATAAAAACATTGGAGCCATTGAAGCTATAAAATTATCTTTTATGTCTATTAAGCAAAAAATATGGAAGATTTTTGCCGTATATCTATTTTTTTACGGAATATTCTTTATTTATCCTTTTCTTGATCAAACAATAATATTGCCCCAATTCTCATTCTTAATTTCAGTGGTTGTGCTAATTTGTATGATTTGGTTTTACCCTGCTATGATTATTGGTACAAATGGACTACTTTACAGAATTATGTTTGATGGTATGAAACTAAATAGTAAATAGCATTCCAGCTAGATATCCACTAGCAAATGACCACTGGAGATTGTATCCTCCACATGGTCCATCCAAATCCACAACTTCACCACAAAAATACAAACCTTTTATAATCTTACTCTCCATAGTACGAGGATTTATCTCACGCAGTGATACGCCACCTCTAGTTATCATTGCCATTTTAAATCCATCATGTCCAGTGATAGTTAGTGGCGTCCATACCAAGAGTTTAATTAGATTGTCCCTAGCTAGACCTGCAACCTTAGAGCATTTTTCACTTTCGTTTATTTCTGCCATTTTGATTAGCTCAGTAGCTACTGATATTGGTAAAAGTTCACTGATGGTTTCTAGTATGGTTTTTGATGAATTTTTAGATATGTGAGTTCTGATTTGTTCTTCATTCATTCCTTTTGTGATATTTATAAGTATCGGAACTTCTCCATATTTATCCAGTAAAGGAGTGATTTCTCTAGCAAAATCAAGCACTACTGGACCTCTTATACCATGAGCAGTAAATATCAAGTCGCCAACAGCCTTTAAATTTTTATGTTTTGGCATATCTACTTTGATTGTAACTTTTGGGATTGTATCAGCACGACAATTGTTTATCCACCTCTCTTTTGTGTGTAGAGGCATCATAGCAGGATGTAAATCTGTGATTTTGTGACCACAAGTTTTCGCCATCTGCAATCCATCTCCAGTCGCACCAAGAACAGGATATCCCAATCCACCAGTGGCGATGATTACTTTTGGAGCGTAGTAATTTATTTCCGCAGTAGATACACCGCTTATATGGGCATTATCATATTTTATGGCATCTACTTTTGAAGAAGTAATTAGTTTGATGTTAAGTTTGTCTATTTCCTGCTTTAATCCGTCTATAACACTTTTAGAATTGTGTGAAACTGGAAATACACGATATCCATCAAGCGTATGCGTATCTACGCCAATCTCACTAAAAAACTTTATTAAGTCTTGATAGTTAAAACGCTCTAACGCATGCGTCATAAATCGTCCATCACGCCCAAATCGTGACATAAATTCTTCATTAGAGAGAGTATTTGTAAGATTACACTTGCCACCACCAGTGGCTTTTAGTTTCGAAGCAACATCGGATAATTTTTCAAGTAAAAGCACTTTTTTGCCATTTCTAGCTGATGTAATAGATGCTATTAGACCTGCTGCACCACCACCTACAACAATGACATCAAAATAATTTTCTGTGATATTTTGCATATCGCATTATAGCGTTAATGAGCTATTTTTTAAGTTTTTCGAAATGATAATAGAGCATATCTAATAAAATTTTGAATATAATATATTATATATAGTAGAAATTATTTTAGGTATTTCGTGAATAAAATTAAGAGATTAAAATATATTTGGATTGTTTACATATTATTGTTATGTTTTATGATAGTTTCTTTTTTGGTTTTAAATCATATGAAACCAAAGCCCATAAATCATATAAAATCTTATAGGGTTGTTAATAATGCACCAGAAGTGAAAGCAAAAGCTTTTTTACTCAAAGATATCAATAGTTCAGAAATACTTTATGCAAAAGATATAAATACAACAATGTCACCAGCAAGCTTAACAAAGGTTATGACAGCAATAATTGCAATAGAGAGTAATAGATTAAATGATGTTGTAACTATACCCTATGAAGCAACTCGTGTTGAACAGTTTAGATTTGGAGCCAAAGAGGGTGATAAGTTTTTGTTGAAAGATTTATTGATTGCATCACTTGTTTCATCATCAAATGATGCGGCAACAGCTATTGCTATACACTTAGCAGGAAGTACAGGAAAATTTGCATATTTAATGAATGAAAAAGCAAAAGAATTAGGAATGAAAAATACACATTTTACTAATCCTTGTGGTTTTGATATTGGCGAAAATGTAACTACGGCTTATGATTTGGCTCTTTTGAGCGAGTACGCAATTAAGTTGCTACTTTTTAATGAAATTGTTAATTATAGAGAAGTCTCAATAAAAAATATAGACAAATCGAACAGCTACACTCTTGAAACACATAATAAACTTTTAGAGTATTATCCATATGCCATAGGGATAAAAACTGGATATACTGCCAAGGCCGGACCTTGTTTAATAGCAAGGGCTAAATATAAAAACAAAGATGCTTTATTGATAATTTTAAATTCAGATAGAGGAAAAAGATGGGAGATATCAAAAGAGTATTTTGATAAGATACTTTTTAAAGATTAGTATTGAGAGTTAAAACATGGATAATAAATTGAAAAAAATAGTTTATATGGGTACACCAGAGTATGCCGAGATTATACTAGATGGACTAATAAACGATGGAAGTTTTGAAATCTCTTTAGTGGTAACTCAACCAGATCGTCCTATGGGTCGTAAAATGGAGTTAACTCCACCAGAAGTTAAGTTATTGGCTCTTGAACATAATATAAATATTTTACAACCTCAGAGTTTAAGAGATGATGGAGTGTATGACGCTATCATTTCTTGTAAGCCAGATTTTATAGTGGTAGCTGCTTTCGGGCAACTTTTACCTAGAAGTATTTTGGATATTGCTCCTTGCATCAATCTACATGCTTCTTTATTGCCTCTTTATCGTGGTGCAAGTCCAGTTCAGCAGTGTTTACTAAATGGAGATAAATTTACAGGTGTTACAGCTATGCTTATGGAAGAAGGTCTTGATAGTGGACCAGTCCTTGGCTATAGATATTTTGAAATTCCACAAAATATGAGAGTAGATGAACTTATGGAACAATTAAGTATCGATGCTTCAAAAATAACTATTGATGTGCTTAAAGGATTCGATTATATACTTCCTCTATCTCAAACAAAAGCTATATCAACACACTGTAAAAAAATAAAAAAAGAAGATGGATTGGTGGATTTTGATAATGCAAATATAATTTATAATAAATTTCGTGCATTTTATGGATGGCCTGGAATATATTTATATAATAAAATGAAACTTTTAGATATTGAATTATTGGAGTCTAAAAGTCAAAATAAAAAAGGAATAGTGCTTGAAGTTATAAATGATAGTATTGTTGTTGGATGTGAATTTGGTACAATAAAAATAAATACACTTCAACCAGAATCAAAAAAATCTATGAGTGCAAAAGCTTATCTAATAGGAAGGGGACTTAAGGTTGGAGATTATCTCATTTGAAACATTACCATCAACACAAACATATCTAATAGATGCCATAAATAGTAAAACAGCAGAACCTCCAATTTGTGTAATTTCAGATATTCAAACTGATGGCATTGGAAGCAGAGACAATAATTGGGTCTATGAAGAAGGAAGTTTATTCGCTTCTGTATGTTTGCCTAATGAGATGTTGCCAGATGACTTGCCCATACAATCAGCTTCTATCTATTTTGGTCAAATGATGAAAGAAGTTTTAGTAAAATTAAATAAAGATATATGGTTAAAATGGCCAAATGATTTATACTTGGACGATAAAAAAATAGGTGGAATTATCACTAATTCTGTGCAAGGTTGCCTTGTTTGTGGGGTAGGTGTTAATATGGGTTTAAATAATAAATATTTTGCTAGTTTGGTTACAGATAAAACCCCATATTTTATTTTAGAAAATTTTTTAAAAGTTATTGAAAAGAAACCAAATTGGAAGCAAATACTTAGTAATGTTAGGATAGAATTTTCAAGGAACAAAAATTATTTTGCTCATACACTTTTTGGTAAAAAAAGTTTAGAAGGTGCTTTATTGTGTGAAGACGGTTCATTAGATATTAATGGAGAAAGGGTATATAGTTTAAGATGAATAATATAATATGCATAGCCAATCAAAAAGGCGGAGTAGGTAAAACTACAACAGCTGTTAATCTTGCAGCTTCATTAGCGGCAAAAAATAAAAAAGTATTACTTCTCGATATGGATCCACAAACAAATGCTACGACAAGCTTGGGGTTACATAGAAATAATTTTGAGTTTAATATACTACACATCTTAAATGATTCGAAAAAAATATCAGAAGTTACCGTAAAAACAAATATACAAAACCTTTCTCTAATCCCATCTAGCATTGGACTTGTTAGTTTCGATAAAGATTATTATGAATCATCAAAAAAGAATCGCGAACTTATCTTAAAGGTAAAACTAAATGAGATAAAAGATGAGTATGACTATATAATTATTGATTCTCCACCAGCACTAGGACCAATTACAATAAATGCACTTAGTGCTTCTGACTCCGTTATAATTCCTATTCAGTGTGAGTTTTTTGCTCTCGAAGGATTGGCACAACTTTTAAGTACTATAAATATGTTAAGACGCACAATAAATCCTAAATTGAAAATAAAAGGATTTTTACCTACTATGTTTTCAAATCAAAACAATTTATCCAAACAAGTTTTAGAAGATTTGAATAATCATTTCAAAGATAATCTTTTTTATTTTGGAAAAAATAAAGAATGTATAGTGGTTCCAAGAAATGTAAAAATAGCAGAAAGCCCAAGTTTTGGAAAACCAATACGTGAATATGCGGCAGATTCAAAAGGTAGTGTTGCCTATGAAGAGTTAGCTAAAGCTATAATGAGAGGTTAATAATTATGGCATTAGGTAGAAGTTTAGGAGCCATTTTAGAAGATGTGGAAGAGGCTTATAGTAAAAATTTAACAGAGTTGGATTCTTTAACTTTAGCAAACAATAATGCTTATATTGAAGAGATAGATTTATCTTTAATTACACCAAATCCATATCAACCACGAAAACACTTTGATGAAGATGCGTTAAAAGAACTTAGTGATTCCATTTTAAAACATGGACTTCTTCAGCCGATAGTTGTGATAAAAAAGGATGGTAGGTATATATTAGTTGCCGGTGAGCGAAGATTCAGAGCTCATAAATTGGCAAAATTAGGAAAAATAAAATCAATAGTTGTTGAGATAGAAATTGATAGCATTAGAATGAGAGAATTGGCTCTCATCGAAAATATACAAAGAGAAAATTTAAATCCAATTGAACTAGCCAATTCTTACAATGAGCTTTTAGAAGTTCACAAAATAACACATGATGAACTTTCATCAGTTATTCACAAAAGTAGATCTCAGATTACAAATACACTCAGACTACTTTCTCTAATACCAGAAGTTCAAGAAGAACTTATAAATGGAAAAATAACACAAGGGCATGCAAAGATTTTAGTAGGTCTAGCCAACGACAAGCAACGCATAGCACTTTCAACGATTATTGGTCAGAAACTAAGCGTTAGAGATGCTGAGCAGATGATAAAAAACTACAAAAATCAAAAAGAGACAAATAGTCTAAAGAACACTAAAACATTAACATCGTTTACTATAAAAAAACACGCAAATTTACTAAAAGAATTTTTACCTTTTTCTCATAAAATTAATTCAAATAAACTTGAAATATCTTTTGAAAATGAAGTTGAATTTGAAAAGTTTATAAATATGATAAAAAAAGCATAAACTTTTAACCTATTTATTACTTCTATAATGGTAAGATAATGCGAAATTAAAAGAGGAGAGGACATGCTTGATATACAACCATCTTTAATGCTGTTTGTATTTGTTGTATTTATAACTCTTTTGTTTTTATTGAATCAGATTCTATATAAGCCACTAATTGCTTTTATAGATGATAGAACTGAGTCAATAGCAAAAGATTTAGAAGCTAGCAAAAAATTAACTAATAATAGTGATGAGATGCAAGCAAAAGCACAACAAATAATTAATGAAGCAAAAGCTGAAGCAACATTAATTAAGCAAAAAGCCATTGATGAAGCAAAGTTAGTTGCAGTTAGCAAGGTTGAAGCCAAACAAAAAGAGTTAGAAAGTGATTATGCAAAATTCGCTAAAGCTCTTGGAAAAGACAAAGAGTCTTTAAAAGAATCTATACTTGCTCAGGTACCTCAATTTAGAGATGCTATTAAAACAAAATTGAGCAAGATTTAAGGAGGCTGGATGAAAAATAAATTGGTATTTTTGAGTTTATTGCTTTTGCCAGCATTGCTTTTTGCAAGTGGTCATGCTGAAGGTGGCGAAACTACAAAATATTTTGCCACGGCTGGAAGAGAGTCAGATATATTTCCAAGAATATTTAACTTTCTTATTTTTGCAGGTTTACTTTATTATCTAATTGCTGACAAGTTAAAAGCTTTTTTATCTGGTCGTCAAGAAGGTATTGCAAACCAACTTAAAGAGATAGAAAATAAACTTGAATTGGCAAAAAAAGAAGAAAAAAATGCACAATCTTTAGTTAAAGATAGTGAAGCAAAAGCTAAAATGATTGTTGCTGATGCTAAAAATGAAGCAGTTTTACTTGGTGAAAAAATCATGGAAGCAAATATTCAAGATCTAGCAATTCTAGATAAGCAAATGAAAGAAAAAATGGATCTTGAAAGCAAAAAAATTGTTAAAGATACAATTCAAAATATATTAAATGAAAATATAGGAATGGATGATATAGAACTTAGCAATAAATCAGTAGTATCTATATTGGATAGAAAGGTGGTTGCATAAATGGAAGCACTAATTGCACAAAAGTATGCAAAAGCAATTTTTGATACAAAAAATAACACCTTGATTTCAGAATTTGCAGAAATTTTAAATAATTTATCAAGTGCTTTTGAAAGTTCAAAGTCAATAGTATGTTCTTTAAATTCACCACTTTTAAGTGATGAGAATAAAGTTAAAACTATTCTTGATGCCCTAGGAAGTAAAGTCGACTTAAAAGTTGTAAACTTTATTAAGATTCTTGGTGAGAATAAAAGATTATCTTTAATTCCAGCAATATCAAAAATAATAAATTCAAAACTACAACAAGAGACAAATAGTTACCAAGGTGTTATTTATAGCAATAAAAAACTTGGCAAAAGCGAAATATCTCAACTTGAAAAAACACTATCTAAACATACGGGTTCAGCAATTTCATTAAAAGAGATAAATTCTGATATTGAAGGCATAAAGGTTTCAGTAGATGATTTGGGCATAGAGGTAAACTTTTCTAAACAGAGAGTTAAAGATCAACTTATAGATTTTATTAATCTAGCGTTTTAGTAAATTTATTTTATAAAGGAGTATCAGTGGCAGTTAAATTACAAGCAGATGAAATTAGTTCAATTATCAAAGAGAGAATTGAAAATTTTCAAATCGATTTAGATATCAATGAGATTGGAAAGGTAGTAGGTATAGCAGATGGTATATCTACTGTTTATGGGCTAAACAATGTTATGGCTGGAGAGGTTGTAGAGTTTGAAAATGGTGCGCAAGGACTAGTTTTGAATCTCGAAGAAGCAAGCGTTGGTGTTGTTGTGCTAGGAACTAGTGCAGGCATCAAAGAAGGTATGAGTGTAAAAAGAAAAGGCGAACTTTTAAAAGTTCCTGTTGGCGATGCAATCATGGGAAGAGTTGTAAATGCTCTTGGTGAACCAATTGATGGTAAAGGTGCAATTGCTACAAGTGAGTCTAGATTTGTTGAAGAAAAAGCCCCTGGAATCATGGCTAGAAAATCAGTTCACGAGCCTCTTCAAACTGGTATCAAAGCAATTGATGCTCTTGTTCCAGTTGGTCGTGGTCAAAGAGAACTTATAATTGGCGATAGACAAACAGGTAAAACAACACTTGCAATTGATACTATTATCAACCAAAAAGGTAATGGCGTAGTATGTATCTATGTTGCAATAGGACAAAAACAATCAACTGTTGCTGCAACTGTTAAAAAACTTGAAGAGCATGGCGCAATGGATTATACAATTATTGTTAATGCAGGAGCAAGTGAATCTTCAGCATTACAATTTTTAGCACCTTACACTGGTGTTACTATGGCTGAATTCTTTAGAGATAACGGTAGACATGCAGTAATATTCTATGATGATCTTTCAAAACATGCTGTTGCATATCGTGAAATGTCTTTGATTCTTAGACGTCCTCCAGGTAGAGAAGCATATCCTGGAGATGTTTTCTATCTACACTCAAGATTGCTTGAGCGTGCTGCAAAACTTAGTGATGCGAGAGGCGCTGGTTCTATTACAGCATTTCCTATCATTGAAACACAAGCGGGAGATGTATCAGCATATATTCCAACAAATGTAATTTCTATTACAGATGGACAAATATTCCTTGAAACAGATCTATTCAACTCAGGTATCAGACCAGCTATTAATGTAGGACTTTCAGTTTCTCGTGTTGGTGGGGCTGCTCAAATTAAAGCAACAAAACAAGTTGCAGGAACACTTAGACTTGACCTTGCAAGTTATAGAGAGTTGCAAGCATTTGCTCAATTTGCTAGTGATCTTGATGAGCACAGTAGAAAACAACTTGAGCGTGGTCAAAGAATGGTTGAGATTCTTAAACAGCCTCCATATGCTCCAGTTCCAATTGAAAAACAAGTTGTTGCAATATTTGCAGGAGCAAAAGGATATCTTGATAGTATACCAGCATCAAAAGTTACAAAATTTGAAAGCGAACTATTAACTTTTATTGAGTCTAAATATTCTTCAGTTTTGGATAGTATTAGAACAAATAAACAAATTGATGCAGATACAGAAACAGAACTCAAAAAAGCGATAGAAGATTTCAAAGTATCTTTTGAAGCGTAAAAGGTAAAAAAATGGCAAGTTTAAAAGATATTCAGCGTAAGATTAAAAGTGTTAAAAACACACAAAAAACTACGCGTGCCATGAAGCTTGTCTCTTCTGCAAAACTAAAAAGAACAGAAGAATTAGCTAAAAAATCTAAAGTCTATGCACATAAATTGACTGAACTATTAAATGAGATTGCTCAAAAAATGGTTAGTACAAATATTGAAGGTTTGGATATGCCTTATTTTAAAGATATAGCTAATCCAAAAGTAGTAGATTTGATTTTTATTACAGCAGATAAGGGTCTTTGTGGTGGATTCAATGCTCAAACTATCAAAAGAGTAAATGCTTTAAGAAAAGAGTATCAAGCCAATGGCGTTGAACTTAGACTTAGAGCTATTGGTAGAAAAGGTGTTGATTATTTTAAGTTTAATCGTGTTGATATGATAGATCAAGTTGCAGGTTTAAGTTCTGCGCCTGATTTTGAAAAATCATCAGCATTGATTGGTCAAGTTGTTGAAGATTATCTAAATGGCAAAACTGATAAAATAGTTTTAGTACACAATGGATATGTAAATATGATTACACAAGAGATAAGACAAGCACAGGTTTTACCAGTTGATCATACGTCTTTAACTCTTAATAATGCTTCAACTTCTGAGTTAGAGGTTGAACCAGATAATGATAATACTTTGCTTGAGGCCTTGGTCAAAAAATATATAGAATATACAATTTATTATTCTTTGATAGATTCACTAGCAGCAGAACATAGTGCAAGAATGCAAGCAATGGATTCGGCGACAAATAATGCGAAAGATATGGTTAAGTCTCTATCGATTAAATACAACAAAGCAAGACAAGAAGCTATTACTACTGAACTTATTGAGATAATCAGTGGTATGGAATCTATGAAATAACTTTAGGAGAGGGAAAATAAATGATAGGAAAAGTAGTACAAGTATTAGGGCCTGTAATTGATGTAGATTTTACAGATTATTTGCCTGAGATAAATGAAGCATTAGAAACATATTTTACTGTTGATGGTGTTGAACAAAAATTAGTTTTAGAGGTTGCTGCACAACTTGGTGATAATCGTGTTAGAACAATCGCTATGGATATGAGTGAAGGTCTTAGTAGAGGGCAAGAAGTCAAAGCTACTGGTGATAGCATCCAAGTTCCAGTTGGGAAAGAAGTTCTTGGTAGAATTTTTAATGTTATCGGTGAAGTAGTTGATGAAGGCGAACCAGTAGAAGCAAAAGAGTATTGGTCTATTCATAGAGATCCTCCTCCTTTTGAAGAGCAAAGCACAAAAACAGAAGTTTTTGAGACAGGTATCAAAGTTGTTGACCTTCTAGCTCCTTATTCTAAAGGTGGTAAAGTTGGACTATTCGGTGGTGCTGGTGTTGGTAAAACAGTTATCATCATGGAGCTTATCAATAATGTTGCTATGAAACATAGTGGTTACTCTGTATTTGCTGGTGTTGGTGAAAGAACTCGTGAAGGAAATGACCTTTATCACGAAATGAAAGAATCAAACGTACTTGACAAAGTTGCTCTATGTTATGGTCAAATGAGTGAACCACCAGGAGCAAGAAATAGAATTGCTCTTACTGGTCTTACTATGGCTGAGTATTTCCGTGATGCAATGGGTCTTGATGTTTTGATGTTTATAGATAATATTTTTAGATTTGCACAATCAGGTTCTGAAATGTCTGCACTTCTTGGTCGTATCCCATCAGCTGTTGGATATCAACCAACTCTTGCAAGAGAAATGGGTGCACTTCAAGAAAGAATTACATCAACTAAAAAAGGTTCAATTACATCTGTTCAAGCTGTTTATGTACCAGCAGATGACTTGACTGACCCAGCTCCTGCAACAGTTTTTGCTCACCTTGATGCAACAACTGTTCTTAACAGAGCTATAGCAGAAAAAGGTATTTATCCAGCAGTTGATCCACTTGATTCAACATCAAGAATGCTTGATCCACAAATAGTAGGTGAAGATCACTATAAAGTTGCTCGTGGCGTTCAACAAATACTACAAAAATATAAAGATTTGCAAGATATCATAGCAATTCTTGGTATGGATGAGCTTTCTGAGGATGATAAACTTGTAGTTGAAAGAGCTAGAAAAATTGAAAAATTCCTATCTCAACCTTTCCATGTTGCAGAAGTATTTACTGGTAGTCCAGGTGTTTATGTTACATTAGAAGAAACTATAAATGGATTCAAAGGTTTACTTGAGGGTAAATATGATGAATTACCTGAAGCAGCTTTCTATATGGTAGGTGATATAAACGAAGTTGTGGCTAAATTTGAAAAAATGAAAGCTAAAGCTTAATCCATTAAAGGAAAAATATGGAACTTTTAAAACTTGAAATTGTTACACCAGATGGTGTAATATTTGACAATGAAGTCAAACAAGTTACTTTGCCAGGTAGTGAAGGCGAGTTTGGAGTACTTCCTAAACATGCTACTTTGGTTTCTTTACTTAATGCTGGTGTTGTAGAAATTGAAACACAAGAAAGTAAGAAAATTGCAATCGCAATAAATTCTGGCTATGTTAAAGTTGATGAAACTAAAACAACTTGTATAGTTGATGGGGCCGTTGCAATTTCTGGCGAAGGTAACGAGTTGGCAAATGCTCTAGAAGAGGCTAAAAAGCTTCTAAAAAGCACAGAATCTTCAAATATTGCAATCGCAAATGCCGTTGCTAAAGTTGAGCAAATGGCGAAAATGCTATAATTACATATGATACATTTTCTCTCCGAATTAAGTATTATCACAATTTTTGTTTTGATAGTACTTTCTTTGTATTTTATAATTACTTTTTGGGTTTTTATAGACAGATTTAAATTATTAAATAGTCGTATAAAAATAGAAGCTGAATCACTAAAAAGTATGTATGCATTTAACTCAAATACAGTAAGCCAATTTTCTATTCTATATTCTTATCTTGAAAAAGTAAAAAATCCAAATTCAACAATTTTAGAAGCAGCTTTTAGTGATGCACTTAGAGTTTCTACAAGAAATCTTACTTTGTTGTCTATTATAGCTTCAACGGCACCATTTATTGGTCTTTTTGGTACTGTTGTAGGAATTTTGGAAACTTTTGGAAAGCTTGGAGGGCAATCTAGTGCAGCACTTAATGTTGTTGCTCCAGCTATATCAGAAGCTCTCGTTGCAACTGCTGCTGGGATATTAGTAGCAATCTTTGCCTATACATTTCATTTGATATTAAAAAGAAAAGCTTATGAACTTAGTTCGCTTTTAAACTCAGAATCAAAAATGGTACTGGCAAAAAGCTATAATGAAGAGTTTTAATGTTTAACTGGGATGATGATCCAGATTTAAACATTACCCCTCTTATGGATGTAATGCTTGTTCTCATGGCAGTTCTTATGATTGCCGCACCAACTATCACATATCAAGAACAGATAAAACTTCCAGATGGTTCGAAAACTACAAAGTCTCAAAAATTAGATTCCATTACGATTAGAATGGATAAAAATAGAAAAATATATATAGATAATAATGTTTATGAAATGGACTCATTTTCAAATTATTTTTCAAGTAAAGATATTGATCAAAATAGCAGCGTGTATATAAGAGCAGATGAATCTTTGGCGTATAAGGACATTATGGATGTTTTAAAAGATGTCAAAAAAGCCGGATTCTTAAATGTTTCATTGATAACAGAGTAGAAATGAGAAAAGCATACACAATCCAAAGTGGTCTTGTTGCTATTTTGATTTATATTTTGATAGTTTTGATTGCTGTATGGGCTTTTGTTGAAAATGATAAAGAAACACAATCTTCAGGAAGTAATGAGCAGAGTATAAAGGTTGATATGTCCACTGTTGATGTATCAACTAATTCGCATACATCTAAAGCAAATACTAAAAATCAGGAAATTACAAAACAAGAAGATATAAAAAAGAAAACCGAAGAAACATCAAAAGTATCTCCACAAGTAGTTGAAAAAGAAATCATAAAATCAAAAGACAATACACCAAAAGAAAAACTTGTTGCAAAGACACAAGATAAAGAAATTATAAAAACTGTTACAAATGCCCCAAAAGTAAAAAAAGATGCTACTTCTTTGTTTGATGCTATTGATGCAAAAATACCATCTCAAACTATAAAAAAAAGTGATACTTTGACACAAAAACAAACAACATCAAATTTGTCATTAAATTCCAATACGCAAGTTTCAAAAAAAGCATCAGATTTGATAAATGGCACATCATTAGAAAAAAACAATGGCGTAGAAGAAGGATATAAATCAAAAGTAAAATCTATACTAAATGGCTGGCCAGCACAAAGTGATTTTGCTGGAAATAAAGCTAAAATAAAATTCATAATTGAATCAAGCGGTAGATTTGAATTTGATGTAATAAGTCAGTCTTCTAATGAAGAGTTCAACAAAGGATTGATACAATATCTTAAGCAACTTCAAAAAGTTGGCTTTGGAGCACATGGTGGCAATAGAGATTATGTGTTTAATGTTGATTTTATCGCGGAGAAATAAATGCGTTTTATATATATTTTAATTTTTATATTTACAATAATTAGAGGTGAGGGCGATGTTAGTTTGACAATCAAAAAAAATGTCGGCTCTAAAACCAATATAACAATAGAAAATACAAGCAGTGGCTTAACTTCTGCTTTAGTGCAAAAAAGCTTTGTACTTTTTAAAGATGATTTGACACTTAGTGGAAATTTTGATGTTAATGATAATATGAGTCAAAATAACAGTTTAGATAAATATATACTAAAATACAATCTTTCAAATTCAAATGGCGCAAGTTTGGTAGTTAGTTTGTTTAATAATGACAGTAATTCTTTGTTATTTCAAAAGAATTACAACATCTCATCTTTTGACAAATATCCATTTTTAATACATAAATCTATAAGCGATATAAATAAATTTTTAGGCTATGGAAGTATGGATTGGATAAATCGTTTGGTTTTAATGTCTAGATATACAGGATCAGGGAAAAGTGAAATAGTTTTAAGTGATTATACCTTTACATACAAAAAGGCAATTGTTACTGGCGGGTTAAATCTTTTTCCGAAATGGGCAAATAATAGTCAAACAAGTTTTTACTATACATCCATGAGTTCAGGATTACCTACTATTTATGAATATAGTTTAAGCAGTGGCACAAAAAACTATATTACATCAGGCGAAGGAATGCTTGTTTGTTCGGATGTTGACATGGATAATAACAAGCTACTTCTTACAATGTCTCCAAATGGGCAACCAGATATTTATGAATTTGACAAAATAACAAAGACTGCCAAAAGATTGACAGACTTTGGCGGCATAGATGTAAGTGGTCAGTATTTATCTAATGGAAGAGAGATGGTTTTTGTTTCAAATAGACTAGGTTATCCAAATATTTTCAAAAAATATATAGATTCCCCATCTGTGTCGCAAGTGGTATTCAAAGGCAGAGAAAATAATAGCTGTGATGCTCAAGGAAATAAAATTGTATACTCTTCTAGAGAAAGTAAAAATATTTTTGGAAGCAACACATTTAATATATATATGATTTCAAATTCCAATACATTTCCACTTACTTCAAGTGGTGAAAATCAATTTCCTAGATTTTCAAATGACGGAGAAGTTGTTATGTATATAAGGCAAGAAAAAGGCAACAGCTATGCAGGTTTTGTAAATCCAAAAACAAATCAAAACAAGCTTTTTGTTATCAATAGTAAAGTTCAATCTATTGATTGGTAATTTTATGGTAACATAACATATATCGTATTTTAAAGGATTATTTTTATGAAAAAAGTAACACTATTATCAGCATTTTTGGCATTTTTATTTTTTGCTGGATGTTCACAGACTGCACCAACAATCCCATCTGATAAAGATGGAGTATCCTCTGGGGATATATCAAATAACCCATCAGTTAACACAGACAATGGCATAAATATTGGCGAAGGAAATGCCACGACAAATCCTAATGATATCAAATCAAGAATGAGTGCAAGTGGTGGACTTCCAAATGATGGAACATTTAATAATAGCTCATCTGGTTTACAAAGTGTATATTTTGGTTTTGGAGATTATAGTATAGTAAACGACATGTATAAAGCTGTAGATAAAAATGTTAATGCTTTGAAAAATTATAATGGCAAGATAAAAATAGAAGGCAATTGTGATGAATTTGGAACAGATGAATTCAATTACGCACTTGGATTAAAAAGAGCCAAAGCAGTTAAAGATGCTCTTGTGGCAAAAGGAGTTCCAGAAAGTATGTTTAGTCTCATTTCTTTGGGGGAAAGTACACCAATTTGTACTGATGCAACAGATGAGTGCTATGCAAGAAATAGAAGAGTTGATTTGAAAAAATAATGAAAAAAGCATTATTTATATCATCCCTTGTGTATTGTTTTGTGATTAATTTTGCTTATGCGAATGAAGCTGAGTTGCAACAAAAAATAAATGAACAGAATGAAAAAATAGATGGTTTAACAAGTGTTGTTGAAGGTTTAAATGACAAAATTCAAGCACTTGAAGAAATAGTAAAAAATAAAGATGCTCAAAGCGAAGAAGATACTAGAAACGAAAAGCTTATAAAAGATTTGGCTAAAATGATAGATGACTTGGATAATAAATGTGTTAAAAAAGACGAGCTTAAAGCTATGCTTGAATCGCAAAAATACTCAAATGAAGAAACTAAAACAGTTGCGAATATTCCAAGTGATGAAAACAAAATATTTGAAGATGCAAAAGCACTTTTTAGAAATAAAAACTATCAAAAATCAAAAGAGTATTTTTTAGAACTTGATAAGAAAAATTATAAAACTGCTATTGTAGATTATTATTTAGGCGAAATAGCATATTATGATAAAAATCATAAGGATGCTTTGTACTACTATAAAAAAAGTGCAAAACTAGACAGTAATGCATCTTATGTAGATACGCTACTTTTACATAGTGGGATATCTTTAGAAAGTACCAAAGATAATGTTGGAGCAAAGAAATTTTATGAACTTATCATAGAAAAATATCCAGAGAGAATAACTGCAAAAATAGCCAAGCAGCATTTGGATGATTTGAGTAGCAAGTAAATAATCTATTTATTTGCTATAAAAAATGTAACTAATATTTTTTATCGTCTAAGAATTTATAAAGCTACTTTGGCTACAATCATGGGAAATCAATAATTATTTGGAGAAAATATGACAATAACAAAAGAAAATAGTGTTGTATCTTTGGGATACACATTGACAGAAGCTGGACAAAGTGAAGTAATCGACAGTAATGTAGGTGGAACTCCACTCGAATTTATAACAGGCAAAAGCCACATAATTCCAGGACTTGAAAAAGCTTTAGTAGATATGAAAATAGGCGATAAAAAAGATGTACTAGTGGCAGCAGTAGAAGCTTATGGTGAGATTAATCCAGAAGCAGTACAAGTTGTTCCAAGAGATCAATTTGAAGGAATTGATCTTAAAGAGGGTATGGTTCTATATGGTCAAGGAGAACATGGGCAAACAGTACAAGTTATCGTAAAAGCATTTAATGATGCTGAAGTTAGAATTGACTTTAATCACCCTTTGGCTGGAAAAGATTTGATGTTTGCAGTTGAAATCATTGGCGTTAGAGAAGCTACTGCTGATGAAGCTATGACTGGTAGTCTTGCTTGTGATGATGAAGGTGGATGTTGTGGTGGTCACGACCATAGTCATGACCACAGTCATGGTGAAGGCGGATGTTGTGGCGGCGGACATTGCCATTAATTTTTTTTGTTACTCTAAAAATATTTAGAGTAACATTTGCACTCTAAATCACTCTTAAACTCATAAAATTCTCAAAAAATTTCACTATAATTTCAAAAATAAACATCAGGAAATTTAATAATGGTCATCAAAATAGATACTAATAGTAAAGAATTTAAAGAAGAGCATGCAAAAACAGTTGCATTTACGCAAAAGGTATGCAAACAATTTGGGTTTGTTTACAATCCAGAAGATGAGATAAATGAATCAGTTACAATGGGATTAACTAGAAACAAGATGATATACAACAAGAGATATTGTCCTTGTTTCATGGTTGAGGGTGAGAGCGAAGAAGAGAGAAAATCTGCAAACAATAGAATTTGTCCATGTAAGCCTGCTATGGAAGTTGAAATTCCAAATGATGGGCATTGTCACTGTGGAATATTTTGCACTCTAGAATATGCTAAAAATCATGCCGCCGAAAATGAAGCAGTACTTATTTCTCATACACATTCAAGAGGGTTAACAAAAGAAGAATGTCAAGCTCTTTTAGGTGCACAAAGTATCGATTCAGATGAGCTTGTAAGCCTTCTTGAAGCTAGAGAACTTGGAATGGTTGATTTTATACTTGTAGATGTTAGAGAGTGGATGGAGTATAAAGATAAAAGAATACAAGGTACTGATTTCTTGGTACCTACCACATCATTTTATCAGGCATTATCGCAAATTGATGATAAAAAAGAACATAATATAGTAGTGTATTGCTTTAGTGGAAGCAGAAGTGCGTATTGTCAACAAATGATGTCAAGCATGGGATACAAGCATGTAACAAATCTAGGATATGGCATCGTTTCATATAACGGAGAAGTCGAACAAGGCTAACATCAATTCCTAACCCTTTAAATGTTATAATATAAATACTATTTATAAATTAAGGAAGAAAATATGTCTCTAAAATGTGCATTTGTATTTCCAGGTCAAGGCTCACAGGCTTTGAATATGGGGAAAGATTTTTTTGAAAATTCAAGTGAAGCAAAAGAGATGTTTGCTGCTGCAAAAGAGAGAACTAGTATAGACTTCGAAACTCTTTTATTTACTGAAAATGAAAATTTATCTCAAACAGAATTTACACAACCTGCAATTCTTTTAATTAGTACTATTGCAAATAGGCTTTTTACGCAAAAAACAGGCATTGTCCCTACACTTACTATGGGGCACTCATTGGGAGAATTTAGTGCCCTCGTGGCAAGTGGAGCTATTGATGCTATTGATGCAGTTGAGCTTGTTAATCTTCGTGGCAAGTTAATGAGCGATGCTTGTTCAAAACAAGAGGTTGGGATGTTGGTCTCTCTCGCTTTAGATGATACAACAGTAGAGAAAATCTGCTCTGAAGCTAGAGAGAATGGCAAGCAAGTTTGGGCAGTTAATTATAACAGTGATGGTCAGATTGTCATAGCAGGCATCAAAAAAGACCTCGAAGAGTTAGTTGATGTACTTAAAAATGCAGGAGCAAAAAGGGCAATGCTTCTTAATATGTCTGTTGCTTCACATTGTCCACTTTTGGATAGTGCCATAGAGCCTCTTGAAGCAAAACTATCCCAAATGCTAAAAGATAGTTTCATAGCTCCTGTTGTCTCAAATGTTACTGCAAGACCTTACAATACAAAAGCTGAGGCGCTTGAGCTTTTAACAAAACAACTTGTAATGCCAGTACTGTACAAACAGTCTGTAAAAAATATAGATGATATGATTGATTGTTATATAGAATTTGGGCATGGAAATGTTCTTAAAGGTTTAAATAAAAGCTCAACATCAAAACCACATTTTAATGTTAGCGATATGGCAAGTTTGCAAGCAACAATAGAAGCAATAAAAGAGCTATGATGAGGAAAATTGCAATTCTTGGAGCAATGAGAGAAGAGATAGATCCACTTCTATCTCATATGGATAATATCAAAGAGATTAATTATGCAAACAATACTTTTTATGAAGCTTCATACAAAGGAAAAGATGTTGTAGTTGCATATAGTAAAATAGGAAAAGTTTTTTCGTCTCTTACAGCTGCCTTGCTTATAGAAAAATTTGGATGCGATATGTTATTGTTTAGTGGTGTTGCTGGAGCTATAAGTAGTGATTTGAAAATCGGAGATTTGATAATAGCAGATGGGCTTTGTCAACATGATCTTGATATTACTGCTTTTGGACATCCACATGGGTATGTTCCAGAGGGAGAAGTTTGTATAATAGCAGATGTAAAACTAAGAGAAATAGCAAAATTGGTAGCCAAAGATAAAGGTATTGTTCTAAAAGAAGGAGTGATAGCAACAGGAGATCAGTTTATATCCTGTAGTGACAAAAAAAACTGGATATATTCTACTTTTAAAGCCGATGCTTTAGAGATGGAGGGAGGAAGTGTGGCTGTTGTTTGTAATGCTCTAGATGTGCCATTTTTTATTCTCCGTGCCATTAGTGATAATGCAGATGGTAGTGCAGATATAGATTTTGATACATTTTTGGCTAGTAGTGCAAAGATAAGTGCTGAATTTATACTGGATATGGTTGAGAGAATATGAAAACAATATACACATATCTTATTTTGTCTTTAGCATTTTTAAATGCAAACAATGTCATTGAGGCATACGGGATAATAGATGATATAAAAATTCATATCAAGATCGAAAATTATGATAATGAATGCTCGGCACGATATTATTATGATTCTAAACTGCTTGATATCCAATCAACAGAGTGTAAAATATATAAAAATAGATATGATGTTTATGTAAATCATGATATGAATGATAAGACAAAAAAAGCAGCCGATGGAGAGCATTTTATTTTAAATATCAAAAATGGCTCAATAGATGGAAGTTGGCAAAATAACTCTTCAAAACCAAAAGTTGTGAGTCTAAAAATATCAAAAAAAAGCTATGATAAATTTAGAAATGACAATCTAAGTTTTGGTAGAGATAAAATTCAAAATGTAAGTCAAAATAGAGAAATCGTTTGGATAAAAGAAAATCATAGTGACATATTATATCCTAGACTTGGCAATGGTTTTGGCAAGCAAGAGATTGTTGCAACAAATAATATACTTGAGAATATTCAAAAAGATATGATTATAGGGTATCTAACGTGTGTAAGTCGATTTGATTATGGAAGTGGAATGGAAACAAACAATAAGTTAGAATTTGTAGGAAAAAATTTTATATCTATCGGCACATCTGATAACTATTATTGTGGTGGTGCACATCCTGATTTTGGTTCATATGGCAATCTAGTTGAACTTAAAAGTGGCAAGAGTTATACAATAGATGAAATTTTAGCATTTGATAAGGTTGTGCCTAAGTATAAAAGAGGTGACAATGATGAAAAATTTACTAAATATGCAGAGTATAGAGAGAAAAAGTTTGCTCCAACGATAAAGCGTTTGATATTTGAAGAGCAAGGGTGGTCATTGGGTCAAAAGTTCAATGAAGATGAGTGTGACTATGGTGATGATGATGTGTGGGACTTTATATCATGGTATGCTACCAAAGATGGACTTGCAATTATTCCTATTTTTGCACGAGTCAATCGAGCTTGTGAAGAGCCATTTGTGATTCCGTATAACAAACTTAGTAAATATAAAAATCAAAATTTCCATTATAGGTTAGAAGATATTGCCAAATAATATAAATATAAGTAAAAAATTACTGCAAGTTGCAGGTAAAACTAATGCAACATTTAAGCTAATAAAAGAGGGCGATAAAGTATTAGTTGGTCTTAGCGGAGGCAAGGACTCTTTGGCGCTCGTTCATATACTAAAATATATGCAAAGACATGCACCATTTAAATTTGAATTTGAAGCATGTACGGTGAGTTATGGGATGCCTGGTGAATCTTATGATTATCTTCATAATCATTGTTTAGAGCATGACATAAAACATACCATTTATGATACAAATATTTTCGAGATATCAAATGATACGATTAGAGAAAATAGTTCATTTTGTAGCTATTTCTCTCGTATGCGAAGGGGCGCACTTTATACTTTTGCCGAGCAAGGTGGATTTACGAAAATTGCTTTAGGGCATCATTTTGATGATGCAGTAGAGAGTTTTTTTATGAATATGTTTTATAACGGTTCTATGCGGAGTTTGGCTCCAATATATAAAACAAGCAGAGGATTTCATCTCATCCGACCTCTTATACAAGCGAGAGAATCACAGCTTCGTGCATTTGCCGATGAAAATAATTTAAATACAATCGGAGATGAAGCATGTCCTGCAATGATGAAAAATGTTAAAATGCCTCATGCAAGAGAGGCTACAAAAGAGTGGCTAAAAGAGATGGAGAGCAAACAAAAAAATCTCTTTAAAATGCTAAAAGCATCTTTTGAGCATATACATGATGATACTTTCTTTGATCCAACAAGATGGGTTAGAGATGATATTGATATAGAAAGTAGTGATAAGTGAGTAGTGATAGATTTGTAGTTGATTGTGATAATCGTATTGATAAGATATTAGCAACTCATCTAAATGTTAGTCGCAATCAAGTAGAAAAACTTATAGAAAAAGGTTTTGTAAATATCAATGATAAGTTAGTGACAAAAACTAGTCAAAAAGTTCATACAGACGATGTAGTTTCTTATATTTTACCTGAGGCTAAACAGAAAGAAGCAATTAGTATAGATTTTGATATAGAGATTCTTTATGAAGATGAGTATCTTTTGGTGGTAAATAAACCAAGTGGTCTTGTAGTGCATCCAGCACCAAGTGTTAAAGAGCCGACATTGGTTGATTGGCTAGTGCAAAGAGGGATATCGCTATCTACGATATCAGGTGAGGAGAGGCATGGAATAGTCCATAGAATTGACAAAGATACAACAGGAGCCTTGGTAATAGCCAAAACTAATGAAGCTCACGAAGCACTTAGTCGTCAGTTAGAAGATAAGACAATGGGAAGGTACTATTTGGCAATCATTGATTATCCTTTAAAAGAAAATATTATAGTTGAAGCAAATATTGCAAGAAATAGCACAAATAGACTAAAAATGGCAATAGCAGAAAGTGGTAGATTCGCAAAAAGTGCTTTTGCTAAACTTTGTCTTGGCAAAAATTCTATCGAACTTATAGCAGCTAAACTTTATACAGGAAGAACACATCAAATAAGAGTTCATTTGGCACACTTGGGACGACATATACTTGGTGATACTCTTTATGGGTATAAAGGAAAAGAGATATCAAGAGTTTTTTTGCATGCAAGATTACTCTATTTTAAACACCCAAAAACCGGAGATATAATGGAATTTGAAGCTCCGCTTTTTGATGATATGAAAGAGTTTTTAGACAATAATTTTGAAGCAGAATATAATGATTTAATAATACCAAATAATTTAAAAGGAGTATTTGATGCCTCATATTAAAACTAAGCCAATTTCCAATAATGAGCTTAAAAATAGAGCAATTAAATATCCAGATATTATAGAATTTGTAGCTAATTCTATAAATTATAATGAATCACTTATATCCATAAATTATGAAAACGAAAAGTTTTTTCTAGTATATAAATATGACGACAAGGAAGGTTTATTGAAATTTGAAAAAATTACAAGACCTTTAAAGTTAGCTACACTAAAAGAAGCAATTGGTAAAGTAGCAAAACTTCTTGAGCTTGAAATAGTAAGTTCAAATATAGAAAACTTAAATAAAAAGCCACCACTTTTTGCTTCAAGGTATTATAAAAAAATAGAAGATTTTAAAGATATAGAATTTGATTTTGACAAAGTTGCAATTGAAGTTGGGTTTGGAAGTGGACGACATATACTTTATCAAGCCAATGCAAATCCAGATACACTTTACATAGGCATAGAAATTCATACTCCATCCGCACAACAATTACTTAAACAGATAGAGATTCAAAATCTAAACAATATCTGGGTAGTCAATTATGATGCTAGGCTATTTTTGGAAATGTTGCCATCAAATATAGCAAAGCAAATATTTGTTCACTTTCCTATTCCATGGGATAAAAAGCCAAATAGAAGAGTAATAAGTGTTGATTTTGTTAGTGAGGCAATAAGAGTCTTGGATGTTGATGGTACATTAGAGCTTAGAACAGATAGTGATTTGTATTATAAATATTCTGTTGATATTTTTAGTTCATTTGAGAAAATAAAAATGCAGATACAAAAAAATTTTTCATTACCAATAATCAGTAAATATGAAGCTAGATGGAATAGACAAGAAAAAGATATTTATGATGTTATTATGGTTTGTAATGAAAAATCACAAGAGTTAAATAACAATTTCTTTTTTTCTTTTAATAAAATGAGTTATAATATAGATATTGTAAATAACTTACCACATGAAAGCAATATTTATAAAAATTTTTTTATTCATTTTGAAAGATTTTATATGATAGGCAATGAATCAATATTGATTAAATGTGCTTTTGGTGATTTTGCAAAACCTGAACATAAATATATTATTTTAAATAAAAAAGATTGTTTTTATTATCACTCTATGCCAATTAGCTCTAGAGCTAATTTCGATGCACACAATAAGATTAAGGAGCTGCTGGATGCCTAATGTAGTCGAAGCAAAAGATTTATCTCTTTCATACGAAAAGGGACATACTGTTATTGAAAAAGCAAATTTTAATATAAGAAAAGGTGAGTTTGTTTTTATTACTGGACCAAGTGGTAGTGGAAAATCAACACTTCTTAAATCTATGTATGGAAGCATAAAACCAGATTCTGGACTACTTAAAGTTGGAGAATTGGATCTTAATAGTGTTACAACTTCAAAACTTCAAGAATTAAGAACGCATTTGGGTATTGTATTTCAAGATTATAAATTGGTAAACGAATGGACTGTTGCCAAAAATGTGGCACTTCCACTAATGATTGCTGGCTATTCGATGGATTTGCAGCAAACACAAGTTCAAAGACTATTAAAACATGTTAAGCTTAGTGATTATGCCAATAGATATCCTTTTGAGCTAAGTGGCGGAGAACAACAAAGAGTTGGAGTTGCAAGAGCATTGGCAAAAAATCCAATGATGATATTAGCAGACGAACCAACAGGAAATCTTGATGATTATTCTTCAAATGTAATTTGGGATTTATTGGAAAATGCTTGTGTGCAACTTCAAACTACAGTAGTAGTTGTTACACATAAAATTCCTATGGTATTTTCATTGTCATATAGACATTTAATCTTAGAGAATAAGGGTGTTTATGAAGTCCATTAAAAATCATCTAATGTTTATTTTGCCACTAGTTGCAATACTTCTAGGAATACAGTTTTTTTTGATATTTGAAAGATTGACAAATGCATATGAAGAGAAACTAAAAAATAGTTATACAATTTTAGCTGTTAGTGAAAAAGAACTTGCAACAAAAGATTTTCAAGCTATAAATTCAAATATTGCAAGTAGTATTAAAGTAGATAGAAAAGAAATTTTAAAAGAGATATCAGCTGGACAAAAACCAGAAGATGTAGAAGAGATTTTAAATTCATTACCAAATTTTTATAATATAAAATTGGCAAAATATTTAGATGCAACAGATATAAATAAACTTAAAAAACAGTTTATTGCTTCAGGCAAAGTTAAAAAAGTTGAAACTTTTGAGGGTAGCTACACATCAAATTATAAACTTTTTAAATTCATTAAATTTATTTTGAATTTATTTATAGCATTTATGAGTATAGTAAGCTTATTTTTGGTTATTAAGCAGATGGAAGTTTGGGGGTATATCCATAGAGAAAGGATGCAAGTTATGGAGATATTTGGAGCACCACTTATGCTTAGAAGCGGAATACTATTTAGAGTGGCTTTTTTGGATGCAATAATATCAACTTTAATAATTGTTGGTGTATTTTCATTTTTTAGTTACTATGGCATAGATGTTGGTGGTATAGATATAGTGGAGCAAAATAGTAATTTATTGTTTTTGCCTCTTGATGGTGCCATACTGTTTTTGAGTGCTCTGCTTATGGTTGTCATATCTGTTTATAGTGTAGTAACATCATCCAAGGAAAAAGATATATGATTAGGATTTTACTTATCCTTGTTATAGTCTCTTTCGCTAATTGCAAAACGACAAACAATAAAAAACAATATACAAAAACATCATCTACTACGCTTAAGAAAATTAAGCAATCAACTTTAGCAATCAAACAAACCAATAATAATGCCTTGGTTATTAAGCGTAAATTAGAAAGTACAAAACAAGATATAAACAAGGCAAAAAACGAAATCAAGTTAATAGATGGAAAATTAACAAAATTATCTAAAGACTATGTTTTTACAGAAGAGGAATATAAGCAAATCAGCAAAGAGGTTGAAATGTATGAAATTGCTCTTAGAAAAGTAAGCGAAGATCTCGAAAAAAAACATAATGCCTTGATTATTTTATCCGCCGAACAATTATCTTTAAGTGTTGCTATAAAACAAGTTGGTGATGCAACAAAAGGCTCAATTATTTCTGGTGAATTTTATGAAAAGCAAAAATTGTTTAATCAAAAAAAGATTGCCAATCTAGAAAATGAAATATTGAAATTAGACAAGATAAAGAAACAAAGACTAACAAATGCACGAAATGCGCAAAATACATTAATTTTTATAAAAAAACAAAGACAAACATTTACTATACAAAAAACAAATCAAGAAAAAGAGATAATAGCATTAAATAGACAGGAAGAAAAATATAAAAAAGATTTAGATTCTATTACAAAAAGACAAGATGAGCTTCGCTCGACTTTGGTAAAATTAAACATATTAAGAGCTAATGAAGTTGCCCAAGCAGAAAAAAGAGCAAAAGAGCAAAGAGAAGCAATTGCTCTAGAAGTTGCAAGAAAGAAGAAACTTAGAGATGAAATAGCCAAAGCAAAAGAGATTGAAAAGAAAACTGGTAAAAAAGTAGACATTTCAAAACTGGCATCAAGTAAACAAAGTGATAGCGTAAAAAATATAAATTCATCATATCAAGCTATAACAACATCAAATTATAGTGGCGGGAAAACTATTTCTCCTATTGCTGGAGCTAGTGTTATAAAAAGATTTGGAACCTATGAAGATCCAGTTTATAAGATTAAAATATTTAATGAGTCAATCACACTCCAAGCACCTTCTGCTGATTCGCCTGTAGTTAGTGTAATGGATGGAAAAGTAGTTTATGCTGGCAATAGTAGTATGCTAGGAAAAGTTGTTGTAATAGCTCATGCTGGTAATTTACATACAGTTTATGCTGGATTATCTAAAATTCCTTCTACAATTACTGTTGGAAGAGCAGTTTCAAAGGGATATACAATAGGAAAAGTGTCCAGAAGATTAATCTTTGAAGCAACAAAAAATTCAAGACAAATAGATCCATTGCAATTGATTAAAATTTAGTTTAAACAGGCTGTAATCATCTTTTTGATATACTAAAAGTAAACAAAAAAGGCAAAAATGTGAAAAAAAGAATTTTGGTAAAATTTTCTGGTGAAGCTTTGGCGGGAGAAAATGGATATGGAATTGATACAAAAATTTTAAATTTTATTGCCAATGAAATAAGAGAATTGACACAAAATGGAATAGAGGTTGCCATCGTAGTTGGTGGAGGAAACATTATTAGAGGTGTAAGCGCTGCTGCCGATGGAATAATTAGCAGAACAAGTGGTGACTATATGGGAATGCTTGCAACAGTAATTAATGGTGTTGCTATCCAAGAGGCACTTGAGCATATGGGGCTTGAAGCTAGACTTCAGTCAGCTATTGATATGAGAGAAATCGGAGAATCTTTTATTGTTAGACGCGCAAGAAGACATTTAGATAAGGGTAGAGTTGTTATATTTGCTGGTGGCACAGGAAATCCATATTTTACAACAGACACAGCAGCCACTCTTAGAGCTTCTGAAATTGAAGCTGGAGTATTGATTAAGGCAACAAAAGTAGATGGTGTTTATGATAAAGACCCAAATAAATTTGATGATGCCATAAAATTAGATGAACTTACCTATGATGAAGCTTTGAGCGATCATATAAAAGTAATGGATGATACTGCTATAGCATTAGCAAAAGAAAATAGCTTGCCTATAATAGTTTGCAACATGTTTAAAAGAGGAAATTTACTTGCAATCGCAAAAGGCGATTTCACTAAATGCTCTATAGTAAAATAAAGTAAAAGGAAAGAAAATGATAAGATTAGAACAAGTTGCTGCAAAAGCTTTAGAAAAAGTTGGATTTGATAGATATCTTTTGGCATGTTCTGTTAGCAAAAGAGCAGCAGAATTAAGTGCTGGAGCACAACCATTGATTGATATGAATGTTAAAAAAATGAAAAATACAGATATTGCTCTTTTGGAAATAGCTGAAGGAAAAATTACAGTAACTATGGAAAGTTAATTTTTGTGGATGCGTTTTTAGAAAATATTCAAAAATGTAGTTCTATCGAAGAATCTAAAAATATACTTTTTGCACAATTAAACAATAAGCCTTCAAAAGATACATTAAAAGCACTTGATACAGCTATGACTGCACACGATGGACAATTTCGCAAGAGCGGTGAAGCATACGTTGTCCATCCTATCTTGGTGGCATCAATTACAGCTTTTATAAGTGGTGATGAAACTATGGTACAAGCTGCATTACTGCATGATGTCGTAGAAGATACATTTTTTTCAATTAGTGACATACAAAAAGAGTTTTCAAGTGATGTTGCAACTTTAGTTGAAGGTCTCACAAAGATAGTTGCTATAAGGGGGGCAGAGCTTGCATCTTCTAAATCAAATGAAAAGATTATAGGCTCTGCAATGTCTTTTAGGAAAATGTTAATAGCATCCATAGGAGATGTGAGAGTTCTTATAATCAAATTGTGCGATAGATTACATAATATGATGACATTGTTTGCTCTAAGTCGAGCAAAACAAGAGAGAATAGCTCAAGAGACTTTAGTGGTATATGCACCAATAGCACATAGGCTTGGAATTTCAAAAATAAAAAATTTATTGGAAGATTTGAGTTTTCGTGTAATATATCCTAAAGATTATAAAAAAATAAATGCATACTTGGTAGCCAACAATCAAAATCTTCAACTTGGTTTAAATTCATTTATAGATAAAACAAAAAATATATTACTTAAACATGGTCTTTTAAAAGATAGTTTTGAAGTTATTGGCAGGGTAAAACACAACTATTCAATCTATATTAAAATGCATAGAAAAGGTATAGATATAGATGAAATTTTAGATCTTATTGCCATTAGAATAATAGTGAATAATCCAATAGAATGCTATGAAGTATTAGGTGCTGTGCATATTAATTTTACACCACTTATCTCTAGATTTAAAGATTATATAGCTTTGCCCAAAGAAAATGGATACCAGACAATTCATACTTCAATATTTGAAGACAAAAATATAGTTGAAATTCAAATTAGAACAAAAGACATGCATAAACTTGCAGAGTTTGGGGTAGCTGCCCACTGGAAATATAAAAGTGAAGATTCTCCAATTAAACTTGATTGGCTTGAAGGGTTGCAATATCAGAATGAATCAATAGAAGAATTTTATGAGTTAGCAAAGGGAGATCTTTTTAGTGAGGATATATCAGTATTTTCACCAAAAGGAGATCAATTTACATTGCCAAAAGGCTCTGTGGCACTTGACTTTGCTTATGCTATTCATTCTGAAGTTGGAGCAAAAGCCATAAGAGCAAATATAAATAAACAAAAATCATCATTATTGTCACCATTAAGAAATGGAGATATAATTAGAGTTATTACAAGTGATGAAAATAATTACCATTGTTCATGGTTGGATAGTGTTAAAACTTCAAAAGCCAAAGAAGGAATAAAAAATTTATGTAAAGCTAGAATAAAAGAGTGTGATCTTTTTAGCTCTTATAATATCCTCTCAAATATATTTGATTTACCTGCTTATGAGATAAAAACTATCATAAACAATTTATCAAGAAATAACAATTTATATCGGCTAGCAACCAAACTTGATTTTTTAAAAGATAAAATTGGTAAAATATCACAATCTTTGGGTCTCAAAGAAGTTAGAGCATGGGAGTTATTTAAAAAAGGATATAAAAAGCCATTTTTAAAAACAATAGAACTTTTTGAATTTTTTGGCAATAAAAATATAGATAACGTTGAGTTTGATTATTGTTGCCACCCAAAAATAAATGATGAGATAGTGGCTTTTTATGAAAATGGTAAAGCTATTATTCACCATAAATTATGCAATAAAGCATATCAAATGATGGCAGAAGAAAAGCCAATGGTTTTTGTAAAGTGGAAAAATTCAAAACTTTCAAAATATAGACTTATCATAAGTCTTCAAAATCAAAAGGGAATGCTTGCTGGTTTGCTGGCATTTTTGTCTAAAATGGACTTAAATGTTACAAGCATTGATCTTGGTATCAAAGTAAGTGACAAAGCTGATTTTTGTAAAATAGAAGTTGAGAGTTTTGAAAATAAAAAATCAAACGTTGAGGCAAAGATTTCAAAAGAGTATAAACTTATTGAAATTATTAGCCTAGATGATGCATATAATAATTAAGTTAAGAGGGGAATATGGTACAAAAAGCACTTAAAGAGATAAAAAGAGGAGTTAGCGAAATCATAGATTTCGAATATATTGAAAAACTCATTACTAGATATTATAAAAACGGAACTCCTTATACAATAAAAGTAGGTTTTGATCCTACGGGAGCAGATTTACATTTGGGACATACTGTTCTTTTAAATAAATTGAGAACTTTCCAAAAACATGGAGCAATAGTTCAGCTTGTTATAGGAGATTTTACTGCAACAATAGGAGATCCGACTGGTAAAAGTGAAACAAGAAAAGTCATGGATAGAGATACAATTGTAAAAAATGCAAAAACATACCAAGATCAAGCATTTTTGGTTTTAGATAAAGATAAAACTGAGTCTTTATATAATTCTACATGGTTTGAAAAATTAGGTGCTTCTGGTATGGTTGCATTGACAACGCAGTTTAATGTAGCAAGAATGTTAGAGCGTGATGATTTTGAAAAAAGATTTAAATCGAATCAAAGTATATCTATCTCTGAATTTTTGTATCCATTACTACAAGGTTATGATAGTGTTGAACTCAAAAGTGATATAGAGCTTGGTGGAACAGATCAAAAATTTAATCTTCTTATGGGCAGGCATCTACAACGCTCTTATAATGTAGGAAAAGAACAAGCAGTAATTACCATGCCTATACTTGAAGGCTTAGACGGTGTTGCCAAAATGAGTAAGTCACTCGATAACTATATAGGTATAACAGAAGAGCCAAATACTATTTATGCTAAAGTATTGTCTGTATCAGATGAACTTATGTGGAGATATTATGAACTTCTTAGTTCTCTTGAAATAGAAGAAGTCAATGAATTAAAGATAAGTGTAGAAAATGGTAAGGTTCATCCAAAAAAGGCTAAAGAAAATCTTGCAATAGAGCTTGTTACAAGATTTTATAATCAAGAGTTGGCTAATATAGCAAAAGAGGAATTTGATAAGGTATTTAAATCCAATGAGGTTCCTTCTAATATTGATGAGTTTGAAGTGGATGAGCCTTCTTGGATATGTAAAATTTTAGTGGACATAAAATTGGAGCCTTCTACTTCTCAAGCAAGAAGGGATATAAAACAAGGTGCGATCAGACTAAATCAGGAAAAAATAACTGATGAACAGATGATACTAGAAAGTGGAGAGTATATAGCTCAAGTTGGAAAAAGAAAATTTGCAAAAATAAAGGTAAAGTAAGTGTCATTTGCACCATTAAAAATAGGAAAACATATCATAGATAAGCCAATAATCCAAGGTGGTATGGGAGTAGGAATTAGTTGGGATAAGTTAGCTGGAACTGTATCAAGAGAAGGTGGACTTGGTGTAGTTAGTTCAGTTGGAACTGGTATTTATGAAAACAGAAAGTATTCTCATAAATTAGCAGGCGATAATCGTCCAGTAGATGCAATTAATTTTTATTCAAAAGAAGCATTGCATGAAATTATGGCTAGGGCTAGAAAAATATGTGGCAGTAAACCTCTTGCTGTTAATGTATTGTATGCAATAAATGATTACAATAGAGTTGTTTTAGATTCTTGTGAGGCAGGGGCTAATATAATTATTACTGGTGCAGGGCTTCCTTTGACTATGCCAGATGCTGTTAAAGGTTTTCCAGATGTTGCGCTAGTTCCTATAGTTTCTACTGCTAAAGCACTTAAAATTTTATGTCGCAGATGGGAAAAAACACATGGCAGAATGCCAGATGCTGTTATTGTAGAAGGACCACTCAGTGGTGGGCACCAAGGTTTTAAATATGATGAGTGTCTTTTGCCAGAGAACCAACTTGAAGCAATCTTGCCACCAGTTATAGAAGAGGCAAAAGAGTGGGGCAATATGCCTGTAATTGCAGCCGGTGGAGTTTGGGATAATAATGATATTAAAAAAATGTTTTCATTAGGTGCAAGTGGTGTACAAATAGGGACAAGATTTATAGGAACACATGAGTGTGATGCGAGCGATAACTTTAAAAAAGTTATACTTGATGCAAAAGAAGATGATATTAAACTTTTAAAATCACCTGTTGGTTATCCGGCAAGAGGAGTTAAAACAAATCTTCAATATTCAATAGAGCAAGGTACTGCTCCAAAAATTGCTTGTATTTCAAATTGTGTAGCTCCTTGTCACCGCGGTGAAGAGGCGAAAGTTGTGGGCTATTGTATAGCAGATAGATTGAGTGATGCTTATGATGGAGATTTATCTAGAGGTCTTTTCTTTTCTGGTTCAAATGGATATAAACTTAATGAGATAATTTCAGTAAAAGAGCTTTTAGATAAATTAATAAATGGAGAGTGATTATAAAATATGATTTTTAGATTATTATTTGTATTAAGTCTCATTTTTTTAAATTTTTCGAATGCCATAAATGTTTTAGAAAAAGTATCTCTAAATAAAAGCACACTTGAGTTAAGATTTAAAAATAATTTAAAGTCAAAAGATATTAAATATCTAACATTGGAAAATCCAAAAAGAGAAATTTTTGATTTTGAAAATGTGCAAATGGGCAATGATATAGGCTCTATAGACACAAATGGAATGGTTAAAATCGCACAAAATACGCCAAATAGAGTTAGGGTTGTTATAACTGGCAATATAGATAATAAGTCAAAATTAATAGACAATATATATAAAATACCTTTAAAAATTGAAAATCAATCATCTGTTAATGAAGATAAACAAGAAGACAAATCACAGCATAATGATTTTTTGAGTATATTTTCAAATATACATAAAGCCCCAGAAATAAAAGATGAAGAAAATGCATCATCAGATGAAAAAGAAGAAGAAAGCAAAAGCAATTATAAGAAAAATGATAAAGACATAGGTGAATTAAGCTTAAAAGGCGAAGTCGTAGTTATAGATGCTGGGCATGGTGGAAAAGATCCAGGAGCGGTAAATGGATCAAAGCAAGAAAAACATATAACACTCTTGGTAGCGAAAAAACTTGCTAAAATATTGCAAAAAAAAGGCTTCAAAGTATATCTTACAAGAGATGAGGATAAATTTATAACATTAGAGCAAAGAACTAAAATTGCTGATAGAAAAAATGCAAAGATATTTATATCACTTCATTGCAATGCCGCACCAAATGATAGATTAGCAAACAATATGCATGGGATTGAGACATTTTTTCTTCAAAGAAGTAAAGATGCAAGAAGCCAAGCAATTGCAGCTAGAGAAAATGCATCTGTACTTCAAGGAACAGACAATAAAAGCAAGCAAGTTATTGTGAATGCCGTACTCAACGGTCCTAAAATAGTTCTTTCAAATAAACTTGCTATTGACATACAAAATAATTTGCTAAAAAATATAGCCACAAAAAATGGAGGAGTTAGAAGTGCTCCATTCTGGGTGTTGGTGGGAGCTAGCAGACCATCTGTATTGGTTGAAATGGGGTATATAACCCATCCAGAAGAAAAAGATAGTTTATTTAATGACAGATATCAAGATAAACTTGCCGATGGAATAGCTGATGGAATTATTAGATATCTTGCAAATCGAAAAGAAGAGGTAGGGTATTAGAAATTGCATGTTTCCATGATTTTCATGGAAACACATTGTAAGAAATTATTTGTAGTTCTTGATAGCTTTGTCTAAAATAGCAGTTGCTTCTGCTTTACCCTTAAAACCTGTTACTTTTACCCATTTGTTTGGCTCAAGTGCTTTGTATGTTTCAAAGAAGTTTTTGATACGATTTTGTGTGTGTACAGGGATATCATTCAAATCTTGAATATTGTCATAAGTTGGGTCAATTTTAGATGATGGAACAGCAATAAGTTTTTCATCTCCACCTTTTTCATCTTCTGTAAGAAGTACCCCAACAAGTCTACATTTGATAACGCTTCCAGCTTGAAGCACATAATCGCAAAGAACCAATATATCAGCTGGGTCTTCATCATCTGAAAGTGTATTTGGTACAAATCCATAGTTTGCTGGGTAATGCATAGCAGAGTACAAAACTCTATCAACCATTACAGCACCACTTTCTTTATCTAGCTCATATTTAATATTTGAATTTAGTGGAACTTCTATAACTACCTTAACCTCATCTGGGTTTTTACCGTAACCTATTTTGTCTATATTCATAATTTCTCCTTGGTATAAATTGTTGCAATATTATCATAAAAATATTGATGTTAAACTAATATTCATCCTCTAGTGCATATTTAATATCATTGTTTTCTAAATATTCTATAAATTTATTAAAATAAAAGTCAGCATCTTCTTTGTTTTCTGATGCTACAGAAAGAGCAACTCTTGGACCATCGCTAAAAATTTTTGGCAATGATGAGAGTTCTATATTTTGTGGCATAGTTTTCATAACTTCTATCAATTCACTCTCTTTACATAAAGCAGTTAATGTATGCCTATATATCTTTCTTTTGGTAATATCTAGTTTTGGTAGTATATCAAGAATCATTTGATGACTCATTTCTGGAAAACCAGGCATAAAAAAGAATCTTTCATCGATACTGAATGCAGGCATTTTATTGAATTTGTTTTCTATAATTTCAGAGTCTTTAGGCAAATTTGCCATATTAATAGCATGAGGATAGGCCCTTTCTCCAAGTGCCTCTGTTATTATTTTTTTTGCTTCTTTGTGAACATATAGATTGCCATCCCTAAGAGCAGCTGCAGCTGCTTGTCTTGTGTAATCATCTGGCGTTGAGCCAATACCGCCAAAACAAAAAACTTTTGCTTTAGGAAATGAATTTAGCCATTTGAGCGTTGAAACGATTAGAGTAGGGTCATCATATATAACCAGAGAAGCTTTTAGGGTATGACCATATTTTTCAAGTTCAGATGAGAGAAATTCAAAATGCTTATCCTCTCTTCGTTTGTTTAAAATTTCAGTCCCTATTATAAGAGCATAAAAATCCATATTTATTAGTCTTCTATATAATTTTTTAGCTTTCTGCCAACTTTTGGATGTTTTAATTTTTTAATTGCAGATGATTCTATCTGTCTCACTCTTTCTCTAGTAACACTAAGCTCTTTGCCTATTTCCTCAAGTGTCCTATCACTCTCATCATCAAGTAGTCCAAATCTCATTCTTATAACAGCTCTTTCTCTTTCATTTAGTTGTTCTAGGACTTCATCTATTTGATTGTTTAAATCATCTCTAAGTACTTCTTCAGTTGGACTTAATGTACTTTTGTCTTCTATAAAGTCACCAAATCTTCCATCATCCTCATCACCTACGGGAGATTCTAAACTTACCGGCTCTTTTGTTATTTTAATAACATTTCTAACTTTATCTGTAGATAACCCAATCTCTTTGGCAATAGTTTCAATATCTGGTTCCATGCCATTTTCTTGCAAATGTTTTCTTGTTATTTTATTGATTCTGTTTATCGTTTCTATCATATGTATAGGTATTCTGATGGTTCTTGCCTGATCCGCAATTGCACGACTAATAGCTTGTCTAATCCACCAAGTTGCATATGTTGAAAATTTATAACCTTTTTCATATTCAAATTTATCAACAGCCTTCATTAGTCCGATATTGCCTTCTTGAATTAAATCCAAAAATGGTAACCCACGGTTTGTATATCTTTTTGCAATAGAAACAACAAGTCTTAGATTACTTTTTGCCATTCTTGTTTTTGCTTTTTCACTTTTGGCTTTACCAAGTCTTATTTGATTTAAAATCTCTTCAAGTTTTTCTGGACTTAAATCAAATCCACCTTTACTAGCTTCTTTTGTTTCAAAAAGTTTTTTAATCTCAACGTAAGTACTTACCATTGTTGCTTCAGGAACAGCGATGGCAATATCTTCTTTTGACATATTGATAATATTTTTAAGTATTTTTTCATGGTTTTTTATAAGTATTTCATTAAAAAGTGGTAATTTATACTCAAGGCGTTTTAATTCTTTTTCAAAACTATCATCACTTTTTAACGCAGTTTCCATTGCTTTTACCAATTCATTTATCAGTTTACTTGTTGGTCCAAGGTCTAACAAAGAATGTTTTAATAACTCTTTTTTATAGGCTACTTTTAATCTTTCTGTAAATACATCTTCAGTATCAATATCGCCATTGTCATCTATAAATTTTATAAGTTCGCCTCTAGATTTCATCCACTCTTTTTTTGCTTTTTCTAAAGCTTTGAAGCTTTCAAGAACTTGTCCTACTCTTTTGTCGTCTTTTGCTGGTTTTACTTTTTCTTCTGAGCTTTCTTCTGTATTTTCTTCTGAGCTTTCTTCTGTATTTTCATTTTCATCAACTTCTTCATCAGCATCTTCTACATCTTCAAAGCTTTTAAATAGTTCTTTTACTCTTCTTTCACGATTTAACAAAGGTTCTTTGTATCTTATAATATAATCAACCAAATAAGGAACAGAACATATAGCATCGATTATGATATCCTCACCCTCTTTGATTTGTATGCTTAAATCTACCTCTTCATCTTTTGTAAGAAGTGGAATTTTCCCCATTTCTCTTAAATACATCCTAACAGGGCTATCGCTTCTGCTCCATTCTAAAAGTTCTTTTTCTTTTGCAAAATCGAACTCTTCTTCTAAATTGCCATCACTATTTTTTTTACGTATAACTTCACTATTTGCTATTTGTCTTCTGATAGTTAAATTTTTCGCTGCCTCTGATGCACTTATGACATTTATATTTTTGTCTTTTGTTATTTTATATATTTTTTTTGCTTGGGTATTTGTGATAGGTTTTGAAAACTCTTTTGCTATGTTTTCATATGTTATAAAATCATTGTTATTTTTTTGATTTAATATATCTTCGATTGCTTTTAAACTATCTTTTTCTGCCATTTTTTTTGCTGTCCTTTGATTTTATTATCGCTTTTACTTATAATTTATGTAGATAAACTTTTACTGTTCTTATTATTTTTATATTATGTCATATATTATACCGAAATTTTTTTAATTCAAGAACTATTTTATGCCTATTTCTTTGGTTTTTATGCTACTTTTGGGTATAATCGCCCAAAATAAAGGACAAAAGGACAATCATTGCAAGGTAAAGTTTGGAAATTTGGAGAGAACGTCGATACCGATTTGATAATAGCTGCAAGATACCTAAATACAAGTGATCCTAAAGAGCTAGCAAAACATGTTATGGAAGATAGTGACCCTAGTTTTGTTTCAAAAATGAACAAAGGTGACATTATAGTTGCTGGTGAAAATTTTGGATGTGGAAGTAGCCGTGAACACGCACCAATTGCTATAAAAGCGTCTGGCATAAGTGCTGTCATTGCACCTACATTTGCTAGGATTTTTTATAGAAATGCTTTTAATATGGGACTGCCTATTTTTGAACTTAAAGAAGCAGATGAAATAAATGAAAACGATACCATAAAGATAGATATGGATAAGGGTGAGATTATTAATATAACTCAGGCTAAAACATACAAGTTTGTTCCAATCCCTCCATTTATGCAACAACTTGTTGATGCGGGTGGACTTATAGAGTTTGCAAAAAAAGAGTTAAAAGGCGATAGTAAATAATGTCAAAGAAATATAAAATTGGTGTAATAAGAGGCGATGGCATAGGTCCAGAAATCGTAACAGAAGCATTAAAAGTGCTTGACAAAGTAGGGTCTATTTGCAATATTGATTTTGAGTATAAAGAGATGTTACTTGGTGGTGCAGCAATCGATGCTACGGGTGTTCCATTTCCTCCTGAAACAAAAGATGGTGTAGAGAGTTGTGATGCTGTACTTTTCGGTGCTATTGGTGGAGCTAAATGGGATAATCTAGATAGACATCTAAGACCAGAAAGTGGACTACTTGCCATAAGAGCCCATATGGGAACATTTGCAAATCTTCGTCCAGCTGTTGTTTATGATGAGTTGGTAAATGCCTCTACATTAAAACCAGAAGTGGTTAGCGGTGTTGATATTATGGTGGTTCGTGAACTTACAGGCGGAATTTATTTTGGACAACCAAGAGAATATTTAGCTGATCATGCTTACAACACTATGATATATACACGAAATGAAGTTGAGAGAATCGCAAAAGTTGCTTTTGAGATTGCACAAAAAAGAGATAAAAGAGTATGTTCTGTTGATAAAGCAAATGTTCTTGAAGTTAGCCAATTTTGGAGAGATATTGTTACAGAAGTTGCAAAAGAGTATCCAGAAGTTGAACTTAGCCATATGTATGTAGATAATGCAGCTATGCAGCTTATTAGAAATCCAAAACAATTTGATGTTATATTGACTAGTAATTTATTTGGAGATATTTTATCAGATGCTGCTAGTATGTTAAGTGGATCAATCGGACTTCTTCCAAGTGCAAGTACAGGGAAAGGCGTTGGTTTATTTGAGCCTATTCACGGCTCAGCACCAGATATAGCAGGTCTTGGAATCGCAAATCCATTGGCTACCATATCAAGTGCTGCAATGATGTTAAAATATGCATTAAATGAGATAAAAGCATCTGAGAAAATAGATAATGCTATAAAAGAAGCATTGAAAGATGGTTATAGAACAGGAGATATTGGCGCATATGATGCAAAAACAATATGTAACTGTTCACAAATTGGAGATGTAATAGTCTCGTATATTAAATAACGAATGGATAAATCATGAGTATAAAAGCTAGAGTTTTAATTGATTGTGATGATGAAAAAGGTTTAGTGTATAAAATCTCAAAAGTCTTTTTTGATAAAAATTTAAATATAGAAAGCAATCAAGAATTTGTTGATAGTCAAACTAATAGATTTTTCATGAGAACAGTTGTAACTGGAGAATTTGATCCATCATCACTGCAAAAAGAACTTATAGCTTTATTATCAAACAATTCAAACATAAAAGTTATTATGCCTCAAAAAAAGAAAATAGTAATCATGGCAACCAAAGAGTCACATGCTCTAGGTGATATACTCATAAGACATCAAGATGATGAACTTGATGCTGAGATAGTTGCAGTTATTGCAAATCACGACACTTTACAACAGTTAGTAAGAAGATTTGATATTCCATTTTTTCATGTTGGTGCAGAAGGCATGAGTAGAGAAGAACATGAAGAGGTTATTGTAAATCTATTGAAAGGATTCGAGTTTGATTATATAGTATTGGCTAAATATATGAGAATCTTGACTTCAGATTTTGTATCACATTTTACGGGCAAAATCATCAATATCCACCACTCATTCTTGCCAGCCTTTATAGGAGCAAATCCATACAAACAAGCTTTTGAGCGAGGTGTAAAAATCATAGGAGCAACAGCTCATTTTGTAACAAATGATCTTGATGAAGGACCAATTATTTCACAAGATGTAATACCAGTAAATCATAGATTTGATTGGATGGATATGCAGCGTGCAGGAAGAGATGTAGAAAAAATTGTTTTATCTCGTGCATTAAATCTTGTTCTTTCTGATAGAATTTTTCTAAATGGAAACAAAACGATAGTTTTTTAAATGTTCAATATTGTTTTAATCAATCCCCAAATTCCACCAAATACAGGAACAATTGGAAGGCTTTGCGTAAATTTGGGCGCAACATTGCATTTAGTTAAACCGCTAGGATTTTCCATAGATGATAAAGAGGTAAAAAGAGCAGGACTTGATTATTGGGAAAAGTTGGATTTAAAAGTATGGGAAAGCATAGATGAATTTTTAGAAAACAATACGATAGATGATAGATTTCATTTTGCTACAACAAAGACTAAAAATTTATATTTCAAAAGCAGTTATAAGGCAGGAGATTATCTTGTTTTTGGCTCAGAGACCAAAGGCATACCAAGCGAGATTTTAGAGGCAAATCCTCAAAAATGCATAACAATACCTATGAGTAGTGAAAATGGGAGAAGTTTAAATCTAGCCCTTAGTGTAGGCATCGTAACTTATGAGGCAGTTAGACAAAATTTCGAAACAATAAAGGATGATTTATAAATGGAGACAAAAGAGATAATTTACTATGTGGCACTAACTTTATTTATAGCTATTACAGTACTAAATATTAGAAGTTATTATAGAGGCAAATTTGACGAAGAGTGGAAGAGAAAAGATACAGAAGAAGAGAATAACTCTTAACCACCTCTTTACCTAATGTAAGGTAAAATATATAACTTTATTTTATAGGAAATTTAATCTTATGTACGCAAAATTATTGGTAGAAGTTGGAGTTGAAGAGCTTCCAGCAATCCCACTTTTAAAAATCATAGACAATATAAAATCATCTTGGAAAGATATTTTGGATAAATATATGCTTTCAAGTGAATTTGAATTTTATTATACTCCGAGACGATTGGTTTTGATTCACGATGCCATGCCACTTAAACAAGCAGATTCGGACATCGAGCTTTTTGGACCTCCAACAGCAATAGCCATAAAAGATGGCACTCCAACACCAGCAGGGACAAGTTTCGCCAATAAATGTGGCGTTGATTTTGGTAAGCTTTCCACAACTCTCGATAGAGGCAAAGAGGTGCTTTACTATAAGAGTAAAAAAGAGGGAGTTGATACTGTTTTATTGCTAGAGGATATGATAAAAGAGTGGGTAAGCTCTATGGCATTTGGGAAAATGATGAGATGGGGCGAAAGAAGCGACGAATTTATAAGACCGATTAGATGGCTTCAAGTTAGACTTAACGATGAAATTGTAGATGCTGAACTTTTTGGTGTTAAAAGTAGCAACTTTACATATGTTCATAGAATGAAAAGCTTTGAAAAACAAGAAGTTGTAAAAGTGAGCGATTTTGAGAATATCCTCAAAAATGGAAATGTATTGCTTGATCCAAATAGTAGAAGAGAGTTAATCCTCCAAGAGTTTGATGTACTTCAAAAAAACAACGATATAACTATAGAGATAGATGAAGAGCTGCTTGATGAGGTTGTGGCAATTACTGAAAATCCAAAGGCACTTTTAGGTAGTTTTGATCAATCTTTTCTTGAGCTTCCACCTGAAGTTATCATAACTTCGATGAAAGAAAATCAAAGATATTTTCCTGTGTTTCAAGGAGATAAGTTATCAAATCATTTCGTAGTAGTAAGCAATGCTTTGACAAATGATTATAGCAAGGTTATATCAGGTAATGAGAGGGTTTTAAAGCCTCGCCTTAGTGATGCTATGTTCTTCTATAAAAATGACCTAAAAAGAGGACTTAAAACAGATGGGCTTGAGCTTGTGCAGTTTATGGATGGACTTGGAACGGTAGCTGACAAGATAGAGCGAGAAGAGAAAATCGCACTCAATTTGGCAAACAAATTCGGTGTTGACGGTAAAAAGATAAGCCAAGCTATCAGACTCGCCAAAGCGGACCTTACAAGCGAAATGGTCTATGAATTTACAGAACTTCAGGGACTTATGGGGTACTACTATGCAAAAGCATTAAATCTTGATAGCGATGTATGTTTGGCGATCAAAGAGCAGTATATGCCGGTAGGCGAGGGGGGCGATCTTCCAAGCACGCTTTTTAGTGCTATCGTTGCTCTGTCTATAAAACTTGATACGCTCATTGGTCTCTTTAGTGTCGGCAAGATTCCAACCGGCTCCAAAGATCCTTTTGCACTGAGACGAGCCGTGAATGGGATCGTGCGTGTCGTTTTAGAATTTGACCTGCCTTTTGATATAGATGCGATGCTACAAGAGCTCTCAGCAGGATATCAAGAGTTTGATTTAGAGAAATTGAAAGCTTTTATGATGGAGAGAATCTCAAAAAGCTTGGATATGAATCCCTCTATCGTCAATGCAGTATTGGGTTCAGGCGAAAGCGATATAGTCAAGATATTTAAAAAATGCGCAGCATTAGATAGCATCGTTAGCGGAGCTGACTTTAAAGATATATCTATCACATTTAAAAGGGTGGCAAATATATCAAAAGATGTAGAGAGTCTTGATGTTGATGAGGGGAGATTTGAACTTGATGAAGAGAAGCGTTTATATAGAGAGTTCAAAGAGATAACCTCAAAGAGTTATGACAGTTACGAGGACAATCTAAAAGCTCTCTTTTCTCTAAAAGATTCTCTTGATAATTACTTTGACAAAGTTATGGTAAACAGTGATGATATATCTTTGAAAAATAATCGCTTGGCTACAATCGGACAAATTTATAATAGTTTCAAAGACATCGCCGATATAAAAGAGATAACTATCTAATGCTTTACGATACTATAGTCGTTGGAGCAGGGATTGCTGGCTGTAGTGTTGCTTATTTTTTAAAACAAAAAGACCAAAAAGTTTTACTTATAGACAAAGCAGAAATTGCAAGTGGCGGAAGTGGGGCTGCTGGAGCATTTTTATCGCCAAAGATAGGAGTGAGTTCGCCGCTTAAAGATTTAACAGATGAAGCATTTGCTTTTACCATAGATTTTTATGAAAAGAATTTTCCTCATTATTATCACAAAACAGGTGTGATACGAGTTCCAAAAGATGAAATTGATGCTTCAAAAACTTCAAAATATTCAAAATTTCACAATGCAAAATATGAAGAACTTACCCCAAGTAAAATAAGTCAATATGGTTTTAATGTCAGATATAACTCAACTCTGTTTTTTGACGGTGGCACATGTGATGCAAAAGAGATTTGTACACAATTAACAAAAGACATCGACTTTCTTTGTTTGAATGTGGGAAATATAACTAAAATAGACGATATATGGATAGTTGGAGATGTAAGAGCAAAAAATATCATTCTCTCAACAGGTTTTGAAAATAATCTTTTTGATATGAGATATATGGGCATCAAAGGTACTTGGGGAAATAGGGGAGATTTTAGCTCACAGCTTAGTCTGGATGTGAGTATGCATGAATCACTTTCCATCTCAGCCAATATGGGTGGAGTTATCAAACTTGGTGCTACTCATGAGTTAGAAGTTATGGACAAAAAGCCATGTGATGATAGCAAATCTTATGAGCTTTTAGAAAAAGCATCAAATATCATCGATACAAGCGATTTTAAGCTCATAAAAACATATTGTGGGATGAGAAGTGGCAGTAGGGACTTTGCGCCTGTTGTAGGCAAAGTAATAGATGTTAAGAGGATGTTTGAGTATCCATATATACTTGATGGCAGAAAATACCCGATTCTTTATCATGAAAATCTATTTATCTTAAATGGACTTGGCGCTAGAGGATTTGTACTCGCACCGTATCTTGGCAATGAGTTGGCAAATCTGATAGTCGAGAAAAAGCCTATGGATAAAAGAGCAGATAGTGATAGGCTTTTTTGGAATTGGGTTAGGAAAGTGAAGTAATAACTTTTAAGCATAGGGGATATAAAGGTCGAGGAAAAGTTTGTGATATGATTATCTATAAAGAAAAAAGAGGAGAATGTTGTGCTATCACTATCAACTAACCCATTGATTCTTAATTGTCTTGATTGTAGAAAAAAATGACAAAGAAATTAGATTGAAGAAATTATTTGAAGCTACTAATCCTAGCTATCATCCTGCCTACAATACTATTGTTAGTGGAAAGTTAGCAAAAAAATCTAAAGATTTTTATCAAAAACTATATGCATTATATCAAAAAAATGAGTGTGAAGAAAAAAATTTTTTAGATGGTGTTAAAAAACAGTGGTATCCAAGAATCTGGGAAATGTATTTTACTTGCCAATTAGCCGAACTTGGATTTGATATCAGTTGTCCCAAAGGCAATGCACCTGACATAAAACTAAAAATAGGCGACCAAGTTATTTGGATTGAATGCACGGTTATTTCCAAAGGTAAAGATGCTGTAATCGAACATGAAGATGGCGAGGTTCATGAATTAAACGATGAAGATTATATTCTAAGAATAACATCAGCATTGAACTCGAAATATAATCAAATCCAGACCCATAAGAAATCCAGGATAATAGGTAAAAACGATATTGTCTTAATTGCAATAAATACAGGGGAATTACAGCTTGCAGAAATAGCCCAGACAGATTATCCTCTAATACATAAAGCTCTTTATGGTATTGGAAATATGGAATGGAATGTTTCAAAAGACGAAGTTAAAAATACACAAAGACAAAAAATAACAAAAAAAACAACAGAAATCAAGACCAACTTATTTACAACAAAAGAATATAAAAATATAAGCGGAGTTATCTTTTCAGATTGGAAAACTATTCAAATTGAAAAAAAATTAAAAGATGATTTTGAACTGACTCATAACCTTTTTGCAAAAAACAAATTGACTAAAGGCACTTTTAAAATTGGTATAGAGTATTTGCCATATGAAAGTAATGGCGTAGGTGGTTTTGAAAAAGTTGAATACAACACCTAACAAATCAGTGGGTATAAAGGCATAAAGGGGTCAGTCGCCACCTCAAAAATTCTCTCTCGTTCCACCTCTCCGTAGGTGGAATGCATACTTAACTTTAAAGTTATAGACTTTTACATCAAGTGCGAAGTGATGGATATTTTTACTATATTTCTATCTAAAATTCTACCCAGTTTGGTTCTTGGTCAATTGGCGGGAAGCCATCAAGAATCTCTTGTGGTTGAAAGTTAGTTTTGTATTTGAACGCTTCGCATCCATCTACCCAATATCCTAGATATATCCATGGCAGAGCCATACTTTTTGCCAATGCAACTTGATAAATAAGTGAAAAAGTTCCGATTGATAGGTGTGAATATTCTGGATCATAATAGCAGTATATTGAGCTGATACCATCATCTAATATATCTAGCAGATCAACACCAACTAGTTTTTCATCTTTAAAATACAAAACTTCCCTAGCAAAATTACTCGCTCCATCAACAAAGTTTTCAAAATACTCTTTGCCGCTGATTTTTTTATATCTCCAGCCATCTTTTTCTTGTTTGTGAAAATGGTATTTATTGTAAAGGTCCAAGTGATGACTTGTGACGGTAGGTGCTTGTATGATTACTTTTGTATCTTCATTTCTTTTTATTGCTTTTTTTTGGCTTTTGCTCGGTACAAAATTTTTTACATCAATTCTAAGACTTTTACACTCATTGCATCCTTGGCAAACAGGATAAAAATAATATCTACCAAATCTTCTCCAGCCTCTTTGTATAACTGCTGTTGCAAATGTTTGATTTGGTTGTGTTACATATTTATAATGCATTCTTACTAATTTATTTGGTATGTAAGAGCATTCATAGTCCAACATTGAAAAATCAGTTGATGGCGGATTTAGCAAATCATTTTTATTCATAACCGTGATTATACTAATTTTGTAGTAAAATTACACCAAAAAAAGATTTAATTATGCTTCTTTATCAATCACCAAATGGTTATTGTTACAATAGTGATTCTATTTTCTTAGCACATTTTATAGCTTCTTTTTCTCCCAAAGGGAAAATGCTTGATGTTGGTTGTGGGATAGGTGTATTGTCGCTTATATTGGCAAGAGAATTTGATATAAAAGCAAACATTATAGATAAACAATCACATATGATAAATTTTGCAAAACATAATTTTGCTATCAATGAGATCGATGTTGAGTTTTTCAATGAAGATTTTATGGATTTTGAGCCTGAAGCAAAATTTGATGTTATCATCTCAAATCCACCTTTTTATAATCCAAGCGTATTGCAAAGTAACGAAACAATCATAAATACTGCTAGATACGCTCATCATTTGCCGCTCGATGATTTTTTTAAAAAAGTACATAAAAATTTAACTCCTAGTGGCAAGTTTTTTTTCTGTTATGATGCTAAACAGATTGTAGATATTATCATTGCTCTTAAAAAATATCATTTAACACCAGAGGTTATAAGATTTGTTCATTCTAAAAAAGATAAAGATTCAAAGTTGGTTATGATAGCTTGCAGACACAATTCAAAATCAGTTGCAAAAATAGTTAAACCATTGGTGGTTTTTGATGATGAAAATAATTATATGCAAGAAGCAAGTGAGGCGTTTAAGTTTGCTAATCTACATAGCATAAAAGGAGAAATGAATGAGTGATGATGTTATCATGACAAAAGATGGCTATGGCTATTGTTTCGATTCTTCAAAATGTGCTACTTGTGGTGGTAAATGTTGCAGAGGAGAAAGCGGATATATTTGGGTAAAGGAAGATGATATTGAGGCAATATCTAAATTTTTAGGTATGGAAGTAGAGGATTTTGCTATAATATATATTAGAAAAGTAGGTCACAGGTATTCTTTGAATGAAAAGAAACTTGGAGATGATGATTATGCCTGTGTATTTTTTGATGAAGAAAAAGAGCAGTGCGGTGTATATGATGTAAGACCAATACAGTGCAGAACATTTCCTTTTTGGGAACAATTTAAAAAAAATGAAAAAGAGGTAAGAGACGAGTGTCCAGGAATCGTTTAGTTACAATAGTTTTATCCTTTATATTTGTAGTGACATTATTTTTTATAAGCACTAGGATAGCACACAAGTTTTTAGATATCGGTCAAGAAGATATGTTTAGTAGACCTATGAATCTTGATATTACGACAGAAGATGACAAAATAATGCAAGGTTTATGGTATGAAGAAAATGGAGATTTAGCTAATAGCTATAAAGTTTTTTCTGAACTTTACAAAAATACAAAAGCAAAGGCATATCAGTTAAAAAAAATACATCTTTCTCTTATGCTAAATAAAGATTTAAATGTATCAGCAAGTGAGTTAAATACTCTTTATGCCCAAAATCCAAACGATAAAGAAGTATTAAAACTTATATTAACATTGCACTTGATGCAAAACAAGTTTGATTTAGCAAACAATGAAGCTGAAAAATTAACACAAATTTCAAATGAATATACAGATTTGGAAGTTGCAAGTGATGCTTTTTTGTATTCAAATGAACCAAATAAAGCTATAGAAATACTTAAAAAAATATATGATGAAACAGGCAGAGAAGATGTGGCTCTTAGAATAGCTATAATACTTTCAGATATGTATGGCGAACACGAACAAGCAATAGAATTTTTAAAATCATATGTACAAAAATATGGAAGTAATCAAGCAATTGAAAAAAAATTATATGAAATTGAAAATTTAAAAAATGGAACAAAGGGTAAAATATAGATGTCAAAAATCTTACAAGAAATTATTAGAGTTACTAAAGACGACTTAGAAAAAAGAAAAGTTGAATTTCCTATCGATTGGCTTGGAAGATCTTTAGCATACAATCCTTTTATACCAAAAGATGTAAAATCAGCCCTTAGATCCACACCAGAAAATCCATATAGAATAATAGCTGAGATAAAAAAAGCAAGTCCAAGTAAAGGAATCATAAGAGAAGACTTTGATCCTATAACCATAGCACAAGCTTATGAAAAAGGTGGTGCAGACGCACTCTCTATCTTAACAGAGCCACATTATTTTAAAGGAGACAAAGAGTATTTGGGTATGGTTCGCAGATACTCATCTCTTCCATTGCTTAGAAAAGATTTTATAGTGGATAAATATCAATTAGTAGAAGCACTTGTTTATGGGGCTGATTTTGTACTTTTGATTGCTGCAGCACTTGGCAAAAAAGAGTTAAAAGAGTTATATGAATATGCATTGCATTTGGGGCTGGATGTGCTAGTAGAAGTTCATGACAAAAATGATCTCATAAAAGCTATGTTTGCTGGTGCTGATATCATAGGCATTAACCATAGAAATTTAGAAACATTTGAGATGGATATGAGTTTGAGTGAAAAACTCATTCCTCTCATCCCAAATGGTAAAATTATAGTAGCAGAGAGTGGCATAGATAATCACGAAACTGTTATAGAACTTGCCAAAGTTGGTGCAGATGCATTTTTGGTTGGCGAACATTTTATGCGTCAAAACGACATTACTAAAGCTATTTCTGATTTGAAGTATGGTTACTAAATTGGATGTTGTTATTTATATCAATATTTTTAATAACAATAGCTATTTTTCATTTTTACATATATAAAAGATTCGTTCAAAAAGTAAATTTTTCCAAAAACACAAAAAGATTTTTTACTATATTTTTAGTATTGAATTTTTTTGGTGTTATCGGCTATATGTTTTTTAGATATATGCACAATGCCCCCAGTTGGCTGTATTTTATATTTTCACTTCCACTCGGCATAATATTTATATTTTTTTGTTTAGCTCTTATATACGATATGTCCAATCTTTTTTTTGATATTTTACCAATGCACGAAAGCAGAAGAGATTTCTTTAAAAAATCACTTGATATTCTTTCTGTTGGTGCGGGTTTGATATTGACCAGTGAGTCGATTTATGAGGCTAGGCATATAGCCATAGAAAATGTTGATATCAAGATAAAAAATCTAAAAAGACCATATAAAATTGCGCAGATAAGCGATATACATATAGGTGGATTGATAGGCATTGAATTTATGAAAGAGCTTGTGGTTAAAGTAAATCAAATAGAACCAGACCTTATAGTTATAACAGGTGATTTAGTAGATATAGATATAAAATATGCTACAAAAGCATTAGGCGAACTTCAAAAATTAAAATCAAAATACGGAACATATTTTATATTAGGCAATCATGAATATTTTTTTAATATAAAAGGTGTGCTTGATGCTGTAAAATCACTTGGTATCAAAACACTCGAAAATCAATCTGTATACATAGGGGATGAGTCAAACGGTTTTTATCTTTTGGGGGTTAATGATATGTTCGGATATCGTTTGGGAAGATATGAACCTGATTTAGCTAAAGCGTTAAAGATGACGAAAGAAAATTTTCCCAAGATACTTCTTGCTCATCAGCCTTTATTTGTAGAAGAAGCTCAAAACTTTGATATAGACTTAATGCTTAGCGGCCATACGCATGGTGGACAGATATATCCTTTTAAATTACTTGTAGCAATGCAACAGCCATATATATCTGGACTTCATCAGCACAATGATAAACTTCAAGTATATGTCAACAGAGGCACGGGGTACTGGGGTCCTCCAATGAGACTTGGAGTTAGTAGCGAAATAACACTACTAAATGTAATTCCATCTTAGGTTTTTGATTGCTAGATTTTATTTCAATATTTTGATATACTCATCAAACCTTAAAAATAAATGTAGGTTTATTACTTTTTCCATAAAGGAGATTTTATGCGTATTTTATTTAGTTCAATCATAATTATTTTCTTATCGTCTATATATGTTTTTGCTGAAAGTACGGTCGTGGCAACATTTGAGCCAGAAACACAAACTATAACAAAAGTAAACAAGACAAAAAATTATGATGGGTCTCATTTTGAAAATGCTATTGTTATAGAAGCAAAGAATGAAATGGAAGGTGTTCGAGCAGAGTATGTATGGCTAGCTAAACATTATCCAGGGTATAAAACAAATAAACAATCTTTATTGCAAAATAACGGCAAGTATTATGATTTGCTCAATATCACTACTGCTGACGGTAAACAAAAAGATTTTTATTTTGATATAAATAGCTTTTTTGGGAAATTTTAAATAGTATAAATCTTACTGGGTAAATTTATCCCAGTAAATTTTTAACTATCGCATTTATTCTAGAGCCATCAGCACTTGAGCCAATTTTTTCTTTTGCTAATCCCATAACTTTACCCATATCTTTCATTGAAGTTGCACCGCACTCGGTGATTATATCTTTTAATGTACTTTCAAGTTCGCTATCGCTTAATTGTTTTGGCAAATAAGGTTCTATGATAGCAAGTTCAGCATCTTCTTTTGCTACTAAATCCATTCTTCCACCACTTGCAAATTGTGCTTTTGCATCTTCTCTTTGTTTCGCATATTTTACTATTAGTTTTACAACATCATCATCGCTTAGCTCGACTCTTTCATCAACTTCAATTTGTTTTATCATAGTTTGTATATTTCTAAGTGTGTCTCTTTTTGCATTATCCTTAGCTCTCATGGCTTCTTTGATAACTTCTTTTATTTGTTCTTTTAAATTCATTTAATCTCTCTCTTTTTAAAGTGATTATACTATAATCTGTTTTATGATTATCAGCATTCAAGACATAAAAATAAACACAAATGATATAAAAAAACTCTATCCAGTAGCAATTGTCAGTACTGGATATGAGGACGAAACAACACATATAAGTTTAGAGTGGCTAGACAATGAAGGTGTTGGCAAAGTAGAGGTTATCGGATATGCTATAATCTTTCAGTTAGTTAGTGATGAAAAAAAAGAATTTTTTTATAAAAATAGAGATGATTTTGATGAAGCGATAGTTGAATTGCAAAATCAGTTAAATTCAAAATAGTTTTTCCATTTTTCTTTAGTTTTAAGTTAAATTTTTCTATTATATTACAAATACATTGGAGATATTATGTCGCTTTTTCAAATCGCTCTATTATTATTGGCAGGTTTTATATTTTATATTTTTTTTAAAAAACTTTATAGTGGAAATTATCCAAAAAGAGGTATAGACTATGAGCCAAAATTACCAAATGAGCAGATAGGAAATATCAGTAATCCTGGTAAAATATTTTCTAAAGAGAAGCCAATTTTGACAAGAATGGATGAGCTTTTATCTGGTGCAAACACATCAATTTCAAACAAAGATTATGATGAAGCCATGAAAGCTTTGAGAAGTGCTTATATAATCGACAGTAAAAATGTAGATGTTATTTGTGGATTTGGTATTGTATATTTTGAAACTGGAAAACTTGAAGATGCAAAAAATTATTTTCAAAAAGCTATTGCTCTTGATGAAAATTGTGAAATTGCAAAAGATATGCTAAAAAAATTATAATAAAAGGAAAAGATGCAATGAATACACAATGTTTTGTAGAACAGAGCGCAACAAGCAATATACTGCTAAGGGTTACAAATGTATGTGGATTGTGCTACAAGACTTTTGAGGAGGAAGAGATCATATATTATGATATGCATTCATACAGATATTTATGCCGTGATTGTATGGAAAAACTTGCTTCAAATATGAATGAAGATTGCATCATAGAAGATAGCGAAGCAAGTTTATTTTAGATTGTTATGTATTTTATAGCATTAATATAACTTTGGGAGCTTATATCCACTTTTTTATATGCTTTATCAAATGCCGTTCCATGATCTACTGATGTTCTTAAAAATGGAAGATTTAAAGATACATTTATACTTTCATCAAAGTATAATGCCTTTAATGGTGCTAGACCTTGGTCATGATACATCGCAACAAGATACTTATACTCTTTTCTTACATTTGGAGAAAATGCGATATCTGGCACTAGTGGCGTGGAATTATAAATATTTTTACCAATCGTATTATTTGCAGAATCTATAGCACTTTTGATAATCTCTTCTTCATTTCCTAAAACTCCGCCATCTCCTGCATGTGGATTAAGTCCAATAACACCAACTATGCTATTTGGCTTTGCTGAACTGTAAAAATCTAACAAAAATTTATTTAGTCTGTCAAAAGTTAAATAACTTGGAACATCTTTTAATGGTATATGTTCAGTGAATAGAGCCACATATAGTTTTGGACACCCGAGCATCATAATGGCATCCATTTGGCAAAAATCTCTTAGTGCATCGGTATGCCCTTTGTATGGTATTCCTGCTAATTCCCATGCTTTTTTGTGAATAGGAAGTGTACAGATAGCATCTATTTCACTATTTTTTGCTAATTCAACAGCTTTTTTAAATGAAGAAAAACTATATGCTCCGCTTTCTTTGGTTATTTCACCAGCTTTTATATTGAATGAATTTGAGTTTGGAGATATGGTATTGAAATTTGATGGAATATCCATATCGAGCAGTTTTGATGCTTGAAGAAGCATATCATTATCTATGATATAAATGGGATGAACAATTTTTGATATCGTATCATGATTTCGTAGTATCAACTCAATACCGATACCGTTTAAATCACCGACACTTATAGCAACATTTTTCATATATTATCTTTTACACATACTATCATATCTTTGATAGCTTGCTCTAGTCCTGTAAATACAGATCTTGCTATGATGCTTTGACCTATATTCAACTCTTCTATCTGAGGTATTTTTGCTATTTCTGTTACATTTTGATAGTTTAGTCCATGACCAGCAGCAACTTTTAAATCTATCGATGAAGCAAGTTTTGCAACCGTTTTAATATTTTCAAGCTCATCTGATAACATTGTCTCAAGTTCACTTTTTGGCAAATCAAGCTCTTTTATGCAGTGGTTAGAATTTGCCAAACCGCCATATAGCATGGCATAGATATTTGCATACTTACCTGTATGAAATTCTACCCATTGTACCCCTAAGTCTTTAGATAATTCAACACTTTTGATGCTTGGGTCTATAAAAAGAGAAACTTCAATGTCGTTTTCTTGAAGTTTTAAGATAGCCTCTTTTAGAGCATTAAAATTTTCTTCGAGTGCTAATCCGCCTTCTGTAGTAACTTCTTCTCTTTTTTCTGGAACAATCGTCGCACGATGAGGATTAAGAGAACAGACTATATCTATGATTTCTGGTGCTATGGCACACTCTAAATTTACTGGTAATAAAGAAAGCCTTATGATATCAGAAGCATCTCTATCTTGGATATGTCTTCTATCTTCCCTTAAATGTATAGTTATCTGGTCAGCACCAGAGAGTTTGCATATAGGTAGTGCATCAATAGGGCTTGGGTCATTTATCTTCCTAGCTTCCCTTAAAACTGCTATATGATCTATATTTACACCTAATTTCATATTTCATATTTTCCTAAATCATTTTTAAAATTATAGCTTATAAAAATATTGAATATGTTGATTTGCTACCTTCGAATACAAGATACTTTCTTAATCTATGCTGATTTATAACATTGTATTGTAAACACTCTATTACCAATCTTTTGATAAAATCACGAATAATATTTACAAAAAGGTTTTGAGATGGCAAAAAAATCTATCAAAAAAGCAGTATTGGCTTATAGCGGTGGACTTGATACAAGTATAATTCTAAAATGGCTTCAAGATGAATACAACTGTGAAGTTGTTACATTTACAGCCGATTTAGGACAAGGCGAAGAAGTTGAGCCTGCAAGACAAAAAGCGTTGAAGCTTGGGATTAAGCCAGAGAATATTTTTATACTTGACTTAAAAGAAGAATTTGTAAAAGATTTTGTTTTTCCTATGTTTAGAGCTAATGCTATTTATGAAGGCGAGTATCTACTTGGAACTTCTATAGCTAGACCGCTTATCGCAAAAAAACAGATTGAAATTGCTAAACAAACAGGTGCTGATGCTGTTAGTCATGGTGCAACAGGGAAGGGGAATGATCAGGTTAGATTTGAGCTTGGTTATTTGGCACTTAACCCTGATATAACAGTAATTGCTCCATGGAGAGAGTGGGATTTAAATTCAAGAGAAAAATTGATTGCTTATGCGAAAAAGAATGGCATTGAGATATCACAAAAACATCTTGATGAAAATGGAAATCCAGCAGTTAGTCCATACTCAATGGATGCAAATTTACTCCATATATCATACGAAGGGCTTCATCTAGAAAATCCAAACAATGAACCTGAAGAGAGTATGTGGCTATGGACAAATTCACCAGAGAATGCTCCAGATGAGGCAGAGTATATTACTATAGAGTACAAAAACGGAGATCCAGTAGCTATAAATGGCAAAGAGATGAGCCCAGCAACATTGCTTAAAACTTTAAATGATTATGGCAATAAGCATGGTATAGGGAGACTTGATATCGTAGAAAATAGATATGTAGGTATGAAAGCTAGAGGATGTTATGAAACACCAGGAGGCACTATAATGCTAAAAGCTCATAGAGCAATCGAGTCGATAACATTAGACAGGGAAGAAGCTCACCTGAAAGATGAATTGATGCCAAGATATGCAAAACTCATCTATACAGGATATTGGTGGTCTCCTGAGAGAAAAGCTCTTCAAGCGGCTATTGATGCAACACAAGAGCATGTAAATGGAGAGGTAAGAGTTAAGTTATACAAAGGTAGCGTGATGGTCGTAGGAAGAAAATCAGACAATTCACTTTATAGTGAAGCACACTCTACTTTTGAAGAGGATAATGTATATAATCAAGCTGATGCAGAAGGATTCATAAGACTAAATGCTCTTAGATTTATAATAGAGGGCAAAAAACAACCTCAAAGAATAAAAAATTTAATCAAATAATATTATTTGGCAAGTTTTAAATGACTTGTCAAATACTAAAGTTACTTTTCTAAAAAATCATTCATTTTTTTTAATATTTCAGACGGTCTAAAAATAGCTAGTTTATCTTTATAAATTATACTAGGAATTATTTCAAGCAAAATATAAAAAACCCAAAGCAGAGGATAAAACCATATATATTCACGTTTAAAACTCTTTTTAGTGTATCTGGTTCCAAACCAATCTTTAGCGCCTTTCACATTTTGACTAAATAGTAGAGTTTGAATAGCAAACATCATACCCCAAATAGTATAAGTAAGAATGGCAGCCAAAAAAGCACCTTTGATGCCACCGAGAAAGATAATCAGTGAAAAAACTATTGCTAAAAAGATAGAAAAGTATTTAAACCCAAAATATGCTACAACTATAAGCAAACTTACAATAAAAAGTATATTTCCATACAGTATAAAAAGTTCTAAGTATGTAGCTTTTTGCGTAAAAGTGTTACCAAATATTATTCCAAAAAATATTATTAGAAATATTGACAATGCAGTTATTACTAAGTATATAAAGTCTTTCATTTTTTATGCACTTTCCAAACCATATAGTTTGAATAAATTATTTAAATTTGGAGTTTTCCCAAGCCATTTTTCATATAATACTCTCATATTATTTAGATTTCCTTTTGCAAGAATGTTTTCTTTGTAACCTACAGCTTTAGATTTGTTAAAATTACCATTATCATCCAAGCACTCGAAAAACGCATCAGCACTTAAAACCTCCGCCCATTTATAGCTATAGTATCCAGCTGCATAACCACCAGAGAAAATGTGGCTAAAACCATTTTGAAATTTATTATATTTTGGTGGAGTAATTAAAGATGTTATTTTTCTAATTTCATCAAGTAGTATTTGTGCTTCATCGGAATTATAAAGTTTTAGATGAAGTTTTATATCAAATAGTGCAAATTCAATTTGTCTTAGTATGCCAAGGCTTGCTTGAAAGTTTTTACTACTCTCTATTTTTTCTAGTAAATCTTCAGGTATATTTTTATTTGTTTTATAATGTTTGGCAAAAGTTTTTAATATCTCTTTTTTATATGCAAAATTTTCTAAGAATTGCGACGGAAATTCAACAACATCCCATGCTACTCCATTTATCCCAGAGATAGATCTTTCTTCGTTATTGCTAAATATATGATGCAAGGCATGTCCCATTTCATGAAATAAAGTTACAACATCATCATGTCTAAGCAAGGATGGTGTTTTATTATTTGGAGACATAAAGTTGCACACTATAAATGCAGAAGATAAATGTATATTTCCTTTGCTATCTATAAAATGAGTTTCAAAATCATGCATCCATGCTCCACCTCTTTTTTCTTTTCTTACTTCAAGATCAAAGTAGAGTCTAGATTTTAATTTGCCATTTTCATACATATCATATGTTTTTACACACTCATGCCAAAGATTTAAGTCCATTTTTTTAAATTCAACATCAAAAAGATTTGATACTATGTCTAAAAGCCCATTTAGTACTTTATCTTGTTCAAAATATTCTTGAACTTCTGTTTCGTCAAAATCAAATAATTCTTTTTTAAATTTTTCACTATAATAACCAACATCATAACTTTCTAATTTTTGAATTCCATCATATTTAAATGCAAAACTATTCAATTCATCAAGTTCTTTTTTAGCGTAATTTTTAGCAATATTTGCTATTTTTTCTAAAAACTCTATAACATCATAGGCACTATTAGCATCTCTTTTTTCTAAAGCAAGCGAAGCATAGTTATTAAAACCAAGAAGCATTGCTTCCTCATCTCTTAAAGAAAGTATTTCATCTATAACTTTTGAATTTTCAGGAGCCCTTGTAGTATATGCGTGATATAGTTTTTCTCTTAAGCTTCTATTTGGACCATATGTCATATAGCCTATATAGCTAGGCATTTGAAGTGTAAATTCATAACACATTTTTCCATCTTTTTCTATTTTTGCGGACTCTAAAATATTTTCTGGTATATTTTCTACATCTTTGTCATTTTCAATAATTAAGCTAAAAGAATTTGTTGCATTTAATAGATTTTGAGAAAATTGATTTGAGAGTAAACTTAGTTTGCTATCAATCTCTTCTAGTCTTTCTTTTGTTTTTTGAGGTAAATCTATGCCTGATAATTTAAAATCTTTTATATTTTCATCTATAACTCTTTTTTGTTCATCCGAGTTTGCTAATATTCTTTTTAATTTTTCATACAAAGCATTATTATGAGATAATTTAGTCTGAAAAGCCGATAGTATCGGCAGAGCTTCTTCATAAATTTTTTGATTCTCATCGTTATTCATTACACTATTTAGATGACTTAGTGGTGTGAAAAATATATTTAATTCTTCATCTATATCTTCGAGTATTTTTATAGTTTTCGTAAATTCATTTTCTTTGATGGATGATATTCTTTCAACTTCTTTATTATATTTATTTATAATATTTTCCAGACTAGATATAAAAATAGAATAGTTTGGCTCTTTAAATTCACAAAACATAAAAAATTGCCTTTTTGGTTTCATTATATCATAAAATTAAATCAAATTTTCGCTGCTTATGGGTACAATTTAGAAAAGTTTTTAAAGGTTTAAAATGATTATTATACCAGCTAGAATAGGTTCAACACGTTTTCCTAATAAAATTTTAGCAGATATTGATGGAATACCAATGGTTATAAGAACAGCAAAAGCAGTAGATGGCATCGATGATGTTTTAATTGCAACGGATAGCCAAGAAGTTGTGGATATAGCTAAACAATTTGGCTATAAAGCAACATTAACAGACAAAAATCATCAGAGTGGTACAGATAGGATTTTTGAAGCAGCAAAAAAGTTTGGACTTAAAGATAATGATATAGTTATAAATGTACAAGCAGATGAACCTTTTATAGAAGAGAGTGTTGTAAAAGCTGTTTATGATTTGACAAAAAGAAATTTAGGCAATGAAAAAATTTTAATGAATTCTTGCTATAAAATATTGAATTCAAGTCAAGCTGATGATCCAAATTTGGTAAAAGTAGTTACTTCTTTGAGCGGTAATGCACTGTATTTTTCAAGGTCAAAAATACCATATCCAAGAGATCACCATTTTGATGAATTTAGAGGGCATATAGGCATATATGGTTTTAGTATGAAAAGTTTGGAAGTATTTTGTTCTTTAGAGACATCTTCAATAGAGCATATTGAAAAACTAGAACAACTTAGGGCTTTGCATAATGATTATGATATATCAATGGTAGAAGTTGAAACAAATAGTTTTGGAATAGACACCCAAGAAGATTTGGAGAGAGCATTGAAATTTCATATACTTTAAATATCTAAAATATACTAGTAGGTATGATGAGAAAAATTCTCATCATCCTCCTTTTGCAGCTTTTCCAAGATCCCACATAGGCATAAATATACCAAGTGCCATAAGTAATACTAGGCCTGCTATGAAGAACATCATTATAGGTTCAATATAAGAGCTTAAATTATCTATAATTGATTGAAATTGCATATCATAGTATTGTGTAACTTTTTCTAGCATACCGTCTAGTTGACCACTTGCTTCTCCTGCTCTTATCATTTGAAGTAGCATATTTTCAAATAGTCCGGTTAGTTCAAATGATTCTGACAAAGTAAGACCCCTGCCTATGTTTGCATTAACACCTTCCAGTTTTTGTCTAATTGCAAGATTATCAACCATACCTACAGCAGTATTTAGTGCTTCAGAAACAGGAATTCCCGATCTTATAAGTTCACCCAAAACAAGAGTATATCTATGCATTGTTGATAAAAATATAACTTTATTGATTAAATAAAATCTTTTATTTATCAAAATAGTATCTACTTTTAATTGAAAGTCTCTATTATTTTTATAATAGTATATTGTACCATATATTAATCCTATTAATCCAATCAAAACAAAAAAACCATAATTGCTTAAGATATTCTCTAGCCCTAAAAGTATTTTTGTAGGGATGGGTAATTCTGTTTTAAATTGTGCAAAAATTTCTTTAAATTTTGGAACTACTACTACTATTAAAATTGTAAATGCAATTGCCATGGCAGTAAGTGTAATCATTGGATATCTGATAGCTTTTTTGAATTTGGCACTATTGTCTCTAATATTTTCCAATATACTAGATAGTTTCATAAAAGAAGCCGCAAGACTACCAGTTCTCTCACCCAATTTTGCCATTGCAAGAGTTATATGTCCAAATTCATTTCTGTAGTTCTCCATACTTTCGGATAAACTTTTACCAGCATCTATATCGCTACTTATATTGTAATATATATCACTCAATTGTTTATTTTGAGTATTTACCGAAACATCTGCTAGTGTATCATGTATTGGAAGTCCTGCATCTGTCATGACAGCAATTTGCCTAATTGTTGCAATTTTATCATTAATATTTATACTTTTTTTAAATTGCTTTTGCAATTGTTGCATAAAGTTTACAGCTATTACATCTAGTGGCGCAGATGTCGACTCTACTTTTGTTATTATTGCGGCATTGTATTTATGCTTGATTTTATCTTTTGCATCATTTTTATTTATTGCTTCTATGATGTGAGCTTGTCTTTTGCCTTTGTGAATTAAAGAAACTTTAAAATATCCCATTTATAACCTCGCTACTCTATATACTTCTTCTACTGTTGTTTTACCTTCTAGCGCTTTTTTTATTCCATCTTCAAACATATTCATAAAACCATCTTCCATAGCTTGCTTTGTTATATCTTCTTTTGATGCGCTCGCAGCTATCATACGAGATAATTTTTCTGTAATTACCAAAACCTCAGATATCATTTCTCTTCCTGCATATCCAGAATGACTACACTCTTTACATCCAGCTCCTTTGTAAAACATAGGATTTTCTGGAAGATATTCTTTGATATCTTCTAATAAATGTTCTGGCAGTTCAACTATTGTTTTGCAATGAGAGCATACTTTTCTAACAAGTCTTTGTGCTTGAATTGCTATAAGAGCACCACTAACAAGATAGCTTTCTATTCCCATATCTAAAATTCTAGTAACCGCACTAATTGCATCATTGGTATGAAGAGTTGAAAGAACTAAGTGACCAGTAAGGGCTGCTTGAATAGCAATTCTTAGTGTCTCGTGGTCCCTTATTTCACCTATCATTATTTTGTCAGGATCTTGTCTTAGGATAGATCTTAGTGCAGTTGCGAATGTAAGATTAGCATTATTGTTAACTTGAACTTGTTGAATTCCATTTAATTGGTACTCAACGGGGTCTTCCACTGTGATTATTTTGTCTTTAACATCCCTGATTGCATTTATAGCACCATAAAGAGTAGTGGTTTTACCACTACCTGTTGGTCCAGTTACTAATACTATTCCGTATGGTACTTTTATAGCTTCTGAGAACTTTTCAAATGAAGTTTTATTCATTCCCCCATCTTCAAGTTTTATCATTACTTTGGATTTATCTAATATCCTCAAAACTATAGATTCTCCAAGTAGTGTAGGAAGTGTAGATACCCTAAAATCGTATTCTTTATCATTCACCAATTTTGTAAATCTTCCATCTTGTGGCTTTCTTTTTTCAGCAATATCCAAATTTGATAAAAGCTTCATTCTAGAATCCAATGGAGGAAAAATATCTTTATCAAAACTATATAACTCTCTTAATAATCCATCAACTCTGATTCTAACTATACAGCTTTTTTCTAAAGCCTCAATATGTATATCACTAGCTCCTGCATATATAGAAGCTTTGATGATGATATCTATGAGTTTAACTATAGCGGAATCTTCTTCATTATCAAAATCATTTCCTTTTTGTGTCAAATCTTTTCTTATTTCAGATATGATATTTTTGATACTCTCACTAGTTTCAAGTCTATGGAGATTTTGAGCAATTAGCTTTGGTTGAGCAAAAGCAACAATTATGGGTTTTTTAGGAAACAGCCTTTGCAATGCTTGTTGTGCTTCAATATCAAAAGGGTCTGCAAATGCTACTGTAATACTTAAATCACTTTCTTCTATTGGGATAGCACTATATCTCATTAATTGTGAAAATGGAAACTTTAAAAAAAGTTTCATGTCAATTTCAAAACCATCCAAATTAATATATTTAATATTAAGCTCTTGGGCTAATTTTTCAAGAAGACTGCCTATTTCAAAACCATCCATATGATCTAATTGCTCAATTGCAATTTCACCTTGTCTCACTTTTTTGACTAGAAAATTTTCTAAAACATCTTGTTTAAGAAAATTTTCTGAGATAAGATTTGCAAAAGTTATTTTTTTGGGTGGTCTCATTCGCACAAGTTTTTCAATATCTGATTTTGTGATAATATTTTCATTTATCATCATTTGAATAACTTTTACCATTTTTAAAACCCCCTAATATAATTTATTTTATTTATTTTCATTTTCAAATTCATTAATGATATTTAATGCCTCTTTTGAACCCGTTTTTGAAGCATAGGCTTTTAGAATTCTAGTAGCTTCATTTTTGTCGCCTAAATAAAATTTTGATTTTGCCATTATAATCCAACTATCTTCAATTTCCTCTGTTATTTTGTTAGTTTCAATTGCCCAAAATAATGCTTTATTATACTCTTTTTTTTCATAATAACTAATAGCTAGAAACAGAGAATCATTTGGATCGTGAGATTCATTAAATCTTTTCATTATATCAATAAGAGTAGCAACATTTGATTCTTGTGTTAATTTAACTTTTTTCTTAATTCGTTCCGGTTGTTCATAAGTTTCACTATTTTGTTGCACGATTTTATTATTTGAGTTTTGAACATTTGAAAAGGATGAATCTTTAGATGACAAATTTTCAATTTGAGTCACAATTTGCTCACCTTGTTGTTTCACATTAGAGGTTAGTAAATTCTTTTGTGCAGACTGTCTCGTTTTGATTATTGTTAAATTTGGCTCAAGTATATTTAAATTTGCATTTATAACAAGTTTTAGTTTTTTTTCATTACTTGAGATTTGGTTATCTTTTCTTATTTTATTGAGATAAAATTTTGAAACAAAAAATAGTCCCAAAAAACAAATTAAAATAAAAGCATATATGCCATATTTTTTTGTTTTATATTTAACTAGTTTTTGTTCTAAAATATTTATACTATGCATTTATATATCCAAGTTTTAGTCCAGCTAATTGTAAAAATTCATAAAAATTCTTATCTAAATGGGATATCTTTGAAGGTTGTGTATCAGCATAAAACTCACATATTTCAAAAACAGTATACATTAGTTTATTGCATTCTCTGAAATTTCCATCTGTTAGTTTAAAAATTAATTTAAAATCCCTATCTTTTATATTATTCAAAATATCAAATAAATTTTTCTTTAAAAGTTTTTTATTTATATATGTTGTTTGTTCTTCCTTGTCTACATTTTTTAATTCAATCATTTCCCATATTCTAGAACTAAAATGTGTGCGAGCTAATAATTCCTCTTTGTTATTTTGATGAAGAGCCATTATGAATTTAATAGAACCAGTATCAGAGAGTAATCTAATTTTTTCTAAAATGCTAATATCATACATTTGTGCTTCATCTAACAAAAAAATAAATTCTTTCTTCTTAAAAATACTTTTTGCATATTTTACTAAACCCAAAAAATTTACTTCTGAATTATCAGGGACATTTTCTCCAGTAAATGCATAAAATATCTGTTCTAGAAATTCTTTTTCACTGTTGGATGGAGTATCCATATAAAAAAGCTCTTTTTGGTATTTTTTTTTCTCAAAAAGATTTTTCATTAGTATGGATTTTCCAGTACCCGGCCTCCCATATAAAATAATCATTTTAAATGGTTTATCAATAGCATCAACCAACTGCTTAAAGGCAATCATTGATGACTCTAATTCAATATAGTCCTTAGTGATTATATTATCTAAAAAAGCATTTTTTGCTATTTTAAATCTATTTTTCATTAAGTATATCGTATCCTAAATCTTTCATAAGAGCATCTTTTGGTGTTTCAACAATATGCGGAGTTATTATAAGCACCAATTCTTCAGTTGTTTTTATATTTTTTTCTCTTTTAAACGCATAGCCAAGAATTGGAATATCTCCCAATAATGGAACTTTATTTGACTCAATACCTTCTTTTGTGGAAATTAGCCCACCTAGTATTGCGTGTTCACCATCTTTTACTTTTATAACAGAAGCCATTTGTCTTCTTACTAAATCTGGTGGCATAGTTCTTTTCCCATCACTAGAAGTGGTTGTATTTATTGTATCAGAGATTGAAGGATTTATTTTAAGCGTTATCATACCATTGTCATCAATTTCTGGAGTAATATCAAGAAGTATTCCAGCAAATACAGAATCTATCGTTTCACCTTGTGCAGATGTTGATCCGCCACCACTAGCTGTTGTGCTAGCAGTAGTTATTTTATAAAATAACTCTTTGCCTACACTTATAAGTGCTGGTTGATTGTTTAGTGTCATTACTCTTGGACTTGATATATTTTTGACATTGCCTTGTGTTCCAAGAAATTTTATTATATCGGCTACGTCTACACTACCAAAAGCAAATATCTCAGCTCCTTGCATATTAAATGCTGGATCTAAAGTCCACTCTGTCGGTACTCCGCTTTCTAATTTACTCGCATAGATATTTTGCCCTGCTTCAAGTGTTGTTGCAACTTTTAAGTTACCCAAACTATATATTTGACTCCAATCTATGCCAGTTGTTCTACTGTCATCAAAATTTACAGACATTATTCTAACATCTATTAGAACCTGTTTTTTTATTTGTGTTGAAAGAGTATCAATATATTTTGTAACTTTATCTATTTGTGATGGTGTTCCAGTTACTGTTATCATTCCAGCCTCTGCATTAACTATTGGAGCAACAGGATTATATTCCCATATTTGACCATCTGGACCAACCCAAGATTTATCTGAAGTTTTTGAATAATGGGTACTTCCATCTCCAGCACTTACTAAGACTCTTTGGATTTCAGCGCCTATGCTTGACCAAAATAAAAACTCATCATTACTTTCTATGCTTATACCAGTTCTTGATTCTGCTCCACCGCTACTTGATGCACTCGCAGAACCATTACTGCCACCTGTTGTAGTTGCAGAAGTTCCTGAATTTGAGTTAGCTATTGTAACGTGGGCATTACTTTTTCCAATACGATTGCCAGCTATATAATGAACTCTAAATGTTTTAGTTATTAGATATGAAATGGTAAGTTTATTTCCCTCTATTGAATAATATAAATCATTGTCTTTTAGTACTGTATTTAAGAAACTCCTCATTGTAGCATTTTTTAATTTTACATAATAGAGCTTTTTATTCATTCTTAATTTTGCAGCCTCATCTTTTACAATTACGCTAAGCCCACAAGTATCTGCTAGGTTGTCAACCATATCCCCAATTGTTAAACTGCTATCAGCTGTTACGCTAAAAAGTCTTGTATCACATTGCCCAGCATTTGCCAAATTGCTCATTAATGCAAAAAACACAAAACCTTTTAAGATTTGTTTGCTAATACTAATTAATTTCATAATTACTACCTTCCTTGAATTTTAATCAAATTTTTTTCTTTTGAACTGTTGTTTAAAAAAACCTTTTTGGTATTTTTACCATTATTTAAATAAACACAATTCGAATTAATTCCAGTTATCTTATAACTTCCAGTTGTATCCCCAACTTTTTTCCATCCTCCGCCAATAAATGCTTTTCCATTCATAATAGCACTTACTCTAGTAGCATTTGATTCCTCACTATCTCCTTTTGGCATAATAATTGCACCAGTAGTTTTATTTCTATCATAATAAACAAAAGGATCAGATACCTTATTGAAAAGGGATCCATCTAGCCCACCTCTTGGAGATTGTATTTGAGATACCTTTTGGTCTATATCTTTTATACTAAGTGTTGTCGCAAGTAGTATAGTAGAAAAAATTGCCCATAAAAATATTGCATGTTTCATTTGTTATTTATCCCCCATACCGAGATGTTTAAATCAGCTAAAATAGCAGATCTTTTTTTGTTAACTTTTAGTTTACTGCCATAAATATCAGTTACCAGTCTATTTTGTTCTATATCATTCATAAATTTCAATATATCTTTGTATTCACCTTGACATTTAATTTTTATTTCCAATACATGACCAAAAGTAGTTTGGTTTGATTCGGTAAAATTATTATCCAATTTTAATATGCTAATATTATGATTATAGGCTGTTTCAGTAATGGAATCTAAAAAAGTAGACCAACTTTTTTTATCAAAAATCATATCTTCTAGTTTGCGCATACTACTGTTAATTAAATTTGTTTTATTTTCTAAATCCAATATAGTTTGTTTCTTTTGCGCAACCTCACTTGATAATTGCTTGACCTTAAAGTCCTTGTCTCCATTTACGGTAATTGAAGACATGTAATTTTCTTGTTCATCTAGAATTTTTTGTGTCTTTTCTTTTTCTGTAGTTGTAAAATTATACCTATCTTCAGCTATTGGTAAAAGAATATAATATGCCAAGAAGGCTATTAATAGACCAGCACCATAAATCATGATATTTTTTTCATTTTCCTGTTTAGCATCTAGATAGATATCTAACTTTTCGAGTATATTTTCTAAAAAAATCATTTTAACTCCATTGTAAGCACACCTTGATAGAATGAGCCATTTTGATCTTTTTCCAATAGTTTCATATTGATGTTTTGTATATTTATATTTTTCTCAGAGATAAACTTGATAAATTCTGTTATTTTTTTATCATTATCACCAACTAATCCAATAGAGAAATTATTATCTTTATTTTGGAATTTTTCTATTGTTACACCAAATTTTTTCAAATCATTTGATAAATCATAAAATATTTTCGACTTCATTGTATAATTCACTTTTTTATTAAATATGCTATCTAATGTTTGCGCTTTTGAATTATAAGCTTCTCTTTTTGCATTTTCCTCTACACCAAGTATTTTCAATTCATTCTCTTTCTCAGAAATGGCTTTTTTATAATTTTCAACTTGTGGTGCTAACTCTTCTGATGTTCTAGTATTTGAATACGATTGTATATCATTTATGTAAGAGTATAATAAATAATAAAGAGGCATAGAAAGACCAATAACACTTGCCACGCCAGCTGCTATTAAAAATTTTCCACCAGTTCTTTGAGCAAAAGATGGAGGTCTTTGAAATTGAGTGAGGTTTACCATTGAATTTTTATCATCGACGTAGTCAATGGATGTTTTTGCTAGCATTAATTCAAGAGGAGTTGATTTGGTATTGTTATTATATGTAAAACCTAAACCAAAATCCCAAATTTCTGAATTAGTTCCAATATAGTTCAAAATATATTTATGACAAAGAGGAATATCGCCTATATCACTACCTATGAATATTTTATCTATTACTTCAATTTTTAATGCTCTTTTGGAATACACTATTACATCATTAACTGACAGGAAAAAACTTCCAAATATTTTGGCTAATGATTGTGATACATTCGTATCTATCCCATATAGATTGTCTTTTAAAAGCAACTCTAAAAATGAGCCTCTCTCTATGTGATTTCCAATCGCCTCGCAATATTTATCGTGTAATTTATCTATAGAATAGTCTAAATTTTTACTATACATAAAATTACCATCTTTATAAATGGCTATAAATGCATCTTTGTGCATTAAATATATGAAAATATGTACTTCATTTGAACTCAGTGCATTATTTGTATATAGAGTTTTGCACAATAAAGGAGCAGGTGCAATAAGATCTATGTACTTTATATTTTTTTTGTGATTCTCAAATAAGGTATAATTTTCTTCAGATTTTGTAGTAAAAACATGGAATAATCTTTCGTCAGTTGCACTTTCTGATTCAATATAACCTATTAAGTTTTCACTCTCTTCCTCGCTTATTCCAAGTTCTTCTTGTATTTTTATTTCTATGGCACTTGCCATATCTTCATCTGGAATTCTACGACTCATATTGATTGAAGCAATCAAAAGATCTTTATTTGAGATGAATGATGAAACAAATTGATTGTCGGAATAAGATGGTTTAGGTATCAATTCTATTGAATTGTTTTTAACGATAGAATACCTGTTTTCATAAGGGTCTATCATAAGAATGCTACTAAAAGGCGATTTAGATGATTGTATCTTTTTAAACATGGACACCTTTCTTGATAAAGATTAACCTAATTCTACAATTTAAATATTTAAATAAATCTTAATATTAAAATATATAACCAAAATTTTCTAATTCCTCTTTATTTTTACTCCATCCGCTTTTTACGGACACAAAAAGCTCTAGATGGATTTTTTTACCAGAAAATTTTTCTATATTTTTACGGGCATGTATTCCAATTCTTTTTACACCTTCTCCATTTTTGCCAATAATCATTTTTTTTTGTATGTCTTTTTCTACAATTATGGTTGCCAAAATTTTATCTAAGTGTATGTTTTCCTCTATCTTTTCTATTATAACATCGCTTTCATATGGTATTTCATCACTCATATTCTCAAAAATAGATTCTCTTATAAATTCTTTATAAATAGAGCGAATATGCTCTGTAGTTAAAATTTCATCATCGAATAGCCAAGGATGTTCTGGCATATATCTAGATACAAGTTCTATTAATTCATTTTTGCCGACACTTTTATTTACAGAAAAAGGTATGATTGCTTCAAAATGTTCTTGAAATTTTTGGTATTCTCCAAGTTTTTGTAATAGTTTGGCTTGCGGAATTTGATCTATTTTATTTAATACTATTATATGTTTTGTTTTCTTTCTTTCATTTAGGTGTAAAAATTTTTCATATTCATCTATTTTGTCCGTTGCTGGAGCTACAAATAAAATAAGATCACAATCACCTATAGCTTTCAATGCTTCTTCGAGCATAAATTTATTTAATAACTTTTCTTTTTTATGAATACCAGGAGTATCTATGAAAATTAATTGCGTATTTCCATGCATAACTATTATCTGCATCCTTTTTCTAGTAGCTTGTGCCTTTTTTGATACCATGGCTACTCTTTCGCCAACAAGCAAGTTTAAGATAGAACTTTTTCCTGCATTTGGTCTTCCAACTACAGCTATAAAGCCAGCTTTTTTATTTTCCATTTAATTCCTATAAAATATAATTTTTGTGTTTAAGGTATATTAATCTATACCAACAACTTCTACTTTTAATTTCGCATGTATGCCATGACCTAGTTTTAAATCGACCTCATGAACACCTGTTGATTTTATAGGTTTTTCTAAATGAATACTTTTTTTATCAATATCAAACCCAAAAAGCTCTTTAATAACAGTTGCTATATCTCCATTGCCAACAGAGCCTTGTATTCCAATTGGTGCATTATGTTTTTTGATTATTATATTTTTAGTTTCTAATTCATTTTTTTCTTTATTTAATCTTTCAATTTCTTCTTTATCAAGTTTTTCTTTGAGTGCAAGTTCGGCTTTGTAATTTTCTACAACCTCTGGTGTAGCAAGTTTAGCTAAACCCTTTCCAATAAGAAAATTTTGTCCATATCCATCTTTTACATCTTTTATTTCACCGGCACTACCCAGCGTTTTTACATCTTTTATTAGTAATACTTTCACTAATATTCCTTTTATTTTTTATATATTGTACCAAAAAATATTATAATGTATGAATTTATGTTTTATTTTGATATGTATGAAGTTTTTGATTGAATATATTTTGCCCCATTAATTAATGAGGCAGTAGTAAGAATTTACACCCCAGTTTTGGAGTGTAAACATTTATTAAAGAGCGTCAGCATCTTCCTCGCCAGTTCTAATTCTGATAACATTAGCAATATCACTTACAAATATTTTACCATCACCAATTTTTCCTGTTTTTGCAGCTTTCGTAATGGCATCTATAGCGATTTTTGCATATTCATCTGTACTTACAACTATTTCGATTTTTATTTTTGGTATAAAATCAACTACATATTCGGCACCTCTGTAAAGCTCGGAGTGCCCTTGTTGACGACCATATCCTTTTACTTCACTTACAGTTAGTCCTGTAATTCCAGCTTCTACTAGAGCATCTTTTACCTCTTCTAATTTAAAAGGTTTTATTATAGCTTCAATTTTTTTCATTTTGCATCCTTGATTAACTTTATAAAATTATATGTAATAACCTATTAAAGATTCATTACTTTTTCACCGTGAACAGCTTCATCTAATCCAACTTCTTCTGTTTGTGCATCTACTCTGCCGCCACCTGTTAGAAGTGAAGATATAAAATATACAACTATAGTTCCTATAAGCGTATAAAGACCAACAACTAAAACCGACTCAGCTTGAACCATAATTTGTCCAAATCTATCGTTAGCATCTTTCAATGGTCCTGACCATAGAAGCGCTTGATCATTTAGAGCTAGAACACCAGTAGCAATCGCACCAAATAGTCCCGCTAAAAAGTGTACACCAAATGCATCTAAACTATCATCATAACCAAGTTTTTTCTTCAATACTGCTACTCCAAAGAATGCAATTAAGCTTCCCAATATACCTATGATAAAAGCACCACCTACGCCAACAAATCCAGCTGCAGGAGTAATAGCTACTAGACCAGCAACCGCACCTGAAGCAGCTCCCAAAAGAGTTGGTTTTTTGAAAACCATTTGTTCTATTAATACCCAAGTTAATGTTGCAACAGCAGTAGCTATAGTAGTAGTAAGCATTGCAACACCAGCTATCATATTTGCACCAAATGCAGATCCAGCATTAAATCCATACCAACCAAACCATAATAATCCAGCACCAAGTGCAGTAAGCATTACGCTCATAGGTTTCATAGCAACTTTACCATATCCAGCTCTTTTGCCTACTAAAACAGCTATAACAAGACCAGCAAGACCACCATTCATATGCACAACTGTTCCACCAGCAAAATCTAATGCACCAGCATTAAATAGGTATCCGCCACCCCAAACCATATGTGCTATTGGACCATAAACTATAACTGTCCAAAGAGCAACAAAAATCATCCAGGTGGAAAATTTCATTCTTTCAATCGCAGAACCAGAAGCAATAGCAACAGTAATAGCCGCAAAAGTACCTTGGAATACTACAAAAACATATTTTGGGTAAAGCTGACCAAGTTCTACACTTGCAAATTCATCCCATTTAATACCATTTAGCATAACATTTCCAAAGCCACCCATAAAGTTGTTTAGGCTGCCATCCATTGTTCCAAAAGCAACTGAGAATCCAGCTACCACCCAAGCTATCATAGCTATTGCAAAAGCCATGAATACCATAGCATAAGTATTTAGCAAGTTTTTACTTCTTGTCATACCACCATAAAAAAGTGCTAAACCTATTGGGGTCATAAGCATAACCAAAGCCGTTGATATTAACATCCAAGATGTATCCCCGCTGTTTATTACAGGTGCAGATGTAGCATTTTCATCTGCAAGTGCAAACATAGAAAACAGAATACTCAAAACTGATATCCATTTTAATTTCATTGTATCTCCTTCGTATAATTAAATTACAGACAAATTATAACAACAACTTGAACGTAAAATAAACTTAAGATTGATTAAAAAATAGGCAATCATAATATTATTGGCAATTGAAGCTTGAAAACATCTTTTTTTGTTTGGCAACTAAAGCATGTTTGTTGAACCATTTGCATAATTTCATCATCATTGCTTGTATCTCGTTTTTGAGATTTTAAAATCAACTCTAATATTTGATATTTTGTTTCACCCAACACCAAGTATTCACCAAAAAGCAGTTTTAAGTCAATACTTAAGGACTGAGATCCAATAAAAGATGTTAACATTTTTCTTATAATTTTTGAAAAACTATTTTGATCTATTTTAAACATTGGCAGGTCTTGATCAACAAATAGTGATAGTTTTGTATCACTTTGCATTTCAAATAAAGTTATATTAGCTTCAAGCAAACTATTTACATCAGTTGCAATCAACATCTCTTTCGATACATTTTTTTCTTGTTTTATTAATGGTTTATTATAGAGTCTTATATAAATATTCTCATCATCTTCGTAACCTACCATTATAGAAAAAAAGGAGAAGGTGTCAAATTCTAAATTGCTTAATATATTTTTGTGCCCATAGCTTTTTGGGGCATATTCTAGTGCCAAATCATAAAGAACTTTTGGATTTATATACCCAAGTAAAATTTCTGCAGAGTTATTTAGATACTTTATATGTCCTCCAAAATCAAAAAGTACGAATGGATTGCTGTCATTTTCTATAAAATTTCTAAAATCAATTGATTCCATTTTCATTTACCTTTTTCCTAAGAGTATTTCTATTTATTCCAAGTATCTGAGATAGTTTTAATTGCGAACCATATTTTTCTAGCCCAGCAACAATAAGCGGGTATTCAAAAAGATTTAAAAATTTCACATAATCATTATTGCCTTGAAGATTTTTTTTGAAATAATCATATAGGATATCTTGGATTTCATTTTTTTCTAAATTATTAAATGCAACTTTTTTATAAACATCTATTTTGAGTGATTTTATATTATCATTTAAATTTATTTTTTCTATATCAAAATTTAAAATTTCTTTTTTTGATAAGTTTTCATTAGCCTCTTTTGTATACTTATCTATAAAAAATTTTAAATCTTCCAGCCTTTCTCTTAAAGGTGGCATTTTATATATAAAGCCAAACAATGAATCTATATAGTCTGGTATTGTTATTTCATTGGCAATAGCAATTATTTTTTTATTATTAAAATCCTCTGAGTCATAATTTCTATGTATATCAAAATTATAAATCACAATCTCACTATTTTCCTGCAACACATTTTTTATTTTTGAAAAATCTCCGCCATCTATCCATGTGGCATTATTGTATATTGATTTTACCAATGTTTTTTTGCCTATATTTGATTCCCCATATAGCAAAGTTGATATTTGCATATTTCTTGTAAGTTCAAATCCTTTTTTGATTTGTTTTATTTTTTCACAATCACTAAAAAACATATATTCTCCATTAGTAAATATGAGTCATATTCTTGATTAAAAAATAATCATACTTTTAATAAAATATTGTAGCTTAAATATGTTAAAATATAAAATTAATACATTCGATGACAAAGGTTTATAATTAAAAAATTATTTCAAAGTTTTTCTTTAAAGCATCCATACCTAGATTTTGAACAATTAATCGATTATTTTTCTATATTTGGTGGAACGGATGAATTGGAGCTTGATTATTTCGCTACTCTCTTTGAGTTTATTGAAAACAAATTTATTCGTAACCTTGAAATTATATCTTTACAAATAGAGCCAACATATATATTGGAAAGCCCATATAGAGAAGTTCTTATGGCAATAGCAAAGGGGGATGGAAAGATATATTCATCTATAAAAAAAGCTAAGCTAAATGAACATTTGGGCGAAAACATAATAAAAGATTTAACAAAATTAGGAATTATTAGGCTAGAAGAATCAAAAGAATTAGAATCAAATTCTTTCAAAAGATACAGAATACAATCAAAGCTTAGGTTTAAAAAACCATTTTTGAGATTTTGGTTTGGTTTTGTTGAGCCTTTCAGAAAAGAGTTGGAAGCTGGTGTTTACGAAAATTTTATAGCAAATTTTAAAGCACATTATGAAAGACTAAGAAGTCTTGTTTTTGAGCATCTATCAGAAGAGTTTTTATTAGATTACTATAACAATAAAGGTATTAATATTATTTTTTCTGGTAGTTATTGGGACAAGGATAATGAATTTGATATAGTTGCTATTACAGAATCAAAAGAGATTATTTTGGCTGAATGTAAATACAAAGATAGAAAAGTATGCAAAAATGAATTAACAAAATTAAAATTAAAAGCAACACAATCTAACTTAACAGCAAAACATTGGGTACTCTTTTCTAAACAAGGATTTTCAATTGAGTTGAAAAATTCTAAAGATAAAAATTTACTGCTTTTTGATTTACAAGATTTATCACAATGGAATTAGTTATTATTTATTTTCTTCTATAGCATTTCTGTGCGATTTAAAATCTTTTGAAAAAGTGTGAACGCCAGTTTTATTTTTCACAAAATATAGATAATTTGTTTTGCTTGGTTTTATGGCTGCTTCTATTGCCTCTTGAGATACCGAGCCAACAGGAGATTCTGGTAAGCCGTAGTTTTTGTAGGTATTGAATGTAGTATTGTCAGTTTTTATTCTCTCGGCTGTTACCGCTATATGTGAATATTTGCCATAGTTTAAGGCACCATCCATTTGCAACTTCATTTTTTTTGCTATTCTATTGTCTATGACAGATGAAACTATTGGCATTTCTTCCTTGTTTGCTGCTTCTTTTTGTATAATAGAGGCTTTTATTAGGATTTTATTCCATTCTTCTTTGTTGTATGTTCCAAAGTATTTTGTTGCTAATTTATCATATTTTTGTTCTGATGGTTTTAAAAGAAATTCTATAAGTTTTTTTTCATTCATGTTGGTATTTGTGAAATAGGTATCAGGACTAATACCAGCTTCTTTGTAGAATGATTGTTTTTCATATTCATCCATAAGGATTGTTTTATTCAAATTCATCTGCTTTGCAACTTTTTCAAAAAAAACTTCCAATGTTTCGCCTGGTATTAAAGTAATATGATTATCTACTCCACTTGCTTTAGTATTTGCAATTTTATACAAAAAGTTAATTCTAGACAGTGTTTCATTTTTATCAAAATAAATTATTCCTGCCCTAGGAGTACCAAGAATAGTTAGAAGATATTTGTCTATAATATTAACACTATAGCCTTGTTTTTTTAAGCCATTAACTACTTGGGAGATTCCTCCATATTTTATTTCAACTTTTTCTTTTGGTTGTATTGACTCAAAGATATACAATACAAATATAATAGATACAATAGATATAACTGCTTTTAAAATAACAATTAATTTATCTATTTTTATATGTTTTTTTGGTTTTGTAGTTTTGTTTGAAACGGTATTTTTTATTTTTTTGGGAGTGGTTCTTGTTTTTTTAGGCGTGCTTTTTCTTTTGTTTTCCGTATCTTTTTTTTTGCTTTGATTATTATTGTTTTTTCTTTCCTTTGCCAAAAAATATCCTTATTCGTTTCTAAGTGCAATTATTGGGTCTATTTGTGATGCTTTTCTGGCTGGATATAGTGACGATATTATAATAATAAAAGTTGTTCCAAGTATTATCATTGCGTAATCACTAAACATTAAATCAATTGGCAACTTTGTAGTACCATATACATCTTCAGGCAATGTGATAATGTCAAAATTTTCCAATATCCATTTGCCAATAATACCAAGAAATGATCCAGTTATTAATCCAGCAATCCCTATTATGAGACCAAGCCTAAAAAATATACTACTTATTTCAGATTTTGTTGCACCTAGTGTTTTTAGTAATGCTATTTCATTTCTTCTGCTCATTACAGTCATCAAAATAGAAGATATTATATTTAAAGAAGCTACTAAAATGATTAATAAGAGCACTAAAAAAAGTGCTTTTTTCTCCATTTGCATTGCTGCAAAAAAACTACCATTTTGTTGCCACCATCCTTCTATTAATAAATTTTCAGGAAGAGTAGCCTCTATATCTTTTATAGTACTCATTGGATTCTTGGCATAGATATGTATACCATCATAAAAACCTTTTGGTCTATCTAAAATTTTTTCAAATGCTTCTAGGGTTGTGTATATTATAGCCTTGTCATAAGCTTTTAAACCACTTTTAAATACACCATCAATCATAAATCTTTTTTGTAATGGCATAGTATCAAATCCTATGGCTTGCTGTTCTGAAAAATATAAAGTTATTTTATTTCCAGTTGAAACATTCATTTCATTTGAAAGTCCATCGCCTATAACAATTTTAAATGGCATATCAGCCGTACTATTTGCTTTTTTAAAAATTTCATTTATATTGCTTTCTTTTTTGAAATCAACACCATATAAAAGACTTCCTTGAACAAGCGAATCATTCTTGCTTATTATTTGAGTTGTGTAGTATGGGCTAAATTTTAAATCAGGAAATTTTTTTTGAAGATTTGATATTAGTTTATCATCTATTTCATTTGGCATAATTGATGTTATAGTGAGAGGGTAGTTCATCACAAAAAGTTTTTTTTCAAACTCTTTTTGAGTTCCATTCATTATTCCCATTGCCAGCATAAGAACCATTACACCAGCAGTAATTCCTAGATATGCCAAGAGGGCTGCTATGAATATAAATGGATTATCTCGGTCATATTTTAGATAATGCCTTATAATGGTATTAACAAATGAATTATTTTTATTCATTATGCGAGTAAGCCTTTTTTGGGTCCACTTGTTCCGCAACAATTTTTATATTTTTTACCACTTCCGCAAGGGCAATCATCATTTCTTTTTGGTTTTTTTGTTGAAGAAGATGGTGTTTTGGCACTATTCTTTGGTTTTTCTAAATCTTGTGCCATTTCATTTTTCATGTTTTCTATCTGTTCTCGCTCATCCGTTTCATCCAAAAAGTCCAACTGTATAATTTGCAATGTTTTTACAGCTTCAAATTTTATTCTATTAATCAAATCTGCAAATAGGCGGAAACTATCTTGTTTGTATTCAGTTAGTGGATCTTTTTGATTATATCCTCTTAGTCCAATACCAGTTTTTAGTGTATCCATCTCGTATAAATGTTCTCTCCACTCTTTGTCCAATATCTGAAGATAAAGGATTCTCTCTATCTCATCTCTTTGTTCTTTAGTAACTTTTGACATTTTTGATTCATATTGACCAGCCATATTTGCAAAAATAAGGTTGCTTAATTCTTCATAGTTTTTATTTTTAAGTAAATCTATATCTGTTATAAACATTAACTCTTCTTGAAGTAGAAGTTGGAGTTTTTCTAAATTAAATTCAGATTCATCCATTGAATCATATATTTCACATTCTGACAATAGATAACCTATATACTCAATTCTATTTTCTTCTATTTTGGAAGATATATTAAAGTTTGTATCTAGAAGTTGATTTCTAAAACCATATATTGCTTTTCTTTGGTGGTTGGCTACATCATCATATTCCAATATATGTTTTCTTGATTCATAGTGCATATTCTCAACTTTTTTCTGAGCTTTTTCAACACTTCTAGTAACAAGTTTTGAATCTATATATTCTCCATCTTGTACACCTATTTTATTCATAATACTTCTGATTTTTTCACCACCAAAAATTCTTAAAAGATTATCATCCAAACTCAAGTAAAATTGACTTTCTCCAGGATCGCCTTGTCTTCCACTTCTTCCTCTTAATTGATTATCTATTCTTCTACTTTCATGTCTTTCCGTACCAAGTATATAAAGACCACCAAGTTCTCTTACTTCATCTGTAATTTTTATATCAACACCACGACCTGCCATATTTGTTGCAACAGTAACGGCACCTTTTTCTCCAGCACGCATGATTATTTCTGCTTCTTGTTCATGATTTTTTGCATTAAGGACATTGTGGGTAATTTTTTCTTTTTTTAGTCTAGTGTTTATCATTTCACTTTTTTCTATTGATGCAGTACCAACTAGAACAGGCTGTCCTTTTTTATGCAACTCTTTTATTTTTTTTACAACAGCATCAAGTTTTTCTCTTTCTGTATTATATATGAGGTCATTTTTATCCATTCTCATTACTGGAATATTTGTAGGAATAGAGATAACATCAAGATTATATATTTGAGCGAATTCACTAGCTTCTGTTTGTGCAGTTCCAGTCATACCAGAAAGTTTGTTGTATAGTCTAAAATAGTTTTGGTATGTGATTTCAGCAAGTGTTTGACTCTCTTCTTTGATAAAAACACCTTCTTTTGCTTCTAGCGCTTGATGTAATCCTTCACTATATCTTCTGCCTTCACTTAGTCTACCTGTAAATTCATCAACTATTATAATCTCATCATCTTTAATCACATAATCAACGTCTTTTTCAAAAAGATATTGTGCTTTTAATGCTTGATCTAGATGATGAGAAAGAGCAGCATTTTCTAAACTATATAGGTTATCAACTTCAAACAGTTCTTGTGCTTTGCTAAGTCCATCTTCTGTCATTATTATTATACGATTCTTTTCATCAACAATAAAATCTCCAGTTGTCTCTTCTGGCTCTCCTGCTTTTGTTTCCTTTTTTTCGCCTCGTATCATTTGTAGCGCTATTTTATTTGCAGTATCATAATGTTTTTGTTCTCTTCGTGCTGGACCAGAGATTATTAGTGGTGTTCTAGCTTCATCTATCAAAATGGAGTCAACTTCATCTACAATTGCAAAATTATGCTCTCTTTGAACTTTTTCTTCAGCTCTAACTTTCATATTGTCTCTTAGAAAATCAAAACCATATTCATTGTTTGTGCCATAGGTTATGTCAGAATAATATTGAGCTTTTCTAGTAACTTCATCATATAGTCCAGATATTATACACCCAGTACTAAATCCTAAAAACTCATATAATTTTCCCATTTCCTCAGAGTCTCTTTTTGCCAGGTAGTCATTTACTGTAATTACATGAACACCTTTGCCGCTCATTGCATTTAAGATAACTGCAAGTGTCGCCACAAGCGTTTTACCTTCACCTGTTTTCATTTCTGCTATATCGCCTTGATGTAAAACAAGTCCACCAACCATTTGTACATCAAAATGACGCAATCCTAAAACTCTTTTACTGGCTTCTCTAGTTATAGCAAAAGATTCATTTAATACATCATCAATTGTTTTACTTTCATTTTGAACACTTGTTTTTAGTTCTAAAAAAGCATTTTTGAGTTCATCATCACTTAAATTCAAATAGTTTTCTTCTAAAGCATTGATTTTTTCAACTCTCTTGAGTAGTTTTTTTACCTTTTTGTCGTTTTGTGTTCCAAAAATTTTATTTAAGATGCCCAACATACCTATCCATTTAGTTTATATTTTGTATAATTTTGAAGCTATTTTACCAAAAAAATGTAAAAGTATTGTTATTCTATTTTTCCACAATTTTTTGTAAAGATTCGTATTATAAACCATAATACAATAGTATTGTGAAAAAATATTTAGGATGTTAAATGAAATTAAAATTTTTATTATTTTTATTACTTACAATGTTTCTTGGTGCTGATAGCATAAAGTTGCCAGTATCTTTTGATTCTAGCTTTACTCAAGAGATAATTTCACCAAAAAATAAAAAAATACTATATAAAGGAAGAGTGTTATACTCTGACAAATCTCTTCTTAAATGGATATATTCATCTCCTACAAAAAAAGATGTTTGTACAAATGGTAAAGAGCTAGTTGTTGTTGATAATGATTTAGAACAAGTATCTTTCTATACTATAAATAAAGGCTTTAATTTGCCAGAAGTGCTAAAAAGTGCAAAAAAAGATAATAATGGGATATTTTTAGCAACATATCAAAAGAAAATATATAGTATCAAACTAAATCAAAATGGTGAACTTTTCCAAGTTTCGTATAATGATGATTTGGACAATAAAGTTACTATAACTTTTGATGAAATAAAGTACAAAAATAGCAGTATTCCTGCTGAAAAATTAAAGTGCATAATTCCAAAAAACTATGATATATCTAGAGGTTGATTAAATTTTTAGTTCTTTTAGATAAAATACGCACAAATAAATATAAGGAATTATTTTGCTATCTACAGTAAATTTAACTCAAAGATATGGTAAAAGAGTACTATTTGACAAAATAAATATAACTCTTGATGCAGGGAAGAGATATGGTTTGATTGGTGCCAATGGCGCTGGAAAATCAACATTTATTAAAATTCTATCAGGTGAAATTGAACAAACCGATGGCGAAGTTCAACTTCAATCTGGTGTAAAACTTGGAGTTCTTGGACAAAATCAATATGCATTTGAAGATTTTACTCTAAAAGATGCAGTTTTGTATGGCAATAAAAAACTTTATAATGCCCAAAAAGAAAAAGAGCGACTTTATATGGAAGGCAACTTTGATAGCGATGAAGTAAATAATCGTTTGGCAGAGCTTGAAATGATTTGCGCAGATGAGGATCCAACTTACGAAAGTGATGTAAAAATAGAAAAACTTTTAGAAGTTCTTGGGTTTCCAGCTTCACAGCATGATGACTTGATGAGCTCACTTACTGGAGGCGATAAATTTAAAATTCTTCTTGCGCAAGTGTTGTTTTTAAAGCCAGATGTATTGCTTCTTGATGAGCCTACAAATAACCTTGATATTGAAACTATAAGCTGGCTTGAAAATGAACTTCAAAGACATGAAGGTACATTGCTTATCATTTCGCATGATAGACATTTTATAAACAATGTTGTTACCAATATACTTGATCTTGATTTTCAAAATATTAGAGAGTTTACTGGGAATTATGATGATTGGTATATAGCTGCAAACTTAATTGCAAAACAAGCACAAACAGATAGAGATAAAGCATTAAAAGAAAAAGGTGATTTGGAGAAATTTATAGCGAGATTCTCTGCAAATGCTTCAAAAGCAAAACAAGCAACAAGTCGTCAAAAACAGCTTGAAAAACTTGATATTGCAGAAGTCAAACTATCTTCTAGAAGAGACCCTTCAATCATGTTTAAACCAAATAGGGATATAGGAAATGAAGTTTTAGAAGTTACTGATATTTGTCATAATTATGGCGATTTGCAAGCACTGAAAAATATCTCCTTTAAAGTAAAAAAAGGCGATAAAATAGCCCTTATAGGCTCAAACGGTGCAGGAAAAACAACCTTGCTTGAAATACTTATGGGAAAACTCAAACCAACAAGTGGAAAATTCAACTGGGGTCAGACTGTATTTACTACTTATTTTCCTCAAAATACAACAGACCTTATTGGGGGCGAGGATGTACTGCCTCAATGGATACAAAACTTTGATCCAAAATGGCATATTGACGAGATAAGAAAGTGTTTAGGCAGAATGCTTTTTACAGGTGAAGAACAAGGTAAAAAAGTAAGTGCTTGTAGTGGTGGAGAAAAGCATCGTTTGATGCTTAGCAAGATGATGATGGATAGTGCAAACTTTTTAGTTCTTGATGAACCAAATAACCATCTTGACCTTGAGGCTATCATAGCACTTGGCGAAGCATTATATGAATATCAAGGCGGGGTTATATGTGTAACTCATGACCGTGAGTTAATTGATGCTTTTGCAAATCGTATCATTAAAATACTTCCAGATGGAAGTCTGATAGATTTTGAAGGTGATTATGAAGCATTTGTCGAGGAATATGGGCATTAATTTGGCTTTTTCTTCACGGGAAAGTCTGCTATGCTACTAGCAAACTTTCTGCTAAATATATCTAATGAATATACCTCAATAAAATTAATCTAAAATATCAATTTTTATAATATCTTATTAAGTATTATTAAATTATAATCTTAATCATAATTTTACAAAGGAAACAATATGACATTTGCTGAATCTATAAATACATGTTTGAAACAAAAGTATGCTGACTTTAACGGAAGAGCTTCTAGAAGTGAGTATTGGTGGTTTGCACTTTTGCAATTTTTAATTTTTCTTGTTCTTTCATTTATAACTGGTGGATTAATAAATTATGAAACTGGTGAAATGAATGGCTTAGGAGCTGTTATTTTTGTATTAGCAATTTTGGCACTAATAGTTCCAGCTATTGCTGTATCAGTAAGAAGACTTCATGATACTGATAAAAGTGGATGGTGGTATCTAATATCTTTAGTTCCTTATGTTGGAGGACTTGTTCTTCTTGTTCTTATGGTTTTACCACCAAAAGAGCCAAACAGATTTGGTGATACACCTTTAAGCTAATAAAAAAGCGTAAGCACTATGCTTACGCCAAATTAGTATAAACTACTTGCACATCCTCATCGTCTTCTAATTTTTCGATAAGAATTTCTACATCATTCATTTGTTCTTCTGTTATCTCGATAGGAGTATTTGGTATAAATTCAAGAGTTGATTTACTTACTTCGATGCCTTGGTCTTCAAGTGCCTTACTAAGATCTCCAAAAGATGTAAAATCGCCATAAATTCTTATGATAGCCTTGTCATCACCATTTTCTTGTGCTTCCACATCCTCTTCTATCTCTTCAAGTCCAAAATCTATAAGTTCAAGTTCAAGCTCTTCTATATCTATATTATCTTTTTTGTCAAATACAAAAACAGCCTTTCTAGTAAACATAAAATCAAGTGCTCCAGATGTAAGCATCTCAGCTTTATTTCTTACAAGTATGGCTTTGACATTTGCTACGGTTCTAGTGTGGTTATCTGTAGCACATTCGATTACGAGCTGAACTCCATAAGGACCTTTGGCTTCATATCTAATCTCTTTTATGTCTGCCGCATCTTTGCCACTTGCTCGCTTAATTGCATTATCGATAACATCTTTTGGTACATTTTCAGCTTTTGCATTTTGTATTATAGTTCTTAATTTGGCATTTTGATCTGGATCAGGTACGCCATCTTTTGCTGCCATAGTGATAAGTTTGCTATATTTGGGAAATACTTTAGACATATTTCCCCATCTTTTCATTTTGGCTGCTTTGCGATATTCAAAGGCTCTTCCCATGATGACTCCTGATATTGTTTTGATGGTATTATACAATGAGGCTCTTTAGGAGTCGCTTTTATTGAGTTTTGCTATAATTCATTCTCATTTTTTAATCCTTATTCTGTTGTTTTATTATTTGCTTCATTTTTAATTTTATACAATATATATATTTGTGCAGTTATGAATAAAATAGGTATCAAAGATAGAACATGTGAATCAATTTTTTTAAATAAATTAATAGTGAAAAAAAGGAATATAACAACAAGTATCATATTTACTTTCAATTTATTCTTTTCTTTAAAGCTATCAAGTTCTTTTATTGCCAAAAGTGGTAATAAAACAAGTGGTATAAATGTTAAAATGAATCCAATTCCACTAAATGCAAAATGTGAGATATTTAGAGTTTCAAAATTTACAGATGTTGCTCTAATCCAAAAAGTTGCTTTTATTGTAATAATTGCACCAAATACAATTATTATCCAATAGTAAAATTTAAGATATTTTATTTGGTTTTTCATTTTTATCCTTCTTGATGATTTTAAAAGTATATAGATAATAGTTTATCTGTTAGATTTTTAAAGTAGTATTAAAGATTGTTATTTATTGTGATATTTTGTTTTAGGCTTTAGTATGCGTTCCACCTATGGAGAGGTGGAACGAGAGAAAAAGAAAAAGTGCATAGTGAAGTATGGATTTAGCATATCCATTATGCACTTTATCAAGAGGTCTCAATACTCTTTTGCTATAATTTTGCAAGTTTTAGTTGCGAGGTAAAATATGGATATAGAAGAGTTAGAGCAGTTTATAAGTACACATGATGGAGTAATGCTCTATTTTAGTGGTGAGAATTGCGGCGTGTGTGATGCGCTGAAGCCAAAAATAAAAGAGGTTATAGAGACAAATTTTCCCAAAATTGAACAGGTATATATCAAAACACAAGAAAATATAGAGATAGCTTCACAAGTAGGTGTATTTAGTGTTCCAACAATCATAATATATTTAGACGGTAAAGAATTTTTGCGAGAAGGCAGAAATATAAGCCTTTTGGAGTTTGCTGCTAAACTCTCAAGACCTTACAATATGATGTTTAGCTAAAAAATAAGACTTATATAGTGCAATAGTCTATTAAGCCTTGCTTGGATATAATATTTAAACTTTTTGACAGAACAAAGGGAGTCGGATGAACTTGTTTATAGAAAATACAGAAGAAGTACTTATAGAAGATAGTATAAAAAGTAGTTACCTTGATTACTCAATGAGCGTAATTATTGGCCGTGCTTTGCCAGATGCTAGAGATGGATTGAAACCAGTTCATCGTCGTATTTTGTTTGCGATGAATGAATTAAATTTGGGATATAGAAGTGCTTATAAAAAATCAGCCCGTATCGTAGGGGATGTTATAGGTAAATACCATCCACATGGTGATACTGCAGTTTATGATGCACTTGTTAGAATGGCACAAAATTTTTCTATGAGAGCACCACTTATTGATGGACAAGGAAACTTTGGTTCTGTTGATGGCGATAATGCTGCGGCTATGAGATATACAGAAGCTAGAATGACAAAGATAGCAGAAGAGTTGCTTGCTGATTTGGAAAAAGATACTGTTGATTTTGTTCCAAACTATGATGATAGTATGAGTGAACCAGATGTGTTGCCTAGCCGTATTCCAAACCTACTTTTAAATGGAAGTTCTGGAATAGCAGTTGGTATGGCTACAAATATCCCTCCTCATAGAATCGATGAGCTTATACAAGCGCTTATTTATAGAATAGATAATAGTGATACAACTATTGCTGATTTGCAACAAATTATACAAGGACCAGATTTCCCAACAGGCGGGATTATATTTGGTAGAAAAGGTATAAATGAAGCTTATGAGACTGGTCGTGGGCGTATCAAAGTAAGAGCAAAAACACATATAGAACAAAAAGGAAATAAAGAGACTATTATCATAGACGAACTTCCTTATCAAGTAAACAAATCGAGACTTATAGAAAATATCGCCCAACTTGTAAAAGATAAACAAATAGAAGGCATTTCGGAACTTAGAGACGAGAGTGATAGAGAAGGCATAAGAGTTGTTATAGAGTTAAAACGAGACGCTATGAGTGAAATTGTTTTGAATAATCTATTTAAATCTACTCAAATGCAAACAACATTTGGGATAATCATGCTCGCAATTGTTAACAAAGAGCCAAAAGTGTTTAACATATTGGAGCTTTTTGATCTATTTTTAAATCATAGAAAAACAATAGTAATTAGAAGAACTATATTTGATCTAGAAAAAGCAAGAGCAAGAGCTCATATTTTAGAAGGTCTAAAAATTGCCGTTGACAATATAGATGAAGTCATAAAAATCATCAGAGCTAGCAATGATGACACTGAAGCAAAAGACAACTTAATAAAAAGATTTGACCTTTCTGAAATACAAGCAAAATCTATTCTTGAAATGAGACTTAGACGACTTACTGGATTAGAGATAGAAAAAATAGAAACCGAGCTTGCAGAGCTTAAAAAAATTATAGAACACCTTGAAAGCGTACTAAAAAGCGAAGATATGATAAATAAAATTATCAGAGCCGAATTAGTAGAAATAGGTGAAACATACACATCAAAAAGACTAACAGAAATTGTAGATGATTATGATGATATTGATATAGAAGATTTGATTCCAAATGAGCCAATGGTTGTAACTATTACTCACCGTGGATACATCAAAAGAGTTCCAGTTAAACAGTATGAAAAACAAAATCGTGGTGGTAAAGGCAAGATAGCAGTTACAACATATGATGATGACTTTATAGAAAGATTCTTTATATCAAATACACATGATACATTATTGTTTGTTACAGATAAAGGGCAATTGTATTGGTTGAAAGTTTATAAAATACCAGAAGGCAGTAGAACAGCAAAAGGGAAAGCAGTAGTAAATCTAATCAATCTTCAAGCAGAAGAAAAGATAATGGCTATTATCCCAACAACTGATTTTGCAGAAGATAAAAGTATGGTATTTTTTACAAAAAGAGGAATAGTAAAAAGAACAAATCTTAGTGAGTATTCAAATATCAGAAGCAATGGTGTAAGAGCTATAAATCTTGATGATAATGATGAGCTAGTTGAGACACATATAGCAACAAATGAAACAAAATATCTTTTCATAGCTACTAAAAAAGGTATGTGTATAAGATTTAAACTTGATGATCTTAGAGAAATTGGAAGAGTAGCAAGAGGTGTTACTGGAATCAAGTTTAAAATAGCAGATGATTTTGTATGTGGCGCAACTACTATCAATGATGAACAAAATGAAATCTTGATGGTAAGTGAAAAAGGTATAGGTAAGCGAACAACAGCTAGTGAATACAGAGAGCAAAGCAGGGCAGGTAAAGGTGTAATTTCTATGAAATTAACTCCTAAAACTGGCGATGTTGTAGGCGCTATATTTGTAGAAGATGATAAAGACTTGATGTGTTTAACAAGTATTGGCAAAATGATTAGAGTAGATAGCGATACCATAAGAAAAGCTGGTAGAAATACATCTGGTGTGATAATAGTTAATGTTGATAGTAAAGATCAAGTTGTAAGTATTGCCAAATGTCCAAAAGAAGGAATAGATGAGAGTCTTGATGAAAATACGGATGAGCAGGAGTAAAATTGAAAAAATATAATGTAGCAGTTGTGGGCGCAAGTGGTGCAGTTGGTGAAGAGCTTTTTAGGATTCTTGAAGAACAGAAATTTCCAGTAGAAAACCTATTGCCTTTGGCAAGTGCAAGAAGTGCAGGTGAGATAATAGAGTTTAATGGCGAAGAATACAAAATAGAAGAATTAACAGATACTGTTTTTGAAGGTCGCAACATAGACATAGCATTTTTTAGTGCTGGTGGAAGCATCTCTGCAGAGTTTGCTAAGTATGCAGTAGAATCAGGTGCTGTAGTGATAGACAATACAAGTCATTTTAGAATGGATCCTAAAGTTCCTCTTGTTGTTCCAGAGGTAAATCCAGAAGATATTGAGCTTTGGGAAGAGAGTGGAATTATAGCTAATCCAAATTGTTCAACTATTCAAATGGTACAACTGTTAAAACCACTTCATGATTTATATGGTATCAAAAGAGTTGATGTTAGTACATACCAAGCGGTAAGTGGTGCAGGTAAAAAAGGCATGGAAGAGTTAGTACAACAGTTGCAAGACTTTTTTGCTTTCAAACTTGACGAGAGCGAGGTAAAAGCATTTGCTCATAGAATAGCCCTAAATGTAATTCCTCACATAGATACACCTCTGCCTAGTGGTTATACCAAAGAAGAGATGAAAATGGTAAACGAAACAAACAAGATAATGCACTCAAACTTTGCTGTTAGTGCTACTTGTGTTCGCGTGCCAGTTTTGAGAAGCCATAGTGAATCTATCACTATTACTTTTGAAGACGGTGTCGATGTTGATGTGGATAAGGCTAGAGAAGTTTTAGCAAACTTTGAAAATGTAAAAGTTATAGATGATTTACCAAACAACAAGTACCCTATGCCTTTACTTGCAACTGATACAGATTATACATATGTTGGAAGAATTAGAAAAGACAATTTTGCTTCAAATATACTTCATTTATGGGGTGTTGCAGATCAAGTGCGAGTAGGAGCTGCTACCAATGCAGTTAGAATTGCACAAAAATGGATAAAATTGGAGGAAATATGAATTTAATAGAATCTATATTTGAACATGGTCTTTGGAGCTCACGCTTCATTATACTTTTAGCAGTTATTTTTGGTTTAGTTGGCGCTGTACTTCTTTTTGCCGTTGCTAGTATAGATGTGTATCAAACAGCTGTATATGTTATAAGTACTTATACTTCTGGTGCACACCCTGAGCGTTTTCACGAAGAGGTTGTTGGAGGTATTATAGGTGCAGTTGATATATATCTTATAGGTGTAATTATGATTATTTTTTCATTTGGTATATATGAACTTTTTATATCAGATATAGATCCAGCGAAAGATGAGGCAGGAAAAGAAAATCAACTCTTAGCAGTTCACTCTCTTGACCAACTCAAAGACAAGATCTCAAAAGTAATAGTAATGGTTCTTGTTGTAGGATTTTTTCAAAAAGTAGGACATACGGTATTTACTGGAGCATTAGAGTTATTTTATCTCGCACTTTCTATAACAGCAGTTGCTGTTGGGCTTTATTTCTTGAGCAAAGTGGGGCATCATGAGTAAAATTTTCGTAGATGCATGCTTTGGCAAGCCTACACCATATACACCTGTATGGATGATGAGACAAGCAGGAAGATACCTTCCTGAGTATATGAAAGTTAGAGCAAAAGCTGGTAATTTTTTAAATCTTTGCCATAATCCTGCTCTTGCAGCTGAAGTTACTTTGCAGCCAGTTGATATAGTTGGAGTTGATGCAGCAATTTTATTTAGCGACATACTTGTTGTTCCAAATGAGATGGGGATGAAGCTTGATTTTATCAAAGGTGAAGGTCCTGTATTTGAAAAGCCAATTGTAACAAGTGAAGATATAGATAATTTACTTGGCGGCGAGGAAGCAGCTGATAGATTAACTTATGTGTATGAGACTATAAAAATTGCTAGAGAGCAGTTATCGTCTGATAAAGCACTCATAGGTTTTACCGGCGCACCTTGGACACTTGCTACATATATGATAGAAGGTCAAGGCACAAAAACATATAATGTTTGTAAAAAAATGATGTATTCAAATCCAGATTTGCTTCATAAAATCCTAACAAAAGTAACTCAAGTAGTTAAATATTATCTTGAAAAACAGATACTTGCTGGTGTTGATGTAGTTCAGATATTTGATAGCTGGGCATCTGCTATAGAGCCATCTAAATATGATGAATTTTCATGGAAATATATGGTTGAAATAAGTGACTTCATAAAAGCAAAATATCCTCATATCCCTATCATTATGTTCCCAAAAGGAATTCCTGCATTTTTAGATAAAGTGTATGGTAATTTTGATGTGTTTGGAGTTGATTGGGGTACTCCTATGACTTTGGCAAAAGAAAAACTAGGCACCAAATATGTGCTTCAAGGAAATATGGAGCCTTGTAGGCTTTATAGCCAAGAAGCAACTTTGGAGTGTGTTAAATCTTTAGCAGACACCATGAAAGACGGTCGTCATATATTTAACCTCGGACATGGAATACTTCCAGATGTTCCAGTAGAAAATGCAAAATATTTTGTAAAAATATGTCAAGAGTTGAGCAAGAGATAAATATACTACAAATAGATTTAGATATCCATAATTTGTGATAAAATTACTCATTAGCAAATCAATAAAGGAGAAGTAATGAGTAGTATAATTTTTGGTCCTCTTCTTTCTCGTAGATTTGGCAAATCTCTTGGGATTGATTTGAGTCCAAATAAAAAACAATGTAATTTTGATTGTTTATATTGTGAGTTAAAACCTGCTAAAACCGTAGACAAATATGATGATATTATCCCTATCGAAACCATAATAAATGCTGTCGAAGATGCTTTGGCAGAACATAAAGACATAGATGTTATTACTATTACTGCTAATGGCGAACCAACTCTCTATCCGTATCTTGGAAAATTAATCAACCGTATCAATAGTATAAAAGGCGATATTAAAACATTGATTTTAAGTAATGGAAGCACTATTGGTGACTTGAATGTTCGAGAAGCATTGGCAAAACTAGATATGGTAAAACTTTCTCTTGATTGTGCTACTGATAAGTGTTTAAAAAAACTTGACCGTGCTCATGATGGTTTAAATATTGCTGATATCATGCAAGGTATGCTTGACTTTAAAGCCATTTATGACAAGCCTCTTATTATTGAAGTTTTGCTCGTCAAGTCTATAAATGATGATGTGAAGAATATAGAGGCATTAAATGATTTTTTAATCAAATTAAAACCTACTAGAGTGGATATAGGAACCATAGATAGACCACCAGCGTATAAAGTAGAAGCTTTGAATTATGATGAATTAAAAGGGGTAGTGTCATTGTTTGATCCATCATTACCCGTATATATAGTTAGTAGAAAAACAGCTGGCAAAAGGGTACAAAAATATACAAATGATGAGATACTTCAAACACTTTCAAATCGTCCTTTAAGTAGTGATGATATAGAGATATTATTTGATGAAGATACAAAAAATAGATTGAAAGATTTATTAAACTCAGACAAAATAAAAATAAAATCTTATGGTGGGATAGATTTTTATAAATTGCCCTAAATCCCTTGACATTTAATCTTTTTTTTAATATAATACTGCCCACAAAAGATAGGAAATATTTCATCTTTTAGAGCATTCCGGATTAGCTCAGCGGTAGAGTAGGTGACTGTTAATCACTTGGTCGCAGGTTCGAATCCTGCATCCGGAGCCACTACATTTTATACAAAATCACAAATTATTTTATTGTAAACATTATCAAATCAAATACTATCTATCATCCTCTAAAAATATCCTAGCAAATTGCTTATTTGCATCGATATAAGATTGTTTGCTTTCGTCTGTATCCACATCGGTATATTGCCAATTCCAACTTAGATTATTCACAGCATTAAATCCAAAATATTCCAATACTTTCTTTTGAGTATCGAGTACTTGTTTGCCATTCCAATTTTGAGATATGATAATGATACCAGCATCTATATCTTTGACGATATTTTCTTCTTTGAGCGTTGAGTGTCTGTTTTCTATCCAAGTAAGGCGTTCGATGAGTTTTTGATATTCGCTATTTGTTTGTCCCCAGCGAACGGAAGCAAAGAATACTACACAATCAGACTCAAATAACTCTTTGCTTATCTTCCAAAGCTCATCATCATGATTGTTTATGCTAGCCCAACAGCGATGATTGCCTGATGGATTTTTAGATGGATCTTTTAGTCTTGCACTAGCTAAACCACAAGAATTTCCGCTCTTTGTTGATACATTTCCTTCGCATGGATAAATCTTGAGTAGCGGAACTTCTATGATAGAAATGTTTGAGCTTTTAAGTCGTTTTGCGATCTCGTATGCCAACAGAGTGCTTTTAGGCTTTTCGCTATTTTCTTCTCCGTTCCAACGATTGGAAGTTGTTAAAAATAGTATTTTTTTATATTTTTTAAGTGCTTGTAATGTGTCATCAAATATATTTTTATAATCTTGCTCATCATCTAATGTCATATATCAACCTCATTTTCAAGTATATACATATTACATAATTATACATAAAAAAATGGCTTTGGATTAAGTAACTTTTTATTCATCACTTAGCACTTGATATGGAGTTTAATTTTGATTAAATATGCATTCCACCTACGGAGAAGTGGAACAAGAGAAGATATAAATTTCCTTATTAAGAAATATAGTATAATCATTATTGAAGTTCACATTTGTATGAAAACAATTGAAACAAGGAAAAAAATATGGAAATAACTATTTTAATTTTCCAAATACTTATATTATTTTGCATTGGCGGAATTATCTTTTTTAGAAAATATCTGTTTTCGTATGCATCCGAAAAAGGAAAGAATATTGCAACCAAAGAAGATGTTGCCGAAATAACAAAAAAAGTAGAAGAAGTTAAAATACAGTATGCTTCCGAAGTAGAACATTTAAAGATGAGTTTGTCTATTTTATCAAAAAAACATAGTATATTGTTTGATGAAAAAATACGTGTTTTCAAAAAACTCCAAAAAACTTTAGTCGATTTCAAAAAGTATTGCGAAGCCGCATTGGGCTCTTATCGAGATGATGGTAATGAGTTTCATCCTACATTAGATTGTCTAGATACAAATATACCACAAGCCACACTCCAACACATTACGTTGTTGCATGAAATAAAACAAGAGGATTTTATATTTTTATCAAATAGGTCTAAAAAAGCACTAAAGAAACTTCATGATAATTGTATGATAATGTGTAGCATGGAGTTGACCCTATATACAAACATTGATGATGAGATGATTAGAAATAGTGTTGTGCCTGTGTATGAATCTGCTATTGGTCGCATAGATACATGCTTGCAATGTCTATATGAAGAATTGGAATTTCCAGAAAAAGGGGAATAATGATATACAAAAACTATATTTTTAGGATGTGCCAAAAAATATTAAAAAGCAAGGATGAATTTATTGTTAAACTGGGTTATTGTAATGACATAAAAATTAGCACCCCATGTGCTACAATTCCTTTTGAAACTATATGGGAAAATGAATCATTTAGAAATAAAATTTTAGCTTTTTTAAAATTAAAATGGAATCCAGAACAAGACTTGTTGGAGAAAATTGCAAAAGATATTTTTATTGAAGAGATATTTGGAGAGCCAGAAGACTTAGCAGAAGGACTTTTTGACTTGATGAATTGGCATTTTAGTCAAGATTGGGAATCGGACAATCTAACAGAAATTGATATAGAAAAAGCTAAGGCATTAGAAGCGATGACATCACTGACAAACAAAAGATATTGGGAATTGGATTCTCTAAATTTAAATCTTAAATTAGTTTTAAAGGCACCATTGGTTTGTTCGTTGATTTGTCCAGTTGTGGCAAAAGTTCCAATTATATCAATTCGGTACTATATTCACATACACATAAGATATGCATTCAATTCTATTAGAAGATCAAAGCATAAGTACTCAGATGAAATTATTGCTTATATGTATGAAATTCTCGTTTTACAACAAAAAACAGCTATAGCTTTTCATACGCTAATAAAATTAATTGTTAATCTTGACACAAAGGTATCTATTTTGCATAAAAATGATATAGATGCAATAATGAATATTGATATAATCGTAACTAATTTAAAATCGTCAATCGAAAAGATGATTGTGCTAGTCGGATATATATATCATATAGCCAATCTAGAAGATAAAAAAACACACAAGGCAAAGCTTCAGGCATTAAATAATCAAATACCCGATTTAGTTAAGAGGCAGTGGTATTATCAATTTTTTGAAAAATTCATTAGTTCGGATCAAATTAATTTATTGAATCAATATAGAACGGGACAATTGCACAAGAAAGGAATCTCCATATTTCAACCTCATAATTATTTTGGAAAAGATTCGGTACAAAGTTTATCTAAAATTTTTTATGAATTACATGATCAGCATTCAAAAAACTCTGCAATAATGATTGCAGCATCCGCATTACTAACCGATGAACTGGTTAAGCTTGATAAACCAAGTTTTAATGTTACAGATATACCTTGTGATAAGATAAATAATATTATTTATGGTGAAACTTTTGGGTCAGGTTAAACACAATGATAACTCACCTTCCCCATTAAGGTTTCCATATGAATATATAATCATCATTTCTTTGCAAGATACCATCTTTCTATTAAGACAATGGGAACCAGCAAAAATGTCGCTAATGTCAAAACATTAACCATTGCTACCATTGTTTTTATGATAATTAGCAACAATGAGAACCAGTAAGATAGCTTCCATTTAAAACATTCCAATTTTTTCGCTTTGTGCTATAATTTGATATTCTCATTTTAAAGGAGATAAAATGCCAGATAGTATTCATAAAAAGTTAGAATCAATATCAGCACAATGTGATGAATTGTTACTCAATGAGCATTTAGCAAAATTGGTTGCTGAAGCAAATACCAATATCCCTCAAATCGAAGTAAAAGATTTGGTCATAGATGAAAACACAATACTGCTCGATGTCAGAGAGCCTGAAGAGTTTGCAAGTGGATTTATTCCAGCTTTTATCTCTCTAGCTATCCCTAGAGGTAAATTAGAATTTTTGGCGATTGATAAAATAGCCAAAGTTTACGGACAAAATGCCAAGATAATAACATATTGTCTAAAAGGACCAAGAGGAAGTTTGGCAGCAATGCAACTAAAAAGATTAGGTTTTACAGATGTATCCACTATCAAAGGCGGGATATTGGAATGGGTAAAAAGTGGAAAAATGATAAAAAACTATATGGGAGAGTTTAAACTTGTATGAAAAAGTTTATATTGTTTTTTATTTTGATATCTAGTTTTGTTTCTGCCTCAGATGCCTATACCCCACCAAAAGGCAGTCTTGAGAGAGCAAGCATCATGAATGCATTAAGGGTCGAAGTTAAAAAATATCACAACATTGATGTTATTTTTAAAGTTCAATACCTCAGAGTAAAGGATGGTTGGGCTTGGGCTGATACAATGCCGATGAGTAAAGATGGAAAGAATAATTACGAGGATGTCATCGCAATACTTCATAAGAAAAAAGGCGTTTGGAGTGTCGCAGAGTTGGTTTGCACGGAAGTTGAAACCGAAGGATGCATAGATGATCCAGAATATTTTCAAAAATTAAATAAAAAGTTTCCAGACATACCAACTGAGATAATACCAGTAATTGCTTCTCCTGTTTATTAATTGATTAGTTCAAACAGTTTGCTAAAAAGTGGAACAGTGACAAGGCTAAAAAGTATCCCATAGCCTACTAATGATGCACTTAGTTTAGGTGCAAAATTAGCATTTATCGCTAAAACACCAGCGGTTATCATCGATGGCATAGCGACTTCAAGTAGAGTTGTTTGAGCTACCAAGTCATCAAATCCTAAAAGTTTAAATATCACCAATACGATAAGTGGTATCAAAATAAGTTTTACCAATATAGCTTTTGTAAAAATTGCCCTATGTTCATCTATGCGAAGTTTCATAGATAAGCCTACACTTACGATAGCAAATGGAGTCAGAGTACTTGCTAGTATCTCGACAAGTGGAGTTATAATATTTGGTACATATCCTATGAAAAAAGAGTAAATTAAAACTATAAAAGGCGGAAATAGGGCGATTTTTTTCACTATAGCTTTAGTATTAACCACACCATGTGTATAGACAGAAACTACAGCTGTTCCATAGATAGCAAGTATTAAAAAACTTCCAAGTTGATCATAAAGAATGGCATATTGTAGTGATTCTTTGCCTAAGATAGACTCTATGAGAGGAAAGCCTAAAAATGAGGTATTACCAAGAGGAATAAGGAGCAAGAGTGCAGCTTTGGTTTTAGTTTCAGCTTCTCTAAAAACAACAAAAACAAATAAAATACTTAGTAACAAAACAACCCAAGGTGTAATTATGGGGAGCAATAGATTTGTGGAAAATTCTATTTTTGGAGCATGCAGTAAAACAGTTGCTGGGAATGATACATATATGACTATTTGATTTAAAATATGTGATGTATTTTTTGGTAGTTTTGTAAATTGCAAAATATAACCAAAAGATAACAATAATATTATAAAATATATTTGTCCCAAAGTAAATCCATTATTTTTAAAAGTATTTTACTATTTGGTTTATAAAATCTTCCCTGTTATCCAAAACATAATCGATGTTTGGCTATAATAGGAATAATTTACGAAGTTTATAAGGAAACAAATGCAGTTTGAAACGGTAATCGGATTAGAGATTCATGTCCAATTAAATACAAAATCTAAACTTTTTTGCTCATGTGCTACGAGTTTTGCACATCATCAAAATAGTAATACTTGCCCAGTATGTTTGGCTCTTCCAGGAGCATTGCCTGTGGTAAACATAGAAGCAGTTAAAAAAGCAATGTCTTTTGGGTATGCCGTAAATGCAACAGTCAATCAAAAATCAATCTTTAACCGTAAAAGTTACTTTTATCCAGATAGCCCAATGGCTTATCAAATAAGTCAGTTTGATATACCAATAGTTGAAAATGGAGAGCTTTTTATCGATCTCGAAGATGGAAGTATAAAAAGAATAGGTATCACAAGAGCACACCTAGAAGCTGATGCAGGCAAAAACTTACATGAAGGTGCGATATCCAAAGTTGACTTAAATCGTGCAGGAACACCCCTTTTAGAGATAGTAAGTGAACCAGAAATGAGAAGTAGCGAAGAAGCAGTTAGTTATCTTAAAAAACTACATTCAATTGTTAGATATCTAGATATTAGTGATGCAAATATGCAAGAAGGTTCTTTTAGATGTGATGTCAATGTATCTATTCGTCCTGTTGGACAAAAAGAGTTTGGCACAAGAGTAGAGATAAAAAACATTAACTCATTCCGTTTTGTTGCAGCTGCGATTGCTTACGAAGTAAACAGACAAACAGAAGCATATGAAGATGGTATTTATGAAAGTGAAGTTTATCAAGAAACTAGACTTTGGGATGTTGCAAAAGGTGTAACAAAAAGTATGAGAGGCAAAGAAGATAGTGCTGATTATAGATATTTCCCAGATCCTGACTTAAGACCTGTAATAGTAACAGATGAAATGATGCAAGAGGCAAAAAATATACCTGAACTTCCAGATGCAAAAGTTGCAAGATATGTTGATGTAATTGGCATAAAAAGAGAAGATGCACTTGTGATAACAGCACAAAAAGAGACGGCTTATTATTTCGAAGAGATGCTAATATTTGAAAGTGATCCCAAAATGGCTGTAACTTGGTTAACTAGTGAGCTACAAGGAAGATTAAATAAACTCGGACTCGACATATCAAATTCTCCAATTGATGCTAGAGTGCTGTCTAACATAATATCTAAAATATCAGATGGTACCATATCTGGAAAAGCTGCGAAAGATGTGTTGGATTATATGCTTGAGAATGTTAGCAGAGATGTTGATGATATCATAGCAAAACTTGGACTTGCTCAAGTTAGTGATGATGGCGCTATAAATGCTATGATTGATGAAATACTAAATGCAAATGCCGACAAAGTTGCAGAATACAAATCAGGAAAAGATAAACTTTTTGGGTTTTTTGTAGGACAACTCATGAAAGTAAGTGGCGGAAGTGTAAATCCTGCTAAAGCAAATGAGTTACTCAAACAAAAACTTTCATAAGGAGAGTTTGTGCAAAACTTTTTAGTTAAAATAGCCTTTTTTTTATATCGCTCAAAAGGATACAATCAAACTAAAAAGTTCTTTTATGATTATCTCGAAAATAATGAAAAAGCAACCAAACATTATATTGATCTGTTTTTTATTTTTTTGATTTTATTTTCTGTGTTTGATCTTGTGCATAGTGTTAAAAATGAAACTCCTTATTGGATAGTTTTTGTTGATTACTACATCATAACAACTATATTTATCATAGAGTATATTTTAAGATTATGGGTACATGGCAGTACACATCATATAATCATAAGAGAACATGAAAAGTCAAAATTTTTACAAACAAATTTTTCTTCGAAAGATACAATAAAAAATATTCTTTTGGAAAAATGGCAATACATAAAATCGCCAATAGCTTTGATAGACCTAATCGCTATTATTCCAATTTATAGAGAAATTAGAATTATCAGAATATTTAAACTTACAAGATATATAAGAAGTGTAAAACAATTTTTCGATGTTTTGAAAAGTAAATATTTTGAGCTTATGACTCTTGCCATACTTTTGTTATTTGTTATAGGCGTTGCTGGAGTTTCTATGTATACTCTAGAAGGAAATATAAATAGTAAAATCAACTCTTTGCTTGACGCTTTTTATTGGGCATTGATTACAGCTACAACAGTCGGTTATGGGGATATATCTCCTGTATCAAACATGGGTAAAATAATATCTATGATTACAGCTGTTGTTGGATTGATTATAATAGCATTTGGTACTTCTTTGATGGTATCTGCATTTTTTGAAAAACTTGGAGAGATAAAAGACAATAGAATCATTGATGAGATAAAGAAAATAGATAATTTTGTTATTATTTGTGGTTATGGTCAAATGACAAAAATGCTTCTAAGAGAAGATGATTTTGATGGTAAATATATCATAATAGAAAAAAATCCAGATGTTGCAAAACAAGGGGCTAAAGATGGCTACAACATAATAATGGATGATGCTAGTAAGCATAATGTTTTGGAAAAATTTAAAAATAGTTATTCAAAAATTTCTCTTATATGTCTTGTGAATAATGATATTGAAAACATATATATAACACTAAATGCAAAAAGCATATCAAAAGATATAATGGTAGTTGCAAGAGCAAGTAATGCATCTATGGAGAAAAAATTTAAAATTGCTGGTGCGGATAATGTTATAGTTCCAAATATTGCTGCAAATACAATGCTATTAACCGCTATAAACAATCCTATTATGTATAGTGCTATGCATTCACTGCTTTCTGGGAAAAATGCTGCATATTTGGATGAAATTAAAGTTTTGGGTTATGATAATATAGTGGGTAAAAAAATAGCAGATATTGATTTCAAAGAGTACAAATTGCTTTTGATTGGGTTAAAGAGAAATGATGATTTCATTTTCAACCCTAATAGAGAAATGGTTCTTGAGAGTGATGATACTCTGTTAGTTATGGGACTTAAAATAAGTATAGAGTATTTTCATAGAGTAATACAAGGAAGTCTTTCATGAGCTTGAAAAAGAAAGTATGGATATTTGGGTATTCTAAAGAGTCAAAGATGATAGCCAGCTCTTTAAAAGATGTAAATTTTGATATAAATATAGTTGAATCAAATGATAAAAACTCAAATGATGCACTATTGGATGGATTTAAAACCATGGTTTTAATGGATATTACAAATGACGATGAACTAGAACCACTTGGTATTGAACCTAATGATTATATAATTTGCGTTATGGATGATGAACATCTAAATGTATTTTTGACTCTTTCCCTCAGATCAATGTGTCCAGAAAATGAGATAATATCTATATCACATTCTATATATACAACACAAAAACTAAAAATGGCTGGAGCATCAAAAGTAATTGATTTATATCAAGTTAGTGCGAACAGAATACATAGTATTTTTAAAAAACCAATTGCTACAAAAATACTTGATAGTTTTATATCTTCAAGTTATGATATATCCTTTGGAGAATTTACTATAGCAAAAGGTTCATGTTTGGATGGCATAATTTTAGAGAATTTTGATTTTTCGCAGTATAATATAATTCTTGTTGGTGTTCTTGATTGGGAGCTTGGAGATGAATTTATATTTTCTACAACAAATATTTCCCACAAACTTGATGCTGATGATATAATAGTATGTATAGGAAATAATAACGATTTAGAAAAGTTTGAAAAAAAATTAAAAATGAGTAGCAAATGAAGATAGCGATTATAGGTGCAGGAAAATGGGGTCAGGCACTTTTTCATGCATTTAAAGAAAAAAATGAGTGTGTGATAACATCAAGAAAACATAGAGATATAGATGGATTTGTATCTTTAGATACCGCTTTGCAATGTCCATATTTAGTTATAACCATTCCAGCACAAGAAGCAAGAAAATGGATGGAAGAAAACTTCAAAGACAATGGACAATCTATTTTGGTTGCTGCTAAGGGCATAGAGATAAAAAGTGGAGCCTTTTTGAATGAAGTTTATGAGAGTTTCATAGATGGGGATAGACTAGCTTTCTTATCGGGTCCATCATTTTCTTCTGAAGTTGAAAAATCACTTCCAACAGCACTTGTTGTGAGTTCAAAAAATGAAAACTTATCTAAGCAATTTAGCAAAGCACTACCTGATTTTATAAAAGGATATATTAGCAGTGATATAGTTGGCGAAGAAGTAGCGGGAGCATATAAAAATGTTATAGCAATTGCAGGTGGAGTTAGTGATGGATTGGAGCTTGGCAATAATGCCAGAGCAGCACTTCTTGCTCGCGGACTTGTAGAAATGAGTAGATTTGGACAAGCTTATGGAGCCAAAAGTGAAACTTTTCTATCTCTTGGAGGAGCAGGGGATTTGTTTCTCACCGCCAGTTCAACCTTATCTAGGAACTATCGTGTAGGTTTTATGCTTTCGCAAGGTAAAAGCCTTGAGGATATATTAAAAGAGCTTGGTGAAGTAGCTGAGGGCGTAGCAACAGCTAAGGCACTCTATGATATAGCGATAAAAAATGACATATATCTGCCTATTGCAAAACAAGTATATGATATGCTCTTTATGGGCAAAAATCCACGAGAGAGCGTTAAAGATTTACTTAGCTAAAAACAAAAAAGGATTTTTGGATGGAAAAAGAACAAAATATCGCCTTACTCATTGATTGTGATAATGTTAGTTATCATGCCATTTCTGGGGTGCTTAATGAGCTTGCTAAATATGGTGTAATAAATATACGTAGAGCATATGGTAACTGGAAAAGTTCAAATATGCAAGGCTGGGAATCACAACTACATCCATATGCAATTGCTCCGATTCAACAATTTTCATATACTTCTGGAAAAAATGCAACAGATATTGCTATGGTTATTGACGCAATGGATCTCCTTTATACAAAATCAATTGATGCTTTTGCTTTTATGACTAGCGATAGTGATTTTACACCAATGGTGATGCGTATTCTTGCAAATGGTCTTAAAGTCTATGGGTTCGGGGAGCAAAAAACACCAGAATCATTTGTTAATGCCTGTTCACAATTCATCTATACAGAAAATCTTGAGTTATCCGATGAAGAAGCGGAGAAAGTAGAAGATGTCGAAAGCAAGTTAAAACGCTTAAAAAATAAATTACGCGGAGATTCAGGATTGGTTAAAAATTTACGAACAGCGATTGAGCAAACAGCGGAAGATGATGGATGGTCGCATTTGGGAAAAATAGGACAATATATATCAAACAATACATCTCTTTCGCCGGTCAATTATGGTTTAAAGAAATGGAGCGATTTGATTCGTGCTATTGAGTTATTTGAGATTGATATGCGTAAAAATAACTCTGAGATGTATATTAAGGATAAACGTAAAAAATAGACTTTTATTAATTAATAGTTTAAAAGAATAGAAAATGCATATAAATTGATAAATATCTAAGGAAATATATGTTTCATTCATTTAAACCTGAAATTCTTTTTTATGAGAAAACGGGATGCATGGGAAATGCAAAACAAAAAAAACTTCTAGGTGATTATGGTATAGGATTTAAAACACTAAGTCTATTGGACACTAGGTGGAGTTTTGAAAGTTTGAGTGATTTTTTTGATGGACTCACCAAAGATGAGATTATAAATCCATTCGCTCCAAGTGAAGAGTTAGAAAAAATTGACTTAAAAACTATGAGCAAAGATGAGCTTATAACTCATATGGTGAAAAATCCTATTTTAATAAAAAGACCTCTAATCTCTATTGGGGAAGTTAAAATATGCGGTTTTGATATACCTAAAATAAATTCCGCATTAAATCTACATATCTGTGAAAAATTAACTATAAATAGTTGTCCCAATGAAGATAAAAAATGTGTAAGCGATTAAATATTTATTACTAATGCGTTGAACAAGTTCCTTGCCCATTGATAGTTTGTAAACTTCCAGAAACGAATCTTTCCACACTCTCTTTTACGGTTGCACTAGCTTTATCTACATAAACATCTAGTTCAGCTTTAGCAAATCCTGCTGCAGGACTTCCTCCTATGCCTCCTACTATAAGAGCATCAGGATTTAGTTTCATGATATTCATGATAGCATTTCCGCAAGCTCCACTATCATGCCCGCTGTTAGCAATGCTTTCAACATCTACTATTTCATTATTTTTTAGCGTTATAATGGTATAGAATTTAGCTTTACCAAAATGTGCTCCTCTTGCTGATAGATAACCATTGTTTTCGTCTGTTGGGAAAATAATTCTCATATTTCTTCCTTTGCATTCTTTATATGAAGTGCTTTTTGATGTAGTAGAGCATTGCTTATCTTTTTATGTGCAGAAGAGAGGATTCTAGAAAATGTAGATCTAGATACTCCCATAGAAATGGCACACTCTTCATGGTATTTTGCCTCATAATCTGCAAGTCTAATGGCTTCTATTTCATCAGGATCTAGCCATATATGCTCCAAGTTTACAGCTCTTATGCCACATGGTTTAAAACAAAAATCTGAATAATCTTTAGGTATAAGCCTATTTATCTTTTTCCTACCACACTGTTTCATTTACACTCCTTATTTTGAACATATGCTCAAAATATAATTGAAGTATATCATATTTTTATAGTTTTAAGAATAAATTATAATTTTTATAAGAAAATATATTGGAATTTATGTAAAATATCTAATAGAGGCAAATCCAACAGCACCAGCTTCTGAACATTCTTGTATCTGTTGAGCAGTTATTATGCCACCAAGTGCAATTACTGGTATATGGACTCTTGATACAACTTCTTTTAGTTTAACTAATCCGATTGCTTCGCCTTTATTTGGAGAATCATATATAGGACTAAGTGTTATCATATTAGCACCTAGATTTTCTGCCATCAATGCTTCTTTTAGAGTATGTGTACTGACAACTATAAAAAGGTTTTTGCTTTTCGCATAACTAATATCTTTTATTTGAGAACTTTGAAGATGTATGCCATCTGCTTTTAACTCATAAGCTAGATCTATATCTGTATGAAGTAGTATTTTTTTGAATGGATATTTTTTAGCAGTTTTTAAAAAAAGTTTGGAATTTTCTTTGTAGTTGTGATTGTTTTTGTCTCTATAAACAATCATAGAAGCTCTTGAAGCAATCCTATTCAAGGATGCTTCAAGATTGTTAAAGTCTAAATTTGTTTTATCACTTATAGCATAAGCTATCATTTAGTGATGCTCATCCTCGCTTACAACAACTGCACCAGCAAGATAAACATAAGTAAGTATCATAAAGATAAATGTTTGTAGTATTGCAGAGAATGTAAGCAATATATATGCAGGAAGCGGAAGAAACCAAGGCACCAACATCAAAAGTACCCACAAGAATAAATCGTCACCTTTAATATTACCAAAAAGACGAAAAGAAAGAGAGATAATTCTAGATATATGAGAAACTATCTCAATAGGAAACATAAGGGGCGCTAACAACTTAACAGGACCAGCGAAGTGTGCAAAGTAATGAATAACACCTTGCTCTCTAATACCTTCAAAGTTATAGTAAACAAATACTATAAGAGCCAAAGTAAGTGTTACGTTGATATTTGAAGTAGGAGATTCAAATGCAGGAATAATTCCAATAACATTTGAAAAGAACACAAATAAACCAATAGTTGCCACTAATGGCAAATATTTTCTAGCAAGATCTTCGCCAATTACATCTTTGCCCATAGCAATGATACCCATTAGGTATGCTTCCATGATATTTTGAGCTCCACTAGGAACCAATTTCATACTTTTTGTAGCAAAAAATGCAACTAATAAAGCAAGTGTTATGGCTAAAGCAATATGAGAAATAATAAGCCCATTTCCATGACCAAAAATTGAACCAAATATGGTATATACACCTTCCATACAGAAACCTTCTTAAAAAATTTGTTTATTTTACAAAAAAGCTCCTAAATAGCTCATTAAGTATAATTAGTTTTATGTTATTTTTTTGATAATTTCATCTAAATTTTTTTCCTGACCAATTCTATATAATGCAAAATCATACTTGACTGGGTCAAAAGTGTCAAATTTTTTTAAATTTTTAGTAGCTTCAAGGGCAGCTTTTAAATCATAAGTTTTTCTAGAAAGCAATCCTAATTTTCTACAAACATTAAAAGTATGAGTATCTAGCGGAAGTATTAAATTTGCTGCATCTATCTTGCTCCACAGCCCCATATCCAAACTATCAAATCTTGTCATCCACCTAAAATACATCATGTATCTTTTATAAGGGCTACTTGAATTTGTTTTGCCCACTAAAAAATCATAACCTTTAGTATTGGAAACTGGACCAACATCTCTAATCGCATCAATTAGACTATTTGCCCCATCTATAAGATTATTTTCTTTTTTATATCCTTTGAAAACTATATTTTCTATAGTGTCAACTTTTTTTAGTCTTTTTAATGCTATAAAAATATTTATAACATCATTTGGTTTTTGAAAACGATAATAATGTTTTGATAGGGCTTTTTTTATCTTGGCTTCACTGCTGTCAATGATTGAAAAATCTAATGAATTTAAAAATTTTACTATTTGTTTGGCATTGCCATATGCAAACAATGCACAAATAAGAGATATTGTCTCATCTTTATATTTTCTAGCAACCATTAGTGGATCTGGTTTTTCTTCTGATAGTTCACAAGAATTATTTCTATAATAAATCTCATTATCCAAAATCATTTTTAATTTTTTCATTCATGTGCTCTTTTTTTGTTACACTTTGCACATTTGCCATAAATTATAACATTTTGAATTAAGTAATTATTAGGTGCAAGTGTATTGTCAATTTCATTAAGACACTCTATGTGATTGCATATATTGCAAACAAAATGATTATGTGGTTTTTTGCAAATATGATAATATCTTTTTTTGTCATTGGATTCAAAACTTTGTAATAAACCTATATTTTCAAAAGCACTTACATTGCGATAAAATGTTGCTTTATCCATAGATATAACATTTTTTATATCTTCATAGCTTATAGGCTTTGAAGATTTTTCAAATATATCCAATAAAGTTTCTCTTGCTGGAGTAAACTTTAATGATTTAGATTTGATAAGTTCTTTTGAATTCATGTGAAATTATACTCAAAAAGTGAAATTCTCACCAAGGTAGTATTTTTTTACATCCTCATTTTCTATTATCTCTTCACTTTTTCCAAAAGCTAGCATTTCTCCACTTCTCATTACATAAGCCCTATCGCAGATGCCTAAAGTTTCCCTTACATTGTGATCTGTTATGAGTATTCCCATATCAAGCTCTATAAGTTGTTTTATAATATTTTGAATATCAATTACTGCTATAGGATCAACTCCTGCAAAAGGTTCATCAAGAAGTAGAAATTTTGGTTTTCCCATAAGAGATCTTGCTATCTCAACTCTTCTCCTCTCTCCACCACTCAATCTAATACCTTCACGATTTCTGATAGGTTCGATATTGAAAATTTCTAAGAGTTTTTCGATTCTCTCTTCCATAGTATTTTTATCAAGTCCTAGAGCTTCACCCGCAATTTGTAGATTTTCTTCTACTGTTAAATCTTTAAAAATACTAGATTCTTGAGGTAAATAGCCAATACCAAGTTTTGCTCTTGAGCTTAGAGGCAGATTTGTTATATCCTTTTTGTCAAGCAGTACACTACCATTGGTTGAAGTTGCAAGACCACATATCATATAAAAAGTTGTAGTTTTTCCAGCTCCATTTGGCCCAAGCAATCCAACCACTTCTTTTGTTTTTATTTTTAGTGATATATCATGAACAAGTTTTGCTTTTTTTATAGTTTTTGATAAGTTATTCGCTTCTAAAGTATGCACTTAGGCTCCTATTATATATTCTCTACTATTAGAATTCAAAATATTAATAGTAATGTTAAATGTATTATATCCAGCACTATCTAAAAAGGTTTTGAGTTTAAGGTCTCCCCACTCAACTATATGCCAACCACTCTTTTCAAACTCTTCATATAGTCCCAATTTTATTATCTCTTCAAAAGTTACTCTGTAAAGATCATAATGATATAAATCATCACTATATATATTTTGCAAAGAAAAAGTAGGCGATGTAACAGATTCTTTAATGTTTAATTCTTTAGCAATGGCTTTTGTTAATGTAGTTTTTCCAGATGCTAGTGTCCCATTTAAAAATATGATGCAATTTTTCGGCAATATCTCTTTTAGCTTTTTTGCTACATCAGAAATGTTCTCTAAAGAGCTTATGATTTTTGTTTGCATCATTTGGCTTATTTGAAAGAATTTGAAAATTCTATAATTTTTTCAAGATGACTCATTGCTTTTTTGCTATCCAGCACGTTGTAGACTTTTTTAATAGCTTCTTTTAAATCTATAGCACTACCTTCTATAAATAGTGCAAATGCCGCATTTATTACTATAACATCTCTTTTTGCACCTTTTTCTTTTCCAGAAAAAACATCTTTTATTATTTGAGCATTAGTTTCACTATCCCCACCAAGAACTTCATTTGCTTCGTATTTTTTAAATCCAAGCTCAATAGGGTCTATTTCGCCTCGTGATACAAAGTTATCTTCTACAAAAGCAAATTGTGTTTTTGTAGAAATAGAAATCTCATCAACATTATCTATGCTACTTACTACCATTGCCCTCTTAATTCCTAAATCAACCAATGCATTTGCAACAACATCTATAAATTTTGGTTCACTAACACCAATGAGATATTTTTTAACATTAGCAGGATTCGTCAAAGGCCCAAGCAGGTTAAATATGGTTCTATGAGGAATCAAGTGTCTTATTGGCATAATGTGTTTCATTGCTGGATGATGATTTGGAGCAAACATAAAACAAAAACCAACATTTTCAAGCATTAAGGCTTGTTGCTCTGTAGTGAGATTTAGATTAATACCTAGTTTTTCAAGTACATCAGCTGAACCAGATTTGCTTGTTATGCTTCTATTTCCATGTTTTGCAACATAACATCCCATTGATGAAAGCAGAAGAGATGTTGCACTAGATATATTAAAAGTGCCACTTTTATCTCCACCTGTACCAACAATATCAATAACTTTTTCTCTTAGTTCCTCTGGAATTACAAGTTCTTTAGAGTATTTTCTCATAACTCTTGCTGCAACTGCCAAATCAGAAGCACTTTCGCCATTTTCATATAATGCAACAAGAAACTCTTTTGCTTCTTCTTCGCTCATTTCATTTGCAAATAATTTTTCAAAACTAACTTGAGTTAACATATCTTTCCTTCTAGATCTCTTTCACATAAAGATCTTTTTGACTTTTTGGAATAGTTTTTGTTGTTGGTATATTCAACACTTGATAATTCTTATCTTCCGCCAAGTATTTTATCCTAATTTTATCTCCAATTGAGATATTTTTTGATGGTTTTGCTTCTATTTCATTTATAAAAACAACACCACTTTTGACCATATCTGTTGCAATGGTTCTTCTTTTGATGACATTTACACTTGCAAGCCATTTATCTATTCTCAAAATTACTCCTTACAACACTGGCTAGTTGTTTGAGATATTTCCAAAAGTGCATACTGGGCATCCAAGCTTCCAGCTTTGCTTGCTTTTTTCCATAAAGAGATAGCATAATCTATGTTTTTTTCGATGCCAAGCCCATCATAATAGTGTTTTCCTAGCATGTACATAGCATCTCTATCTTTTGTCGTTGAAACTATTTGAGTGTATATCTCAAATGATTCATTGAACCTATCTTCATTGAATGCTTGGTTTGCTTTAATGTTATCCATCTTTATCTCTTTTATTTGTTTAATTGAAATTTTTCTTTTGCTTTATTTGCCAATGAAATGCCTAAAAAAGATAAATTATTATCTACTATAGCGCCTTTTGTTTGCAAGTTTTTTACAATCTCTTTTGCTTCATCGAAGCTCAAAGCTTTTCCTTGGACAAGTATATTTATAGTATCGCTTAGGGTTTCATCCACTTCTTTGTTTAATAAAGCTAGTAAAAGCAAATCCTCTAAAAGTTCAATATCTTCATTATTCATTTTAGTGAAGGTCACTATTTAATTTTATTTCTCTCATACTTCTAACTGCCATCATTTCGCCAGTTTGAGAGTTGTGTCTATAATGGATTCCATTTAAGCCTTGAAGTTCACTGCCTTTAAATATTGTTTTGTCTTCAATTTTTACATTTGGATTTGCTACTTTTATCTTTTCTAGATTTTCTAGAGATATTTTTATTTTTGTTCCAGCAAGTATTGTTATGCCAGCATCTACTATACAACCATTACCTAGAGGAATACCAGTAACTGAATTTGCACCAAGAAGAGTATTTTCTCCTATGGTAACAGGATTTCCATCTGTCCCGCTTAGTACTCCAAGTATACTTGCTCCACCACCGACATCAGAACCACTTCCTACAACAGCAGAACTTGAAATTCTTCCTTCGACCATAACAGGTCCGAGTGTTCCAGCATTGAAGTTGATATAACTAGCTCCTGGCATAACTGTAGTTCCAGCAGCAAGTTGAGCTCCCATTCTAACTTTGCTTGCATCAAGTATCCTTGTATTGTCAGCAGGTATAATATGCTGTAAGTATCTAGGGAATTTATCTACACTATCAATATTTGGATAAGTACCAGCTAGCTTCATCTCTATTTCATTTTCTCTTAAATATTCAAGCTCATAAGGTTTATTTCCTATCCATGCTACATTACTAAGAATTCCAAAAGCACCATTTAGATTTATGCCTCTTAATTTTGCTTTTGAAAGTGAAAGAGCATACAGTTTTAGATAAACAGCTTCTACGCTAGCTGGATTTGCATCTTCAAATAAAAACACTACTTTATAATTTGAATCAAGTTGTTTTATATTTGCTAGAGTTTTTATAACTTGTACATTTTTATGTGCATCGCCAGATGCTTCGTTGATATATGGCGTAAAAATATTTAGAGCATTAGAAACAAAACTTTCGTTTATAGTCGCTACAAATTCAGAACCACTAAAATCTACTTTTATTCCAGCATCTTCAAGCGATGCTATAAAAACAGCAGCTGAGCCATAATTTTCCATCCAATTTATAAAAGGAAAACTAGCTTGTAAAATCTTTTGGGCATTTTTCTGTCCTCTATCAACTCTTGCTATACCAAATGCGATAGGTTCTCTGTATCCATCTTTTGACTTTGTATTTTCTATAAAGTTTTTGAACTCATCAATAGTCAAAATTTGTTTTATCATAAAAATTCCTTGTGTCTATTAGTTTTTATCTATATTATACTTTTATTTTTTTAAACTATTAAGGGAAGACCAAATAGTTTTCGAGGCATATTGAAGTAAAAATAGTATATAATTTATTTATGAATCGTAAGAAATTTTTTTCTAAATACTATATTTTATTGGCACTTTTTAATGGATTGATACACGCCAACAATAGTGTGCAAAATATTTCGCAAAATTTTAAAAATGATATGATAAAAAATAAAAACTATTATCATGGCTGTCCCGTTGAAATAGAAGATTTGCGTATAGTAAATGTAAAATATTATAACTTTGAAAATAAAATCAAAAATGGCGACTTGATAGTTCACAAAGATGCATCTAGCGATGTTGTGAAAATATTTGATGATCTTTTTGCTATAAAATATCCTATTAGACAGATAGTTCCTATACATAACTTTAACAGTAATGATTTTGCATCTATAGAAGCTGATAACACATCTGCATTTAATTGCAGAAAAGCAACAGGTGAAAATAGTTGGTCAAAGCATGCTTACGGAAAAGCCATAGATATAAACCCTATTGAAAATCCTTTTATATTTAAAGATGGGCACACAGCTCATGATAAATCATTAAAATTCAAAAATAGAATTCATAAAAATTTGCAAGATCCACAAGATATAGCATTATTGTTGCCGAATGATGAAGCTGTAAAAATATTTGCGAAGCATGGCTGGGGATGGGGTGGCTCGTGGAGCGGCACTAAAGATTATCAACATTTTTATAAGATAGAAAAATAATAGTATGAAACATTTACGAGGATTTGGTAACCGTTACTTTTCACTTGCAGTTATCGCAATGTACTCTACTCTTTTTAAGTTATGTAAAAGTGATAGTAATAGAGTATATCATCAAAAGCCTCATATCATAAAGATTCCCAAAACATCGCCACCAAATATCATATTTTAATTCACCAATAAGTTATAAATAATTTTTTAATAGGAATAAAGTATGAAAACAAATATAATACTACTATCATTAGTAGCTATTCAAACACTATTATTTTCTAATAGTGAGAGTTTGGGTGAAATAGAAGTTATATCAACTAATAAGACAAAACAAAAAGTGACAAAGACAACCTCAAATATAGATGTTATCACAAGTGAAGACATCAAACAAAACGGATATATATCCGTTGTTGATGCACTATCAAGCACTTTGGGTATAAATATATCTCAAAATGGAGGGGCAGGACAAAAAAGTTCATTTTTTCTAAGAGGAATGGATAGTGGTAAAATTTTAGTTCTTGTTGATGGGATGAGACTCAATGATCCTTCAACTACAAATAACACATCAATGATAGAATATTTGCCTATCTCAAATGTAGAGCAGATAGAAGTTATAAGAGGCGGAAGTTCAAGTGTATGGGGAGCAAATGCAAGTGCAGGTGTCATAAATATCATAACAAAGAAAGCTCTCAAAGATGGAGTAAGCGGAAGTGTTGGATTGGAAGGCGGAAGCCATGGAACAAAGGGTAGTGATTTGTCTTTGTTTTATAAAAATGGCAAATTAAATGCAAAATTACTAAGCTCTATTTTTGATACAAATGGTATATCAGCATTAGCCCCACAAAGTTCAGAAAAAGATGGGCATACAAATAAAAATATCACAGCAGGCATAGGCTATGATTTTACAGATATGACAAAGGCTTCAATTGCTCTAATCAAAACAAAAACCAAAGGCGATTATGACGACGAATATAATAGCAATGGCGCAAATGATGATTATAGTAATTTTATAACCGATAGTACAAATGTTAGCGGATCTGTCTCAACAAAAATAGGTTTACTTGATTCTGTTTTAAATGTAACTCACGGAAAATATAAAAGAGAATATTTGACGACATCTTTGTGGGGCGATGGAGACAATAGATATGAAGCCACAACAAACGAATATTCTTTTATAAATTCTTATGTCCACAAATTTGGAAAAAGTGTTTTAGGGTTTGAATATAAAGAGATTGATGGATTTAATCAATACAATACCTATTCGCCTACAGATGGAAGTTTTACAAACAGAGGTATATTTTTATCCAATAGTATAAATCCAATAGACAAGCTACTTATTGAGGCAAATCTAAGATATGATGATTTTGATAAGTTTGATGGGAAAGTGACATATAAACTAGGTGGAAAATATAAGCTATCTGATGATTTTGCACTCAAAGCAAACTATTACACTTCACTCAATGCACCTTCGGTTTATCAGCTTGCAAATATACTTTTTGGTGAAACGCTAAAGCCAAGTTTTGTAAAAGGTTATGATGCCTCTTTTTCTTACAAAGACTATCTCTCTTTGACATATTTTGACAATAGTATAAAAGACGATATAGTTTATGACAATATTCTCTGGGGATATAAAAATAATACAGCTGATGAAAATATAAGAGGTATTGAAATATCATCAAGCACTCCAACTCTCCTTGATAGATTTATAATAAGAGCAAACTATACACATCTTATCAATATGAAAGATGAAAGCGGTACACCACTTTACAATAGAGCACAAGATGAGCTAAATGGATGGCTAGAGTATTTTTATGATGAGAGTACAACGCTAAGTCTTAATGCGCACTATGTTGGAGAAAGGGTATCATATGGTAATATGCCAAGCGGAAACTATACTGTTTGGAATTTGAATTTGACTAAGCAATTTAATGATAATTTTGATTTGGGATTATATATCAAAAATCTATTTGACAAAGATTACCAAAGTATCTATAATTATAATAGTGAAGGTAGAAGTATATATGCAGATATCAAATATAGATTTTAAATTATGAAATTAATTCCTAAATATTTCTTTGCTTACAAAGCATTAAACAGTCTTTTTTTGGGACTTAGTATAGGTTCTATTTTTACAATATATGCTCCACTTAAACCAGAGGTTTACTCTGTTGGTGGAGTTATTTTAGCCTTTGGGACACTGCTTATAGCTACTTTGTATTCTAAAATATTAAATCTTGAATGGTTTTTTAGGATTTCTCTTTTTGTAGAATTTGTCCTTTTTGCTATGGTAATTATGTTTTTATTTTTCCCATATAATTATATGTTGGCACTTTTGATGTATGCCGGTTATCAGATATTATTTACATTTGGTAGTTATCTTGTAAGATCTGAAACGATATTTTTAAATGAAACAGAATTATTGACAAAGCTAGATAGTTTTAAGCAGATTGGTTATATAGTTGGGATGGGAATCTCATATCTGTTTTATAAATCTATAGATTCAAAAAATAACTTTGAACAAGTGTATGAGCTTCATTATATTTTACTCATTGTTCAAATTTTTATAATTTATTTTGTATTTAAAAGTTTTAAAAAAATGAGATAATATTTTATAAGGTTTTTATTAGGATGAGGTAATGAAGATAGATAAATCAATTTTAACAAATTTAGTAGCTTTTTTGATAGTGGTATCATCTTTTTTTGTGTCACAAACTATATCAAAACATCTTTTTAATACAGGATTTTATGCCCTTTCAGGTGCTATTACAAATTGGATTGCAGTATATATGCTTTTTGAAAAAGTTCCTTTACTTTATGGCTCTGGAGTCATAGAGCTTAATTTTGAAGTTTTTAAAAAGTCTATTAAAGATATGGTGATGGAACAATTTTTCAGTCAAAAAAGTATACAAAATTTTTTAGAAACCGAAGAGATGAAGATAGACTTATCTGGAGTCATAGAGAATGTAGATATGAATAAGGCTTTTGATGCACTTAAAAGTACTATTATGGAGTCAAAATTTGGCGGAATGATAGGTATGTTTGGCGGAGAAAGTGTTGTAGAGTCCTTTAGGGAGCAATTTTTAGATAAACTTAGAGTATCACTAGCTTCTATTGTAAGATCTAATTCTTTTCACGAAGAGATAAAAAAACATTTAAATAGTTCAAGTTTGCAAAGAGATTTGATAAATTCTATAGAGATAATAGTTATAAATAGACTAAATGAATTAACTCCAAAAATGGTAAAAGATCTCATAAAAACACTCATTAACGAACATCTCGGATGGCTTGTAGTATGGGGTGGTGTTTTTGGAGGAATTATTGGACTTATAGTGTCTTTTGTGTCTATTTAAAAATTTTAAGTATAAAGGATAATAAATGAATAATTTACATATAGTGTGTCCACATTGTTATAAAACAAACTCAATTCCACCTAAAGAAACCTATATAAAAGCTAATTGTGGAGCATGTAAAAAATCTTTATTGGATACTAAGCCAGTTGTGTTGGATATGAGTAATTTTGATAGCTTTATAACAAATAATGACATACCAGTAGTTGTTGATTTTTGGGCACCATGGTGTGGCCCATGTCGCATGATGGCACCAACTTTTGAAGAGGTGGCAAAAAAGTTTCCTCTTAAAATACGATTTGCAAAACTCAATACTGAAGATTTTGGTTCTATTTCAAGTAAATATAACATTAGCGGTATTCCAACTATGATACTCTTTAAAAATGGTAAAGAGCATAAAAGAATTTCTGGAGCACTAGATGCACAATCGATGATACAATGGCTTAGTTCATAAAAGCACAAAATTTACATAGATAATTTAAATAAAGTTAGCAGAGTTTATAAGCTCTATGGTATAATCTAAACAATTTATTTTATAAGGATTTGAACTCATGGAGTCGTTTCTAAAAGATGCCAAAAATTCAGCCAACAAAGTCGCTACACTTACGCCAAAAGACAAAAGTAGAATTTTAAACGATATGGCAGATGCCCTTTTATCCAACGCAAAAAGGATAATTGTTGAAAATCAAAAAGATTTAGATTCTGCTGCTTCTTGCGGACTTAGTAGTGCCATGATTGATAGACTTCTTCTTGATGAAAAAAGAGTAAATGCTATGGCAAATTCTCTTAGGGAGATAGCATCACTAAAAGAGCCAGTCGGAAGAGTGTTAGAGGGATGGGTAAATGAAGATAACCTTCGTATAGAAAAAGTCAGCGTTCCTATCGGGGTTGTGGCAGTTATTTACGAATCTCGTCCAAATGTTACAAGTGATGTTGGAGCATTGTGTTTTAAAAGTGGTAACGTAGCAATACTAAAAGGCGGAAAAGAGGCAGAGTATTCAAACAAAATCATAGCAACAATTTTAGGTGAAGTTTTGGTGGAAAATAATTTACCAAAAGAGATTATTTCTTTACTTCCAGATAGTAGTAGAGAAGGTGTTGCAAAGCTAATTAAAATGGATAAATATGTAGATTTAGTTGTGCCTAGAGGCGGTGAAGAACTTATAAAGTATATCTCGGCAAATTCAACAATTCCAGTAGTTAAGCATGATAAAGGACTTTGCCATACATATATTCATAATGATGCTGATCATAAAAAAGCTATCGACATAGCTATAAATGCAAAATGCCATAGACCTGGAGTTTGTAATGCCATGGAGACACTCATCATAGATAAAAAAATAGCTCCAGATATTTTACCAAAGCTAGCAGAAGCTTTTAATGTTAAGGGAACACTTTTAAAAGGTGATCCTGAAATTATTGAAATTATCAAAATGGAGTTAGCAACTGAAGCTGATTTTGATACCGAGTATCTTGCAAATACACTTAATATCAAAATGGTGAATGATGTAGAAGAAGCAATAGCACACATTAGACGATTTGGTTCTGCTCATTCTGAAGCCATTGTGACAGAAAATTATACTATTGCTGAGTATTTTTTAAATCAAGTGGATGCTGCTTGTGTATATGTAAATGCAAGTACAAGATTTACTGATGGTGGTGTGTTCGGTTTTGGAGCTGAAGTTGGAATATCAACCAACAAACTTCACGCTAGAGGACCGATGGGTATCAATGAATTAACTACATATAAATATAAAATTTATGGAGATGGTCAAATTCGTGCATAACACCACAAATAATTCACATTTTTTTGGGACACTAAAGAATATTTTTATAGGCAGATTTTGATGCGATATATTTTTTTGATTGGTATTGTTTTGTCAACAACTTGCATAGCTGAACAAAAAAATGAAATGGTATTTAAAACTGTAGAGATATTAGGAAACAAAAATATAGAGACAGAATCTGTGGAAGATGCTCTTGATATCTCTAGAGGTAGTATGCTTGCTTTTTGGAAAGATAAAACTCCAAAAATAAATTCAAGACTCATTAAAACTTTACCAGAAACTCTTAAGAGCTTTTATGAATCAGAAGGATTTTATGATGCTACTTTTATGATAGGTGAAAACAATAGCTCCATTAGAATTTTAGTAGATGAAAAAGAGCCCATAAAGCTAGAAAGTGTTGCCGTAACAAGTGATTTTGATATTTCTGACTTTGTTTATAACAAAGAAAATAGTGTTTTTAAATCAAAAGAGTTTATTGAAAGTAAAAAGGAAATCGTTGATAAATTATTAAATAATGGCTATTGTAGTTATGATTTAGATGCAAAAGCTTATATTGATCTCGAAAAACATAGGGCAGATTTGGTTTATAATCTAAAAAAAGGTGATATATGTACTTTTGGAGAAACAACAATAAAAGGAGCCCAAGGGATAAATGATAGTGTCATTTTATCTCGCGTAGAAGCATTGAATGGTCAGCAATTTAACACACAAAGAGTAAAAGATACATATCAAAGAATAGAAGATCTTGATGCATTTGATACAATACTTGTTAATGCTGATAGAAAAATTTATAATGTTGTTCCTATAGACATAACACTAAAAAATGTGGAAAATCCGTATTATTTTAGTGGTGGTATAGGTTATGATAGTTTTGCTGGTATGAAACTTGAAGCACAGTTGGTAAAGAGGAACTTTTTTGATAATGCACAAAAGCTAACATTAACTGGAAAATATTCCATGAAAGATAAAGTTTTGAGTGCTGATTTTTTTAAGCCCGCTCTTTTTTACTATGATGGATATTATTTAGATTTTGGGCTAAATACAGGATATTCGGATACTGAATTTGAAGGTTTTGGTGAAGAAAAAGAGTACATAAAAGGTTTTCTTGTTTATCAATTTGATAGACTGCTTATCAAAAGTGGCATAGGTTTAGAAAATATAAATATTTATGATTTAGGTACGATTGAGCCTGGTGTTACCTATGGAACTTATGTTTTGAATTATCCATTTTTACAAGTTGTCTATGATGCTAGAGATGATAGATTGAATCCAAAAAATGGTTATTATTTTTCTGGATATGCAGAATATGGTATGCCATACAATACAGATGCAAGTGACTATACAAAATTTGAACTAGAAGCAAGAGGCATTTATACACACAAAGATATAACATTTTCTGCTGTTGGGAAAATAGGAGCAGTAGAGGAAATATCTGGACATGTTCCAGAATCAAAGTTATTTTTTGGCGGAGGTATGTTTAGCAATCGTGCATATGGGTATAATCAGTTAGGAGTTATAACTTCTCCAACAGAATTTTTAACAAGTGGTGCTTTGAGTATGGCAAATTTATCTTGTGAAATTAATTTTCCTATTAATGAGGAAATTTATGGTGCAGTATTTACTGACAATACAATGCTTAGTCAAAATAGTTATGATTTCAATGGTGAAATAATATCTTCAGCTGGTATAGGAGTTAGGTATATTACGCCAGTTGGTCCACTTAAAATTGATATAGGCTCAAATATAAATGATGTTTCACAATTTAGTATTCAATTTCAACTAGGGCAATCATTTTGAAAAAGCTTCTTTTTTTATTCATGATAGCGATTGTCTCCATAACAGTTATAGCTACTATTTTGGTAAACACTCCTGTATTTATAAAAAATGTTACACATGATTTTTTGCAAGAACACAATATAACATACAAAAAGATTGACGGGGATGTATTGCAAGGTGTTAGTTTTTATGATGTTAAATACAATAAAAAACCCATAACTACAAAGTTGCAACTTTTTTGGAGTCCCCTTTCTTTGGTTGAAAAAAAAATTGTGATACACAAAGTCAATATTGAAGATCTCAATATTACAAATTTAACAAAATTAGCCAAATCGTTTAAAAGTGATAATAATAAAACTACGCAAAAGTTAGATTTGACATTTGTTTTGCAAAAAGCAAATATAACTACAACAAAATATTCATATAAACATTATGTATTTAATTCAATGAAAGCAGAGTTGTCAAATATTTCATATAATATATATGATAACAAATTCAACTCTGGAGAAATTAACTACACAGTAGATTTAAACTATGGTAAAATTAATCTGTATGCCAAGGTGGTTGGAGATTTTGAATTCAAAGGAAAGGGAAACCTTAGTGTTAATCAGACTTTTTATGATAGATATCATGTTCCTTTAATTGCTTCGAATGCAGGTAATGCAAATATTAGTGAATTTAATGTTTCAAAAACAGGCTTTACTATATTAGCCGACACCAAAGGCAACAATATATTTAAGGATTTAAATGCCACAAATAATCTTGATGCTCTGCAAGTAAACTCAAAAATAAGCTATAACTGGAAAACGAAAAATGTTATCATTGATTCAAATGCAATCGCGAAAAGTTATTATGCACCAATATTGAAAATAACAAATTATGTTGTTGTTGATAAAGATAGAAAAACAGTATATAGCGGAACTGTTAAAGCAGATAAAATAACTTCTCTTAATCCAAAATTAATTCAAATATTAACCTCTCCAAAAGCAGTATTTAAAGGAAAAGAAAAGAGCCTAAGTGTTGCTTTGGATACGAAAGATTTCAAAGGAATATTTACAACCAATGATTTTCAAACAGGCTTGCTAAAAGCAAGCTCTAAAAGGCAAATTTATATAAAAGATTTTTTATATTTACCAAAAAGCTTAGAGGCATCTACTGGAGATATTGAGATAACTGTGCCAACTACTTTTAAAAAACCATTTTTTAAAGATTTCGATGCTATTGTAAAATCTGATTTAGTAAATTTGAATGGAAAAGTTACAAATGATAAGGGCATTTGGACCATAGACACGAAAGTAGCTTCTGTGCCTACAAGCTCTATTCTAAAAAAAGATTATAGTTTTGTAAAATGGGACTCTTTTATAGATTCAAATATCATGTTGGTTATAAAAAATGATATTACAAATATAAATATAAAGTCTAAAGATTTGGTATCAAGTGTAGATTATTCGAGTTCAACTAATGCTATAAATGGTACTTTTTCATTGTCTGGAATTTCTGGTAGTATCGATGGCAATACAAAAGGAAATATTTTAGTAAAATCAAATAGTAGCGATATGCAAAGTTCGCTAAATTCATTATCAAAATATTTAGATTTTACGCCACCTCTTATGAGTGGGGATGGTAAATTTGATTTGATTATAGATTCAAATGGAAAAACAAACTTAACATTAAATTCTTCTAGTATTCTTTTGGGCGATAAGTCAAGATATGCAAAACCAATAACAGATATAAAAGCCCAACTAACTATGGATGGAAACAAAATTACAATAGATGGATATAGCTTTTTATATGATAAATTACAATTTTTTGCCACAAAACAATCTATTATTAATTTTAGCAATGGAATTTTAGACTTTAATTCTTTGTGGGTAAATGACCAGCTATTTGCAAATGGAAAGTATGATATAAAAACAAAAAATGGTGATTTTTCAATCAATGGAAAAAATATTTTTATATCTCATGAATATGCGACAGTAAAGCTAAATGCAGATTTAAAAGCCAATATTAAAAATAATGCAATAAATTTAAATGGAAATCTTGTTGTGCTAGAAGGAGATATACTCTATTATCTCGGTCAAAAAACATTTCCAACGGACAGTGATATTATAATACTTCAAGAGGAAAAGCAAAAAACCCCATCACCATTGATTGATAATCTTTCAATGTCCTTGAAGATACACACACTTAAACCACTTAGATATAAACAAAGAAACTCTAGTTTTCAAGTAAATTTAGACTTGGGTGTTGAAAAGGTTGCTGGTGAATCAATACTAGTTGTTGGAGGTGCTAAAATTTTGCAAGGCGGATACTATTTTTATGAAGATAAAAAATTTGCTTTACAACCAAGCGGCATCTATTTTACTGGTGATGTTAATAGACCAATGCTAGATATTCAAGCAGTATACGAAGCACCAAACCATACAATTAGGACAATAGTAACAGGTACACCAGGTAGTCCAATTGTTAATTTTAGTTCAACACCAAAACTTACAAAAGAGCAGATATTGGCTCTTATAATGTTTGATTCTGAAGTTGAAGCTGATAAATATACCACAGATGAGATGATGAAAATGATGGGAGGAGCTGTTGCCAAATCACTCCTTTCTAATATGGGAATAAGTTTTGATCATTTGGTTTTTGGATCAAACAATAGTGTAGAAGTAGGAAAAAAAATAAATAGAAGAACTACATTGATATATGCAAATGATGAAGTATCGAAAGCAAAATTACGATATGAATTCAATCCAAGCATAGATGGTGAACTAAGTGTTAGTAAAAAGTCAACTAGTGCTGATATAATCTATAAAAAAGAATTTAAAAATTTCAAAGATTTATTTAATAGGCCAAAAAAAGATAGCAATACAACACACTAAATTATGATAATCTATTTTTAAAATCGCTGTATTTAAATTCTTTTATTATGTCTATACTTCCATCCATTCTTTGTATGGCAATTGAAGGAAGAGGTATGCCATTAAATGTTGTAGCTTTTACCATGGTATAGTGCATTTGGTCCTCAAAAATAACTTTATCGCCAATTTTTAAAGGTTGATCAAAACTATAATCTCCCATAATGTCACCAGCCAAACAAGTATTGCCACCTAGTCTATATGTATATGCTTTTTCGCCCGCTAAACCAGAATTTCTTACATCAGATCGGTATGGCATAAGTATGGTATCAGGCATATGCGCTTCTGCCGATGTGTCAAGAATAGCTATATCTATACCATTATTAATTACATCAAGCACGGTAGAGTATAGTGCTCCTGTTTGCCAACCAACAGCTTCTCCAGGTTCTAGATAAATTTCTATATCGTTATATTTGGCTTTGAAATCTTTTATTAGATTTATGAGTTTTTTTACATTATAATCAACTCTTGTTATGTGATGACCACCACCAAAATTAACCCACTTTAATTTAGGTATAAATTTTCCAAATTTATCTTCAAAGTTTTTTAAAACTCCCTCAAGAGCTGAACTATCTTGTTCGCAAAGTGCATGAAAATGTAAGCCATCACAATATTCCAATATACTCTCATCAAAATTTGCTTTTGTAGTACCCAATCTAGAATAAGCACCACATGGATTATACATTTCTGTTGGAGATTCTGAATACTCAGGGTTAACTCTAAGCCCAAGTGATATTGTAGGATTTACTTCAAGAGCTATTTTTGCAAATTTATGAAATTGATTTGGCGTGTTAAAAACTAAGTGATGAGAAATTTTTGCAACCTCTTTTATGTCATCATCCTTGAAAGCTGGAGAATAAGTATGCACCTCTTTTTCAAACTCTTCAGATGCAAGTTTTGCTTCATGTAGCCCACTTGCACAACACCCATCAAGTGTTGGGCGTATGATATCAAAACTTTTCCATAGTGCATAGCCCTTTAATGCCAATAATATTTTTGCCCCACTTTCTTTCTTTACTTGTTGTAAAATTTCCATATTTTTACGAAGTTTGCTCTCATCTAAGAGCCAACATGGAGACGGCAAATTATTTATATCACTTATCTTTTTCATAGATGAATTATAGCATTTAAGCCTTATTATTTTTTATAAAAATATTTATGCAATATTCTGATTAAAAAATAATCATATGTTGTTATATCTTAAAATTTAATTTTGTGTATAATTTTGTAATTACATAAAAGGGGATTTGATGATTAAAGTTACTCCAATAGATGAAGAGTATATTTTTGAAGATGGATTGATAGTAAGTTCTACGGATTTAAAAGGTATTGTAACTTATGCCAATAGAAAGTTTTGTGAAATAGCAGGATACACAAAAGAAGAGCTTATAGGATCCAACCATAACATTATTAGACATCCAGATATGCCTCGTGTGGCATTTGAGGATTTATGGAGTAAAATTCGCAATGGACAAGAATGGGAAGGTGTAGTTAAGAATTTAAGACAAGATGGGAAATATTATTGGGTACATACCTTTATAACCCCAATCAAAGATGAAGATAGGGTTATAGGATATAGTGCTGCTAGAACACCAGCAACCAAAGAAGAATTGGAAGTTGCACAATCTTTATATAAGAATCTTTTACAACAACAAGAAAAAAAAATTTATTAATAGAATAGACACACTTATTTAATAAAATATATTTTTTATATAACATTGGGATATAATAGTGAAATTAATATGTAAATTTCACAAAAGGATAAAGTATGCCCAAAGTTATTCCAATAAATGAAGAGTATTATTTTAAAGATGGATTAATTATAAGTTCTACTGATTTAAAAGGTATTGTAACATATGCCAATAGGACATTTTGTGAAATCTCAGGATATAGCAAAGAAGAGCTTATAGGAAGTAACCATAATATTATCAGACACCCAGATATGCCCAAAGCTGCTTTTGAAGATTTGTGGGATACTATTAGTTTGGGAAGAGATTGGGAAGGTGTTGTAAAAAATTTAAGAAAAGATGGAAGATATTATTGGGTTTATACGTTTATCACTCCAATAAAAAATGGAGACAGCATCGTAGGATATAGTGCTACTAGAAGGCCTACCAAAAAAGATGAATTAGAAAAGGCCATAGCTATATACAGTGATCTTTTGGCCAAAGAGTTAAGCGAAAGCTATACAGTTAAACTGTAAAAGTAAAGTTAATATTTTTTTGTTTTTCACAAAATGATATCTTTGAAGAAAATAGTTTAGATTTTCCTCAAAATGCTTTATTAATCATTATCAAAGTCTTGTTTGGATAAAATAATCCGTTTTTAATGCCTTTAACAAATGGGGATTAATCATTTAATAATTTCAAGGATTCGTATGAAAAGAACATATCAACCACATAAAACACCTAGAAAAAGAACTCATGGTTTTAGAGCTAGGATGAAGACTAAAAATGGCAGAAAAGTAATTGCTGCTAGAAGAGCTAAGGGTAGAAAAAGATTAGCTGCATAAAACATTTTGTTCGTATTCGAACAACTAACCAGTTTAATGAGATTTATTCAAAGCCAAACAATGTTTGGCATAACCAGCAGTTTGTACTTTTTTATAAAGAATCAAAAGAGTATAATGTGGGGTTCGTAGCTGGCAAAAAAGTAGGAAAAGCAGTTCAGAGAAATAGAGCAAAAAGGCTTATGAGAGCTTTGTTTATAAAAAATGCTGATTTAATCAAGTCTGGCAATTATATATTCGTAGCAAAGTCAGACATATTGTCCGAGTCATTTTTGAATCTATCTAATATCTTTGACAATACTTTGAAGCGAGCCTCATTATTTAAATAATTTCACACAAAGGCAAAACTTAGTGGAACAACAAGATTTACACAAAAGATTACTAATAGCTTTAATTTTATCTGCTTTGGTTTTTCTAGGATATAGCTATATAGTTCCTAGTCCAAAAACATCCAATACAGCAAAAATAGAACAAAATTCAACAACTAATAACAGTGCACCTGTTTTAAGTGAGACTCCAGACACAACTCCTGCAAGCGAAACTACAAATACAGTGAAAGCTTCTCCGGTTTTATCAAATGAAGATACCATTGCTACTATTAAATCTAAAAAATTTATTGCAACAATTGATAAATTTGGCAGAATTTCTCAGTTTACTTTACTTGAACCAAAATATAAAACAGAAGAGGGTAAAGCGCTTGTTCTTTTTGATGCGAAACAAGTTAAGCCACTTGAAGTTAGATTTAGTAATACTGCATTAAATGATGAAGCATTTAAAGTAGCTTACAGCTCTGACAAAGCAGAAATAAATGTAGAAAATAGTGAACAAAGTGTGGTTTTAACTCAAAAACTCTCAAGTACTACTGTAACTAAAACTATAACATTCAAACCAAGTGGTGAATACGCACTTAAGATTTCCACTTCTATCCCAACGCAGTTTTTTGTAACTACAGGAAGTCGTCCAGTAGCCGATAAAGCAAAGTATATGGCCGTAAAAGGTGCTCTTGTTAAAGAAGCAGATAGCACAATCAAAATCTTAGAAGATGGTGATGTATCATCAAGTGAGAATTTTAAAAAAGCAAGTATAGTTTCTGCGTTTGATAGATATTATTCTTCACTATTTTTTGATTTAAAAAATGGCATGAATGTATCTATTTTAAAAGAGGGGGATGATAATCCTTTGGCATTTGTTGGCGGCAACCAAAATCTTGTTCTTGGCGGATATATAGGATCAAAAGAATATAAAACTCTAAATTCTATATCACCAGAGTTAACAGATGTTATAGAATATGGATGGTTCACATGGTTGGCTCGTCCATTTTTTAGTTTAATCCAATCTATACATAATTATGTTGGGAACTGGGGTTGGGCTATAGTTATATTTACAATATTTATAAAAGTTTTACTTTTCTGGCCAACATATAAAGGTATGCTTTCTATGCAAAAGCTGAAAGATCTTGCCCCTAAAATGAAAGATATCAAAGAAAAGTTCAAAGATGATCCAGCAAAAATGAATATGAAAACGATGGAGTTGTATAAAAAGCATGGAGCAAATCCATTTGGCGGATGTTTGCCTATAATTCTCCAAATACCTATATTTTTTGCTCTCTATAGAGTTCTTTTAAATGCTGATGAACTTCAAGGAGCTCCTTGGATACTTTGGATACATGACTTGGCAAGAGCAGATAATCAAATTTTAATACCATTTATTAATTTGCCATTACCAATTTTACCATTGCTTATGGGCGTAACTATGTGGTATCAACAAAAAATTACTCCATCAAATTTCACAGATCCAATGCAAGAGAAAATTTTTAAATTCTTCCCAGTATTGATGACAGTATTTTTTATCACATTCCCAGCAGGACTAGTACTTTATTGGCTTACAAATAATATTCTTTCGATAGGTCAACAAATGTTTGTAAATCGTGCATATGCAAAACATAAACTTGAAGAGATAGAAGCTCATAAGCATAAAGGCGATTAATGAAAAAATTTGAAGCACCAACACTAGAAGATGCATATTTAGAGGCATCAAAGTTTTTTGGTTGCTCAATTTTGGAGCTCCAGTGCGAAGTTGTTCAAAATCCAGCAAATGGAATTCTCGGATTTGGTAAAAAAAATGCGATTATTGTTGCAGACATATCAAAAGATAAAAATGAAAACAAAAATAAAGAAATCGTTAGAATTATAAAAGAAGAGTCCACAAAAGAATCAAAATCAATAGATAAAAAATCAAATCAAATCAAAATTGTAGACGATAGTGTAAGTGAGAATTTTTTTAAAGAAAAAACAATTCCCACAAGTTATGTAGATAAAAATTGTTCTGATAGTATAACACCTACTTGCAATGCACCTTTGGCAAAAGAGATTGAAAAAGAATTAAAAAAATTATTATCTAAAAGTTGTTTTAATATAGATACAGTTGAAGTTGATGTTGTTGATAACACAGCTCTCATTTTCATAGATGGCGATGATGCAGCTCTTTTGATAGGCAAAGAAGGCTATCGATACAATGCTCTATCGTACATGATATTTAATTGGTTATACACCAAATATGAACTATTTGTAAAACTTGAAATAGCTAGATTTTTAACTTCTCAAAAAGAGATGATTTGTGTTCATTTGGAGCCAATTATAGAATTAGTGAAAAAGAATGGTAGAGCAAAGACTAAGTCATTTGATGGAATTCTAGTTCAGATAGCTCTAGAAAAACTTAGAGATGAATTTCCAACTAAATATGTTGCCATTAAAACAAACAAAAATGGTGAAAAATATATAGTAATTAATGATTTTATACAAAAATAAACAATGAATGAAACAATTGTTGCTATAGCTACTGCAAATGGTGTAGGTTCAATTGCCATTGTTAGAATAAGTGGCGAAAAAGCACTACAAATCGCCAAAAAACTTTCTAAAAAAAATGAAATCACACCAAGATATGCATATCTTACATATATATCAGACAAAGAAGAATTGATTGATCAAGTTGTGATGTTGTATTTTAAATCACCAAATAGTTTTACAGGCGAAGATGTAGTAGAGTTTCAGTGTCATGGTGGGGCTATAGTGGCAAATGAGATTTTAGAGATAACTTTGAAAAACGGAGCTAGACTTGCAATGCCTGGTGAATTTTCAAAGAGAGCATTTATAAATGGAAAAATAGATTTAACACAAGCAGAAGCAATCGCAAAAATGATAGAAGCCCAAAGCGTAGATGCAGCAAAGATACTTGCTCGTCAACTGAAAGGTTCTTTGAGTGCTTTTGTAGACGAGAGTAGGGAGTTGCTACTATTAGCACTTGCACATAGCGAAGTTATGATTGATTATGCAGAGGAAGATTTGCCAAAAGATATAATTGATTCAATTAAAAATAAACTAGACGCACTAGAGCTAAAATTGGAAGATTTATTAGAAAGTTCCAAAAGAAGACATGGTATGATAGATGGATTTAATATTGCCATTATAGGTAAACCAAATGTTGGTAAAAGTTCTTTATTGAATTCACTTTTGAGTTATGATAGGGCTATAGTTAGTGATATTGCAGGTACCACAAGAGATACCATTGAAGAGAGAATAAAAATAGGAACACATATTATTAGACTCATTGATACTGCTGGCATCAGAGATACAAATGATAAAATAGAGAGCATTGGGGTACAAAGATCACTTCGTTCTCTTGATGAAGCTGATATAGTCATTGCTTTGTTTGATGGTTCTAGGGAGTGGGATAAAGAAGATGATAATATAGCTAACATTGTAAAAAATCTTGATGATAAAAAGCACATTTTAGTAGTTTTGAACAAATCAGATTTAACAAGAAAATTGTATAATGTTTTTCTTGATGATTATGAAACATTAGATATGAGTATAAAATCAGATTCAAAAATAATTAGTAAAAAATTAGAAAATTTACTAAACACTATATCTGCTGGAGATGAGATTATGCTTGTTTCAAATAGACAAATTGAAGCTGTTAAAAACAGTATAAATTTTATCAAAGATGCAAAAAAACCACTTTTAAGCGAAGAGCTTGAATTATTTTCTTATCATTTGACTGAGGCGATAAAAGCTATATCTTCCATCTCAAAGCCATATGATAATGAAGATATATTGGATAAAATGTTTAGTGAATTTTGTTTAGGAAAATAAATAATGAAAAAAATAAGTAAAATATTAGTATTAGCAATCGCATTTTTTTTAATAACTGGTTGTGCTAAAAATTCAGATTCACTTCAACCTGTTTTACAACCAACCAATCAATTGGAAAAATTTGATGATAATTGGCCCCCAAAAGATAAAATAGAAAAAAGTATTGACTTGTCAGATTTGCAAATAAATGAACTTCCAATTGATGCTGAAGAGTTGAAAGAATTTAACAGTTTGCCACAAGTGGGAAATTCAACTATTTTTGGAAAAGTAGCTATAAGATTACAAAGCGGGCATTTTATAAATGGTTCATATGCTAATGTTTATTTAATCCCACAAACATCATATTCAAAGAAATGGTTCAAGGAAAACTATGATAGCGAATTTAGTAGAAGTGTTGATGATAATGTTTATGATTTTATAAAATTTACAAAATCTAATCAAAAGGGCGATTTTAGTTTTTCTGATATACCAAAAGGAAAATATTATATTATAGGTAATATGAATTGTGGTGTTGAGTGTGGTTTTGAGGGCAACAAAAGTATCAGAATGCCAAGTGAGCTTACCGTAGATAAAGATGGAAGTGTTTTGAAAAATATCATCAAAACACTTTAAAATAAATTTTTAAAACTATGAATTATATTTTTCTTTTAGTTTATCATATAAATCATATGGAGTAATGTTTGAGTTGCTAAAAAGGATTTCTTGCATAATGACATTGTCTTCTTTTCCGCTCCATATTTTTTTGTAACTACCATCTTTGTATCCATTGTCTTGTCGGAATTTGTTTAGTATGTTTTTGCCTATGTATAGTTGGTAAAGGCTGTCTAAATTTAAACCCGATTGTGACACTATAAAAAAGTAACTATTAGTCATCTCTTTCCAGTCTTGGTCATTAAAAAGCGTCTTTATGAAATTTTCGATATTTATTATTTGCTCGAAGTGATTATCATCTATATCTTTTGATGGATTTTTTAATATAGAAAAATTTGATAAACTATTGATTTCTTCAACTATATTTTCTATTTGCATATTTGATGTTGTTGCATTAATTCTAAGTATTTCACTCATTACAAAATGCCATATATCAACCACTTCAATTTTTATATTTTCTTTGTCTGCTGGAGCATCTATGTTTTTCCAGTGTTTCCAAGGATAAGACTCTATGAGCTCAGCAGATTCAAGCAATATACATCTTCTCCAATCTATAGGCTTTCCTTGTTTTGTAATGCCTTCTTCCCAGCCTTTTCCATTTGTATTGTCATTTAATTCTTGCTGAAGTGTTAGCATAGATTTTATTTTTAGCATAATCACCCTTTGATTTATTTATACAATTTTATCTTTTTGCGGCTTTTGGAGTGGTTAGTTTGTAGTATTTAGTATTTATAATTTGAAATTATCGTTCTGTTTACTTTCGTTAATATTTATTTCTATATAATTTAAAAATAAAATAAAAAGGAAAGATATGACAATAGAAAGAAAATGGGTAACGCCACTTGTAACAGGATCTTTTTTGCTTATTGCAATTACTGGAATTTTGATGTTTTTTCATATAGATACAGGACTAAATAAAGTTGCACATGAATGGTTAGGACTAGTAATGGTTTTAGGTGTTATTTTGCATATTGTGGTTAATTTTAAAGGTTTCAAACAAATGTTTGGCGATACTATTGGGAAAAGCATAGTTGGTACTTTTGCTTTGGTTCTACTGCTAAGCTTTTTAAATTTAGGCGGGGAGGGTAACGAAAAACCATTTATGACTTCAGTAGAAGTATTAGCAAAAGCATCTATTGCAGATTTGGCACAGGTAAGTCACACAGATAAACAGGTTTTACTTGATAGGTTAAAAGCAAAAGGAGTGGTTATAAGTGATGATGCTAAATCTATCAAAGATGTAGTTGGAAATGATATGCATAAACAAATGGAAGTTTTAAATGATATTTTAAAAGACCAATAATGCAAAAAAACTGAGGACAATTGTCCCCTTTTCTCTATCCATCTCTATCTTTTCATCACACGTTTAGTACTTTTTTTGTATAATATATACCTAATTTATACTCTCCTAAAAGGAACATTTTTATGTCGCAACTGGCAAACATTGATGAAGTTTTAAAATCACATAAATTAACACAAGCTGACTATACTCACATAAAAGAGATATTGGGTCGTGAGCCAAATCTTGTTGAGATAGGTATATTCTCTGCTATGTGGAGTGAACACTGTTCTTACAAATCAAGTAAAAAATATCTTAATGGCTTTCCGACAAAAGCTCCTTGGGTCATACAAGGTCCTGGTGAAAATGCTGGTGTTATTGATGTAGGCAATGGGATGGCTGCAGTATTTAAAATGGAAAGTCATAATCACCCAAGTTTTATAGAGCCATTTCAAGGAGCAGCTACTGGAGTAGGTGGTATTCTTAGAGATGTATTTACTATGGGTTCTCGCCCTGTTGCCAATCTTAACTCTCTTAGATTTGGGAACATAAAAGGCGATAGTGAAGTTGCTAAATATCAAAGACATTTAGTTCGTGGAGTAGTAGAAGGAATTGGAAGTTATGGTAACTGTATGGGTGTACCAACAATCGGCGGTGAAGTTAGTTTTGATGAAAGCTACAATGGAAATATACTTGTAAATGCATTTGCTCTTGGACTTGTTAAAAAAGAAGATATATTTCTAGGAGTTGCAGAGGGGATAGGCAATCCTGTAATTTATGTTGGTTCAAAAACTGGAAGGGATGGACTAGGCGGTGCTGTAATGAGTAGTGATAGTTTCACAGAAGAAAGCAAGTCACTTCGTCCTACCGTTCAAGTTGGAGATCCTTTTACAGAAAAACTTTTACTTGAAGCTTGTTTAGAGCTTTTTAAAACTGACCATGTTGTTGGTATCCAAGATATGGGTGCTGCAGGGCTTACAAGCTCATCTTTTGAAATGGCAGGTAAAACAGGTGCAGGGATGATTATGCACCTTGATAAAGTACCTGCAAGAGAAGATGGTATGACACCATACGATTTTATGCTAAGTGAATCCCAAGAGCGTATGCTTATTTGTGCTAAAAAAGGAAGTGAGCAAGCAATTATTGATATTTACAACAAATGGGATTTAGACTGTGCTGTTATAGGAGAGGTTACTGATACGGGCAGAATGGAGCTGTTTTGGCATGGCGAAAAATGTGCCGATATGCCAATCGCTCCAGTTAGTGAAGAGGCTCCGATACTTGATCGTCCAACAGCAAGACCAGCTTATCTTGATGATGTAAATAAAAAAACTATCAAAGATTATTCATCTGTTTCAAATCAAGAAGCATTTGAAAAATTACTCGCATCACTTGAAGTTGTTGATAAAGCTTGGATATATAATCAATACGACTCAATGGTACAAACAAACACTATAAAAGCTCCAGGAAGTTTAGATTCAAGTGTAATTCGTATAAAACAAAATGGCAAAGCTATCTCTATGAGCAGCGATTGTAACCCTAGATATTGTTATATAGATCCATTCAAAGGGGCAGCCCTTGCAGTAATGGAAAGTGGTAGAAATGTTGCTATGAGTGGCTCTCGTCCATTGGCAATTACAGATTGTCTCAATTTTGGAAATCCAGAAAACCCAGAAGTTATGTGGCAGTTTGCACAGTGTTGCGAAGGTATCAAAGAAGCTTGTAAGGAGTTAAATACTCCTGTTGTTAGTGGAAATGTGTCTTTGTATAATGAAACAAATGGCGTAAGTGTTTTCCCAACTCCTGCTATCGCTATGGTAGGTTTAAATGATGATGCAAATAAAGTTTTGAAAAGCAACTTTAAAACAGAAGGCAATTCACTATTGCTCATCGGTCAAACAAAAGGAGAGTTTGGCGGTTCACTTTATGTAAAAGAGCTTTTTGGCGAAACTACAGGTTTGATATGTGATATCGATTATAGTGCTGAACTTAGACTTTGGGAACTTGTTATAAATGCAAACAAAAAAGGTCTTTTAGAAAGTGCCAAAGACCTTAGTATGGGTGGACTTGCTATCACACTAGCTAAAATGTCAGCGACATCTGGGCTTGGTATCGAGGCAAAAGTTGCATTTGAAAAAGATATCTATCTATTCGATGAGTCACAAAGTAGAGCAGTTATCGAGCTAAAACCTGAGAACATAGATGCTGTTGTAAAAAAAGCAATTGATTTGGGATTGCAAGTACAAAAAATTGGTGAAGTTAAAGGCGATGATTTTGTCTTGAATGATATTAGTATGCCAGTAGCAAAAATGAAAGATATATATTTTAGCACTTTTGCTAAAACGATAGAACAAGATTTATAAAAAGAGAGATGATGAGAGCATTAATAAGCGTAAGTGACAAAAGCGGTGTAGTAAATTTTGCCAAAGAGTTAGTATCTTTGGGCTATGAGATAATCAGTACAGGTGGAACATACAAAGCTTTACAAGAGGCAAATATAGCTGTCATAGAAGCCAACGAAGTTACAAAATTTCCAGAATGTTTTGAAGGGCGTGTAAAAACACTCAATCCATATATTCATGGTGGTATACTCCACAGACGAGACAAGCAATCACATTTAGACCAAGCCAAAGAGCTAGGTGTTGTGGGGATAGATCTCGTTTGTGTTAACCTCTATCCGTTTAAAGCAACGATTGAAAAAACAGATGATTTTGAAGAGATTATAGAAAATATAGATATAGGTGGACCTGCTATGGTTCGCTCTGCTGCTAAAAATTTTGATAGTGTGATAATAGTAACTGATGTGGCTGATTATGATTTAGTATTAAATAATATTAAGAACAATACAAACACAGTAGAGTTTAGAAGAGACTTGATGATAAAAGCGTATGAGCATACAGCAGCGTATGATAGTATGATAGCAAACTATATGAATAGTAGATTTAATGGTGGCATGGGGCAAAAACAATTTATCGTCGGCTCTAAAGTATTTGATACAAGATACGGCGAAAACCCACATCAAAAAGGTGCATTGTATGAGTTTGATGAATTTTTTACTAAAAATTTCAAGCAAGTAAAAGGCGAAGCAAGCTTTAACAACCTAACAGATATAAATGGTGCAATCAAAATAGCTGCAAGCTTTGGTAGCAGAGGTGCTGTATGTATAGTCAAACATGGCAATCCATGTGGTTTTGCACTAAATGAAGACTTAACACAGGCTTACATCGATGCACTCAAATGCGATAGCATCTCTGCTTTTGGTGGTGTTGTAGCAGTAAATGGTGTTGTGAGCAAAGAACTTGCACTTAAAATGAATGAAATGTTTTTAGAAGTTGTGATAGCTGGCGATTTTGAACCTGCTGCACTTGAAGTTTTTGAGAGTAAAAAAAGACTCAAACTCTTCTCTTATGGAAGTGATAAATTAGTGCTTGCAAATGATAAAAATGACTTTAAACATATCGATGGTGGTTTTGTGTATCAAGACAGCGATATAGTCAAAGATTCTGAAGTTGCAAATGCTCTAAAACAAGGAACGCTAGAAGCAGGTGATGCTCAAATGAAAGATTTGGAGATCGCTTATAAAATCGCAAGTCTTACTAAGTCAAACTGTGTAGTGTATGTCAAAGATAGTATGATGGTAGCTGTAGGTATGGGTATGACAAGTAGAGTTGATGCAGCACAATGTGCACTTAAAAAAGCCAAAGAGATGGGGCTAGATGTAAGCGGTGCGAGTATGGCAAGTGAAGCATTTTTCCCATTTCGTGATAGCATAGATGCAGCTGCAAGTGCTGGGATAAAAGCTATCATTGAACCAGGCGGAAGTGTGAGAGATGATGAAGTCATTGCTGCTGCGAATGAGCATGGCATCGCACTATACTTTACAGGCACAAGACACTTTTTGCATTAGTTCGTCATTGCGAGAACACGCAGTGTTCGCGGCAATCTATCGACGACAACCTTTTAGTCATTCTGAACTTGTTTCAGAATCTTTTTTAGACCCTGAAACAAGTTCAGGGTGACAACTTTTTTCGTCATTCCGTACTTGATACGGAATCCATTAGCCTAAAATAATCCAATTTAATTATTATCAATAATTTATCCTATTTTAAATATAATTATTAGAACAAGTATGCATTCCACCTCAGGAGAGGTGGAACGAGAGAAAGTTATTCAGCAAGAGCATAACAAATCATAGGAGTCAATCAAAAACCCGTAGGCGGCTTTTTGATTGTTCATTTTAACATTAGATTTCACTACAAAATGTCACTCGAACTTTAAAGGAAAATTATGGACAGAATAACTAAGAAGCTTTTACAAGATTTTTTAGAAGCTCAAGAAATGGATACAGGTGACGAGTCCTCCGACTTTGAACTATTTTGCAACTACTCTGTACTTGCCAATGAATACAATAAAACGTTTGATGTAAAAAGTATTACTGTAGGAGCAGGTGCAGATACAGGTATTGATGGAATTGCAATTATTGTAAACGGGCATCTGATAGAAGATACAGATGAAATTGATAGTCTACTGGAAGCAAATGGATATTTAGAAGTAACATATCTGTTCATCCAAGCCAAAACTTCGTCTAATTTTGATACAAAAGAAATGCATGCATTTTACTTTGGAATTAGTGATTTCTTTGCTGAAAATCCAAAATTGGCTAGAAATGAAGACATCAAAAAGTTTGCCGAGCTTTCAGAGTATTTACTTGATAACGCATCAGAGTTTAAAGACAACCCTGTATGTAAGACTTTTTATATAACTACAGGTGTTGTAAACGAGGACCAAAATATATCAGCTGTTATTAACTCTTCTGTTGCGGACTTAGAAAGCTATAATCTTTTTGAGCGTGTTGAGGCAAATGTACTTGGGGCAAATGAATTAGGAAAACTCTATAGAAGGACTAAAAATCCCATCACCTCTAAATTTACATTCGCGAACAAAGTCACTCTTTCAGATATAGAAGGGATTGACCAATCATTTTACGGCGTAATTCCATTCTCTGAGTTTAGAAAGCTATTGATAGATAATAATGGAAATATTCAAAGCATTTTTGATGATAATGTTCGAGATTTTCAAGGAATCGGAAATTTGGTTAATGGCAATATTAATGATACATTGAACAGTGAGTTACCTGATCTGTTTAGTGTACTAAATAATGGAGTAACAATAGTTGCAGACTCCATTAAAACATCAGCAAATTCATTGACAATTACTGATTATCAAATTGTGAATGGATGTCAAACAAGTAATGTTCTTTATGAGAATCGTAATAATGAAAATATTAATAATATTAATATACCTTTGCGGCTAATAGTAACGACTGATGAAGATGTAAAGTCAAAGATTACAGTTTCTACAAACAATCAGACTGCTATCAAAAAAGAACAACTTGCGGCAATGTCTGATTTTCAAAAAAATCTTCAACACTACTATGATTCCATAAATGGAGAAGGTAAGTTATTTTATGAAAGAAGGGCAAAGGAATATAATTCAGATAGAAATGTTGTAAAGAGAAAAGTAATTACTATCGCAAATCAGATTAAGTCATATTCTGCAATGTTTAGTAAAAATCCTCACTTGGTTACGACATACTTAGGTACGCTAGTCAAAACAATGGGAAATAAAGGCTCAAATTTATTCGAAGAAGACCATCAATTCTCTCCATACTATATGGCTGGATTAGCATTTTATAGATTAGATTCTCTATTCCTTAATGGAAGCATTGACAAAAAATACAAAAAAGTTCGTTTTTACATTTTAATGCTCGTCCCTATGATTGCTAGTAGTGAAGATTTTCCTCCTCTAAATAGTCAAAAAAAGTGTGAGCGATTCTGTAGTCCTATTATTAAAAAGTTAAATGATGAAAATATATATCCACGCATATTTCAAGAAGCAGTGAAGGTTATTGACAACTCTGGATCGGATGTTGAGGATAAGCAAGCATTAAAGTCAAGGTTAATGACAGATAAAATTCTAGATGCCTATGCTGGCGAGAAAATCTAAGAGATAAAAGAGAGGAATCTAAATTGAATAGTTTAGAGCATTACTATACATCAATATATGATGAAGCAGATATTTATTCAGCTTGGAGAATATTTATTTTATCATTATTATTTATATCTCTAGGTTGTTCGGTATATACTCAGGGTATTTGGCTATATGTTTCTGCATTTTCTGTTATTTTGTTTCAAATAATAGTTTGGGTGCTGAAAATTAAAATTAATAATCTAAATACCCTAGCTCATAACTTTCAAAAATACGCCCTTTTAACTAAAGTTTTTTCTAATGCTTTCGATGCAAATGAAATTTCAGATTTAAAAAGACAAGTGAGTTTATATGTTAGTAAAAAAGCAAAAGAGAAGGAGGATGAAGGTATTAGTTCTGTTGAGTACACAAAATTTCAAAATATTTCTAATATAAAAAAGTTACAAATGATGATTCATGAAAATAGTTACTTTAATCATTATTTATATGAAAAAACATATAAAAGAAATTTTTATATATCCTTAATATTAATTTTAATATCTATTATTCCGCTAGTATATCTTGCGCCACTTATTAAATTAGATTCAGATTTGTCTATTCCTAGATTAGTTTTTTCTCTTTTATCATTTACATTAATTTATGAGTTTATTGAAAATACTTATAATTATAAAAAAACATCACAGGCAATGAAGAATATCGATAGTTATTTATACCAAAATAGTTCATTAAATGATAATGTAATAACTGAAATATTCTCTAGATACAATGAAGCTAAGTTAATAACGCCCAATATCCCCAATTCTATTTACAAAAAGTATGAAACTAGAATAAATGAGTCCTGGAATGAACGTGCCAAGTATTAATAGGCAATTAAACTTGTTATATACTGAATTATCTTCAGTAACTGAAAAATGGGCAATTACTGGAGGAAGTAATCATTTTATAAGAAAGATTGATAATTCTATTAATGATATTGACATTATAACAACAGCTAAAGGTGGAGAGGAGATAACAAAAGCACTTGAACAATATTTAATTCAAGAATATAAATTTAGTGTATGCAATACAATTAAATCTTATTTCGGAGTTTTAAATTATAAAGGTATAAAAATTGAAGTTATGGGAGATCCAATCAATTTTATTAAAAACAAGTGGATTGAAAATCATGTTTGGAAAAATAATATAGAATTTGTTGGTTGTAAAGATTTTATATTACCCCTAACTACTCTTAAATATGAATTATATATCTATAAATTACTAAAAAATCAATCAAAAGTTGAGAAATTAGGAATGTTTAACAAAAATAGTAATAAAGAGGTTGCTAGATAGGGGCAGGTAACAATGACAACCCATCTTTCCAATAGAAATGCACGCGAGAGTTTATAGAATTTTATATATAAAATATAGGGTCAGGTGATGAAAATAAACCACAAAAAAATACCTATAATTTTTACAGAAATTTATATATAATTGTTGTTGGATAAAGAAGTTAGTTGCATAAGGTAAGAGATGAGTATTCATAGGCTAATCGGAATAATTTTTGCTATCTTTTTTCTGCTTGTATTTACAGGAATGGTTGATTGGTTTAACGGTATCCAAGAGGTTTTAAATACCAAAGAAGAATATGTTGCAGGTAGAGTAGCAGATGGAATAGGAAGTATCTATTTGTTTGCAATACTTGGTGTAATATTTCTTATTTTTCCAGCCCAACTAACAAAAAAATTTATTAAACCTCCAGAAGGTTCTCCTTTTGATGATTCGACAATATGGTTAATATGGGGATATCTTTTTGTGCTATCAGATATCGGTCTTATGTTTTTGCTTGGATAACACTTCTCATCGCTTTAAACTCGTTTCAAGATCTCATATTTTTACTTCAAATATATCTTTAAAAATCATCAAATTAGTTATAATTATTAAAACAAGTATGCATTCCACCTCGGGAGAGGTGGAACGAGAGAAACGATCATCAGGAGAAACGGTTTTTGATTGGTTAATCGATATCATCAAAACCCATGGTCCTGGAGGCGAAGAAGCCGAAGACAACGTTATATTAAAGTTGGAATAAGAGTGATACAACAAATCAGAGGAGACCAATCAAAAAGCCGCAGGCGGTTTTTTGATTGGTCATTGCAAACGTTATACCTACTGAGGGAAAGACATTATGAATAAACCGTCATTCGAGGAAGTTGTCGCTTTTGTACGAGGCTTCCATAGTATTTCTCCTAAACAGGCTATTACATCCGACACACTCTTGGAAGCTGATCTTGGAATAACTGGAGATGATGGCGATGATTTACTACTAGCGGTAAGTGAACGATTCCAGGTCGACCTTGCATCACCAGAAAAAGGTATCAGTCAAACGCTTGAACTGAGACCGAATGAATTTTTGTTTGGTCCGGAGGGATTCGATCCAATAGGCATTACAGTGCTTATTCGATGGCTCAAAGGTGAGCCACGACCGATATATCGTGATTTAACAATAGGAGAACTACATGATGCCATACAAAAAGCACCATCATCCACTTCTGGCATTAGGGTATAACAACACATTGGAGACCAATCAAAAACCCGCGGGCGGCTTTTAGCTCGTTCCAACCATCCTAAGGTGGAATGCATACGATAATTTAAATTCCCAAAAAATCCAATAACTTTATAGAAATTTATATATAATGGTTTTTAAATAAAGAGTTATGTGTAAAAATTAAATTCTATGATTGTATAATCTATAAATATAAACAAGGGGATGTAATGAATAAAATAATAAGATTATTTGCTGTATTGATATGTATGGTTGTTTTCTCTACAGCTAATGCAAATGATTTAACTGGGCAAACTATCAATGTATTTCTTGGTAATATTGATAAAGCCATCGTTGCAAAGAATACGAGTTTGATTTCAGATACATTAAGTGAGCATGTTATAATAGTTGTCAATGTGAAAATGCAAGGTCAGAATCGTGTTCTTAAACTTACTAAAACAGAATATGTATCTATGCTAGAGCAAGGTTGGTCTGCATGCAAAAATTATAAATATGCTCGGACAAATGTAAGTATTAAAATTAAAAGTAACAGAGCATTTGTCACTTCAGATGTCAAAGAATCAATGACTGTGCAAGGCAAAAAAATATCAGGTATATCAAAAGAAGAAACAACGATAGAATTGGTTGATGGTCAACCATTAGTTACTAAAATAGTTGGATATACAAGTATGTAGCCGTTCCACCTCTCTTGAGGTGGAACGAAAAGAAGGAGTGCAAGAATGAAAGTATTGCGTTTATTGTTTTTGTTTTTTGGGCTAATGCTACTGTCGCAAATAGCATATTCAGAACCACAGAGATTTGTCGTCGTTGGGCGTGGACTTATTTTTGCACTTGCAGAACCGGCTGGATGGAAGATGGACACAGAGAGTGGTGCCAGAGATGGTTTGCCTGTGGTGTTCTATCCCTCAACCCAAACTTGGGATACCGCACCTGCGGTGATGTACGCGAATACAGCTATAAAGAAATGTCAGCCGAGTCCTAGCTTGGTCGCATTCATTAATGACGATGTAAACGAAATCAAAAGCCATGACCCTAGCCTGCGTGTAAGCGATGGTGGCACCATTGAGTGCGGACGGAAGAATAGTGACCCTAAAGAAGTTCTCGGGTGACCGCTATGGCAACCATGAAGTTGTTGCGTACATAAATGAAAAAGATGTGTTCGTTTCTTTTACGCTTAGCACAAAGAATCCCCAACAATATAAGGCTGCTATTTCATCATTCAAAATGCTGGTCACAAGCTATCAATATGTAGGGAGTTCTGGCGGCTGTGCAAAATAGGACTAAGCAGCTGCTCAAGTTCGCTCCATCAGCTCGCTGAAAATAGAGGGGGCAAGTGATGAAAATAAACCACAAAAAAATACCTATAATTTTTACAGAAATTTATATATAATTGTTGTTGAATATGGTTTGAGTAAGGGAATAAAATGAAATCAAGTATTTCTTTTGAAGAAAATTTACAACCACAACAAAACAAAGTAGAAAAAGTACCTAGAAATATTGGAGGATGGCTTATTTTTCTTGCAATAGGAATTGTTTTTTGGCCTTTTCGTATGCTGTATTTCGCATTTATTGTTTATTTTCCTATGTTACATGATAACGGTTGGAAGGTACATACCATTGAAGCCAGTAATGCATATTTGCCATCATGGGGATTATTTTTATTTGGTGAAATTATCATTAATTTAGCAATACTCTTAGTTTCAATTTATTTGGTGTTACTATTTTTTGGCAAGAAATCAAATTTTCCAAAATGGTATGCCTCGATATCATTATTTTCTGTAATTTTTTTATTGATTGATTCATACATATTAACTTTAATTGTTCCGACTACACTTATGTTTGATGTTGAAACGATAAAAGAACTTAGTAAATCGTTAATAAGTCTTTTTATATGGACACCATATCTATTTTTGTCACAACGCTCTAAGGAAACATTTGTAAATTAAATATAAGAATTTATAGAAATTTATATATAATGGTTGTTAAATAAAGAGTTATCTCGTTGAAACGGAATAATAGAGGATTAACCACATGAAACTTACGGAAAAGATTCATCTACTAAGATTGGATTTTCAAATAAATATGAACCCGCATAAAAAAATCGATAGGTTTGTAAACTGCATCATTGTTTTTGGGAACAAAATAACCCTGATAGATACGGGCACAAAAGGCTCATTCCATAATATCTTTGCTTATATCAGAGAGCATGGTCGGGATATTTCAGATATCGAAACAGTGATTCTGTCCCATTCACACCCCGACCATATAGGTTCTGCCGCTGAGATTAAGAATATAACTGGATGCCAAATTCTAGCCCATGAAAATGAAAAAAGTTGGATTGAGAACATTGAGATTCAAAACAGTGAGCGCCCTGTTCCGGACTTTTTTAAATTGGTGGACAAGTCTGTGAAAATAGACGCATTTTTAGAACATGACCAAGAAATTATGGCGGATAAGAATATCACCATGAAAGTCATTCATTCGCCTGGTCATTCTAAAGGTTCCGTAAACATTTTATTCCTTGAAGACAGGATATTATTTACTGCCGATTCAATTCCGGTAAAAAATGATATCCCCAACTATGATAATTTCAATGATTTGTTGCACTCCTTGAATTGCATAAGGGCAAGCCACGATAGCCGAGACCATGAGATTTTACTGACTTCTTGGACGCCAGTAATTACTGACCCGAAAGAGATCGAAAGGTTTTTGGATGAAGGTGAATGTTATCTGAATGCACTAGATGAGACGGTAAAGAGCATTTATGTTGGGAAAGAGTCTGAGCCGTTTGAGTTTTGCAAGAAGGCAATATTAAAATTGGGATTGCCGGATTTTTATGTGAATCCAATTGTTGATAGAGCATTTAGGGCGCATAAAATATGAAAAAGGTAGTATTGTCATAACAATTGCATAGAAGAGACAAGCAACAATAACAACGCATTCTCTTGATAGGAATGCACACGAGAATTTATTTTATATATAATGTTGTTAAATAAAGAGTTATGTTTAAGGAGAGATAAGTGAATTACCCTGAATGGGATGAATCATTAAGTGATAAGAATTTAATCGAAGAATTTTATCGTGAGCTATTGATTAAATATCCAGAGATGAAAGAGAATGTCGAGTATAATGAAGGTTTGTTGCATATTGATATGGGGTATCTTCAAAGTCTTGCTGAGAAATTATGTAAGGAAAGAAAACTTGATGAAGCAAGGAAGTGTTTTAATTGGGTAAATTCTTTCTTTTGTCGTAGTAAAAATGAATTACTTAATGCAATCAATGTGTCATTCCTTGAGTATTTTGAATATCACCATGGGCTTACAGATAGTGAGTTAGAAGAGCTTATGCCACCTGAACTATATCGTGGCTATAAAGAGATGATGTCATATATGGAAAAAATGGCTAAAGATGCAAATGAGAGTAGCAAAGAAACATAACAAGTGCATATTAACTCGTTCCACCTCTCCGGAGACTGTGGGTTGTTTCACAGTCTCAGGAGAGGTGGAACTAAAGAAAAGGATATTTAAAATGGATGAATCATTTTTTTCTATTGTTAGAAATTCTATCTTAGAAGTACGTGCTGCATATAAAATGGAGAAACTAATATCTGATTTTTCAGATAAATTTGTAATGGCAAAGAAAAAACTGGATTTAGGTAATCCTTTGGAGATGCTTGCACTTGGAAATCTATCTTTAGGGGATGCATGGAGGGCTTTGGCAGAGTTTTATGACAAGAACCATTCGCTTGTTGATGCGGATAGATTGGCAACAGAAGCTTTTTTAAGGGCAACAGAGGCACAGTTATGGATAGATAATACAAGTAATTTTTGTAAAACTCAATATGAAACTCGCTGGTTCCTTGGACTAGGAATTGATCCAGATTATCTTAAGCTTTTTGAACTTTGGAGCGATAAATTCACATCAGACAATCGGGAAGTTGAGATGGCTTGGATATGCACATTTGGACCACTAGAATTACGCGATTTAAAAGCTGCCTGCCTTTGGCTCTGTCTTGGTGAGGAGCGTTGGAGCAGGAGTGAATGCCCGCCAGTGTTACCAAGTGGAGATTTTGTATCTCTTCATGAGTATCTAGTTAAAAAGATTTCCAAACAAATTTGGAAACGTCTACAAAAAGAGAGTAAACACATAGTATATGCAGAATTTATACAGAACAGATAATTTAAAATATAGGGGGGGGCAAGTGATGAAAATAAACCACAAAAAAATACCTATAATTTTTATAGAAATTTATATATAATTGTTGTTGAATATATGGTTATATAGAAGGATAAAGGTGCTACCTAAAATACTTTTAAAAAATGCAGTTCAGTCTGGTAAGGAATTTGGATGGAAAATAAAAGATTTTGAAGAAGCAGTAAATATTGCTATCTCATGCAATCTTGCATGTCTTGGTGGTCAATTTCAATGGACGCTTTCAAATGGTACATGCGAAGCATATTGGTTAAATTCGGATTCCGCAAAAAAACTAGAAAGTGAGTCTTGGTCTCAATATGTTTTAAGAAGTAATGATGAAGTTTTTTCTGGCTTCAATATAATACTTTCTTCGGTTGATTTTGAGATTGAATCCAATAAATTTGAATTTCTAAAACTAGAAAATCAAAAAGGCATAAATATTAGTAATTATCTTATCTTTGTTGCATATTTCGTTAATCAATGTGAAATTATCTAATTTTATCTCTTTCCACCTCTCCTGAGGTGGAAAGAGAGAATTTTTCTATACTTCATTAACCACCAATTAACATTTTTTCGTTAAAATTTCCTTTTTAAAATTATAAGTTATAAAAGGAATATTTAGAAATGAAGAAAATATTATTGGCTCTTTTGGCAATTATGGCATTGGCAAATGCTGATGTAACAAATGTGGTTGCAAGCAAAGCATTTTTAGGTAAAAATATAAAAATTATCGATGTTAGAACTCCAGGCGAGTGGGCAAGTACAGGCATCATCAAAGGTTCATACCCTGTTATGTTTTTTGATGAAAGAGGCGAAGCAAAAGAGGCTGCGTTTAGAGCAAAGCTCAACAAAATAATCAAGAAAAATGAAAAATTTGCGATTATTTGTAGAACAGGAGCTAGGACTACTGCGATAGCAAAAATATTAGATAATGATTATGATATTATAAATTTGCAAGGTGGAATGGTTAGATTGATGCAAGAAGGATACAAACCAGTTCCATATAAAAGATAAATCATCCAAGGGATGTAGAATCAAACTCTTTTACTGAGAGTTTCTACATCATTGTTGTTACCTATAACAACTATTATATCCCCACTCTCCAATATATCATCACTCTCAAATTTTGTATACCAAGTACCATGATGTTTATAAGCAATAGGTTTTACATTGTATTGCTCTCCAAAAGTATTTGAAAGAATAGATATTCCAACCCAAAATTTTGGAACAATCATTTTTGCAATTTTCATACTTACAGACAAATCTATAGTTTCATATATCATAGTATGCTCTATGAGATTTTTAACTAATTTTTTTGCGACTTGTCTTTCTGGATAAATGATGTTATTTGCACCTATTTTGGCAAGTATTTGCCCATGAACTTGACTTGCTGCTTTTGCAATTATTGTTTTTACTCCAAGGTCTTTAAGTGCCATAACAGTCAATATACTAGCTTCTATATCTTCACCAATACTAACTATGCCAACATCAGCGTTTCTAACTCCAGCTTCTTCTAGGGCATATTTATCCGTAGAATCTAAACTTATAGCTTCTTCTATATATTCACTAACTTCTCTTATATGCTCTTCATTGGTATCTATACCTATAACACTAGCACCTTGTTGTCCAAGACCTTTTGCTACATGATGACCAAATTTCCCCAAACCTATAACTACATATTGCTTCATAACACAACTCTCCCTTCTGCATATTTTATTCTGCTCTTTTCAAATTTACCTATAATTGCAACCGTAAATGCAAAAACACCAATTCTTCCTGCCAACATAAGCAACATTATATTTATTTTGCCAACACTAGTAAATAATGCACTATAACTCAATACTCCTCCATTTCCAGTAGAAACTCCAACAGTTCCAAAAGCTGAACAAGTTTCAAATAGAGTTCTTAAAAATGGAAGATGCTCTGATTCACTTAAAATGATAGTAGAAAGAACAACATATATAGAAGCCAAAAATATCATCGCATAGGCTTTGTTTATATTGTAATAAGATATCGATCTTTTAAATATATGTACATTATCATCACCTTTTAGTGCATACCATGTTCCAATCACAGCAAGTGCGACTGGTATGACCTTGATACCACCCGCCGTTCCTCCAGGACCGCCACCTGTCATCATAAAAAATGTTGCAAAAAATAGATTAGCTTCTGATAGATTTGATAAATCAACTGTATTAAATCCTGCTGTTCTATAATTGACAGAGGTAAACCAAGCTGCTAATATCTTATCGCCAAAGTCCATATTTTTAAATGCTGTATCCCACTCTAAGGTCAAAAGAAGAACCATACCAAGAATTGTTAATAGAATATACATACTGATAACTAGTTTTGTATGAGTTGATAACCTTTTGGTATCATTTTTGTAATAGTTTCTTAGTTCGATAAGAACCATATATCCAATACCGCCCATAATTATCAAAATAGGGAATATCAGATTTATAGTTATGTCGCTTCTGTATCTCATTAAATTATCATCAAAAAGAGAAAATCCAGCATTATTAAAAGCTGATATAGAGTGAAAAACTCCAAACCAAATCGCTTCACCTGTTGGCATATCATACAAAAATCTAAGCGTTAGTATAATCGCACCTACGATTTCTACAAGTATAATGGAAGCAAAAACAATTTTTAAAAATCTTACTAGACCTTTCATATCTGGATAGTTTAAAGATTCTTTTAACAATACTCTATCTCTATGGGATAGTTTTTGCTTTGATATAATTGCCAAGAATGTCACAGCGGACATATATCCAAGACCACCAATTTGAATAAGCATAAGTATAATGCTTTGACCAAAAACAGTAAAGTCATTAGCGGTATCTTTTACTATAAGTCCTGTTACACATACAGCAGAGGTAGAAGTAAATAGTGCATCAATTGGGCTTAGGTACCCATGGTGTGACATAGGCAATAAAAGTAAAATAGCACCAATAATAATCAATGCCAAAAAACTAAATAAGATAAGTTTTATTTCACTTGAATGACTATTCGTTGTTTATCCTTTATATAAAGAAAATATTCTATTACTTTTTTACTAAAAATGTGATTATTTCTTCGTTTTTAACTGTACGAGTAATTGATCAAAAGTTTTGTCTCTTAGAATGCCTGCGAATTGTTGACGATATGTTTGCACTATGCTAACACCATCGAGAACTACATCATAAATTAGCCAATTCCCATTGCTGTTATAAAAATTGTAGTTTATTTTATATGTTTCGCCTTTGCCTGATAGTTCTGTTTGGAGTTGCAGTCTTCCATTTTGATATGGTTTGACACCCTTATATAGAACATTTTGATTGTGATATAAATCAAGCTTGTCAACATAAGACTGTTTAAGTTTTGCTACAAAAATTTTCATAAACTCTTTTTGTTGATTTGGCGTTATAGAAGACCATGTATTGCTCCCAAGTGTTAGTTTTGACATTAGGTTATAATCAAACACAGGATCCATCATCGATATGATTTGTTGCCCTTTTTGTGTATTTGATTCTTTTTTCTTTAAAACAACTAAAACTTTGTCAATTTTACCCTTCATGCCACTCTCTATATCATTTTGCTTGAAAGCAAAAGCTGGCATACTCAATAGTAAAGCCATAAGTATAAATTTTATACCATTTTTCATATCTATTTTTTCCTATTCTTTTATTTGTTCTTTTCTATGTTGTGTATATGCATCTCTCAAAAAAGGATATAAGTCTATCGCATCTTTTTTGATTGATTCGTATTCTCCCAAATGCAAAGAAGCTTTATTTACTTTTTCATAACTATAAATTCCAGCTTCTTGAAGTTTATTTTGAGGTATTTTATAATTTATACTATGCTCTTTGGTATTTGAGAGAGGATTGAGATAAGTATCTCCCACAAATCCCATAGTATCTCTTAGATTTGATGGTCCGAGGAATGGCCATACTATATGAGGACCCTCTGGAAAACCATAGAAACCAAGTGTTTGACCCAAATCTTCATCACTCTCTTCCCAGCCTAAATTCGTTTTTGCGATATCAAAAAAACCACCAATTCCAAAAGTACTATTTACGATAAATCTACCAGTCTCTTTTGATGCATTTTTAAATTTGAACTGCAAAACATTATTGGAAAATCTAACAGGATAGTATAGATTGTTTATAAAATTACCAACAGCAACTCTACCGCCCTCTGGTACTACTTTTGAGTATCCTCTAGCAACTGGGTCTATTACATTTACATAAAGTTTATCATTGAACGTTGTCATAGCTCTATTGTACTTTTCAAATGGATCAAAAACTGCACTTTTGTTTGTATCTCCAAACTCCTCTTCAAAGCTAGATGAGTTCGTATCATGATTTTCTAAAGTATTATTGTTTTCTATGGTTTTTAAATCTTCAGAGGAAGCATAAGAAATGCCACACAAGCATATAACAATAAATATTAATCGAGTTATTTTCACTTATTGTGCCTTTTTATATTTGATAATTTTTATTAATACCATTATATCAAAATTTGAATTTATTTTTTTTAAAATCAAGTCAGATTTGGCATTAATAAATAAATTAAAGAGTATTGGGTAAAATACATTATAAACTTTTCTATTTTAGGTAAAAATATGTCAAAAAAAATCGCATCTGCCAGAATTTCAGAGGCAAGCTCAGAGCTTTTAAAAGAACTTAACAATTCACTCCCATTTGATAAGTTATTGTATCGTGAGGATATAGAAGGATCACTTGCTCATGCATTTATGCTCTCATCACAATGTATCATCTCTAAAGATGACTTTGCTCTTATAGAAAAAGGCTTAAAAGAGATATTAGAAGAGATAGAAAATGGAACATTTAGTCTTGATGGTGAAGATGAAGATATCCACATGGCAATAGAGGGAAGATTGACTGCCAAGATAGGCGATGCAGGCAAAAGACTTCACACGGCTAGAAGCAGAAATGACCAAGTGGCACTTGACTTTAGACTTTATGTTCAAAAAAATTCTCTAATTTTGGCTAAATTATTGATTGAAAATATAGAAACACTCATCAACCTTGCTTCAAAAAACACAACCACACTATTGCCAGGTATGACACATTTGCAACACGCTCAACCCATCAATTTTGCATATCATATGATGGCTTACGCAAGTATGTTTAAAAGAGATTATGAGAGATTTGTGAGTAGTTATGAGAGAAACAATTACTCTCCTATCGGATGTGCAGCACTTGCTGGAACTCCTCATTCGATAGATAGAAACATCACGGCTGAAAAACTTGGATTTAAAGAACCAACACTAAATTGTCTTGATACTGTTAGTGATCGTGACTTTGCTCTCGAGATACTGTTCAACATATCAACTATGATGATGCATATAAGTCGTTTGAGTGAAGAGTTGATACTCTGGAGTAGTAGTGAGTTTCGTTGGATAACTCTTGATGATAGACACGCTACTGGAAGCTCTATCATGCCACAAAAGAAAAATCCAGATATCCCAGAACTTTTGAGAGGCAAAACAGGCAGAGTTAACGGTAACTTAGTAGGACTTTTGACAGTTATGAAAGGCTTGCCACTCGCATACAATAAAGATATGCAAGAGGACAAAGAAGGTGTGTTTGATAGTGTGAAAACTGCTACACTAGCACTTAAAGTTTTAAATGAGATGATAGGCTTGATGCAAGTCAATGAGGAAAACATGAAGCGTGCTTGCATGATAGGACACTTGAGTGCTACAGACTTAGCTGATTATCTAGTGCGTAAAGCTGGATTGGCTTTTCGTGATGCATATCACATAGTCGGAAATGTAGTCAATCTAGCAGAAGAGCAGGGCGTAGATATATCTGAACTTGATTTGAAGCAACTTCAAAGTGTTGAACCTCACATACAAGCAGATGTGCTTGAAGTGTTGAACAATCTCAACTCTATGAATGCAAGAGAGAGCAAAGGTGGAACCGCAACCATTAGAGTTCTTGAACAGATAGAAGCGATGAAAAGCTGGATAGAAAAACAGTAAAGGACAAGTATGTGGATTCCTGCATTTGCAGGAATGACATAGTAGGAATGACTATTAGATACTCATGTGGCTATTTTCGTGATGATGATCCCACACTAGTTTTCCACCGCCAAGTAGGTGGAAATGCAGATGGAAAACTTCTTGTCCGCCATCTTTACCAATATTTGTAACCAATCTATACCCAGTCTCATTTACTCCCATCTTAGCCGCAACTTCTTTTATAAAAGTAGTCATTCCAGCCATAGTTTCAGGCTCTACATCTTCAAAAGATGAAAAATGTTTTTTAGGTATTATTATAATATGAATAGGACTCTTTGGATGGATGTCATGAAATGCCAAAAAATCCTCGTTTTCATGAACGGTATCGTTTGAAATATCTCCACTTACAATTTTGCAAAATATACACATAGCTCTATCTCCATAAATGGTTTATTTTATAATTATTATATCATAAATATATGCTTTAAAATGATTTTATCAGTAAGATTTTGCTACAATCTTTTTAATTTAGAGACAAGAATTTATCATAGGATATAGATGAAAGATTTAGATATATTAGAAAAAAACATACTATCTTGTAAAAATATTGAAGATATTGAAAAGATTAGAATTGATATATTTGGCAAGAAAGGAGTTCTTGCAAAAGAGTTTATAAAACTAGCTAGTTTGAGCGCTGAAGAAAAAAAAGATTTTGCTCAAGGGCTAAATAGTGCAAAAGAGAGACTTCAAACGAGTTTTGATAATCATTATGCAAGTTTGAAAAAAGCACTACTAGAAGAGAAACTTAAAAGCGAAAAGATAGATATGAGTCTATATGGCGGCGTTTCAAACAAAGGTGCATTACATCCAGTGGCTGAAACGATGGATAAGATTATAGAGTATTTTGTATCACTCAATTTCTCGGTTGAAAAAGGACCTATGGTCGAAGATGATTTTCATAATTTTGAAGCATTAAATCTGCCAAAACATCATCCAGCAAGAGATATGCAAGATACATTTTATTTTGCCGATAGTAAACTTTTGCGTACACATACATCACCTGTACAAATAAGAAAAATGTTATCTTCTAAACCACCTATTAGAATGATTGCACCAGGGTCAGTTTTTAGAAGAGATTATGACCTCACTCATACACCAATGTTTCATCAAGTTGAAGGACTTGTTGTAGAAGATAAAGGTGAAGTTAGTTTTGCCAATCTAAAATCCATTTTGACCGATTTTTTACAATATATGTTTGGAAGTGTTGAAGTTAGATTTAGACCTAGTTTCTTCCCATTTACTGAGCCTTCAGCTGAGGCCGATATCTCATGTATCTTTTGTGAGGGCAAAGGCTGTAGAGTTTGTTCTCATACTGGTTGGCTTGAAGTTTTGGGATGTGGCATAGTAGATCAAAATGTATTTAATGCGGTAGAGTATGAAAATGTAAGTGGATATGCTTTTGGTTTAGGAGTCGAGAGATTTGCGATGTTGCTTCACAGGATACCAGATTTGAGATCATTGTTTGAGGGAGATATAAGATTATTGGAGCAGTTTAGATGATAGTCACTAGAAATTGGTTAAATGAATTTATTGATATAAAAGAGACAAGTGACGAAGAGCTTTGCATCGCATTTAATGCGATAGGTTTGGAATTGGCTAGTACACAAAAGTTTAATATACCAAATAAAATTGTTATAGGCGAAATCATATCTTGCGAAAAACATCCAGATGCAGATAAGTTAAATGTATGTATGGTTGATTTGGGTTTTAGTAAAAGGCAGATAGTTTGTGGGGCTTCAAATGTTGTTGATGCGAAATATGTTGCAGTTGCTACAATCGGCGCTATCATGCCAGATGGTTTAGAGATAAAACATACAAAATTAAGAGGTGTTGAGAGTGATGGTATGATATGTTCGGCAAACGAGCTTGGTTTGCCAAATATCGGAAATGGTATCATGATGCTAGATGAGAGCATAGGTAAACTTGAACTCGGGAAAAACTTAAATGAGCTTCCTATGCTAAACGATACAGTTTTTGAGCTTGAGATTACTCCAAATCGTGGCGATTGTTTGAGTGTTTATGGTGTTGCTAGGGATTTGGGCGCTTATTTTGGTAAAGACCTTATAGAGATAAAAGAAGAGAATAATAGTAAAAAAATAAAACTTGGCATCTCTAGAGAAGCTACTTTGAATGTTCAAGGAGATATCGATGCTTCTGTAGAGATAAAATTAGCAATGCAACATGGTGACTATACATTACCACTATTGTGTATGATTCGATTATCTTCAGCAGGATTGTTGGAAAAAGATAATCTACAAAACATATCACAATATGTAATGCATACAACAGGTGTTATTTTTTGGCTATTTGATGCAGATTATTTTAAAAATGATGAAAGTAAAATCAGTATAGATATTGAAAAATCAGAAAATAGTTTGAATTGTATAAAAAATCCTTTTGGTAAACTTTCTATTGTAGGTGTAGAACAAAATAAAGATAGTATCGCAAATTCTAAAACCCAACAAGTTATCTTGGTAGCACAATATATAAATCCAAATATATTGAATGATATTGTTAGCGATAAAAAAATAGAAAAAGATTCAATCTTTTATAATACATCAAGAGGAAGCAATCCAAGCCTAGAATCAGGTATTTTGTATATGACAAATATTTTGTCCAAATATGAAATTTTAGATATTTATGATGGTGTATTGAGTCATAAAGTAAACACAGAAGAGAAGACAATACTAATTGACTGCATAGAGTTAAATTCAATCATAGGTCAAGAAATAGATAGAAGCACTGTATCAAACATACTAAATAAACTAGGCTTTAAAGTATCTTCAAAAGTTGAAAATGTAATAGGTGTTACGATTCCTCAGTTTAGACCAGATATTACAAACATACAAGATATTGCCGAAGAGATACTTAGAATTATTGGAATTGATACAATTGAAGCAAAACCTCTAAAAATAAAAGAAAATCCTCATAGAGATAGTAAAATATCTGAGTATAGACTTAAAAAACAGATTAGAAATCGTGCAACAGCTGTTGGATTTTATGAAACAATTAGTTATGTTTTCTCAGATGCAGCACTTCAAGAAAAATATAATTTTGAAAATATAAAAAGTGAATTTGGATTGCTTAATCCAATAGTTACAGAGATGAATGTGCTTAGAAGTACACTTTTGATAAATATGCTATCCTCAGCAAAAAGAAATTCTAATTATTCTAAAAAAATAATACCTATATTTGAGATAGGCTCAATATTTGATGAAAATAGAATTGAGAGCGAAAAGATTTCTTTCCTTTGGAGTGGGCAAAAAGAGCTTGAAAGCGTATCTAATCATGGTAAACCAGAGAACATAGACATGAGTACATTTTTGCAAAAAATAGGATTTGTTGTAGGAAATTTTGATTTGCAAGAGTGTAGTTTTAAAAATGCTCTTTTGCATCCTTATCAGTCGGCAAATATAGTTATTGATAACAAAGTTTGTGGATTTGTATCTAAATTGCATCCAGATACACAAGATGACTTTGATCTAAGTGATACCTTTGTGGCAGAATTAGATATGGATGCTTTGGTACAAAAACATACTTTAGCAAATGAGATTTCCAAATTTCAACCAAGTATAAAAGATTTGAGCATCTTGATAGACAAAGACTTGAGTTTTGATAGTATTAAAAAAGTTATTGAAGAGTTAGAGTGTGAAAAATTAAATAGTTTTTACCCAATTGATTTATATATGGATAAATCTTTAGGAGATAAAAAAAGTTTGACTATAAGATTTGCAATCCAATCACTAGAGAAAACATTAGATGATAGCGAACTGGAAGATGTTATGAGTAAAATATTGGATTCTTTGATACAAAAATCTGGAGCGACATTGAGATGAAAAAAGCTTTAATTCATCCTGCACCATATCGTTTTGATATAACTTGCGATGATATATCTGCTGACAAATCAATCTCTCATAGATGTGCAATGTTCTCTTTATTGAGTGATAAGCCATCTCATATTACAAATTTTTTACAAGCAGAAGATACGCTAAATTCTCTTAATATTGCTACTATGCTAGGAGCAACTGTAGAAACAAATGCAAATGCGATAACTATCACTCCGCCAAAGAAGATAACTGAGCCTAGCGATATACTTGACTGTGGCAATGCAGGAACTGGAATGAGGCTTTATTGCGGACTTTTAGCAAGTATTGATGGTGCGTTTATCCTAACAGGCGATAAATATCTAAGATCTCGTCCTATGAAAAGAGTTGTTGAACCACTCAAAAGCATTGGCGCTGTGATAGATGGAAGAGAAAATGGAAATCTAGCACCACTTTTTATAAGAGGCGGAAACCTAAAAGCTTTTAAGTATGATTCACCAATAGATTCGGCACAAGTAAAATCAGCTTTAATCTTAGCTGGCTTACATGCGAACGGAATCTCTCATTATAAAGAGCATCTTTTGTCTCGTGATCATACAGAGAGAATGCTAAGAGGTATGGGAGCCAAAATAAGCACCAATAATGATGGTTGGATAGAAATTCATCCTATCTCCAAACCTCTTGAACCTTTAAATATAGCAGTTCCAAGTGACCCATCAAGTGGATTTTTCTTTGCAGTTGCGGCTGCAATTGTTCCAGATTCTCGTATAAAATTGGTCAACATGACTTTAAACCCAACTAGAATAGAAGCATATAAGATTCTAGAATCTATGGGTGCTGATATAAAGTATGAATTAAAAACTGATGTGTATGAGCCTATAGGGGACATCATAGTTAGTTATAATGGAAAATTAAAAGGAGTTGATGTTAGTCAAAATATAGCTTGGCTTATCGATGAACTCCCAGCACTTTCTATCGCTATGGCTTGTGCTGAAGGCATTAGTAGAGTAAGCAATGCAAAAGAGCTTAGAGCTAAAGAGAGCGATCGCATAAGCTCTGTATTGTCAGGTTTAGAAAAATGTGGGGTTGTATACAAAGAGTTTGAAGATGGATATGAGATAACTGGTTCAAAATTGGCAAAAAGTACAATTGATAGTTTTGGAGATCATAGAGTTGCTATGAGTTTTGCTATTGCTGGGCTTTTATGTGGTATGGAGATAGAAGATATTGATTGTATAAATACATCATTTCCTAATTTTTTTGAAATACTAGGAAAAATCACAAAAGTAGAAAAATGAAAATAGAACTCGCATCTTCTTATGGTTTTTGTTTTGGAGTAAAAAGAGCTATAAAAATAGCAGAGTCACATCCAAAAAGTAAAACATATGGACCTCTTATACACAATAAAGATGAAATTGATAGACTGAAAAATAGTTATGATATAGGTTTAGTTGAAAATTTTAGTGATATTGTTCCAAGTGAAACTATTGTTATAAGAACGCACGGTATTCCAAAAAAAGAATTAGAGATGCTAGAAAAACAAAACAATAGCATTATAGATGCAACCTGTCCTTATGTTACAACACCGCAGCAAATAGTAAAACAGATGAGTGAAGAGGGATATGATATATTGATTTTTGGAGATATTAATCATCCAGAGATTAAAGGTGTAATGAGTTATGGTGTAGATGAAAATAGAGTTTTTGTTGTTGATAATGTAGATAAAATAAAAGATTTAGATATAAAAAATAAGGTTGCAGTAGTTGCTCAAACTACTAGAAAACATGAAGATTTCATGAAAATAGTCCATGCACTCATACTCAATTCAAAAGAAGTTAGAGTATTTAATACTATATGTAATGCAACTTTTGAAAATCAAGATGCAGCAGCAAAGTTAGCAAAAAAAGCAGATATCATGATAGTTATTGGTGGAAAACACTCTTCAAATACCAAGCAGCTTCATTCTATTTGTAAAATGTACTGCAATGATAGTTATTTGATTGAAAATGTTTCAGAACTAAATACAGATTGGTTTAAAGATAAAGAATATTGCGGTGTAACCGCTGGTGCATCAACTCCTGATTGGGTGGTTGACGAAGTAATTAATAAAATAAAAATATTAAAATAAACTACTTTAAAATATTTATAGTATAATACTTGCCACATTAGGCAAATATAAGGAAAGCGGTATGAAATTCGAAGATATCGAAATAGAAGATGTTGATTTTGGGGCTATGCTTGAAGAATCATTCAAGAAAGAAGACTCAAGCAATGATCTAGTTAACGGTAAAATTGTAAAAATTAATGAGAGTGAAAATCAAGCATTAATAGATATAGGAAGAAAAAAAGAAGCAATAATTAACCTTGATCAGTTAAAAAATAAAGAAGATGGCACTTTGTTGTTTAAAGAAGGCGATGCAATAAGCGTTGTAGTAACTGGCAATAGGGGAGAAAGACCTGTTGTTTCTTATGAAATGGCGAAAAAAAGAGAAGCATTAAATGCCTTCATAGATAGTTATGACGAAACAAATGAATATCAAATCGAAGGTGTTGTTACTAAGAAAAATAAAGGTGGCTATATCATTGAGTGCGATGGTATAGAATTTTTTATGCCAAGAGCATTGGCTTATTTTAGCCAAAAAGCTGACCCAATGGGCAAAAAAGTAAAAGCAATAATTACAAAAGTTGATAAAGATAGAGGTTCTGTTGTTATTTCTAGAAAAGAACTAATCGATAGAGAAAATGGCAAAATTGATGAAATAGCTCAAAAATTACTTGAAGAGAAGATAATTGTTGAAGGCGCTATAAAAATGATTACTAGCTATGGTGTTTTTGTTGATGTTGGTGGCGTTGATGGTTTGGTTCATTACTCTCATATATCACATAAAGGACCTGTTAATCCTGCTAAATATTATAAAATAGGCGACAAAGTAAATGTTGTTGCACTTGAATATGACAAAAAGAAAAAACATTTATCACTATCTATGAAAGAAGCTTGCAATGATCCATGGAATGAGATTGATAAAATAATTTCAAAAGGTGATACAGTTGATGCCACAGTAAGCAATATAGAACCTTATGGTGCATTTGTTGATTTGGGCAATGACTTAGAAGCATTTTTGCATGTTTCTGAAATATCTTGGGACAAAAACGTAAAACACCCAAGTGATTATATTAAGTCAGGTGAAATTATCAAAGTAGAAATCATCGAAGTAGACAAAGAGAAAAAAAGATTAAGAGTAAGTGCTAAAAATCTAATGGACAAACCAATTGACAGTTTTGCACTATCTCATAGAGTGGGAGATGTTGTAAAAGGAACTATAACATCTTTAACAGATTTTGGTGCATTTGTCAAAATAGATTCACTTGAAGGTTTATTGCACAATCAAGAAATTTCATGGGATAAAAGCTTAAATGCCAAAAATTCACTAAAAGTTGATGATGAAATAGAAGTAAAAATTATAAATATTGATACTAAAACAGGAAAAATTTCTTTAAGTAAAAAAGTATTGGAAGATTCTCCTTTGAAAAAATTTGCTTCAACTCATAAAGTAGGCGATATAGTAACTGGAACAGTAAAAGATAAAAAAGATTTTGGTGTTTTTATATCACTAGATGACAAAGTAGATGCGCTTATTAGAACAGAAGATTTAGCTCCATTGAAATTTGATGAAGTTGAAAAAGGTCAAGAAATAAGTGGAGTTATAGTTTTACTAGATGATGCAAATGATAAAATAAGAGTTTCTGTAAGAAGATTAGAGAGACAGCAAGAGAGCGATAGTTTAGAGAAAGTGAATAAAAACCAAGACGATAGTATGACTCTTGGTGATGCATTGAAAGATCAATTAAAAAAATAATAGAGGCAAAAGATGTCAAAAAAAACCATAGTTGTATGTGACCATATTCATGAGAACGGATTAAAAATATTAGAACAAGATTCTGATATTATCATGATAAATGCAGCTGATGAACCAAAAGATAAATTAGTTAAAGAGATATTGCCAAAAGCCGATGTGGCAATAACTAGAAGCTCTACTGATGTTGACGAGTTTTTTTTAGAGTATGGGACAAAGTTAACAGCTATCGTAAGAGCTGGTGTTGGCGTAGATAATGTTGATATAGATGCTTGTAGTAAAAAAGGAATAGTTATCATGAATGTTCCTACTGCAAATACTATAGCAGCAGTTGAACTTACGATGACACATATGCTTTCTTGTGCTAGAAGCTTTCCCTATGCGCACAATAATTTAAAAATAGATAGAGTTTGGAGAAGACAAGATTGGTATGGCACTGAGCTTTATGGGAAAAAACTTGGAATTATAGGTTTTGGAAATATAGGTTCTCGCGTTGGCATTAGATCAAAAGCATTCGAAATGGATGTTATAGCGTATGATCCTTATATAAATCCTACAAAAGCCACCAATCTAGATATCGCTTATACTAATAATTTTGATGATATCTTAGCTTGCGATATAATAACTATTCATACTCCAAAAACAGAAGAAACTATAGGTATGATAGGTGTAAAAGAAATAGCCAAAATGAAAGATGGCGTCATTCTTATAAATTGTGCTAGAGGCGGTCTTTATGAGGAAGATGCACTTTTTGAAGGATTAAAGTCTGGAAAAATTGCAAAAGCAGGTATTGATGTATTTAATAAAGAGCCAGCAACAAGTCATCCACTTTTAGATCTTAATAATGTTACAGTAACACCACACTTGGGTGCAAATACACTGGAGTCTCAAGAAAATATTGCAATCCAGTCAGCTGAAAATGCAATTCTTGCAGCAAAAAACATAGCTTTCCCTAATGCTCTTAATTTGCCAATAAAAGAGAATGAACTTCCTGATTTTATGAGACCATTTTTGGAACTTGCCCAAAAAATGGGTAATTTATCAGCACAGCTAAATAAAAGTGCTGTAAAATCGATTAAAGTTACTGCAAAAGGTGAAATTTCAAGTTTTATAGAGTCTTTAACAACTTTTGTAACAGTTGGAGTACTTAGTGAATCAGTGGCAGATCAAATTAACTATGTTAATGCAGAGTTTGTTGCAAAAGATAGAGACATAGAAATCATTAAAGAAACAAAGCCAAATTCAAGCGGTTTTTTAAATAAATTAAAAATTAAATTAACTACACAAAACGGAATATTTACTATATCTGGCACAGTTTTTGACGCAACTGTACAGAGAATTATTGAGATAGATGATTATACACTAGATGTGGAGCCTAAGGGAGCCATGATATTTTTTAGAAATACAGACACCCCAGGTGTTATAGGGGAAGTTGGTAGTATTATTGCTAAATATAATCTAAATATTTCTGATTTTAGATTGGGGAGGGATAACAAAAAACAGGCTTTAGCGGTGGTTAGGGTTGATGGTGAGATAAAAAAAGAGTTACTAGAAGAGTTGTCAAAATTAAATGCGTGCATAAGCGTATCTTCGGCAACGATATAAAAAACTAAATATTTTATAGAACTCTTTTAAATTTTTAAACAATTATATTTTATATGAAGGAGTTTACATGGAGATGAGAAAGTATCTCATACTCATGTTTTTTGCTTTTCCACTATGGGGGGGAGAGGTAAATCTTGAGCTAAAAGAAGCATTAAACATTTTAAAACAAAAAAATTTAGAGATTAAAATAGCTGAATTTGATTCACAAATGAAAAAAATAGAATCAAAACTACCAAATTCTATGAGATTTGGTAAAATAGATGCAACATTGAGTGCAATGAGATCAGATGATGCTGGAAATGTGTTTGGATTCAAACTTCAAAGCAGAGAAGCAACTTTTGGTGATTTTGGTGCTGGAGAATTTAATCCGGCAGATCCAAATGTGTTAGCAATTCAGCCTTATGATCTTAATTATCCAAAAGCAAGAAATCATTATTTGACAAAATTTTCATATCAATTACCTATCTTTACAGGCGGTAAGATAACAGCTTATAGTAATATCGCACATAAAATGTATGAAATGAGTAAAATTGATAAAGATAAAGTTGTAGCAAAAAAAGTTTTTGAAACAAAAAAAACATTTTATGATATTACTTTAATAGAAAATTATATTTCGAATTTATCACAAATTACAAGCAATATAAATCGCCTTGAATCAATTGTAAAAGAGATGGTCAAAGAAGGTTATGCCATACAGACTGATTTACTTGAAGTTCAAGCACATAAAGCAGATGCGCAGAGTATGCTAATCGAGGCAAAACTAAACAGAGAAGTTGCATACCAGTATCTATCTTTTTTATTAAGTACAGAAGTTGAGTCTATAAAAAAAGCAAACGAAATGGCTCCGCTAAATATTCCAACAAAAAAAGAGATTGAAAATAATAGTTATGATGTCCAAAAAGCACTTATTGGACTTGATATTACAGAAGATGCTATATGGTTACAAAGAGCATCTTTTTTCCCAACAATAGGTGCATTTGCAGAATATGGAAGTGCTGATAATACCATTTTCAATGATTTCCACGATAAGGATTTTTATACTATTGGTGTGCAAGCATCTTGGAATATTTTTAATGGTTTTAGCGATAGCTTAAATCTTCAAAAAGCAAAGATAGAAAATTACAAGACTATGGCTCAAGTTGAGATGGCAAAAAGCGGAACAGAGTTGAAAGTAAAACAATTACAAAGTGAAGCATTAAGTAGTTTGGAGATGATAAAAAGTGACGAAGCAAGACTTAAATTTTCATCTAAAATATATGAAAATTATTTAGCAAAATATAAAGAGGGTATGATTCCTATTGGTGATGTTTTGATTAAACAGTCAAAAGAGCTTGAAGTATTACTTAAATTACTTACCACAAAAAACAATTATAATGCAAAAGCATTTGAACTTGACACTATAATAAAACAAGGAGAATAGAGTATGAAAATAAAAATTTTAGCAATAATACTAGCCACGATTTATACATTTGGGGCAAATATGACTCTAAGCGGTAGCGTAATATCGGATAATCAAAAAATGCTAACAAGCAGAAATATGGGATATGTTAAAAAAATGCTTGTAAGCGAAGGTGATTTCGTGAAGAAAGGTCAATTGTTGTATGTAATAGACTCTACGGAAAATAATTCTGCTATTACTATGCAGAGAAATCAACTCAACAACATATTAACAAATTTAGCAAGATATGAAAGACTATACAAAAAGGGCATGGTCTCCAAATATGATCTTGAAAATCTAAGACTTGCTGCAAAAAATCAAAAAGAAATGGTACGAATTGCAGAAACTCAAGAAAATTATCTCCAAGTAAGAGCTCCAAATGATGGAATTATCGTAGCAAAAAAATTAAATCAAGGCGAAATGGCAGCTCCTGGAATGCCAGCACTTGTTTTAACAGACATGAGCAAACTTAGAGTTATGGCAGAAGTAAGTGAGAGTAATCTTAAAAATATAAAAATAGGTCAAGCGGTTGGCGTAGAAGTTCCTTCGGTTGGATTTAAAACGACAGGTGTTATATCTTCTATCATACCAGCATCAAATCCTATGACGCATAAGTTTACAATTAAGATAAAGTTTGACAGAGGCAGCGCGATGGTTTATCCAGGTATGTATGCTAGAGTCAATATCAAAATATAAGAAGTTTTCCAATGAGTGAAAAAATTTCATATAAAGTTAAAGACATTGCAGGTAAACTCGCATTTGGTTTTCTAAAAAATCCATTGACTGCACTTTTGGGCGCATTTTTGCTTTTTATGGGCTATTTGTCTTTAAATATTATGCCAAGAGAAGAAGACCCGCAAATTGCTATTAGCGGTGGTACTGTTATGGTTGTAATGCCAGGTGCAACAGCAGGAGAAGTAGAAAAAGTTATAGTTAATCCACTAGAGAGAAAACTTAGAGAGATCAAAGGAATCGAACACATATATGGCATGGCAATGGATAATGCTGGTGTTGTAAATGTTATGTATTATATTGGTCAAAATAGAGAAGATTCTAACCTAAAACTTTATGATAAAGTTATGCAAAATATGGATGAGCTTCCAAAAGGTGCTATGCAACCTTTAATCAAGCCTTTCGATATAGATATTGATATACCAATAGTAACTGTTGCTTTTTATGCCAAAGATCCTAAAAAGGTAAATCAAGTTGAGCTTTATAATAAAGTAAGATCTATACAGCAAGAGATTAATGAAGTGGAAAATGTTTCCAAAACTTCACTTAAAGGGGAGCATAGAGCTCAATATAATGTTCAAGTAGATTTAAATAAACTTGCAGGGTATAACTTATCTTTAGGTCAGATAATGCAAGGAGTTAAATCTGTTGCAAATAATGTTCCTGATGTTAAGAGTAGAACAAATGATGGAAAATTAATTGTATTTGGCATAAAAAATGCAATTGAAAATGTTGAAGATGTAGGTAATATAGCTGTTGCAGATTATGGCGGGTCATTAATTTATCTAAGAGATGTTGCTACTATAACAGAAGGCGGTGATGTTCAAAATTTCAAAAATGCTTCGATATTATTCAAAAACGAAAGTAATGAAAAAATTGGAAAAGAGTTGACCCAAACAACGCTTAGTGTTTCAAAATTGGCAGGAACAAATGCTGTTAATGTTGCTAATGATGTAATGGAGGTTTTCAAAAAAAATGAAAAATCTCTATCCGATGCTGGTATAGGATATATAGTTACAAGAAATTATGGAATTAGAGCAGACAATGCAGTTAATGAACTTATGCATCACTTGATTATTACTATTATAATCATTTCTATTATGCTTATTTTTGCTCTTGGCTGGAGAGAATCATTGATAGTTACTTTCACAGTTCCTGCTATTTTGGCAATTACTCTTTTTGTTGCTTATCTCGGTGGGCAAACTATCAATCGTATCACATTGTTTGCATTCTTGCTTTCTTTGGGATTATTGGTCGATGCGGCAATCATCGTTATAGAAAATATACATCGTCATTTGCATTCTCATACATCGGAACATCAAAGTATGGAAGAACTTTTAGTAGAAGCAACTGATGAGATAGGACCTCCTACAAATATAGCAACACTTGCTATTATTCTTACAATGGTTCCTATGGGATTTGTGGGTGGAATGATGGGATCATTTATGAAACCAATTCCACTAAATGTTCCTGTTGCACTAGTGGCATCACTATTTGTTGCATATATATTTACGCCATATCTAGCTTTGAAGCTTTTAAAGAAACCTACACACAATCATCATGACAAGGAGGCAAAATAATGAAAAAGTTTGAAGATTTTGTTTATGGCATCCTTGATACTCCTAAAAAGAAAAAGATGGTTTTATTGCTTACAGCCTTAGCTTTTGTATTGGCAATTTTGATGTTCCCAACAAAGATAGTGCTTGCTAAAATGTTACCAGGTAAAAGCGATAATACTTTTTCTATTTATATAGATGCACCATCAGGTACTTCTATAGAACAGACAAATAGAATTAGTCAGTGCACTATAAATGTACTCAAAAAAGAGAAAGAAATTTTAAATATTGAGTTGTTTTTAGGTCAAGGATTACCTTTGGATTATGCAGGACTTGTTAAAGGAAGCGGCATGAAGCAAAGTGAAAATGTTGCTGAAATGTCTGTAAATCTAACTGATAAGCATGAAAGAGATGAGCCTTCTTATCTAATGGTTCAAAGACTAAGACCAATTGTGCAAAAAGAGTGCAGCAATATAGTAAAAAATACATCTATCAAGTTTATAGAACAACCAGCAGGACCGCCTACAATGGCTTCTATCGTTGTTGAAGTATATGGAAGTGACAATAAAAAAATTCGCAATATATCAAATGAAGTTGTAAATATTTTAAGTCACACAGAAGGATTGGTTGATGTTGATATAGTTGGAGATAAACTCTATCAAAAATATCAATTAGTTCCAGATAAAGAAAAGATTGCCAGTAGTGGTGTTAGTGTCGAGCAACTTAACAATATATTGTATCTTGCATTTGAAGGTATGGTTGTAGGTCAAAAAAATACTAAAGATTATTCAGACCAGATACCTATATTTTTATCATTGGATAAAGAGAGTAAAAGTATAGCCTCATCAAGCGAAGATGAAGTTATGTTGAAACTATCATCTTTGAACCTTATGAATCAAATGGGCATGCAAATACCTGTAAGTGAGCTTGTAACTTTGCAAAAAGTTGATAACAATCCTGTGATTATGCATAAAAATCTAAATAAAATGATGAATGTAATAGCAGAAACAGATATGGTATCTCAAGTTTATCCTTTGCTTGATGCTAGAAGTAAAATGATAGAGTATTTTGGCAAACAATATGAAGTAACAAAAGTTCCTGGAATGTCAACATATATGTTTGATTTAAAACTAAAAGATAAAAAAACAGGTGAAGAGTTTTTGCTTAGATGGGACGGAGAGATGAAAGTAACGCTAGATACATTTAGAGATCTTGGTGGTGCATTCATCGCTGCTCTTGTACTAATTTTCTTACTTCTTGTTATATATTATAAAAGTTTTGCATTGAGTGGAATCGTACTTTTGGGCTCATTTTTGTCTATTATAGGTGTTATATTTGGTCATCTTGTGGCTGACATAGTAACTAAAGATACATTTTTCTTAACAGCAACTTCCCTTATAGGCTTTATCGCACTTATGGGGATAAGCTCTAGAAATTCATTGTTATTGATTGACTTTGCAAAATCTCTTATGGTATGTCAAGGTATACCAAAAAGAAGAGCTATCGCGGTAGCAGCCGCTACTAGAGCAAAACCTATAGCACTTACAGCAATTGCTATTATATTGGGTTCTGCATTGCTTGCAAGTGATCCAATATTTGGTGGTCTTGGAGTGGCTCTGATATCTGGAACTGTTGCAGCTGTTTTTGTATCGCTTCTGTTTATTCCAATACTAATGGATAATTCAAAAGCTATGGATTTCGAACCTGAGGCTTGTGAAATAAAAGACAATATTGCTATAACGAAGTAATTCGTATCTGCTAAGTACCCACGATTTTGTGGGCATAGCAATATGACTTATATCGCCCCTTTTCTTTTTCCTTTTATAAAAGATGTCGTAAAGTGTATCTCACGCAAAAATAAAATAAGCGATATAACCAAAAAAATCATAGCAGTCATAAAAGATCCTGCGATAAAAAATTTGCTGTTAAAATCAAAAAGTGCACTTGAAAATATGATAAGTATCACTAATGCTACCATTAATCCTGTTGCAGCTCCAAAAAATATAGAACTATTGATATTTTGCATCCTTTTAACTAAAAAATTTCTTCTCTTAACTGTAGCAGCATTTTCTTGGAAATCTGGATTTTTTTCTTTTTCTATAAGTGTATGATGGTCTATAGCTTCGAGTTTATCTATGATTCTAGCTAGCCTGCCTATGAAAACATTTAAAAGCCCAGCTACCCCTGCAATCAAAAAAACTGGAGCTACTGAAAGCTGAATCAGTGTTGAAATATTTGCCACGACTGCATCATCAGGTACTAACATTTCTATCCTTTTAACTCAAATGAGATTATAGTTACCATTGTAGACAAATATATGTTAAATGTTTTTTATTTTTATCAATTTTATGACAAAGGCTACTCTCAAGGAATGAAAGCTAAAATATCAGAAGCTTAATAAAATCAAAATAGCCAAGTTAGTGATAGAAAAAATACGAAGGAATAAAATCAAGTGAAAAATTTTCTAATTACAATAAATATTATCTTAATTTTATTTTGTTTAGTTGGGTTGGTTAAGGGAGCAGGTGCAAGTCTACTTAATATTATTCCATATGCTATGGCATTAAACTCTATATCGACTACTCAAACAAAAATACTTGATACTGTTGCAATAATATTTAATATTTTTGCAATGCTCATTGCTATTTTTATGCTTGGAGGTATTCTTTTTGGTACTACAGGAGTTCAAGGTGTAGATCAGAAATTTTTATGGAGTTTATACCTGACATTTGTATTTATAATAATACCAGGATTGAATATTAGATATATAAGATTTTAAACTGAAAACATATGGGCGAGGTAAAAGTGAGTTATTATTCCTTTCTTCTTGGGATATTCAAACAAGATGTGGGACAACAGATATACAATTGCCATAATTAAAATTGCGGCAATGGATCAAAAGGAAATATTTTATTAAGTTCTTTGTATATCTTACATCCATTGGTATTGCCAAGGTCGCATGATTTGCCAGCATATTCTTTTGCAGTTGAGTAGTTTTGACGTACTATTTTACCATCATAGTAAGCATATGATACAAGATTGCATGCATTTGCTTCTCCTAGGTTACAAGCGCTTATATAAAACTCGTTTGTTATAAGTAAATCTTTTTTGACACCATTGCCTTTTTTGTATGCTTCAGAAGCAAGTATGCATCCTTGAACTTTGCCAATATCACATGAAACATCAAGAAGTTTCAACCCAAATACTTTGTCTTGTTTATAACCACTTTTTTTATCTCCAGTATAATATAAATAACCAGCACTTAAACAAGTATCAGCACCTATAATATCACATCCTTTTCGGATAAAACTTTTTGACTGCTCATAGGTATCTGTATCATGAGATGCACTAAAACACGATGAAGCGTTCCTGTCGATATTGCACTTAGTTGCATAATCAATAGTTGTAACATTATTGTCTGCAAATGCAATACTCACAGGAAGTAGTAATAAAATAATATTTTTAAGCATTTTTGTCCCCATTTTTATAATATTATACTAGATAAAATTATATTATTACATTTCCGAGATTAAGTTTTGGTTTTTTGGGAGAAATAAGAAATACAGGGGTCATGTGACAATGACAACCTAAGTTTGTCTAACCCCATCTTCCTAATATACTTTTAGTCTGAATTTAGTTGTAATCAAATAATGGAGTAAAACTTGAGTAAACTATATAAATTTTTACTATTTTGTTTGTTTGTTTTTTGGATATTTATATATTTTTGGGCTCATCAGAAGGTTGAATTTTCGCGCGACGGGCATGATTTGGCAATCATAATATTTTATCCAATTTATTTAGTTATATTATTATTTACAACGATTATATTTATTAAACACATCAAGCAAAAAGAGAAGCTATTTTTATGGGAAATAGTCATTATTTCTATTCTTTGGATTATTGGGTTTATACCAATAGGCGATTATCCGTCAATTATACCATTTGCATTAAAGGTTATTAATATGCTCATCATGCACCAAATAAGTTAAAAGGAGTAAAACTTGAGTTGTCATCATTCTTTTGCTTTATCATATCTTAATATAATAGGCAAAATTTAAGTTCAAATCATTGTATCAATACTGATAAGAATGAAGTTTAACCAACCATTTGGTATAATTAATATATTTTATTAAACAAGGAGTAGTTATGGCTACAATAGGCATGGGAGATATCAAGAAGGGTGTTAGGCTTGAGCTTGATGGAAACCCTTATAAAGTTATAGAGTTCCAACATGTAAAACCAGGTAAAGGTGCAGCATTTGTTAGATGCAAAATTAAACATTTGAGTTCTGGAAAAGTTATAGAGAAAACTATTCACGCAGGGGATAAATTTGAAGTTCCTGCGTTAGAGCAAAAAACTATGCAATATCTTTATGATGATGGTGAATTTTTGCAATTTATGGATAATGAAAGCTTTGAACAAGTTGGTCTTACAAAAGAACAAGTTGGGGAAGATACATTTAGCTTTATGGTTGATGGAATGAATGCTGATATACTTTTTCACAATGGTAAAGCAATATCAGTTGAGATACCTCAAACAGTTGTACTTAAAGTAGTAGAAACTCCACCAAACTTCAAGGGTGACAGTCAAGGCGGTAAAAAACCTGCAACTTTAGAGAGTGGTGCAGTAGTTCAAGTTCCTTTCCATGTACTTGAAGGAGATATGATAAAAGTCGATACTGTTGAGGGTGTTTATTTAGAAAAAGCTAAGTAATATTTAAAGGGATTGTTATGGCAAAAGTTCTAGTTCCACTTGCAGAAGGTTTTGAAGAGATTGAAGCAGTAAGTCTTATTGATATAATGAGAAGAGGCGGCATAGAAGTTGATATAGCATATCTTGGTGGCGATTTTGTCAGCGATTTAGTCGTAGGTGCGAATGGTATAGCAATCCAAGCAAATATAGATATAAATATTTGTTCAAGCTATGATTATGATATGATAGTGCTTCCTGGTGGATCTGGCGGTACAAATAGACTTGCTCAAAATGTTAAAGTTCAAACACTCCTAAAAGAGTTTAAAGAAAGCAATAAACACATAGGCGCTATATGTGCCGCTCCTTTTGCACTTCATGTTGCTGGAGTATTAAATTATAATTATACTTGCTATCCACCTACTCATGAACAGATAAGACCTGAGGGTTATACAGATAAAGAAAAAGTAGTGTATGACGGCAAAGTAATGACTTCTCGTGGTCCTGCTACTGCTATATGTTTTGGACTAGAGATAGTTAAAACTTTAGTTGGTATCGAAACTTACGAAATGGTAAAAAGCAGAACTCTTAGCGATTTTTGCTAAGCATTCCATCTCAAACTATTTATAATTTGCTATAGCTTTCTTTATAGTAGGCAACATTCGCAATGCTGCTTTTTCACCTTCCAAGATAGCTTGATGTTTTGAATCAAATGATACAGAGCTAAGTCTGTCAAGGTCTGGTCTTATGACAATATTTGCTTTTTTAAGTTCATTGTTTAGTGCCACTTGGCTCATGATATTTATACTTTGGTCAAGTGTTTGAAGCAAGCCGCTAACCCCACTTTTTGGTTTCGCTGATATATCAATAGCTATAACTATATCCGCACCCATTTTACGTGCAGCACTTACTGGTACTGGCTGTGTAAGACCACCATCAACATAAAAATTACTACCTATTTTTACAGGTTGAAATATATTTGGTACACTTGCACTTGCCCTAACGGCTTGTCCAGTATTCCCAGAAACAAATATAGCTGTTGCCCCTGTATTTTTATTTGTAGCAACAATTCCTAGTGGAATTTTAAGATTTTGTATTTGTCTGTTTTGTACTGATTTGTTTATAAAATTTTGTAATGCAATACCTTTGATAAAGCCATCAGTTGATAATGTAAAATCCATCAATCCATCTGCTTCCAAATCCATTGCTTTTTGTTGAAGTTCTATACTATTCATTCCTGATGCATAAAGACTTCCAATTACAGCTCCAGCACTTGTACCTGTGATAATATCTGCTTTGATGCCATTTTGCTCTAATACTTTTATAACACCTATATGAGCAAATCCTTTTGCTGCACCTCCACCAAATGCAAGTGCAATTTTTGGTTTTTTATATACTGGTTTTGGTACAACAATACTTTTTTGAGTTTCTCCACATCCTGCGAGAAATAACATCAAAGAGAGTAAAAATATATTTATAATTTTCATTACAACCCTTTTTAGTTTTAATATGCAATTATACGATAAAAGTTTATAGATGCTCTTATTTATGGTATAATATTGTCTTAATTTTTGGAGTTTATAAATGGAAATATTGCTTATAATAGTTGGTGTTTTTGTTGGGATACTATCTGGTTTTTTTGGCATAGGTGGTGGAACAGCAAGTGTACCGATATTGCTTTATATGGGGTTTGATATAAAGCAAGCCATCGCCATATCCGTATTTCAAATGCTTATGAGTTCCATTTTTGGATTTTATCTTCATAGAAAAAATCAAACATATGATCCAGCTAAAAAAGTATATTTTGGACTAGGTGGGATACTAGGTGCTATACTAGGTGCGTATCTGGTTAAAGTACTTGATTACAAAGTTCTTGAGTATCTATTTCTAGGAGTAGTAGTATTTACTCTTATTAAACTTTTTTTATCAAATCCAGAGCCAAAAAGAGATGAGATTTACAATCCATATCTATATGCTCTTATAGGTTCTGGTATCGGTATTTTTTCAGGAATGCTGGGCGTGGGAGGATCCATTCTTATGACTCCTATATTGGTTAGTTTTTTAGGATTTTCACTTAAAAAATCATCAGCAGTTGGACTATTTTTTGTAATGTTTTCATCGTTTTCATCGTTTATCTCATTGTCTTATTTGGGACTTATGGATTATAAACATGGATTATTGTTGGGAATAGGTTCACTAATAGGTATCTGGGTAGGCATATGGATGCTCAAAAAAATTAAAGTAACTCACTATAAAACAATTATGGTTTTGTTTTATGTATTTATACTTGTGATAACAGTAAATAAAATTTTAGGATAAATATGGATAGTATCAAAGTTTATGGAGCAAGAGAAAACAATCTCAAAAATATTTCTCTAGAGGTGCCTAAAAATAAACTTGTTGTTGTAACAGGACTTAGTGGAAGTGGAAAATCAACATTGGCTTTTTCTACTCTTTATGCAGAAGGCCAAAGAAGATATATAGAGTCTCTTTCATCTTATGCAAGACAGTTTTTAGGACGAGTTGGCAAACCTGATGTAGATAAAATTGAAGGACTTACTCCAGCAATAGCAATTGATCAAAAAACAACATCTAAAAATCCAAGATCTACGGTTGGAACTATTACCGAAATTTATGATTATCTTAGACTTCTTTTTGCTAGAGTTGGGAAACAATATTGTCATGAGTGCGGAAAGCCAATATCTTCTATGAGTGCTAGTGACATTATAAATGAAGTTTTGAAGCTCCCAGAAGATAGCAAGGTAGTTATACTTGCACCTCTTGTTAAAGAAAAGAAAGGTTCATTTACGGAGATGTTGGAATCTCTACGCCATAAAGGATATGTTAGAGCTATAGTAGATGGTGTTATGGTAAGGCTTGATGAAGAGATAGAGTTAAGTAAAACAAAAAAACATACTATAAAAGTTGTTATTGATAGAGTTGTTATTCATAGTGATAATAAAGAGAGAATAGCAAGTGATGTTGAAAAAGCATTAAAAGAGAGTTATGGAGAAGTTGAGATAGAGATATCAAATCACGAAGAAGTTGGAGTTGATAGTCAATATCTTCACTACTCTGAGCATTTAGCATGTTTTGATTGTAAGATTAGTTTTGAGCCACTGGAGCCTGTAAGTTTTTCTTTTAACTCGCCAAAAGGTGCTTGTAATACTTGTGATGGGTTGGGAATTAGATATGTTTTAGATCTTAAAAAAATCATAGATAGTTCTATTAGTATCGACAAAGGTGCAATCAAAATAGTTTATGGTTTTAATAAAAGCTATTATGCTAAATTTTTAAATGCTTTTTGTGAATCACAAGAAATAAATATACATAAACCATATGAAGAGCTTGAAGAATTTGAAAAAAAAGCTATACTTTATGGAAATTCTGAAATTGTAAATTTTACTTGGAAAAGACATGCTCTTAGACGAGAATGGCCAGGAATTGTTAGAATAGCCTATGATATGTTTAAAGATGAGAGAGATTTAGCTGAGTATATGACCGAAAAGGTTTGTGATAGATGTAACGGCAATAGACTATCACCGCAAGCACTATCTGTAAAAATAGGCGATAAAAATATATCTTGGGTTGTGAGCCAACCAATCGAAGACACATATAAGTTTTTTCAAGATAAGAAAAACTTTGATTCTTTAACTTCTCAACAAGTTAAAATATCCGAACCAATTTTACGGGAAATCAATGAAAGACTATTTTTTCTATATGATGTTGGGCTAGGGTATCTTAGCTTAAATCGTGATGCTAGAACTATTTCAGGTGGCGAAGCACAGAGAATAAGGATAGCCTCACAAATAGGTTCAGGTCTTACGGGCGTTATGTATGTTCTTGATGAGCCTAGCATTGGACTTCACGAAAGAGATACCATGAAGCTTATCAGGACTCTAAAATCTCTTCAAGCAAAAGGCAATAGTGTCATAGTTGTTGAGCACGATAAAGAAACGATACTAAATGCCGATTATGTTATAGACATTGGTCCTGGTGCTGGAGAGTATGGTGGAGAGATAGTATTTAATGGAAATTTGGAAAAATTAAAAAAAGCAAAAACATTAACAGCAGACTATCTATTTGGCAGAAAAAAAATAGACTATAAACATGACAGAACACAGGATAAATTTATAGAGATAAAAAATGTAACATTGAATAATATTTCAAATTTATCTGCAAAAATACCTCTTAGTAATTTCGTTTGTATTACAGGAGTTAGTGGAAGTGGGAAAAGCTCATTGATACTTCAAACACTTTTGCCTACAGCACTTGAGATTTTAAATCGTGCAAGAAAAGTAAACAAAGTAGATGGTGTAGAAATAGTTGGGTTAGAAGAACTTGACAAAGTAATATATCTTGACCAAAATCCAATAGGAAGAACGCCTAGAAGTAATCCAGCTACATACACTGGCATAATGGATGAGATTAGAAAGCTTTTTGCCTCAACAAAAGAAGCAAAGCTTAGAGGTTATCAAATCGGAAGATTTTCTTTTAATGTAAAAGGCGGCAGATGTGAAAAATGTCAAGGCGATGGAGAGATAAAAATAGAGATGCACTTTTTGCCTGATGTAATGGTGCGATGTGATAGTTGTGGAGGAAAAAGATACAATCAACAAACTTTAGAAGTTTTGTATAGAGGCAAAAGTATAGCAGATGTTCTAGCTATGAGTGTAACCGAAGCATTGGAATTTTTCAAAGCTGTTCCAGCTGTTTTTGTAAAACTTAGTACACTTGAGGCTGTAGGCCTTGGTTATATAAAGCTTGGACAAAATGCAACAACTCTTAGTGGCGGAGAAGCTCAAAGAATAAAATTAAGTAAAGAGTTGAGCCGTAAAGATACAGGAAGTACACTTTATATTCTAGATGAGCCTACAACAGGACTTCATTTTGCTGATGTTGATAGGCTTACAGGCGTACTTCATCATTTAGTCGAACTTGGCAATAGCGTAGTGGTTATAGAACACAATTTAGATATCATAAAAAATGCAGATTATATTATAGATATGGGACCAGAAGGTGGAAATAAAGGCGGTGAGATAATAGATATTGGAACACCAGCAGAACTTATGAAAAACTATAAAAAAAGCGGAAGTTACACTGGAGAATATTTAGCAAAAGAGCTTGAGAGCTAATTATTAATCCAATTAACATTTTTCTTATATCCAAAAGGGTAAAATAGAAATAAAAAGAAGCTTGATGAAAACAGTTACTATTATAGATACTTTTGGATATTTTTTCCGCTCATATTATGCACTTCCAGCACTCAGAAATAGTGATGGATTTCCAACTGGACTTTTAACAGGTTTTATAAATCTTATAGATTCTTTAAGAAGAGAGCATGCAACGGACTATATAGTTTTTGCACTTGATAGTAAGGGCGATACTTTTAGAAAAGATATATATGATGCCTATAAAGCAAACAGACAAGCACCACCAGAAGATTTAACTCTACAACTCCCAATTGCTATAGAGTGGATAGAAAAGATGGGATTTGCAAATATCTCCATAGATAAATATGAAGCAGATGACATCATAGCAACCATAACTAATTTGGCAAAAAAAGATGGAATAAGAGTTAGAATCGTTTCACACGATAAAGATCTGTATCAACTTATAGATGATGGGGTTGTTGTTCTTTATGATAGTGTCAAAAAGTGTGAAATAGATGAAGCTGGCTGTGTGGAAAAATTTGGCATAAATCCAAAAGATTTTATAAATTTTCAAGCAATACTTGGCGATAGTTCGGACAATGTTCCAGGGGTTAAAGGGATAGGACAAAAAGGTGCTAGTGAGCTTATAAATAAGTATCATACACTAGAAGCCATTTATGAAGATATACAAAATGCTGGAACACCAAGGATGCAGAATTTGCTAATAGAAAGCAAGGAAAGTGCATTTATGTCAAGAGAACTTGTTACCATGAAACAAGATATTTTCGACACTTGTGATTGGAATAATTTTAAGTTTGAAGATAAAAATTATTTAGCTTGTTTGGTAAGTGAATTTGAAAGATATGAAATGAGACAAGCCCTCAAAAAAGCTGAAATCAAAAAACCAAGCGAAACTCCAGATTGTATTATCATAGAAGATAAAAAACATCAATTATCTTTTGAAGCTATCACTCTTGATACAAATGAAAAATTAAATAGTGTTATATCAAAATTAAATAAAGACACATTAGTAGCATTTGATACTGAAACTACATCGCTTGATACAAAAGAGGCGAATTTGGTTGGTTTTAGTTTTTGTCTTGATGATAAAAAAGCATATTATATTCCAGTGGGACATAGTTATTTGGGCGTTGGAGATCAAGTTGGTGTAGATGATGCATTAGGCGCAATAGAGCAAATATTAAAATGTAAAGTGGTTGGTCAAAATCTAAAATTTGATTTATCTCTGCTTTACAATAGATTTGATTTCAAAGAGATAACACCATATGCCGATACTATGATACTCGCATGGTTATCCAATCCAGCAAAAAGAGCTGGATTGGATTTTTTAGCAAAAGATTATTTTAACTATGACATGAAATCTTTTAGTGATACGGTTAAAAAAGGCGAAAACTTTTCAAGTGTTTCTATTGAAGATGCCACATTTTATGCTGCAGAAGATGCATGGATGACATATCTTCTTTATCATGCAATAAATAAAAAAATTGAATTAGCATCACTTGAACAATTAAAAATAGAAGCAAAAAATGTTGAATATCCATTTATAAATGTACTTGCAAAAATGGAGAGTATTGGCATAAAAGTAGATTTAAATAAACTTGCGGAATTGAAAACTGGGTTATCTGCCAAAATAGAACTTTTGACAAAAGAAATATATGATTTATGTGGAAGTGAATTTAATATTAGGTCCACTCAACAACTTGGCGTTATTTTATTTCAAAATTTAGGACTCAAAGGCGGCAAAAAAACCAAAACAGGATATAGTACAAACGAGGCCGTGTTAGAGAGCTTAAAAGACGAACATCCTGTTGTCGAAAAACTACTTGAATATAGAGAATATACAAAACTATTATCAACTTATGTTGAGCCTCTTTTGATTCTTGGTGCAAAAGATAAAAATAACAGAATATATACATCATTTCTGCAAACTGGGACAACTACTGGAAGACTTAGCTCTAAAGATCCAAATTTACAAAATATACCAGTTAGAAGCGAACTTGGCAGAAGCATAAGAGAGGCTTTCGTAGCAAAAGAGGGATATAAACTTGTAAGTATTGACTATTCACAAATAGAGCTTAGATTGCTTGCTCATTTTTCACAAGATAAAGCTTTGCTTGATGCCTTTAATTCTGGACATGATATACATCTAGCAACTGCTATAAAACTTTTTGGTGAAGAGTTCGCAAAAGAAAAAAGACATATAGCAAAATCTATAAACTTTGGACTTTTATATGGTATGGGACCAAGAAAGTTATCAAGAGAATTAAACATCTCTCAAGATGAAGCCAAAGAGATAATAACAAACTATTTCAAGACTTTCGCTACTGCAAAGCATTTTCTTGATTCTATAGAAGAAAATGTAAAGCATAATGGTTATGTAGAAACACTACTTGGGCGAAGAAGATTTTTTGACTATGATAATGCAAATGGGATGGAAAAGGCAGCATATCTCAGAGAGGGCACAAATACTAGATTCCAAGGAAGTGCAGCGGATCTCATAAAAATGTCTATGATAGAGATTGATACACTTATAGCAGAAGATGGGCTTGATGCATTTTTATTGCTTCAAATTCACGATGAACTTATATTTGAGGTAAAAATAGATAAAGCAGAAGAGCTTAGTAAAAGATTTTCTCATGTTATGGAAAACATATATGAGCTAGATGTTCCTCTGGAATGTTCTATAAGTATTGGAGATAATTGGGGAGAATTGAAGTAAATGGCAAGTGGATGGGGATGTCAGTATCTGAGCAAAACTGATAAAGAGACTGAGTGGTGTATGCTTCTTAAGCACAAGTGTGATCCTGGATGTAAAGGTTGTGTACTTTATAGTGCAGGAGTTTTTAGCAACACAAAACCAAATATAGAAGAGACAAGAAAACCAAAAAATAGAAGCGATAATCCACTTGGTAAAAAATGATTAGTCGATAATATAATCTTCTATATCTATATTATCATTTTCAAGTATAAAATCTTTTGGATTTACCCCAATATTTTTTGCACTTTCATTGTTGTTGGTTATCAATGGGTGCCAATTTGGTAGTGGAAGATTTTGATCTATCAATCTATATGCACAAGTAGATGGTAACCAATCATAAGCTGAAACATCATTTGGCGTCAACTTTACACATTGTGGTACTATTTTAAATCTATTTTCATAATCGGCACATTTTTTATTTTGCAAATCATAATTTTTACAAACAACACAAGTCGTTGCAATGCTGTCATCATACATTATAACTCTATGCAAACAGCAAAGACCACAATTATCACATAATGCTTCCCATTCATCCGTGGTCATTTCTTTAAGAGTTTTTGTTTCCCAAAAATTTTTCACTATATTTTCCATAATATGAGTTTAGCAAAAAAATATAATTTCTAACAATAGATACGAGTATTTTAAAATGTAAATTTTTTGTAAAGATTTGTATTTTTGAATTTTACAACTAAGCCTTATAGTTTCATATATAAACTAAAAGGAGTCAAAATGAAAAAACAACTAGCTTTATTAATAATATTAGGAGCTTTATCTAATGCTGGAGGATTTAATCCATCAATGCAGAGCTATATAAATGGTCTTAAAATCGAAGCAAAAAAATCTAATAGCAATTTTACAGATTTTAGTGCGCAAAGAGGAGAGCAGATATTTACTTCAAAGCATATAGGCAAAAGAGGCAAAGAGATATCTTGTACCTCATGTCATGGAAGCAATCTAACACTCCCAAGCAAAAATGCTTTTACAAACAAAACAATTGATCCACTGTCTCCAAAAGTCAATTCACAACGACTAACTGATGTTCTAGAAGTTCAAAAATGGCTAAAAAGAAACTTTAACGATGTTTATAAAAGAGAAGGAACAGCACAAGAAAAGGGCGATGTTCTTTATTATATAAAATCAAAATAAGGATAATAATATGAAAAAAGTACTATTAGTTTTACCATTTTTACTGATTGGAGCAGTTGTTGCTATGGCAGACCATGATGATCATGGTCATGATGGATCTAAAAAACTTAGTGGTGTAGCAGTAGCAAATAATGCAGTTTATCAAAAAGAGTGTGGAAGTTGCCATTTTGCATACCAACCTGGGCTTTTACCTAAGCGTTCTTGGGCTAAGATGATGAATACTCTTGACGACCACTTTGGCGATGATGCGTCTTTGGATCCTAAAACTACAAATTATCTAAAAAACTATTTGGTTAATAATAGTAGTGATAATTCGTTAGAATACAAAAGAAGCAAAAAGATAACGGCATCTATTGCATCAAATCAAATACCACTTCGCATAACAAAAACACCATATTTTATGCATAAACATAATGATATTCCAAAAAAAATGATAACACAAAAAGAAGTTGGTAATATAGGTAACTGTATAGCATGTCACACGACAGCAGAAAAGGGTATATATAGTGAAAGAGATATAAAAATACCAAATTATGGAGGATGGGATGATTAAAAGTTATATTTGGCCTCTTGGCAACAGGATATCTCATGTTTTGATGATACTCCTTTTCGCAGCTGCATATTTGTCTGGTGATGAAGATGAGTTGCTTGGCTCACATGCTGTTTTCGGAATTACTCTTGGCATACTTATAATATTTAGAATATTATGGGGTGTTGTTGGACCACAGTATTCCAAATTTAGTGATTTTGATTTTAGCATTAAAAATCTTATCTCCTATCTCTTATCCGTATTTACAAAAACAAAAGCACATATTGGGCACAACCCTGCATCAAGCTGGGCTATTATAGCAATGTTCATTTTTGGTTTGCTTAGTATAGTTAGCGGTCTTTTGGCATATGGAGTTGGCGAAAATCACGGAGTATTTGCTTTTTTACATTTAACATATTATAGAGATACAGAAGTATTTGAAGAGTTACATGAACTATTTGTAAATACATTTTTAGCTATCATCATAGCCCATGTAGCAGGTAGTTTGATAGAGAAGTTTGTAAGAGGTGGGGACAGTATCAAATCTATGGTTACGGGCTATAAAGATACGGAAACATCAGTTGATACAAAAACCAGTTTATTTGGTAAAATATTTCAAATTATTTGGATATTGGTTGCCATCGGATCATTTGTTTATCTTCTTGGGATAAAAGACAATGTTTTTATTAAAAGTGAAAACAAGGCGGTAGATTACGAAGCTATGAATGTAGACTTCGTAAACGAGTGTGCTAGTTGCCACATAGCATACCCGCCATATTTGTTACCGAAAAAATCTTGGAGTGTGATGATGAATAATCTAACAAATCATTTTGGCGATGATGCTTCGTTGGATGAAAAAACTAGATTATCCATAAGCACATTTTTGCAAAAAGAAGCAAGCGAAAACAGTACAAGTGAAGTGGCACTTAAGATACAAAAAAGTTTAAAAAATCAAAATCAAACTATCATAGCTATCACAAAAACTCCATTTTGGAAAGCGAAGCATAAGGATATAGATAGTAAAGTATTTTTATCAAATAAAATTAAAAGTAAGGCAAATTGTCAAGCTTGTCATATTGATATAGAAAAAGGATTGCTTGACGGCGAATTGATTGATACCAAAAATATAAAGGCTGCTTTATGAGATTTATAATGATTCTTTTATTGATATTTGGATTTGCTTGGGCAGACAAACATGAAGGGGACAATCATCATTATTATAAAAAAGATTTTACATTTCTTGAACTGAGCGACACACAAAAAGTATCCTTAAAACAGATACTTGAAGACTATAGAACACAAATGAGAAATTATAAGCAGTATGAGAGAAATCAACAAAAACAAAAGCAAGATATATTTTTATCTAATAATTTTGATGCTTCAAAGATAATAAAAGTAAATCAAGATCTTTCGACAAAAGCATCTACCATAGAAGGAAATTTTCTTTCTAAGATACATAAACTTTTAAATACCCAACAAAGAAAAAAATTTGTTAATTATATTGATGAGTGGGAGATAGATTGAATATTTTTCTCATAGAAGACAATTTGGTAATGCAAGAGTTGCTAATAGAGTATTTGCAAAATTATGGATATAGCGTAGAAGCTTTCGATGATCCAATATTGGCACTTGAAAAGCTAAAAAATAAAAATAGTTGCGATTTGGTTATACTGGATTTAATGTTACCAAAAATGGATGGTTTTGATGTATGTAAGCAAATCAGAGCCCAAAGCAACATTCCTATTATCATATCAAGTGCTAGAGATAATCTAGGAGATAAAGTAGTTGCCTTTGAGCATGGGGCAGATGACTATTTAGCAAAACCATACGAGCCAAAAGAACTTTTAATACGAATGGATGCCATTTTTAGACGAGTGAATGGTAGAACTGGAGTGCAAAAGATAGGTATTTTTGAGATAGATGATAATAAAATGCAAATAATACAAGATGGGCATCCTCTGGAGCTTACCAAGATAGAATATGAGATATTGTCACTTCTATTGAGACATCCAAATCAAGTCTTTTCTAGAAGTTTAATATCTCAACACCTAAACCAAGAGTTAAAAGATAGAGCTATAGATATGCATATATCAAATATAAGAGCAAAACTCTTTGATGATATTAAAACACCAATGTTCATCAAATCTATTTGGGGCGTTGGATATAAGTTTATAGGATAAGTTGTGTCTATTTTTTCAAAAATTACCATACTTTTTGTCATAAGCATGATTATTATGAGTATTTTGTCTATCAAAACAAATCAAATATCAAATCAAAATATAAAAAGTAGCATAGAAAATAGATATATCCAAACTTCAAAAGAGTTATATGATATATTAGTAAAAGGTGATACAGGTCTATTAAAGAGTAGCGCAGAAGAGTTTAATTTTGATATAGTAGATCCTAAAACGATAAATTTAACTACTGGTGATATTGTTTACCATGTAGAAACTTCTTTTGGCGGAATTAGTATAATTAATTTGGACGATTTATACTATCTTAAAATAGCATATCTAGATGATGTAACAGTATTTTTTGATAAAACACAAAATGAAAATATTTGGCAAAAAATGCTGATGAACTACTTTATACTAGCAGATGTTTTAATTTTAATTTTAATTTTTGTTATTATTTGGAGTATGTTAAAGCCAATAAAAAAAATATCAAAAGGTATAGAGATTTTTGGGGCTGGAGATTATAAGTATAGACTCTCTTTTGATGAGAGAAAAAAAGATGAAATATCAAAGCTTAAAAAACAATTTAATGATATGGCTCAAAATATTGAAACTCTTATTACTTCAAGAAAACAGTTGCTTAGTGATATCTCCCATGAACTTCGTACTCCATTGGCAAAAGCTAAACTTTCACTTGAAATGATGGAAAGCAGTAAGCATAAAGATATTTTATATCACTCTATCGAGCAAATTGATAGTTTAACAAATGAAATTTTAGAGCTAGAGAGATTAAATTCAAATATTTTGCATCTATCTATAAAAAATGTATTCATAGATGATGTATTGCTTGATGCTCTGTCAAAAATGTTTATCGAGGAAGATGAGCTAGACATAAAAGAACATACCAATTTTGCAATTTTAGCAGATAAAAATTATCTTAGTATTGCCATTAAAAATCTCATAGATAATGCTTTAAAGTACAAAACAAAAGGTATAGTTCATGTAGATATAGGAGAAAATAAGATTAGCATAAAAAACTTCGCTAAACCTCTAGAAAAGGACTTTTTATATTATTTAGATCCATTTACAAAAGAAAATAGTAACAAAAATGGATACGGTTTAGGTTTGAATATAGTAAAAAGAATTCTTGATTTACATGGATTCATTTTGAATTATAGATATGAAAATGAGTATGTTGTATTTGAGATAAATTTTGACAAAAAAATATGTGTATAAAAAATATACCTTTAAAAGACAATTTTTATCTTAAATAAAGCAAATGTGTATAAAATAAACTTTTAAAATTTGAGGAATAAAATGAATATATTAAAGAAACTTTTTTCAATGAAAATGGCAATAATAATGATGGTGCTTTTTGGTGTTATTATAGGTTTGGCTACATTTATAGAAAATGATTATGGAACAACAACTGTTCAAGCATTGGTATATAAAGCAAAATGGTTTGAACTTTTTTTGTTTTATTTTATAGCCATACTTGTATATCAAATAATTAATTTTAAATCATACAAAAATAAAATACCTGTTTTTATATTTCACCTTTCGTTTGTCATAATAGCACTTGGTGCGTTGATGACTAGATATTGGGGTTATGAAGGAAAATTATCTGTTAGGGAAGGAAGTTCAACAAATAAAATGCTTTCAATTGATAGATATGTTCAAATAGAAGCCAAGAATGGCAAAAGTACTAACTACCAAGAATACCCTATATTTTTATCATCAATGACAAAAAATAGCTTTAATAAGCAAATAGTAGTGGGAAATAAAACCATTAACTTGACACTAAAAGAATATTTGCCGCAATTGGAAGAAAAAGTACAAACCAATGCAGAAGACGGAAAAGAGATATTGGAGTTAATGGTTAGTGGTATGGGAAATGCTGGAAGTTCAGCTTATATAGCCAAGGGTGAAACAAAACTAATTGGAGGAGTGATTATTTCATTCGATAATAATAGCAGTGACCCAAAAGCTTTTAATATAGTAAGTTCCGATGAAGGGCTAAAAGCATATTTTCCAAGCAATGCAGAAACTTTAAATATGGACACACAAGAAAGTAATACTACAAGTGCAGGATTGAATGCTTTTAATAAAAGAACTCTTTATAGATTTGATGCCAATGCCATAGTTTTAAAAAGAATTTATCCAAAAGCAACTATTCAAAAAACATCTTCATCACTCAAGCCTATATCAGGCAAACCAGAATATATGGCTATAGATGTTAGCGTTAATGGGAAATCAAAAACTATGGAATTTTTCCCTGTTAATGGAGAAAATGGAGATATTCAAAGCCTTAATGTAGATGGTGTTGATATAGCCATGATTGTTGGCTCAAAAGTTATTGAGTTGCCATTCGAAATTTATCTAAAAGATTTTAAGCTTGAAAGATATCCTGGATCTATGACTCCATCTTCATATGCGAGTGATGTTATACTCAAAGATCCAAAAAATGGCGTAAATATGCCTTATGCTATATATATGAATCATATTCTTGATTATGATAATTTTAGATTATTCCAAACATCTTATGATCCAGATGAAAAAGGTACGATTCTATCAGTAAATCATGACCCAGGAACGAAAATGACATATTTAGGGTATTTACTTTTATCTATTGGATTGATTTGGTCTTTGTTTATAAAAAATGGAAGATTTCAAAAACTTTTACGCGAAGCAAATAATATGCAACAACTTTTTGTTGCAATAGCACTATTTGCATTTATTGGCGCTACAAATCTAAAAGCAGATGTAAATTCTACTATATTGACAATAGATAAAAATCATTTGGAAAATTTTAGACATCTTGTTGTTCAAGATAATCTAGGAAGAATGAAACCAGTTGATACTATGGCAATAGAAATTGTATCAAAAGTTACAGGCTCTACAACCATGTTTGGCAGAAGCTCAAGTGAACTATTTTTAAATATGATGCTTAAACCTGAAAATTTTCAAGAGTTACCAATAATCAAGATATCTCATCCGCAAATAGCAAAAGATTTGGGTCTTAGTAGTGAAGATAAATTTGCAAAATTTTCTGATTTTTTTACAGCAGCTGGACAATATAAACTTTTTGATGCAGTCCAAAAAGCAAACCAAAAAGCTCCACTTGAAAAAACTCAATATGACAAAGAACTCATTAAAGTAGATGAGAGAGTAAATGTTATGTATATGACTTTTATGGGTGATTTTTTAAAGATTTATCCAAAGCCAAAAGATCCAAACAACAGTTGGTATTCTCCTAAGAGAGCGATGGATATGTTTGAGCCAAAAGATTCTGATATGGTTAAACTAATAACAACAAATTATTTTGTTCAACTTGAAGAGGCTGCAAAAACAAAAAATTGGAAAAATGCAGATAATGGACTTAGAATCATAAAAGAATATCAAGAGATGGTTGGCAAAAATGTGATACCATCAAAAGAGAAGATAGATTTTGAAGTATTTTATAATGATTTTGATCTTTTTTCTAAATTAGTGCCTTATTATTTAGCTATTGGTATTTTACTTATTCTTTTTGCTTTTGCACATATGATAAAACCTATTGTTAAAATAAATTGGATTTTGAAAATTGCAGTTGGATTGCTTGGTATTGGCTTTTTGGTTCATATAGCAGGACTTGGTATAAGATGGTATGTTACAGATCACGCGCCATGGAGCAATGCTTATGAATCAATAGTATTTATAGCACTCACAACAGTTTCCGCTGGACTTATTCTTGCTAGAAAAAGTGTTTTTGCACTCTCAGCTACAGCAATTCTAGCTGGTGCGACTATGGCTGTAGCTCACATGAGTTTTATAAACCCAGAGATTACACCATTGGTTCCAGTGCTTAAATCTTATTGGTTAATGATACATGTCGCACTTATAGTTGGAGGAGACGGATTTTTAGGTCTTGGATTTATACTGTCTTTGCTTGCACTTATTTTATTTATTTTTAGAAGTAAAAATAATATAAATATAGATAGATCTATAGCAGAACTGACAGCACTTTCAGAAATGTCAATAATCATAGGTTTGGCAATATTCACCATAGGAAATTTTCTCGGTGGTGTATGGGCGAATGAAAGCTGGGGAAGATATTGGGGTTGGGATCCAAAAGAGACTTGGGCTGCTGTCACAATACTAGTTTATGCAGCAGTAATACATCTTAGATTCATTCCGAAATTAAAAAGCCATTATATGTTTAACTTAGCAGCTCTCTGGGCTTACAGTAGTGTTTTGATGACATATTTTGGGGTTAACTATTATTTATCTGGTTTGCATTCTTATGCAGCTGGAGATCCTATGCCGATACCTGATTGGGTTTATATTGCTATTGCGGTTGCATTTCTTTTATCTATAGTCTCATTTTTCAAAAGAGATTCTAAGATTAAGTTAAATTGTGATAAAAAATAACATATTCGAGGCTACAGAGGAATGAAGATGTTTAAAGAGTTTAAAAAATTCCTTATTCAAGGAAATATGGTTGATATGGCAATAGGTTTTATATTTGGTGGCGCTTTTTCTACAGTTATAAAGTCGCTTGTAGATAATGTCATCATGCCCCCAATTGGTATGTTGCTTGGTAAGGTTAATTTTTCTCAATTGTATATAGAATTGAGTGGCAAAACATATGATTCCCTTGATGCTGCTACAAAAGCAGGTTCACCAGTAATTAAATATGGTCAATTTATCAATGATATCATCTCATTTATAATTTTAGGTTTTGTGATATTTATATTTATAAGAGCATACAATAAGATAAAAGAACCAGTAGTTGAAGAGACTCCTGCTGTGGATGAGAATATATTATTGCTTAGAGATATAAGAGATAGTTTGAAGAAAAAATAAAATCTATTTTCCCAATAACTTTTTTATAGTCTCGGAACATATTGTAAGACCAAATGCACCAGTTACAGCTACACAAGAGCCTTTGTCTTTGCATTTGGCATCTTCGTCAGAAAATACAACTTTAAAGTTCCTATCAAATTTTTGTTTTTTCAATTCACTGCGTATTTTACTTGCCAGCGCGTCCCCATAGCTTTTCCAGATAGAATCAACTTTTATCTTTGAGGCATCAAATCTTTTTGCAGATCCTACTGACATTATAAGTTTTTTATAGACTTTTTTTGCCAATTCTATTTTTACTTTCGTAGTATCGCAAGCATCTATTACTATATCAAAAGGTTCAAAATCAAACTCTTTTACCCATGTGATATCTACCTGTGAATTTATGGTTTTGATACCAGGATATAATTCGCAAAGTCTGTCTGTTTTGTATGCACCAGTAGCATCTGAACCTATTTGTCTATTTTGATTTGTTATATCATATGTATCGTAATCTACTATTGTTATATGACTAACGCCACTTCTATATAAACAATCAAGCGCGTAACTTCCAACGCCCCCAACACCAATTATAAGTACTTTGGCATTTTGGAGTTTCTCGAAATCTTCTCCAAAAAGAGTTCTACATCGCTCAAATCTCACAGCCAATTCTCTAAATGTTTTATGTCTTTATGACTTGTCATATCCAAATGAACAGGTGTGATGGATATATATCCTTGATCTATGGCTTCAAAATCACTTATATATCCTTCTTCTGTCTCCCAATCAAGTCTAGGTAGTCCTATCCAGTAATATTCAAGTCCTCTAGGGTTGTAATGAACCTCTGCACTATTGCCATAAATTCTTTTACCAGCTTTAGTTACTTTGTATCCTTTGCAATCTTTTGATGCAATAGGAGGTATGTTTACATTTAAAAATTTTCTTTCACTTAGAGGATAACCACCATCTAAAACTTTTTTAACTATATTTATAATGGCTTCTTTTGCTAGCTCAAAACCAAACTCTTCTATATTTTGACAATGTTCTTTGCATACTTGAGATATAGCAATAGCAGGAATTCCTTGAAGTACTGCTTCCATAGCACCAGCTGCAGTTCCAGAATATGTTATATCCTCTCCCATATTTGAGCCTTGGTTTATGCCAGAGATTACGATATCTGGTCTATGTCTAGTATTATAAATTTTGTTTAATGCCAAAAATACACAATCGGTTGGAGTTCCATCATCAAGCTTATAAAAATCTTCTTCAAGTTCAACAAATCTTAAAGGTCTTGTAAGCGTAAGCGAATGACCACATGCAGATTTTTCAACAGTAGGAGATACTACTGTGACATTGCCTATAGTTTTGAGTGCTTTTACTATTTCATGAAGACCTTTGGCTTCAAATCCATCATCATTGGTAACTAAAATGTTTATCATTATATTTCACTTTTTAAAAATTCAAATGCTATTATAGCCTTTTTGGTATAATACTCTTAAATTACTATATTAGGAATATATGTGAAAAAAGAACCAATGCTAAACCAAACACATCAAAAATTATCAAAAGAGTTAGAACACCTAAAAACTGTAGAAAGAATCAATATTGCAAAAATTATAGATGAGGCTAGAGCTTTAGGGGATTTAAAAGAAAATGCAGAATACCATGCTGCCAAAGAAAAGCAAGGTATGATGGAGGCGCGTATCATAGAGCTTGGTGATGTTTTATCCCGTTCTCAAATCATAGATCCTTCATCTCTTTCACACACTAGAATTTGTTTTGGTTCGACAGTTGAGCTGATAGATTTGGATAGCGATGAAGTTATAGTTTATACTATTGTTGGTTCACAAGAGTCAAAACCATCTTTTGGGTTAATATCTATCTTTTCTCCACTAGCAAAAGCTCTTATGAGTAAAGTGCCAGGCGATGAAGTAGTGGTAACTTTACCAAATGGCGAGAAATGTTATGAGATAAGTAGCGTTTGCTATAAAGAAATTTGTATCAAGGAATAAAATGCGAGTAGGAATAGTTGGGGTTAGTGGTTATACTGGATTAGAGCTTGTAAAACTGATAATAAATCATCCTGTTTTTGAACTTACATATTTAGCAACATCTTCGGGCGATATAAAAATAGAAGATTTACATATATCATTAAAAGATGTGATATGTATGGATGTCAAAAAAGCAAGCATAGAAGATGTAAAAGCAAATTGTGATTTGGTTTTCTTGGCACTTCCTCATAAAACTGCCATGAGCTTTGCTAAACATCTATGGGATAGTGATATCAAAGTAGTGGATTTATCAGCCGATTATAGATTGGAGCTTGAAACTTATGAAAAGTATTATTGCTCACATGAAGACAAGGAAAATGCCAACAAAGGTATTTATGGACTTATAGAGTACTATAGAGAAGATATCAAAAAAGCAAAACTTGTTGCAAGTCCAGGATGTTATCCAACAGCCACACTTTTGGGTATTTTGCCATTTATCCCATATATAGATACAAATATGCCACTAATAGTAGATGCAAAGTCTGGAGTTAGCGGAGCAGGTAAGTCATGCAATGAAACTACACATTTCGTAAATATCAATGACAATATATTTGCATACAACCCTCTAATCCATCGTCATGCACCCGAAATAGCAGAAAAGATAGCAGGGATGCATAATGCCAAAATGAATGTACATTTCGTACCACATCTAGTGCCTATGACTAGAGGTGAACTTGTAAGTATTTATGCAACACTAAAAAGCGATGTAGATCCCATTTCTATCCTAAAAGAGCATTATAAAAATGATGAATTTATCAGAATAAGAGAAAAACCAGTAGATACAAAAAGCGTAAGTGGAACACATTTTTGTGATATATTTGCGACACGCGAGGGCAATATGCTCTTTATTAGTTCTGCGATAGATAATCTCCTAAGAGGTGCAAGTTCTCAAAGTTTAGCTGCTGCGAATTTGATGTGTGGACTTGATGAGAATATGGGACTTCCAAAAATAGCTTATGTTCCATAAGATACAGTATGATTGATATAAAAGAGAGCGCTTTATTTATTGCCGATGCACATTATCCTCATCATGGCAATGAATTTATGGACTTGCTCCATAAACTAAAAAATGGCGAGATAACTACTCCTCAACTGTTTTTGATGGGCGATATATTTGATTTGTTATTCGGTTACAATGACTACATAACTACATTTTGTCATGAAGCTACAGCATTACTCCAAGAGTTATCAAAAACTATAGAGATGCATTATTTTGAAGGCAATCATGACTTTTGCCTAAAAAATGTTTTTCCAGATATGCATATATACTCTAGAGATGATCAACCTATCATTATGAAGCTAGGAGAGAATAGGGTGTCACTTTCTCATGGGGATAAATATGACGCAGGGTTTGGATATGGAGTATATTGTAAACTTCTTAGAAGCAAAACAACACTCAACATTCTCAAGCCTTTTGAAAAAAAGATTATAAATCATCAGATGAGCAGACTTCCTGCTAAGATTATTTGCAAAAAAATGTCAAATTTCGAGCAAAAAGCCGAGGCTATCATGAGCCATTATCCACAAGATATAGATATGGTTATAGAGGGGCATTTTCATCAAGGTATTCAAATAGATAAATATATATCTCTTCCATCTCTTGCTTGTCAAAAAATGTATGCAATCACAAAAAACAACAAGATAGTTTTTAAAAGTCTTTAAGATTATCATCTGATAACTTTAATTGTTATCAATATGTTACCATTTTCTATTATTCTAAGGTTATTAATCTTAGAGGAATTATATTTATGAAAATTGACACAATAGAAAAAGCCTTGAGTGAATCGAAGAAGCCTGGCTTCTCATTGAAAGATATACAAAAATCTCTCATCACAAATGAAGTCTTAGATAATGCAATCAAGCAAGATGCACTAGCTTTGGAGTTTGTTCCAAAGAAGCTCAAGACAGAAGCTGTATGCATGGAAGCCATTATGCAAAATGGTTTATCACTAGAGTTCGTACCAAACAAATTAAAAACACCAGAACTTATGCTCGAAGCTGTTAAGCAAAATGGTTTAGCGCTTAAATTTGCAAAAAAAGCAGATTATGAAACGATGCTTGAAGCTGTTAAACAGAGTGGTTTCGCACTAAAATATATACCAAAAACAAAAAGAACCAAAGAACTTTGTGTTAATGCGGTAAAACAAAATAGTATGGCATTGCAATATATTCCTAAAAAACAAAAGAGTGTTGCTATGTGCCTTGAATCTGTTAAGCGAACACCATTTGCTATAAGCTTTGTGCCAAATAAACTTAAAACATCACAATTGTGTACAGAGGCAGTCAAGAGAAATAAATGGGTATTTATAGAGTTAGATAAGCCACTTAGAACAGTGCAAGTTTCTAAAGCAGTAGTAGAGAAAGATGGTATGTTTTTGGAGTTTGTGCCTAAAAAATCAAAGACGCCAGAAGTTTGTATGAGTGCAGTTAAGAATGATGGTTTTGCATTAGGATTTGTGCCAAAAGAACTCAGAACAAAAGAGCTTTGTGTGGAAGCTGTTAAAAAGCATGGAAGGATGATGAAGTTTATACCAGAAAAGTACAAAGATGATTGCAGACAAGAGTTATTGAAATAAAAATTCGTCATTCCTGCGAAGGCAGGAATCCAATCTATCCTCGTCTTGTAAATTGTCTAAATGCTACTATGATTTGATAAATGATGGTTGCAGAAATTACTCGAACAAAAGCCCCAAAAGCTTCATAACCTTCAAATATATCATCATCTTTAAAAGCATTTATAGGATTTAATAATTTTACAATATGATTCAAATTATCATTAAATGCAAATATAATATAAACAAACAATAATAACCCTAAAAATAATTCTTTTAAGATTTTGCCTTTTACATTATGTCCATAAGTTGTAATGTATGATAGTGCTACAATTAAACTAAAGCCAAAATATTTCCAATTAAAAACTAAATTATTATCATTATTCTTAGTTAGTAAAAATATGTTATCAGCTATTATCCCCCATAGCAACAATATTAAAATAGCCCTAACCCAGTCAGTTCCAAAATGAGAAACTATCTTATTGAAATACAAAGGTATAAGTTTTCTTACTCTATTGTCATCAGTTCTATTTTCATTATTTTTGAGCTCTTCTATATATTTTTCTTGCTCTATGACAAAATATTTATTTGCTTCTGTAATATTATTTTGTTTTTCAAAATGGGCTTTTATTAGTCTTGCGGATTCTTTGTTGGCAAAATGATTTTTGTTTAATGACTGTACTTTATTATTATTAAGCCCAATAACTTTTAAATAACTTGCATTTCCATGCACTAGCCCATTAAATTTTATACCGTGAATAATTACATCGTCCATAAGAAAAAATTTTTTAATGAACGTGTTAAGACAATTAAACGTTTTATAAAACTTTGCTGATGCAAAGATTGCATCTCCTTCAAATTTTGAAAAAGAAAAATAAGCGTTTTCTTTAAAGGTAGCACTTAAAAAAGTTGCGTCAGATTTAAATGTTGCATTATAAAAATCAGCATTTTTTTGAAAAATAGAATCTGAAAACATAACAATATTGGAAAAAGTTGTATATTTAAAATTAGCATTACAAATAAAAGAGATATTGGTAAAAAATGTTACACCTTGAAATATTGCATTTTCAAAAGAAATATCTCGATTGATTGTATTATTTTCAAAATAAGCTTGAAAATTAATATACGGAAAAATAATATATGACAAATTATACATATCATTGTTTGTTTGAGTATCGACTTGGAATTCTATAAAATCTTTTAAAATTTTATCAAATTTTGCAATTTTATCTTTAGATTTGTCCCAATTTTGTTTACCTGCTTGATCTGTGTCATACCATGTGGTTTTATCTTCAAAAAGTATTTCAAATTCTTTTTTTTCTTCGGATTCAAGTATTTGGAAAAAAGAATTATAATTTTCCATTTTACCTAATCAACTCATTACATAAATCAAATCTATTATGTGTCATAAGATGTACTTTTGGATGATGAGCCATGATCTCATCATAAATGCGTTTTGATATAGCAAAACCTACATCATGCTCTTTTTGTTTTCCATCCATCGCAGCTAGATTCATCTCATCAATTATCTCTTTTGGTACATCGATACCTGGAACATTTTCATTGATAAAATTTGCTGTTCTAGTAGCCACTAGCGGAAACTGTCCGAGTATGAGTTGTGCCTCTTTGGCAGTATCTCTGATACTTATCTCTTTTGCTTCTTCAAAAAGTTCTAAAATCATTTTTGCATTATCAATCCCAAAAACAGGTTGAGTGATGATAGCTCTCGCACCATAGTCTAGTTTTTTTACCATTTTTTTTAGTAGGATTTTTGGATCTTTTGCATGAGAGTTACTCACAGCAAAAGGATATATCGGTTTTGGGTTAGGATTTAGTATTTTGTTACTATAATCAAGCCCTTTGTTGAGTTTGTAGATGATACTAAGAAGCAAAGTAGAATCTCTCTCTAACACGCCTTTAACCTCAGGCTGATCTGAGTATTTTGCAGGATCACCTGTGAGCGCAAGTATGCATCTGATATCAAAATCGTTTGCACCAAGCAGGGTTGATTGGAGTGAGAGTTTGTTTTTGTCTCTCATGCTCATAGTAGCAATGACAGGTTTTTTAAACTCTTGCTGTACTTTGATAGCTGATAAGATAGAGTCCATTTTTAGTTTTGCTAGAGGATTATCAGTAGTTGTAAATCCTGTAACTTTTTTATCTAATCCTAGAGATTTAATATCGTTTATTATCTTCTCTATGGAGCCGCCATGCGGAGGAGTTATCTCTATGGTTATAAATGACGCAGGACTACAAAGGGTGCCACAAAAAGTATCAAACATATTTTTACTCGTTTTTTTGGTTATATTTGATACAATTTTACCAAATTATACTTTGTGTAAATTGATTATATATTTATAAATATTAGGACAAATTGTGAAAAAATTAGCAGTTTTTGATTTTGACTCTACACTTATGGACGGAGAGACCATAGATTTTCTTGCACGAGAACTTGGTTTTGAGTCTGAAGTGGCAAACATTACTCATGAAGCTATGGAAGGAAGACTTGATTTTTTTAACTCTTTGCAAAGAAGAGTAAAGCTCTTAAAAGGTTTAGAGAAATCAAAAATGGATGAGATATGTGCATCATTGCCACTTATAAATGGAGCAAAAGAAGCTGTAAGTGGATTAAAGAGTAGAGGCTATACCGTGATATGTTTTTCTGGCGGTTTTAGAAATGCTACAAAACCAGCTTGTGATAAACTTGGCATTGATGCTGATTTTGCAAATACTCTTTATGATGAAAATGGTATTTTAACTGGCGAAGTTGGTGGTGAGATGATGTTTGGAACTTCAAAAGGAGATATGTTAGAACGCATACAATCCCTCATGGGCATAACAGACGAGCATACTATAGCGATAGGTGATGGAGCAAATGATCTTAGTATGTTTGCACATGCAAAAACAAAAGTTGCTTTTTGTGCCAAGCATATACTCAAAGAGGCTTCTACTCATAGCATCGATACAAAGGATTTGAGATTACTTTTGGATATCGTTGATAGTATATGAACAGATGCACTATAAATTCTATTTTCAATGAAGTAAAAAAGTATAAAAAAGAGTTTTTTGCTGGTCAGATCATAGCTATCATTTCTACGATTTTAATCTCTGTAACACCACTTTTCATACCTGTGTTGGTTGATGAGCTTTTGTTAGGTCATAAGCCTAGACTAACAAAATTTATTTCAGAAAATATCTTGCCTATGAGTTCTATGGGGTATATAGCTACAATTCTTTTTTTACTAATAGCTCTTCGTATTTGTGCTTCTGTTTTGAGTGTACTTCAAACGAGAATTTTTTCAATCATTTCAAAAGATATAACATACAAACTAAGAGTTAAATTACTTGATTATCTAAAGAAAGTAACACTAAAAGAGTATGAGAATTTTAGTGTTGGAGAGATTACATCAAAACTTGTTACAGATTGCGAAAGTGTAGATGATTTTATAGGCTCAACCATAAGTAAAGTAATAGTCGCACTTTTGACGCTTATTTTTTCTACTATTATACTTTTGTGGATAAATTGGCAATTAGCACTTTTTATACTTATTACAAATCCTATCGTTGTATTTTTTACTGCAAAGATGTCAAGGAACATAGGAAAGCTCAAAAAAGATGCAAATAAAAGTGTTGCAACTTTTCAATCAAATGGTTCTGAAACTTTGGAACTGTTTCATCAGATTAAAGCCACAAATAAAGAAGATTACTTTTTTGATAAAACTATAAAAAGTGCAAAAGCTTTGCGTGATTATGCAGTAAAATATAATTACAAAAGTGATATGGCTGCCAAATGGTCAGGATTACTTTTTTTGAGTGGTTATGAGATATTTCGTGCAGCTGGGCTAATGGCGGTAATGTATAGTGATCTTAGTGTGGGGTTGATGCTTGCTATCTTTTCTTATCTTTGGATTATGTCAGGTCCAACTCAAGATATCATCAATTTCCAATACTCTTATGCAGGCGCAAAAGCATCTTGCGAAAGAATAAACGAGATACTTTCTTTGGAACAGGAAGATGTAGTTAAAAATGGTATAAATCCTTTTGTCGACAAAGAGAGTATAAGTATAGAGCTTAAAAATGTAACATTCTCATATAAAAATGGTAAAAAAATACTCGATAACATTAATATGAAATTTGATGCAGGCAAAAAAATAGCCATAGTTGGGGCTAGTGGAAGTGGAAAAACAACACTAGCAAATCTGATAGTTGGATTTTATAAGCCAGATAGCGGAGAGATTTTTTATGACGGTATAGAGTCAAAAAATATAGCTTTATCAACAATTAGAGAAAATATTCATCTGATTTTACAGCAACCTAAACTCTTTAATGATACAATACGATTTAATTTGACCCTGGGAGAAAGTTTTTCAGAGGATCAAATTGAAAACGCCATAGAATTAGCACAACTAGGCGAGAGTGTAAGATCACTAGATGACGGCTTGGATACAAGATTAGGTAGAGATGGAATTAGGCTTAGCGGCGGACAGAGACAAAGAGTCGCAATGGCAAGAATGATACTACATAATCCTAAAGTGGTTATATTTGATGAATCTACATCAGCACTTGATACACATACAGAGTTAAAACTATTTCATGATTTAAAAGAGTTTTTGAGCAGTAAAACAGTTATAACGATTGCCCATAGGCTTTCAACAATTCAAAATGCTGATATGATATTTGTTATCGAGAATGGCGAACTGATAGACAAAGGTACACCAAAAGAGTTGCTTGCAAAAGAAAATAGTTATTTTGCAAATATGAAATAAAAATATTTATAATATAGGAATAATGATGGATTTGATTTTAATTTTACAAGCAACGATAATGGGGATTGTTGAAGGTTTAACTGAGTTTTTACCAATATCTAGTACTGGACATTTGATTTTGACAGGTTCATTACTCGGATTAAAAGGTAAATTCTGGGAGTCATTTGATATGGCTATCCAATTCGGGGCTATCATCGCTGTAATTTGGGAGTTTAGAGAGAAGATATCCAAAATAATAATGGGCATGATAAAAAAAGACTCTGCATCATGGCGTTTTGCTATTAATGTAATGGTTGCTTGTTTACCAGCTGGTTTGTTGGCATTGGCGTTTGAACATCAAATTAAAAGCATTTTGTTCAATCCTATATCTGTTGCTATCGCATTGGTAGTAGGTGGATTTATAATTTTATGGGCTGAGCATATACAAGAAGAGGGACCAGCTAGAGTTCAAAGTATAGATAATTTAAGTTTATTGGATGCTTTGAAAGTTGGAATAGCACAAATAGCTGCATTGATTCCTGGCACATCTCGTTCAGGTTCTACTATCATAGGTGGAATGCTTTTTGGTTTTAGTCGTCAAGCAGCTACTGAGTTTTCATTTTTTATGGCAATTCCTATCTTATTTGCAGCATCATTAAAAGAGTTGTTTGGTATTCGTGAGTATTTGGACCAAACGCATATTGGTCTGTTTTTGATAGGATTTGTATTTTCTTTTATAAGCGCATTTATTTGTGTTCGTTGGTTGTTGAAATTTGTAAGCACTAATAATTTTAAAGTATTTGCTTGGTATAGAATAGTATTTGGGATTATTATTTTGATTACTTGGATGACTGGGGTAATACAATGGAATAGCGCTTCGTAATATTTTTGAATTTAAAGAGCCTCTTTTAAAAGAGGTTTTATTAAGTTCAACATGAACTTGAAAGGTAAAATATGAATTTTAATGAATTTGATTTTCACCCTGAAATTGCAAAAGGTGTGAAAATAGCAGGCTTTAAAGAGCCTAGCCCAATACAAGAGTTAGCGATTCCTCTTATATTGGAAGGTAAAGACTTAGTTGGTCAAGCACATACTGGAACTGGTAAAACAGCAGCTTTTGGTATTCCTTTGTTACAAAAAATAGCAAATGGTGAGTGCGAAAAAGCTTTGGTTATAACTCCAACTAGAGAGTTAGCAACGCAAGTTAGTGATGAGTTATATCATCTTGGAAGATTTGCTGGTATTAGAACTTTGACTGTATATGGCGGAGTTGGATATGGAAGACAAATAGCACTTATTCACAAAGGTGTGCAAATAGTTGTTGCAACTCCAGGAAGACTAAAGGATTTGTACAAAAAAGGCAAAATAGATACATTTAATCCAGAGATTGTTGTTCTTGATGAAGCTGATGAAATGCTTGATATGGGATTTCTTGATGATATAAAAGAGATTTTTGAATATATACCACAAAGCAGACAAACGCTTTTATTTTCTGCAACTATGCCAGATCTTATAAAAGATTTGGCTACTAATATTTTGTATAAACCAGAATATATATCCGTAGTTAATGAAGAAGAGACTACGAACAATATAATCGAACAAAGATATTATGTTATTGAAGAAAAACAAAGAGATGAAGCGATAGTTAGGCTGCTTGAAACAGAAGATATAGATAAATGTATCATTTTTTGTAGAATGAAAAGAGAAGTAGATAGACTTCAAGAGCATTTACAAGCACTTGGGTTTAGTGCAAAGGGGCTTCATGGGGATATCGAACAGATGGATCGTGACGAGATAATCAAATCTTACAGAAGAGGACAAACAAAAATCCTAATAGCAACAGATGTTGCAGCAAGAGGACTTGATATCAAAGGTGTTACACATGTATTTAATTATCATATTCCTTTTGACCCACAAAGCTATGTACATAGAATAGGAAGAACCGGAAGAGCAGGAAAAAGTGGGCAAGCAATTACACTTGTATCAACAGAAGAGTTTAAAGAACTTCAAAGAATAAAAAAAGAAGTTGGAGCTCATATGACACTTTCTGTTATAGAAAGTAATACCGAATTAGATAATGATGACTTTAAAATGATTTTAGAAGATATTAATGATATAGAAATACTACAAAATGCAAAAAACATTTATCAAACAATCCAAATTCAAGATAAAGATATAGTACTGCAAAAATTACTAAGTTTTTATATGTCAAACACCAAAAATACAAATTCAAACAATTTGGGATATAATAATAATCAGGTTGAAGAATTGATGTCTAGCTATAAAGATGAAAAAAGTGTTCCAAAAAAACATACTCGCAAAAGAAAATGAGATTAATTTGATTTTTTTTAGCGGAAAACAAGATAAAAAAGATAAAATTATGTGATTTATTTTTCTGTATTTTAAAAAAAAGGACAAAGGGTCATGAAAAACATTAAAAAGCTTCTAATCGCAAATAGAGGCGAAATTGCTCTTAGAATAATCAGAGCTTGTAAGGAGCTAGAAATAGCATGTGTTGCTATATATTCTGAGGCAGATGTGGATGGGGTTTGGGTTAAAAAAGCCGACGAATCGCACCTTTTAGATGGAGATCCAATTCAAGCATATCTAAATGGTGATAGAATTATCGAATTGGCAAAAAAAATAGGCGTAGACGCTATCCATCCAGGATATGGATTTTTGAGTGAAAATGCTGATTTTGCACAAGCTTGTATAGACAATGGTATAATATTTGTTGGACCAAAACCAGAGCATATTGCTCTTTTTGGAGATAAAATAGCTGCAAAAAAAGCGATGAAAGAGATAGGTGTTAGAGTTATCGAAGGTACAGAAGAACCTATAAGCGAAGATGACACACAAGAAGCAAAAAGAATAGCTTCAGAGATAGGCTATCCAGTAATAATCAAAGCTGCTTTTGGTGGTGGTGGTAGAGGAATGAGAATAGTCGAAGAAGAAGCCACATTTGAAGAGCTTTTTGAGACTGCTACAAAAGAGGCAAAAAAGTTTTTTGGTAATGGCGATATGTTTGTAGAAAAATATATCAAAAATCCAAGACATATAGAAGTTCAGATTATTGCTGACAAAGAAGGAAATATAGTTCACCTTGGTGAGAGAGATTGTTCAATACAAAGAAAACACCAAAAAGTTATAGAAATTTCTCCAAGCCCAAGACTAAGCAAAACAGTTAGAAAAGATTTATACAGAGTTGCTAAAAGAGCAATGTTTAGACTCGGATATGAAAATGTTGGTACTGTTGAATTCTTGGTTGACGAAAATGATAATTTCTACTTTATAGAAATGAATACTAGGGTTCAAGTTGAACATCCAGTTACAGAAATTGTTACAGGTATCGATATCATCCAAAGAATGATTAGAATTGCAAATGGCGGAAAACTAATATTTTTACAAGAAGAGATAAATTTCAAAGGATATGCAGTAGAGTTTAGGATAAATGCCGAAGATCCTATGCATAACTTTGCTCCAAGTCCTGGAAAAATTACAACATATCTTGCTCCTGGTGGTCCTGGTGTAAGAATAGACACTATCGCTAGAAAAGATTATACAATTCCACCTTATTATGATTCTATGACAGGAAAACTTATAATTTGGGCATTAGATTGGACTGGTGTGGTTAAAAGAGCCAAAAGAGCACTTGATGAGTATGTAATTGGTGGAATTCCTACAAATATTCCTCTTCATAGAGCAATAGTTAGAGATGTTGACTTCATAAATGGAAACTTTACTACAAATTTTTTGGATTTGAAACTTGAAGGTTTTATGGAGGATATGAAGCTCGATATAGAAAAAGAAAAAGCCCTATATGAAAATAATTTATCTGACGATGCGGTAGTTGCAGCAGTATTTGGTGCAATAAAACATATGAAAAATAGTTAAAAGAGACAAATAAATTTTTCAATAATTTTCAATAAGTAAAATTAAATTAAAAAAATACCAATTGAAAGCTTTTTTAACTTTGTAGTAAGTAAAAGTAGTTTAAAATCTTGCTACCAAAACGGTTGTTAGAAAATTATATACTAAAATGCGAAGAAAAAAAGTTCTAAATTTGGTGTAAATTATCAAAAAAGGTATTATGGATGGCCAAGAAATATATAGATATTATGGATACAACTTTCAGGGATGGATTTCAATCTGTCTTTGGTGGTCGTGTACTTATGGAAGATTTTCTTCCTGCTGTTGAAGCTGCAAAAGATGCAGGAATAAGTCACTTTGAATTTGGTGGCGGAGCTAGATTTCAGTCTTTGTTCTTTTATCTTCAAGAGAATGCATTTGATATGATGGATAAATTTAGAGAAATTGTTGGTCCAAAAGCAAACCTTCAAGTTCTTTCTCGCGGAATTAATACAGTTATGCTTGATACTGGAAGTAGAGAAATGATTGATCTATTTGCAAAATTGTTTCAAAAGCATGGCACAACAACTGTTAGAAACTTTGATGCACTTAATGACATAGACAATCTTTTATATAGTGCTGAATGCATCAAAAAATACGACATGAATCATGAAATCGTTGTCACAATGATGGATTTACCTCCTGGATGCACAGGTGCACATGATGTAACTTTTTATGAAAAAACTCTAAGAAGTATACTTGATAGTGGAATTGCTTTTGATAGTGTTTGTTTCAAAGATGCTAGTGGTACATCTAATCCACATAAAGTTTATGAAACAATTACTATGGCCAGAAAACTACTTGGGGACTCAGTTCATCTTAGACTTCATACACATGAAACAGCTGGTGTTAGCGTAGTTTCTTATCTAGCAGCGCTAGATGCTGGTGTAAATGGTATAGATTTAGCAGCATCTCCAGTCAGTGGTGGCACAAGTCAGCCTGATATACTAACAATGATGCATGCAACAAAAGGTACTGAGTATAATTTAGGTGATTTTGATATAACTAAAATTTTAAAATATGAAGAAACATTATCTCAATGTTTAAAAGACTACATGATTCCACCTGAGTCTATGCAGGTTATGCCGATTATTCCTTTCTCTCCAATGCCAGGCGGCGCACTTACAGCAAATACTCAAATGATGAGAGATAATGGAAATTTAGAGAAATTTGACGAAGTTTTATTTGCAATGAAAGAAGTAGTCGAAAAAGGTGGTTATGGAACATCTGTAACACCTGTTAGCCAGTTTTATTGGCAACAAGCTTATGCAAATGTGATGTTTGGACCATGGAAACAAATAGCGCCAGGTTATGGTAAAATGGTCTTAGGATACTTTGGTAAAACTCCCGTGGAGCCAGATAAAGAGATAATAAAATTAGCAAGTAAACAATTAAAACTTAAACCAACAACTCAAAATCCATTAGATTTTGCAGATAAAGACGAAATGAAATCAATTGCTTATTGGACAAAGATTCTTGAAGAAGAAGGAATATCTGCAAGTGATGAAAATATTTTTATAGCAGCATCTTGCGATAAAAAAGGAATAGCCTTCCTAAAAGGTGATGGGCCGCTAATGGTTAGAAAAGGTAAATATACAATGAATCAAGGAGGAAATATGAGTGGTAATTATACAGTAGTAGTAGATGGTAAAAAATTTAGTGTTCAAGTTGCAGAGGGCGATGCTGATATTAAAATAACTGAGGTTACAAATTCAACTTCGCAAAACAACGAAATTGGTTCGAGTTCTTCTGCTACAGCTGGTGATACAAAAATAATCTCTCAAACACCAGGAAATGTTTGGAAACTTCTTGTAAATATTGGAGATAAAGTAAAAGAAGGTCAAAAAATAATGATACTTGAAGCCATGAAAATGGAGATAGATGTAGTTGCACCAAAAGATGGTACGGTAGCTTCAATAGATGTTAAAGTAGATAGTGCTGTGCAAGCTGGTCAAATACTCGCTACATTAGAATAGTACATACAACTATTTAAAATAACAAAGAGGATGAAAATGGACACCAAGCTGCCAAAAGGACTTGAAAAACTAGGGCTAATAAATATAAAAGAGATTTATTATAATCTTAGTTTTGATGAACTTCATGAACATGAAATCAAAAAAAATGAATGTAAACTTTCGCAAAATAAAACAGCAATGTGTGATACAGGAATTTTTACGGGGAGAAGTCCTAAAGATAAATATTTCGTAAAGCAGCTTCCATCATCTGATGAAATAGCATGGGGTAGTGTCAACAGACCAATTTCAAAAGAGACATACGAAGATCTTTTAAAATTATCACTAAACGAACTGTCAAATAAAGAGATATATATAAATGATGTTTATGTTGGGGCTAGTATAGAAAGCCGTAAAAAAATAAGATTTGTATCTGAGGTTTCTTGGCAAGCACACTTTGTTACAAATATGTTTATTAGACCAACAAAAGAAGAGTTAGAAAACTTTGAACCAGACTTTATTGTTTATAATGCGTGTAAAATATCCAATGATAAATACAAAGAACAGGGACTTAATTCAGATGTTTTTGTAGTTTTTAACATAGAAGAAAATATTAGTATAATTGGTGGAACTTGGTATGGCGGAGAGATGAAAAAAGGTATCTTTTCAATGATGAATTACTGGTTACCGTTAGAAGGTAAATTGCCAATGCATTGTTCTGCAAACGTAGGTAAAGATGGTGATGTTTGTCTATTCTTTGGACTTTCTGGTACTGGAAAAACTACACTTTCAACAGATCCAAAAAGAGCATTAATTGGTGATGATGAACATGGTTGGGATGATAATGGTGTGTTTAATTTTGAAGGTGGATGCTATGCAAAAGTCATAAACCTTGATCCAAACAATGAGCCAGAAATTTATGCAGCAATAAGAAAAAATGCTCTTTTAGAAAATGTTGTTTATGATGACAATGGAAATATAGATTATAGTGATGATTCAAAAACCGAAAATACAAGAGTCTCTTATCCGATAGAACATATAGAAAACTACCAAACAAACCTGCAAGCAGGTCATCCAAAAAATATAATCTTTTTAACAGCAGATGCTTTTGGTGTGCTTCCACCAGTAAGTAAACTTACAAAAGAACAAGCAATGTATTATTTTTTAAGTGGATATACAGCTAAAGTTGCAGGAACAGAGAGAGATATCAAAGAACCTCAAGCAACTTTTAGTGCTTGTTTTGGTGAAGCATTTCTTCCTCTTCACCCTACTAGATATGCAAAACTTCTTGGAAAGAAAATAGACAAACACAATGTTAATGTTTATCTTGTAAATACTGGATGGGGTGGCGGTCCTTACGGTGTAGGTAAACGAATGAGTTTAAAAAATACTAGAGCATGTATAAACTCTATACTTAGTGGAGAAATTTTAAATTCCGATTTTGAAACACTTGATATATTTAATCTCGCTATTCCAAAAAATATAAATGGAGTTGAATCAAATATTTTAAATCCTAGAAATAGTTGGGATGATAATGAAGCTTATGATAAAGCTATCAATAATTTAGCAAAACTATTTATTGAGAATTTTCATAGATATGATGATAGTGAAAGTGAATTTAGTTGTAAAAATGCTGGTCCTCAAATATAAGTTACATCAAATTTTTATTGACGTAACTTATATTTTCTCTCTCCAAAAAAATTTCACACAAACAAATTAATATACATTCTGTTATAATTAAAACACTTAAATTTAAGGTTGTTTTATGAATAAAACAAAAAAAGTAAAAATATTTTTACTTGAAGATGATTCAAATCTAAACGATACGATTGTAGATTTCCTAGAGTCAAAAAATTATGCTGTTGAAAGTGCATTTGATGGGGATGAAGCAGCAGACTTTCTTTATGAAAATAGTTATGACTTATTGCTATTGGATGTAAATGTTCCAAAAATGAATGGCTTTCAACTTTTAAAAGAAGCTAGAGAAAATGGTGTTAATGCACCTGCTATTTTTATTACATCTTTAAATAGTGTAGATGACCTAGAAGAAGGTTTTGAGAGCGGATGTGATGATTATATACGAAAACCATTTGAGCTTAAAGAGCTTTTGATTAGGGTTGAAACTTTGCTAAAGAGAGAATTTTTCCATCAAAATCAAAAATTTATTGAAATTACAGAACATATACAATATGATATAAAAAATAATGAACTTGTTGTGGATGAACGACATATAAATCTTGGGAACAAAGAGGCAAAACTTCTAAAGCTTTTTATGCAACATATAGGAGAGATAGTTTCTCACGAAGTAATTTTTCAAAGTTTATGGGATTATGATGAAGAACCAAGTGATACATCTCTTAGAACATATATAAAGAATTTACGCAAAATTATTGGGAAGGACTGCATAGAAAGTGTTAAGAAGCAAGGTTACAAATTCGTTACTTGCTAACGAGAAAAAGTCTTTACATAGATTTTTAATGCTTTATATTATTATGATAATTAGCATAATATCGCTAATTTCGATATATTATTATCAATATCAAAAACAATTAATGATGCTCAACAAGAGGGTAATATTATCTGATTATGCAAGCGAGCAGGCAAGAAAAATAAAGACTCTTCATTTTCTTTTTCCAGAACAAAATACATACCCAAGAGATGATAGGTTCGTAAGTGCTATTTATGATTTAGAATATCAAAAAATTTTCTCTTTGCTAAAAAGTAAAGAAATAGATTTTAATAAAGAGCTATACATAACAAAAGATAAGAAAATTCATTTTGTTAAAGTTTTTGATGATTATTATTTGGGTGCAAAATATCTTATACTTGAAATAGATGATGATGGATTATGGCTTCGGTATACTTGGCAAGATATAATTTTTTATGGTGGATTTGGAATTTTAATATTTTCTATTATCGGTTTTTTTCTATTAAATCTTTTTTTAAGTCCAATGAAAACATCTCTTAGTATATTAGATAGATTTATAAAAGATACGACACACGAACTAAACACTCCTCTTAGCGCAATACTTACAAATATAGAAATGATAGATTTGGACAAAACAAGTGAAGACAATAGAAAAAAAATAAACCGTATAAATATTGCAGCAAAAACAGTTTCTGTTCTTTATAATGATTTAACATATGCAACATTAGAAAATAATATGCATTCATCTAATGAAAAAATAAATTTAAAAAACATTATAAAAGAGAGAGTCGAGTATTTTGATATATTGGCAAAATCAAAGGAAATTGATTTTAGCCTAAATCTGCAAGATAGTTTTTTGATGGTCAATAAAAATAAATTTACTAGAGTTATAGATAATTTAATCTCAAATGCAATAAAATATAATAGAAGAAAGGGTACAATAAGTATTAGATTGCTTAGAAATAGCCTCACGGTAGAAGATTCTGGGTTAGGTATAGAGTCTAACAAGCTAGAATATATATTTGATAGATATTCAAGATTCAATAGTAGCGAAGGTGGCTTTGGAATAGGGCTCAGCATCGTTAAAGATATAATTAATGAATACGAAATGGATATCAAAGTCAACTCACAAATAAACAAAGGAACTTCTATAACAATCATATGGTAAGATTTATTTTTATTTTAATGATATTTTTTTCATCAACTTTTAGCAAGGATGTTTATACTCAAAATTGTATAAGTTGTCATAAAGATTTATCTTATTCTCTTCAAGAGATTTTTATGAGATATCTAGCTGCTTATGGTGGTGAAAATAATGTAAAAGCAGGTATGCTTCACTATTTTATGTACCCATCAAACGATATTTCGGTCATGCCAAAAGAATTTTTAGAAGAAAGAAATGCAACCAATCACAGTAATATTGGTGAAAAAACACTTAAAAAATCTATAGATATATACTGGGAATTGTATAAAGTGAAGGGTAGATTGCAGTAATTACAATTAAATATTGGTTTTTACACGATAAATTCACATATAATATGATAATATTTTAAAAAATAGGAAAAGAGTCCAAAACAAAATGAAAAAAGTATTTATTTCAACAGTTTTTATAGCAACTTCATTGCTTTATGCAAATGGTGAAAATATATATACAACCAAATGTGCCAGCTGTCATGGTTCTCATGGAGAAAAAGCAGCATTGGATAGATCAAAGTCTATTGCTGGGCAAAATACTTCTTTGACTATAAAACAGATACAAGCTTATCAAAATGGTTCTTTGAATCAATATGGTATGGGCGGTGCCATGAAAAATATGGTTAAAAGTCTAAACGAAAATGAAATAAAGGAAGTTGCACACTATATTTCAAAACTCAAATAATTTAAGCACAATAGCATAGGCTTAGTGTTTAAATACAATTAACTACACGAATATACTCCTTATATTTAACTTAAGACAAACAAATATATACATTTTTTATAATTAAACTCAACTTTTAATATCTATTTAAATTAATATGATGTATGATTGTTAAAACATAAAGGAGAAAAAATGAAAATTTCAAAATTATATTTGTTTATTGCATCATTATTTGCTGCATTAGTATTTGGTGGCTGTACAGCTTATGAACAAGCTGTTGTTGCAAATGCACTTACTGGCAATGCTGCATACAGTGATCCATATTATTATGATGGCTACAATTATGGAGCCAATAGGGATTCAAGTTATAGAAGTGGTGTAAGTGATGGTTGTAGTTCTAAAAGAGGAACATGGAGAAAAAATACATACCAATACACACATAATTACAGCTATAGAAATGGTTGGAATGCTGGCTATAATCAGTGTCAAAATAATTACAATAATAGTTCTTATCAAAATGGTTATTCTGATGGATGCTGGTCTAGAAGATATCCTGGAACAAGAAAAAATACATACCAATACAACCATAATTACAGCTATAGAAGTGGCTGGAATACTGGTTATAGTCAGTGTCATTAATAAAATAAACCATACCAAAATTTGGTATGGTTTATTTGACTTCTCATCTCCTCTTTAACTCATTTTTGATATAGTCTGAAATAATTTCTTAAGGTTGTTTTTTTATGTCAAAAATTAATTTCACTCATCTTCATCTACATACAGAATACTCATTGCTTGATGGTGCAAATAAAATAAAAACTTTAGCAAAAACAATCAAAAATCTAGGTATGGATGCAGTTGCTATGACAGATCATGGCAATATGTTTGGTGCTATTGATTTTTATACAACCATGAAAAAAGAAGGCATCAAACCAATTATTGGCATGGAGTGCTATCTGCACAATAATGATAATATAGACGATAAGACAACAAGGCAAAGATTTCATCTATGCCTGTATGCCAAAAATGAAGTAGGATACAAAAACTTAATGTATTTAAGCTCAAAAGCTTATTTAGAAGGATTTTACTACTATCCAAGGATAAATAAACAGCTACTTAAAGAGTATAGCGAAGGTCTTATATGTTCTAGTGCTTGTTTGCAAGGTGAAGTAAATTGGCACTTAAATGAAAATGATAGAAATAAAAGTTTTGGTGCAAAAGGATATGAAGAGGCAAAAAAAATAGCACTTGAATATAAGGATATATTTGGTGAAGATTTTTATCTAGAACTTATGAGGCATGGAATAGTAGATCAACATAGAATTGATAATCAAATATTAAAAATTGCAAATGAAACAAATATAAAAATTATAGCAACTAACGATACACATTACAATAGTCAAAAAGATGCTAATGCACATGAGGCTTTTATGTGTATTGCCATGAATAAACTATACGATGATCCTAATCGTCTGAGACATTCTGTGCATGAATTTTATATAAAATCTACAGAGGATATGTATAAACTTTTTGCAGATATTCCAGAAGCTATTACAAATACCAGAGAGATTGTAGATAAATGCAATTTAGAAATAAAACTTGGTAATCCAACCCCTCCAAATTTTAAATTTTGCAGGGAAATGGCGAGTAAGAGCAATGTGGATTTACCATTTCCAGGCATTGAATATTCAATGGAAAATGATGCCATTCTTTTTGAATATGAAGCAAAAAAAGGTTTAGAAGATAGACTTCAAAACATAGATATTTCAAAACATGATGAATATAGAGATAGACTTGGCATTGAGATAGAAATAATAAAAAATATGAAATTTCCTGGATATATGCTCATAGTTTGGGATTTTGTTAGAGCTGCCAAAGAGATGGACATACCAGTTGGTCCAGGTAGGGGATCAGCTGCTGGATCATTGGTTGCATATAGTTTAAAAATTACAGATATTGACCCAATACCATATGGTTTGCTTTTTGAGAGATTTCTAAATCCTGAGCGTATTTCAATGCCAGATATTGATATGGATTTTTGCCAAGCAAGAAGACAAGACATAATTGACTATGTTGTAGATAGATATGGGCGAATAAATGTGGCGCAAATTATAACTTTTGGTAAGTTGCTTGCGAAGGGAGTTATAAGGGATGTTGCTAGAGTTCTTGATGTTCCATATGCAAATGCAGATGCTTTTGCAAAACTCATTCCAGATGAACTAGGTATTGACTTGGAACACTCTTATGAAAAAGAAGAGAAAATAAGAGAACTTATAAAAAATGACGAAAAAATGAGCCAAGTGTGGGAGTTTTCTAAAGCACTAGAAGGATTAAATCGCAATGCTGGAACACATGCAGCAGGAGTTGTAATATCAAATGAACCATTATGGCAAAAGACACCACTTTTTAAACCATCTGGTATGGATACAGTTGCTACGCAATATAGTGGTAAATATATTGAAGATGTTGATTTAATTAAGTTTGACTTTTTGGGATTAAAAACTTTAACAGTAATTGATGAGGCCAACAAGCTTATAGAAAAAAGATATGGCAAGAAAATTGATTTTTCAAAAGAAGATATAAATAATAAAAAAGTATATGACTATATTAGCTCTGGACATACACTTGGACTATTCCAGATAGAGTCTTCTGGAATGCAAGACTTGGCTAAAAAATTAAAGCCATCTGGATTTGAAGATGTTATAGCGATGCTGGCGCTTTATCGTCCTGGACCTATGGAATCTGGAATGCTTGATGACTTTGTAGAGAGAAAACATGGTCGTGCTAAAATAACATATATGTTTAAAGAGCTTGAGCCTATACTCAAGCCAACATATGGAGTTATAGTTTATCAAGAACAAGTTATGCAAATAGTTCAAACCATAGGTGGGTTTAGTTTGGGCGGTGCTGATTTGATTCGTCGTGCTATGGGTAAAAAAATCAAAGAAGAGATGGATAAACTCAAAGATGAATTTGCCAATGGAGCTAGTGCAAAGGGGTTTGACAAAGCAAAAGCAGAAGAGCTTTTTGATTTGATTGTCAAATTTGCTGGATATGGTTTCAATAAGTCGCACTCAGCAGCTTATGCCATGATTACATTTTATACATCATATTTAAAATGTTTTTATCCTACGGAATTTATGGCAGCACTTCTTACATTAGAAAAAGACAATACAGACAAGATTGTAAAATATTCTGATGAGCTTAAAAAGATGAATATAGAATTAGTTGCTCCAAATATAAACAGATCAGATTTGGTATTCGTTGCTGATAAAATAAAAGGTAAAGATGTAATTTTGTTTGGACTGGGTGCTATCAAAGGTGTTGGAGAGAGTGCCATAAATATAATAATTGAAGCTAGAAGTGAAGGAGAGTTTGCATCTCTTGATGATTTTCTATCTAGGATAGACCCCACAAAAGTAAATAAAAAAGTTATAGAAGCATTGATAAAATCTGGAGCATTGGATTCTTTTGAATATACAAGAAAAGCTATGCTTGAGCAAATAGAAGAAATTTTAGAAGCTTCAGCAAAAGTAGCTCTTGCTAAAAAAATGTCAATAGGATCTCTTTTTGAAGAATCTGAAAATATGACAGATGTTCAATTAAATATAAAAAATATGGATGAATTTGACCAGCTAAGTGTATTGGAGTTAGAAAAGGAGACTATGGGATTTTATATTTCAGGACATCCGCTTGATAAATATAGAAAAGACATAGAAAACATTGATTTTACATTAAGCTCTGATATAGAAACATTAAAAGAAGGCTCGACAACACTGTTTATTGGAAAAGTAGAAGAGATAAATGAAAAAATATCCAAAAAGGGCAATAAATTTGCCATAGTTAAACTTCTTGATTTACGCGGTAATATAGAAATAATGCTTTTTGAAGATAAGCTAAATGAATTAAAAGAAGAATTTGATTTATCTAAACCAGTATGTTTTAAAGTTAAAATCGCAAAAGATGGCGATTCCATAAAAGCAAATCCACAAAAAATCTTAAATTTAAAAGATGCAAAAAAAGAAAAAACCAATATAATAAAAGAAGAAATACAAGAGATTGTGTATAAAACAGTAACAGTTAATATAATGCTGGAGAGTGACATAGAAAAAATAAATATTTTATATAATTTAGCTAAAGAAAATTTGGGGCAACATCCTCTGTCTATTTGCATAAAAAGCAAGTTAGCGGACATTGTAATAGACTCTTCATATAGTGTTAGTGAACTGTTTTTAGGAAAAGCAAAAGAGTTGGGTTTCTTTGAAAGTTAAAATTATTTATCAAAATATATAATATTTTTGTGTATTATAGAAACACATATTTTGACTTTTAGCTTTATTTTTTATTGAGTTATATCAAAATCGTATAAAAATTGTTAAACTGCTAATATAAACTGTATATTAAAAAGGAACAACATGTCAAAAATACCAAAAATTGTATGGTCTAAAATAGATGAAGCCCCAGCACTTGCCACATATTCGCTTTTACCTATAGTAAATGCTTTTACAAAATCTGCAGGTGTTGAAGTGGAACTTAGAGATATATCTTTGGCTGGTCGTGTAATAGCTACTTTTCCAGAATATTTAACTGATGCACAAAAACAAAGTGATGAGTTGGCATATCTTGGAGAGCTTGTGCAAAAGCCAGAGTGCAATATAATTAAATTACCAAATATTTCAGCTTCTATACCACAACTTAAAGAGTGTATAGCAGAACTTCAGTCTCAAGGTTATAAATTGCCAGATTTTCCAGAAGATGCAAAAACTCCTGAAGAGTTGGCATTGAAAGAAAAATATTCCACTTGTTTAGGAAGTGCAGTTAATCCAGTTCTCAGAGAAGGAAATTCAGACAGACGAGCTGCTGCTGCTGTTAAAAATTTTGCTAAAAAGAATCCACATAAATTAAGAGCATTTGATGCAAATTCAAAAACATATGTTGCACATATGGATGCTAATGATTTTTATGGCAATGAGAAATCAATTATAAAAAATGGTGATGGCAAAGTTAAAATAGAGTTGAATGGAAAACTTTTAAAAGAGATAGATGCAAAAGATAAAGAGATTTTAGATGGTACATTTATGTCTGCTAAAGCTCTTAAAGCATTTTATGCGAAAACTATTGAAGATGCAAAATCAAAAAATGTATTGTGGTCATTGCATTTAAAAGCTACAATGATGAAAGTAAGTGATCCAATTATGTTTGGTTATGCCGTTGAAGTATTTTTTAAAGATCTTTTTGCAAAATATGCTAATGAGTTTAAAGAGATAGGCGTAAATCCAAACCTTGGTCTCGGCGATTTGTATAAAAAGCTTACAAAACTTCCAGCTGATAAAAAAGCAGAAATTGAAACAGCAATTATGGCTACTTATGATGTGCAACCAAACATAGCTATGGTAGATAGTGATAATGGAATCACAAATCTTCATGCTTCAAATGATATTATCATCGATGCTTCTATGCCTGTAGTTGTAAGAGATGGTGGTAAAATGTGGAACAGATACGGTAAAGTAGAAGAGTGTGTATCTGTAATACCTGACAGATGTTATGCAACTATATATGAAGAAATTGTTGATGATTGTGTTAAAAATGGTCAATTTGATGTAACAACTATGGGTAATGTTGCAAATGTTGGTTTAATGGCACAAAAAGCTGAAGAGTATGGTTCGCATCCAACAACTTTTGAGATTTATGAAGATGGTGTTGTTGAAGTAAAAGATAGTGATGGCTCAGTGCTTATGAGTTTCAATGTAGAAAAAGGTGACATTTGGAGAATGAGTAGAGCAAAAGACATACCTATCCAAGATTGGGTAAGACTTGCTGTTGAGAGAGCTAGACTTACTGGAAGTCCAGCTGTATTTTGGCTTGATGAAAATAGAGCTCATGATGCAAATATGATTAAAAAAGTAAAAGAATATTTAAAAAATCATGATACAAATGGATTGACTATCGAAATTCTTGCTCCAGAAAAGGCTATGGCTTACAGTCTAAAAAGAGTTAGAGAAGGCAAAGATACTATATCTGTAACAGGAAATGTACTTAGAGATTATCTAACAGATTTGTTTCCAATTTTAGAACTTGGAACAAGTGCAAAAATGTTATCAATTGTTCCACTTCTTGCAGGAGGTGGTGTATTTGAAACAGGTGCTGGTGGAAGCGCACCTAAGCATGTTGACCAATTTTTGTCTGAGGGTCATTTGAGATGGGATAGCTTGGGCGAATTTTTGGCACTTGCAGAATCTCTAAGAATGATAGCACAACAAACTGGCGATAAAAAAATAGAAGCTTTAACTGCTGCTCTTGATGAAGCAAATCAAGGGTATCTTGATAATAATAAAGCTCCAAGCAGAAGTGCTGGTGAGCCAGATAACAAAGCTAGCCACTTCTTTGTAGCACAATATTGGGCAAATGCATTGGCAAAAAGCTCTGATAGTGAGTTAGTGGCTAAATTTACACCTATCGCGAAAGCATTAGTTGAAAATGAAGAAAAAATTATGAAAGAGTTGCTATCAGTAGAAGGGAAAGCACAAGATATTGGAGGATATTATCATCCTGATGATACAAAAGTAAATGCTGCAATGAGACCTTCAGCAACATTGAATGCTATAATAGACAGTATTTAATTATAAAAATATCTAGTTTTGTTATTAAAAAATAACAAAACTGGTGTACAATATATTTAAATTTTAAAACTCAAGGAAAGACATGGAAAGAGGCAAAAAAGTAACCGTTATCGGAGCAGGGAATGTTGGTGCAACAGTTGCATACATTTTAGCAATGAATGGTGCTTGTCATAATGTCATTCTAAGGGATAGGGATATAGAAATAGCTAAAGGTAAAGCACTAGATATGAGTCAAGCAGCAAATGCTGCTAGAATGCACACTATTGTTTCTGTTGCGGAGCAGCCAAGTGATATTGCTGATAGCGATGTTGTAGTTATTACTGCTGGTAGCCCAAGACTTCCTGGCATGAGCAGAGAAGATTTGCTTATGATTAATGCAAATATCACAAAAGAAGTAATTCAAGATGTGAAAAAATATGCTCCAAATTCTGTGATTATAATAGTTTCAAATCCACTTGATGTTATGACATATGTTGCTTTTAAAGAGAGCGGTTTTCCTAGAGAAAGAGTAATCGGAATGGCAGGAATACTTGATAGTGCTAGAATGGCTCATTTTATATATGAAAAAATTGGTTATGGAGCAGGACAAATAAGAGCATCTGTTATGGGTGGACATGGAGATGAAATGGTTCCATTGCCAAAATTCTCTACTGTTGCTGGTGTGCCATTGTCTGATATTCTTAGCGATACAGATATAACAGATGTTGTAGAGAGAACAAAATATGGTGGGGCAGAAATAATTGGTTATTTAAAAACAGGCTCTGCGTATTTTGCTCCCGCTAAATCTACGGCCATTATGGTAGAGTCTATTTTAAAAGATACAAAACAGATTCATCCATGTGCAGTTTATCTTGATGGAGAGTATGGACATAATGATGTTGTTTCAGGAGTACCTTTGGTTTTAGGGGCTGGTGGAGCTGAAAAAATATTTGAATTAACATTAAATGAAGAGCAAAAAGCAAAATTTGCAAAAAGTATCGATAGTGTAAAAAAAATGATAAATATACTATATGAAAATAAATTTTTTAAAAAGGAAGAGACTATATGGGGTTTAGAATAGAAAAAGATACCATGGGTGAGGTAAAAGTTCCAAACGAAAAATATTGGGGAGCTCAAACACAAAGGTCATTAGAGAATTTTGAAATTGGTAATGAAAAAATGCCAAAAGAGGTTATTTCTGGTTTTGCATATTTAAAAAAAGCTTGTGCATTGGTAAATAATGATCTTGGAAGATTAGATGAGAACAAAACTGATGCAATTGCAAAAGCTTGCGAAAGTGTAATTGCTGGCAAAATGGAAGGAGAGTTTCCTCTCGTTGTTTGGCAAACAGGATCAGGCACTCAATCAAATATGAATATCAATGAAGTTGTTGCTCATAAAGCCATAGAAATCCTTGGCGGAGATTATACAAAAGACAAATTAGTGCATCCAAATGATGATGTAAATAAAGGACAAAGTTCAAATGATACATATCCTACGGCAATGAGAATAGCAGAAGTTGTTGCAGTAAGCGATGATCTAATTCCTGCTATAAATCAGCTTAGAGATACGCTTGATGCTAAAGCAAAAGAGTTTGATAATATAGTAAAAATTGGTAGAACTCACCTTCAAGACGCAACTCCATTAACTTTAGGACAAGAGCTTAGCGGATATGTTGCTATGCTTGATACAAATCTAAGACAAATAAATGATGCACTTGTATTTTGCAAAGAGTTAGCAATTGGCGGAACAGCAGTAGGTACAGGACTTAATTCTCATCCTGATTTTTCTAAAAAAGTCGCAGATAAATTAAATAGCTTTATGCCAAAAAACTATGGGTTTGTATCTCAACCAAACAAATTTCATGCCTTAACTGGACATGATGCAGAAGTTGTTTTAAGCGGTGCTATGAAAGCATTAGCAGCCAATCTTATGAAAATAGCTAACGATATTAGATGGTTGGCTAGTGGACCAAGATGTGGAATTGGTGAAATTACTATACCAGAAAATGAGCCAGGTAGTTCAATTATGCCAGGAAAAGTAAATCCAACACAAGCAGAAGCTATGACAATGGTAGCTGTTCAAGTTATGGGAAATGATGTAACGGTAGGAATTGCAGCTAGTCAGGGTAATTTTGAATTAAATGTATTTAAGCCAGTTATTGCCTACAATATCTTACAATCAAGCAAACTTTTAGCTGATTCAATGAGAAGTTTCGACAAAAATTGTGCAGTAGGAATTGAACCTGTTGTTGAAAGAATTGATTCATATTTACACAATTCACTTATGCTTGTAACTGCACTAAATCCATATATTGGATATGAAAATGCAGCAAAAATAGCTAAAACAGCTCACAAAAATGGTACAACATTAAAAGAGGAAGCAGTTGCTCTTGGACTGCTTAGCGGAGATGATTTTGATAAATACGTTAAGCCTGAAGAGATGACTTCTCCAAAGGCATAATAGGTATATTTTAGGTATTATCTCATTCTTTTTATTTAATAATAAGTGTGTAGATAAGTGCCATTTTTTACTTTAAAAGCTTTAGTAGATAAAAATACAAATAAAAATAATGTCAAAAGTCATATAATTACATTATAAAAACATGAAGGAGACCCAGTGAACATACACGAATATCAAGCAAAACAAATTTTTGCTAAATATGGCGTTCCAACACCTAGAGGGATTATAGCAAATACACCAGAAGAAGCACTAATAAATGCCAAAGAGCTTGGAGGAAATATTTGGGTGGTTAAAGCCCAAATACATGCTGGGGGAAGAGGATTAGGAGGCGGTGTTAAGTTGGCCCGTTCATTGGATGAAGTTAAAACTTTGGCATCTGAAATTATTGGAATGACTCTTGTTACTCATCAAACAGGACCAGAAGGTAAACTCGTTCAAAAGGTTTATATAGAAGAGGGCGCAGATATAAAAGATGAGCTATATTTGGGCGTAGTTCTTGATCGTGCAAAAGAGATGCCAATAATTATGGCAAGTACCGAAGGCGGTATGGAGATAGAAAAAGTAGCTCATGATACACCAGAAAAAATTATAAAAGTTGCAGTTGATCCTGCTATTGGCTTTCAAGGCTTTCATGGCAGAGAGCTTGTATTTGGGCTTGGTATCACAAATCCAGACGAACAAAAGAAACTTATAAACTTTGCATCAAAACTATATAAAGTATATATGGATAATGATGCAGAGATGATAGAAATAAATCCACTAATAAAAACTGGAAGCGGAGACTTTTTGGCACTTGATGGTAAAATGGGTTTTGATGATTCAGCTCTTGGTCGTCATCCAGATATAGAAGCTATGAGAGATCTTAGCGAAGAAGATCCAGATGAAAGAGAAGCTAGTCAGTATGGACTTAGCTATGTATCTCTTGACGGTGAAATTGGTTGTATGGTAAATGGCGCAGGGTTAGCTATGGGTACGATGGATACAATTAACTATATGGGCGGAACACCCGCAAATTTCCTTGATGTCGGTGGTAAGGCAAATGCAGAGACTGTTGCAAAAGGCTTTGAAATAATCCTTAAAAATCCAAATGTAAAAGCAATTTTTGTAAATATTTTTGGTGGAATTGTAAGATGCGATAGAATTGCAAATGGTATATTAGAAGCTACTAATTTGGTTGATGTTCATGTTCCAGTTATTGTTAGACTTGATGGCACAAATGCAACAGAGGCAATAGAAATTTTAAGAAATGCAAATATACCAAATATAATACCAGCTATTGATCTTGCTGATGGTGCAGCAAAAGCCGTAAAAGCTGCCAAAGGAGAAAAATAATGTCAATTTTAGTAAATAAAGACACAAAAGTAATCGTTCAAGGATTTACTGGAAAAGAGGGAACTTTTCATGCTGAACAATGTTTGGCTTATGGTACAAAAATTGTTGGTGGTGTAACGCCAAATAAGGGCGGACAAGAGCATCTAGGACTTCCAGTATTTAATACTGTAAATGATGCAGTAAAATCAACAGGTGCAACTGTATCTATGATATTTGTTCCACCTGCATTTGTTGGTGATGCTGTTATGGAAGCTGCTGAAGCAGGAATAGAACTTGCTGTTGTTATTACAGAAGGTGCACCTGTAAGAGATATGCAAATGGCAAAAGCTTATGCTACTAAAAAAGGGATGAAAACAATAGGGCCAAATTGTCCTGGCATTATTACTGCTGAGGAATGTAAAATAGGAATTATGCCTGGCAATATTTTTAAAAAAGGAAATATTGGACTTATTTCAAAATCAGGAACTTTAACATACGAAGGTGCAAATCAAGTATGCAAAGAAGGTTTTGGGATAAGTACTGCTGTTGGAATCGGTGGAGATCCAATCATAGGACTATCATATAAACAATTACTCCCAATGTTTGAAGCAGATCCTGAAACAAAAGCTATTGTTATGATAGGTGAAATTGGTGGGGACTTAGAAATTCAAGCAGCACAATTTATCAAAGAAAACATAACAAAACCTGTTGTTGCATTTATCGCAGGGCAGACAGCACCTAAAGGCAAAAGAATGGGTCATGCTGGAGCAATCGTAAGTGGAAGTGCAGGAACTGCAGCAGAAAAAATGGAAGCTCTTAAGGCTGCTGGTGTAACAGTAGTTGTGAGTCCAGCCGAAATAGGTAAAGCCGTAAAAGAAGCTTTATCAAAATAATCAAAAACATATAGGGCTTCTTGGGCTCTATGTACCTTCATTTCTTAAATAACTAAAAATCAACAATTAAATATGTTATACTTGTTTCAAAAACAAAAGGATTTTATTGTGAAAAAAACATTTGAAGTTGAAAATGTTAAATGCGATGGGTGTGCTAATACTCTTAAAAAGAAACTTTTAAATGATTTTGGCGAAGTAGAAGTAAATTTGGATGTTTTTCCAAGACAAATAACACTTGATATAAAAGATGATGATATAAATAAATTAAGAGAAATACTCAAATCTATCGGCTATCCAATGAGTGATGAAAAACTTGATGCTATTGATAATATAACTACAAAAGCAAAAAGTTTTATCTCATGTGCTACTGGTAAGCTGGATAAGTAAAAAAAAGTAAAAAATAATGTGCAACAAAAAGTAACAACTTACTCTTTTGGTGTATTATTGCAAAGGTTTAAAATTATCATTATAAAATTTTAGTTATTCTATCTTAAGTGAAAAGGTATACCATCACTTCATAGAAGATTTTATCTTCATCTAAAATAACAATTAACAAAAAAGGGGAAATAGATGTCATCAAATATGAAAGCTCCTGAAAACACTCCAGTATGGGTAAATACAGCTAGATGTAAGGCATGCGATAAGTGTGTAGATGTTTGTCCTGCTGGTGTTTTGTCTATGCAACCTGAACCTAGCTCCACGCTTGGGGCAATGATTTCAGTTATTGCGCCAGAATCTTGTATAGGATGTGGAGAGTGCGAATTAACATGCCCAGATTTTGCTATATATGTAGCCGATAAGTCAGAATTCAAATTTTCAAAACTTACAGATGCTGCCAAACAAAGAGCAGAAGCAATAACAAATAATAAATATAGATTACCTGCGGGTTATTAAGGAGAAAAAATGGCTACTAGAGAAGTGATAGCAGGCGGGAATGAGTTAGCAGCTAAAGCTGCTGCTGATGCTGGATGTAAGTTTTTTGGAGGATATCCCATTACTCCTTCGAGTGAAATTATGCATGAAATGTCAGATTTGATGCCAGAGCATGGTGGTGCTTGTATTCAAATGGAAGATGAAATTGCAGGCGTAGCTTCTGCTATTGGTGCATCTATGAGTGGGGTTAGATCTATGACAGCTACAAGCGGTCCGGGCATTAGTTTAAAAGCAGAAAATCTTGGATTTGCTCAAATGGCTGAAGTGCCACTTGTTGTAGTGAATGTTATGAGAGGTGGACCATCAACTGGTCTTCCAACCAGAGTATCTCAAGGTGATATTGCTCAAGCAAAAAATCCATCTCATGGTGATTATAAATCAATTACGCTTTGTGCTGGTAATCTAGCAGAGTGTTATACACAAACCGTAAGAGCATTTAATCTAGCAGATAGATTCATGCAGCCAGTAATTGTACTTTTAGATGAAACTATAGGTCATATGCATGGTAAAGCTGTAATACCTACAGCAGAAGATGTAAAAGCTGAAATTAAATTAAGAAAACAATTCACAGGAGAGGCAAGCGAGTATAAACCTTATGGGGTAGCTCAAGATGAGCCAGCAGTTCTTAATCCTATGTTTAAAGGATATAGATACCACTTTACTGGATTGCACCATAATGCAACAGGTTTTCCAACAGAAGAGATTGAAACTTGTAGAAAACTGATTGAGAGACTTTTCAATAAAGTAGAAGCACATGAAGATGAACTTGAATCTTATGAAGAGTTTATGCTTGAAGATGCAGAATTTTTACTTATAGCTTATGGATCTGTTTCCCTTGCAGCAAAAGAAGCTATAAGACATCTTAGAGCGGCTGGCATAAAAGCTGGTCTATTTAGACCTATAACCATTTGGCCTAGTCCTGCAAAAAGAATCAAATATTGGACAGACAAAATCCAAAAAGTTCTTATTGTAGAGTTGAACATCGGTCAATACAGAGATGAAATTCAAAGAGCTTCTGGAAGACTTGACATAGAAGGGCTATTCAAAGTTAATGGTAGACCAATTTCTCCTTATGAGATAGTAGAAAAAGCGAAAGGAATGTAAATGGCATTTAATTATGATAATTTTTTAAGAGTTGACAAAATGCCAACACTATGGTGTTGGGGATGCGGAGATGGTGTTGTATTAAAAGCCTATATTCGTGCTATTGATTCACTTGGATGGGATAAAAATGACATTTGTTTAGTTTCTGGGATTGGATGTAGTGGAAGATTTTCATCTTATGTTGATTGTAACACAGTTCATACAACGCATGGTAGAACAATAGCATTTGCAACTGGTATAAAATTGGCAAATCCAGATAAACATGTAGTATGTGTAGCAGGTGATGGTGATGCCTTGGCAATAGGTGGAAATCATACAATTCATGGCTGTAGAAGAAATATAGATATAACTCTTATTTTAATAAATAACTTTATCTATGGACTAACAAATTCACAAACAAGTCCAACAACTCCTCAAGGTTTCTGGACTGTTAGTCAACAAGCTGGTAACATAGATCCGACTTTCAATGCTTGCAAGCTTGCAATTGCAGCTGGAGCGTCATTTGTGGGTAGAGAAAAAGTTAGCGAACCTAAAAAGCTAGAAAAACTAATTGCAAAAGGTTTGGCTCATAAAGGCTTTAGTTTTGTAGAAGTTTTATCAAATTGCCATATAAATCTTGGTAGAAAAAATAAAATGAATTCGGCTATGGAAAATCTGGATTGGATAGATAGCATAACTGTATCTAAAACAAAATATGACAATATGAGTGAAGAAGATAGAAAAAATCTACTTCCAACTGGCATATTGCATGAAGATGATAACGCAAAAGAATATTGTGAAATGTATGAGCAAGTAAGACAAGTTCATCAAGGTAAACGCAAAACTATCACGCAAGATGATTTTGCTAAAAAGATTTAAGGAGTAACACGATGGCTAGAACAGTAATGAGATTTACAGGTGTTGGCGGACAAGGTGTTCTTCTGGCTGGTGAAATTTTTGCAGAAGCAAAAATTAAAGCTGGTGGTTTCGGACAAAAAACAGCTACTTATACATCACAAGTTCGTGGTGGACCAACGGTTGTTGATATTATCTTAGATGATGATGAGATATTTTATCCTTATGCAAATGATGGAGAGATAGACTTTATGCTTTCAGTAGCGCAAGTTAGTTTTAACTTATTTAAAAATGGTGTTACTGAAGGTGGTACAATCGTAATTGAGCCAAACCTTGTTCATCCAACTGAAGAAGATAGAAAAAAATGGAATATTGTTGAAATTCCTATTATTACGATTGCAAAAGAAGAAGTTGGTAATGTTATAACACAATCTGTTGTAGCACTTGCTATAGCAAACACTTTTATGAATGCGATTGATAAACAGACTCTAATTGATACAATGTTAAGTAAAGTACCAGCAAAAGTACACGATATTAATATAAAAGCTTTTGATCTTGGTGAAAAATACGCCAAAGAGGCAATGAAAAAATAATATTTTGATAAGCCTTTTGGCTTATCTTTTGTAATTTAATCTTATTTATATTGCTCAGATAAATAAGCAATAATTTTATCTAATTCATCTTCAGTAACAACTCCTTTTTGAGAAGGCATAAGTCCAAATTTTTGAATTTTTTGTGGCATACATAACGCTTTTTCTTTTGTTGGGTTCATGATATAGTCTTTCATGAATTTATTTGACTCTTCTTTGGTGTTGAAACTTGTTTTTAAATGAAACATTAAGCCTTCCATAGGTGGAGCTATAAGTGCATTCATTTCTGCCATAGAGTTTGGTCTTGCAGATGTATGACATATTGCACATTTGGAATCATAAAGTTTTTTACCATCACTCATATCATCACATTGAGCAATTAGTGTTAAAAAACAACAAGCTATTAGAATTTTTTTCATTTTTATATCCTTTGGGGTTAAAATAGTCTTTATTGAATTATGACATACAAAAGCTTGTTGTTTTGTTATAATAATAATTAGAATAAGTAATATTATAAAAATTATTATAATTATTTTGTGGTAAAAATAAAATATGCTATAATTCCATCCAAGGTGCGATAGGTAGTTGCTGGTGATTTTTTCACGAGAGGAAAGTCCGAGCTACAATAGAGACAAGACTCCACCTAACAGGTGGCCAGAGCAATCTGAGGGCAAGTGCAACAGAGAGTAGACTACCGCTTTGGCGGTAAAAGGTGAAAGGGTGGGGTAAGAGCCCACCAGTGGCTGTGGTAACATAGTTAGCTAGGTAAACCCTGTCTGTAGCAAGAAGTACATGGTAAAAGTCTCTAATCTTGGCAGCAATGCCAAAATAGTACTTCGCTTGAGCTTTGTAGCAATACATAGCCTAGATAAATAACTACCCACGACAGAACTCGGCTTATAGTCGCACCTTAACTTCAAAAATATCAAGTATAAACCCTTTAAATTAAGCAAACAAAATATAATATATTTAAAATTTAACAAAGAGGCATAAAATGCAACATACAGCTTGTGGGCTTGATTGTTACGATGGTTGCAGTATAGTTTATGATAACGATAAAATAACTGGGGATAAACTACATCCCATTACACAAGGGGCTCTTTGTGCCAATATAAATACTAATATACTTAAAGCTCCTCGTATAACAACACCTATGATAAATGGTAAAAAAGTGTCCATACAAGAAGCTTTGGAGTATGTAGCAAATAAAATAAACGATAAAACTCTACTTTGGAGAGGAAGTGGAAATGTTGCAGTTATGCAAGAGGTTACAAACCTATTGATAGACAAAATAGGCGGAACAATCACAAAAGGTTCTTTGTGTGATGGTGCAGGAGAAGCTGGAATATTAGAAGGTAGAGGAGTAAATCTAACTTTGCCATTAGAACAAATAGCAAAAAGTGAAGTTGTAGTTATTTGGGGCAGGGATGCAACTGTAACAAATAGACACATATTGCCATTTATAAAAAATAAAAAAATAATAGTTATAGATCCCATAAAAACAAAGATAGCCAAAAGTGCCCATTTGCATATACAATTAGCTCCAAGAAGTGATTTTTATCTAGCAATTTTGCTAGCTAGATTTATATTTATGGAAGAGTTATATGATAAAGAGTGGCTTAATGAGTTTTCAAGCGATTATGAAGAGTATTATGATTTTGTTCGCACATTTCGTATAAAAGCACTCTTGGCTCTTATTGATACAAATTTGGATACTATCGGTGAAATGTTATCTATTCTTGAGGGTAAAAAAGTTGTTTTTTTAGTTGGTGCTGGTGTGCAAAGATATAGCATAGGAAATGAAGTTTTAAGAGCGATAGATGCTCTTGCTGCTCTACTTGGGCTTTTTGGCAAAGAAGGATGTGGGGTTAGTTATCTAGGAGATTCTAAACTAGGATTTAAAAATCCATTTGCCATAGAAGCCAAAAGAGTATCAAAAGTAGATACACCGTTTGATAAATTTGATAGCGTTATTATTCAAGGCGGCAATCCATGTGAATCTATGCCAAATACAAATGAAGTGATAAACAGACTTGGTAAAGTGAAAGATATAGTATATTTTGGGCTATATGAAAATGAAACTTCAAAGCGAGCAAATATCATAATCCCTGCGAAAAACTTTTTTGAAAAAGACGATATTAGATTGACTTATGGTCATAGTTATATATCTAAAATCAATAAAATAAAAGAGTGTGATTTTGGCATAAGTGAATACGATCTGACAAAAGAGATTTTTGAGCTCAAAGGGTTTGATGGATTAAAAAGTGAAGAGTATTATTTAAACTACTGGTTAGATCAATGCGAAAAAATAGGAGATGTTTTTCTATCAAAAGCATACAAAGAGTTTCCATATAGCGATGGTTTTGGGAAAGATGAAGATGAAGATTTTGTTTTTTTAGATGACCATGATGATGATTTTATTGAGAGAAAAAAGCTAATGCGACCTGAGGAATGCAAAAGTATTTCAAAAGAAGAAAACTATTTTTGGCTGTTAAATGGAAAATCAAATGATTCGCTGAATACACAATTTGAAAAGAGTGATAAAGTGATATTGCATCCTGATTTGGGATTTTGCGATGATGAAGCTGTGCTAATAAGCTCAAAATATGGAGAAATTATACTAAGGGTAAAAAACAGTACAGATATAAGGAGAGATTGCGTTAAAATAACTGCAAATACAATAGGAGTTAACAAGCTAACACCACCAATCATATCAAATGAAGGGCATAATGCTTGTTATGGAGAAGTAAAGGTATCACTATCTAAAGTGTTGATATAATTATAAAAAACAAAAGAGAAAACAGAAAATGACATTAGAAGAATTAGATAAAAAATATGTCTTGCAAACTTATGCAAGAGATTATACAAATTTCACACATGGTGTAGGTTCTACACTTTATGATGAAAGTGGCAAAGATTATATAGACTTTGCAAGTGGCATAGGAGTAAACAGTGTTGGGCATGGAAATGAAAAATTAGCAAATGCCATATGTGAGCAAGCCAAAAAGATTATACATATATCAAATTTGCAAGTAATCGAACCGCAAGCAAAATTAGCACAAAAAATAGCTTCACTTTATAGTGATGAAGTAGGAGTGTTTTTTTCAAATAGTGGGGCAGAAGCAAATGAAGGTGCTATAAAACTTGCTAGAAAGTATGGCGAAGTAAATTTTCCCAAAAAACGATACAAAATCATAACACTCGAAAACTCTTTTCATGGAAGAACACTAGCAACAGTAAAAGCAACTGGACAAGATAGTTTTCATCCATCTTGTTTTGCACCTTATATAGATGGTTTTTCTTATGCAAAAACTTTAAAAGATGTAGAAAATGTTGTAGACGATGAGACTGTAGCTGTAATGATTGAACTTATCAAAGGTGAGGGCGGTGTTGCAGCTTTGTCAAAAGACGAAGTAACACAATTGGCAAAATTTTTAAAAGAAAAAGGCATACTACTCATAGTTGATGAAGTACAAAGTGGAGTATTTCGAAGTGGAGAGTTTTTGGCTTCACAAGTTTATGGTATCAAGCCTGACATCATAACTTTGGCAAAAGGACTTGCTGGTGGGGTGCCGATAGGTGCGGTTATAACTCCACACAAAGATATATTTGTAGCAGGTGATCATGGTAGTACATTTGGTGGGAATTATCTAAGTACTACCGCAGGCAATACAGCATTGGAGATATTGGAAGATATCAAACAAAGCGGCCAGCTTGATATTACAATAGCGTATTTTGAAGAAAAATTACAAAATATCCTAAAAGAAAATAGCGATAAATTTGAAGCAGTAACTGGACTTGGGCTCATGAGAGGATTGAAAGCTAAAAGTAGTGATATACAAGTCAAAACCATAAAACAGTCTTTAAAAGAGGGATTGATAGTGCTAAAATCAGGAAATAATACAGTTCGATTTTTGCCAAGTCTTACTATCACAAAAGATGAAATCGATGAAGGTTTTGTACGATTTAAAAAGGCATTGTCAAATATATGAATTTTGCTCAGTATATGAACGAGTGGCTCTATGGAGATGATGGATATTACACTAGTTTCAAAAATATCGGCAAAGAGGGTGACTTTTATACCGCTGTGAGTAGTAGTAGATTTTTTGGTGCAAGTATAGCCAATTTTCTGCTAAAACTCATAAGTCAAGATGAATCTAAAGCCAATGGAGTTTTAGTAGAGATAGGCGCTCATAGAGGTTATCTCATCTGTGATATGATACAGTGGATATATACCGTAAATCCAACACTTATCCAAACACTTAGATTTGCTATCATAGAAAAACATCCGCGTCTTATAGAGGAACAAAAAGCATATATTTATAGTAGATTTGGCGATGATGTAAAAGTAGAACATTTTGGCTCTATAAGTGAGATTAAAACCAATTATGCTTTTGTAGTTTCAAATGAGATATTTGATGCTTTTGGTTGTGAGCTTTATATGGATGGTAAAATTGCAACAGTAGAAAATGATGTCATCTCATGGATACCAGCTCCAAATGATATGATAGAGTTGGGCAAAAAACATCATCTCACAAAAGGTGAAATTGCAGTAGGTTATGAAGAATTTGCAAGTGAGTTTAAAAATTTACCAAAGTGCGATTTTGTATCTTTTGACTATGGAGAAAAGTACATAAGAAATGATTTTTCCATAAGGATTTACAAAGAACACAAAACTTATCCTCTCTTTGATGAAAATATAAAATTAAAAGATTTTTTTGGAAATTCAGATATAACATATGATGTAAATTTCGCTCATGTTATAGAGGCATTTGAAGCCAATAGTTTTCATCTAAAAACATTTGAAACACAAGCTAGAGCTTTAATCTCATTTGGGATCATAGATATACTTGAACAATTTGCTCGCATTGCAACACAAGAACGATATATAAGCGAAGCAGACAAGATAAAAACTCTCATATCGCCAACTATCATGGGAGATAAGTTTAAAATGATACACTTATCAAAAGACTAATAGGATTTTAAAATGAAAAAAATATTTTTTATACTCATTGTGCTATCATATATCATTTATGCAGATAAGATAAATGGATACAATGAACTTCACGATGCATTGTTCAATGGCAATGACAAAAAAGCAATATCACTTATAACAAATAAAAAACTTATCAATAGCAAAACAAAAGCAGGTATAACTCCACTCCATATGTCTATAAAACTTAGAAAAAATGATATTTCTCAAAAATTGGTTGAAAGTGGTGCAGATATAAATGCTAAAGATAACAATGGACTAACACCGCTTCATTATGCCATAGCACAAAATCAGACAGAATTTGCGAAATACCTCATAAATAAAAAAGCCGATATGGATATACAAAACAATGAAGGTGTAACACCACTTCATCAAGCTGCATATAGCGGAAACAACTCTTTGGTAAAGTATATGATAGACAGAGATGCAGATACTGCGATAGAAAACAAACAAGGCTTTACTGCTTGCCAGCTCGCACTTTTGAAAAAAGATATAGGTGTAGTAAATATCATATCTTCAAAAGATAGAAAAAGTTGCGAGATAAAGGCAAAGAGATGACTATAATAGTTAATGGCGAGACAAAAGAGGTAAAAGAGAGTATAACCATACAAGAATTGATAGAATTTTTGAATATAAAAGTTGGTGTTATGGCGACAGCTGTAAATATGAATATTGTTAAAAAAGATGATTGGGATATTTTTAGATTGAGTCAAGATGATAAAGTGGAATTGTTACAATTTGTTGGTGGGGGCTAATTGGCGATAACTACAACAGCGATGGCGAAACCTCCATCATGGCTGATAGATAGTGAGCTATTGCTATGAGGAAAGTTTGCTGAAACTTTTTCGCTTAAGGTGAAAGATGGAGCGCCTTTGGAGTTTTTGGATATGTTTATGTCATGAAAGCTGATCTCGCTCCCTATGCCACACCCAAAAGCTTTGCTTATAGCTTCTTTGGCAGCCCAAAATCCAGCTATACTAGCACTATTTTTTGCCAATGCTATCTCACTTGCATTTAAAAACCTCTCTTTGAAGGTATCTCCATGTCTTTGCATTGCTTTTTCTATACGACTAATTGCGATGATATCTGTTCCTATTTTCATGATAGAAGTTTAGCATATGTTTTAGTTAATAATGATAAAATTGGATTATATGATAGTGTGGTACCCGAGATAACGGCGGATTTCGCTAATGTTACCCATTCATTGCTAGGTTTTATTATCTGTTTTAAGTATAATATCTAATAATATTATGTTTTAATTCTTCAAAGTCAAATGTATAACTAAAGTCTTGTTCCAAACCAATATTAATTACATCAATAAATTTCTCTTTAGTATACTGTCCGTTGCCATTTCTGTAATCAATTTCTATTGAATCTAATTTTGAGATTAAACATATTGCTTGATATGATTTATCTAAAACACTTGTTTTATTATTTGGATGGGCTCTATAAAAATGTTGATTTGGAGTTATAGCAATAATATTTTCAGGGATATCAGCTAATTCTGGAAATTGTGATGATAAAAAAATATGATGTGCTTGTGTTGCGGGATATGCATCGAACCTATGAATTTCACTAAAGGAATGAATAGTTTTAACAAGTCTTTTGGCTTTTTCAATTTGATATTTATAAAATTTTTCATTATCAATTTCTTTTTCAAAGAATTGTGCATTAAATTCCTCTCTAGTAAGAGATTTATCTTTTTTTACATCCCTCCAATTTGGTCTATTATAAAGTAAATCATTATAGTTAACAATAGACACTTCACCTGATTTACTACCAAATTTTTTATACTTAAAACTTAAAATATTGAGCATAGGATTAAATATTCGTATTGGTTCAAGTTCTTTTGTAATTGCAGTATTTTCAATAATAAAAGCGACATACTTATTTCTTAATTCATACAATGAATTTTTATCTTGTTTATTAAAAAAATTATCAAAATATTTCCATATACCACTATCTTTTAACACTTTCTCAAGATACATTGATAAAAAATAAAAAGCATTTCTATCTCTTAAAGAAATATACTCAATAAATTCTTTTTTGATGATTTTGTACACATTTGAACGACCATTTTTTTCTTCACTTACCAAACCACTATAAGCTAACATTTTTAAGGGTTGAGAAAAAAACTTATCATATTCATTTTCTGCTTTTTTTATATCGGGCTTATTAAATATTTCAGTTACTAACTCATTTGAATAATCACAATATCTAACATCGTTTACACTAAATAAATCATCTTCATTAATACAGTTTAATATACATTCACAAACCGCACTTAAAACATCTGGTTGCACTTTTTGGTCAAAAAATCTAGCATTATTTGTTTTTTTAATATCTAAATCAATAGTTTGTAAATAAGCTTTTATAGTATTTATCATAAGTTAATATCCTTGCATTATTAAAGTGTTAATCCATAATCAAAATCATTAATAAAGCCTGCTGGTACCGTATTTTTTATATTCGTAATATTTTGGATATCACCCATTACAAAATTATGATTCATTACAATATTTTCAACAAACTCATTGCAATTAGTACGATGTTCTACACCTGGTCTACCAGCTGTTAATTTAAAATATCCAGGTATAGGAGGATTGTTAATTAAAAAATGTATTCTACCTTCACTTCCCCAAGCACCTTGTTCCTCGTTATTTTCCCAATGGATAGATGAAGTATTGTCTGATTTTGCTAGATAACCAATTGCTTTGTAGTATTCACTCTCAGTTGTAAACTTTATTTGTCCATTCTGTCCATAACTATTTTTATACATTTGTAATTCCTTTGTATTAGGATATATTTTCTTTTAATAATCCAAAAAATTTAACTGAATTATTATCAATATTTAAAGATCTCGTCCCTCTGTTTCTAGCTATTTTATAATATTCTATAAACTCTTCACTACTATAATATTCTAAATGTTCTGAAGTAACATTTATATTATTTTTTGCTTTTAAAAGTGCAACGGAACCATCAGTAATAGTATCTTTTGGTAAAAATGTTGCTCTTGGATAATAAGTTAAATTTGGTACTAATACTATATCATTTTGATTTAAATATTTTGAAACTACAAAACTATCAATATCATTTATAAAACAATCATAATCTTCTATATCTTTTATATCATTATTATCAATATTTCTTGATTTTAGAACTCTAATTTTACCTTTGCTTAGAGTGTGTTTTTTTGTAATTTGTCTATCTCGGAAACTTTCAAAAATATTCAATTCCATTTTATCCGCAATAGCATCAAAAAAGCTATTTCTATATATTAACCAATAAGGAAATTCTTTAGCAAAAATATAGTTTTTATTTTGATATTCAACACTATTTGTTATATAGCTTTCAATTTTTATTTTTTCAAATTTATCTTGTTTATAAGTATCTAATAAAAAGCTAATAGTTTCTATTTTGACACCTTTAAAAGCTTTTTCTCCGTAATCAGTGATTGAGTGTAGATTTGTATTTTCTAATAAATCTCTTGTTTGATTAAACTCTGGTGCGTTAATTAAACTTTTTGGAACTATTAGTGATACATACTTTGATAATCTTGTTGCTTTTTCTATGAAAAATGAAAACAAGTTATTTGTATCTTTATTTTTACAATTTAATTTATATTTATCTAGTAAAGTTTTGTTATTTGCAACTTTCCCATAAGGTGGATTTCCAATAATTAAATCGTAAGCTGTACTATTTTCCCACAGTAAAAAATCTGTATGAATAAAGTTAATCGTGAAATTTTTAGGTATTTTTGTTTTAGACAATAGTATTTTTAATGTATCCAATGAGTCTTTATCGATATCAATAACATCCAAAATAACATCTTGAATATCTTTATACTTCTTAAACAATAAAGGTAAAAAGTTTCCAATCCCTACTGATGGCTCTAATATTTTTAAGCTCTTTTTAGTTTTAAAACTAGGTAATTTATTTATAACATTAAACACTATATCTTCTCTTGTAAAATATGCTTTAGTTTCAGTTCTTTTTATATTTGAAAGTTCTGCAATATTATAAAGAGTATTTATATCGTATTTATGTTCATTATTTGATATAAATGTTCTTAATGTATTCATATCTTCAAGGTTATATTTTTGTATTATCCTATTTATCTCATTGATAGATAGCACTTTGTTTTTTAAAGCTTTTTTTATATTGGAGGCAATTTGCTCAAAAATTTTAGTCGGAACCGCTTCACCTATGCAATGCCTTATATTTAACTCTTCTTGTTTTAGGTACTTTCTCTTTTCTTCTATTGATAAATTATTAAGTGTATCAAAATCTATATTTGACCACTTAAAGTCATTTGGTACTGTCATCATTTGCATTAACTCTCTAATGCTAAATACCCTATTGTCAGATGGATGAATTGTACTTTGACTTGCTAAAATATCATTTCTTGTATGAATACAAGGAGCAACTCTATTCCAATACCATCTTGAATATTTATCACCATTTTTATTTTTGTTAAGTACTATTTCTCCGTTAACAATTCTATGAGGTTGTTTTAATGGATCATTATTATTAAAAGCAGACCCTCCTTCTTCTAGATTCTCTATCCAAGGTAGCATCTTATTATCAAAACATCTATATGAATGATAAATATCGTCATCATATATTTCCCCCATAATCTTTAATGATGGCAAATCACCAATTAATGCTTTTAAAGTTTTTGCTTTTTGTTCTTTTGGGAAAAGTTGATAAGGGCTAATATTGACTAAGTCTTTTCTAACTCCTATTACTAAAGTTCTTGTTCTACTTGATTGAGCACCATACTCCTTAAAGTTAATTACTTTAGACAGTATATTATAATCACCTGCTAAGTTTAACTCAATAGAGTCACCAATTGGTTTATCAATATTATCAATATCCGTACAAATAGTAGTTAAAAATGCTCTTACATTTTCAAAAATGAAAAATTTAGGCTTGATTTTCTTTATAATTTTAATAGATTCAATAACAAGTGAATTTCTTTTTGTTTCATTATTTTTTTTATGGTTTGCTACTGACATACCTTGACATGGAGGAGTGGCAACTAATACATCTAAGTTATTTATATTATTGTTTTCTAATTCTTTATAGATTTTATCTTGTATCTCTTTTGCTTCTAAGTCACCTTGTATATAACCACTATCAAATTCACATTTATTATTGTACTGTTGTATTTTAATTCTTTTTTCTAAATACTCATTTGTTGCGATACATTTAAAACCTTGTTGTTTAAATCCATAACAACCAATGCCAGCACTACTAAAAAGTGAAATATATGTTAATGCTTTTATATCTTTTCCTTGTGTATTGTTAATATAATCAAATAGACTAGGTGTTTGCATAATACTTCCTCATTATATTTTGAAAAAGAATAGCAATTTATTTTTAGTTTATTTAAAAATATGTCATTTTGCAATGATATTTATGTGATTATAATTTTGTAATCTTATTTTATCTAAAGTTTAATTTGAATTTTATTATCTTTAAAGTTTGAAAGTGCATTGCTTAGATAACGTTGGACTTGAAAAATGAAGACAAAGGGATCAAGCGTTGAATTTCCACTTTTTATAGACTTCGTTATCAGGTACGGAGTGACGAATTGTGGTTATGGATTCCTGCCTTCGCAGGAATGACGATAGTATCTATCAGATATCATTCATAAACATCTTTGCGATGTCCCACTTTCACCACATAGATGACCAAAATATCATCTTCTATACCATAAAGCACTCTATAGCTGCCAACTCTTATCCTATATTTCTCTTCGCCACTTAATTTTTTACATCCAGCAGGTCGTGGCTCATGTGCTAGAGAGGCTATCTTGTCAATAACTTTTTTTAACTCTTTGTTTGGAAGATTTTTTATCTCTTTTTGTGCAGATTTTTTTATCTCAATCTTATAATCTGCCATCACTCTTTAACTCTTGTAAAAATGATTCAAATGAGATACTAGGCTCTTTTTCTCTCTCTTTGAATGTGCGAAGATCATCACTATCATCGCTAAAAGCATCATGCAATATCTCATTGAGTAGCACTGAAACAGAAGTTGATGTTTCAACCGCTTTTAGTTTAAGGAGTTTAAGCAAATTATCTTCAAGCGAAACAGTAGTTCTTATGCTCATAATCTATCCTTTATTTTTTTGTCATTATAGCATAATTTCATCAAATCATCAAGATGATACATTTTACTCAAACATCCATTCAACTACTTTTGCGACATCTTCGGCTATAAAACATTTTATTTGTGTATCTTCTAGAGGTTTTTCAGGTATGATGGCTTTGCTAAAGCCTTGAGTTTGCATCTCTTTTAGTCTTAGTGAGAGATTGCTTACATCTCGTATCTCTCCAGTTAGACTAACTTCTCCTAAAAATATAGTTTTAGAGCTTAGCTCACGGTTGCGATAACTGCTAAGGATTGCTGCAATGACTGCTAAGTCTGCACTTGGTTCATTTATCTTGATACCTCCGCTTACATTGATATAAACATCATAAGTACCCAAAGGTAAATCAAGCTTTTTTTCCAAAAGCGCTAAAAGCATAGAGAGGCGATTGTTGTCAAATCCTGTGGAGCTTCGTCTAGCTCCTCCATAACTCTCACTTACAAGTGCTTGAACTTCTACAATGATAGGACGGCTTCCTTCGAGAAGTATCGTTAGAGCTGATCCTGCTTGAAGTTTGGATTTGTTATAAAATTTGCAACTGATAGTTTTAGCATCATTTAATCCAGTTTTATTCATTTCAAAGATACCAACTTCATTTGTGGAGCCAAAGCGATTTTTAAAACCCCGAAGGAGTCTGAGTTCACTATTGCTATCGCCTTCAAAATAAAGTACTGTATCGACCATATGCTCTAGCACTCTAGGGCCCGCTATGGAGCCGTCTTTGGTAATGTGTCCGATGATAAATATAGGTATATTTTGGCTTTTTGCTATACGCATAAGCTCAAAAGTTACACTTCGCACTTGAGCCACAGATCCTGGAGAGGATGGCAATTCGTCAGTATATAGTGTTTGGATAGAATCTATAACTATAAAGTTATACTCTTTTTGGATGATTTCACTTAGGATGTTTGAGAGATTTATCTCGCTGAGTAAAAATAGATTTTTGGCATTTGCATCAAGTCTATCTGCTCTTAGTTTTATCTGCCCCAAAGACTCTTCGCCTGATACATATAAAACATCTTTTTTATTTTTAGCTATATTGCCTGCTATCTTAAGAAGTAGGGTAGATTTGCCTATTCCTGGGCTTCCACCAATGAGTGTAAGGGAGCCTTGTACTATACCGCCGCCAAGAACGAGGTCAAGCTCACTGCTTCCGCTTTCAAATCTATGAAATTCATCTTGGACTATATCTGTAATAGGCATAGCTTTGGTAGTATATGTTGATGAGTTTGAAATCTCTTGAAGTATCTCGATTTGAGCTGAACTTAGCTCCATCATACTATCCCATGTACCGCAGTTTGTACATTTGCCTATCCATCTAGGGCTTTGAAATCCACATGATTGACATTCAAATAGTGTTTTCTTTTTTGCCATAATCACTCCTTTATATTGAAGCGATTATAAGATAAAAAATTTATTGGATTTAAAAATATGTCAAAATGTAATATTATTATCTTAACATCAATTAAAATTGTTACTAATTTTTAACTTTTTTATACAAAACAAAAGAAGAGCTTGTGATAAGTATAGAAACGCCCAATATAATGAAAAAATGCTGCAAACCAAAGTAACTTATTATCGGATGAAAAACTATAGGAGATGCAAATTGTCCAGCGAAAAAAGCTCCAGTTAGGTATCCAGAAGCTTTTGTTCTTCTGCTGTGATGAACAATCTCAAGCATCCATGCCATCGTAGCAGTCATAAGGAGTCCACCGCCAAATCCCATGATAGGTGATGTGAAGAAGAAAAAATACACATTGGTTATATTTCCTATAGCTGTAAATCCGATGGCTAAAATAATCAACCCGATAAACCAAATATCGGCAAAGCCAAAATGCTTTTTGAATTTCGAAAAACTAATAGCGCCTAATGCGTTTGATGCCATTGCTGTTGATATGATAAATCCAGCCAATGTACCGCTAGCACCAAAATGGTTTATCATCAAAAATGGCATCTGAGTAGGTAAGACATAAAAAATCAACATAAGTATAAACGCTAAAATATATATAAAATGTACTTTATCTGGTAATTCTCTGTCGTCTTCTAGTTCTGATAGTGAGCTAGGCTCTTTTAAAAATAGTACTATCATAGGCAAAACAAGAAAGCCTATGAGATATATACCAAAAGGATATCTCCATGCGATATCGCTTAATATACCACCACCGCTTATAAACAATACGCCACCTACTGATATAAAAGCACTTTGCAATCCCATAAATTTATCTCTGGCTTTGCCATGAAAATAAAATCCTGTTAATGTGGTTCCTACAATCATAATAATAGCTATGGCAAGTCCCAAAAACATTCTAGAAATTAATAATGATTCAATATTGTTTAGGTAAAGTCCAGCACTTCCAGCTATGGCAAATAAAATAAGTGCAAATATCGCATTTGTGATAATCGATGTACGATGGACAAAATGACCCAAAAATGGAGCCAACATAGCTATAACAAGAGATGGAAGTGTTATCATGAGTCTTGATAATAATTCTATGTTCGATACATTTTTGAAATGTTCGCCAAGGTGCGGAAGTGATGTTACTATTGCTGTGTTTGACATAACGCCTAACATCGCAATTAAAAGGAGTGTTATTTTAGTAGATGTTTCTACTTTTTTCATATTAGAACTTAAAACTTTATTTTGATTGGTTGCGGGAGCCAGATTTGAACTGACGACCTTTGGGTTATGAGCCCAACGAGCTACCGGACTGCTCTATCCCGCGACAGATTGGAAAATATCCAAGTGGTGGATGGGGTAAAGGGATTCGAACCCCTGATGACTGGACCAAAACCAGTTGCCTTACCGCTTGGCTATACCCCAATAGTTAGCTATTGTTGTGGACGGCATTATATCGCAAAGGATAAACAAAGTCAATACCTTTTTGAAAAAGTTTTAATAAAATATTAATATTTTGAAGTCTTAAAAGGTATAATTACAACAAAGATATAAAGTATAAGGTTTTAAAAATGAAGCAATCCATTCAAAGAGTAGAAGAAGCACTTCAAGCCATTAAACACGGTCAAATGGTAATAATGATGGATGATGAGGATAGAGAAAATGAGGGCGATTTAGTATATGCCGCAACCTTTAGTACACCAGAACTTGTAAATTTTATGGCAAAAGAGGCTAGAGGGCTTATATGCGCACCTATAACAGCCGATTTGGCTAAAAAACTAGATTTGATGCCAATGGTAGAAAATAATAACTCAAATCACGAAACAGCCTTTACGGTTTCTATCGACTTAACAACGGCAACAACAGGCATATCTGCATTGGAGAGAAATGATTGTATACTCAAACTTGCTCATCCAACAGCACATGATAGTGATTTTGTGCGTCCAGGACATATATTTCCACTTATCGCAAAAGATGGTGGTGTGTTGGTTCGTACTGGGCATACAGAGGGTTCTGTAGATTTGTTTAAACTCGCTGGTATCGCTCCTGTTGGAGTTATATGTGAAATTATCAAAGATGATGGCACTATGGCTAGACGGGATGATCTTGAAATTTTTGCTAAAAAACATAGCCTAAAAATAGTTTATATATCTGATATTGTTGAGTATAGATTGGCAAATGAAAAACTTATTGAAAAAGTGAATGAAAAAGAAATAGAATTATATTCATCAAAAGCATTTTTAATAGAGTATAAAGATCATTTAAATAGAGTTCATAAAGTTGTTCAATTTGGTAAAACTAGCGAAGTTGCAAATGTAAAATTTCATAACATAGGGCTTGATAGCGAACTTATACTAAATAGCAAAAGATTTGAAGTTTTAACTAGAAGTATAGACTACATAAAAGCAAATGGCGGGATATTGGTATTTTTAGATACACAAACTATATCACACGAACAAGCAAAAGAGTTTGGAGTAGGTGCACAAATACTAAAAGATTTGGGTATATCAAAAATAAAACTACTCACAACGAATGCTGAAACGGAATTTGTAGGCTTAGCTGGATTTGGTCTAGATGTGGTAGAAAAAATTATCATCTAATATGTTTAAAAATAGATCTGTAACAACTATTTATATTTGGGGTATGTTGATTACTTTTCTTTTTGCATTGATGTTTATAATACTTCTTATATATGAGGAGTATAATGATTTTGATAGAGAATCTTCAACAATTAGAAAAACATATATAGATACTCAAAAAAATAATATAAAATTTAATGTTGAGCAAGCTCATGCTTTTTTGAGCCAAATCAACAAAAATTATTCAAAAGTATCAACTGATAATATATTAAAATCTATAGAAAATATTTATACAAAAAATGCTCCCAAAGGAAATATATTTATATTTGACAAAAATGGAAATATGCTATTTTATCCAAATAATAAAAACTACAAAAAGACGCAACCAATACTCTACAAAAATATAAAAAGGGGCGATTTTATAACATATAAATATCAAGATAGAGAAAAATTGGCATATATAAAGCCTTTTGCTCCTTTGGGCTGGAATATAGGTAGCGAAGTTTTTATAGATGATGCTCAAAAAGAGATAAATAGACAAAAGCTGGAGCTTAAAAAAAGACTAATAAAGATAATGATGGAGATACTATCGCTCTCTGTTATACTTTTTGGTTTTTCTATTATTTGGGTTGGTGTAGTGCATAATATTATACTAAAACAGATAGCAACTTTTAGTAGCTTTTTTCAAAGAGCTTCTCAAAATTACACCTCTATAAATATAGAAGATATTGATATAAAAGAGTTTAGGGCAATGGTGCCATATGCCAATAGTATGGTAGATGAAATTCATGCTAAAAAAAATAAACTCAAAGATATGAATATGATATTGGAGAAAAAAGTAAATAGAAAAACGCAAGATTTAGAAAGACAAAACAAACTTCTCGCAGAAGAAAAAAATTTTAGTGAATCTTTGGTTAAGGTGCAAGATAACTTTATAAGAAACTCGATTCATGAAATAAATACGCCATTAGCGGTAATACTGACTCATATAGACATACATAAACTAAAACTTGGAAACAATGATTATCTTTCAAAGATAGAAGCAGCCACAAAGATGATAGCAAACATATATGATGATTTGAGCTATATGGTCAAAAAGAATAGAGTAGAGTATGAAAAAGAAACTATAGATATGAGTGATTTTTTAGCGAATAGGATAGATTTTTTTATACAAATAGCAAATGGCAATAAACAAAAAATAATTTCAGATATCCAAAGTGATATATTTATATCTTTTCCTCCAATTGAATTACAAAGGGTTATAGATAATAATTTATCAAATGCTATTAAATATGCTAAAAAATCAAGTAATATAATGGTAAATCTAAAAAAATACAAAAATCAAATAATTTTAGAATTTATAACAGAATCTAAAGTGATTCAAGATACTAAGAAAATCTTTGATCCTTTTCATAGGGAAAATAGTTATATATCTGGCTTTGGTCTAGGACTGGAGATAGTAAAAAGTATATGCGACAAAAGAGAGATAAAAATAGATGTTAAATCAGATAAAAGTAGCACGGTATTTAGATATGTATTTGGAAACTTGAAATGAAAATATTATTACTAGAAGATGAGATAATGCTGCAAGAGGCAATAATAGAATATCTATTGTCTTATGGTTATGAGATCGATGCTTATGAAGATGGAGAGGAGCTATATAAAAATGTTGACGATTTTACAAAATATGATATTTTTGTTTTTGATATAAATACGCCAACAATAGATGGACTTAGTTTGCTGCAAAAACTCCAAGAAAATAAAATATTTGCACCAACTATATTTATAAGTGCGATTACACAGATAGAGCAAATTAGCAAAGCTTATGAACTTGGTTGTTATGATTATCTCAAAAAGCCTTTCCATCTCAAAGAACTTTTACTACATATAGAAAGATTATGCAAACATACAAACCAAGATGACAAAGATATAATAAAAATAACCAAGATGTACACATACGACAAACAAAATAAAAGATTGTTTTTTGATAATGAAGAACAAAAGCTTACGCTTAGACAGATTCAAATATTACATCTTTTGGCAACAAATATAGATAAAACTATAGATTTTGAGAGACTTAGATATGATATATGGGATAGGCTAGATATCGACAATGCTACCATACGAGCAGAAGTGCATAGACTAAAGGGAATTTTGAAAGAAGACATAATCGAGAGTATAAAAAGTGTAGGATATAAACTCCAAAGAATAAAATAAAGTAAATTTTTATATTTTTTTCAAATGCTATGTTTTTGCTATTTTGACCATTCATAATATGATTGCAATAATAATTTTACAAAGGATTGGGTATGCGAAAGATTACACTTAGCTTTATGGCGATATCATGTTTAGCCACTAGCTCAATGGCGTATGATACTATATCAGAAGCTATTGAAAATGCTAAATTTTCTGGACAAGCAAGAGCTTTTTATATAGACAGAACATATGAAGGTACTGTAAATAATAATAGAAACTCTCTTGCAGTTGGAGGACATCTTGGATTTGAAACAGGGGATTTTAATGGTTTAAGTTTGGGTGCTAGAATGTATACTACAAATTTTATAGATATACATGATGGTGACCCTAGAACATCAGCAAGTTTTGATCCATCACTATTTGGTGGAAATTATGACTCTTATACTTATTTGGGTGAATTGTATTTAAATTACAAAATCAGCAATACAAATATAAAAGCAGGTCGACAAAAACTTGATACTCCTATGGCTGGGAGTGATGATGCTAGAATGTTGCCAAATCTTTTTGAAGCAATTGTGATAAGCAATACAGATATAAAAGATACAACTTTAATAGCTGCTCATGTAACAAAAGAGAGCGTAGGTACTTTTGGGAATGTTTATTCACCAGGGGCTTTAAGTATTCAAAGTGGTTATGGTTTGGGGTTTAAAGATGGAACAAGTGGTAAGTTCGAAAATATGGGACATATTGCACTTGGAAGTGGTAATGACACAGATGGTGTAACAGCCATCGCTGGCATATACACAGGAATTCCTAATTTAAAACTTCAAGCTTGGGACTATTATGCTCATGACATATTAAATGCTTTATATCTGCAGGCTGATTATGGTTGGGATTGTAAACTTAACCCAAATATCAAGATGAGTGCTTCTGCTCAATATATCAATGAGAGTGATGTTGGCGACAAACTAGCAGGAAGTGTTGATAGTAATTATTGGGGAATTAAGCTTGGGAGTAAAATCAAAGATTTAGATTTATCTGTAGCTTATTCGCAAACTGGTAAAAGCACAGGTGATTCAATGAATGGTGGTGTTATCAGTCCTTGGGGTGGAATGCCTGCATTTACACAAGGTATGGTCACTCGTCATCAATTTTTTGCTGATACAACAGCTATAAAAGGAACTGTCGGTTATAATCTAAAATCACTTACTAACTTACCTTTAAATGCTTCTGCTTACTATGTTGACTATGATATAGGAAGCGCAAATACTTATCAAGCAGGCACTAGTTGGACCGCAACAGAAGCTGGATTTGATATAGCATATAAGCCAAGCAGCAGTCTTGAATTGAAACTTAGAGCAAATTTCCCTAGAGATTTTGCTCCAAATCAAGATTGGAATGAATATAGAGTAATTGCAAATTATAATTTCTAAAAGGAGAAATCATGAATTCAGATATGATAAAAGATATTATGGCAAATCCAAAATATCAAGAGTTGGTTCAAAAAAGAGGTAGATTCGCTTGGATTCTATCTCTTATAGTTATAGTAGTATATTTCAGTTTTGTTTTAATTGTAGCTTTTGATCCAAAATTATTGGCGATAAAACTATATGGTGTTACAACATTGGCGATACCAGTTGGCGTTGCTATAATAATTATGTCATTTGTTTTGACAGGTGTTTATGTAAAAAGAGCTAATAGTGAATTTGATGATATGGTTGCAGAAATAAAAAATTCTGTAAAGAAAGGATAAAAGTATGAAAAAAATATTTACTATATTTTTAGCTCTTGGAGCATTTGCATTTGCTACAGGTCTTGAGGGTGGAGTAGAAAAACAACCTCTTAATGTATCTGCAATCGTAATGTTTTTGGTTTTCGTCGCTGGTACGCTAGGAATTACCTATTGGGCTGCTAAAAGAACAAAAACAGCAAAAGATTTTTATGCTGCTGGCGGTGGAATTACAGGTTTTCAAAATGGTTTAGCAATCGCTGGGGACTATATGTCAGCAGCATCTTTCCTCGGAATATCTGCAATGGTTTATGAAAAAGGTTATGATGGACTTATATACTCTATAGGTTTTTTAGTTGGTTGGCCTGTAATACTATTTTTAATGTCAGAAAGACTAAGAAATCTTGGTAAATATACATTTGCCGATGTTGCTTCTTATAGATTAAAGCAAACACCAATTAGAACATTAGCTGCTGCTGGATCTGTTGTAACTGTATTGCTTTATCTTATAGCTCAAATGGTAGGAGCAGGACAGCTTATACAAATGTTGTTCGGATTGCCTTACTCTTCTGCTGTTGTATTGGTTGGAATACTAATGATTCTTTATGTTACATTCGGTGGAATGCTAGCTACTACTTGGGTTCAAATCATTAAAGCAGTATTGCTGCTCTCTGGTGCTACATTTATGGCTTTGGCTGTTATGGTTCATTTTGGCTTTAGTCCAGACGCACTTTTTGCAAAAGCAATGGAGATCAAGATGACAAGTGCTGATGCTGCATTTAAACTAGCAAGTGATGCAAACGCAACTGCACAAGCTGCTTTAGCTTCTGCTACTTCTGATGCAAACATCACAGCCCTTACAGACGCTGCTACTCAAGCATCAAAAAAAGCAGCTAATGCAGCTAAAGAGGTAAAAGCAGCTAGTGGTATATTGGCTCCTGGTGGATTCTTGCCTGATCCAATTTCTGCTATTTCACTTGGTCTAGCCCTTATGCTAGGAACAGCTGGATTACCACATATTTTAATGAGATTTTTTACAGTTGCTGATGCAAAAGAAGCGAGAAAATCAGTATTTTATGCAACTGGTTTCATAGGATATTTTTATATCCTTACTTTCATAATCGGTTTTGGTGCTATTGTAATGGTTTATAATAATCCACAATATATAGATTTAGCAAAACAAGCTGTCGAAGGTGGTTATCCATTGTTGGGTGGTAAAAATATGCCTGCAATTCATTTAGCTCAAGCTGTTGGTGGAAATTTCTTTTTAGGATTTATTTCTGCAGTTGCATTTGCTACAATACTTGCTGTTGTTTCTGGTCTTACACTAGCAGGTGCTAGTGCAATTTCGCATGATTTGTATGCTAGTGTATTTAGACATGGTCGTGTTGACGAAGCAACCGAAATGAAAGTATCAAAAATGGCTACATTAGTTCTTGGAATTTTAGCTATTATTCTTGGTATTATTTTTGAAAAACAAAATATTGCATTTATGGTTGGTCTTGCTTTTGCAGTTGCTGCTTCAGCAAACTTCCCTGTATTGTTTCTTTCAATGTTTTGGAAAAAACTTACTACAAGAGGTGCTTTGATAGGTGGTGCGATGGGTCTAACTACGGCTATTGTTCTTGTTATATTAAGCCCTGTTGTTTGGGTGGATGTATTTAAGAATGCTGAGGCTATATTCCCATATAAACATCCAGCATTGTTTTCTGTAACTGTTGCATTTTTCTTTACTTGGTTATTCTCTATTACAGATAATAGTCAAAGTGCGAAAGATGAAATGGCTGCATTTGATGCTCAAGATGTTAGAAGTCAAACAGGTATAGGCGCAGAAGGTGCCATATCACACTAAAATAATCTGTCAGGCTTTTGCCATGGCAGAGGAGGTTAAATGAATCAATTGCTCGATTCGCTAAAAGAACATCTACCATTTTCTATACTTGATGATATGGCACTTGAAATATTGCGAAAAAATACAAAAATAGGGTATTATCCAAACAATAGTGTCCTCGTCTTAAATGGTCATGCATTTGAATTTGTATATATAGTGATAAAAGGTCAAGTCGAAGCAAGAAGTGATGGTGAATTATTGGATATATATAGCAATAATGATGTATTTGGTGCAATAGAGATACTAAAAAACGAATTATCTACTTATGAATATACGGTATCCGAAGAGCTTATATGTTTTGAACTTAATAAAAATACTTTCTTTGAACTATGTGATAAATATACCGAATTTAGAGATTATTTTTTTCTATCTTTAGTCGAAAGAGCAAATTCTCTTAAAAATAAAAAAGAGTACGAATCTATGGGTGACTTGATGATATCTAGACTGGATAGAAGTATACTCCATCAAGCATGCATAATTGACGGCTCTACTCCTGTAGCAAAAGCTCTTGAGACGATGGAAAACGCTAGAGTGTCATCCATATTGGTTAAAAACAGAGAAGGGTATGGAATAGTTACTGATGCAGATCTTAGATATTATATATTGAATTCTGATAGTATAGATAATATATCACAAATACAAACTTATCCTATGATATCAACTACCGAGGGTGAGTTTTTATTTAATATATTGCTTCTTATGACACAAAAATCAATAAAACATTTACCAGTTTTTTCAAAAAATAAAGAGTTAATAGGCGTTTTAGAATTGATTGATTTGTTGAGCTTTTTTTCGAATCAAACATATCTTGTAAATATACAAATGCAAAATGCCAATACTTTAGAAGATGTTATAAAAGCATCTTCTAGACTAGAGGTAATGGTAAGAGCGTTGCATTCCAAAGGTGTTAAAAGTAGATATATAGCTAGAATAGTATCTGACATAAACAAGAGAATGTACAATAAATTATTTAGTCTAATTTTGCCAAAAGAGTGGCAAGAAAATGCCTCATTGATACTACTTGGAAGCGAAGGTAGATCTGAGCAAATACTCAGAACAGATCAAGATAATGCTATCATATTCAAAGCAGGATTTAAACCAAATAACATACAAGAAATTACAACTAAATTTGTAGAAGCATTGGATGCTATAGGTTTTCCTAGATGTGCTGGAAATGTAATGATTATAAATCCGATGTGGTGCAAGAGTATAGATGAATACAAGACAACAATAGATGAGTGGTGTGAGCATCCAAACTATGAAAATATAATGGATATGGCAATTTTGTTCGACTCTTTTAGTGTTGCTGGAGATGACAAAATACATAATGAAGTTATGGGGTATTTAAAAAACTCCATTGATTCAAATCCAATACTTATTAGACACTTAGCAAAATCTATAGAAAATTTTGACTCCGCAATCGGTATATTTTCTCAATTTGTCACAAGCGGAAAAGGACACAGAGGAGAAATAGATATAAAAAAATCTGCCATTTTTCCAATGATACATGGCATTAGAACATTGGCTATTGAATATAAAATTGAAGTTACTAACACATATGAAAGAATCAAAGAGTTAAATAATTTGGGTTTTTTCAATAGGGAAGATGCACACGATATGATTGAGTCTCTTGAAATTTTAAATTCCATTAGACTAAATACCCAATTGTCCTTGCCAAGTTCGGCTATAAGCAATTATATATCAATAAATTCTCTAAGTAAAATACAAAGAGATTTACTAAAAGATGCACTAAAAACAGTAAGCAAGTTTAAGAAAACAATTCAATATCACTATAAACTTTCTTTGGTAGGATAATAATGTTTAAGGATTTTTTTGATAATCTTAACCATAAAAAATTAAAAGACTCTAGATTTGAGTTTTTATTTGAAGGGAATAGTGATGAAATAGTGGTCTTTGACACAGAAACCACAGGATTAAATCCAAAAATTGATGATATAGTCTCAATTGGTGCTGTGAAGATAAAAGATAATAAAATTTTACTTGATAGTTCTTTTGAGATTTATATCAAGCAAAAACAAGCTATTAGTAGTGAAAGTATCAAAGTTCACCAAATAAGGAATTGCGATCTACACGAAGCTTTGGAGTTGGAAGATGCTATAGATAAATTTTTATATTACATAGGCAATGCAAAACTTGTTGGATATTATCTTGAATTTGATGTGGCAATGATAAACAAATATATAAAAAAAATGTATGGTATAAAATTGCCAAATCAACAAGAAGAAGTATCGGCTATCTATTATGATAAAAAAATAAATTCGATTCCACAAGGAAATATAGACTTGAGGTTTGATACAATAACAAAAAATTTAGATTTGCCGCCTTTAAAGGCACATAATGCTATCAATGATGCGATTATGACAGCAATAATCTATTTAAAGTTAAAACAGACAACTAAAATTTAGAAAAAGGATAAAAATGCTACAAGAAAAATATTACCCAAATGAAGAACATGTAAAGAGTGCTGCTATAAAAAGCATGGATGAATACAAAAGTCTTATGAATGAAGCCAAGGAAGATTATGAAGGTTTTTGGGGTAAATTTGCAAATGAAAAAATAGATTGGTTTAAGCCTTATACAAAAGTTCTTGATGAATCTAATGCTCCATTTTATAAATGGTTTGTAGGTGGACAACTAAATGTTGCATATCAATGTGTTGATAGACACTTAAAAGACAAGAAAAACAAAGCAGCGATAATCTTTGAAGGTGATAATGGGGATAATAGAATATTGACATATAGAGAACTTGCTTATGAAGTAAGTAAAACTGCAAATATGTTCAAAAATAAATTTAATATCAAAAAAGGCGATAGAGTTGTTCTTTATATGCCTATGATACCAGAAGCTGCTATTAGCATGTTAGCTTGTGCTAAAATAGGTGCTATTCACTCTGTTGTTTTTGGTGGTTTTAGTGCCGAAGCATTAAGAGATAGAATAATAGATGCCGAGGCAAAACTTGTTGTAACTGCAGATGGGGCTTTCAGAAAAGGTTCTCCATACATGCTAAAACCAGTAGTAGATGAAGCTTTATCTGCAGGTTGTGAATGTGTTAAATCTGTTTGTGTTGTAGAGAGAAATAATCAAGAGATTACTTGGGTTTCAGGAAGAGATTACTCATATAATGAATTGGTTAAAAATGAATCATCTTTTTGTGAATCAGAGCCAATGGATAGCGAAGATCCTCTATTTTTGCTTTATACAAGTGGAAGTACTGGCAAACCAAAAGGGGTGCAACATTCTCAAGCAGGATATATCCTTTGGGCTCAAATGACAATGGAATGGGTATTTGATATAAAAGATAATGATACTTATTGGTGTACAGCTGACGTTGGCTGGATAACAGGGCATACATATATAGTTTATGGTCCATTGGCAGCTGGTGCAACAACTATTATGTTTGAAGGTGTTCCAACATTCCCAGATGCAGGCAGATGCTGGAAAATGGTTGAAGATTATAAAATAAATCAATTTTATACAGCTCCAACTGCAATAAGACTTCTCCATAAAATGGGAGCAGATGAGCCTAAAAAATATGATTTAAGCAGCTTAAGAATTCTTGGTACTGTTGGTGAGCCAATAGACCCACCTGCATGGAGATGGTACTATGAAGAGATTGGTAGAAATAAGTGTGCTATAGTTGATACATACTGGCAAACAGAAACAGGCGGACACATGATAAGTCCACTTCCATTTGCAACGACAATTAAACCTGCTTGTGCTACATTCCCACTTCCTGGAATAATGGCAGAAGTTATAGATGAAAATGGCAATCCAACTCCAGTAGGCGAAAAAGGGTTTATGTGTATAACGAAACCTTGGCCTAGTATGATTAGAAATATTTGGAATGATAATGAGAGATTTGAAAAATCATATTTTGGAGATTGCAAAAAAGATGGCAAGCCTGTATATTTCACAGGCGATGGTGCTATGATGGATGAAGAGGGTTATATAACTATCACAGGAAGAACAGATGATGTTATCAATGTAAGTGGACATAGAATGGGAACTGCCGAAGTTGAAGCCGCTATCAAAAAACATCCTGCAGTTGCTGCAAATGCTGTTGTTGGCAAACCGCATCCTATAAAAGGTGAAGGAATTTTCGCTTATATCGTACTAAAAGGCGAAGATAATTTTGGAAATGAAGCAGAAACCATCAAAGAGATTAATGAGATAATTAAAAAAGAGATAGGTGCGATAGCACTTTGTGATGATATGGTTTTTGTTCCAGATGTTCCAAAAACAAGAAGTGGTAAAATCATGAGAAGACTTCTAAGAAGTATAGCTAAAGGCGAAGAGATAACTCAAGATATTTCAACGCTTGAAGATCCTAGCGTAGTTAGAAAAATAGAAGAGATTGTTAGATCTTGCAAGTTGTAATTTCGTCACTGCGAGCGTAGTGTGGCAGTCCATTATTATGGATTGCTTCGTCGGCTATGCCTTCTCGCAAAGACAGCAATATTTATTTTGATTACTTAAATTATAACACAAATGAACAACTTATTTAAATCTCATCATACATTTTTTTAATACTCTTTAAATCCTCAAAAGCCTCTTTTTTTGCTGATGGATTTCTAAGTAAATAGCTTGGATGATATGTGGGGATGATTGTAAGATTATCTTGTTTTATGATGCTTCCTCTTACTTTAGATATTTTTAGCTCATTTGTTGTTAAATATTTTAAAGCGACACTTCCAAGAGTTACTATAATTTTAGGCTTTATAATTTCAATCTGCTTTTTTAAAAATGGCAAACATGTAGTTGCCTCTTCTTGTGATGGTTCTCTATTGTTTGGTGGTCTGCATTTAACAATATTTGCTATATAAATATTTTCTCTTTTGAGCCCTAAAACATTTTCTATCATAGCAGTTAGTAACTCTCCAGACTTTCCTACAAATGGTCTAGCTAATTTATCTTCATTCTCGCCAGGACCTTCACCAACAAACATAATTTTTGCACTTAGATTACCTTCGCCGAATACTACATTTGTTCTAGTTTTACTAAGTTGGCATAAGTGACATTGAAGCGTTTGTTTTTTTAAATTGTCCATATTTTGAGGGAGTATCATGGTATCTTGAGTTAATGACAATAGATTTGGGTTGTAGTACTTGTACCCAAGTGATTTTAGTATCAAAAGTTGTTTGATTTGTTGTGCTTTGGTCATTTTATCCATTATAGAATACTACCAAAGATTATATAAATAATGAGTCAAAAGACCCATTAAAATTACTCAGTAACTTCTACTTCTACTGGTGTACCTTCCCAAATACCATGTTTTGTACAATATCCATGTGCTACAAGGTTTAGTTTTTTACCAGTTGGGATGATAGTGAAAGTTGTTGTATTATGAGCTTTTAAATTTCCAAGAGTTCCTGGAACATAAGTTGCTTTTGCAAGCAATGTATCACCATTGAAAAGGCTTACTGATTCTATAAAATGATCAAAATCATCTGGGTGAGAGTATTCATTTCCCATCTTAACTGTTACTTCAAAAGGCTCTCCAGCTTTTGCTGTACTTGCACAGTGAATAAATGGAGAGTGTCTATCTATCAAATCTTTTTTAGCTTCTCTTTCAACTGTATCTATATCAACATATTTATTTATTTTTGGCATATTTTGTCTCCTTAATTTTAATTAACAAAGTCATTATAACATAATTTATTCTTAAAATAGGATAAATTTTATCCTATTTTAATCCAAATATGAACAGCAATAATCAGTTGGTGTAAAAACTTCCAAATCAAAAGAACTTTTTGCTGGTACATTAAAAGTTGTTGGAGTTCTTATCTCCATCCATTCACCAGATCCTTCTAATTTTACCTTTAGGTGTCCTGCAAGTATCTCCATCTCTTCAGCTTTATCTGTTCCAAAATTATAAGTACCAGGCAGCATAATACCAAGTGTTTTTTTCGAACCATCATTGAAAATAACAGTTCTGCTTGTTACTTTGCCATCAAAATATATATTTGCTTCTTTGATGACTTCTACATTGTTAAAACTCATTTATATCCTTGTGTTTATCTAATCTAATTTGAAAAATTATTTTATCAATATTTAACTGTTGAAAAAGTCCTATTTTTGTATAAATTTTCCAATTTCTCTATTCTTTATGATATTGTTATATTTTCCACAAAGCCCATTCATACAGATATATATACCAAATTCTTTTATATTATTTATATATCCAGCAGAAGATGCAAAATTTGCAGTAGCTTCTATAGGATTTATACTAAAAGGCACCATTGCGCCAGTTATGACTATATATTTATCTTTTATATTCAGATCCAAAAACTCTGCTGTAATGTGCATAGTATCTGTACCATGGATAATAATAAATTTATTATTTGAAGTATGATTTTTTATGGTTTGCAATATGATATTTCTATCATTATCATCAAACTCGAGGCTATCTTTTCCTATTATATTAACTATTTCAAATTCGCACAACCAATTTTTTGATATAACATTCAATGCATTTGAGCTACCGTCAACTAATAACTCGCCATTTATTGAATCATATAGCTTGTTAAATGTGCCTCCAGTATTTATTACTAAAATATTATTCATATTATCCTCTCTCCTGATTGGTATTTTATCTTATTAGTGGTAAAATATCAAAAATTATATTTTGGAGACTTTTACATATGATAATGCAGGGCAAAAAAGGTGTTGTTTTAGGAATTGCAAACAAAAAATCTATCGCTTATGGAATAGCAAAAGCTTGTGAAGAGCAGGGTGCAACAATGGCTATTACTTTTTTAAATGAAAGATTTGAAGAAAAACTTGCTCCTTTGTCTGAAGAGTTGAATTGCAATGGTAGATTATATCCATGTGATGTTAGTAAACCTGAAGAGATAGTAGCACTTAGAGAATCATTAAAAAAAGATTTGGGCGAAATTGATTTTGTAGTTCACTCTATTGCATTTGCACCAAAAGAAGGTCTTAGTGGGAGATTTGTTGATATTAGCAAAGAAGCATTTAATATAGCTATGGATATTTCTGTGTATTCTTTGATAGAGTTAGCAAGAGAACTTAAACCAATTATGAGTAAAAGCAGTTCAATACTTACACTTAGCTACTATGGTGGAGAAAAATATATACCAAACTATAATCTAATGGGGATAGCAAAAGCTACACTTGAAATGACAGTTAAATATTTAGCAGAAGATCTTGGAAAAGATGGCATAAGAGTAAATGCTATCAGTGCTGGACCAATCAAAACTTTAGCGGCTGCTGGAATAGGCGATTTTAGCTTTATGTTAAAATGGAATGCAGCACACTCTCCTCTAAAACAAAATGTAACTATAGAACAAGTAGGAAACAGCGGTATGTATCTGCTCTCTAATCTTAGTAGTGGTGTAACTGGTGAAATTCACTATGTGGATGGTGGATATAATATCATGGGTATGCCTGCTGTTGTATTTGATGAAAATGGCAAACCTCATATCGCATGGAATGGTGAGAATTAAGCATTGCAAGATAGCCAAGACTATATTGACAAAAAAGCAAAACTGGCAAAAACGCTCACTATTTACGGTAGAAATGCCGTAAATGAAGCACTTATAGAACCAACAATTATACCAAGCAAACTTCACTTATCTACCTCAAACAAAGATGCAAAAGTTATTGACGATATGCTATCTATATGCAAAAAAAGAGGTGTAGAAATAGCATATCATGACAAATTAACACTTTCCCGTATATCAAAAAATGCAAAACAAGATCAGGGTGTAGCATTGGATATACAGATGGATAATTTTATCAATGAAGATGAGTTTATAGCAAATAATATTAATTATAAAATTTTAGCAATTGATGGTGTTTCAAACCCACAAAATTTAGGTATGATTATCCGCTCTGCAGCAGCAGGGAATATAGATGCTATTGTAATACCAAGCAAAGGGACATCGTCTATAAATCCTCTTGTGATAAAAGCTAGCGTAGGAGCGATATTTAAGATACCAATTATCCAAACAAACAATCTTGAAAAAACTTTAAAAAATTTTCAATCCAATAGGGCAAAAATATACACACTATCTCTAGATGCTAAAAAATCTTATAAAGAAATAGATGAAAATAACAAAGCAATTTTTGTTTTAGGAAATGAAACAAATGGAGTAAGCAAAGAGATACAATCTTTGAGCGATGAAAGTATAATCATACCTATGAACAGAGGTGTAGAATCACTCAATGTTGCAGTAACTGCATCTCTTTTGGCATTTATGTAATTTTATTCTTTTATAAATTTATTTTCTAGAATTTTTACGAATGATTTGATATCAGTATTTTTATCATTAAAGGTAGTAGCTTCTTTAATATCTACGTTTATTATAAAAGGAACAAACAGCGCTTCGTTTCTCGGTAAAGATCTGCCAGAGTTCTCGAGAAAAATAGGAACAATCGGTATATCTGGATATTTAGAAGCTAGATGTCCAATTCCATTTTTAAATCCCTGCATTTCCTCTGGATTGCCTCTGCTTCCTTCTGGAAATATAATAACACTATATCCACTATCTAGGGCATCATATATATTTTGCATTGGATTAGCATGAAAATTATTTTTTGACATTCTCTCTAATGGTATGATATCTATAATGTTTTTTGAAATCCAGCCTATAATTTTATTTTTATAAAAATAATCTTTAGCGCCAACTGGCTTTATATTTTTAATCATATGGCTATCAAATATAGACATTATTGCCATTATATCCATATGACTATTGTGATTGGCTATTATTACGAACTGACCATCTTCTGGTATGTTGTATTTCCCTGTTATGGTAATTCCAGATACTATAAAAACAAAAGGCTTTACAAAAAATAGAAAAAATATACTTTTAAGCATGACTAATAAAATATATAATAAATATAATGAAAAAATAGAGGAGCAGTGTATGTCAAACTATCAACCCTATCAATAACTCCGCCATGACCAGCTATGAGATTGCTCGCATCTTTGACACCAACATCTCTTTTAATCATAGAAACAACCACATCTCCAACAAATCCACCTAATGATATGATTAGTCCAGCTCCAATAGCTTGGATAATACTAAAAGGTGTTAAGTATGAAAATAAAACAGCTAAGATGGTTATTATTATAACAGCGCCCACTAAGCCCTCAACAGTTTTCTTTGGACTTACTTTTGGCACTATTGGTGTTTTACCAAAAATTTTCCCACATACAAACTGCAATACATCATTTAACTCTGTCAATAGAAATAAATAGAGTAGAAGCATGGCACCACTTACTTCACCTACAGGTTTTAGCATAAATAGATATGCACTATGACTTATAGCAAATATAAACAACATAGCGCCCCAATTTACTTTACCAGTATTGTTTATAAATCCCTCTGTTTGCCCAATCATCATTTGTCTAAGAGATAAAAATAAAAAAAGATAAACAGGAATAGTTATAATGAACATTTCATACCATTGCGTATAGGCAAAATAGTATTGAGGGATTATGGATAAGTACCCATAAAATATTATTCGTCTATCAGCAAGTCTTGTTGGTATGATGGATATATACTCTTTGAATGCCATATAGCTTATAAAACCCAAAAAAACAACTCCCAAAGTATTGTTGAAAAACATTGCTAAAACAAAAATTGAAATCATCCAGAACCAAGATATTATCCTATCATTTAGCTCTTGTTTTTTTGTTTTTGTTTTATATTCTAAAATCTTAGTGACAAGAAATGATATTGCCAAGATAGCATATATAGCTATGATGGTATTGTAAATATTGGGATTTAGTATGTTCATAGGCTACCTTTAGGTTAAAATATTTAATGCATCACGATATATAGGCTCATCTATAAAACCATATTTATCATCCATGAAACCATTGATGCCTTTAGAGCTATTGGCTTCAAACAACTCTTTTATATATTTTGCTTTTTCAAGCTCAGAACTATCTATATCAAAAATTTCATTTGCAATTATAGCTTGTTTTGGACCCATGCATGCCTTGCTATCAAATCCAAGTGATTTTTCGTATTTGCACCATTTGCGAAACTCATCTGTGTTGTTGTAATCTTGATACATAAAAGAAACCGGATGAATATTTGCTATCTTGCAATCTATGAGAAATTTAGACAAAATATAATCTATGGTAGGATTGCCAATCTGAACTATTGATTGTGGCAGTTTTAAAGATGCAAGCAAATCAAGTATACCAAGGTTTGATGTAGTTATGCATTTATCTATTTTAAACTCTTTTATATTAGCAAAAGCCTCTTTTGTCTCCATAGAAAAATGAAGCTCATAATCTTTGTTTAGAATCTTGAGTGCCAATTCAAGCTCTTTTGGAGTTTTTACTTTTGGAAGTCTAATCGCATCAAGCCCAAAATCATTTAAAAACTCTATCTCTTCTTTTCCACTTTCATCGAGTGGATTTGTCCGAACAACTATAAAACTTTTTGAATTTTTTATGTGAGATAAAAATAAGGCGATGTTATAAAGAGCTTCTTTTTTTCTTGATGGTGCGATAGCATCTTCTAAATTCAGCGTAACTACATCAGCGATACTCTCATCAAGAGAGTTTAAATGTTTAAGATTTAATGGATTTAACATCATATTTGATCTATGTTTAACAAGCTTTGTAGAGTCTTTTTTAAAAGTGCCGAAATGCTTTTGGATTTGGCTCAGTGTTAAGTTTGCAAATTGTTCAATGTTATCAAATATCATACTAAATGATAACATAAGCAAGCTTTATATGACAAAATGCAATATATCAATTTAGCAAAAAGTTTTTTAGATAAAATACAACTTATGAAAAAACTATATACAACTTATGCATCTCCAACTACGCTCTATTCCAAGGATATATAATGACTTTGGATAATATCTGTAAAATACTTGAAAAAGATAATATATTTTTAACTGGCGGTGCAGGGGTAGGCAAAAGCTATACCACCATGAAAATCATAGAAAAATTTAAAAAAGATGGTAAAAACGTAATTTCACTTGGCTCAACAGGTGTTAGTGCAGTTGCTATAAATGGAATGACGGTTCATAGTTTTTTTATTTTTGGTATAGCAAACTCTCTTGAAGAGTTAGACATCGGAGATAAAAAATCAAAACACAGACTAGTTGAGCTTAAAAAGATAATTTCTAGTACAGACTTGATAGTAATTGATGAGATATCTATGATAAGTGCTAGTCTTATAGATATGATAGCTTATAGACTAGATTCCATGGGCTTTTTAGGCAAAATTATGTTTGTTGGAGATTTTTTTCAACTCAGCCCTATAGTCAAATACAAAGAAAATGTTGGATTGTTTGATAGTTTGCTTTTTGCCTTTGAAAGCTCTTCTTGGCAAAATTTTGCCCCAGTGGTTATAGAGCTTACCAAAATGCATAGAACACATGATGCAGGATTTACAAAAATATTATCCAAAATTAGAAAAGGTGAAGTTGATTCGAAAGTCATAGAATATATAAAATCTTTAGAGCAAAACAAAGCTTTAGAAAATTCAACTTATCTCTTTGGCAAAAATGAACATGTTGAAAAGATGAATAGAGAAAAACTAGCAGAACTCTCTTCTCCGGCAGTTATGCTAATAGCACAAAATAGTAGCATCAAAAAAGTACATGAAAATAAAATTTTAAATTGGCAAAAATCTCTACCAGTACCAGATACGCTAACTCTAAAAGTAGGCGCACCAGTATTGTTTTGTGTAAATAAATGGGGTAAATATGCAAATGGTGAGCGAGGAATAATAAAAGAGATAACAAATGAAGCCGTTATAGTCGAAAAAGATGATAGTTTCGTTAGAGTTGAGCCACATGTTTTTGAACTTGGTGAGTTTCATGCAAATGAAGATGGCAAGCTCAAATCAGTTACACTAGCAACTATGTCACAATTTCCACTAAAACTAGCTTATGCCATAACCATACACAAATCACAAGGCATGAGTATAGATAATCTTGTTTGTAATGTAGATAATATCTTTACGCCTAGTCAATTTTATGTTGCCCTATCGCGTGCGACAGATCCCAAAACTCTAAAAGTAGATTATAATGGCAGTAATCTAGAGTATTATCTAAAAAAAGTTATCTCCATAGACCCTAGAGTAGTTGAGTTTTACGAAAGCACTATATAGTTACCAGAGAAATCGTACCGACTTTTTGTATAACTATTTTTTGTTTTTTTACAACACTCAAATCCCCATCAAACTCTAGTACATTATAATAATTTTTTAAATCTATCTCCATAGAATCATTTATTTGTCCATGTATATTGAAAATCTTTTTAAATTTTAATGGAGTGAAAATGAAAAATCTACTCTTTGAAGATAGCAAAAATGGTGTTACTATCAAATGAAATGGAAGAAGTATAAGAGTGGATATGATATATCTCAATGCCCCTCTTTTTAAAATTCCAAATCTTAAAACCTCAGATAAAAATATATGAGCAACATCGCTAGAATTTCCACAAGAAAAAAGAAATATTTTTTTATCAATTGCATAAAAAGGCACAGTTATCTTCTTTATATCTTCATTTTTTGATATAGATGAAAGTATCTTGTCAATATTTGGTAATCTATGTATTTTGGATACAACATTAAATGAACCAGTAGGATTTATTATGAAAGGTGGGATTGAAGATGTGCCAAATTTATGATATAAGTCTTTTAATGCTCTTCTGATGGCACCATCTCCACCACTAATAAGTATATAATCAAAATCTGATATATTTTCTATAGATATCAAATTCGCGAGAGAGGTGTAGATTATCTCTATGCCAGGAAACTCTATTTGTTGTCCAACCGATAGAATTTTCATATTTTTTTGCTTTATTTTGAAGACGCTTTAAAATCGTTTATTACTTGATTTAAAAGTTCTATCATATCACTTTCTTCTAATGGACCGACAAGAGGATCATGTATTTCTTTACTACCATCTGGGGACATAAAATATAGAGTAGGGGTGCCATAAGGCTCCATAAGACCTTTTGGAAGAGTATCCATCTGAGAAACATCCACAAATTTTACTTCAAAATCACTATCAAGAATTTTTTTGACTTCTGCTCTTTTAAATGTATCTTTAAGGGCATCACAAGAACCACAGCCATCTTGTGTTAAAAACAAAATAGATATTTTACCTGATTGATTAGTCGCAATATTTTGATTATCAGAACTTTTTTCTTTGGAGCAAGAAACCATAAATAACATTAAAAAACTCAAAAATAAAAACTTGATATTTTTCATAGACTATCCTATTGATTAAATAAATCATATTCCTGCTGCAAACTAGGCAATATCGATTTGTCAAGATTATACACAAATGCATAGTTATATGTCAACAATTTTAATTTTTGATGAACATCGTTAATATCATCGAACCAAACAGGATTTTTATCTAAATCTATTTTAGTCTTTTTAGGAGTCAATATAATACTTCTTATCCATTTTAAACGATAAAATATATACTCATTTGCATCATAAATATCTTTTAGATTGTCTATAAATATAACAACTTTTTCACTTTTTGAACTTGATTGAATTCTAAGTTGATTATCTATAAATACTGGAACAAAATGCTTTGTATATCTGATTTTTTCTAACTCATAACGCATATGATTAGCATCAAGAAAATGCAATACTCTTGCTAGATATTTCATGTGAAAGGGCACGATATCATAGTTTTGATATACATAGCCATCTATTTTAAAACTGCATTTAAAAAGTGTGTCTGAAATCAACTGATAGTCTTTTTGTAACTCTAGCTTGGAAATATTTGGCTTTATGGTTGTTAGTAACTCTTCATCATCTCCTACAAAAAGTAAATCATTACTATTCACAATTTGTTCAAATGTTTTTCTCCAGTCACCAGACAATATAGTAATATTTCTTTTATCAACAGCAACCATTTTCAAGAAACTTATTTCATGAGGATTTAGCAGATATATATCTATCTCTTTTTTGAGTAGTACATATCTGATAAGCTTCATGGAAGCGAGTTTTACATCGCTCACTTTTATCCATGCGATTTCTTTATCTTTTCTAACTATGTTATCATCATCAAATATGATAGCATACGCACCATTACTTAGTGCATTATCTATATCTTCTTGGTTTGAAGAGAAAAACAAATCGCCAAGTTCAACTTTTGATGGATAAACAGTAGCACTATTTATCGATTGTATTTTTGGAGTGCCTATAAGCTCTCCATTCGTTATATTTACAACATCGCTAATATTCATTATTTAACCGGCGTCCCTGCAGTTTTTGGTGCTTCTGGTCTAAGTAAATGCAAACCATTTTCGTCTTTTGCTGCTAACAACATCCCTTCGCTTAGATTGCCCATAAGTTTTGCTGGTTTTAAGTTTGCAACTACACACACTTGAGTTCCAACCAAAGATTCTGGAGTATAAAATTCTTTGATTCCTGCAACTATTTGTCTTGGGTTTTCTTCTCCTACATCAACTTTTAAAAGTAGTAATTTATCACTTTTGGGAAGCTCCTCAGCTTGTACGATAGTACCGATTTTTAGTGATGTTTTGAAAAATTCGTCTATGCCTATAAGTGCCACACCTTCATCTTTTTTGACTTCAGTTGTTTTTGGTTCATTTTTATTTTCTTCATTTTTTTGTGGTTCATATATAGCCATCAATGGTTCTTCTATGCGAGGAAATAGGGGAGGGATTTTTGTTATGATAAATTCATTTAAAACATTCGAATCAATTACAAAGTTTTGCCACGAGTCATTGTTTATCTCGAAATTAAGTGCAGTTGCTATCTTAGTAGAAACTTGAGGCATAACTGGATAAAGCATGATAGAAACGCGAGCGAGAATATTTGCTATGAGGGCTACAAGTGCCATTGCTTCTTCATCTTTACCGTCTTTCATGAGAGTCCAAGGCTGATATTTATCTATTGCTTTATTTGCAACACCGATAGGTCGCCAAAGCTCTTCAAGATATCTATGTATTTGCATTTCATACAAAAATGGCTCTAATTTAAGAAGAGATTCATTTACTTCACTTATTTCACTATCATAATATTTTGCGATATTTTCTGAGTTTATTTTACCATCAAAGTATTTTTCACTCATACCTATAAGACGATTTAGAAGGTTGCCAAGATCATTTCCGAGGTCAGAATTTATTCTGTCTATCAAAGCTTTTTGGCTAAAGTCACCGTCCCCACCAAATGGAACTTCTCTAAGCATAAAATATCTAAAATTATCTATACCATACGCATCTGCTACTTCTTTTGGATTGATAACATTACCTTTTGATTTACTCATCTTTTCGCCATCTCTAGTCCACCAACCATGAGCTGCTATATGTTTTGGAAGAGGTAAGTCCAAACTCATCAAGAATGCAGGCCAATATATAGCGTGAAATCTCAAGATATCTTTTCCGATCAAATGAACACGAGCTGGCCAATACCCCATATTTTTCTCATCAGTACCATATCCAAGTGCTGTTATATAGTTTAGAAGTGCATCTAGCCATACATACATTACATGTTTTGGATCATCAAATTTCTCAGGAAGTTTAACACCCCAGTCAAAGCTTGTTCTAGTGATAGAAAGGTCTTCTAAGCCACCTTCGACAAATCTCACAACTTCATTTCTTTTACTTTTTGGCAATATACAGTTTGGATTTTCATTGTACCAAGCTAAAAGTTTATCTTGATATTTTGATAGTCTAAAGAAGTAACTCTCTTCTTCAACTACCGTCGTACTTTTGCCACACTCAGGGCAAAATTCATCATCGACGAGTTGAGTCTTTGTAAAAAATGTCTCACAAGATATACAATAATGTCCTCTATAAACATCTTTGTATATATCGCCTTTATCAAACATCTTTTCAAATGCAACTTGAACACCTTTTTTGTGATGTTCGTCTGTTGTTCGGATAAATGAATCATAACTGATCTCAAATTCATCCCAAAGATTTTTGAAACTCGCAGAGATTTTATCTGCATAGACTTTTGGGCTTTCGCCTCTAAGTTTTGCCGCTTCTTCTATCTTTTGACCATGTTCGTCTGTACCTGTCAAAAAGAATACATCGTAACCTATCATTCTAGAGTATCTAGCTATCGTATCGGCTATGATAGTAGTATAAGCATGACCTATGTGTGCTACATCATTGACATAATAGATTGGAGTTGTGATATATGTTGGTTTATTGCATTGCATGAAGTTTTCCTTAACAAATGAGTTTTTGGATTTTACCAATGAAGTGTAAAATTATGTCAAGATTGTATCTCAAAGTTGCTTTTAAAGGGATTTGTAACAAATTATATTCGTCCTCGTTCCACCTCTCCGTAGGTGGAATGCATATCTAATTTATAATTATCAAAATATCACAATAAATAACAATCTTTAATACTACTTTAAAAATCTAACAGATAAACTATTATTTACATACTTTAAAAATCATCAAGAAGGATGATAATGACTACAATAAATTATAAGGATAATCTAAATATATAAATGAAAGAGGCACTTAAATGAACAAAAAAATAATCAAATACATCCTTATAGCCATACCATTACTATTTTTAGCAAAATGGGGAATTGAAACTGTAATCTACGACTCAAATAAAATCCCAGATGTTAATCCACATCCGACACAGAAAGTGAGGATATACGGTAAGTTTCCATTTAAAGATGATGTAAATTTGAATATTAGAATCAATTATTTAACTACGAATCCTAAGTGTGAATATGTGACAAGTTGGATTGCCGGGACGACACCTCGCCCAAGACATAAAGAAATTTTTTTTAGTACAACAATTACAAAAAATAGTAATTATGAAGCAATAGCTTATTTGGATTCATTTTTAGAGGGACCTTGCCGATGGCATGCTTCTTCTATTTCGGCTTCATTGCTTAGTAATGGTAAAAGATTGGCTATTGAAGGAGAAACAATATCACACAATAAAAGGCAACCATCAGATATATACATAGCAGATATAGATCAAAAAAATATGGATGAGAATAGTAGTGTACACACAATAAGATGCACCAAAGAAACACATCAAAGAAAATGGGCGAAACTTATATGTATAAACAAAGTCGATGAGCAAAAAATAATCAATTCTTTACAAAAAGAAATAGAAATTAATTTTATTGATATGGGATTGAATGTTTCTCGTGAAGATTTATTGAAAGATTAAAAAAAGGATAAAAGATGGGCAAAATAACTGAATTAGAAGGTGCAATTTTCTCTCGTTCCACCTCTCTGTAGGTGGAATGCATACTAAACTAAAGCTAGAACAAAATATGACAATTTGACATATTTTACTTTTCCATCTAAAAATTAGCATATTATATTATTATGGGAAGAAGTAGATATAAAATATATGAACCAACACATCCGCACTTTGTAACATGCACGATATTGCATTGGTTACCATTATTCACTAGACAAGAGAGTGTAGATATTATTCTGCAATGCTTTAGATACCTTCAACAAAATGATAATCTTAAACTCTATGCTTATGTAATATTAGAAAATCATATTCATATGGTAGTTCGAAGTAATGATATTAGTAAAAGCATGGAATCATTTAAAAAATATACTGCCAATGAATTATTAAAACTCTTACAAAAAGAAAATATTAAAACAATACTCAATCAATTAAGATTTTATAAAAAAGCATATAGAGTAGATAAAGTGTATCAAATATGGGAAGAGGGTTATCATCCTAAGCTTATGCAAACAGATGCTATGATGATAAACAAGATAAACTATATCCATCAAAATCCTGTAAAGCGTGGATATGTAGATGAAGCTACACATTGGCGATATAGTAGTGCAAGAGATTATGAAGGCATGAGAGGATTGATTGATATTGAACGATTTTGGTGACTATGCATTCCACCTACGGAGAGGTGGAACGAGAAAGGGGATTGATTGATGTTTAACGATTCTGGTGACTATACATTCCACCTACGGAGAGGTGGAACGAGAAAAGGAATTGTTATAATTCTTAAAACTCAAAGCCTCCGCTTTGTCCTTTATTCATACTTTCATAAACAGCTTTGACATACGCTTCTCTAGTTTCACAATCAAACATAAGTTCGCATTTCGAGCAACTCTCCAATCCTTTGGATTTTTGACACTCTGTGAGCTTTTCTAGCTCTGTCTCGAGTTTTTCTTCCCAAATATCTTTTACAACTTCATTTATTTCACTCAAATTCAAACTCCATAAGCTTTTTTAAGAGCTTCGATTTCATATTTTGAGCCAAAAAAGCATGGACTTGTATCATGTACAAATGATGGCTGGAGCGACAATAAACTCTCGCCTTTATCATTTATCGCCATTCCACCAGCACTCTCATACACAAGCGCAAAAGGCAACACTTCAAACAGTTCTCTTAGTTTTCCATTTGGCTTATCAGTAGTGCCAGGATAACTAAAAAGCCCACCGCCTTTTAAAAGTATCTGATGAAGATCAGGCACCATTCCACCACTATATCTAAGTCTATATCCTTCTTTAAATAGAGAATCTATAAAGTTTTTATGAGTTGATGTCCAGTTTTGTTGTGTTCCGCCAGGAGCATTTAGTTTGCCTTTTTCTTTTAGGGCAATTTCGCCAATTTGTACAAATTTACCACCCATGTATCTATAATGAATAGGTTTTTTGCCTCTTTGACAAATCACAAGCTCTATTCTAGGTCCATATACTACATAAGCAGAAGCTACAAGTCCATTTCCATCTAAAGTATTTTCATATATGCCAAATATAGAGCCTACGGATAAATCTACATCAACAAGGCTAGAGCCATCAAGAGGATCATAGCATACAGTATATGTACCATTTTCATTCAATACACTTATACCTTCTTTTTCTTCACTAACTATGGCATTTATCGATGAAACATTTTTAAAAGCTTCTTCGATTATGAGATCGCTTTGAACATCAAGTTTTAGTTGATCTTCTCCTGAGCTATTTGAACTTTGGCTATATCCCAAATCGGAATTTTTTATCGCATTATCAATTTTTAGTGCTATATCTTTTATACTTTCAAAAATTGTATCCATCATATCTCCTTGCCATTTTTTAAAATCCACTCTATGATACTTTGCGGATTATTTAGATCCATTATCTCCAACTTTTGCGGTAAATTGTATTTGCTTATATCTGTACTATCATCTACCGCCAATGCTTCACTAAAGCCTAGATAACTTTCATCTATCTCGCCTCTTGCTATGCATATTCTAGGAAGCGGCAAGTTTTTAAGTCCTTCAACTAGTAAAATATCTATATCGCCAAACATAGAAACTATTTCATCTAATTCCTTTTGTCTATGAGAAAAATATGTTGTCCTAGTTGGCGAAACGACTGCTACTTCGGCACCTGTATCAAAAAATTTGAAGCTATCTTTTCCCTCTTTGTCAAAAACTGCTTTGTCTTTTGGGTCATGTTTTATGATACCAATTTTGTATTTTGTATTTAAAATTGTAGAAATTTTTTCTATTATAGTCGTTTTACCGCTATTTGATACGCCAGTAAATGCTACTGCTAATGCCATGTCTGCTCCAAAATCTATTTGAAAATTATACTTAAAAGTTCATTGAAACTATGTTAAAATACTATTTTAGATTTGATGGGATTTTAATATGTTAAAAATAATTTTTAGTTTTTGTGTTGTTGCCATTTTTTTGGCTGGATGCTCTAGTAAAGAAAATGATTCTTTGTTAAATGATTTTAACAATAAACGAGATAAATTTGAACAAATCCAAAATACAAACAAAGTTACAATCTCACAAAATGGCAGAGTTGTAGGTTTTATAACAGGACTTTATCAACTAGATGCTAAATATGAGAAGTTCTTAGTAGGTGTATATGCTCAAGAAGAATTACAAAATCTACACTTTGCATTAGATGGGAAAGATACTTTAAGAGTTGAAGAGTTGCAAAATAGTGACTATAGACTAAAACAAATGCCACTAAAAAACAAATGGAGTAGATACTTTGAAGTGACTTTTATCAAAAGTAACTCAAATGTCATGAAGCTTAATATTATAAATGGAAAAATTTGGAGTCAAGAGATGATATTTTCAAAAGTACCAAATTATCTAAATTCAAAATAACTTATTTTTAGTTTACTTTATATAATTGCACAACAAGTAAATATCCCAATGCACTAAGGGCTATCGTGCCTATCAAGTTTATAGCTATATTACTAAAAGCTTGTAAAAATTTTCCAGATTCAAGTAAAAAAAAGCTTTCAATAGCAAAAGTTGAATATGTAGTAAGCGCACCTAAAAAACCTGTAACCAAAAAGCTTTTTATGTTTGGTGGCAGTGTAGGGTGATGATGAAAGTATGCGAACAGCATACCTATTATCAAACTTCCTGATAAGTTGACCATGATGGTTCCGTATGGAAGATAATTACTAAAGTTTTTTGAAGCAAAGCCATTTACGAGCATTCTAGCAATTGCACCGAGTGCTCCACCACTACCTACCGCGATTATTAAACCTAAGTTCATCGTCTATAGCCTCCTGCATTTTCTTTTGAATATCTTCATACCAATCCTCGCTAGAGTTTTCAACATCAATAAGCGGCAAAAAATTAAAAACTACATCGCTTTTATGACTTGTCTTTTTTGATTCGTCTATAAGCATTCTACTTCCAGTAACAACAACAGGCTGAATTTTTAAATGTAGCTTTTCGGACAATATCTTTGCACCTGATTTGAAATTAAGAAGTTTTTGACTTTTAGACCTTGTGCCTTCTGGGAAAATAACAACTTTTCTATGAAGTGTTTCAAGAGAAAACTTTACATCGTTTATAAGTTTCAAAATTGTTCTTTTACTTTCTCTATCAACCGATATCATTTCTCCCAATTTTAACAGTTGTCCTATATATGGAATCTCAAATAATTCTTTTTTTGCCATCCATCTTAAATGATTTGTTTGCAATGACTCCATCGCTATGATATCCACAATACCTTGATGATTTAAAATATACATATCTGCATCTAAATCCATCTTCCCAACTTTAATCGCTCTACTGCCAAGCAAAAACATAATAATACGATTTAGCTTATGCATAATGATGCCTTTATGTTTTCTAAAAAGAAACACAAGAGGAATCATAAAAAATACAACTACAGTAAAAATTACAAATGCACTCCAAAAAAATCTAATTTTGGATAAAAAGAAACTCAATTTTCAAAACCTTTTAGCATTTTGACTCCATCATCACTTCCAAGAAGCATTTCTATAGCACGCTCTGGATGAGGCATAAGACCAAAAACATTTTTTGTTTCATTACAAATACCAGCAATTGCTTCAACTGAACCATTTATGGAATCTTCATTTCCATTTTCATCACAATATTTCAATAGCACTTGCCCGTTTGCTTTCATCTTTGCTAAATTCTCATCATCAACATAATAATTTCCATCAGCATGAGCTATAGGTATATGTAAAACTTCATCTTTTTTGCATTTTTTCAAAAAAGTATTATCAGTTGATACAACTTTTAGGTGTTGATACTTTGATATAAAATGCAAATTCGTATTTCTTTTTAATGCACCAGGAAGCAAGTTTGCTTCGGTTAAAATCTGAAATCCATTGCAAATACCAAGCACCTTGCCTCCATTGGCAGCAAATTTACTTACCTCTTGCATAACAGGAGCAAATCTAGCGATAGAACCTGATCTTAGATAGTCACCATATGAAAATCCACCTGGAACTACAACTAAATCAACATTATCTGGTAATGTTTTATCATTGTGCCAAATTATTTGTGTAGTATGTCCTAATTTTTCAAATGCATACTGCGTATCAAACTCGCAGTTTGTACCAGGAAAGCGTAAAATTGCTACATTCATGGTTTAAGCTCGAAATCATAATCTTCTATAACGGTATTAGCAAGAAGTGTTTCGCACATCTCTTTAATCATATCAGGAGTAGTACTGCTATCAACATCAAGTACTATTTGTTTGCCTATTCTAACATCGTTTATACCTTTAAATCCAAGAGAACCAAGTGCATGGTGAGCTGCTTTTCCTTGTGGATCAAGAACTCCTTGTTTAAGATACACATTTACGATTGCTTTCATTTATTACTCCCTAAAATTCTTTTTAATACCTCTTCATATGCTACCTTTAAACCACCGAGACCTTGTCTAAATCTATCTTTATCCATTTTTTCGCCAGTGGTGCTATCCCATAATCTAAAATTATCTGGGCTTAACTCGTCTATTAAAATAATATTATTGTTGATATCTCTTCCAAACTCTAATTTAAAATCAACCAATGTGAGATTTAATTTTGCATAAAAATCTTTCAATAACACATTTATCTTTCTAGCAATATATCTTATATATTCAAGCTCACTCTCATCTCTTATGAGTTTTAGTATCAAACAATGTTGGTCATTTAATTTTGGATCTCCAAGCTCATCATTTTTATAATCAAACTCAACAAGCGTAAACGGAAGAACTTCCCCGTCTTTAATCCCTAGATTTCTACTTAAACTACCAGTTGCTATATTTCTAACAATAACTTCTATTTTTATTACTTCTGCTTTTTTGTGCAACATATGATTATCATCTATCATTTTTACAAAATGCGTACTTATACCTTTGTTTTCTAGATATTCGAAAAGTTGTGCAGAAATTTTATTGTTTAATGCACCTTTCCCTTCTTCAACAGCCTTTTTTTCACCATTAAACGCAGTTAACTCGTCTTTAAACTCTGAGATATATAGGTTTTCATCTTGCGTTGTCCATATTTTTTTTGCTTTCCCCTCGTAAAGAAGCATTGCTTTTGTCATTTTTTTCTTCCCTCTGTAATAATTAACGCTTTTAATATATCGCTCGCACCTTTTAGCTGTGAATCTTTGTTTATTTCAGATTCACTCATATTGTTTCCTTTGTTTGAAAGTGTATTTTGCATAACCTCAGGAGTAGTGTTATTTGAATCACTAACTGTTAAATGCTTGTCTAGCTCACTCTCTTTGATTAAACTATTATTACTTGCATCTCCATTGGTTATAGAACCAAGATGAATAACAACATCAGGATCTACACCTTTGGCTTGTATAGATCTTCCGCTTGGCAAGTAATATCTAGCAACAGTCAATCTAAGTCCTTCCTCGTTTCCTATAGGAATAACAGCTTGAACACTTCCTTTGCCAAATGTTTTTTCGCCTACAACTACAGCACGTTTAAGATCTTGTAATGCACCACTTACAATTTCACTTGCACTAGCACTTCCACCATCAACCAAAACTACCATAGGTGTTTTAACATCATCTTTATCTGCTTTTGCATTAAATGTTATATTCTCTGCTTTGCTTCGTCCTTTTTGAGAAACAATTACACCTTTATCAACAAAAAGATCAACTAGTCCTACAGCTTGGTCTAAAAGCCCGCCAGGATTGCTTCTAAGGTCTAAAACTATACCTTTTGCTTTTGAATATTTTGTAAGTGCTTTTTTAACTTCTTTTACTACATTTTGATCAAAAGATGTAACTTGAATATATAGCAAATCACCATCTATAACTTTTGCAAATACTGACTGAACTTTTATTATTGCTCGGTTTATTTTGATTTCACGAGGTTTTGTTTCATTTTTTCTAAGAATTGTTAGTGTTATGCTACTTCCAGGCTTGCCCCTCATGATGCTAACCGCTTCATCTATATTCATACCCATTGTGGCTTTATTATCAAGTTTGATGATTATATCACCAGCTTTAACACCAGCTTTGTAAGCAGGAGTGTCTTGAATAGGTGCAATAACGGTAAGTGACCCATCTTTCATTCCTACAGATATTCCAAGACCTCCGAATTCACCTTTTGTGTGAACATTTAAGTCTTTATACTCTTTTTTATCCATATAAGATGAATGAGCATCAAGGTTACTCATGAGTCCTTTTAAGGCTTTGTCAACAAGTTCTGTTGTATTTGTTTCATCAACATATTCATGTTCAATTAAATTTAAAATTTTTGTAAATTTTATATAAGCTTCAAGTTTTTCTTTTGAAATAGTTTGATTTTGCTGTGTTTGTTCAACAACTGGAGGCTCGGCATTGGCGTTTAATCCAATATAATAACTACCGATTGCAACTGCTATAGACGACAATATAAATGGTTTTGTTTTGTTAGTCATGCTAATTAATTACCTTTTGCATTCTTTGAGAATAATATTTTATTTAAAAAGCTCTAAATTTATGCTTTTTATTTAGCATATGATACTACATCTTTGATGTTAATGAAGGATTAATATATGGTATTTATATTGAAATTTTTGCTTTTTATCTTTATTTTTTGGATTTTTGATAAATTTTTATCCATTTCTTGTTTTTTTACTGCAATATATGACTTTTTGTCAGTTATTGTTATATCACCTATATTTTTAGCATCAAACCCCAAATCTTTACATAAAGCTCCAAGCAAATCGCCTTTTCTTAACTTGTCTTTTTTCCCGCCAAAAACACAAATTGTGCCAAAATTACCTTTTACCGTAAAATTCTTGTCTATTGCTAAATTATCTACATTCAGAGGAGACAGATCTGGTAAAATCTCTGATGCTAATTTTTCTTCTCTGCTTGTATATAATGATACAGCAATTCCTTCTTTACCAGCTCTTGCTGTTCTGCCTATACGATGAGTATATGTTTCGCTCTTAAATGGAATATCAAAGTTAACTACCAACTCTACATCATCTATATCCAATCCCCTAGATGCTACATCTGTTGCGATGAGCAAAGGCAGTGAACCATTTTTAAACAGCAAAAGTGCTTCATCTCTATCTTTTTGCTCAAAATCTCCATGCAACAAAGCAATATCAAAATGTAAATCTTCTAAAAAATCAAAAAGACTATTTGCTTCAACTTTTGTGTTGCAAAAAACTATAGTTGATTTTGGCTTGAATGATTTTAAAACAGATAATAGGGCTTGATATTTATCTTTTGTTTTATATAAATACTCTTCTATTTCAATAGCACAATCTGTCTGCATTTTTATCATTGTAGGATTTTTCATAATTTTTGAAGCCAATTTTTCTATATTTGAAGGATATGTAGCAGAAAAAAGCATCGTTTGTGGTTTATTTTTGATATGACTTATGACCTTTATAATATCATCAAAGAATCCCATATCAAGCATCCTGTCGGCTTCATCTAAAACCAAAGTTTCTATATTATCAAGAATCAAAGTTTCTCTAAATAGATGATCATTTAATCTGCCAGCTGTTCCTATAACAACATCGACACCATTTTGCATATTGGCTACTTGACCTCTTAAACTTATGCCACCATAAAGAGTTACAATTTTTAGATTTTGCACAAAAGTCCCAAGGCTTCTAAAAACAGTTGCTATTTGTTCGCATAGCTCTCTGGTTGGAGCGATAACGAGTACTTTTGGATTTTTATTTTTAGGATTTAATTTTTCTATTATTGGCAATGCAAAAGATATAGTCTTACCGGAACCTGTTTTGGCTTCTACTATAATGTCTTTGCCAGCAATAATGGCAGGTATTGCCTCTTGTTGTACTAGGGTGAGTGTATCTAATCCAAGGTTTTTTACTATATTCTTTAGCTCGTCTTGAATATCTAAATCATTAAAATGCAATTTGTCTCTTTTTTGATGGAATTATATCTAAATTTAATTATTCCATTAGTTAAATATCACAACTCAACAAACTTGACAACACTTGACTAAAAGTTGTATAATTTTAAAAACTTTAAAAATTAAGGATTAACTATGAGTATATTAGAAAAACTTACCAATCAAATGACATCTACTATAGAATCATCTTTATCTTTAGCACTACATAATAAAAATCAAGAAGTTATGCCTATACATCTAGTGTGGGCACTTATAACCAATACAAGTTCAATATTAAATCAAGTGTTAAATAAACTAAATGTGGATAAATCAGCTCTTGAACTTGAGATAAAAAGCCTGGCATCCAAACTTCCTAGTGTATCAAGTGTAACAAAAGAGAGCATCAGATTATCTCAAAACTTAATCTCAACCCTTCAAAAAGCTGAAGGACTAATGAGTGCTAGTGGAGATAAGTTTCTAGCAGTTGATACCTATCTACTTGCAAATATAGATGAAGATTTTATATCAAAGACTATATGTAAATATATAGATAAAATGGAATTTAAAAAAACTTTAGAAAGCATCAGAGGTGATAAAAGCATCGATTCTCAAAGTGGAGATGAAACACTAGAAGCATTGGCTCAATATGGAGATGATTTAAACCAAAAAGCAATAGATGGTAAATTAGATCCTGTTATCGGTAGAGATGAAGAAATTCAAAGAACGATGCAAATACTGATCAGAAAAACAAAAAATAATCCTATCCTTTTAGGAGAGCCTGGAACAGGTAAAACTGCCATTGTTGAAGGATTGGCCCAAAGAATTGTAAATAAAGAAGTGCCTTTAAGTCTGCAAAAAATGAGAGTAGTAAGCTTGGATATGAGCCGTCTTATAGCAGGAGCTAAATATAGAGGTGAGTTTGAAGATAGACTAAAAGCTGTTGTTGATGAAGTAAAAAAAGCAGGAAATATCATACTCTTTATCGATGAAATTCATACAATCGTAGGAGCAGGAGCGAGTGAGGGAAGCATGGACGCGGCAAATATCCTAAAACCAGCTCTTGCTAGAGGAGAACTTCATACTATCGGTGCAACTACACTAAAAGAGTATAGAAAATATTTTGAAAAAGATATGGCATTACAGAGAAGATTTCAACCTGTCAAAGTAGATGAACCTAGTATAAATGAAGCTTTGCAAATATTAAGAGGTATAAAAGAGAGACTTGAAGCTCACCACAATGTTACTATAACCGATTCGGCTCTTATTGCAGCTGCAAAACTTAGTGATAGATACATAACTGATAGATTTTTACCTGATAAAGCGATAGATCTCATAGATGAAGCTGCTGCCGAGCTTAAAATGCAAATAGAGAGCGAACCTAATGAGCTAGCTAAAACCAAAAGAGAAATAACGACTCTTCAAGTAGAAAAAGAGGCTCTCAAAATGGAAGAGGGTGACAAAAATAAAAAAAGACTTGATGAGATAGAAAAAGAGATAGCAAACTTGGAAGAAAAAAGAGTAGGGCTACAAAATCAATTTGAGTTGGAAAAAAATGTATTTAATGATATATCAAAAGTAAAAACAGAGATTGATTCATTGAAAACAAAAGCCGATATGGTCAAAAGAGAGGGTGATTTTTCTAAAGCTGCTGAAATAGAATATGGCCAGATTCCTGCAGCTAAACAAAAGCTTGATGAACTTGAAGCCAAATGGGAACAGATGAAATTTGATGGAACCCTTCTGAAAAACTCTGTTGATGAAGAGATGATAGCTAGCATAGTAAGCCGATGGACAGGCATACCAGTAACTAAAATGCTTCAAAGTGAAAAAGATAAAATTTTGCACATAGAAGATGTGTTAAAAGAAGAGGTAGTTGGTCAAGAAGAAGCCTTAAAAGCTGTTGCAAGAGCAATTAAGAGAAATAAAGCAGGGCTAAGTGATACTAACCGTCCAATTGGAAGTTTCTTGTTCCTTGGACCTACTGGGGTTGGTAAAACTCAAGTGGCTAAGACGCTTGCAAAATTTCTATTTGATAGTGAAAAATCACTTATTAGAATTGATATGAGTGAGTATATGGAAAAACATGCAGCAAGTCGTCTAGTCGGTGCTCCTCCAGGATATGTGGGATATGATGAAGGCGGACAACTAACAGAAGCGGTTAGACGAAAACCTTACTCGGTTGTATTGTTTGATGAGATAGAAAAAGCACATCCAGATGTATTTAATACCCTTTTGCAAGTGCTTGATGATGGAAGACTTACTGATAATAAAGGCGTGACAGTTGATTTTAAAAATACCATTATCATAATGACATCAAATATTGCCAGTGATAAAATCATGACTATAACAAATAAAGACGAGCGAGAAAAAGCGGTAAATGATGAGCTTAAAAACTATTTCAAACCTGAATTTTTAAACAGACTCGATGATATCGTGATATTTAATCCACTTGGAATTGAAGCTATAACTGGAATTGTTGATATACTATTTGATGGAATTAGAAAAAAACTTCTCTCAAAAGAGATAGAAATCTCATTGACTAAAGAGGCAGAAGCATTTATAGCAGAAGCTGGATTTGACCCTGTGTATGGTGCCAGACCACTTAAACGAGCACTTTATGAGATAGTTGAAGATAAACTTGCAGAACTTATCCTCGAAGATAAGATAGCAGCAGGAAGCAAAGTAGAGTTTGATGCAAAAAATGGAGAAATAGTAGTAAATATTAGTTAATATAATTTATTTTTCTATTACATTTTTCTATCTAGTTGATATAATATCTAATGAAAAAAATATTTTATGCAACATGGCTAGCATTATTACTATCAAATCCTATCTGGGCTAAAGATACAAATACCCTCATAAAAACAGATGTATCCATACTAGCTAAAAGCAGTTCTAGCTGGGATGGAGAAACTCTACCAAACTATCCTGCGGGAAAACCAGAAGTAACGATTTTAAAAATCATAATCCCACCAAAAACATTATTGCCACTACATAAACATCCAGTTATAAATGCTGGCGTATTGATAAAAGGGGAACTTACTGTCATAACAGAAGATAATAAGATTTTACATCTAAAGGCTGGGGATTCAATAGTTGAAGTTGTAGATAAATGGCACTATGGGAAAAATGATGGTAATGAACCAGCAGAAATCATAGTTTTTTATGCTGGAGTGCAAGATACTCCAATAACTGTCAAAAGATGATTATGAATACACAAAAACTAACTTCAAACAAAAACTATTTTGCAAAACCTGTGTTTGTATCACTATCATGAAAATATTATCAAGCTTTATAATTCTTATTTTGGGCTATATATTGGCTTTTTATGGTGGTTTTGCTTTGCTGGGTGGTCCAGATGGAGCCATACTCTCTCATGAATCTTTTACATTTGGTATTCCATCCCTTATCTTTTCATTGCTTATAATATTTGCAACCAATAAACTTGTTACTTTTAAAAAATATCTTTTTATCCCATATATTGTTATAATCTTAGCTTGGGTACTTGCTATCTTTGGATTGCAAGCAGGATTTTTGGTTTGGTTATTTGGGACGATAATCGTATCTGTTATTATCGTATTGTATCACTTAATTTCATCATTAAAAAAAACTAAATAAATTTTCTAGTTATGCATATAAAATTCTTTATGCATAGTTTCATTTTTCATTTTTTTAATCGCACCTGCGATGATAGCTTCGTATCTTTCATTGTCTGCATTTAAAGCTTTTAGAGTTTCTTCAAGTTGGACGCCACTTACTTTGGCATTTAATGCAAATCTCTCTTTTTTTGTTAATCTTTTTTTCAATATCACAGCCAATTCATCATCGCTTTTAAGTGTTCCTCTCTCTCCAAGAGCAAAAATGATAATTTCACGAGCTTTTAATTCTTCTAATTTCATATAATAAATCCTTAAATTTGGAAGGCATTATATTTGAAATATGATATAATCTACATAAAAAAGAGTAGTTTTTGGCATATGAACTAAAAGATAAACTTGTCATTGCGATATCCTCAAGAGCCTTATTTGACCTAGAGATTGAAAATAAGATTTTTGATGAAAATGGTTTGCAAGCATACTATGACTATCAATTAAAACATGAAGACAAACCTCTTGAATTAGGAACTGCATATAGATTTGTCAAAAATTTTTTATCTATAAACAAAAAGTTTGATGATAAACTTATAGAAGTCATTATCTTATCTCGCAACAATGCAGCTACTGGTCTTAGAATAGGGCGAAGTTTAGAGCATTATGGCATAAACATAGAACGCACTGGCTGGACAGCAGGTACGCCTGTGGCACGATATCTTGAAGCTTTCAAGGTTGATCTTTTTCTCTCTGCAAATAGTGATGATGTTCAAGATGCTATAAATGCTGGGGTTGCAGCAGCAACTATATTGCCATATGCAAATAAAAATACAAATGATTCTGATATAGTCCGAATAGCATTTGATGGGGACGCTGTACTTTTTGGGGATGAGAGCGAAAAGATATATCAAGAAAAAGGGCTCGAAGGATTTTTGGAGTACGAAAAAGCAAATGCCAAAAATCCACTCAGTAAAGGACCATTTTTCAAATTTTTAAAAGTACTCTCAAGCATACAAGATCGTTTTGGCATGGAGCAATCCCCCATACGAACTGCATTGGTAACTGCTAGAAATTTTTCTACTCATGAGAGGGTTTTAAGAACTCTTAACGCATGGGGAGTAAGAGTAGATGAAGCATTTTTTCAAGGAGGAGTGCGCAAGCATGAAGTTATACAGGCTTTTGGAGCAGATATATTTTTCGATGACCAAGACGCTCATCTAGAAGACACTTCGCCGCTCACACCGAGTGCAAAAGTACCATATAAAAAATAATAAAATGGTAATACTTAAGGAGTAAAATGATCATCGATAAAGTGGAAAATTTTAAGCTATATCATTTTGGCAAAGCATGGCAACAGACCTTTGAATTTTTAAGTACTCTCACGCCAGATTCACTTGATGGACGATATGATATAGATGGCGATGACATCTTTGCCATCGTGATGAGTTATCAAACCTCTACACCAGAAATGGCAATATTTGAATCACACGAAAAATATATAGATATTCAGAGTGTTATCGTTGGTGGAGAAGGATTTGAATGTGCATTTAGTGATGAGCTAAATATCACTAAACCGTATGATGCTACTAAAGATGTCACGTTTTACGAGAGAACATCGCAAGGACAAACACAAGTTGATGTATACTCTGGTACATTTGTAGTATTATATCCTCATGATGCACATATTGCAGGCTTGATGATAGCCACAGAGACAGAACTTGTAAAAAAAGTAGTTGTAAAGATAAAAAAAGAGCTTTTAGATGTATAGATTTGCTCGATTATAAGCAATAATCAAAATGAGATATAAAACACAATAAACATAAAACTTGAGCTATTTATGTACTATGTAGTATAATTTTTCAATATAAAATTTTAATAATTATGTGAACACACTATTAGGAATACAAATGCCTACGAATGAACTTAATGCAACGGTACAATTGATAGCAATAAATGACATCGATAAGAACTTTGCGATAACTATACAAACACAACTTGCGCCCATATATAACAAATTTCCTTTTTTAGCTAATGCAATTTGGCATATCCCATTGGGAAATCTTATCGCAGCGATAGTTGTTTTTTTATTCTTTTTGTTTTTAAGAAAGTTTTTTACTTTTATCATTATTGGTTCTTTGCAAAAATTAGCAAAATATACCGAAACATACTATGATGACAAGATTCTACATGCACTAAAAGCGCCAACTAGCTTTGCATTTATAATTGTGGGGTTTCATCTTTTTTTTATGCTGATTTTCAAAGAAACACAAACTATAAAAAATATCTTAAATGCACTAATTATCTATGATATTTTTTGGGTTATTATAGCCATAACCAATGCTTTAGAAGGCGTAGTTTATCATGCTGTAGAAAAGCTTAATCCTGATCTTTCAAAAGAGGTAGGAAACTTCATATTAACTCTTTTGAAAATACTTATGGGAGCTGTTGGATTGGGCTTTATACTTCAGATTTGGGGTATAAATGTAACTGCGCTTATCGCTTCACTTGGATTGGGAGGTCTTGCTTTTGCTTTTGCAGCAAAAGACATCGCAGCAAATCTTTTTGGTTCTTTTTCTTTGCTTTTGGATAAAACCATTCGTATCGGTGAATGGATTAAGGTCGATGGTGTAGAGGGTGAGGTGGAAGATATTGGCATAAGAGTAACAAAAATTCGTTCTTTTGAAAAATCACTCATTACTGTACCAAATCAAATCGTTGCAAATCAACCAATAGAGAATTTTTCACGAAGAGGAGTAAGACGCATTCAAATGTCTATAGGACTTACTTATGGTAGTAGTTCAGAACAAATGAAAAATGTTCTTCAAGAGATAAAATCTATGCTAAAAAAACACAAAGGTATAGCACATGATGAAAAACTTTTGGTAAATTTCGACTCTTTTGGAGATAGCGCATTGAATATATTTATCTATACCTTTACTAATACACCTAATTGGGATAAGTATTTAGATATCCGAGAAGATATAAATCTGCAGATTATGAAAATTGTAGAAAAAAATAATTGTGCTTTTGCTTTTCCAACACAATCTATATATATAGAAAATATGCCAAAAAAGGGTTTAGAAGAATGAAACAATATTTACAAAATTCTGACATCATTGATTTTACCCATAAGGCTGTTGCCTCTAAAGCAAATGAGCTGGCCAAAGGATGTAATAGTGATGTTGAAATAGCAAAGAAATGTTTTGAGTTTGTTCGAGATGAGATAAGCCACACAGGTGATGCGAGAAAAGGCATAACAACATGTAGCGCGAGTGAAGTTTTAGAGCATGCCACAGGATGGTGTTATGCCAAAAGCCATTTATTAGCTGCATTACTTCGCGCAAATGGAATTCCAACAGCTCTATGTTATCAGAGACTGGACTGCTCGGAATATATTGATGGTGTATTTTTCCTTCATGGGCTAAATGCTGTATATTTAAATGATTTTGGGTGGTATCGAATAGATGCTAGAGGAAATAAAGTTGGCGTAAATGCACAATTTAACCCACCGAGTGAAAAAATAGCATTTGAGCTAAGAGAAAATGAATATGATTTACCAAATCTTTATGCTGAACCTTTGGATATCGTTGTAAAAGCATTACAAACACATAAAAGTTATACTGAAATGATAGAAAATTTACCAGATATAAAAAAGCCTTGACTTCTTATCTAGATTGATTTATAATCATCATATATACACCAAAGGAGTATAGATGAATACTATAGACAAAGAATTAGAAAGCCGAAGGGGTGAGATTCGTTTCGGACTTGAAGTGTTATATAATCTAAACATGCGCATCAGTGGATGGGATATACCTGAACTTGATGATAATGAAGCATCAAAAAAACTTTTTGCAATGATAGAAGAAGAACTGGCTAAGCTTAAAAAAGAGATAAAAAAACAATAAAAAGGAAGTTTTGTGACAAACCTCCAAAAACATCGTTTTTGGTTAGACGCCAAAAAAATATTAAAAGATCGTTTCAATTTAACTGATGATAAAGCAGATGATGATTTAATAGATGAGCGCATTCGTGCTGACATCAATATGAAAGGTGCAAATTTATGGATTTTGATTTTTGCTATTCTAGTAGCATCTGTTGGGCTAAACGTCAATTCAACGGCTGTAATTATTGGTGCAATGTTAATTTCTCCATTAATGGGTCCCAGCATAGGAATGGGGTATGGAGCAGGCATAAATGACTTTGGTCTAATTCGAAAGTCATTTAAAAATCTTTCTATTGCCGTATTTATTGCTATTCTAACATCAACAGTCTATTTTTTGATTACACCTTTACATACAGTACAGTCTGAACTTCTTTTACGAACATCTCCAACAGCATGGGATGTATTAATCGGATTTTTTGGTGGACTTGCAGGTATAATCGGAGTTACTCGCCAAGAAAAAAGCAATGTAATTCCTGGAGTTGCAATTGCTACTGCATTGATGCCACCTTTGTGTACAGCAGGCTTTGCACTAGCAACAGCTCATTGGAACTATTTTTTTGGAGCTTTTTATCTCTTTACTATTAATTTTGTTTTTATAGCATTATCTGCATTTTTAGTCATTCGTATATTTAATGTTGCGGAAAAAAAATATATTAACCCAGAAGTAGCCAAAAAGACCAAAAGATATATAATCTTAGTAGTGATAGCCACTATACTACCAAGTTCATATTTAGCCTATAAGCTCGTAAAAGAAGAAGTTTTTAAATCGAAAGCAAATAATTTTATCAATGAATATCTACATTTTAAAAATACAGATGTTGCGCGAGTAAAAATAAATCCAAAAACCGAAGAGATAAAAGTATTTTTAATAGGAGATAGTGTTCCTCAAAGCGATTTAGATGACATTAGTGTGCGTCTTAAGGATGCTGGTTTAGATAAGGCAAAACTAAAAGTTTATCAAAATGAGGAACAAGACGAATTGAACGTATCATTATTAAAAGCTGACATCATAAGCGATTTATATAAAAATACAAGGGTTGAACTTAAAAACAAAAAGACACAGATAGAGCAATTGAATGAAAAAATAGTTTTACTCTCATCTGCTCAAGAATACTATAAAAAAGATTACATTGATATTCCAAATGAGCTTCAAACTCTTTTCCCAAAAGTAAATAATGTAATTCTTTCACAAAACTATGACATTACAGCAAAAGACAAAAATCTGAGCGAAAATAGATTTATTCTCAATGTGAGCTCTAAAAAATACTTAACAAAAGATGAGCGTAAAAAGATAGAAACATGGTTAAAGATGAGAACCAAATCAGACAATGTAAAATTGATTATAGATAAATAATCAGTTTTATTTTTGTTCCCTTTTTGCATAAAACTCTGTTTTAAATGATTCAAATCTATTTTCCAATATCGCCTCTCTCATCTGTTTCATGAGATCCAGATAATAATATAAATTATGAATGGTTGCAAGTCTAAAATATGTTATTTCACGAGAACGAAAAAGATGTCTAAGATAACTTCTAGAGTAGTTTTGACAAACCATACAGTTGCAATCTGGATCTATTGGTAGAGAATCTATTTCGTATTGCTTTGCTTTTATTGTAACTTTACCAAATGAAGTAAATAGTGTGCCATTTCTAGCATTTCTAGTTGGCATAACACAGTCAAACATATCTATACCACGAGATACATTTTCTACCAAATCTTCAGGTGTTCCAACCCCCATAAGATATCTTGGTTTATCTTTTGGCATAAACTGTGTTGTCCACTCCACAGTATCATACATCTCTTCATTAAGTTCACCAACACTAAGTCCACCTATAGCAAAGCCATCAAAATCCATAGCACAAAGTTCTTTGGCTGATTTCTCTCTAAATGCTTTATCTGTCCCACCTTGAATGATAGCAAATATATTTTGCTCCACTCCAACACCTCTCTTTTGATTTGCTCTATGATAATCTATGGACTCGGCAGCCCATCTTGTAGTTCTCTCAATACTTGCCTTAATGCGCTCTTGTGAAGCGGGCAGGGCAACTAAATCATCTAGTATCATCATAATATCTGAATTTAAATTGTTTTGAATATCAATAACTTTTTGTGGTGTAAAATAGTGTTTACTGCCATCTATATGACTTCTAAAAGTTATGCCATTCTCGTCAATTTTTACATTATCGGACAATGAAAAGGCTTGAAATCCACCACTATCAGTAAGAAAACTTTTTTTAAAGTTTGTAAATCCATGCAATCCACCCATAGTTTTAACAACATTATCGTTTGGTCTAAGATAAAGATGATAGGTATTGCCCAAAATAATTTGAGGATTTAAAAATGTGTTTAGATCTGTGGCATCAAGTGCTTTTACCGCTCCAACCGTACCTACAGGCATAAAAACTGGTGTCTGTATGGTTGAATGGGCTGTTTTGATAGTACATGCTCTAGCATTCCCATCTGTTTCATCTATAAAAAACTGCATTATGGTATAATTTCCTAAATAAAAAATTGTGTTATTTTACCAATTATATATAGAGAGTTTAATGAAAGATATATTAATCATCGCCGAGGGAGTAATTGCAAAGCATTTTATTCTGTGGCTAAATAAAAAGAAAATCATTGGTAACCATTATAATGTAATCTCTACTTCCATAAATTTCAAAGATATAAAATTAAGTAAAAACATAACATATTCTAGAGTTGATGCTACTAGCGAAAGTAAAATACAAAAAATATTTAGTCAAAAAAAATATTCTCACATTTTTATAATAATTGAAAACTTTGATGATGTTGAACATATCTTGCAAAATATCAACAAAGTAGATAACAAAATTAGAATAATCTTAGCAAATCATTGGGAAAATGACAAAATTTTTAAACATACAAATAATATAACATTAATTAATATTAACGATTTAATATCTAGTAATTTATATGATAAATTGCCGAATGTTCCTTTAGTTGCAAACAATATAGGTCTAAGAGAAGGTGAGATAATGGAAATCCATATACCATTTGGAAGTAGCTATGCTTATAGACATATAGGATCTATTTTGCAACAAAAATGGAAAATTGTAGCACTATATAGAAATGATAAAATGATAATGCCAAATAGTGCAACCATGATAAAACCAAATGACACTATATTAACTGTAGGAAAACCTTCAGTACTTGAAGGCATATATAGAATAGTAAATAGAAGAAGAGGGCTTTTCCCAGAGCCTTTTGGAAAAAATATATATCTATTACTAGATTTAAGATTTGATAAAAAAAATGCCATAAATTATATAGAACAAGCAATAGCTATTAATAAAATGGTGGATAATAACTCAAAGCTATTTATACATATAATATATCCACCAAATCTTAGAATTACTGAAAAAATAAAAGAGATAGCTACAAATGAAATAAAAGTCGATATAACTTTTGATTTAAAAGGTATAGATGATATTATAGAGTACAATACAACTAGATATGATATTGGTCTTGTGATATGCAGTAATCAGACTTTTTATTCAAAACATAGAAAAATGTCACTTTATAACTTAAAAAAAATTATATATATAATAGGTCAAACCGAAGTTAGCGATATTAAAAATGTATCTATAATCATGGGTGAAGAAGAGGCTATGGAGTCTATATCTATGATTGCTTTTGATTTTTCTCAAACTTTTAAATTGCCTTTAAAACTTTGTGATTTTGACCCAAATGGAGATTTTGAAGAAAGAAAAATGACTATTGAACACTATGAAACAATAGCAAATCTTTTTAATGCAGAATTTTCCGTAGAACAGCGAATAGCAAATCCATACAAAGAACAGTTGCAAATGAAAGATACGTTAAATATAACTGCTTTTAAAAAACAAAATATAAATTTGTTAACAAGATTGAAGGATTTAGTAAAAACTACTTATATTTCAAAAAGTGCAAACCCGCAAATGCTTATACCTTTTGAAAATAGTGAAAGCTAAAATTGATTTTATTAAAAAAATTAAGATAAAATATATAAATCAAAACTTAAAAGGGTTTGTTATTATGACTATACCAGTAATTCTAAAAAAAGAATGCGACGATTCATATGAAGTAACAATTGATAATTTAGATATTTACAGTTTTGATACAAAAATTGCCATCGTAACAAACACTACTGTTGCAAATTTACATTTAAAAACATTGCTTTCTAAAATTACGGCCAATATATTAAGAATTATCATAATACCAGACGGTGAAGAATATAAAAATTTCAAAACAATAGAATACATACTGGATAAAATGTTTGAGTATAAACTTGATAGAAAATCAATACTTGTTGCATTTGGTGGTGGGGTAGTTGGAGATATGACAGGTTTTGCTGCTAGTATTTATCAAAGAGGTATTGATTTTATCCAAATACCAACAACTCTTCTTTCCCAAGTAGATGCTAGTGTTGGAGGAAAAACTGGAATAAATAATAAATATGGTAAAAATTTACTTGGCGCTTTTCATCAACCAAAAGCAGTTTATATAGATACTACATTTTTAAAAACTTTACCACAAAGAGAATTTAATGCTGGTTTTGCCGAGATTGTAAAAATGGCTACAACATTTGATAAAGAGTTATTTGAATTTTTAGAGAATGCTGATTTGACAAACGATGATGTACTTAAAAAAGTAGTATCAAAGTGTGTGCAATTAAAAGCAGAAATAGTCAGTAAAGATGAAAAAGAAACAGGCATAAGAGCAGCACTTAATTATGGACATACCTTTGGTCATGTCATAGAAAATGAAACTAATTATAATAAGTTTTTACACGGTGAAGCTGTAGCAATTGGTATGATTATGGCAAATAAACTTGCTTGTGAACTTGGATTCATGTTTGAAGAAGAAGCATTAAGGATAAAGGTATTGCTAGAAAAATACAACCTTCCTACCAAATATGAAATAAAAGATGCAGATGATTTTTATGAACATTTCTTTTTAGATAAAAAAAGTGCAAATGACAAAATAAATTTTATATTACCGAAACATATAGGAAACCATACAATAACTTCTGAAATTTCTGAAAAAATTGTTAAAAAGGTTCTTAAATATTTTGGAGATACTCAGTGATAATAAAGAAATCATTTTTATTATTTACCACTATTTTATTTTTCCTTGTAGGCTTTGCGTTCGGCGATACAAATGCAAGTCAAGAACAAATTACTTCAAACAATAATTTTAAAAGTGAAATAACTAATATAAATGATAATATAAATGATAATGAGTGGATTGCAACTTATGATAATTACAACAATTATCAAACATTAAATTTAAAAAAAGAAGATACAGAATACAAAATACAAAGATTAAGCAAAAAAATAAATTTAACGATTGAGCAAAAAAATAAACTTCAATCATTAAAAGATGAACTTAGTGGCATAAATAGCAAAATATTACTTTTGGGCGAATACGACAATGAGCCATTTAAAAAACTTCTATCGCCAAACAAAATAGATGATAAGCCAAAGATATCAAACCCTTTTGGAATTTTTTATGCATTGTCATATCAAGAAAAATTAAGAGTTGAACAAAAAGAATTTCACGAAAGATATAGCTCTCTTAGCAATTTATTGAATGATTTAGAAACAAAAAAAACAATATTAGAAAATTTAATTAAAGTATCTAAAGACAATAAAGAAAATTATCAAGAACTAGAAAAAACTATAAATCTAATAAAAACATTCAAACCATTACAAGAAATTATGGGAACAACAAAAAATATATATGATAAAAAAATATATGAAATAAAATATAGCCTAGCAGAAGATATAACAAAAGAGAGCAAAAAGCTTATGCTTGTTGGAATTATAATAGGTATATTATTTGCTTTTTTATTGTTATCAAAATATATTGCAAGAAAATATCTCAGGGGAACAGAAAAACTTTATACAGCAAACAAGGCTTTAAATATTACTTTCATATTTTTTACAATTCTTCTGTTGCTTTTTGTATATATAGAAAATGTTAGTTACCTAGTAACCATACTGGGCTTTGCATCTGCTGGTATGGCTATTGCTTTAAAAGAATGGTTTACGAGTATCATGGGATGGTTTGTTATATTTTTTGGAAACAGCATACATGTTGGAGAGAGAATAAAATTTATAAAAGATGGTGCTGAATATGTTGGTGACGTTATAGACATTTCATTACTAAAAATTACAATGCTTGAAGATGTTACATTGACCACATTTGAAAGAAATAGAAGAGCTGGTAGAGTAATTTATATTCCAAATAACTTTATTTTTACAAATATGCTAGCTAATTATTCGCATGAAGGACTTGATACAGTATGGGATGGAATTGATTTTGTTGTAACATTTGATTCTAATATACAGAAAGTATCAGATATTTCAAAAGAAATAACCACAAAATATTCAAAAAAATTCTCAGACAATACAAGAAAAAATCTGAACAAATTAAAAAGAAAATATCATTTGAGAAATACCAATGTAGAGCCTAGCGTATTTACATTATTAACTCCATATGGAATAAAAATAAGTGTATGGTATTTGACAAATAGCTATGCAACGCTTGCGCTTAGAAGTACGATATCAGCTTCAATTATAAACGCTATAAAAAATGAAGATGACATAATCTTGGCTTACCCAACACAAGCTATAAATTTAGGCGAAGATAAACAAAAGCATTTAAAGAATGAAAAAACCGAAGAGACAAAATGAAAAAGGTACATTTTAAAACATTTGGGTGTAGGACAAACCAATTTGATACACAGATAATGCTCTCAAATCTTAAAAATTTTAAAATAGAAGACAATGACATCATAAGTGATATTATAGTAATCAACTCATGTACCGTAACAAATGGTGCAGACAGTTCAGTAAGAGCCTATATATCATCCATCAAAAGAAAAAATCCAAATGCAAAAATAATACTGGCTGGATGTGGGGCTCACTCAAAAGGCGATTCTCTTTTTGAGGAAAATGTGGTATTTGGAGTAATGGGACATTCTGAAAAATCAAATATAGACACTCTTTTGCAAAAAGAAAATCCTTTTTATGAGATAGGTGATTTAAACCATATAGATTCTTCAATAGTAGAAGACTTTGTTGGAAAAAGTAGAGCCTTTATAAAAATACAAGAGGGATGTGATTTTGACTGCTCATATTGCATTATTCCATCTGTTAGAGGTAGGGCGAGATCTCACAAAACAAAAACTATTTTAGAGCAAATTTCTCTTCTTGCTTCAAATGGATATGGTGAATTTATACTGACAGGAACAAATGTAGGTAGTTTTGGCAAAGATACAGGAACTAATTTAGCAAAACTTTTAAAAGAAATATCTCTGATCAGAGGTGTTAGAAGAGTTCGAATAGGAAGCCTAGAGCCTGTACAAATTGATGATGAATTAAAAGAATTATTAGATGAATCATGGATGGCAAAACATCTTCATATAGCCCTTCAGCATACTGATGATAAAATACTTAAGATTATGAATAGAAGAAATGCTTTTGCAGAAGATGAAAAGCTTCTAAATTTCATAAGCAAAAAAGGCTATGCTATAGGAACAGACTTTATAGTTGGACATCCTGGAGAGAGCGAACAGATGTGGAAAAATGCAATTAAAAGAGTTGAATCCTTGCCATTAACACATATCCATGCTTTTACATATTCAAAGAGGGATAGAACACCATCAGCGGAGATGAAAGATACAGTAAAAGGTGATATAGCCAAAGCTAGACATGCTGAACTAACAAGCTGTGTGAATGAAAAAAATAAAGCTTTTAGAAAAATTAACCATAAAAATCTAGAGGTTTTAATCGAATCAACAAAAAATAAAAACTTATACAAAGGCTATGATCAATTCTATAATTTACTAGAAGTAAAAAGTGACATAGACTTGTCAAGCAGTTGGATAATAGCCCAAAATGCAGAGGTGAAAGATGATAAAAACTTTTTTAAATATGAATGTTAAAAAATTAAAAACAATCGCATTATTATTTGGTATTTTAGTAATTATTATAATTATTGGAATATTCAATAACAACAATACGACAATAACAAAAAATGAGTTAGCAAAACTTGATAAAAATGGAACCATAACGAAGGTTATGGTAGATGAAAACTATCTATATTTGAATACAAAAAATAAATCTTATAAAATATATAAAGACTCCATTGACTATAAAGACTTCTTTGATAAATATCCTGTGGAGATAAAAGATAATGGCATTGATTTTTACATAATAGCAATATTTATTTTAATTGCATCTTTTGGTATTTTGTTTTTGTATAACAAAAAAAGAGGTTTTAACTTTTCAAAAACAGACTCTTCCGGTGAAAATGAAACAGATACAAAAAGCGAACATATCGCCCCAATGAAAACAGATATAAGATTCAAAGATGTCGCTGGAATTAATGATGTAAAAGAAGAGCTTGAAGAAATTATAGACTTTTTGAAAAATCCAAAAAAATATAAAAGTTTTGATATTAGACTACCAAAAGGTGTACTTTTAGTAGGACCTCCTGGAGTTGGAAAAACATTGATAGCAAAAGCGGTAGCAGGAGAAGCAGATGTGCCATTTTTTTATCAAAGTGGGGCAACTTTTGTAAATATATATGTTGGGATGGGGGCAAAAAGAGTATCTTCATTGTTCCAGATGGCGAAAAAAAATGCTCCTAGTATCATATTTATAGATGAAATTGATGCCATTGGAAAAAGTAGAGGGGCAAAACAAAGCGACGAGAGAGAAGCAACACTAAATCAACTTCTTACTGAAATGGATGGTTTCGAAGATAGTTCTGGCGTTATAGTAATTGCAGCTACAAATAAAATAGATGTACTTGATGACGCACTTCTAAGGGCTGGTAGATTTGATAGAAGGATTTTCTTATCTTTGCCAAATATTGATGAAAGAATAAAAACGCTTGAGCTTTATCTATCTAAAAAATCTCACAATGTAAATATCAGAGAACTTGCAAAAATGAGTATCGGGTTTAATTTTGCTTCACTTTCTACTTGGGTAAATGAAGCTGCACTTTATGCAATAAAACAAGATAAAAGATATATAGAAACTAGTGATTTTGAAGCAGTAAAAGATAAAGTGATAACAGGAAAATCAAGATTTCTAACATATGATGATGAAGAGAGAAGCATACAAGCAACATATCAAGCAGCAAAAGCACTACTTGCAACTTGGTACGATATAAGCTTTAGTAAAATTGGTATTGCTATGCAAAATTTTGAAATAATGGATCATAACCTGACATCAAAAAATACAATGATAGATAAGATAAAAGTTTATCTCGCAGGTTCTATTGCAACAACTGTAAAATATAAAAATATATATTCAAACAGCACAAAAGATATTGAGCTTAGTAAAAATCTTGCAGAAAAAATTGTTAATGATTTTGAAATAATACTTCAAAATGAAACAAAGATAGAATCAATGGAACAGATATTAAAAACTGCTAAAAAAGATGCTGCCGTAATTTTAGAAAAGTTGGATTCTACACTAGATAATATAGCAGAGCATATTTTGGAAAATGAGTTTATCACACAAGAAGAAGTTAGAGAGATGCTTCGTGAAATTTTTTAGTGGTTTTGGATTTCAAAATGAACAAGAATTGTTCAAATATTATCTGCCAAAAAGTGATTATGCCGTAGCTGGTTTTAGCTATGGAGCTCAAAAAGCTCTAACATATTTGCTAAATACAGCTGATAGAGTAGATAGATTGATATTACTCTCGCCGTCATTTTTTAACGATAAATCAAAAAGCTTTAAAAGAACCCAAACTCATTATTTCAAGCTAGATAAAAATACTTATATGGAAAAATTTTTAAATAATATATTTCGCTCTAATAAAATAGATACAAATAACAAATATCTCTCCGAAACAAATGAAGAGGATTTGCATGATTTGCTCAATTTTGAATGGAAAGAACAAGATATCAAAAATATCATAGATAAAAACATAAAAATTGAAGTATTTTTAGGAGAAAACGACAAAATCATAAACTCAAAAGCTGCAAATGATTTTTTCTCAAAACTAACAACAACATATTTTATAAAAAAGGTAGGACATTTACTTAATGATTAAAACCTCACGCTTTGAATTAATATTATCATTATTGTTTGCAATCCAATGGATACTTTGGGCGATATCACCCATCAGTAGACATGATTGGCTTTTAGAGAATGTTTTAGTCTTCGTTATCGTTGCTGTTCTTGTTTTAACATATAAAAATTTTAAATTTTCAAAACTATCTTACTTTATGATGTTCATATTTCTTTCTATCCACATCATAGGTGCCCATTATACATATTCGCTAGTTCCGTATCGTGAGTGGTTTGGGCTTGATCTAAATGGAAGAAATCATTTTGATAGATTTGCGCATTTTTTGTTTGGGTCAGCTTGGGTGTATCCAGCAAAAGAATTTTATTTTAAAAAAATTATTAAAAGTAATGGATGGAGCAGTTTTCTTGCACTACAAAGTGTTGCAACTTTTTCTTTTTTATATGAGTTGATAGAATGGGGTGCGATGTTGTATTTTGGTGGACAACTTGGAATGGAATACTTAGGAACTCAAGGTGATATTTGGGATGCACAAAAAGATATGCTTATGGCTGCATTGGGAGGGATATTGACAATTTTTATTACATATATTTGGAGCTTGAAAAATGAAAATTAACAATATAAGATTTTTGATTATTTTTATTATTATATTTACTTTAGGATATACACAAGAGTTAAAAAGTCCAAACTGGGTAGATATGATTGAATGCAAAGTATCACAGGAAGAATATCTAAATTTTTCATTTGACACTCTTCAAAATGAAAATTCTAAAAAAAAATTTGGTATAGAAAAAATAAAGCAAGACAATCCTTTTATAGAAGAGTACAAATTACCCAAATATATAACCATATATAACTATACTACAAATCGAATTGCTTTTACATCAGCTGGTATTATGGCTATTATAGATGAAAAAAATCCTAAGCAATTGGCAAAAAAACTAAATATGAATATAGAATTGGATTCTGGCGATAAAATTTTAGCTACAAAAATAATATCACAAAGCGAACCGAAGTATTTTGAAAATTTTAAATCATTAGAACTGTCAACCATAACATCCCATCCAAATAAAACATTAGTTGGCTGTTCTTATAGCACAGCAATGAAGATAGAAGATGACAAATAAAATTGTAGTTATAACAGGATGTAGTAGTGGAATAGGGCTTACAACAGCTAATTACCTAAAAAACAATGGTATGGAAGTTTGTGCTACTACTAGAAAAACAGAAGATGTAAAAAAACTAAAAAAATTAGGTTTCGATGCATACAAACTTGATGTTACAAAAATTTTAGATATAAAAAATGTTATTGAAGAAATTACTAGCAAATATGGAAAAATAGATGTTTGGTTTAATAATGCTGGGTATGGACAACCAGGGGCAATCGAAGACTTACCTACAAATGCACTTAGAGAGCAATTTGAAATAAATGTTTTTGGTATGCATGAATGTACTATTCAAATTTTGGAAATTTTCAAAAAACAAGGATATGGCACTATCATTCAACATAGTTCAGTTCTTGGAATCATTTCACTTTTTGGTAGAGGTGCATACAATGCAAGTAAATATGCAATCGAGGGGTTAAGTGATACATTGAGATTGGAATTAGCGGGAACAAAAATAAAAGTTGTTACATTAAACACTGGTCCAATAACAAGTGATTTTAGAAAAAATGCAACTGCAAAACTACAACAAAATATAGATATGGAAAATTCAAGATTTAGAGAGCTGTATCAAAAAAGCCTAAAAGGTGAAGGCAAAAAAGTACCATTTAACGAAGATGCTATATCTGTTGCTAAAGTTGTTTATAAAATAATTATTTCAAAAAAACCAAAACCAAGATACTATATAACAAAAGCTACATATATATTGGGCTTTCTAAAAAGAATACTCAACACAACTATGCTTGATAAAATACTCTTGAAAATATAAAAGGAATAAAATGGATAAAATAAAAATAGGCGTAGTTACAACGAGCGATAGGGCAAGTCAAGGTATCTATGAAGATATTTCTGGAAAAGCAATAATGGAAGTTTTAGGAGAATATATATTAAATGAGTGCACTTATGAGTATCGCTGCATTGCCGATGAGCAAAATTTGATAGAATCTACACTTTTGGATTTGGCAAACATGGAATGTGATCTCATAGTTACCACAGGAGGCACTGGTCCAGCATCTAGAGATGTTACAACAGAAGCAACAGAAAATGTATGCCAAAAACTTTTACCAGGTTTTGGGGAGCAGATGAGAGCAGTAAGTCTAAAGTATGTTCCAACTGCTATTCTTTCTCGACAGACTGCTGGAATTTGTAAAAAATCTCTAATAGTCAATTTACCAGGAAAACCAAAATCAATTAGAGAATGTTTAGAAGCTGTTTTTCCAGCCATTCCATACTGCTTGGATCTTATAGGGGCAAAGTACATAGAAGCCAATGAAGAAAATATAAAAATTTTTAGACCAAAAGCGTAAAAAATGAATATAGATTTTATAGAATCAAAAATAAACGAAATATTAAAAGAACTTGAAAATGAAACAATGAGTTTTGTAATGGATCAGAGTTTAGATAAAAAAATAACAAACTTAAAGCTAAAACCACTTGTTAGCAGCAAACAGATACTTATAAATGCCCTTGAGAGTATAAAAATGGTCGAAAAACTTTCAAAAGAAGAATCTGAAAAATAAATTTTTATTTTTTTCGAGCAGTCATTGCAAATACACTAAATGTACCATTTGGTTTTTCTATCATATTAGCAGTTTCAAATTTGATATCTTTAAAACCAACTTCTCTTGCAATAATCTCCAATTCATCCCTATCAAAACCAAAATGAAATACACCGGTATTGTCTCCATGGAAACTTCCATCTTCTCTGTCTAAATCTGCAATAGCTATAAAACCATCACTTTTTAACATATTAAATAATTTTAAAAGCAAATCTTTTGTATTTTCTACGTGATGCATAGTCATAGAGGAGGCTACACCATCAAACTTTAAATCATTTTCACATTCTGATATATCGCCATAAATTACATCTGTATCACATGCAAATTCATTTTGTTTTGCCAAAAACTCATCAAGCATAGATCTTGAATTGTCTATTGCAACTATTTTACCAACATTTGGAGCCAAAAAATAGGTCAAAAGCCCTGTACCAGCACCAAAATCAGCCAAAATCATATCTTTGTTCATTGATATATTTTTTAATATTACGTCCGCTATCTCTTTTGCATTTCTCACTCTAGTGCTATTCATATCCCAATTTTTTGATTTTTGGGCAAATAAATCTTGTTTTTCCATATAAAATCCTAAAATAGAGTCTCTTTTTTTTCTAGTTTTACAGTTTCCCAAAAGAACTCTACATGTTTTTCGAATAATGATACCATAGAAGAGGTTGATTTTTTATCTACTTTTAGCAAAGTTATCTGCATTTGATAGAAAAATAGGGGTGCAAAAAATTCATTTGCTAAAAGTAGGGGGTCTGATGACTTAATCATCTCGTCTTGCATCATAGAAAACAGATAAGATGATAGTTTTTTTACATTTTCTTGGTAAAAATACTCATTATATATCTCTCTAATATTAATATTATTAAATATTTCCTGCATAAGCAGCTTGAAAAGTGCTTCATTTTTACTATCAAAGCTTATAAGTTTGAAGGTAGTAGCAATACTTGAAAGCATGCCTTTGCCGTGCTTATAGGCATCTGGAGCGTTAAAATTGGAGAAAAGACTTGCAATAGCGGAGCTAGTAAGCTCAGCAACTAGGGTAGATAGTATCTCATCTTTGTTTTTAAAGTGATTATATAATGCACTTTGCTTTATTCCCAGCTCACCAGCTATATCTCTTACGCTTGTAGCCTTATATCCGTTTGTAGCAAATAAACCAAGGGACACATCTAGGATAGAGCTTCTCGTTCTATCACCCCTAGATAGGGGCTTTGAGTCATTTAGTTGATCATCCATGTCTTAACTCCTTTAGCATTATTATAATTATAGTGAACATTTGTTCATTTGTCAATAATATAGAGTGATATTCTAGTGAACACTTGTTAACTTAGTAAACTATATGATAATATCATAAAAGAACATTTGTTCATTAATAGAATATGACTATATGTACTAAAGTGAACATTTGTTAATGTAGTGCCTTTTATACACCTATATACTGTACTTGTTATTTATATATGCTCCGTAGTATTTTACAGTGCATGATATATACTTAAATTTTAAAAAGGTAGGGCTCTTTTAGATTAATTAATATTATATTATTGCCATATGCTAGCCGAAGAGTTGGAATAAAAACAAAGTCGTAACAATACAATGAGTATTAATGCTTACTTGAATTAAAAATCAATAATTTATTGTGCGAGGGTAGGTGAAGTGTCATCAGTAAAAAAAGGTTTTATTTCTCGATATATAGGGAGATAGAGGGCTTTTTATATTGACATTTCCATCTTTTTTATTCTCCTACAACAACCTAATCATACATATAAGCGAAAAATAAAGCGAAAAAATCAAAAGAATATCCCTCTAAAAAGTTTTTTAAATGCCTATATTTGGGCAATAGTTGATTTTTACACATGCGAAAAAAATAGCGAAATAAAATCAAAAAAGATATAAAAATAGATGTTGTAAAAAATGACAAAAAGTGTGGTTTATGTTGTAAATACAACCATTTTTTTTTAAAATACAACCATAAAAAAAAGAGTAAAAATGTCAGTAGGCATAAAAGAAGCTAAAAAATAACTCTGAGAACTTTGCCTACGATACTAAAAAAAACTTGCTCATCTCGCTGAACAGTCCAGCTTTGATAGTCTGGATTTACACTTTTGATGTGGATAGATCCACGAGGGTCTATTTGGATCAGTTTGACCATAAGCTCATTATCATAGTTGATGATATAGAGTCCATCGGTCCTAAATTCATGACACTCATCAAATATAACAAATGTATCTGGGTATAACATCGGCACCATAGAATAGCCATCAACTTTAATGACTCGCACAGAGCCTAATGGTGGAGTTTTAAAAAGGCTTTTGGATATAGTCATGGTTTCTACTATATCATATCTAATACCATCTATGTCATTGCCTTTTCCTGCTTGAACATGTCCTCTGATGAGAGGCATAGAGATAGTGTCTTTATCTTTTTGGATTGTTTTGACATCATCACTATGCATCTGCCCTTTTCCAGTAAGTAACCACCAACCATCTATGTTGAATTTTTTCTCCATAGTCTCAGCCAAATCAACACTAACCTTTTGTTTTCCAGTCTCAATATCTCTAATTTGAGATTGTTTTAAACCTATCTTATCGCCAAATTCTGTCTGGGTTAGCCCCTGTTTAGCCCTTATTTCCTTTAGTCTAGTTGCCATATTCATTTATTTTTACCTTTTTATAGAAAATTTTCTACATTCTCTTGACAATGTAGAAAAAATTCTATATAATTTAATAACCAAACGGTTATAGTTTCAAATTATAACACAATTTGGTGTGTTGTTTAAATTTTATCATTTGTGCGTCCGCAGATGACACTATTGGTATATATACAAATAGTGAGTGAGTGCTAGAAAGTCCATAGGAGAGCGTATGGCAAAAAATACAGAACCTACAGAGGAGCTCTTTTGTACTAACAAAAAGTGCCAAGCGTCCCCCTTGAACATAACATCCTTTAAAATAAAAATTTAGAGTTGGTATAAGAGGGCTTCTCTGTGGGTTTAGTGCAACATCTACAACATCTACAACAACACGCTTTAAAACAGATATAAGCTCGGTGTGGTCGTGGTTTGATATGTTGTAAAGAGGCTTACAACATCTACAACAAAACAAGGAGAGCGGATGGATGATGAAAAAAACGAGAAAGCACTTAAGATAGATAAGAGTGAAAAAAATAGTATAGCGATGAGACCTTGTCCATTTTGCGAATGCTCAAACATAAAAGTTATGAGTGAAGTGGTAACTAGCGAACTAGTTACTGGAGGAAAAAAATACCGAACAAAATACAACATGAGGTGTATGCAATGTAAAGCAAGAGGTCCGATAAAAGATAGTGAAACACAGGCTAGATATGCATGGGAAGGTAAAAATCCAGACACTGGATGGAATACAAAAAATCTTTTTAGTGGAGGATAGTATGAGTGCTGATATATTGATATATTATCTACAAGAGGTAGATAATAGCGGTACTGCCACATGGGGTGAGTTTGTGCTGTGGTGGCAAAGTAGGTTTGCAAAAATACATACTTCTTGGAATATTGGAGGTGTATAAAGATGAAAAAAAAGAGCATGAGAGAAGTTGTGGAGACGATTAAAAAAAATATGTTTCCACATATAAAACGAAAAATTACAGATGAAGATGTGGCATCAATACTACGACTTACTAGAAACACAATAGTCATAAATAGGAAAAGAAATGTAATACCCTATAAAGAGATTATAAGTTTTTGTGCTAATCGCGGAATTAATCCACTAGATATTTTATATGAAAGAGAGAGAATATGGTAAGAATAGAAGGAACAAACAGGGTTGGAGAAAAAATATGGTTAGAGACTAATTGTTTATTGACCGCAAGAGCTTTTATAGATGAGTTAATAACTTATGAATATAAAGATGCAAATATCTCTGCTATCAGAAAAGAGCTTAAAGAATATGAAAGCATGGAAGGCTATATCGGAGATAAAGTAGACTTACAAGCAAAGATGGACCTACAAGAAGAGATAGATAAAGCTGGAAAAATAGTGGGCGTAAAGTTGCCTGATCCAGGTATAGGGGTAATGGCAGAAAATGGTCGAGGAGAGAGAGCATACATCACGCCAGATGGTAAAGCAACCTTGGAAAAAATAAGCCTTAATGAAAAACCACTAATCGATCTTCGCGAAACATATCAAGATTTTATGGCACAGCATGTAAATGATGATGCAGTGGAAGATAACTTTCTTGGTGGAGTTGGTTATATCCGTGTGATAGTGCCAAGAGGTGTATCATGAAAATGATAGAAAAGATAAATACAAAAATAGGTGAGGCAATCTTGAAGTTAATCCACAGCAAAAGAGATGACTATTTGACGAAAAAAGATTTTGTCTATCGCCCTGATAGATTTGAGAGAGCGACATCAGGAGAGAAGCAATGATATGTTTTAAAGATACAGTTTTTTGCTCTAAGAGTAATCAATGCAAAAATGAACATTGTCCTAATAGGCTTTTGGATACCGATATAGAAGAAGCAAACAACATACGCATACCTATTGCTACTTTAGATTTATCGACCATGAGTTGTGGTATGTGGTTGTTGGACGATATGCCAAGCATTAAAGATGTAGAAACAAAACCAAAAATTGTACAGCTAACAGTTTTTGAATATATGCCCAAGATCTTCCCAAAAATGTTTCAGTTTTTCAAAAAAAAATAAAATTCCTGCTAACTGCAGGGATGGTAGAGTTTTTTTCATGGTGGACTGAAAGAAGTGTAGCGTGAAAAAAATATAAAAATTATAATGGAGATAGCATGAGTAGCATGAGAGAGAGATTTAACAAAAAAGGCTTTGGTGTAAATAAATATGCAAAAGCTCACAATATCAATCATAGCACACTTAGTATGATACTTGATGGTATTTTGACTGGAGAGAAAAGTCCAGAAACAGGCAGGGTAAGGCGAGCTTTACAGCAGCTAAAGAATGATGGTGTGTATATAGGAAGATTGCCATGGGAAAAGAGCAAAAAAAACGATGTGAATAGTGGGGGCGGAAAATGACACAAGCAGAGTTAAGTAATAAGCACAACATATCACAACAGGCGATAAGCAAAAAGACATCTGAAGCTATCAGAGATGGCACGAATATGATCCGCATCGGAGAGATAAAATATAATATTATTAAAAATGGAGAGAGATACAACTATGAAGAGATAGTTGATGTGGTTGTAAAAGCGATAAAGAGCGACAAAGAGTATCTCAAGCAAAATATACAAAAAAGAAGAGAAGCTGAATGTAAGTTGGAGGCGGTTAGAGCATACGAGAATAGAGGCGAGATGAGCTGGAATGATTTTGTTGATCATAGTCCGAGACGATTTATGCCATATCTGAAAAGTCAGAGACAGTTTTTAAGGTGGGTGCAAAAAGTAAGAGAGTGTCCATGTGATGAGTCGCCACTGGTATATCTAGTAGATAAAAGAGGTATCAACGCCAAAGAAAAAGCAATTGACGAAAATATGGCTTTGGATATAGAAAGGATGATTAAAGAAAAGCCACACCGAAAAGCTAAGAGGATATGGGAGTATTTGCAAAAAAAACACACTCACACACCAACATATGAAACTGTGAGAAAGTTTGTGGAGGAGTGGAAAAAGAAAAATGTCTTTGAGTTTGAATTTGCCAAAAATCCAGACAAAGCAAAAGGCATGTTTAAACCTGCTGGTGGCTCTATGAGCCAAGGCGTGAGTTTCACTAATGAGATTTGGGAGCTTGACGCCACACCTGCCGATGTGATATGCAGTGATGGCAAGAGATATACAATCTCTGGGCTTATAGATGTATATAGCAGACGAGTGGTGATGGTGGTAGAAGAGAGTGCGAGTTATAGCACACTAGCTAAGGTAATGCGTAAAGGCATCAAGATGCTTGGAGTGCCACAAAGTGTTAAGATTGATAATGGTAAAGATTATACAAGTAACTACTTTACCGCTACTTGCCAACGCCTTCGCATTAATCAGATACTTTGTCCACCATTTAGTGGCGAATATAAACCTCACATTGAGAGATTTTTTCGCACTATGTCTATGCAACTTTTTGAAGAGATGGAAGGTTATATCGGACATAGTGTTAAAGATAGAGCAGACTTACAAGCTCAAAGTGCTTTTAGTGCAAAGCTTGAGAGCATAGAACGATGGAAAGAGCGATATAAAAATGGCGACGAGTTCGCTAAAAATTTTGCTATGAAAAAAGAAAATGCAGGGCTTGATGTGGGTGTGCCACTAAGCAGAGATGAGTTGCAAATGTGGCTTGATAGATGGATAGTTACATACGAAAATAGGCGACATGGTGGCATCAAATGCAAACCGATAGAGCGATGGAATAGTGATTTTACGCCTGTCAAAAAAATAGAAGATGAGCGAATGCTTGATATCTTACTAGGCTTTAGCAAGATACGCACTATCCGCAAAAAGGGAATAGAGTGGCTTGGTGGAACTTACTGGAGTGAGATGTTTGGTGATATGGTTGGCATGCAGGTATGGATCTTGAGTGATGATGATATGAGTAGAATATATCTTTATGATTTGGATATGAATTATCTCTTTGAGGCATACAATCCACAATTCAACAATATATCAAGAAGCTCTTATCTAGCAGCTACTAAAAAATATGACAAGAAGCTGGCAAAAATAGTTAAAGGTCTTGAGGAATTAAGACAAGAGGCTCCAGAGCGAATGCTTGAGAAGATACAAGATGATCTTACAACTATTGGAGTGGTGGTTGAAGAAACACCTACTGTTAAAATCAAAGAGTTTGATGATGCTGTTGGGGTGAGCATAGAGCTTAGTAATAAGAAAGAGATAGAAGCTGATGTGATGATCAATGGTCGTCCTGCATTTTCCAAAAAGTTTGATAGATTTTTGTGGGATTTACAGCATGACATGGTTGATGAATCGACGAAAAAACTCGCTGAGAAATATCCTGACATGTGGGATATGGCTGAAAATGAATATAAACGAAGGATAGGCTAATGGAAAAAAGATTTATAGAGACTGAAAATTATATTATGATGCACGAGATGATGACGAGACTCAATGAGCTTGAGGGTAATGCGGAACGCATGGGTTTAGCATATGGTCACTTTGGGCTTGGTAAAAGTTTTAGCTTGGAGAGAATAGCAGCAGAGTTTGATGCAATACTCTTGAGAACTGACCAGACATGGACTGTGAGCAGTGTGCTTAAGATACTTGCAGAAGAACTTGCTATCGATACTAAAGGTCGAAGTAGTGATATCATCGAGCGAATAGAACATCAGCTTATGCGACAAGGAAGACCTATCATAGTCGATGAGATAGACACACTTCTTCCTGCTAGAAAATTTGAAGTACTTGAGTTGTTTCGCGACATACATGATAAAACTAAAAACACTTTTGTCATGGTAGGTATGGAAAGTTGTGATGCAAGACTTAAAAATCACAAGCATTTTTATAGTCGTATAGTAAGCAAAGTTAAATTTCAAAAGATACCCAAAAGCGACATAGAAAAGTTTTGTACACAATCTGATGTCAAGGTGGAAGAGGACTTGGTGGATTATTTTTTGCACCAATACCCAAATCTGCGGCAGATAAAAGTATTGCTTCTGAGACTTGAGGTATGGTGTGAACTCAATGCCATAGAAAGCGTTAGTTTGAAAGTATTCAAACAAAGCGGGGTGGAGCATGCGGAAAGATAGAAAACGCAAAAGCACAACACGGCAAAAGATATGGGAGTATATGAGACGAAATCGCTATTTTGCCATTGAAGACTTAATCATGCTTCATAAAATCAAAGAAGAGGTTTTAAGGCTCTACATAAAGCAACTGAGTGATGCTGGATATGTACAGTGTGTTACAAGCAAAGCCAAATTTAGAGACGCAAGCTATAAACTCACAAAAAACACTGGTGTCATTGCACCACAATGGATAGCTGCTCAAAAAAAACTTATAGACATCAATTTAGCAAGTAAAAAAATAGATGCAACAATGAAGCTTCCAGTTTATGACAATTCACAAACAAAGTCACAACCAAGCACTAATCAAGATTACGCTCAAGGGCGTATTTTAAGGGTGCTTATGGATGAAAAAGATGGCATAGGGATTAATGCTCTAAAAAATCAATGTGGGCTAAGCCCTGCTACTTTTAATAGCACAATAGATGAGATGATAAATGACAAGATCATCGAATGTGAGAATTGTGTGTATAGGATAGTTTTATGATAGAGCAAATTGGCAAAAAAATAGAAGAATTTATAACAAAAATATACAAATGGAGAGACATATGGAAATAGCAGCTATATCTGTGTTATGTGTAGTGATGTTTGGCTTGGGATATATAGTAGCCAAAGCACCAAAAGGACAATAGCATTGCAAAAGCCCATCAAGGTGGGCTTTATGGAGTGTTAAAACTCTTAAAAATAAACATAAAGGAAAAACATGAGCGATTATATGACTAACTCACGAGGCGAACAGGTACATGTGGATTTGGTCAAAGGCGATGAGAAGATAAGAGATGGTCTCGTTAATGCCTTGCTCGAGGAAGCAGTAGCTTTTAAAGGCATCATGGGTGAATTTAGAGAAAAAGCAGAGCAAAAGGTAGATGGATATTTTGAAGAATTGATGACAAAATATAAACTTGATCCTAAAGCCAAATCAAAAAAAGGAAACATCACACTAGAGAATTTTGCGAGTACAGCTAAAGTCCAAATAGCTATAAGCGACAAGATAACTTTTGATGAGAAAATCCAACTAGCAAAAATGAAATTTGACGAGTATTTTGAGCAAGTAACAGTAAATAGCAGTGAAGAGATAAAACTTCTAATCACTAAAGCTTTTGATGTTGATAAAGAAGGAAATGTAGATGTTAAGAAAATCTTGGAGCTAAGAAGTTACAACATCAAACATCCAAAATGGGTAGAAGGCGTAGCCCTCATCGAAGAGTCTAAAAAAATCACAAGCTCAAAATCTTATATAAGATTTTACAAGAGAGAGAGTCCAGACAAAGCTTGGGAACATGTTAGTTTAGACATCGCGGCGGTGTGAAATGATTTTTAAAGTCACAATACCAAGTATTAGCAAAGAGTTTGAAATAGAAGTAGAGGATGAGTGTGAGATTATAGAGAAAATGATTGTAGAACATGCGGAAGATATGAGTGGTATTTCTATTGGTGATGAATACATAATTGAGAGAATCGCATAACATTGCTAGAGTCCGCCAAGGCGAACTCTATGGAGTGTTAAAACTCTATATTTTTAAAGGAATATTTATGGACAAGAAGACAGAAGAAGCATACAAAAAACTTAAAGATATGGCTCTTTTTTGTGAAGACTATAAGGCTTTTAGAGAATTATTTTATAGCCTACTAAATAATGCAAAAAAAGATATCGCAATAGAGTATTTGCTAAGAGTTGTTTTTAAAATGCTTAAAAGTGATGGTGAGATTTTTAATGAGGTGCTAGCTCTTAGTGATAAGAATGGTGACTTAAAAACATGGCTGAGAGAAACAAGAAGTAAACTAAAAGGATAAAAAGATGTTTGAGTTTGAGAAGTATGCACTAAAGAGCGAGGATTTAAACCAAGCTCAAACGCACTTTTTGTTTCCTGATTTCTTGGTAGAACAGGCGATAACCATGTTTTATGGGCCGCCGAAACAAGGCAAGACATGGTTACTATATGGGATAACGAGACATCTATGTGAACACGAGAGAGTTAAAAAGGTGTTTTATGTGGATTATGACAATCCAAAAAGACAGCTCAAAGAGAGAAATGTAAATGACTTACTAGATGAGTATCCAGATAAGCTTAGATATTTTTCAAAAGGATCTACTCCATATAGAGGAATGGAACTTATAGAGCAGATGAGCTTAAGTGCCGTTGGCGATAGTCTAAAAGGGTATGTGTTTGTCTATGATAGCACTAGAGACTTTGTGGACGATACGAACAGCCCGATACAAACAAAGAGATTTATGGAATACATGAAGCTACTAAGAGAAGCTGGAGCCACTGTATTGCTTATTCATCACACCACAAAATCAGGCAAAGTGATAGATGGTAGTGCGGAGTTCACTAAAGCAGTGGACAATCTGTATGAAGTCAAACAAGACGGCAAAGAGCAGGGCTTTATCCGCTATCTACTCAAAGCAGAACTTGATCGTGACCCCATAAAAGATATGTCGCTTTTGATAGAAACTAGCAGCTTAAGACTAAGTACAAACAGCGAAGAATATATTGGTGTTACTAGAGACGATGAAGAGTTTTGTGCGAGGGTGCAAAAAGAGCTTAAAAGTAGTGCGGATGGACTTAACAAGAGTCAGTTATTGGCTAAGTGCGGATACAGGCGAGATGACAAAACAGCAAGGGCAATCCTGGATAAATATATCGATAGATTTTGGGAAGTTAAACAAGTGAGAAATAAGCAAATATTTTACCTTAAAACAGAGGAGAAAAATCGTGAATAAAAAACAAGAAATATACAAAACAGCACTCATTCGCTTGGTTCATCTTTCTCCTAAATATAGATCATATTATAAAGATAACAAAGATGATTACAAGGAACGACTCAAAAAGGCATTTGGTGTAGATAGTAGCAAAAAGCTTACAATTACGCAACTAGAGCAATGGGTAGGGTTTTTAAACAACAGGATAGACGAACTTCCAGACTTCGTAGCACCAATGATCAGCCAGCCACAAATGATACTCTTGAAAAAACTATGGAGTGAGTACGCAAGAGACACAAGCGATGAAGCATTGCTTAGATTTTCGATGAAGATAAATAAAAATGCAGTGCTTCATGTAGAGCAACTCACAAGCAAAGAGGCATCCAAGCTCATCATAGCTCTCAAAAAAAATAAAAGGAGCAGTCATGGCAGATAATATAGAAATATTTGAAGAGTTTTATGACTTTGTTAAAAAAAGCGAAAGCATCGAAGCGGTAGTTAAAGAGTGGGGTGGCATACAGTTTACTGTGCCATCGTTTATCGGTGAGTATAGAGATAGAGCGATATACGAAGAGTATCTCAAACTAGACCCAACTTTGGGCGAGAAAATAAAATACCTGAGGCTTAGTCGCGACTTTAGAGTAAGCTCAAGCAAGATACGCAAAGTGATACAAGCTCAAAAAGGAGAGGTTGGTTTATTTGCCGTTGGCGGACTATTTAAAGGATCAGATGATGACTTATAAAAGGGAGAAACGAATGGAATTCAAAATACTTAGAATAAAAGGCAATGCAAGCAATGTAGTAAAAACCAACAACAGGCTGTTGGCATTTAAAACTTTTGTTTGGTGGATAATGACATCTGACATAACAGAGATGAGCGTTAGGAGAGAAGATGGGAAACAATAGACAAAATGAGTGGAAAATAAAAACTGACCATTTGGAAAATAGCAAACAAATATTTTGTGTGTATTTGCCAGACTCGGATCAAATCTATTGTGCGATGCATCAAATGGGCATGATGGAGGAGCAGGTCTCGCTATATGGACCAGGATCATTTGAATTTGATGAAGAAGAAGATGCGGTTCAATTTTTAAGATTATTAAGAAAGAGTAAAGGATGAGTAATATAACAATAGTTCCTCTTACAGAGGCTTCAGCAAAAGACATAAATGATTTTCTGTTACAAAATCAATTTAATAAACATTATGAAAATATGTATTTAAATAATTGGTTTCAAGAAATTAAAAAGAGTGAAGATATAGGAAATTGGATCAACACTAGTATGTGTTATTATCACAACAATATATTAATTGGTTGGGTTTTTATATCGATAGATAGACCAACTAACATAATAAATATAGATAATTTATGTGTGATAGATAAAAAATTGGCATTACCGATTTTTAAGAACATTATAAAATGGATAAAAAAAAGAGCCACAAAAAGAGTTCCAAAAATAACTTTTGGAACAATGACTAAATCAGTGGCAGAGCCTGTATGGCACAATGCAATTAAAAGATATAACGGTAGAGTTGTTGGCATACAGAAAAATCACTACCTAGACCAATCGGAAAGTTACAGAGATCGTATCTCGTTCGAAATAGATAATCCTATTTTTAAGGGGTAAGGGATGTTGATATCAATCGAAGATGCAGCGACTATCTTAGAGGTTACGAAGTCAAATTTCTATAATAATTCCAAGTTATCAAAACTTGTTGTCAAAACAGAAGATGGCAATAAAATAGATAGTAAAGCGGTAAATGACTATATAAAAGGCAAGCAGGAAAAAGAAGATTTTTGCTATGAGATGACTTTTTTCGCTGAATGGGTAAAAAAATACATTGGCATAGCTGCATTTAATAAGCCATTTTCTAGACTAGAACGAGGACTTATTAGTGCACAGTTGCAAGATAAATTATCTTTTACAAGAGCTAAATCTGTAGAAAAAGTTTGGTGGGAAAAATACCATAACAAATATCAAAAGTATATAGAGAGCGATGATGATGCTGTTTATACTCCAGCTACAAAAAGAAAACCGATAACAAAAAAATATATCAAAGAGGTTTATTGGAGTAATGATAAATCAGTGCCTCAAATAGCCGAGGAGCTTAATGTTCCTGCTGAGTGGGTGTATAAGCAAATTGTCAGGCTGGGTATGGGAAAAACAAAAAACGGCATTAAACACAGAGGACGAAAAGGGTGGAAAGCCCCAGAGAGTTATAAGATATGCAGACAAAATCAACCACACTCTAAGCCTGTCTATAAAATAAATCCTAATACTTTGGAGGTTATAAAAGAATACAGATCATTAACCTCTGTTGAAGAAGATGGTTTTACTCGAGAACATGTCAGAAAGGCTGCAAAAAGAGCAGGCTATCATAAAGGTTTTTATTGGGCAGAAAAAGGATCTGAAAAAACTATAATCAATCTAATAAAAAAGAGAGGCGACTTACAATCTAGCAAAAATAGATCTTCCTTTGTGCCACCAACAAAAGAAAGATTGAAATTACTTTATGTTGATAATGATATGACGCTTAATGAAGTTGCAAAAATATACAAGTGTCACCCACATGTTATCGCTATGTGTGCCAAAAGATATGAACTCTCTAAAAAGATTGGAAAGCCAAGTGAAGAGTTGCTAAATAGACTTTATGTGAGCGAGAGAAAACAAGCAAAAGAGATAGCAGCTATAACAGGGCATAAACCAAAAACAATAGCAAGATATCTCTCTATGCTTGGAATTAAAAAGGGAAGACGATGAAAAATAAATGTTTAAGACTAATTGGAGCAGATGATGAGTAAAAAAGAGTTTAATTTTATAGTGACTAGTACTGGAAAAAGATTTTATTTTGACGACATAGAGTCAAATTATATCGACATAAAAGACATTGCAACTGCACTATCTCGGATATGTAGATTTGGCGGACATGGGAGTAGATTTTATAGCGTTGCTGAACATAGCATACTTGTATCCATTTTGCTCCCTGACGAGCTAAAAATGGCAGGGTTGCTACACGATGCTACTGAAGCATATCTAGGAGATGTTACTCGTCCATTAAAAGCACATCTTGAAGCATACAAAGAGATAGAAAACAGGCTACATAAACATATAGAGAGTGTTTTTGGTGTTAGCTTTGATGATCCTAGAATAAAAGAGGCTGATGATGCCGCTCTTTTGATAGAAGCTAAACACTTATATGACAGAGAAGATCTAAGCACTTGGGGTATTGATGTAATGGAAAATAAACATCACATCGTTCTCCCTGCTCGTGGTAGTAGTCCTAGTATTGTTAAAGAACGCTTTTTGTGGGAGTATCTAAGATTATTACAGGATGAGGAGTGAGAGATGGATAAAACTAAAATATATAAAAAGATCAGAAAAGCATATAAATTACCAAGTGATTATGTATTGGATGAAAGAAATGTGCGAATTGTTTCTTGTTTGCCCAAAAAATACAAAGGTAAAAAGTTTTTACACACACAGTTCGTATTTAACGAGAAAATGGCTCTTGATTACTTTGTTTTTATATATCCAGTGATACAAAAAATAAAAATATCACTTGATTTTAAAGCATGGGATGAATTAGTGGACAACAAAACAGAGCTGGAATGTCAATAGGGGAGTTATTATGAAACTGTTTATGATAGCAAGTGGATATTGTGAAGATCATCTAAAACAAATAAATACACATGTATTTGCAACTTATTTTGAAGCAAGAACATTTGCAGAAGAGCATATTAAAGAAGAGTTCATAATATTTAATGTTTATCTAGGTAATTATAGTTATGTTGATTATTCTAAAGCTGGAAATCCACTAAGTATATGCGATAAACAAGGGTTGGATTCTTCTATAATAAATACGATAGACCAATTGAAAAAATTACATGAAAAGCTTGATTGTGAAAATCCAAAAGATCATATCGTTGAAGCAGTTCATTATATTGAAAAAAGCTTGAAAAGCTTGAAAAGTTTTTTAACAAGTGAAATATGCATGGTCAAAGATGATAATTTTAGCAAGGAGTAATAGATGAATAAAGAAAAAGAATCAAAAACAGAAATAGAAAGTTTTGAAGAAGAGCTGTATAGAATATTACAAAGACCTTTCGTAGTTGAATATCTAAGCCTATATAAACACAAGAGAATAAAGATTAAAGAAGATCCGTTTTATAGTGATGGAAGCACTATAGCTTGGGTGATAGAAGCTACATTCGAAAAAGCGATAAACAAAATATTATCTTTAGATTTTGTGTAATAAAAACAAAGGAAAAACAAAATGAAAATAGCATACATAGATACAGAAACAACAGGGCTTGATGCCAAGAAGCATGGAATAGTTCAACTAGCATGTTTGATAGTAGAAGATCATAAAATTATAGATGAGATAGTTCTACTCATAGATCCATTTTCATATAAAGAAAATTGTGTTTGCGATGACAAGGCTCTCGAGATAAATGGACGAACGCTTGAGGAGATAGAACATTTCCCAAATAGCGATGACCAGTTGCAAAAATTT
>JAQTLV010000004.1 GCA_028714675.1 Sulfurovaceae bacterium
TCCGAACCTGGAAGTTAAGCCTCCCATCGCCGATGATACTATACCTGTCTGGTATGGGAAAGTAGGTCGCTGCCACATTGAGAATTACTTCTTTTTTATTAATTCCCATATTTTTTTATTATTGTTATTGTTTATATTTTTTTATTTATATCAATATAAAATGATAGGCTATTGTAAATACACCTTAGCAGTCCAACATTTATTGGTATATACGTATTTAATCTATGTTATTTCTTGATTTTTAGACTATCTTATATATAATGCAGGTTGAATAAATTGTAAGATTTATTATCAACATAGGAGATGTATCATGGCAATGTATTCGTTTGAACTTACATCGGGTAATCGTACTGGATTATTAAATATGAGGATTGAAGCCGATCCAAATATTTCACATTTTAATGACACCGTTTGGCGCTGTACTCCAGACAACTTTCTTGGAGCAGCAAAGGGAACAATTGCTTGGAAAGGCATGGAGATTGGCCTGTTTTCTGATGATGCTTTGGAGATTCCTGCTGGTGCTCATTATCCTCAAGTGAAGCCGGGTTATCAAGCTTATGCTATTCTTGAAATTCCAGAAGAAGGGCTTGATGAAGTTATAATCGGCACGACTGGCGTTATGCGTGTGGTTGACGGAACATGGAAACTTACTTCACGTAAATGATTTGAAAATACTGAGTGAAATAGAACATCAAAAAGCATTTAAAAAGAAAGCTACTAGCAAATCAGTGGAGCTAATACATTGTCTTGTGGGCAATTTATTGGCGCATTTCAGATGTTAGGCAACACAATCATGAAAAGACAAATAAAAATTGATATGACACTTGCACCGTGCATTGATCGGGCACATATGTTTATAATACTTGACGAAGATCTGCGTCAAAGACTCACCCTATTGCCAATTTTTCTAGACAAGCTAGAAAATTCAATTAAATTTGCACAAATGATTGGGTTAAAGCAAAAAAATAGTTTCAGAAGTGCTCTCGTTCGTGCTTCAACTACAGAATTGGTCACCATTGAAGATATACAACAATCTAGTAAGCTGAATAAATCCATTTTACGGATGAATGATACGAATAATCCATTGCTTTGCGTAATTCGTGAACTTAGAAACGTCGATATTCATTTGAGTACGTCTCAAATATCTTCTGTAGATCGAAACTTTATATGGGGTCATCCAGACAAACCTTCAGAAGCAAAACAAATTTCCATGTCTCTTTATTGGATTGACAATCTTAATTTCGATGTTTTTTCAAAATTACGGTCATTTGACCAAAAATATAACAAAGATGAATTCAAAGAGGCATTAAATTGGTTTGATACTGTCCAGCGTGAGTGGGGTATTACTGAACTTCTACTACGCACAGCACATTTATATGGTGAAAAGTTGGCAGATCACTACGAGCTACATGGGACTTTATAATATGAACATCAGCAAAACATATTTGTCTAACAAATCAAAGAAGGCCAATCAAAAACCCACGGGCGGCTTTTTGATTGCTCATTTTAAATGTTTGAAAAACAAGTATTCGTTCCCGTTGAGATGATGGGAACGAGGAGATGAGAGGTGTGCTTAAAATCGATTTTATTATTATTTGGCTACTTTTTTCATTATAAAAAACATAAATATTTTTTTGCGGAAAGTAGGTTGCTAGTGCATTTAGAATTTACTAAAAATAATCAAATATCTTTTTTTAATTTCTTTAAAGTTGATTGACAAAGACTAAACTATTTTGATATAATGAATAAAAATATTATTAAGTTAAGGTTTAAAAATGGCTAAAAGTTTATATGAAACTTTAGGCGTGAATGAGAATGCTACACCAGAAGAGATTAAAAAAGCATATAGGAAATTGGCTCGTAAATATCATCCAGATATAAATAAAGAAGCAGAGGCTCAAGAAAAATTCAAAGAAATAAATGCAGCGTATGAAGTATTGAGTGATGCTGAAAAAAAAGCACAATATGATCAATACGGTGATCAGATGTTCGGCGGTCAGAATTTCCATGATTTTGCAAGAGGACAAAGTGCAAATATTGACTTAGAAGAGTTGCTTAGAAGTATGTTTGGTGGCGGTGGTGGAAGATCTTCTTCTGGATTTAATGGTTTTTCAGGATTTGGCGGATTTGCCAATCAAGTCGATTTAGATTTGCAAACCAAAATTACTATCCCATTTGTTGTTTCTATTTTGGGCGGAAAACACAGCCTAAATATAAATGGCTCAAGTTTTGATGTTAAAATTCCAGCTGGCATTAAAACAGGCGAAACATTGAGAGTCAAAGGAAAAGGCAAAAAATATAATGGACAAGTTGGAGATTTGCTGATAAAGGTTGAAGTTGCTAATTCTGCTGATTATGAGAGAAAAGGTGATGATTTATATAAAACCATTAATATTCCACTAAAAACAGCACTTTTTGGAGGAACCGTTGAAGTTGAAACGCCAGAAAAGAGTGTATCCTTGAAGATTCCAAAGAACACAAAAAATTCTCAAAAGTTTAGACTAAAAGCAAAAGGTGTTATGAATCGAAAAACTATGCTTAGCGGAGATTTGTATCTGATCGCTAATATTATTTTGCCTGATGTTGACTCTATGCCTTCGGATTTAGTTAAATTGTGTGAAGAAAAATTATAAGGAAAAAACATGCATAGTTATGAAGAGCCAGTTTATCTTATATCAGTTGTTTCAAATATTTTAAATATTCATCCGCAAACTCTTAGACAGTATGAAAGAGAAGGACTGCTTGAGCCTTCTAGAACAGTTGGGAGAATGAGACTTTATTCTAGAAAAGATATTGATAGAATGAAGTTAATCCTTAGGCTTACTCGTCAAATGGGTGTTAATTTAGCCGGAGTTGATATTATTTTGCAATTAAAAGAACAAATAGACACAGCAAAAGAAGAGATTAAACAACTTAGAGATGAATTAAGCAAAGTAAATAGGCAAGGTTCTGTTCATGCGAGCAAAGCCTTGGTTCCTAAAAATATCTATGATATTATAATCTTTGAGGATTGAAATCTAATTTTGTAGTTGAATATTTTAAATAAATTTACTATTTATAGCTGTTTGGATAAAATATATAAATTTTTAATGGGGCTATAATGCAGAATTTATCACTATTGGCGCAAGTTGCATTTTTAATTGTATTGGCACCAATATTTTCAAGAATAAGTAAAATACCAGTTGCTGTTGTTGAAATACTTATAGGAATGGTAGCCGTATGGATTGGTTATGTTGATGGCGATAGTAATACATTTAAAATTATTGCAAAAATAGGTTTTTTTTATCTTATGTTTCTTGCCGGTCTTGAGATAGATATAAAAAAATTTATAAGTATTAAAGACAAGCTATTTAAAAAAGTTATTTTGTACTTTTTTATTTTATATGGCACAGCTTTTATTTTATATATTATTTTTGATTTAAATCCCGTTTATATCGTTGCTTTACCTGTTGTTTCAATAGGCATGATAGTAATCTTGGTAAATGAATATGATAAAAATGAACGATGGCTTGATATGACATTGACAATCGGTGTTATCGGAGAGATTATTAGTATCACAGCTCTTGTTATTTATGATGCAGTAATTGTTTATGGTTTTGGTATAGAATTGTATCAAAATATGATAACCTTGATACTTATATTTATAGCTTCTTATTTTTTATATAAAATATTTGATTTTATATTATGGTGGTTTCCTAAATTAAAAAAAATAATTATGCCCGAAAATGATAATATAGGACAAGATATAAGAGTGTCTATGGCTTTGTTTTTTGTTCTTATTGGTATTATGCAGTATTATGGCATAGATATGGTGCTAGGAGCTTTTATAGCTGGTGTTTTTGTTGCTAATTTTTTCAAATTCAAAGTAGAATTGCGTGGCAAGTTAAATGCATTTGGCTTTGGTTTTTTGGTTCCAATATTTTTTGTGTATGTTGGCACAACTGTTGAGTTGGATTCATTATTTAAGCAAGAAGTTGTTATGAAGTCAATTTTGATTATCATAGCAATGGTAGGCATTAGGCTTTTAGGTTCTTTTGTGTCCTACTATAAAATTTTAGGTTTTAGAGATACTGTGTTGTTTGGACTTGGTAGTTCTATGCCACTTACATTTTTGATAGCTATAGCTACATTAGCACATTCTGAGCATGTAATAGGTATGTATGAATACTACTCTTTCGTTTTGGCAGCCATAATAGAAAGTATAGGCATCATGGTTCTTGTAAAAGTAATATTACATTTTACGGGAAAATCACAAAAAGAAAAGGCTCTAAGCAAGAGCGCTTAACTCTTGTTCTACTTTTTCTAATTTTATTTGAGCTTCATTTAGTGCATTTTTATTTTCTTCTATAACATTCGCAGGCGCATTTGCAACAAATCTTTCATTACTTAGCATAGATGAGAGTTTTTCTATCTCTTTTTGTAATTTTTCTTTTTGTTTTTCCAGTTTCGATATGATAGCACTCATGTCTATAGAGTCTGTCGCTATCATAACTTCAAGTGTATCAGAAACATCAGTTACGCATTTGTCTAACTTTTGTGTTACAAAGCTTATATTTTCAACTTTTGCTAATTTTTCCACAAAAGTTTTCATAAGCTCTTCGTTTGCTGGAGAATTTAATTTGATAGAAGCAGTTGCGATTTTTTGATTGCCTTGATCTATAAGAGTTTTACATCTTCTAACAGATACAATTGCTTCGATAATTCTATCAAACTCTTTAGTATTTGCTTCATTTTGATAGTCTAGGTTTGGATATGATTTAATCATTATAGATTCGCTATTTGCAACTTCACTATTATTTAGTCTATGATATAGATATTCTGTAATAAATGGCATAAATGGATGAAGTAGTTTTAGTGATTCTTTGAATATTGATCCAAGTTCGCCAATGCTGTCTTTGCTTGCTTTGCTAAGTTCTATACCCCAGTCGCAAAACTCACCCCATAAGAAACGATAAAGCGTAGTTGCCGCGTCATTAAATCTATAATTTTCCAAAAATTCTCTAGTCTCAGTTGATGCAATAGTAAGCCTTGAAAGCATATATTGTCCAAGGGGAGTTTTTATATTGTTAATATTCAAGTCTTCAAAACTTTCAACATTTAATTGCAAGAAATTTGCAGCATTAAAAAGCTTATTTGTAAAATTACGACTAAGTTCAAGTTTCTCTTCGCTAAGTTTGATATCCCTACCTTGAACGGCGAGTATAGCCAATGTAAATCTAAGTGCATCGGTTGAATATTTTTCAATCATAACAAGAGGATCTATAACATTTCCTTTTGACTTGCTCATCTTTTCACCATTTTCATCTTTTACAAGAGCATGAAGATATATGTCATTAAAAGGTAGTTTGCCAGTTAGATTTTCTCCCATCATAAGCATCCTAGCAACCCAGAAAAATAAAATATCAAAACCAGTAATAAGTAGTGAGTTAGGATAAAAATCTTTCATATCACTCTCAGCCCACTTGATGCCTTTGTATATATCATCATTGCCCCATCCAAGAGTTGAAAAAGGCCAAAGACCAGAACTGAACCATGTATCAAGCACATCTGGGTCTTGATGTATATTTTTGCTGTCACAATGAGGGCAAGATGTTGGCATGTCGCCATCAAAAACACTCTCCTTTCCACACTCATCACAGTAAATTACTGGTATCTGGTGTCCCCACCAAAGTTGTCTAGATATACACCAGTCTCTAAGTTCGCTCATCCAAGCATTGTAACTATTTATCCAATGGCTTGGAAAGAATTTAGCTTCGCCGTTGTTAACTTTTTCTATCGCACTTTTGGCAAACTCTTTTTTCACAAACCACTGTTTTGAGATATAAGGCTCAACTACATTTTTACATCTATAACAATGACCAACTTGATGAATATGTTCTTCTATTTTTTCTATAAAGCCTTCATTTTCAAGCTTTGAAACTATTTTTTCTCTTGCATCAAGTCTCTCAAGTCCTGCAAACTCTCCACAATAGTCATTTAGTATTCCATTTTCATCAAAGATAGTAATAAACTCTAAGTCATGTCTTTTGCCTACTTCATAGTCGTTTGGATCATGGGCTGGAGTTACTTTAACAACTCCTGTTCCAAACGAGATATCAACATGTTCATCAGATATTATTTTGATTTTTTTACCAATAAGTGGAAGTGTTACTTCTTTTCCAATGAGATTTTTGTATCTTTCATCATCTGGATGTACCATAACAGCAGTGTCGCCAAAATATGTTTCAGGTCTTGTAGTGGCAACTACTAAAATACCGTTGCCATCACTTAGTGGATAACGGATATGGTATAGCTTGCCATTGTGTTCTTCGTATTCAACTTCTATGTCGGATAATGCGCCATCGTGTGTACACCAGTTTATCATATAGTTGCCTCGAACTATAAATCCATTATCATACATCTGTTTGAAAGATTTTTTAACAGCATGAGCCAAGCCTTCATCCATGGTAAATCTTTCTCTGCTCCAAGCAGGGCTAACTCCTAGAAATCTCAACTGATTTGTAATGGCATTGTTTGAATTTTCTTTTTGTTTCCAACAAAGCTTCAAAAACTCATCTCTACCTATCTCTTCTTTAGTTTTGCCTGTAGCTAAGAGTTGTTTTTCTACAACATTTTGTGTTGCGATTCCTGCGTGGTCAACACCAGGTTGCCAGAGTGTTTTATATCCATCCATTCTTTTATATCGAACAATGATGTCTTGTAGAGTAAAAGTGAGAGCATGACCGATATGTAGACTTCCAGTTACATTTGGAGGTGGCATCATTATGCAGAAGTTCTTACCATCTTTTTGTATAGACTTATTGCCATCTACTTCAAAATAGCCTCTATCTTCCCATATCTTGTAGTACGAAGATTCTATCTCTTTTGGATTGTATACTTTTTTTGTATTTTCGCTCATTTTTTCACTCTAGTTTTTATTTCGCGTATTATATCTAAATGGTGCTTATAGCCTTAAATATGCTACAATTTGTTATGAAATACATTGATTGGCATAGAGAACACTCGCTTAAACATAAAGCCATTATCGAGCATATAAAAGATAAAAGTAAAGACGAGATAATCGAATATTTTTATTATGACAATATGAGACAAAAACATCCTAATTTTTGCCAATTGTATGCTCAAAACTCCAAATGCCACGATATGAAAAATCTAAATTGCTATATGTGTGGATGTCCATATTTTAGATTTAAGGATGATGGCATCGAAATTAAGGGGAATAGGGTAGTTTATAGTTATTGTACACAAAATCTTGGCGATGAGTTTATAAGTGATAACGCCATACATCACGACTGTTCAGAATGCACTTTGCCACATAGTAAAAAATTTATAAGTGATAATTTTGATTTGGATTGGAATGTGATTATGGGAGATGTTGTATTGGAAAAATAAGCAAAAAGCTTACGCACCTTTTAGGTGAGTAGCTTTGCTTACATGGAATTTTAGTCCTATCTCTTTTGCTGTGCATCCAAGTGCAAGAGCAACCATTTGTGGCATATGAAGTATAGGTATATTTATATCTCTGCCAGCCTGTTTACCAGCACTTTTTTGTTTAATATCCATATTTAGATGACAAAGCGGGCAAGGAGTTACAACAACATCCGCATTGTTATCTATGGCATCAAGGAGTGCAGTTCCAGTAAGTGCATTACTTGTATGAGGAGCTTGCAAGTCTACATGGAAGCCACAGCATTTGTTTTTACTTGCATAATCTACTGCGTTACCTTCGAGTGCCTCTATGAGTCTATCTAAGCTTGTTGGATTGTATGGGTTTTCGCCACCATTGCTTGTGTTTTGAAGTTCTGACGGTCTTATATTATGGCATCCATAAAATGGCGCTATGTTGAAATGACTTAAAGGAACTTCAACTTTTGCAGAAATATTCTCTAATCCATATTCATCGATAAGAGCGTACAAGAAATGTTTTATTTTTACATTCCCTTTATATTCTAGCCCAACTTCTGCTAATTTTTCATTTACTTTGGCTCTATAATCATTATCATGGTCAAGTTTTTCTTTTGTCATAGCTAGATTTATTTGACAAGTATTACATAGTGTTACCATTGTAAGACCAAGTTTTTCAGCATAACATATATTTCTAGCATTTAGTACATGAGAAAGAAATGGATCAAAGTCCTGAAGATGACTTGCTCCACAACAGCTCGCCTCTTCCAAAATTGTTAATTCGATACCTAATTTATCAGCAACTGCCAATGTAGAAGAAAGTAGTTCTGGAGTTGATTCTTTTGCTGTACATCCAGTGTAAAGTGCATATTTTAATTTACTCATTTATCCTTCCTTCTTATAATTTATTTGTTTGAGAGATTTTTATAAGTTTTTGAATCTCATCAAGATTTTTTGATTTTGGCATATTACCCATAAATGGAATTTGATCCGTTATATGTATCTTTCCTGCTTTCATCATTTTAAGTGCATCGCCCATATGTTTTAGTACACCTATTGGACCCTCACTATATTTTACGATATCAGCTTCATCCAAAAATCCATGCTTTTTGATACTTCTAACAAAGCCTTCAGCATGTTTTGTTGCAACATTTCTTGAGGCAACTCCTTTTTCAAATTGTAAGTTATGAAGTTTCGTAATTTTCTCTATCGGGTTAATATCTTTCGGACAAGCCTCAGCACACTCAAAACATTTAACACAATCCCAAACCCCAGCCCCAAGATTTGCTGTCATTTCGAGTCTATCTTTGGCTGCATTATCTCTAGGGTCTGCTGTAAATCTATAAGCTGCTACAAATGCTGCTGGACCAAAGTAATCTTCATTTACTTCAAGTGCAGGACATGCATAGTGACAACTTCCACATTGAATACAATAATCTGCATCAAGTATATTTTCAACTTCTTCTTGGCTCATTTGTGTCTCATGTGTTGGATGCTCGTCTATATCAGCAACTACATATGGTTTTACTTCGGCATGTTTTTCCCAGAAATCGCCTTTATCGATAATCATATCTTTGACAACTCTTTTTTTACTTTGAGGTTCAAAAATAAGTTCATTCCCAAAAAGTTCTACAAGCTCTAAAGCATTTTGTTTACATGAAAGAACCGCTTTTCCGTTTACTTTTATCCCACAAGCTCCGCAAATACCATGTCTGCAAGATCTTCTATAAGAAAAAGAACCATCATGTTCCCATTTTATTCTATTTAAAAGGTCCAGAACAAGCTCATCTTTGCCCACTTCCATTTCATAGGATTTATAATATGGCAAATAATCAGTCTCAGCATTGAATCTAAAGGCTTTAATGTTTACTTTTGTTGTATCACTCATAACTTCTCCTTAATAACTTCTTTCTTTGACTTCAAATTTCCCCAATACAACATCAGCATACTCTTGAGTGATGTTATAATCTTTATCCATATAAGCATATGTGTGCTTTAAAAACTTTTTATCATCTCTTTTTGGAAAATCTTCACGGAAATGTGCTCCACGACTCTCTTTTCTAGCCAATGCACCTTCAACTATAAATAATGAATATTCTAACATATGACCAAGTTCAATCGCTTCTTGTAATTCAGTATTGAAAGTGCTTGTTTTATCATCAATTCTGATATTTTTATATCTTTTGAGAAGTTCTTTGATTTTTTTGATTTGTTTTTTTAATGATTCGGCTGTTCTAAAAACACCAGCATTGTCTGTCATGCTCTCTTGAAGTTCATTTCTAAGTGCAGGTACTCTTTCATTTCCATTATTTGTTTTTGCCCAAGTTAGCTCATTTATAGCAGTTTGAGCATCTTCTACACTAGCAGGTCTAAGTTTTAAGTCATCGATATCTCTAACTATACTTTCACCAGCATGTCTGCCAAAAAGAAGAGCTTCTAGAACAGAGTTTGCACCAAGTCTATTTGCACCATGTACGCTTACACAGCTACATTCTCCAGCAGCATAAAATCCTTCAATTAGTTCATTTGGACTCTTTTTAACGTGACAGTTTATATCAACTGGGATACCACCCATTGAATAGTGAGCAGTTGCAGCTATATATATAGGTTCTTTTAGCATATCTTGACCTAGGAATGTAATTGCGAGTTCTCTAAGTTCTGGAAGTTTTGTTAATATTATTTGTGGGTCTAAGTGGGTAAGATCAATATAAACAGAGTCTTTGTTTGGACCAACGCCTCTTCCTTCTCTTATCTCTTGTTGAATAGCACGGCTAACAACATCTCTTGAAGCAAGTTCAAGCGCATTTGGAGCATATTTCTCCATAAATCTCTCGCCTTTAGAGTTCAAAAGTTTTCCACCTTCTCCTCTAGCTGCTTCTGAGATTAAAATACCACTTCCGCCAATTCCACTTGGATGAAATTGTACAAATTCCATATCTTCAAGAGGCAATCCATGTCTTGCTACAATCGAGAGTGCATCACCAGTATTTGCATGAGCATTTGAATTAATCTTGTAAGCTCTTCCATATCCACCAGTTGCAAACATTGTTGCTTTTGAGTTAAAAATTGCCATTTCCCCATTTCTGATATTAAACGCAACAACGCCAGAAACTTTGTCATCTTTATATATTAAATCTGAGCAATACCATTCATCAAAAACTTCTATACCAGATCTAAAAGCTTGCTCATACATAGTTTGAAGCAAAGTTAGCCCAGTTCTATCTTTTGCATAACAAGCCCTTGGTTTGCTTTGCCCACCAAAAGGACGAATTGCGATATCACCTTTCTCATCTCTACTAAATACTGCACCCATATGCTCAGCCCATCTAATAGTCTCTGGGGCTTTTTCGCACATTAATTGAACACAATCTTGGTCTGCAAGATAATCGCTTCCCTTTATGGTATCAAAAGCGTGTAAATCCGTCGAGTCTTCTGCTCCAAGAGCTGCATTAATTCCACCTTGAGCGGCACCTGAGTGACTTCTAAGTGGGTGAAGTTTTGTTATAACAGCTGTTTTTTTGCCAGCAACAGTTGTTTCTCTAGCAGCTGCTAGTCCAGCTAGTCCAGCTCCTACTATAACTACATCATATTCAAAGATTTTTACATCCATAGTAAAGATATCCTTTTTAGCAATTTTAAAGTTATTATACACTCTCATATATACAACTATAATTAAAATGTATATTTTAAAGACGTATTGCTATGCAAATGTGTTACAATTTTACATTAAAAAAAAGCATATGGAATTTATTGTGGCAGATTTAGAATCTTTTATTATATCAAAGTTTAGTTCATCTTATATTGGTGATGATGCAGCCTGTATTGATGGTTATTGTTATAGTATGGATAGTTTTTTTGAAGATGTTCATTTCAGACAAGAATGGATGAATATGAATCAAATTGGAAGAAAATCAATGCTAATCAATATATCAGATGCAATCGCCATGAATGCAAAACCTCATTTTGCACTTGTTTCCTTGTCGCTTCCTAAAAACATAACAAAAGAAGATATCGAAGATTTGTCCACATCTATGCAAATATGTGCTAAAGAGTTTGGATGTGAGATAATAGGCGGAGATACTATATGCAGCGATAAGATTACAATTTCTATTACTATTATTTCAAAAAGCGATAATCCTCTTTTTAGAGCAGGGTTAAAAGATGGTTATTTGTTAGCATATACTGGTATTTTAGGTGAAAGTAAAAAAGATTTGGACAGATTATTTAAGGGTGAGAAAATAGAGTCAAGTTCAAAATTTTATGAACCAATATTAAGAAGCGATTTTATATATAAATCAAGGGAATTTTTGGCTTGTGGAATGGATATAAGCGATGGTCTTTTTTGTGATACAAATAAACTTTTGGACATAAACAATTGTGGATTAGAGTTAATCTCGGATATTTCTAATGAAGTTGGTATGAGTGGAGAAGAATATGAGATGCTTATAGGATTTGATAAAACCAATTTATCCAAAGTGGAGGAAATTGCCAAAGAGACAAATACTCCGCTTGTTGTTTTTGGAATCGCATCAAATAATGACTTTAGATTTTCATGTAAGCCGCACCACTTTTAATCGCTCTGTTTGCTTTTACTCAAATAAATAAAAATCGATAGAGCTACGATAATTATAGAAACACCGCTAATTAGATAAAACGCATTGATGAGTTCTCTATAATTTGATATGGTAATTTTAAATACTACCATAAGTGCTTCAATCAAAAGAGCAATAATAATCGTAATTATAAACTTTATAAGTAACCTATATTCATTTTTTGTATCTTTTGAGTAACTTTTGAAAAATACCTCTTGTTCCAATATGGTTTTTGCCAAATCAAAAATAGCAAGTCCGAGTGTAATTGCAATTACAGGTTTGAAAATAGCTTCGATAGAAAAATTTGCTTCAAAAAATAGCGTGTGAAAAAAACTAATTAGTGCATAGCCGATAGTAAAAACAGCAAGTATTACCATAGAAAAACCAGATGCTGTATAAAAACTTTTATTTAGAATATTTAATTTACTATGAAGTTCTAAAAAGCCTAATCTTTGCAGTATCATTGATAAATCAAAATCCATAAATATCATCTGATCATTTTCTTGTTTAATAGCAGTGATACATGTGTTTTTTGTTGCACTACTAACATATGGCTTAGTGAAAGCCATATCGTTGTTCTTGAAAGATACAGTTTTTACAAGATACTTCCTGTCCCTACCGATAGGAGTTTGCGAGGTTTTATTTCTATATATATTTGGTGATGTTTGAATATACTTTTCAATGTCTGATTCATAAATAAGCTCTAATGATGGAAAAATTTCAAATAATTTTTTATAGTTATTTTTTTTGTGTCTTTCTAGATTACCGACATTTTCAAGTGTTTCATATATAAATTGCTCTATTTCATCGGTATTTTGTCTATATATATCGATAAATTCTTTCATTTTCACTCTCCTAATGGTGAAATGATAACTTAAGTTTCGAGATAGTTAGTGTTTAAAATTTAATCACACTATAAACTTCTTGACCTTCGAACTTTTCTCTACCATTTAAAAACTCGAGCTCTATAACAAAACAACACTCAACACATTTGGCACCAACTTTTTCAATGAGTGCACATGCGGCTTTTGCTGTTCCACCTGTCGCTATAAGGTCATCTATGAGAACAACTTTTGCACCATCTTTGCCAAAAGCATCGATATGAACTTCGACTTCGTCAAAACCATATTCGAGAGAGTATTTTTCTGCTACTGTTGTATAAGGAAGCTTGCCTTTTTTTCTTATAGGTACAAAACCAACTCCTAGTCTATCTGCTAAAATGCTCCCAAAAATAAATCCTCTTGCATCTATTCCAGCTATAAAGTCAAGTTCAAATCCAAGATATCTATTTGTCAAATGATCCATTAATATATTAAATGCTTCTGGAGACCCTAAAAGTGGAGTTATGTCTTTAAATATAATATCAGGTTTTGGAAAATCAGGAACATCTCTAATGCTATCTAGAAGTATATTTTTTTCTTGGATTGTTAGTTCACTACTCATGTTTGACTCCTTTTAGTCTATTTTGCCTGTTTGGCACCCTTCGATTTTATTTACTCTGTCTTTGTGCCTTCCACCTTCAAAAGATGTATCACAAAAAGCATCTATCATGCTTTCAATTACACCTTTGCCTACAACTCTTTCACCAAAACAGAGAATGTTTGCGTCATTGTGTGCTCTTGACATACTTGCTGTGTATGCATCATGACAAAGGGCAGCTCTGATTCCACTCACTTTATTGGCTGATACAGATATGCCTATGCCAGTTCCACATATAAGTATGCCAAAACTTCCATCGTCTTCGACTACTTTCAAAGCACACTTTTTTGCAAAATCAGGATAATCAACCCTGAAATCATCACCTGGACCTAAATCTACAACTTCATGTCCTCTGGTTTCAAGTAAATCTATAACATATGATTTTAATGCAAAACCAGCATGGTCTGTTGCTATATAAAATTTCATATTTATTCCTTTAATATAGTATCTTTGAAATTAACCAATAAATAGGCTTAAAAAGATAATTTGAAATCGGCGTAGCGATAATTGCCATAAGTATAAAAAACCCATATGGAGCAAGTTTATTTGTCCAAACAACAAGACTATACCATTTGTGCTTCATAGCAAAGTACTTTAATGCTTGTGAGCCATCAAGAGGCGGTATAGGCCACAGGTTAAAAAAGCCCAAAATAGCATTTATAATGATACTGTATGCCACGAAAATATTGAAAAAACTTTCAACAATGTTTGATGGAGAGCTTAAAAATAGATATATAAAAGAAAATATAGCAACTAGTAAAAAGTTAAATGTTACACCAGCAAGAGCTACTTTGATAGCTCCATTTTCTCCACCATTTTGCATGACAGTGTGCATATTTATAGGCACTGGTTTTGCCCAGCCAAATATGAAAGGAGCGCCTATGGCAAAAAGTACCCCAGGAACCAAAAGAGAACCAATCGGATCTATATGCTTGATAGGGTTGATACTAAGTCTTCCTAATGCTTTTGCTGTATTGTCACCAAGTTTATAAGCAGCGTAACCATGCATGATTTCATGTCCGACAATAGCTATTATGAATGCTAAAGCTATGGCAATAATTTTTATAATATCAAAATCTGTATTCATTCTATTGGAGCCTCTAACTCAAGTGATTCTATGTTTCTTCCTACGCGATCCCATCTGATTCTAAATCTTTCTCTATCCCATATGTCTTTACACTCTTTGGAAGCTATATCTATATTACCACAAGCTCTTTTGAGAACTGCATGGTCTTTTCCTCCATCTTGGGAGCCCAAAAGAGTCTCATAGCTTTGAAATTCCATACTAAAATAGATTACCATAGGTTTACCAACTATGTTTGCATAAGGTACTGGACCCCAAAATCTACTATCATTTGAGTTTTCTCTATTATCACCCATCATGTAATAGTTGTCTTTTGGTACTTTGGTGTATAGTGCATTAATATCAATATTGTCATTTGTATATATTGGTGAGTTTAATTCTTCTACAAAAATTGGCTTCATGTCAACATCATTAGACCTTTGAAGAAGAATTTCAAATATTGATGTATCCATCTCTGGATTGTAACCAACTCCAGGATATTTACCAATATATGGGTCTCTTACCCAAAGTTTTCCTTGAAGTGTTATTAGTTGTTCCGGTTTATAATTTTGCTTGATAAAAGCATCGCCTTCATGTGGTCTTATAAAAAGTGCTTTATCGATATATATTATCTCATCCCCACCAGTAGCTACACATCTTTTTACATAGTGTATTTTTGGATCTTTTGGATATCTAAAAATGACAATATCACCTCTTTGTGGACCATCGCCTGTAATCAAATGTCCATTATCATTAAAATCAGGTAATAATGGAAGCTCAACCCATGGAAGATGTGGTATTGGAATACCATAGCTATATTTTTTTGCAAATAAAAAATCTCCTATCAAAAGAGTTCTTTTCATGGATCCACTAGGGATTACAAAAGATTGCAAAACAAAAAATATCAAAAATAAAACTATTACAATAGTTCCAGTCCATGTACTTGAAAATCTATAAAATGAGGTTATGGCTTTTTTCATTATAGACCTCTACTTTTTGCTGATTTGAGAGTGTTTACAAGAAGCATAGCGATAGTCATAGGACCAACACCACCAGGAACAGGGGTAATGAATGAGCATTTTGGAGCAACTCCATCAAAATCAACATCACCAACTAATTTCCCACTATCAAGTTTATTTATACCTATATCAATTACGATTGCTCCATCTTTAACCATATCTTTTTTAATCAGATTTGGCACACCAGCTCCTACAATAACAATATCTGCTTTGCTTGTATGTGATGCTAAGTCTTTTGTATATATATGGGTTGTAGTAACTGTTGCATTTGCATTGACAAGCAAATTTGCCATAGGTTTTCCAACTATATTGCTAGCGCCCACCACACAGATATCTTTGCCTTGTAATTCTATATTGTATTCTTTGAACATTTCCATAACGCCAAGTGGAGTGCAAGCTACAAAACTATCAAGTCCAGTTACCATTCTTCCTACATTGTATGGATGAAATCCATCTACATCTTTTTTAGGATCTACAACTTCCAAAATTTTAGTAGTATCTATATGTTTTGGAAGTGGAAGCTGAACTAAAATACCATCAATTCTAGGATTATTATTCATCATTTCTATAGTGGCTATAATTTCATCTTGTGTAATAGATTCTGGCATCTCATGAACTATGCTATAAAATCCGACTTCCTTACAGGCTTTTGCTTTCATTTTTACATATGCTTGACTTGCTGGATTGTCGCCTACTAATATCACAGCAAGACCTGGAGTAATATTTTTTTCGCTTTTTAAAGTTTCTACTTCTTTTGCTACTTTTGCATGAATCTTATTTGCTAGTTTTTTCCCATCTATAAGTTGCATTAAACTCTCTTTACGTTTTTTTGGTATTATATCGAAAATTTATTATGGGAGTTGGATTTGAAAAAAATACAACTTTTGTTTTTGCCTATTTTGGCACTAAGTGCAGAAGATTTTATGTCAAATTATGAATATGGACAAATGCTATACAATAACCCTAGAGGCATAAGTTGTGCAAAGTGTCATGGTGAAAAAGGCGAGGGTAAGTTTATTGGTCAATATTATAAAAAAGACAAAAAATTAAAAAAAATAGTTTTGCAAGAGATACACAGCTCAAATATAAATACAAAAACAATAGAACAGATAAAAGTTAGTGTTTCAAAAACACACGATGTTATGCCCACATATTCACTTACAGACAAAGAGGTGCAGGCGATATATGAGTATCTTCAAAAGATTAAAAACAAAAAATAAAAAGTCTCTATCTTATCTCTTTTAACCACTCTTCAAGATCAGCATCACTAGGCATTCGCCAGTCTGCTCTTGGATTTAGACTTATAGTTCCTACTTTTGGGCCATTTGGAACCACATCTCTTTTGAATTGTTGTGTAAAAAATCTTTTTATAAAAATACTCAGCCATTTTTTGATAGTTTCATTATCATAAGTATCTCCAAAGGTATGGTTAGCCAAAAAGAGTATCTTTTGAGGAGTTGCTCCGTATTTGAGCATATGATACAAGAAAAAGTCATGAAGTTCATATGGTCCTATAATCTTTTCTGTCTCTTGCGTTATCTCATCATTACTTACAGGTAAGAGTTCGGGTGAGACAGGTGTATTTAAAATCTCGTTCAATATTTTTTCTAAAGTTTCTTTTTCTTTGAAAAACTCTATTAGTGACTTTATAAGTGTTTTTGGTATGCCGCTATTTAGAGAGTACATACTCATATGATCTCCATTATAAGTATTCCACCCAAGGGCTATTTCGCTCATATCTCCAGTACCGATGACAAGTCCACCAACTTTATTTGCCATATTCATTAGTACCATTGTTCTGTTTCTAGCTTGAACATTTTCAAAGGTTACATCATGACAATCTTTGTCTTGTTCTATAGCTTCAAAACCTTCTAATGATAGCTCTTCTATAGATATAATTTTAGGTTTTGTACTCAAAGCATTACATAGCTCTATAGCACTATTTTTTGTTTTTGTCGTTGTTCCAAACCCTGGCATTGTGATAGCCACAATATCATTTTTATCCCAGTTTTGAAGTTCAAAAGCATGATTTATAACTAAAAGTGCAAAAGTTGAATCAAGTCCACCAGAAACACCGATAACCGCCTTTTTGATATTTGCTCTTTGCATTCTTTGTATAAGTGAATGACTGAGAATATCTATTATTTCACTACATCTAATATGCTTGGTGTGTTCATCAAATGGAACAAAAGGGAATTTTTCAAATATTCTGTTTATGTTTGACAACTTAGGTGTATCAAAGCACTCTATTGCCCTATGTGTAGTTATTGGTTCGTCTCCAAAAGATGATTCACTCATTCTTAGGTTTGCTAATTTTTGCAAGTCAACATCACTATTTATTATCTGTTCTTCAAAAGAAAATCTTTCTGTTCTTGCCAATAACGAACCATATTCGGCTATCATGCCATCTCCGCCAAATATGGTTTCGCTTGTTGATTCACCCATACCACTAGAAGAATAAGCATAAGCACACATAGCTCTAGCACTTTGGCTTACAACAAGGTCTTTTCTGTATTCTGATTTACCAATCAACTCATTGCTAGCAGACAAGTTTAGTATCAATGTAGCACCATTAATGGCTAATTGGTTACTTGGAGGGTTTATCGTCCATAAATCCTCACATATCTCTATACCAAAAGATAAATATTCTTTATCCTTAAATATCAAATCTACACCAAATGGCACATTTTGGTCACATAAATTAATGTAACGATTTTTTATATCTTTTCCACTAACAAAATGTCTTTTTTCGTAAAATTCTTTTTTGTTTGGTAAATATGTTTTTGGAACAACCCCTAAGATTTTAGTATCTTGAATAACTATGGCACAGTTATAAAGCCTATTTGTTTCAACTATCGCCATACCTACAACTACAATGGTTTGATTGTTTTTAGTAGCATTGAGTATTTCTTTTAGAGCCACAATTTGATTGTCTAGTAGCGTTTGGTTAAAAAACAGATCCCCAGCACTATATCCGCTAAGGCATAGTTCAGGAAAGAGTAGAACAGAGCTATCTTTAGCAGTGTTTATGAGATTTATGATGCTTGAAGCATTTTTTGATGTATTGCCAAGGTGCAACTGAGGAACGGCAACTGATACACGGTAAAAACCAAACATCATAAATCCTTTAATTAATCTCTTGATTCAAAAATTTCTATTTTTTCGATTGTGTCATTTTGAGCAATGCTATCTAATGTCATAAAACTATCAACATCTTCATCTTCAATAGCGCCAAAAACAGTATGAACACCATCAAGATGAGGAGTTGGTACAAAAGTGATGAAAAATTGGCTTCCGCCTGTGTTTTTGCCAGCATGAGCCATCGATAATGCACCTTTTGTATGTTTATGTTTTGCTGTATCTGTTTCACATTTGATAGCCCAGCCTGGACCGCCAGTGCCTGCAAGTTGTCTCATGCCATCTGGAGCTGAGTGAGGACATCCACCTTGAGCCATGAAACCAGCAATTACTCTATGGAATTTTAAATTATCATAAAAGCCATCATTTGCCAAATGAGCAAAATTTGCTACAGTTATAGGAGTTTCATCAGGAAATAATTTTGTCCATATAACTCCTTTACTTGTAGTTATTTTTGCATATTGTAATTTAGCAAGCTCATCATTTGATAAGTTGTATTCTTTTAGTTTTTTTCCAAACATATTTTGGTACCCTTTAGTCATTTTTAGTTATTATTATATCCTATTTAAACATAAAAGGGTATGTAAATGCAGTTGTGTATAGCTTTAGACCTGCCAACCATGGAAGAGAATTTGGAATTGATTAAAAAAATTGGCGATGTCCCAGTATGGTTAAAAGTTGGTTTTAGAAGCTATATTAGAGATGGTAAAGAATTTTTAGAAAAGATAAAAAACATAAATCCTCAAGCAAAGATATTTTTAGATTTGAAGCTATATGATATCCCCAACACTATGGCAGATGCTGCCGAGGAGATAGCACTTTTGGGCATTGATATGTTCAATATCCATGCAAGCGCTGGTAAAAAAGCTATGCAAGAAGTTATGAATAGATTAAATAAATTTACTAAAAGACCTTTGGTTCTTGCAGTAACTGCACTTACGTCTTTTGATGATAAAGAATTTGAGAATATTTACGAAAAAGGCATAAAAGAAAAAGCTATACAATTTGCAAAGATGAGCTATGAAAATGGTCTTGATGGTGTGGTTTGTAGTGCATTTGAGAGCAAGATGATAAAAGATGCAACATCTGCAAGTTTTCTAACACTTTGTCCTGCTATTCGTCCATTTGGTGAAGATGCTAGTGATCAGAGTAGGGTGGCTACACTTGAAGTTGCTAGAGATGAAATGGTGGATTTTCCAGTAGTGGGTAGACCGATATATAAAGACGATAATCCTGCCTTGAAAGTAGAAAAAATACTAGAAGTTATAAAAACATTTCACTCTTAGTGGTCTGTTTGTTCGCTTTTTGGCTTTGACATATTTATGGCGTTATCCATGCCTTTTCCCATGAAATAAAATGCAACTGCAAATATGATAAGAATAATGATGGGCGTGTATTTTTGCATAGCTTGACCTTGTTTGATTTTTTGTAATCATACACTATTTTATTTTTTTTGTCCACAGATTAATTTAACTTTTATTTAAGGCTAAACTTGTATAATCTCATCCACAAAACACACGGACAGTTGGGTGAGTTGGCTGAAACCACATCCCTGCTAAGGATGCGTACGGGAAACTGTACCGAGGGTTCGAATCCCTCACTGTCCGCCACCTACTATTTTAATCTCCCATTTTAACCATCCAATGTTTAATTCTGTCAAAAATATACATCATTCCAACAATGGCTAATTGCTTTAAATAATACAGTATTTTGACAATATAACAGTGTTCAAACCAATTATGCTATACTAGCCACATAAAAATTAAAAGGGTATTTATGAAAAAAATTATCATCTTTGTTATTGTAATTTTATTTGGTATTTTTTTATTTAAAACAAGCGAAAAACATACACAAGAAAATCCAGTAAATACTTATTTGGATAATCGTGTTGATACGATCGAATTGGCAAAGAAATCGGTCAATGAGAGTAATAATCAAACAGAAGAACAAAATAAGGTCATAGAGGCTATAAAAAAGTAAATTTATAAAAAAATACCTCAATCAGCCTATTTTTTATAATATAAATGAGTTGTCATTGTTACCTGACTCCCTTTTTCCTTACTTGCAGTTTTCTCTCAAATGTGCCAAGAATCTTACTTTTTCATCTTCTATATTTAGGTCACCCTTGAAAACATCATGAACAGAGAATGTTTTTAGTGGAGTTGCACCACAAAATTGAAATGTTTTATGTGTTGCAATATTGGCTTCATCAAGGCTTAACCCATCAAAAAACCCATCTTTGTTGTCAAACTCAGAAATTGGACAATTGTAAGTAAGGGAGAGCATATAGTGTTTGCCTTGCATCAAGCCACCACTTCCATATTTTTTAGAAGCATCACTTCTACTTCTTCCATCGCTTGTGTATGTAACAGTATCTTTTCCAGCTGAGAAAATCTCATCGATATACTTTTTGGTAATCCATGGTACACCCATCCAGTAAACTGGATATTGAAATATTATAACATTTGCCCAAGCAAATTTTTCAAGCTCTTCTTTGATATCATAAGCACTTTCGATTATAGAGTTTTTGACGATAAAGCTATTTTTTGTAAAAAATTCATTTGCTGTATCGATATAAAACTGTGTCAATTTCCCCTCTGCAATATTGGCATAGTGCTGATGACCATTGATAATAAGTATATTTTTCATTATTTATCCTTTGTGTTTGGCTTAAAAGATTATAGGCGTAATGTTCTTAATTTATCTTTTATTGCCTTGAGTATTAATTAAATTAAAATCAGAAACTTTTACATAAAGAAGAAAAATATTTTTTACCATTCACAAAAAGGTTATTTTTTGTGGGAAGACACGATTTAGCAACAATTGTTGATATTAAATAAAAAATAAGCCTATATTGGAGTATTATGTTCAAGGCTATTCTTAACATATCATTGCTAAAATATTGGAGCTTAATCAAGTAGCAGCATACGGGGATAATTAAAAGAAAATGAAACATAGAGCATTGAAGCATATTCTTGTGCTATACCCTCCTAGTTAGCCAAGAAGGGCTATGCTAGTTTCAAATAAGGAGAGATAAATGGATGGTGGGATTTTGATATCATACAAAGTGTTATGTGAAGGAGACTTCTATAGTTCTATAACGATAGAAGAGTTATTGAAAAATGAAAAAGTACTCAGGCTTATAAAAAGTGAATTTGCCACAGGGCATAGAAATGTCGACATAAGTTTCGATAAGAGCAATACGACTATTAAGCTAGCTACACAAAAAGATATTCAAACATTTGAAGCACATAAAGATGATTATGCAGATGTTTTGGTTTTAGCAGAAGAAGATGCAACAGCCAAAAAGCTATTTAAAAAAGATTGTTCAGGGGTTGAGCTGGTTGATATTGAGACTTTTTAGTTTCCTTAAAGCAGTTATAATTATTAAGGGTACAATCCAAATCTTAAATATTTACCACCACCTTATAGGTTGGATCATCCTCTTCATAGGTACAAAATGGTCCAGCACTCTTGAGCACTTTTTTACAGTCTGCTGAGAGGTGTCTGAGTGTAAGCTTTTTGCCTGCATTTTCGTATTTTTCTGTCAAAGCATCGATAGCTTCCGTACCCGAACTATCCATAACGCGTGCATTTTTAAAATCGATGATGACCTCTTGAGGGTCATTTTCTATGTCAAACTGTTCATTAAAAGAGGTAATTGAGGCAAAAAAGAGCGGTCCATCGAGCATGTAAATCTTTTTGCCATCTTCATCAAGTGAAGTTTTTGTAGAGATTTTTGCGTGTTTCCATGCAAAGACAAGTGCCGAGATGATGATTCCTGCGATAACGGCAACAGCAAGGTCTTCAAAGATCGTGATGATTGTTACAACTATCAAGACAAATGCATCGGAGCGTGGCATATATTTTAGACGCATGAGCGATGAGAACTCAAAAGTCCCGATACTCACCATAAACATGATGCCGACAAGTACGGCGATAGGGATGATGCTGATGATGCCAGAGAAGTTCACTACAAGCACTATGAGTAGCACGGCAGCCGTGAAGGATGAGAGTCGTCCGAGTCCACCGGAAGTGAAGTTGATAACACTCTGACCAATCATCGCACATCCTGCCATGCCACCAAAGAGACCTGAGCTCATATTGCCGATGCCTAGTGCAATACACTCTTGATTACCTGATCCGCGTTCGCCACCCATCTCATCAAGCACCGAGAGTGTTAGAAGCGACTCTATGAGCCCTACAAGTGCTACGATAATAGCCGAAGGGAGGATGATGGAGAGAGACTCCAAGTTAAAAAGTGAAAGATCAGGCATTACAAAAGAGGGCAGAGGGACATCAATAAGGTTTGCCATATCGCCTACGACTTTGGTGTTGATACCTATGAAATAAACGACAACCGTTATCGTGATGATAGCAACAAGCCCTGCTGGCACTGCTTTGGTGATCTTGGGTAGTACATACATCGTCACCATTGTGATAAATATAATGATATACATCACATAATTTTCACTTAAACTCGCAAACACTATATCTACCCAACTATCATAACCTTGGGGATTTTTTGGAGCTAAAAATTTGAGCTGCGCTAAAGCGATAACGATAGCCAAACCATTAACAAAGCCAAAGAGAGCAGGTTGAGGTACGAGGCGGATAAATTTCCCAAGTTTTAGCATCCCTATAATCATCTGAATTAAACCTGCGACGATAGAGGTGATGAGGATGTAGTGCAAGAGCAGCATGGAAAATGACTCTTTATCAAGATCGGGATAGAGTCCTCTAAGAGCGAGACCAAGAGAGACAAATACCACAGCCACGGAACCAGTCGCACCAGATATCATCCCTGGCTTTCCACCCAAGAGAGAGGTGATGAACCCTATAATAAAGGCGCCATAGAGTCCAACAACCGGTGAGACTCCTGCTATAAATGAAAAGGCAATCGCTTCGGGTACGAGTGCAACGGCTACAAGTGCACCAGAGAGGATATCATTTTTTATATTATGTGTTGAATAGTTTTGTAAATTAAACAAAAGTTGTTCCTTTTGTGGTTTATTGCGCGAATTTTAGCATAATAGTTTTAGAAGAGTAAACGGTTTGTTATGAGTATTGTTTTTAAGATCTATGACATTTTTAAAATCACTCATTGCCTGTCATCTGCCACTTAAAAACACAATTACATATTTTTTTATCCAAAAGTAGACAATTTTTACCAGCTTTGTTGTAAATTTTTGAGATATAATTAGTTATTATAATTTCACAAAAGGATGAGTTAATGAAAAGAAAAATATCATTTTTAATAGCATTATCAGCTTCCATGGTATTTATTTTGTCAGGATGTGATAAAAAGACCACAGATGAAAACATATCAAAAAAAGATGCAGGGACCATTATTCAAAATGAAGAAGCTGTAATAGCAAGTGATTCTCAAACTCATTTGATGTGGCAAGATCAATTATATAATAGCACTAATACAAATGATTCTGACGAAAAAATAGGCAATTGGAAATATGCAAAAGATTATTGTGAAAAACTTAGCCTAAAGGGATATGATGACTGGCGTTTACCAAGTGTTGACGAGCTTAAATCGATTATAGATAAAAAAAATAAGCCTGCATTCAAATCTATATTTAAAAATGCCACAAATAAGCGTTATTGGTCAAGTTCACCTTATATGTCAGATCCAAAATATGCATGGCTTGTTGATTTTGACATTACTGATTCTTTTGGCGGTCATGTAAATAATAAAAATTTTATTCGTTGTGTGAGAAACGAGAAATAATAATTTATAAGCCTAAAGATAAAATTATCTTTAGGCTTTTTTTATCAAGCCTATAATAAACAGTAAGATTACAGCACCAATTGTTGCTGTAGCGATTGAAGCCAATATCCCACCACCTAGAGAAATTCCAACAGCAGGTAAAATATATCCACCTAAAAAAGCACCAACAATACCAACTATGATGTCACCGATAAGACCAAACCCTCGACCTTTCATGATGAGACCAGCAAGCCAACCTGCAACTGCGCCAATGATTAAAAATATAATGATTCCCATTTTGTACTCCTTTGATGTTTGTACAGTCTAAATCTACTCCAATTACCCTTAATTAATAATAAAAATAGAACTATAAATAATTGAGTACATTTCATTTACTTTTCATTAATTTTTTTAAATATTTTGTTATACTTGTGGTTATTAAAAATAAAGAAAGGGATATAAATGAAAAAAGCATTATTGCTATCTGTGATAGCTTCAACAATGATTATGGCAGGTGGAGATATTGCTCCAGTTGAACCAGAAGTGGTTGCACCAGCTCCAGTAGCTGAAAGTGGTTGGAAATTTAGTGGTCAAGGTGTGCTTTATTATGAAACCAATGATGATTGGAATAGTAATAGCAGAAGTTTTTTTGACCAAGAATCATCTCGTGCAAATGCTGGTATTCAATTAACAGCTACAAATGATAACCTAATAAGTGGTGTTGGTTTTGGTGTTCAACTCAATGGTATTGGAACACTTGGGTTAGAAGAAAATGTAGTAAGTGGTGTAATGCAAAGTGCTGATAGCAATCTTAATGGTGGATATGTTTCACAACTTTATCTAACTTATGGCATTAATAATACTAGTTTCAAAGTAGGTCGTCAAGAGCTTCCAAAAGCACTTTCGCCATTTGCGTATTCAGAAGATTGGAATGTGTTTAAAAATACATTTGACGCAGCACTTGTTGTAAATACAGACATACCAAATACTACGTTTGTAGGTGCATGGGTAAGAGATGCTAACTATAATGGTTATGGTGCCAATATGAACGATTTTAATAAGCTAAATGGCAATGATGGTGTTTGGATGCTTACGGCTCAAAATAAATCTATTGAGAATTTGATACTAACTGGATCTTTGTACTATGCCAATGATTATGCAAATATTCTTTGGGTTGATGCTGGTTATGATGCTGATATTATGAACATAGGTTTACAAGGTGGTTTTATAGATCCTGATGCTTCTAATCGTGATAATACTCTCATATTTGGAGCTAAAATAGAAAGTAAGTTTAATATTGTTAATGCATCTTTGGCATTTTCTCATATAAATGATGGATATACTTCTATGTTGAATTTTGGCGGAAGAACATCCGTACTTTATACAGATATGATTGCAGATCAAAGTAGTAATTATCGTATTGATAACAATAAATATGTAATTAGAGCCAATGCTGATGTGCTTGGAGGTAATCTAGAGGGGGCATATGGATATACTAATTTTCAAAATTCTAGACCAGCATTTAAGGAGTTTGATCTTACATATAAAGCCAGCATAACTGAAAATGCAAATATAGCAATAAATTACTTCTATAAAAATGACGGTTGTACTTATTGTGCAGATGAAGCAGAAAATGCTATACGTTTTATAGGAAGATATAATTTCTAATAACTTTTAACTCAAAGCTTTTATGCTTTGAGTTGGGTATTTTTAACTCATTTTTCCAATTCCCAATCTTTCCATTTACTTTTCATTAATTTTTTTAAATATTTTGTTATACTTGTGGTTATTAAAAATAAAGAAGGGGATATAAATGAAAAAAGCATTATTGCTATCAATGATAGCTTCAACAATGATCATGGCAGGTGGAGACATCGCTCCAGTAGAGTCAGCAGCAGTTACACCAGCTCCAGTAGCCGAAAGTGGTTGGAAGTTTAGTGGTCAAGCGGTAGGTTATTATCAAGCACTTGGATTAGACATTGCTAATGTTGATCTATTTGATCAAGAGCTTGCTTCAGCAAATGCTGGACTCCAATTGACAGCTACTAATGATAATTTAATCGGTGGTGTTGGTTTTGGTGTTCAGCTAAATGGTCTTGGAACACTTGGGTTAGAAGAAGATGTTGTTGCATATCCAATGCAACAAGGAAATTCTCTTAATAGTGCATATATTTCACAGCTTTATCTAACTTATGGCATAGGTAATACAAGCTTAAAAGTTGGTCGCCAAGAGCTTCCAAAAGCACTTTCGCCATTTGCATTTTCTGAAGATTGGAATGTGTTTAAAAATACATTTGATGCAGCATTGGTTGTAAATAATGATATTCCAAATACTACTGTTGCTCTTGCATGGGTAAAAAGAGCGAATTATAATGATTCAGCTGTTATGGCAGATAATTATAATGGTTTTAGCGGCATAACAGGCATGAATGAGTTTAATTCTATTAATGATAATGATGGCGCGTTTATGTTAACGGCTCAAAATAAGTCTATAGATAATGTTATTTTGACAGGTTCTTATTATAATGTTAGCACAAATACTAATGGAGATTATATCCTTTGGGCTGATGCACAAATAAATGTTGGAAATTTAAATATAGGACTTCAAGGCGGTAAGGCTGAAGAGGGTGCAAATGCCTATGGAGCAAAAGTTGCAACTACAATCTCTGATGTAAATCTAGCTCTAGCATACTCTAATGTTGGTGGACATGGTGGTTTCAAACAATTGGGTGGAACAACCTCACCACTCTATACAGATATGGCTGGAGATCAATTGCTTGGCTCATATGATTTGCGTTATGCAACTTCCGAAAAAGATGCTAAAAAATGGATGATATCTGCAAATAAAGATATATTTGGCGGAAATCTTTCTGCAGTGTATGGCATGATTGATGCATATTATGCAGATTCATATAAAGAATTCGATATCGCTTATTCTAAAAACATTAGTGATAATTTAAATCTAAGTGCAGCTTATGTGCATGCGGATGCTGATTATTTGGATGGATTTCCTACAAATAATCCAACCATTGATGTTGTAAGAGTTATAGGAAGATATAACTTCTAAAATTATAAAAAATATTTTATATTCAAGGCGTATGCGTCTTGAATATCTCCATTAACTCATTTTTTCTATCTTTTTGTTATTATTGCATAAAACTACCACTAAATATTATATTAAAGAGAAATGAATGATTATAGATACACATTGCCACTTGGATGATGATAGATACAGAGATGATCTTGATGAAGTTATAAATAGAGCTGTTAAAAATAGTGTAGAGATGTTTATAATACCAGCGGGAGACCCAGATACACTCAAAAGAGCCATAGAGATAAGTGAATCTTATGTGAATGTTTATTTTGCGGTAGGCACACATCCTTATGATGCTATAAAGTATAGCAGAGATTTTATAGAAGAGTTTATATCTCATCCAAAATGTGTGGCAGTTGGTGAGTGTGGGCTTGATTATTATAGGTTGCCTGATGACAAGAATGAGATAGAAAAAGAAAAAAAAATCCAAAAAGAGGTTTTTGTAGATCAGATAGAACTTGCAAATAAGTATAATAAACCACTCATTGTGCATATCAGAGATGCATCACATGACTCTTTGGAGATTTTAGAACATTATGCAGGAGAGCAAGGAGGAGTTTTGCACTGTTATAATGCAGACCATGAGCTTTTAAAATTGGCGAAAAAAGGATTTTACTATGGTATAGGAGGTGTAATCACATTTGCTAATGCCAGGAAGCTTGTGGAAGTTTATTCTCGCATACCATCAGATAGATTACTTATAGAAACTGATGCTCCATATCTCACTCCACATCCTTATCGTGGACAAAGAAATGAGCCATCATATTGTACTTTTGTGGCACAAAAAATGGCAGAACTTAGTGGAATAAGTAGTGATGAGATATCTGAAATAACAACACAAAATGCAAAAAGACTTTTTGGTATTTGAGAAAGCCAAACTAAAGTCAAATAAAGAGATAATCATAGATATTTTTAATCTAAAGGGTAAAATTGATAAATAAGGTATTTATTTTATTTTTTGTGTTAGCAAATATGCTGTGGTTTAGTGGATGTTCACAAACAACAATAGCATCAATCAAAAAAAAGAAAACAACTACAATTACAAGCCAATCAACCCACAAAGCAACTATGAAACCTTATTGTGTTTTGGGTAAAAATTATACTCCAGAGTATATAGAATTAGGCGATACAATGAGTGGAATTGCTAGCTGGTATGGACCTAATTTTCATGGTAAATATACAAGTAATGGCGAAATTTATGATATGAATGATTTTACAGCAGCTCACAAGACATGGCCTATGGATACGCTTGTAAAAGTAACAAATCTTGATAATGGCAAAACACAAATTGTACGAATAAATGATAGAGGTCCTTTTAAGGATGGCAGAATTATAGATTGTAGTTATGCTGCTGGTAAAAACCTAGGTTTAGATAAAAGTGGATTGGCAAAAGTAAAGATAGAGGCAATAGGGTTTAATAGCAAGCCCATAAAGCCAACTATTTTGAATGATAATGTTTATGTGGCACAAAATACTAAAACAAGTAGTGATACAAAAAAAATATTATTAAATAATTTTGGTATACAAGTAGGTGCTTTTAAATTTAAAGATGGCGCAGATACAACAAAGTCGCAGTATGCTTCGTTAGATAAAAGATATACTGCAGAGATTAAAAAGTTTTCCTTGGATGATGGAAGTGAAATATATAGAGTTTTTGTAATGGGATTTGCAACAGAACAAGAGGCAAAAGATTATATGTCATGTTATGGTATTTCTAATGCCATTATAATTAGAGGATAAGGAGAAAAAGTGATTTATGAAGAGAGTAGAACTACCAAAGAGACTGATATACAAGTAAAATTAGAGCTTTACGGTAGGGGTGAAACAAAAATCTCTACAGGTGTTGACTTTTTGGATCATATGCTTGATGCATTTGGAAGACATTCAAATATAAATCTTGAAGTTAGTTGCAAAGGCGATGTACACATAGATGATCATCATAGTGTTGAAGATGTCGCGATAGTGCTTGCCAAGGCACTACATAAAGCTGTATATCCTGTAAAAAATATAGAGAGATATGGAAATGCAACTGTGGTTATGGACGAAGCAAGCGTGAGTTGTGATATAGATATATCCAATCGAGGATTTTTAGTTTTTGATCTCCCAATTGGTGGTAAAGTAGGTGATTTTGATGTAGAGCTTGTTGAAGAGTTTTTTAGGGCTTTTGCTATGAATTTTCCTATAACTTTGCACCTTATTTATAATAGAGGAACAAATAAACATCATATTGTAGAAGCAGCATTCAAGGCACTTGCAGTTGCCCTTAGAAGAGCATTGACTGTAAATGAAAATGCTGGAATTCCAAGTACGAAAGGTGTGCTATGAGTATAGAGTTGATAGTTCTTGATGTTGATGGAACTCTAACAGATGGAACGATAACTTATAGTTCAAGCGGAGACGATATAAAATCTTTTAATGTCAAAGATGGACTTGGAATTGATGGTTGGGTAAATATTGGTAAAGAAGTTGCCATCATAACAGGTCGTCATTCAGCAGTAATTGCCAGAAGAGCAAAAGAGTTAAAAATAAAATATTTTTATGAAGGCGTTAAAAACAAAAAAGAAGTTTTGCAAAATCTTATGGATGAACTCTCTTTGTCAAAAGAGCAAGTTGCTTGCATAGGTGATGATTTGAATGATTTGAGTATGTTTGAAATATCGGGGCTTACTTTCGCTCCAAATGATGCTTGTGAGTACGTTAGAAAAAACATAGATGTTGTTTTGGATACAAAAGGCGGGCATGGTGCGGTTAGGGAGATGATAGAGTATATAATCAAAAGAGATAATACACAGGAGCAGTTTTTAAAACTATGGCAGTAAAAATTCAATGGGTCTTAATCTTTTTTATTGTTATAACCTTAATGTTATCTTTTAGTTTGAGGTTTGATAATAATTCACATGAATCTGGAATAACAAAAGAATTAAATTTTAAAAATACGATTTTTACAGAAGTTGATACAAATGGAGTTGTTAGTTATGCAAATGTCAAAAATGGCGAACAAACAGATGGAGTTTTGACCATGCATGATATTAGTTTTGACAAGATAAATGACACAAAAGTTGTTGCGGATAAAGCCATATATCAAAAAGACGAGATTATATTATCTGGTAATGTAAAAATAAACCAAAAAAATGGTTTTGCGTTCAACTCACAAAAGGCTGTATACAATACAAGAAGTGGAAAAATAACATCCAAAGATAAATATAATGCTACACTAAATGGAAATATACTCACTGGTAATAATTTTAGTTATGATACAAAAAAATCAAATGCAACATCTGGCAATATACACGCAACACTTTATACGCAGGATAAATAATCATAAGTCTATTTTAGAAGATTGATGTGATATAATATTGAAATTCATTTATGGTTGTTTTGATGCGCATAGTTTTTTTTATTTTTATTTTTACATCCCTTATATTTTCTCAAAAGATAGAAGTAACCTCCGATTTTGTTGAAGCAAATAGCGGTAGCAAGCAAGTTAAATTTGTGGGAAGTGTTCATATCTGGCAAGACTCATCTAATTGGATGAAAGCTGATGAAGCAACTGTATATTTTGATGATGTAAACCAAACAAAACAATACGAAGCAGTTGGTAATGCTAGTTTTGAAATGAAAGACAAAGATGGACACTATAAAGGGAAAGCCAATAGCTTTAAACATTTTGTAAAAGAGTCTATATATATAATGCAAGGTAATGCCGAAGTAAGTGATTTGCTAAATAAGAGATTTTTGAGCGGTGATACAATCAATGTAAATATGAAAACAGGCATAGCAAATGTTAAAAGCCAAACTAAAAAGCCAGTAAAATTTATATTTGAACTTAAGAAAAAATAGGTGCATTGATGAGTTTCCCAAAAATACACAGAGCAGAATTTATAAAATCAGCACAAGGCGTGAAAGATAGTTTACCAGAAGATAGAAGTGAAGTTGTTTTTATGGGACGCTCCAATGTTGGTAAAAGTTCAACTATAAATACTTTGACAAATAGAAAAAATTTAGCCAAAAGTTCATCTACACCAGGGAAAACACAGCTTATTAATTTTTTTGACATTATTTATAAAGATGAAAATCAAGAATATCCTATAAGACTTGTTGATTTGCCTGGTTTTGGTTATGCAAAAGTTTCAAAAACACTAAAAGAAGCATGGCAATATAATTTGTTAGAGTTTATAAAAAATCGTGTATCAATTAGACTTTTTATTCATTTAAGAGATGCTAGACATCCACATACAGAGATAGATGAAGATGTTTTTAATAATCTTCAAAAAATAGTAAGACCAGATCAGAGAATTTTAACTGTGTTTACAAAGATTGATAAATTAAATCAAAAAGAGCGTGCAGCTCTCAAAAAAGAGTTTCCAGATTCTATAACATTTTCCAATCTTAAAAATCATACTATTGACCCAGTCCATAAAGAGATACTTTTTACAGTGTTTGGAGTTACGCAATGATAAAACTTTCTAAAGCTAAAATCAGCGATATTGCCGATATGCAAACACTCGTAGCAGACGAGGTTGAAAAAGGTGTAATTTTATATAGAAGTGAAGATGAAATTGCAACCAATATAAGATCATATATACTTGCCAAAGATGAAAACAAACTTGTTGGCTATATGGCTTTACATATACATTCTAAAAAATTAGCAGAAGTAAGAAGTCTTGTAGTTAATGTAGACTATAGAGATAAAGGCATAGGTGCAGATATGGTTAGGTTTGCTATTCTTGAGGCTAAAGAATTAGGTATAGAAGAAAATATACTTTCTCTTACCTATGTACCAGATTTTTTTATAAAATTAGGTTTTAAAGAAATCAATAAAGAGTCAATTCCAGATCATAAAATATGGGCTGATTGTATTAAATGTATACACTTTCCAGTTTGCAACGAAGTTGCTTTGGTATATTCTATGAAAGAATAAACATGATAGTAACAAGAGTAAATAGAATAAAACAGAAAAATATAGGACCAATACAGTTAACAATGCTTAGTATATTGGCATTTTTTTATCCAGTCTTTGTTTCTATGTATAGCTTTTTCCCTATTTTTTTTGGATTATGTGCATATTTACTAATACTAGCAATCAAAAGACAAAATATTCCAATGATAATAATTTGTGTAATTTATTCTATATCGCTTGAAGTAAATTTTTCTATGCCACTATTTAATATTATTATTTCTGTTTTGATATTTTATGTGCTAGGTTACAATAGGGTAAGACTATGGACAACATGCAAACCATGCATTGCTGCTACAAGTATTATTTCTATCTATTTTATATATTTTATAACAGTTTTTTTAGATGATATAGCATTTTCTACAACAAATCACTCTATAGATTTTAACTGGTTGCTTGTATTTAATATTTTTATAGATATCTTTTTGGCGGCTATGTTGTAATGTTTAATGGAATTAATAGATTTAAAATTACAATATTCTTGTTTGTTACTATATGGTTTGTTATGTTTATACGATTGTATTATTTAAGTATAAAATCAAATGTATTTTATGAGGAATTAGCAAAATCAAATGCTCAAAAGTCTTATTATATAAAACCAGCTCGTGGTGAAATTTTTGACAACAAAGGAAGACTACTTGCTGTTAATGATGTAGGCTTTTCTATATCTATAGTTCCAAAGCTTGATACAAAAGGCAAAGAGTTTAAAAATCTTTTAAAAGATTTAAAAAGAGATATACCAGATATTAATGTCACAAGAATAGAAAAAGTTTATAAAAATGAGAGCTCATCATACAACCACAAGTATATAAGGGTTATTGAGTTCATACCGTTTGGAAAAATGCTAAATTTATATCCAAGACTTAGTTTAAATGAACTTGTAAATATAGAAGTAGAAACAAAAAGAATTTATCCTTTTGCTCAGTATGGAGCACATGTTATAGGCTATATTGGCAAATCAAATGATAAAGAAAATAAAAAAGATGAAACAGTAAAAATTATAGGCAAAGTAGGAAAAGGTGGTGTTGAAAAATATTACAATAATTTTTTACAAGGTGAACCAGGTGCTATCATAAGCAAAGTAACTGCTACGAATGAAGAAGTAAATATTATCAAAAAAATACCACCAAAAGAAAATAGAAATTTGACACTCAATTTGGATATAGAACTACAAAAAATGATATATGATAAGTTTGGCTCACAAGCAGGAGCTGCTATAGTTATGCGTCCTAACGGTGAAGTAATAGCGGCTGTTAGTACACCTAGCTATAATCCAAATCTATTTGTTGGAGGAATAAGCAAAGAGGAGTGGGAAGTTTTGCAAAATAACTTTGACCATCCATTTACTAATAAATTTTTAAATGGTGTGTATCCTCCAGGATCAACCATAAAAATGGGTATGGCATTGGCTATTGGAGAAGCTAACGTTGGAACGCTAGATAAACTCGAAACATGTCCAGGTGCGATAAAAGTCGGAAGAGGCGGTCAAATCTTTAGAGATTGGGCTAAAAATGGACATGGTATAGTTGATCTTAGAAAAGCAATTAGAGAGAGTGTGGATGTTTATTTTTATAAAAAAAGCTTAGCTACTGGGATAGATAGGTTTGCACCAAATCTAAAAAAATTCGGTTTTGGTATACCGACTGGTGTTGATATATATGGAGAGTCATCAGGTCTTGTACCAAATAGTAGTTGGAAGAGAAAAAGATTTAAAGAGATGTGGTATCCTGGCGATACTGTAAATACTTCCATAGGACAAGGATATATGCTAGTTACCCCAATGCAATTAGCAAGATATACAGCCACTATCGCAACTTCTTATTTGCCTCAACCTATGTTTGTGAGTAAAGTTGGATCCAAAAAATTAAAACCAAAGTTACAATTTGTTAATTTGGACCAAAAGCATTTAAATCAAATAAGACTTGGCATGTTTGATGTTTGTAATACTCCTGGCGGTACAGCACTTTCATCTTTTGGAAGAAATGTTCCTATCCATGTTGCTGGTAAAACTGGTACATCTCAAGTTACAGGAATTTCTAGAAGCGAAAAAGTAAGGATGAAAGAGAGCCAAATGGAGTATTACCAACGTTCTCACGCATGGATTACGACATATGCTCCTTTTGAAAAGCCAGAGTTCATAGTTACTGTTTTAGTTGAGCATGGAGGACATGGTGGAACAGCATCTGGACCAATTGCCGCTGAAATATATAGATGGTTGTATAGAAATGGATATTTTAAAGGTGTGGCAAAGCAAAATATAGTAGTAAATACTACATCTTCTATCGCTCCAGTTGCAAATCAAGGAGTAGGAGATTAGTTTTGGGTCCTAACAATAAGGCTTTTTGGGAGCCTGAATTCTTTTATCCAATACTCTTCTTTGTCTCTCATCTCACCATTATCGATTTCATGATCATATCCAGATAAGTGAAGAAGACCATGTATGAGTAATAGTGCTACCTCCTCATCAAGTGAATGTCCTAGCTCATCTGATATATTTTTAGCATATTCTAACGATATAATTACTGTTCCAGCGGGCTCATACCCCGTTATATTTTCAATAGGAAAGCTTAGAACATCAGTTGGCTTATCAATATCTCTATATTGCCTATTATAGCCTTGTATTGTGCTATTGTCTGTTAAGATTATCTCTACGTCTTGTGAAATGATTGAATTTACAATATTTTCAAGTAAAGTATAATTTATTTGTGTGTCAGTTTCATTTTCTATATCTATCATATTGGGATTTTATCCAAAATATTGGTAGAATTACACATAAATCTATAAAATTAGAGATTTATAGAGCAACTATGTTGCGAGAGCTGTCTGTTGAAGACCCAGTTTGGGGCTTTGCTCTAAACTGGAATATTAAATGTGAAGGATTCAAATTTGGTTAAAAAAGCAGTTTGTGTAATTTCTGGAGGTATGGATAGCACGCTAAGTGCAAAAATAGCTCAAAATGATGGATATGAAGTCATAGGAGTACACTATAACTATTTGCAAAGAACAGAACAAAAAGAGCTTGAAGCCTTTAGAAATGTTGTGGATGCGTTGGGCATAAAAACAAAATATGAGATAGATTTGCCATTTTTTGCTGACATTGGTGCTTCGGCTTTGACAGATAAAAGTATAGAAGTGCCAGTTTCGGGATTGAGTGATGGCGTACCAGTTACTTATGTGCCTTTTAGAAATGGTATATTTTTATCCATTGCTGCTTCCATAGCAGAAAAAGAGGGGGCAAAAGCTATTTATATAGGTGTGGTTGAAGAAGATAGCAGTGGATATCCTGATTGCAGAGATGAGTATATAAAACAGATGCAACATGCTATCAATCTAGGCACAAAAGATGAAACAAAAATAGAGATAATAACTCCACTTGTAAATTTATCAAAAAAAGATATAGTTTTAAAAGCTATCGAACTCGATGTGCCACTACAATTTACTTGGAGCTGTTATAAAAATAGCGACAAAGCTTGTGGTGTTTGTGATAGTTGTCGCTTGAGACTAAGAGGATTTGAGAGAGCAGGGGTCAAAGACCCGATAGAGTATGCCTAGTTTATATAATAATCTAGCGTATAGCGTAAATCTTCGTCAAGCTCTAGATTTTTTCTCATCCATTCTAGATATTTAAAATCCTCTTTTACTATATCTTTAACCATTCTATCTTTATATTTACCAAACTTAAAAGCTTTTATAAGTACAGGTTCTTGTGTAAGACGAGCTAAAACTTCCATTATCTCTTTTTTGCCATGAATATTGGTCGCAGCTTCTACAAGTTTAGATAACAATAGTTTCATTACAAGAACATCGCCTATGGCATCGTGAGCTTTTATGGTAATATTTAGTTTATTTGCCTCTTCAAGTTCTGTTTTGTATAGCTCAAGAGAATATCTAAGATATTGCAAAGCGTGAGATTTTTCATCTGCTAGTAGATGTTTTGCACATCTTAGGGTATCTATGATTGTGTAATTGTTTTCAAATCCCTCTTTTTTAACCATTTCCAAATCAAAAGATATGTTATGAGCTATGAGAAAATTTTCATTTGAATTATATTTTTGAAGCTCTTTATAAAAGCTACTCTCAATAAATTTTGGTTTTCCTTCTATGATATCAGGTGTTATGTGATGAACAGCCATAGCATCTATGCTGATAGGAACTTCACAACTGCAAAGCTCGTCAAAAACTTCTATTTTATTTTTATCATGAACGATTAGACCACCTATTTGTATAATCCTATCATTTTCTTGATTTCCAGTAGTTTCTGTATCAAAAAGTATATATTTTGCCATTTTTTATCCTTGGCAAAAATTATACCCAAAAATGATAATGAGAAAATTTAGTCTAAATTAGTATAATCATATATAATAAATGAGGTGATATATATGGACAATATGCTAATAGAACACATGATGAATCCACAAAATTATGGAGTTTTAGAAGATAGTAATAGCGAGGGAATAGGTAAAAATCCTCACAATGGGGAAAAGGTAATAATATTTTTGAAAGTCAAAGATGAGATAATAGAAGACATTAGTTTTCAAGCCATTGGCTGCATGACAACAGTTTTGGCAGGCTCTTTGATTACGACTGAAGCAAAAGATTCTAGTTTAGATAGAGCCGAGAAGCTAGTGGGCGCAACGCTAGGAATGTTGGACAATATACCACCAGAAGAGGCCGCATGTTCGGAAATGGTTGCCCTTGCACTTCAAGCATCCATAGATACATACAAAGCTAGACAAAAAGACAAAGACTTTCCTATGATTACATACAAGATAGAACAAACTTGTGTACCACAAAATGAGGAGATGACAAATGAATAAGATATTGATTTTGATTCATGAAATTTGGCTAGAAACATTGATGGCAGCATTTATGAGTAAAGAGCAAGCTACAAAACAAAAATTATTTGATTTTTCAGATATGTTTTTTAGACACTTTACTTGGGTTGAAAATGATCTTATAAAGCAAAATATCAATTATGATTACAATAGAAATACGATACCTATAAAAGTTGATAGCTTGCAAGTTATAATCGGAGATATTATCAGAAGGTTAAATACACTAGAACTTATTTTAGTTGATTGCCAAGATAAAGCACTAACACAAAGAATAGAAACAGATATAAAATATATCAAATTTACACTTGCTAAAATTCCAGATGAAGCAGTAAGCTCTTTTGATATGGCTAGAGTTTTAGATGATATTCCACTTAGCGAAGAAGCAACTGATGCTTTGACTCTATTTTTGTTTGAGGAGAGCTATAAAGAGTATGAGCTTATAATGATATATAATTATCTAAAAGCACATAGCAAGGAACAAAATCTAATTAGAATTTTTCAAATTCTAATTGATGAGAGTTTTTATCATCTTAAACAATTTGGTCAAATGATGAGCGATATGGGTATACTTGGAGTTCCACGAATCATAGCAAAAGAACTCTATCAAGTTGAAAGTGTTACTGAGTTTTTAGAAAATGGTATCGATGAAGAGTTAAATGCAAAAGAAGAGTGCAAAAAACTTTCAAATGCTGTAGCAAGTGAAAATGCCTCATTAGCTAAATTTTTTGATTTTATAAATTATCAAGAAAATTACCATATAGAGCTCATGAAAGAAGCTCTCGCTCAGTACAAAAAGGAAATAAATGACTAAAAAGCATTATACATCATTAGCGTCTTCTCTTTTTGGCAAATTTGCAAATAGAGAAAATCCAACACCTTTACAAAATATCATAAATCGAACATATGTAAAATCTATGGGGCTTGATATGAGCAGATTTGATACTCCAGAGAGCTATAAAAGTCTAAATAAGCTTTTTACAAGAGCATTAAAACAGATGCCCAAGTTCGATAAAAAAATTGGTGTTATCATCTCTCCAGTTGACGCTTTGATAACTGATTTTGGACAGATAAAAGAAGGTAAGGCTTATCAGATAAAAGGAATGAGTTACAATATAGACTACTTACTCGGAAGTAATTACTCGCAAGATTTAAAGCTATTAAATGGCGGTAATTTCGTAAATTTTTATCTATCCCCAAAGGATTATCATAGATATCATATACCTCTTGACTTACAAGTTTTGAGTGCTACTCATATACCAGGGAAACTTTATCCTGTAAATATGCCGCTTTTAAAAAATAAACTCAATCTTTTTATCGAAAACGAAAGAGTGGTGCTTGAATGCATAACAAAAAATGGCAAAAAACTTTTTATGGTTTTAGTAGGTGCGTTAAATGTAGGAAAAATGGTATTAACATTTGATGATAGAATACAAACAAATGCTTGTGCTTCAGAGGTAACTCATTACAAATATGATGATTTGAAGTTTAAAAAAGGTGATTTGTTTGGTTGGTTTGAGATGGGCTCAACTATTGTTATTTTTACAGAAGAAGGTTTGGCAACATTTGATGATTTGCAAATCAATCAAAAAGTAACTTTTGGCGATACCATAGGCAAGGTTCTATGAAAAAGAAAAGTGTAATCTTTGATATGGATGGCACATTGGTAAATAGTTCAGTAACACTTGCCAATGCCATAAACTATGTTAGAGAACAACTTTACTTGCCAAGACTAAAGAGCGAAGATATTTTATCAAGAGTAAATGATCATAGTATAAATCCAGCAGAGTATTTTTATAAGTCAAAAATTTTTTTACCAATTCATGAAAAATTCTTTTCAGAATACTATAGCGCACATCATGATAAGGAGCTTGAGCTTTATGATGGCATAATGGATATGATATTGGAGCTCAAAAAAAGAGAATTTAAAATCGCTATCGCTACAAATGCTTATAGAAAATCAGCACTTGAGTCATTATCTCATCTAGGCATCATAGAGCATTTTGATAGTGTTGTTTGTTTTGATGATGTAGGTAGAGGAAAACCAGAGCCAGATATGTTGCATAAGATATTAGAGGATTTTAATATAGCCACGCATGAAGCTATATTTGTAGGCGATGGTGAGCGTGATAAGATGGCAGCAGATAATGCAAATATAGACTTCATAATGGTAAATTGGGGATTTACCGATCATGAAGATGCTGTTAGTTGTGTAGATCATTTAAAAAAGTTATTATTTAAATTTCAGAATGACGGATGATTGCCAAAAAATTATTATTTCAAAGAGTTATCAACTGCTTTTTTTATAGCAATTGTTGTTTTATCTATAAGGTTTAGACAGTTTTTATCTTTGATATTATGAGTAAGCGACCAGTATTCTGGATTGATATATTCTACACTTACTTTCCCCTCATAACTTTGCCATACTACGATTTTAAAAGGCACTTCCATGCCCATAGTAGGGTTGCAAGCTATTAGAGTTGAAGCAACTTTTGGTTCTGTAAAGGTTATGACTTTTTGTGGCTGTATGGTTATCTTGTTTTCATCTGCTATTTTTTTATGCTCAATTGTATCAAGCACTTCAAAATCTTGATTTTGTAGAGCTTTTTTAAGTGCTACTGTTGTTTCTTCAAGACCTTTTGTTGATGTATTTTGTATGATAAATTTTCCTTTATCGCCACCACATCCAGCAAGTAAAAAAATCGACAATACCGCAAATACTAATCCTCTCATAATTCCCCCCTTGTTTTATTTATACATTAAACCTAAAGTGCATAACGTCTCCGTCTTGGACTATGTACTCTTTGCCTTCTAGTCTCATTTTACCAGCTTCTTTTGCTCCAGCTTCGCCTTTATTTGCTATAAAGTCTTCATAAGCTATAACTTCAGCACGAATAAAGCCTTTTTCAAAGTCATTGTGGATAACTGCAGCTGCTTTTGGTGCTGTTGTATTTTGTCTGATAGTCCAAGCACGAACTTCTTTTACACCTGCTGTAAAATAACTCATAAGACCAAGCTTTGCAAATCCTTTTTTGATGATTTGATCTAGTCCAGATGCTTCAACACCCAAAGATGTGAGCATTTCAGCCTTTTCTTCCTCGTCAAAATCAACCATATCTTCTTCTACTTTTGAGCATAGTTTTATAACTTCTCTGCCATATTTATTGGCATATTCTTTTAGTTTTTTTACAAAGTCACTATCTTCGCTTAGCCCATCTTCATCTACATTGGCACCATATATGATTTCTTTACCAGTGAGCAGTCTAAGGTCACGATTTAGTGCGATAAATGATTCATCATCTTTTTTGTCAAATGAAGCGACTGGATTGCCTTGATTGATATATGCCATAAGTTCTTCGGCTATCTCAAGTTGAGCTTTTGCTTCTCTATCGTTGCCTTTGGCTCTTTTGTTTAGTGCATCGATTCTTTTTTGCAAACTCTCGATATCTGCTAGTAGCAACTCTTCTTCTATAATCTCTACATCACGGAGCGGGTCTATCGAGCCTTCCACATGAACTATGTTGCTATCTTCAAAACATCTAACTATATGCAATATAACTTCTGTTTCTCTAATGTTTGATAGAAATTTATTGCCAAGCCCTTCGCCTCTGCTAGCACCCTTTACAAGTCCAGCGATATCTACAAAGTCTAGCGTTGAGTATTGGATTCTCTCTGGGTTTACAATCTTTGCCAACTCTTCAAGTCTCTCATCAGGAACAGGAACAACAGCCTTGTTTGGCTCGATTGTGCAAAAAGGATAGTTTGCACTTTGTGCGTTCTGTGCCTTTGTGAGTGCGTTGAATGTTGTTGATTTTCCTACATTTGGCAATCCTACCAAACCAATACCTAATCCCATATATATCCTTGTGAGTAATAATAATTTAAATTTTTTGTATTGTATCAAAAGTTCACTCAAGGTATGGTATAATCCACTCAATTAACACTTGGATAAAGGAGCTAAAATGGCAAAAGAAACCAAGAAAGATACAAATATGCTATCAGATATAGGCATAGAAGTCAGTAACGATAAAATCGCCATAGATACCGCTAAAACAAAAGAGTTTTTTGGCAATATCCAACAACATATTCAAGATACAGCTCAAAATATCGGTGAACATATAGAAAAAGGTACCCAAAATGCAGGTATCAAGGTTGATGATGAACATATAGAAGTTGATTTGCAACAAACCAAAAATTTTATAGAAGAGATGGGTGAAAAGATAGAGCATTTTCTCGCTCACTTGGAACATAGTGTAGATAAATTATCCAAAAAATAGTCTATGAGGCTTAAGAGAGTATATGTAGAACTAACAAATATTTGTGGGCTTAATTGTACATTTTGCCCTGACAAAAATACTCTTCCCAAAATTATCGATTTAGTCTTTTTTGAAAAAATAGTAAAACAAGTATCACGATACACAAACGAGATAGTTTGCCATGTCATGGGAGATCCACTCACACTTTCAAATATCCAAGAGTATCTTGAGATTATCAAACATCACGATATGAAAGCTATGATAACCACAAGCGGATTTTATATAGACAAGCATAGCTCAAATACACTTTTACACCCAGTAGTTAGGCAACTAAACATCTCACTCAACAGCTTCAACAAAAACAACACTAAACTTACTCTTGATGAGTATTTGAAGCCTATATTTGCACTTTGTAAAGAGAAGATAGAACACTATCCAGATATTTTTATCAATCTGCGACTTTGGAATATAGACGATGGCAAAAGCGAAGATGAGTTTAATATCCAAGTTTTTGATAAATTATCTGAGTTTTTTGGCGTAAAAGTGGATTATACTAGTAATAAAAAAGGGCTTAGACTAGCTTCAAAGGTATTACTTCATTTTGATAATTATTTTGAATGGCCCTCTTTATCCAATCCTACTTACGGCGATGGATACTGTGGCGGACTTGACTCTCATATCGCCATACTTAGTGATGGCACAGTAGTGCCTTGTTGTTTAGACTATCAAGGCATCATAGAACTTGGAAACCTACAAAAACAAAGTCTCGATGAGATACTAGGCTCAAGCAGAACTTGTGCTATAAAAGATGGTTTCAAACAAAATATGGCAGTTGAAGAGCTATGCCAAAGATGTAGCTATAAAAGCAGGTTTGAAGAAGCTTAGTAAAAAATCTATGTAGTTTTTAGAGTTTTTACTCTAAAAACTATTGACAATCCTCATAAAAATCCGCTATTATTAGAGTAATTACTCTAAAAAAGGATAGCATTATGGACACAAGAATATTAATCGTTGGTGGTGGTGTTGCTGGTCTTATGACAAAAAATAGGTTAGAGGCTTTAGGGTACGCCCCCACACTTGTTGAGAAAGCCGATGCTTTGCGTACAAGCGGAACAGGGATACTCCTTGGGGCAAATGTGTTGCGAATATTTAGAGAGTGTGGGCTTGAAGAGGCACTTTTGGCAAAATCGCAAAAGCTTAGAGAGATACGTTCGCTTGACTATCTTGGAGAGCCAATAGGTGGATTTGACCTAGCCAAAATAGAGCGAGACACATCATATGCTACTGTTGCAATCCATAGGCACGATCTTCATGAAATCCTCTCAAATTCAGTTGATCAAGATACGATAAAGCTTGGGTATCAACTCACTCAAATCAAATATAACGGTACTACATATAGTGTGAGTTTTGAGAATGGTGAAGAGGGAGAGTATGATTATATTATCGGTGCTGATGGTCTCTATTCACAAGTGCGTGAAGAGTTGTTTGGGCATATTGGGTTGCGTGATTCGCATCAAGGGTGCTGGAGGTTTGTCATAGATATACCAAAAGATATTGATATCACAAGCTCTTGCGAGATGTGGGGTGACAAAAAAAGAGTAGGAATATTTCCGATTGGACAAGGGAAAGTCTACTGCTTTTTGGTCGTGACCTGTCATGGAGAAGAGGAGAATATGGACCTTGATATGGTGCTAGATACATTTAAAGGGTTTTGTGGAGATTGGCAAAGTATAGCCCATGATGTTGCCAGCATAAAACCAGAGCTTATCTATGGAAAGCTCGCTGATCTCGACTCTATAATATTACACAAAGATAGAGCGATACTTATCGGCGATGCTGGTCATGCCACCACCCCAAACCTTGGGCAAGGTGCAGCTATGGGAATAGAGGGGGCGTATCTTTTTGGAGAGTTGCTTAAAGAGCATAGTATTGATAAAGCTATGGAGCTTTATGCTCAAAAACGGTACAATCGTGTCAATAACATTCGTGAACGTTCACGAATGTTGGGTAAAATAGCACATATTAGCAGCCCATTTTTACAAGGAGTGAGAAACTTTGTGATGAGGATGACCCCATCAAGTATAGGGCAAAAACAGTTTGAGAACACGATTATTGATTGGTAAAGGTTTATATGGCAAACGCAAAAGAGAAGATTTTAGAGACTGCATTATATCTATTTAACACACAAGGGAGCAGGCTAGCCACCACCAACCATATAGCAAAAGCATGTGGGATAAGCCCTGGCAATCTCTACTATCACTATAAGAACAAAGAAGAGATAATACGAGCACTTTTTGTTCAAATGGGGGGCGAATGGGAACTGAAAATTGAAGATGTAACAGAGGTGAATTTTGCACTCTTTGAGGAGATCAAACAGCTCTCGCATCACTTAACAAAAAAATACCACTTCATCCACGCTGAGCTATACGCTCTTTGTCAAAACGACCCAGAACTCACACGCCTCAATCAAGAAACGATAACCAAACGAAAAGCCCAAACTAAAGCACTTTTGGAGATGCTGATTCTTCATGAAGACTTGGTACCACTTGGCACTGAAGAGATGGAGTTTTTGGTCGATTCTATATGGCTCTATGCAATATTTTGGCAACCATATAATGAGCTTGTTAATCCTGAGCGGTTAGAGTCCGTGAGTATCGCTAGTACGGATATATTGCTTGGAAAATTTTTGGTTAAAAAAGATAAGTAAATTCTTCCCCGGCATCTAGAACAATCGTCATTCTCGCGAATATAAGAATCCATAAAAATCGTATCCAAATATGTCATTTTGTCATATTTTAAAACACACTCTATTTTTTGCGTTAAGATTTGATAATCGGAGGCAAAAAATGGGCAAAAGGTACGATGATTGGAATGAGGTCAAAAAGCATACGGAAAATGCAGAGAACTATTTACAATTTAAATCTCGCGAGATATACAATGCTAAAATCGGAGAAAACATAGGTTTTGAACAAAACGGCAAGGGCGATGAGTTTGTTCGCCCTGTGTTAATCTTAAAACGGCTGACAAAAGATATGTTTTTCGGAATACCACTTTCCACGATTCATAGAGATGGAAGTTTTTTCTATAATTTTGAATTTATCGAAGGAGTGCAAAGTACGGCCTTATTGGTACAAGCAAGACTTTTTAGCCCCAAAAGATTGCTTAATAAAATTGGAATGATAAACAAAGAAAATTTTTTAAATTTGCGAAAAAAATTAAATGATTTGATGTTTGATGGAGATTTTACCCTGCCAAAAGATATTGACAGGTCGTCCCGAAGGAAATTATAAAAGCATTATATCATTATTGGTTGTGATTGTCAAATTTAATTGGCGATGATAGGTATGCATTCCCATCGAGACGATTGGAACGAGCAATAACTATGTTGAATATTTGGTCTGGTAATTCCTAATTAAATATTTTTGATATAATCTAATAGACAAAATTCGTTTCATATTTTAATTACAGATGTTATTGTGAAGTAAGATAAAATAGTGACTATAGGGGAAAGTAATGCCAATAAAATATGATAACAAGATTGTGGTATTTGTAGATATTTTGGGGTTTAGAAAAATTATTGATTCAACTGTCAAAGATTGTACAAAATTAGAAGTTTTGAATTCAATTTTTAATGAAATACATGAAAATATTAATAGAATTATGGAAGAAAAATCTAATTCTAATTTGCCTATGACAATTACTGAAGATGTTTTAGTAAAACCTGTTTTGCCTCTGTATTTAGGAAATTTTGAAATTACAATGGTATCTGATTCTATTTTTATTTCTTGTGGATTAGGTTTTTTAGAAGAGCTGTTGGAACTACTTTATAAATTGCAGTTCAAATTGAGCGTACAGCAACAATTGCAATGTTTTTTAAGGGGAGGGATAACTTTTGGGAAAGTTATCCATAATGAAAATAAAATTTTTGGTCCAGCCGTAAATGAAGTTGTTAAATTAGAGCAAAGTCATGCAAATTATCCAAGAATTATCATTGAGCCATCTATGAAGAAGAAAATGTATCTACTAAATAAGATGATAATCAATGGATTTAAATTTGATGAAAGTAAGATTGAAAAAACTCTAAAAGAAGATATTGACGGATATTTTTATATCGATTATATAACACCATATATTGAGCACAAAAAAATTTTAAAAAATGCAATAGAAATAAATTTAAATGAGACGAAAGACTCAAAAGTGATACGGAAAATGAAATGGATTGAAGAAAAAATAAGCATCATTAGCTATCCAAGATGTAAAAACATCGTCAAAAAATAATTAATGCAAATTATTTTTTATTCTTCAAATGTTTTGTTGTGATCATCCAATATCCACTTAATCTTTTTCCTAATCGCTTTTGGCAATAAATTCGAGTTTGTATCATACTCGATAGTATACACATCTTCATCATTTCCAGCAGGATATAGCGCAGTTGCTTTGGATTTGAACATCGTATCGTGATCATCATAAGTGTATGTGATGACTTTAAATGGTTTAGCATCAAGCCCATCGCTTGCACCAAAATAACTTACATAAAATTCTGGAATCCCATTTTTGTCGGCATCATCAACCAAACAATATTTATATTGAAATTCTGGCCAATATACTTCATTGCCAAAATCTTTAAATACTGCCTCTTTATGATAGCCACCATGATCTTGCAATAGCACATAAGCATGTAAGTTTTTTTGTGTCAAGACATACGGTTCGTTGTATTCTTTTCTTACTACGCCATATTTTCCATCTTTTTTTATACCATATACATCGCTATAGTTACCACCAAATTTTTCTTCTTTGATTATCTTTTCCGTGAAGATAAAATCATAATACCCCATCTTTGGCGCATATACATTTATCACTTTTGTTATATTGCCAGTATCTGGATACAAATCAGCAATTGCCAAAAGTTTGCTTTTGCAATACTCTTTTTCCGTTTTGTTTTTATTGCATTCATGGTTAGTGATACTTATATCACCAGCACAATAGCCAAATAGAGAAAGTCCAGCAAGTAGTATCGTTATTTTTTTCAAAGTATTTCTTTATGTGAGATATCAAACTCAAATATTGCGTTGAGTATAAAAATTTTAACCACTTTATCTTAAAAACAGAAAATGAAGAAAAGCTAACCATTTTCCTTATTTTTTGAGTAAAATTATTATAATAAAACCAAAAGGACTCTGATGCCTAAAATACTCCTTGCTTTAATAATTCTCTTAAACATTGCTCTTTATGCGGAGGAAGTGCCATACAAAATCGATATTATTCGTAATGGCAAGGCGCATCATCAAGTAGCCTATAATTTTTGGAGTGGAGAATACCCAAGCCCTGTTATAAATGTCCATGCAGGAAAAAATGGAAAAACAACCATAGAAGGCTACGTCTCCATGAGAGATAAAAAAGAGCGTAAAATATGTACGATAAAAAATGGACTCTATCATCCATGGTCAAAAGATAAAAATTCATATATAAATTTTTATACCATCGTTCCAGTCGAGAGTTATGAGGTAATATCAACTCCTGCAAATGATTTAGCAGAAAAGAGCTTGAAGACAGGAGATAAAATCATAAATATTGTTTATTTGGGGGAGGGAGAATCGCAAGGTATTTTACAATCAAACTCCAATGAAGACACACTCATATATTTTCAATCGCAGATATTTGAAAACAATCCAAAAATATTTAAAAGTATAGAAAACATAAGTACTTATAATAATGATGAGCAATGGTTGTATCTAAAGTGTGACGAGAGATATAATGTATTTGTAGAAGATAAAGACATACTTTCTCAAAAGGGGATAAAAAAGGGGCAGATAACTAGCTATGGTGAAATATCAAAATAGCCAAAATGGCTATTTAGTATATTTGTCTATCTCGTCTTGAGCCTTTTTTCTATCAAGTTCTTCGACTACTATTACAGGAACACACACTTTGCCCACTGGGTTCAGATAAGTTCCAAGTGATTTTATGACGACTATCGCCACAGGGATGCCAACTATAGTGCATGCCAAGCTGATAGCTTGAAAAAACCCTACGATAGCCAATATCAGACCAATTGGAAGATAAATAATCATAACAAGGATAGAGTAACTCTGCCATAATATATTTTGATCCATATTTAGATCTGATTTACTCACCATAGAGTAGCTAAATGGAGCAAAGAGAAATTTACCATACTCCATAAGTCCTAGCCCAATAGGTGCGGCTACAACTGTAATTGTCAGCAAAAGACCAAGTAAATAACTCGCAATTGCATTCAAAAAGCCTAAAAAGGGAATATGCCAAAGAATATTTCCTAATAATCTCATCATAACTCCTTGAGTTTATATGTGGTATATTTTAGTTGTTCCACATTCTATCATATTGGTGTTTTTTAAATTCTCTTTGTGTTATTACACCATCATGGTTTGTATCAATACTTCTAAATGATGGAGCATTTCCTGCATTTTTCATCATTCTGCCTTGTTTTGAATTTTTCATCATACGCAAATTACGCGCTTTTGTAAACTCTTTTTTGGTGATATATCCATTGTGATTTAGGTCAAACTCACTAAATTTAGGCATATTCATCATACGGTTTTTACCCATTCCGTTTCCAGAATTCATTCCCATGCCATTGCCATTTCCAGAATTCATTCCCATTCCCATACCATTACCAGAATTCATATAATTCTGTCTTTGAGCAGGAGTCATACTTTGCATACGTTTTTGCATCTCTTGTTGAAAAGCAGGACGCTCATCCACATTTACTTTTCCACGCATATTCATAAGTTCCTCAGTACTCATGTGTGAAAAATTTGTACCCCACGCCATACAAGCCAAAGCTGTAATCATTAATATTTTTTTCATTTTCTTTCCTTTGAAAAGTGTTACGTTGTCTTATTAGTGGCAACCGAACCTATTATATCCAATGTTTGTGAACTAGTTGTGTAATTTTTAATTTAGCTTACAATAAGGCTTTTTAATACAATTTTTAATACAATAAAACTATATTAATATACACAAAGGGAAAAATTTGAGATTTTTTAGACTGTTTTTAATCATCATTTCTTTAGGGTGTTTTTTATTTGCGAACGATGATGCACCGCCAGTAGAGTATGATTATCTCTCTAAAAAAGAGGTGCAATATTTTATAGATATGATGGTCAAAAAACATCATTTTGAGCGGAATTATCTAGAATCTGTTTTGAAAAATGCTAAATTTGATACCGATACACTAAAAAGATATACAGGAAAATATGTAGCAGGTAGTACAAATGGACCTTGGGAGCGTTACAAAGCTCATGTACTTGATCCCGTCTCTCTTCAAAAAGCAAAAGATTTTAAAAAAAACTACGCTACAACTCTTGAGCGTGCAAGCAAAGATTATGATGTGCCAGTAGAATATATAGTAGGATTTATCGGTGTTGAGAGTAAGTTTGGAGAATATACAGGGGATTATCGCATCTTAGACGCACTTGCTACTTTGGCATTTCATCCAAATAGAATGCAGAAATTTTTTAAAAATGAATTTGAGCAACTATTTTTGATGTCAAGAGAGCAGGGGTATGATATAACTAAACTACAAGGCTCATTCGCAGGTGCTATGGGATGCGTACAGCAAGTTCCTTCTGTTTATAGAAAGTTTGGTATGGATTATAACAATGATGGTGTCAAAAATCCATGGGATTTAGAAGACTGTATAGGTATCATTGCTAGATTTATGCACCAAAATGGTTGGCGTAATGGCATGAGTGTAGCAGTTAAGACTAATTTTGCAGATAATCGATACAGGGGAATCACGCCTACTCATAAAAGTACATATACTATAGAAACATTAAATGCAAACGGCATCTATGCTACCGAAGAGTTTCAAGAGCCTAGAGCCTATTTGCTCCGCTTGAGGAACGATACACATGATGATCTTTGGCTTGGTGGGAGTAATTTTCGCATACTAACAAGATACAATAATGCTACCACTTATGGCATGGCAATTCACCTCATAGCCCAATCAGTAAAGTAGTTAAAATTACAAATAAAAATAATACTTGCTATTATAAAGTATTTCAGTTATAATTCTAGTATTGAAAGATGATTTAGAGTTTCATCTTCGGTTTGTTTTTTATTTATAACCTTTCGTTTATGTAGAACTACCTAGCTTGTAAGAATACTCTCCAATTTATATTTTCAGTCGCTTCATAGAAGTGTTATCAACAAACAAAAGGAACAACAATGGCAGATCAAATGACAGGAACCGTAAAATGGTTTAATAGCGAAAAAGGTTTTGGATTTATCCAACCAGAAGATGGAAGTAAAGATTTATTTGTACATTATCGTCAAGTAAACAGCAATGGTTACGGTCGTGTAGAATTGAATGAAAACCAAAGAGTTTCTTTCACAGTTGGACAAGGTCAAAAAGGTCCACAAGCTGAAAACGTTACAATCCTGTAACTTTTCTAGTTAAGCAGAGATATTCTCTGCTTAAAATACTTCTTATAATTTTTCCCCATATTTTTTAACTCAAAATTGATTTTATTACCATTTTGCTTTTTCTATTTTTACCTCTTTAATCAATGCGATTACAAGAATAACCAAGAAAAAAAGTGATGCACCGATAGTCCCTAAGTTTAGACCGCCATTTTCTATAGGTTTTGTAAGTAAATCTCCAAAAGTCGCTCCAAAAGGTCGTGTTAAAACAAATGCAATCCAAAAAAGTAATATCCAAGATAGCTTAGTGTAGTAGTGTAAAAGGGCTGTGATGATTAGCAAACTACTAATAATCGATGCACTTACCATAAATCCAAGATTGAGATCATCAGCCAAAAAATCTCCAGCAGCAGTACCTAGTGTATTTGCTACTAAAAATGCAATCCAGTAAAATATTTCAGCCGAAGATGTAGTTATACTCTCAACGGATAATGATTTTTCTTTGATGTACCAAAGCGCAAGTATGACAAATAAAATTGCTACCAATATCAATGAGCCTGCCAAATAGCCAAGTTCTAAAGTTCTATCTATATAATCAGATATAGCTGTGCCAAGTATGGCACTTGCGGTAAATGTGAGCCAATATACGATAGGTTCATATCTTTTTAGACTTAATTTGACAAACAAAAATAGTAAAAACATAATAGTAAAAATAACTATAGTTGTTCCATATCCTAAATCAAAAGTCATAGAGAACATATCGGCACCCGTTTCACCAAGCGTGGTTGCTGCTATTTTTATAACCCAATATAAAAACAAGATATGTGGAACGCGGTTTATTATTGAACTATTCATATTGTGTTTGAGTCCTATCAGAAAAAGATATATTTATAATAAATGATTATGACACAAAAAGGTAAATAAAGGTTTAATAATATTTTATATTATTAATATATTTTCTTTATAATTTATTAATATTATAAGGAGTACAATGAATATAACAATTAGTATTCATATGGTCGCAAGATCTTAATTTATTATACGCCAATTTATGGCAAAAGGAGAATAAAATGCTCGAAACTATAGCAGTTATTTTGGTTATACTTTGGATTCTAGGTTTGGTTAGTTCATATACTATGGGTGGATTGATTCACATTCTATTGGTTATCGCAATAATTATAGTTTTGGTTCGTGTTATTCAAGGGCGACGCATATAGGTTGTAGCCTGATTAGAGTTGTAGTTTAAAAGTTATTTAATGCAAAGAGAGATAAAATGAAAACTGTCAAGATTTTAGGGATTGTATTGATTATTGCTGGTATCTTAGGAGCGGTTTTTGGCGGTTTTAATTATACTAAAGAGACACAAGAAGTCAAAATGGGACCAATAGAAATGACTGTAAAAGATAGACAGACAGTTGATATTCCTATATGGGCTAGTATAAGTGTGATGGTGCTTGGTGGGGTACTTCTTTTTTTGGAAAGCAAAAAGAATTAGCCACCACACTTTTCAAATATACAGTATATGACTTTTATTAATATTATCATCCATATAAATATAAACTAGATATAATTATCTAAAAATAGGTGCATAATGACAATTTATAAAATTATAATAGCGTTTATTGTCATCTCTACAATGGGAATGTCCGTTGAGCCAAGTTATGATAATGATATTACAAATACAATAAGAACGAGACCAATTGCATGGGCTCAGCCTGTTTTGGGTAGCAGTTTAGGCAATCTTTACAAGATAGATGATGAATTATATAGATCAAAACAACCAACAAGCAAAGATTTAGGTATTATAAAAAAATTGGGTATCAAATCCATACTCTCTTTTAGGGAATATCACGATGATAGTGATATTTTTAAAAAAGAAGACAATATAACACTATATAAAGTTGAAATTAGAACATCAAAAATGTCCGTAGATGAAATAAAACAATCATTGGAAATAATAAAAAATGCTCCAAAACCCATACTTATACATTGCTGGCATGGAAGCGATAGAACTGGTGTGGTCACAGCATCAATATAGGATAGTTAAACAAAAATGGAGCAAAAAAGATGCCATAGATGAGTTTAAAAATGGCGGATATGGCTATCATGCAACAATCTATCCAAAGCTAGAGCAACTTTTATGGGGATTGGATGAAAATTTGTTAAAGTTTTAATCATTTTTTCTTTTTAAATGTCAATTTGACATATTTTTTAAATCTATAAATTCAAATCAGATATAATAAGACTAATAAAATATATACAAAGGATATGTCATAAATCAGTCATATTTTATAGTTATTATCGTTTTGCTTGTAGTTGCAATTTTGATATTTGTATGGTTATGGATGAAAGCAAAATATGAATTATCATCATTGGAAATTTTAGCTAAACAGCTTCAAGAGAATTTAACAAGAGAACAAGATAATATTTTTTCGACAGATAAAATGCTTCAAGAGCAAGAGAAAGCGTATTATAGTTTGGAAAAAGAGTTTGTGATATTACAAACCAAGTTTGAAGATGACAAACGAGCTTTCGAAGAAAAAATAAAACTACTAGATGAAACAAAATCACAAATGAAGACAGAATTTGCACATTTGGCATCACAAATATTTGAACAAAAGTCAAAAACATTTGACGAAACACATAAACAAGGCATAGATACGCTTTTAAAACCATTTAGAGACCAAATAGAGGCATTTTCTAAACAGAGTCGCGATATGTTCGTGCATGATGTAAAAGAGAGACAGAGCATCAAAGATGAGCTTGTAAATTTAAAAACACTTAATGAAAGACTTAGTCAAGACGCCCTAAATCTTACTCAAGCACTAAAGGGCGAAAATAAAACTCAAGGAAACTGGGGAGAGATAGTGCTGGAGCGAGTTTTAGAAGAATCTGGCTTGAGAGAAGGACATGAGTACGTTATACAAAATACATTAAAAGGCGAAAATGAAAAAGTATATCGCCCAGATGTGATAGTAAATCTACCTCACAAAAAACATATTGTTATAGATTCTAAAGTTTCCCTTGTAGCATATGATAATTTTATAAAAGCCGAAAATGAAATAGATAAAGCTTCAGCCCTAAAAGCACATATAGCCTCAATAAATGCACATGTAAAAGGATTGAGCCAAAAGAAATATGAAGAGTTAGGGGGTTTAAAATCTCTTGACTTTGTACTTCTATTTATGCCAATAGAGGGTGCATTTTTGCTTGCACTTGAATCAGATAATGGATTTTTTAAAAATGCATATGAGCAAAATATAATTATAGTTTCGCCTTCAACACTTTTGGTTACTCTTCGAACAATAGAGCATATATGGAGAAGAGAATACCAAGAGCAAAATGCAATTAGTATAGCCAAATCAGCCGAAGCTCTTTATGACAAGTTCGCATTATTTGTTGAGGACATGGAGCGTATTGGTAAAAACATACAAACAACACAAACAAGCTATGAAAGTGCTATGAATAAACTCTCATCTGGTAAAGGAAATTTAATAAATAGGGTTGAAGGCATGAGAAAATTGGGGCTTAAGCCTAAAAAACTTCTTTCTCTTTCGTCAAAAGAGGATGAAGATATACATATAATAAATAATGAAGATTATGTTGATATCGAAAATAAGGAGTAAATAATAACTAAAATGAGTAAAATATTTTTTGTTATAGCAGGTATGTCTGTATTTTTTACTGGGTGTTTTGATGATGATTCTGCAAAATCAAAAGATGAGACCATAAATCATAGTGATAATTCTGCAAAAGTATATGATCCATGCGAAATGTTAACATCAAAAGATATCCAAGAGATATTTCCAGGGGCAAATATAAAAATAACTACACATGATAAAGAAGCAGCAAATCCACTTGGCATGAGAAGATGTTATTGGGAAGCTAGCGAAGGTGATATGAAATTTGTACAACTTACCGTCTCATCTGATGCCGAAAGTAAAGCCATGAAAGTAGATAAGCAGTTTGAAAATAATAGACAATATATACAAAATGTCAAATCTGTATCAGAAATAGGTGATGGTGCATATTATGGCGGAAGTGGACTAAAGCTTGGTGCAGGACTTCATGTATTGGTAAAAAATAAAGGAGTATTGCTCGGTGTACAGGTAGGACTTGGTTTTGGTAATAGCGATGAGCAAAAACATTTAGAAATTGAAAAATCTTTAGCGGAGAAAGTAGTCCAAAGATTATAATTTTTAAGTAATAAAAAGCGTTAAAGAGGATAAAAAATCCTCTTTCGTTTATCTAGCAATAGGAGCTATTTTGCTTCCATCTATAGCTATACCGCCCATCAATCCTGTTTCGTCAAATACAAAAGCAATAGCATCGCTTTCAAAGCTGACAGTGCTTAAATCTTTGCTTGCACCCCACAATCCAACATTTATACCACCATCTACGCCAACAGTTAATCCATTGCTCTCTAGAAATTTATCTAATGCTCTTTGTGAAATAAATGCGATTAATATAGCTCTTTTTTGAGCCCCAATTTGATAGCCGATAGATCCTGAAGTTAGACTGTAATAACCTTTGTTTTCTCCATCATATCTAAGAACACCTTCTCCATATTCACCACCTATAATAAATCCAGCCTTGTAAACTGCAGGGAATACAACATAGCCTTTAACTTTGCCTAAAAAGTCTTCGCCACCTTTTACATTTTTATAGAATTTTTGAACAGCAATATCTGCTTGTGCATTAATTATGACTGCATCTTCAGCAAAAATGGCTGTACTGCAAGCAAAAAATAAAATAAGAATAGAAAATATTTTTTTCATTGTAAAACCTTTGATAAATTTTTATACATTTTATCAAAAAAAGATGAATTTATTGTGGAATTTTTAAGACCTCTAAAATTTAGTGGTCTTGGGAGTATTTAAATTTTGCTTTGAACGAAAGCATCCATATTGTTTACAATTTCTTCTATTGTACCTTCACCATCAATCACTTTTAAAAGATCTTTAGCACTATAGAATTCTTGTATATCTGCAAGAGGATCAGTATATACTTTCATTCTATTATAAAATACTTCTACATTATCATCATCTCTAACTACTTCAGATTCTGCCGCACGACCCAAAATTCTTGTTTTTGCAGTCTCTTCGCTAACTCTAACTTCCATAACCGATGTTAGCTCCACATCTTTTTCGTTAGTTAGGTATTTGTCAAGTTCTACCATTTGCTCAACACTTCTAGGATAACCATCAATTACGATAACAGGAGTTGGAGCTTTTTTGATAGCCTCTACAATAGTTTCTATAACTATACCGATAGGCACTAAATTGCCTTTACTAACATAGCTATCTATAGTTTTTCCTCTCTCGCTTCCACTAGCTATTTCTGCACGAAACATATCACCCGTTGAATAGTGAGTGATATTGTCATGTTTGGCTGCGATTAACTGTGCATCTGTAGTTTTTCCACTTCCTGGTGCTCCGATGATTAAAAATAGTTTTTTCATTTATTGTCCTTTGTTTGTTTTTCTAATTCTAAGTGCTAGTTCATCAAGTTGTGCTTCATCAACAATACTAGGTGCATGTGTTAGAAGACATTGAGCTTTTTGTGTTTTAGGGAATGCTATAACATCTCTTATGCTAGAACTTCCTGTCATTATCATCACGAGTCTATCAAGCCCCAATGCAAAGCCACCATGTGGAGGTGCACCAAATTTTAATGCATCAAGCAAGAAACCAAATTTTTCTTTTGCTTCCTCTTCGCCAATTCCAAGAAGTTCAAAAACTTTTTGTTGAATTTCGTCTTTGTGGATACGAATAGAGCCACCACCTATCTCATAGCCATTTAATACTATATCATAAGCTATCGATTCTAATTCTTCTAGGTCATCACATCCAACTTTGCCATTTTCATCAAGTTTAGGCATAGTGAATGGATGGTGAAGAGCTTTTATCTTTCCTTCTTCAACTTCAAACATTGGGAAGTCTACAACCCATACAAATTCATATCTGTTTTCTGGAATGATATTCATTTCGTTTGCTAAGAATATTCTAAATCTACCCATGTAATCCCACACAAGTTTTTTATCCCCAGCTCCAAAGAATACAACATCACCTAGGCTTAGTTGGCATCTATCTATTATGGCTTTTAGGTCATCTTCACTAAAGAATTTAGTCAAAGGACCCTTTAATCCATCTTCTTTCATTTGAAAATATCCAAGTCCACCAGCACCAAATTGTTTTACAAATGTTTCAAAGCCTTGCATTTGTCTTTTTGAAAATATATTATCACCATTTGGTACTTTTAATGCTTTGATACGATTTTTCTTTGTATCGTTTGCGATATTGGCAAAAATTGCATTGTCACATCTAGCAAAAATATCAATCATATCTACCATTGATAGGTCGTATCTCAAATCTGGTTTGTCTGAGCCATATTTTTCCATAGCTTCATTATATGTTATGCGGTTAAATGTTTGAGGAACTTCAAAGCCACAACCATTAAATACATCTGAAAGTAGTTTTTCTGCTATAGCGATAACATCTTCTTGGTTACAAAAACTCATTTCAACATCTATTTGAGTAAATTCTGGTTGTCTATCGGCTCTTAAATCTTCATCTCTGAAACATTTTGCGATTTGGAAATATTTATCAAATCCAGAAACCATCAAAAGCTGTTTAAATAATTGAGGAGATTGCGGAAGAGCATAAAATTCCCCATTATGAACACGGCTAGGAACTAGATAATCCCTAGCTCCCTCTGGTGTTGATTTGGTTAAAATTGGAGTTTCAACTTCCATAAAACCTAAGTTATCTAGTGTGTTTCTAGCTATGATAGAAACTTTACTTCTCAATTTAAATATTTTATGAGATTTCGGTGTTCTAAGATCAAGATATCTGTACTTTAGTTTGATCTCTTCGTTTACTCTGTCATCGCCCAGTTCAAATGGCATAGTTAGAGATTTATTTTCTATAATAATATTTGTTACAACAATCTCTACTTTTCCAGTTTTGAGGTTTGGATTTTCCAAACCTTCGCCTCTAGCTCTAACAATACCAGTAGCAATGATTACGAACTGATCTCTTATCTCTTCAGCAATTTTGTGTGCTTCTACGCTGTCTGCTGGATCACAAACAAGTTGTAAAACTTCATCATTATCTCTAATATCAATAAAAATTACTCCACCATGGTCTCTTCTACTAGCCACCCAGCCAGCAACTGTTACTTGTTGCCCTATATGTTCTGTATTTACAGTTGAACAATAATGTGTTCTCACATGCAATCCTTAACTAAATTTTGTCGCGATTATAACGAAAGTTTCATAAAGATTTCGATTTTTTGGATTTGTATATTTGCTTTAATTGCTTTTATGGTATTCTTATTTATAAATAAATTTTACAGGATTTATACGACTTGATGACAAAACTTTTAGAAAAAATAGATACTTTCGGATTCACTTTAAAGCCAAATGAACCAGAAATTGGAATGATTTACAATAAGGTAAAAAAACTTTTTGAAAAACATGGATTTAAGGTCTTGTTGTCGAAAGAGGCTGGCGATATGATAGGTGAAGAAGGAATAGCATTTGATGATATGTGTAAAGAGTCAGATGTGCTTGTTTCTCTAGGTGGAGATGGCACTTTGCTTTCATTAGTAAGAAGAAGTTATAAATTTAAAAAACCAGTTTTTGGTATAAATGCAGGCAGTTTGGGATTTTTGGCTGATGTGAGCTTGGATAATGTAGAAAATTTTATAAAAGATTTGATATCTCAAAACTATAGAATAGACGAACGCATGATGATAGAAGGTGTTATAAAATCAACAGATGGAAAGAAAAGCAGTTTTTTTGCATTTAATGATGTAGTATTGACTAGAAGTGCTATTTCTAAAATGGTAAAAGTGAATGCATCAATTGATGATAAATGGTTTAATACATATAGAGGTGATGGACTCATAGTATCAACTCCTACTGGCTCAACAGCATACAACTTAGCAGTTGGTGGACCTGTTATGTATCCACTTACTCAAGCTTTTATTATGACTCCTATATCAGCACACTCACTTACTCAAAGACCACTTGTTGTTCCTGGGGATTTTACGATAGAGCTTACATCGCCTGATGAAAACAATATAGCAGTAATTGATGGACAAGATGATTATGAGCTTAAAGCAGATGATGTGCTTGTCATCAAAGGTGCAAAAAGAGGAGCTAGACTCATTCATAGTTTAGAGAGAAACTATTTTGATGTATTGAGAGAAAAATTGCATTGGGGCGATAAACGATAATATATGGTAGAAAGTATTGTTTTAAAAGAACTTATTGATTTTGAAAATGAGAAAATAGATTTCAAACAAGGGCTAATTGTATTTACTGGCCCAAGTGGCGCTGGAAAATCTGTTTTGATGAGCGCAATATTGGGAAGTTTTGGGTTTAGTGTGCAAAATTATGCCTCTATGTGTGAGATATCTCTCTCTAAGCCAAGCGATATGGATAGTGATTCTATTTTGCTTGAAGATGAGTTATATGTAAAAACTATTAAAAAAGACAAAGTAAGATTTCTTATAAATGATCAAAACATTTCAAAAAAATCCTTGGAAGATATTTTTAATCCATATATCAAATATTTAAGTGTTAGAGATAAGGGAATACTTGATAGTCAAACATTGCTTGACTTAGTTGATGATTTTATCGTTTCAAAAGATGAAAGTTATAAAAAAAAATTAGATGATTTTGCTTTTAAATTCAATGAACTTAAAAGTGCACAAAAAGAGTTAAATCTCATTATAGAAAAAGAGACAAAAATAAATGATTTGATAGAATTTGCAAAATTTGAAATCCAAAAAATAGATAGCATAAGCCCAAAGCTTAATGAATATGAAGATTTACTTGAAATTAAACAAAAATTATCAAAAATAGATAAAATCAAAGAGTCAATGAAAGCCATAGAAAATATATTTGATTATGAAAGCAAAATAGCTGAATTTTATAGGCTTTTAGATGTCGATGGTTCTGGTGTGTCTGATATGTTTAACAATATCAGAATTGATTTAGATGATGCTATGTCTAAAAATGTGGAATTAGAAGATATGGATATAGAGGCTGTTTTAAATAGAATAGAGTCTCTGTCATCTTTAAAGAATAGATATGGTTCTATAGAAGAAGCTCTTGTTTTTAGAGATAAGAAAAAAGAGGAGTTAGAAAGTTTTAATCATATAATAGAAGATAAATCAAAGCTAGAAAATTTTATAAAAGAATATGCTTCTATACTTGATAAGTTGTCTAATGATATGTCGTCCATTAGAAAAAATGAGTTTGATAATATTTTAAAAATATTAAATCCATTACTTAAAGATTTAAAGTTGCCAAAAGCTTCATTCGAAATTTCAAAAACCTCAATGTATGAACGAGGTGTAGATGAGATAGATATCAAACTAGGTGGCTCTAAAACATCAACTCTTAGTGGCGGGGAGTTCAACCGTCTAAGACTTGCTCTTTTGGTTTCAAGTACAATAAATGATGAAGGAAACTCAAAAGGCGTATTGATTTTTGATGAAATTGATGCTAATGTTAGTGGAGATGAATCAATAGCTATAGCAAATATGCTTTTAAAGCTTTCAAAAAATTACCAAATTTTTGCTATTTCTCATCAGCCGCATCTTGCATCAAAGGCAAATCAGCATATTTTGATTACAAAAGATGAAAACAAGAGCAAAACGATAGTTTTAGATGATAATGGCAGAGTGGAAGAGATAGCTAGAATTATAAGTGGAGAGAGAAAAACACAAGAAGCTATCGATTTTGCTATGAAGCTTTTATCTTAACAAAGAAAATATTTTTTATGCTATAATAACGAAACTCTAAAATTAGAGAGTTAAATCTTAAGGATTATTAATAAAATGACTACAAATGATGTAGATTGTAGGTGCTTTAACCTGAATCTAAAAAAGGTGTCACAATGACACTACTCCTAACATACCTTTCCCTTGCTCTTTTTGTATCTTTTATGTGTTCAATGCTAGAAGCCGTACTTCTTTCTAGTACAAATTCTTACATAGAGACTCTTTCTAAAGAGACTCATGGAGATGCCGTTGATATTTTAAAAAAATTAAAAAAAAATATCAATAGACCAATCTCATCTATTTTAACCTTCAATACATTTGCAGCTACTATGGGTGCTACTGGTGTTGGAGCAGAAGCACAAAAATTATTTGGATCAGATATGCAAGCAGTAGTAGCTTTTGGGTTAACTCTTTTGTTGTTATATGTTTCCGAAATAATTCCTAAAACTATAGGTGCAATATATTGGAAAAAATTGCTTGTACCAGCAGCATATTTGATAGACCTTTTAATGAAAATAACATTTCCTTTTGTATGGTTATCAACAATCATTACAAACTTTATATCCAGAGGTAAAAAACATACAAGCTATTTTTCAAGAGATGAGATAATGGCAGTTGTTGCTATGGGGGAAAGAGAAGGAACTATAAATCCAAAAGAAAGTAGCTTAATAGAAAATCTTTTAAAATTAAAAAATATTAAAGCAAAAGATATTATGACTCCTAGAAGCGTAGTTGTTGCTTTTCCTGGTGATATGATGATAGAAGAGGTTTTAGAAGACGATAGAATGTATATACACTCCCGTATCCCAATATATGGCGATTCTATTGATAATATTATAGGTGTTGTTTTAAATCAAGCTATTCTTGAAGAGAGTATTGAAGAGAGAGATGATACGAAGTTAAAAGATATAGTTATGGAAGCACATAGTGTTTCTGAAAATGTTCCAGTTTCGCTTCTCATAGATATGTTTATAAAAAGAAAAACACACTTGTTTATAGTGCATGATAACTATGGGCAAACAGAAGGTGTTGTTACACTTGAAGACGTTTTGGAAGTTATGCTAGGCGTTGAGATAGTAGATGAAATGGATGAAGTTGAAGATATGCAAGTCTTAGCAAAAAATAAAAGTAAAATGCAAAAAGATAAACTACTTTTAGAGCAAAAGAGAAGAGCAAAATCTTCAAAACAAGGCTAAATGAGCCGCATAGTTTTAACTACTTTAAATGCACGATATTCGCATACTTCGATTGCTTTACGATATCTATATGCCAATTTGCATGAGATTAAGCTTCATGCAAAGATTGTGGATTTTACAATCAAAGAAGATCTCAATACAATATCTGAAAAATTATTAGAAAATAATCCTGAAATTATTGGAATAGGTGTTTATATTTGGAATGCATCCAAGATAGAACAATTATTAAGAATATTAAAAGAGAAAGCTCCAGAAGTTATTATTGTACTAGGTGGTCCAGAGGTGAGTTATACTCCTTTTAGGATAAATATTGATAGTGCTGATTATATTGTTCAAGGAGAGGGTGAGGCGACATTTTATAATCTATGTAAGCACCTCTTAAACAAAGAATTACCAAAAGAGCGTATATATAAACCTATGCTTTTGGATGCTAAAAATATATTATTACCTTATGATTATTATAGTGACGAAGATATAGCGAAGCGTCGTATTTATGTGGAGGCATCGAGGGGGTGTCCGTTTCGATGCGAGTTTTGTTTGTCATCTATAGATAAGAGTGTTAGATATTTTGATGAAGATAAATTTTTAGAAGCCATTGAGCAGTTGTGGAGTCGTGGAGCAAGAGATTTTCGCTTCATTGATCGTACATTCAATCTAAATATATCATATGCAAACAAATTGTTAGATTTTTTTCTTGCCAAAACACCTCCTTATTTTGTTCATTTTGAAGTTATCCCAGAAGCTTTTCCTGATTCTATTCGTGAGCGTTTAATGAAATTTCCTCCAGCATCACTGCAGTTAGAGATAGGAATACAAACTCTTGATAAAACAGTTGCAAAAAATATCAGCAGACCTCTTAACTTTAAAAAAATAGTTGAAAACATTGCTTTTTTACAAAAGCATACAAAAGCACATTTGCACCTAGATCTCATAGTTGGGTTGCCAGGAGAAAGTTTAGAGCAATTTGGACGCAATCTGGATATGTTAATAAGTCTAAGTGACTCAGAGATACAAATAGGAATATTGAAGAAATTATCTGGTACACGCATAAATAGACATGACGAAGAGTATAAAATGGTATATTCAAATATTCCACCATATGATATTATCTCAAATAATCTTTTAGACATTGAGACAATAAATGAGATGAAAAGATTTGCTAGGTATTGGGATTTGTGCTATAACAGCGGTAATTTTACCCATACAATAAAATTAATATGGGGCGATAAAAGTGTTTTTGAGAGTTTTAGAGAATTTAGTATATGGTTATATGATTATAGTGGACAATCAACAGTATTTTATTTAGATACCTTAGCAGAATATATTTTTACATATCTAGCAAGCATTAAAAAAATTGAATCCTTAGAAGTTGCCAATTTGATTGCACAAGATATAATGAAAATCGAGGGTAGGGTCTTGCCAAAATTTCTTCGCAATGCCGGAGTATATTATATTACTAAAAAGACACTTAGGCAAAATGCATCACTTAAAAGACAACAAAAGCATATATAATTATTTGAAACAAAGATGTCTTTCAAGTTGCAGATTAGAACCCTGTAAGGCTTTATGAACCTAGTCTGGATTTAATTAAGAAGATTTTATAGCCTTAGGCAAGCTCTTTTTCCCAATAGTTTTTCCATACCATTGCGAGTTTTGAGCTCTCTATTGTTCTTAGTTTTTTTGGGAGGTTGTTTCTTATATTTTTTTCGATATGTTTTGTAAGCTTCTTATTTTTCATAATCGCATTGAAACCACCAGCACCTTGTTGATGTGAGCCGTAAATAGTAAAGGCAGTGATTTTGATACCATTTTTTTTCAGTGCTTGAATATTGTCTTTAAGAATAGCTCTGAATATTCTATCTTGATTTTCAGGTATTTTCCATTTACCATAAGGAATGCCTAGTTTTTTTGTATAGAGCTTGGCCGTTTGTGGCATAATTTGGTAGCGTCCATAGGCACCGCTTTTTTTATTTCTAGTATTATAATTACCAGTAGTAGATTCTATTTTGACAATCTTTTTGACAATCTTTTCAAATTTTTTATCATCCATTCCAGCATGTTTTGCTATTTGGCTGTAAGCAGCTTGAGCATTTGTAGCACCAAAAGATAATATGATAAGTAAAGTTAGTACCGGTCTAAATATGGTTGTTAATTTTGATCTGATTGTTGTGTTGATAAAAAATGCAGTAGTTAAAATAATAATCATTATGTATAATAGTAATTCGATAGTTCTTTCCTCGCTTGTATAACTTTGATATTAATGTTTAAAAGAGACAAATATCCTCTTTTAAAAATTAATCGGCGAATTATAGTATAAAAAACTTACCTAATTATAAAATATTAAGACTATTTTGATTGAATTAAGGTTTTATTAAGGTTTTCGGATGTAATGATAAACCAAAAGTATTTCTTCTAGCAGAGTGCCTCTCGCTATTTTAATGATAGACCTATGATATGTAATATAATAATATAAAAAAATAAAAAAGAGAAAATTTTGACAAAAAAGCATATCTATTGTGTTGTCTTAAAACTCTTTATAGTGTTTTTCCCAGTAACTATCTATAAAACCAAATTTACCATCTTTGTATTTTCCTAGTATTTCGGTTGATATGGTTTTTGTATCTTTTTGCTTATTGTTTTTAGTTATCGAGATTGTATTTAGCTCACATTCATCCCCATGAATATTTCCTAATAGTATCGCTTTGTTATCTTTTATATAAAAAAGGTCACTATCCCATAGCATATCCGCACAACCGCTATGGTGATATGAGTAGTATTTGTTTGTTTTGTTTATATGTGTGGCATTTGGAAAATTTGAAAAATCTTCAATGAAATTAAATTGCTTTGTTTTTGGATTATACATTATTATATTTTGTGTGGTAGTAGTGTTATAATAAAGTCTTTGTATCCATCTTTGTTGAAATCTTCAAATTTCATAAATGCACAATCAATATTTTTTGTAAATATATTTTTATTTTGTGAGTTTAAAATTGATACTTTTTCTTGGTTTTGACAAATGGAAGTATATATTTTGCCATCTATTTTAGTATTTATAGCATTATCTATAATCTCGTAATTGTTTGCATGACTAAGCGATAAAGGGACAATGCTTAACAAGAATATAATTTTTAAATTACTCATTTAGTTTTATAGAGTCGCTTTTAGTCCGAAAAGATAACTACTTATTTTTGAAGCCGTTTCACTGCTCAATTTTTCAAAAAATTTATCAACTTTGTCTTTTTCTTTCCATTTTGCTTTTTTGACATTGGACATTTTTTGAATTTCTTCTTTTGCTTGTTGTTTTGTGCCTATAAGGTCAATCAATCCAACACTTTTTGCTCTTAAGGCAGAATATACATGAGCATCGGCGTATTGACCCATATTTTTTATATCCAACTTTCTAGCAATTGTTACATCTTTTACAAAAAGATCATAAGTGTCACGAGTAAGTGTTTCTAATTCACTTCTCTCTTCGGGTGTCCACTCTCTGCTCATTGTGCCTATTTCTTTATATTTTCCTTGTTTTACTATTTGCGTATCTATGCCAATTTTTTTAAATAGAGGCTCCATATTGGCACCTTCCATTATAACACCAATAGAACCTATCATAGAACCTGGATTTGCCATAATTTTATTTGCGTAAATTGCACTATAATATCCTCCACTTGCCATAACATCCCCACCATACACTAGTACAGGCTTTGTTTTACTTAAATCTTTAATAGCATAAGATATATCAATAGATGGTGCAACCCCACCACCAGGAGAGTTAATAGAAAAAAGAACACCTTTGATTTTTTCATTATTTTTAGCATCATCAATTTGTTTTAAAATATCATCACTAGACATTATAGGACCTTTGAGTTCTATCTCTTGAAGGTTCGCATCAAAGTTGCTTGGTTTGCCACTTGGTAAAATAATCATAAGCAAAATTAGAACAAACAATAGTCCTAGAAAATGACTTCCAATCCATTTTAAAGTATCACTAATGGTTTTAAACATATCTATTCCCTCCTATATAAAGTTGATTTACTTGTTTTGTATGCAAAATTGTCCAAAGAGAAATTTCCTCTAAAACATTGGGGCAATCAGGTAGTTTAATTATAGCGAAATCAGCAAATTTTCCTACTTCTATAACTCCACAATTTAAATCTAAAATTTTAGCAGGGACGTTGGTAATGCTTTGTATTAATTTATTGGAAAGGCTCATTAAATCATCATTGGCATGAAGCATCACAGCCGCTCTTAATTCATCAAAAATATTTAAAGACCAATTTGAACTAAGCCCATCAGTTGCTGTAGTCCATGGAATATTTAATTTGCATACATCAAGTATACCACATCCAAGAAGTCTATTTGATCTAGGACAATGTGCTACCGAGTGTTTTTTACTCTCTATGTATGCTATATCATCAGAGCTTGCATTTGTGAGATGTATAAAATGGGTTGGGATATCATCAAATGCTTTTATAAATGATTTTTTTGTATTTATGGGTTTTGCGATGCCAAAAAATTCATTATATAGATTATAAAATTCTCCATTCCCTTCTTCTATCCACTCTTTTTCCGCTTTGCTTTCCAACAAATGAGCACTCAAGATAAATTTTTTCTCTTTTGCCAAAGAGATAGCTTTTTGTATTAGGATGGGGTGTGTTGAATATGGAGAGTGTATGGATATCGCTGTTTTAAATTTTTGGGAGTCATATTTTAGAGAATTTTCAACTCTTTTTATAAATAGTTCATATGAAGTTTCGCTATTTTCTTCTTTACTTCCAAGTATTTCATTAAAAAACACAACTCTTTGCGGAGCATCTACACAAGTTTTTAAATCATTTCCGTTTGAACTTATAGCACCAAAGCTTGTAATTCCACTTTTTAACATTTCTTTAGATGCTTTTTTCATATCATTTGTGGTACATTTTTGTATCATATCTGTATTTTTAATGACAGATTTTAGCCATGGTACAAAAGAGCCATACTTTAAACTCGTTTTATTGTTGGAAAATTCAAGATGAACATGACTATTTATAAATCCTGGATATATTATGGAGTTTTTGGGAGTATTTATAATCTCTGCTTTAGGATACATTTTTTTTAAAACATCAAGACTATCTATATTTTTTATGACATTATCAAATGCAATAGCTTTTTTTTGAATATAACCTTCGCTGACATAGATAAAGTCGGCTACTAATATTTTCATAAACATCCTTGAAAATTAGGTTTAAAACTTTTTTGATACAATCATACTAAAATATTTATAAGAAGGTAGGTTTTTAAATGAAAATTACAGTAATCCAAGGTCCAAATCTAAATATGCTTGGCATTAGAGAACAAGGTGTTTATGGTTCAATAAAATTGGATGACATTCATGCTCAAATGGAGCAAATTGCAAAACAAAATAATGTAGATGTAGAATTTTTCCAAAGCAATTTGGAAGGTGAGATAGTAGATAAGATTCAAGAGTGTTTAGGGGATAGTGATGGAATTATAATAAATCCAGCAGCATATACTCATACATCAATTGCAATTAGAGATGCTATAGCAGCAGTTAGTTTGCCTGCAATAGAAGTTCATTTATCAAATATTCACCAAAGAGAAGAGTTTAGACATAAGTCTCTAGTGGCTCCAGTTTGTGCTGGTCAAATATTGGGAATGGGACCATATGGTTATCATTTGGCTATGATAGGAATGGTGCAAATCTTGAATGAATTTGCTGCAATGAAAAAAGCTAGAGCAGAGGCACAAAAATAATTTAAATGAACTATCTGCTAAAAGATGAAAACTCTATATATTATGAGTGCGGATATAGTTGTGATAATGCTATATTTGTTCAACTTGGGAGCGAATCATTTTTTATAACAGATGGTAGATATGAGCTTGACGCTAGGCTTGGATGTAGAGATGGTGTTGAGATAATTATAGATAGAGATTTGATTAGTGTCGCAAAAAGATTACTTATATCAAATAATATTAGAAAAATTACTATAGATCCACAAGAGTTTAGTTTGTTTGATTTTAATGAACTATCTAGTGGCTTGGGTGTTGATATAGTGCTACATAAAAGTTTTTCCCAAAAAAAACGAATAATAAAAACACAAAAAGAGATATTGTTATTAAATAATGCTGCAAAATTAGGAAGTGAAGCTTTTGATAATTTTATATCAAATATGCAAACTAATATGCTGGGATGCGATGAATTTAGATTGACACACTTTGCTAAAGAGTATTTGAGCTTCCAAGGAAGATATGAGCTTAGTTTTTCGCCAATAGTTGCCATAAATTCAAATGCGGCAAAACCCCATGCAACTCCAACAGACACCAAATTAAACAATAATGATTTACTTCTTATAGATGCGGGTTTAAAGTTCGAGAGATACTGTTCTGATAGAACAAGAACTATAAGTGTAAAAGATAGTACAAATTGTTCTTTGTCTCAATATTTTGACAGTCAAGAGAAGCAAAAAGTATATGATGTTGTTCTTAAAGCTTATAATAGTGCCATAAAAGAAGCTAGAAGCGGCATGAAAGCAAATCAAATCGATAAAGTCGCACGAGATATTGTAGATAGTCATGGATTTGGAGATTATTTTGTTCATTCTACTGGACATGGAGTCGGTCTTGATATACATGAATTGCCTGTAATTTCTTCTAAATCAGAGACCATCATAGAAGATGGAATGGTTTTTACGATTGAGCCTGGAATTTATTTACCAAATGAATTTGGCGTAAGGATAGAGGATACTGTCGTTATGAAAAATGGCAAAGCGGAGATTCTGGGTGTTTAAAATAACTAAGATAGGCAATGATAACTATAAAATAAAAACTTCACACTACCCATATATTTCGAACAATAAACATAGCAGAAACATAGCCCTTTTGGGAATCGGTGGAAATATAGGAGATGTAAATAGAAGATTTGAACATCTTTTTTGGTTTTTAAAACGAAGTGGATTTGTAAAAATTTTACAAACATCACCTATTTTAAAGAATCCACCATTTGGATATAAAAATCAGCCATTTTTTTATAATGCCGTTGTGCTTGTGGATACAAAGTTGACACCATTAGAGTTACTTCGTTTTATACTCCATGCAGAAAAAAAATTTGGAAGAAAAAGAAGTTTTAAGAATGCACCTAGAACTTTAGATATAGATATGATAAAATATGGAAAACTAATTATAAATAAATCTAATCTTATATTGCCACATCCTTTTTGGGGTGCGAGAGATTCTGTTTTGCTACCATTAGCTTGGATGAAAGGGGTTTAAAATGAATGCTGAAACTTTTTTGGGTAATGAAATAATCGAAATATATGAGCAGATACATTCTAAGTATCCAAATGGTGTTAAGTATATATCAACTAAACAATTAATTGATAACGACAGAATTAGATATTCAATATCTTTTATACCAACAGTAGAAACAGATAGTATTTTAGAGCTCGGCAATATAGAAATTCATCCTATCGATGAGTATCCAGAAGATTTTTTAAATATCATGAAAGGTCTTGAGCAGGAACTAACAAATATAGAGGATTATTCAAATACAGATAGTGTTGAAAAAGATTTTGACCAAGAGTTGACCATCATGGAGGATATTGTATTAAATGTAGATGCACCAAAAGAGTCTTGCGTTGAAATAATGCAAAGAGAATTGGTAAAAAGAGGTATTGATGAAATATGGCTTAAAAATACAATTAATAAGTTGATACAGAGTGATATAACAGAAGACAAAAATCTTATTATGAATTTTATTTTAGATGAATTGGAAGCAAATTTTACATTTGTAGATGATATAAAACAAAAACCAAATATACTGATGATGGTAGGACCTACTGGCGTTGGCAAGACCACTTCTATAGCAAAAATGGTATTGAATTTCAAAGATGATATTCAAAGTGATAATATTGCACTTATAAATTTAGATCAAAATAGATTAGCAGCAAGTGAACAGTTAAAAAGTTATGCATCTTCGTTTGATGTAGATTATGCCGATTTGCATGAAGAAAATGAGTTTATTTCACAACTAGATGAATATAAAAATAAAGAATTAGTTTTTGTTGATACTGGTGGAATATCACCATTTGATATCAAAAAACTTGTAGATACAGTTTCATTTATCACTCAAGCATCAAAATACAATATTAGTTTAGGATTGGTATTGTCAGCTACTTTGAAAAAAGAAGATTTAGAAAGAATGTATGAGAACTTTTCTTTTTTAAGTATAGATTATTTGATTATTACCAAATTTGACGAAACGGCAAGCATTACAGGGCTTGCAGATTTCTTGACAACTTGCGGTACGCCAATGTATTATTTTTCTGTGGGACAAGATATACATGATAATCTAATCCCAGCATCTAGTGAATACCTAAGAGACAGACTTGCAAAAGAGTGGCAAAATATAGCGTGTAAAAGCTGAGAATGAAAAAAAAAGTTATAGTAGGAATGAGTGGTGGAATCGACTCTAGCGTAACAGCAATCCTTTTACAAAAAGCTGGATATGAAGTTGAAGGTGTATACATGAAGCTTCATGATAAGCCAAACTATCATGAAGAAAATTTTTCAAAAGTAGAGCAAGTAGCGTCAAGTTTAGGAATAAAAGCTCATTTTTTAGATTTGAGTAATGAATTTAAAAAAGATGTTTATGACTATTTTGTATCTTCTTACAAAGAGGGGCTTACTCCAAATCCATGTATTGTATGCAATAGAAGTATCAAATTTGGCAAAATGCTTGAATATGCAAAAAGCATAGGAGCAGATTTTATTGCAACTGGTCATTATGTCAGATGTGATGGCAAATCTATATCAGAGGGTGTTGACAAGAGTAAAGATCAGAGTTATTTTTTAGCACAAATTGATAAAAATGCTTTACCTAACATTATCTTTCCACTCGGAGGGTGGGTAAAAGAAGATGTAAAAGAATTTGCAAAAAACTACGATTTTTTATCTCGTATTTCAAGTTCCAACGAGAGTTTAGAGATATGTTTTGTTGAAAATACATATTTGGAAGTTTTAGCCAAACATATGAATATAGATATGGAAGGTGAAACGATAGATAGTAGCGGAAAAGTTGTGGGAACACACAAGGGTTATATGCATTATACGATAGGAAAAAGAAGAGGTTTTTTTGTGAATGGTGCGCATGATCCACACTTTGTTTTGGATATAAAACCAGAGTTAAATCAAATAGTTGTTGGCAAAAAAGAGGAGTTAGAGGTAAAAAAAATTCAAATCAAAGATATTTCTCTAATCTCTGATGTTGGAGATAATTTTGAATGCAATGTAAAAGTTAGGTATAGAACAAATGCAACACCAGCTACAGTATCCATGCAGGGAGATAAAGCAACAATCATATTTAAAGAGAGTGTTTTTGGTGTAGCACGCGGACAGATTGCAGCTCTTTATGATGGTGAGAAGCTACTTGGTGGCGGGGTAATAATATAAGACTTTAAAAACATATGTTTATCAATCTTTGGATATAATGTAATAAATATATTTTAACGGAGATTTACCTAATGGGTGGATATATGATTTTTTCTGGTACTGCAAATGAAGAGTTGTCAAATGAGATAGCAAAATATTTAGAAATGCCACTTTCAAGTGCAACTATAAATCGTTTTTCTGATGGCGAAATAAATGTACAAATTGCACAAAGTGTAAGAGGAAAAGATGTTTTTATAATTCAGCCAACTTGTGCACCAGCAAATGATAACTTAATGGAGTTATTGATAATGACTGATGCATTAAAGCGTTCATCTGCAAAGTCAATTACAGCTATAGTTCCTTATTATGGATATGCCAGACAAGATAGAAAAGCAGCTCCTAGAGTTCCAATTTCTGCAAAACTAGTTGCAAATCTTATGGAAGTAGCAGGGATAACAAGAGTAGTAACGGTAGATCTTCATGCTTCTCAAATCCAAGGATTTTTTGATATACCAGTAGATAACTTATATGGTGCTATACTTTTTGTAGATTATATAAAATCCAAAAAATTTAAAAATCCAATTATTGCAAGTCCAGATATTGGCGGAGTTGCAAGAGCTAGATACTTTGCTAAAAAACTAGGTCTTGATATGGTGATAGTTGATAAAAGAAGAGAAAAGGCGAACGAATCAGAAGTTATGAATGTTATTGGTGATGTAGAAGGAAAAGATGTCATACTTATAGATGATATGATTGATACTGCTGGTACTATGGTTAAAGCAGCAGAAGCTTTAAAAAAATTAGGAGCTACTAGCGTAATGGCTTGCTGTACACATCCAGTACTTTCAGGTCCTGCATTTGATAGAATAGAAAATGGTTCATTGGATGAATTGATAGTTACAAATACAATACCTATGCAACATACTTCAAATAAAATAAAAATGCTCTCTACTGCACCAATGCTAGGAGAAGTAATAAGAAGAGTTTATAATAATGAGAGCGTAAATTCTCTGTTTGATGGAAAGTAGAATTTATGAATAGTAAAGATTTATTAGAATATTTAATTTAGATATAAAAATCGTTTTTTAAAAGGAAAGATATATGGCCAATGTGCCACAAAGTAATATAAGAAATTTTTCAATTATAGCTCATATAGATCATGGAAAATCAACTCTAGCAGATAGAATAATCCAAGAGTGTGGTGCTATAAGCGATAGAGAAATGTCAGCTCAAGTCATGGATACTATGGATATAGAAAAAGAGCGTGGTATAACTATCAAAGCACAAAGTGTTAGGCTTGATTATGTAAAAGATGGGGTTCCATATGTATTAAATCTCATAGACACTCCAGGTCATGTTGATTTTTCTTATGAAGTAAGTAGATCTTTGGCTTCAAGTGAAGGGGCATTGCTTATCATTGATGCAGCACAAGGTGTTGAAGCACAAACGATAGCAAATGTATATATAGCTATTGAAAATAACCTTGAACTGCTTCCAGTTGTAAATAAGATAGATCTTCCAGCTGCTGATCCAGATAGAGTACTAGCTGAGCTTGAGCATGCAATTGGTATTGATGCTACGGAGCATTGTTTGGTTTCTGCTAAAACAGGGCAGGGGGTAAAAGATCTAATCGATACAATTGTTGAAAAAATACCAGCACCAAGTGGGGATGAAAATGCTCCAGCAAAAGTACTTATTTATGATAGCTGGTTTGATAATTATCTTGGTGCTTTGGCACTTGTTAGAGTTTTTGAAGGAAGTCTCAAAAAAGGTCAAGTAGCAAAAGTAATGGGAACAAAGAGAGAGCACCAGATTCTTGATCTTATGTATCCACACCCACTAGCACCAACAAAGACGAGTGAGATAAAAACTGGCGAAGTTGGTATAGTGGTTATGGGGCTAAAAAATGTGGATGCCCTCATGGTTGGAGATACTATAACAGACGCCAAAAATCCTACCGCTAAAGCTATTGAAGGTTTTTCTCCAGCTAAACCTTTTGTATTTGCAGGAATTTATCCTATTGAAACAGATAAATTTGAAGACCTTAGAGATGCACTTAATAGATTGAAATTAAATGATAGTTCTCTTAGTTTTGAGCCTGAAAGTTCTATGGCTCTTGGTAGTGGTTTTAGAACAGGATTTCTCGGAATGCTTCATATGGAAGTAGTAAAAGAGAGATTGGAGAGAGAATTTGACCTTGATCTCATAGCAACTGCTCCAACTGTTGTTTATGAAATATTGAAAACAAATGGAGAGAAGGTTGAGATTCAAAATCCAAGCGAATTACCAGAACCTCAAAAAATAGATACTATTTTTGAGCCATATGTGAAAGCTACGATTCTTACTCCACAAGAATTTGTAGGAAATTTAATAAAGTTACTAAGCGATCGTCGTGGAATACAGATAAAAATGGATTATCTGAATGAAACAAGGGTTTTACTTGAATATGATATTCCTATGAATGAAATCGTTATGGATTTTTATGATAAGCTAAAAAGCACTACAAAGGGCTATGCAAGCTTTGATTATGAGCCAATAGGGTTTAGGCCTGGAAAACTTGTAAAACTCGATATAAAGGTTGCTGGAGATATAGTTGACGCGTTATCTATTATTGTTCCAGAAGAAAAAGCTAGAACAAGGGGTCTTTCTTTTGTAAATCAACTTAAAGAGCTTATTCCAAGACAACTTTTTGAAGTTGCAATACAAGCTAGTGTAGGCAATACAGTAATTGCTAGAACAAATGTTAAATCTGTTGGAAAAAATGTAACTGCAAAATGTTATGGTGGAGATATAACCAGGAAAAGAAAGCTTTTGGAAAAACAAAAAGCTGGTAAAAAGAGAATGAAATCAATTGGTAAAGTTGATGTGCCACAAGAGGCGTTTATGGCAGTGCTAAAACTAGATAGTTAGAGAAAAAAATGGGCTGGTCTATACATCTTCACTTAATATCCGCCATTGCATGGATTGGTGGAGCTGTATTTATGTTTGTACTTGGTATTTTTATGCGAGATAAGAGAGCGCAAAAGGAAGTTTACCCTAGAATAGGTCCGCTTTTTGGCTATTATCAAATAGTTGCACTTTTGATTTTAGTTGCAACAGGTTTATTTATGATTTCTCAAAATGGACTTTTAACTCTTTTGCTTAGTGGAGATACAAGCGAAATAGTGCTAACTTTGCAAAAAAAGCTTATTTTGGTAGGCTTCGTTATAATATTGACCATAATTCATTTTATTATTGCATATAAAACAAATGATTTTGAACGAACATTTTGGCAAAATATAATTTCTAGAGCCTCATCATTACTTATATTTTTTATTAATTTATGGATACTGCATTATGCCATCATAATTAGACATTATTTGTGAGAAGATTATGAGATGCCTAAGTTGTCAAAAATTATCATTTAGGGCATTTTGCAAAGAATGTGAAAATTCTCTCTTGAAGCCTAATATTACAAAAAGAGTTATTGGTACACTTGATGTGTATAGTTTTTATAAATATTCCACTATAGAAACTATGCTTTTGACTAAACATACAAATTTGGGCTATAGAGTTTTTTCTGCAATATCAAAAATAACATTTAAATCTTTTATAAATGAATTTGTTTCAAACGATAAAAGAAAAATATATGTAGTTGGTATAGATGAAAAGGTAAAAAATGGATATTCTCATGTAGCAATTTTGACAAACTCTATGAAAACAAAGTATTCAAAAGTGCTCCAGGCTTCTCTATTGTCATCTAATAGTATTAAATATTCTGGCAAGACTTTGCAATTTCGACTAGAAAATCCAAGAAATTTTATCTATAATGGCAAAAAAAATATCGATGTAATTTTAATAGATGATATAATTACTACTGGAGCTACATTGCAAGAAGCAAAAAGTGTTTTAGAAAAAAGCGGCATTAATGTCCTTTTTGCTCTTACATTAGCGGACGCACAAGAATAAAAGAGGGGATTTATGCATCATAGTTTATTGTTATTTGTAATTGTTTTAGCAATATCAATTTTTATAAATATATTTCTAAAGAAATTTAAAATCCCAACAATAATAGGTTATATAATAACAGGGTTTATAATAGCTTCTTTTTATCATTTTGATCAAGAATCAAAAGAATTTTTAACCAAAATATCAGAATTTGGAATTGTTTTCTTGATGTTTACAATAGGACTAGAATTTTCTTTTAAATATTTGAAAAAAACAAAAAAAGAAGTTTTTGTTTTTGGTTTTCTACAAGTTATTTTAACAGGACTCATCTTTACATTTATATGTTTGTATTTATTTCATATCTCTCTGCATGGCTCTCTTACTATAGGTTTTGCTTTGTCTTTATCATCAACAGCCATAGTGCTTAAGATTTTAAATGAAAAAAATGAGCTTCATTCGGGATATGGCAGAATCGTGCTTGGAGTGTTGATATTTCAAGATTTGGCTGTCATTCCGATATTCGTAATGCTTTCAATTTTTACATCCAATAGCAAATCACTAGATGAAGTTTTAATCAATTTACTTATCAATTCTATTGTTATTATCATCACATTTTTGGTTATAGGCAAATATATGATAGAGAGATATTTTAAACTTATTGCTGCAACCAAATCAGAAGAGATTTTTTTAATATCAGTTTTATTTTTGGTAACATTGACTTCCTTTATTGCAGAACAACTCGGTTTTTCATATTCATTGGGTGCTTTTTTAGCAGGTATGATGCTTGCAGAAACAAAATACCGTTTTAGGATAGAATCCGACCTTGTTCCTTTTAGGGATTTACTTTTAGGGTTATTTTTTATAACAGTAGGAATGCAGATAGACTGGCATTCAGCGATAGAGTATATATTTGAAATTTTAGTTATTACTATTATTATAATATCTGTTAAAGCATTAGTAATATTTGCAACGCTCTATACATTTTTTCAAAAAAGAACGGTTTTTAAAACAACAATTGCACTTAGTCAAGTTGGAGAGTTTGCATTAGTAATTTTTACATTGGCATACTCAAACAAACTAATAAGTAATATAGAAAATCAAATATTGGTAATATCTGTGATTTTTTCTATGATTTTATCTCCATTTATGATGAAAAATATTAAAAATATTGTAGATTTTCTTATGCCTGAGCCTACTATTCTTAGAAAAAGAGCTTTTAAAGAAGATGGATTTAATGAACATATGATTATATGTGGATACGGACCAGTTGGTCAGAATGTTGCCAAAAGTCTTAAAGAATTAGGTATAAAATATATTATTTTAGAGCATGATATAGCATTAGTAGATAAGGCAATAGCAAATGGAGAAAAAAATATATTTTTTGCAAATGCAGCACAAAAAAGTGTGCTAGAGCATTTTAATGCTCAAGGTTCAACAGGCGTAATCATCTCAATTGCAAATGAAAAGCAAAAAAGATTAATTTGCGAAAATGTTGTTTCTATAGACAAAGACGTAAATATAGTTGTTGTTGTCAACAATGAAGATGAAGAGAAAATTTTAGAAGATTTGGAAATTAAACATGTTATAAATGACAGAGAAATAATTTCCAATCTACTTGTACAAAAAGCAATAACTTGTCAGATATAAGACAAGCTATTTTTTGTTTATATTCTCGATAAATTCTACAACCATTCTTACGCCTGCACCACTAGCACCATGAGGATTTACCCCCCATATATGCTCCACAAAAGCAGGACCAGCAATATCTAGGTGTAGCCATTTATCTTTATTTGCATCTTTTATAAATTCACTTAAAAAAAGTCCAGCAGTCAATGCTCCGCCATATCTCGTATTTGATATATTACAAATATCTGCTGTTTCATTCTTTAGAGTTTTTGATAAAAATCTATTGAAATCTAAAGGAGTTGCAAATTCTCCAGAGTTTTTTGCACACTCTTTCATTTTATTTTTCAATTCATCATTATGCCCCATTATGCCAGTTGTATAGTTGCCAACTCCGACCACACAAGCACCAGTTAGCGTTGCAATGTCTATTATATAGTCAAATTCACTTATCTCTTGTTGTGCAAAATCAAGAACATCAGCAAGCACAAGTCTTCCTTCCGCATCAGTGTTTTTAACTTCTATAGTTTTGCCATTTTTTGCTTTTAAAACATCATCAGGCTTATAAGAATCTCCACCAATCATATTTTCAACTGCACCTATAAATCCATGAACTTCTACATTGAGATTCAATTCACTTACACTCTTTAAAATTCCAAGTACTGTACAAGCACCACTTTTGTCTGATTTCATAGTTGCCATAAAATCAGAAGGTTTCAAGCTTAGTCCACCACTATCGTATGTTAAGCCTTTGCCTATAACTAAAACTCTATGTTTTACATCTTTTGGTTTATGTGAAATGTGTATAACCCTAGAATCATGTCTACTTGCTCTAGCAACAGCCAAAAGAGCATTCATATTTTCTTTTTCAATATCTTTTTGTTTTAGTATGTTGCATTCTAAATTATTTTCTTTTGCCAAATCTTTGGCAATCTTGGCTAAAACTTTTGGATAGCAGTCATCTGGCGCCATATTTACTATATCTCTAGTAAAATTTGTCGAATTTGCTATTGTTGTTGCTTTTTTTATTGTTTGGCTAAAGTTTTTTTGACTCGGACTTGATATGTATAAATTTTTGATATGCTTGTTGGTTCTTTTGCTTTTGTATTTATCAAACTTATAAACACCCAAAATAGCACCATTTGTAATTTTATATATAGATTCTTCATCGCTCAAGTTGGTTGTTAATTTTATATTTTTTACAAATTCTTTGCCATCCAAAAAACGAATAGACGAGGCAATAGAACTTGCTATATCATCATTATATCCAACATAAAGCTTACTACTTTCCGCTAAAAAACAAAGCTCATCTTGCTCTGCTTTGAATGATAGTTTATCGAGAAGTACTTTATCTACTAAGTTTTTGCTTTTTAGGTCATTATCATTGATTAAAACAATTTCCAAATCAATATTATCAAGTTTTTCTGTAGTAATTTTCATAATATTTCCTAGTTAAATTGTTGTTTTAAAATTTCTTTTGCTTGCATCATATCTTTGTCGCCTCTACCAGATACATTTACTATTATCAGTTTATCTTTTATATCTTTTATTTTTTTAAGATATGCAACTGCGTGAGAACTTTCAAATGCTGGTATGATTCCCTCTTTTTGAGATAACCAAACAAATGCATCAAGAGCTTCTTTGTCAGTTATGTTGTCATAAGTTGCTTTTTTTAAATCTCTCAAGTATGCATGTTCTGGGCCAATGCCTGGATAGTCAAGTCCAGCCGATATAGAATGAGCTTCTGTTATTTGACCATCTTCATCTTGCAATAGATATGTCATTTGTCCGTGAAGCACTCCAGGGCTTCCTTTTTCCAATGATGCACCATGCTTGTTTGTCTCAACGCCAAGTCCACCAGCTTCAATACCAATGCATTCTACGCCTTCATCTTGTAAAAAGTGGTTAAACATACCCATAGCATTAGATCCACCACCAATACATGCAATCACACAATCAGGAAGTCTATTTTCGGCTTCAAGGATTTGTTTTTTGGCCTCCCAACTAATAATTGATTGCATATCTCTTATCATCATAGGATATGGATGTGGACCAGCAACAGTTCCTATGATATAAAATGTATCTCTAGCATTAGTTACCCAATGTCTTATAGCATCATTCATGGCATCTTTTAGTGTTTTACTTCCAGAAGTTACTGAATGCACTTTGGCTCCAAGAAGTTTCATTCTAAAAACATTAAGCTCTTGTCTTGCTACATCTTTTTCACCCATAAATATTTCACACTCTAACCCAAATAGAGCTGCTACTGTTGCAGTTGCAACACCATGTTGTCCAGCTCCAGTTTCTGCAATAACCTTTTTTTTGCCAAGTCTTTTGGCCAATATTGCTTGAGCTACTGTATGGTTTACTTTATGCGCACCAGTATGATTTAAATCTTCTCTCTTTAGATATATTTTTGCACCAAGTTCATTCGATAAATTTTCAGCAAAATATAATGGGCTAGGGCGTCCAACATAATTTTTATAGTAATAATCAACTTCTCCCCAAAAATCCTTATCAAACCTAACTGCCTCATAATCTTTTTTGAGTTTTTCGAGAACAGGCATAAGTGTTTCTGGTACAAATCTACCGCCAAATATTCCAAAATGACCATTTTCATCTGGATCAAAAGGGCTTGGTTGTGGTATATAAAAAGTATCACTCATATTTTTTACCTTCGATTAATTTCTAAAACTATCTATTTTTGTTCCATCATTTAACATTTGTATCAAAGGATACATTCTAGTTGGAACACCTAATTTATTCATATATATAACATAATTTGTTAAAACTTTCTTTCCATATTCTCTTGCTTCAATATTTTCTATTCTTTCCATGCTTAGATAAGGCTCATAAGCTCCTGATTTAAACATATCATTTCTTCTTATCAATCCTCTTGTAAAGCCTATGCCAGCATTATATGCATAAGCCATAAAGAGTGGATGATAAAGATATTTGTTTAGATAATTTAACTGATGATTTGAATACTGTAAAGCTTTTTGTGGTTCGAACATATCATCCAAATTTACAGCTTCTCCTCGCTCATTTGCTATATGTTTAACCAAAAAAGGCATAATTTGCATCATACCAAGAGCAAAAGACCTAGAAACAGAAGCAGGTACAAATCGACTTTCTTGTCTAGCGATGGCATAAAGCAGTGCTTGTCTTTCAGTCGGCAGGGGCGCTAATATTTCATTGTAAGGAAGAGGATAGTACACCTCTGTATATTTTGAAGCAACAGATTTTATATAAGCATAATGTGATGCAGTTGAATTGTATTTATATTTTTCTGCCAAATTTTGCAAGTTTGTATTTGGGTCAAACATTTGCTGTTTTAACTTTGCCCAATGAATAGGATCTGTTATATCAAAACCGCCTATCTCCACATCTTTTAGTTTGGGAGTTATTGTTTCTGGGTATTTTCCATTTACAAAGTCTTGCCCAAGAAGAGAATATATATTTACATCTTTGCTATCGTTTAGCATATCAAGGTACTTTTTGTCTTTTGATAACAAATATTCCCAAAAAGTTGCTCTATCTCTGTCTTGAGGCTTGTCCGTAATTTGTCTCGAATAGTCAAAATAAGAAATAGCTTTTTCTATTTCGTTGCTTTTTACAAATTTAATACCTTGATAAAAATATCTATTTCCTTGAACAGAATTATTTGATGGTGGTGGTGGCGCACAATCTGATGTTTTACAAAATGTTCCAGCTTTTATACGAATACCAGTTTTTTCTTCATATGCTTTTGCCATAGAACCATTGATATAAGATGCCTCTCCTATAGCTTTCCCAGCATCTTCGGTTGTTGTGTTTGGACTTGAGATAAATTTCCATATATAATAGTCTTTTTCTCCGCTTGTTATCATTCTATCCAAATCATCAAGATTTACTATTTTTGCACTAGCACTAACTGCAAAAATAGCTAAAATTGAAATTATTATTGTTTTGAATTTCATCTTACCCCTTAAAGTAAAGCTCTTATAAGCTGTAAACCTATAATCAAAACAAGCGGTGAAAAATCTATACCATTTGTAATAACAAAAGGCATTTTCTCTCTTATAAACTCCAAAGGAGGATTTATTATGCTATATAAAAAATCGAGTATAGGATGTTTTATATGAGGTGCAGCAAGACTAAAAAGTATCACTATTATGATTATCCAAATATATAATGTTATTAGTCCATTTATTACGTTAAATATAAAGTTCACGATATAACCTCCAGTAGATATGATTTGATTTGCGAGTATATTTCGCTTAGATCTGGCCCATGCTCAGCATTTGTCAAGAGCAGTCTAAGCGGCTTAAACAGACTTTTACCCTTTAGCCCAGTTTTTTCTATGATATAGTTTTTAAATTCATCATAATCGGACATATATGGGGCATTTTGCAATATAGCTTGAATAGTTTTCATTTCATTCGCCCATTCATTATCAAAGTTCTTTGGTGCAAAAATAGCTTTTATTTTCGGCTCCAATTCACTTAATGTACTTGCTTCTTCTAGATATAATTTGCCAAGTTTGCCTATAGCTTCATCGCTAAAGCCAAATAGTTTTGAAATTGTTTTATCATCCATAGCTTTTAAATGTTCTCTATTTAAAAATCTCAACTTATCAATATCAAACTTCGCAGGACTTTTTGAAATATTTTTCAAATCAAACCAAGATATAGCATCAGGCAATCTAAATACTTCGCTTGGAGTCTTGTTTCCTAGCAGCAAAAGATAGTTTATGATAGCATCAGGCAAAAAGCCTTGTGATAGGAGCCATTTTACCGAACTAGCGTCATCTCTCTTGCTCATCTTTTTATTTTCATTATTTAATATTATAGGTAAATGAGCATACTTTGTATCAAACTCATACCCTAAAGATTTTTTTATATGTATCTGTTTTGGAGTATTGCTGAGATGATCTTCACCTCTTATAATTGTTTCGATATTTGTAAGCATATCATCGCAAGAACAAGCAAAGTTATAAGTAGGAGTGCTATCATTTCTTAGAATTACAAAACTATCAACTTCATTCGGATGTGTTGTAAAATTTCCTTTGATAAGGTCGGTAAAACTTATGTCATTGTCTGGTTTTTTGATGCGGATAACAAAAGGAGTATTTGTTTCTTTGACTTGGGCTAACTCTTCTTTTGTTTTGTTTGCACATTTACCGCTATATCTATAAGCAATTCCATTTTGTTTTGCTTTTTCTCTATCCGTTTCAAGTTCATCTGGTGTACATGTGCAAACAAATGCTTTGCCTTCATCAAGAAGCTTTATGGCTAAGTTTTGATGAATGTGAAGATTGGCACTTTGATAAAAAAGTTGGCTATAAGGAAGTGAAAATTTTTCAAGTATTTGCAAGATTTCCTGATCTTTACCTTCTATATTTCTCTCTTTGTCAGTGTCTTCAATCCTGACTATAAAATTTGTATGGTTTTGCATAGCAACAATATAATTTATGATGGCTACTCGCAAGTTACCGATATGCATATCACCTGTTGGTGATGGGGCAAATCTGAGCATTTTTTCTCCTAAACGGCTTAAATCTATGTAATTATATGGTTTTTTGCTAAAAGTTAGTATTTTGGTTGCTTTTGAATATTTATTTTAATAGACATTTAAGCTATTTCGGATGGTTTATATAATCAAAATGATATACTTTCAATAAAAAAGACAACCATGAAATTACTTTATCCGCTCAATATAAAAAATGATTTTTTATTTACCCCCACACCTCGTGATTTTATAGTCACAGAGATACCTCTTTATGAATTTAGTGGAGAGGGCGAGCATCTCATCTTGAAGGTAAGAAAAAAAGAACTTACCACTTGGGAGCTTATAGGAATATTTGCTAGATTTTTAGGGATAAAAAATCGAGATATTGGCTACGCAGGACTAAAAGATAAATATGCCATGACTATCCAATACATATCATTGCCTGCCAAATTTGAAGAGAAGATAGCAACTTTTGAACATGATAAGATAAAGATACTTGATACTACAAAACATAACAATAAAGTGCGAGTAGGACATCTAAAAGGAAATATGTTTGAACTTAGACTAAAAAAAGTTTTAGGCATTCAAAAAGACAAGCTTGATTCTGCACTTGAATGGATCAAAGAGTATGGCATACCAAACTATTTTGGTGTGCAGAGATTTGGAAATGATGGCAACAATTGGGAAGAGGGCAAAAAAATCATTGAAGGCACGATGAGAGTAAATGATTCAAAAACTAGAGAATTTTTAGTGGGATCATATCAAAGTTATTTGTTTAACTCTTGGTTATCAAAAAGGATAGAGATAAGTTTGCTATTTGAAAAATTTAGTGATAGCGAAGTAGAGGGGATATTGGGCATCCCAAGTGGTTCGCTTGAGGGTGTGAAAAAACAGAAGCATTTTTTCAAGATTTTGAATGGTGATATGATGATGCATTATCCATTTGGTAAAGTTTTTGAAGCAGAGGATTTGCAAAGCGAGAGTGAGCGATTTTTTCTCAAAGATACAGCACCAACTGGCTTGTTGCCAGGCAAAAGAGCGAGCAGGGCAACAGGTATAGCTGGAATATTTGAAGAGCAATTTGATGAAGAGATAAATGTGGATGGTGCTAGAAGATATGCATGGATAAGAGTAGAAGATATCAAAACACGATATGTTATGGAAAAAGCCCAATACGAGCTATCTTTTATACTTCCAAAAGGATCTTATGCCACGAATGTTGTGGATGTTTTAAGAGGGTAAGAGCCGTTAAATAAATATGCATTCCACCTTGGGAAAGGTGGAACGAGCTAAACTGCTTTGCCTTTGTTGGATTGTTTTGTCGCAATGACTATCATTATTATTTTTCTCCTAATTACTTGAAATTAAATAAAACTATCCTACAATTGTTCTATGAATAATAAAAAGACCAAAATCGCTATCATAGGTGCTGGTGCATCAGGAATGATGTGTGCGATTACAGCCAAAAAGCAGAGTAACGACCTTGACATCACTATATTTGAAAAAAATGACAAAGTAGGCAAAAAGATACTCGCAAGCGGTAATGGCAGATGCAACATCATCAACACAACATTTGATGAGACCAATTACCATACAGGCGATTCGCTCTTTGTGCAAAAGGTATTTGAACATTTCTCTTTTAGCACTTTCAAGAAGTTTTGTCTCGATATCGGCTTGGTCTTAGATGTCAAAGAGGATGGTAAATGCTATCCACTTAGCAATGAAGCAAGATCCGTAGTCACGCTTTTTTCAAAAGCTTTGAGTGAGCAGGGCGTGCAACTGCGATTGGGACATGAAGTAGGGCAGATACGCTATGAAAAAGATGCATTTTTCGTAGATGATGAGCGGTTCGATAAGCTCGTGATAAGCTCTGGACTTGGAGCAGCGAGCCAGTTAGGTAGTAGCGAGGATGGCTTAGAGTTCGCACGGAGTTTAGGACACGATATCGTGCCTACTTTTCCTGCCTTAGTTGGGTTAGAGTTTGGCGGAAATGCTCATAAAGAGCTTTTTGGAGTTAAAATCAGAGCCAAAGTGAGTCTTTATGTTGATGGAGATTTAAATGAAGAGGTACTTGATGATATACTCTTTACAAATTACGGGATATCTGGTTTTGCTATACTTGACATAAGCACCTCTGCTTCTTATGCACTAAGTCTAGGTTCTCGCGTGTTTATAGAGATAGATCTCTTGCCACAGTTTGATAGAAACAAGCTCTTTACGCTACTCAAACAGGTCGATAATGAGCTTGCAGGCATACTTCCTTTGAAGCTAATAAAGCTTGTAAAATCACAAAGCATCAAGGAAACTACACACAACATCCAACATCTACGATTTGATGTTAGTGCAACGCATGGGTTTGATCACGCCGAAGCGAGTGGGGGAGGTATCTTGACGTCTGGGATAAATCCTCACACGATGGAATCTAAAAAAATCAGTAATTTATATTTTACTGGCGAGGTTTTGGATGTCGTTGGACAAAGAGGCGGTTATAATTTTGCTTTTGCATGGGCGAGTGGTTATAACGCTGGAAAGTCTTTGGCAGAGGATTAGAGAGTATCTTGAGCAAAAATAATTAATATCGAGTATTGACATGAACACAAAAAAATTAAAAGAAGCCGAGGATTATTTTTTTGAACTTTATCCAAAAGGAGTTGAGGATGAAAATCTTTTGCCGATTATTAAAAAGCATAATACTGCTAAAATAGGGCAAACAGTCCAAGAGATGTTTGTGAAAGATAATTTTGCTACACCAAAACTTATTTGTGAAAATTTTTCAAAAATTGTTTCCAAATCGACTTTAGTTTCTATTTTTGAAAAGCCAAAAGTAAGAGATATGGTAAAAAGAATGAGCATAGAGCAAGAAGATATGTTATCGATAGGATTATATGAGCTTTTATATGGCAATAAATCATCTGGATTTGATATATTAGTGAATGTTTTAGCACATTATGGGCTTGCAAAATGGTCTTTGGTGACGCTAATACCATATTATTACGCTAGAAATAAAGAGTTTTTTATCAAACCAAATACTACCAAAAATATTATCAAATTTTTTGAGCTTGAAGGTTTGGTTTATAAACCAAGACCTTCTTATGAGTTTTATATGCAATATAAAGCACAATTAGAAAAAATGAAATCATATATAAATAGTGGAGTTGGAGATGATAATGCAGGGTTTACAGGTTTTTTGATGATAGCAATGGAAGAATAAATTACCACTTAGAGTAGGGGTGCGATATGAGGTTTGCATTTGTATATCTCATATCATCCGATACTTCAGAAGTTACCCATGATGGAAGTGCAAATGGTTCGTCTTCACTTGTTAGCTCTATCTCAGCGACGATAAGCCCTTTGTTTTCTTCTTCAAAGATATCCAATTCCCACAAATGATTTTCATGCATAATCTCATATCTAGTTTTTGATACGATAAGCTCTTTGCACTCTTTTAGTAGTTCTATTCCATCTTGAAGTGGGATTTCATACTCAAACTCGCTTCTTGAGATATTGTTAGTAGGTTTACCTTTTATAGTCAAATAAGCCTTATTTGTTGTTACCCTTACCCTTATACTAGGTGAGTGTGCCAAAAGGTATCCTTGGCGTATTTTTATGCCATCAACAAGGTTTGGCAGCTTACTCATATCTACTAAAAATTTTCTTTCTATCTCAAGTGCCAAAATTAGCCTTTTTTGCGTGTTATTTTCGCTCCTATGAGTGAAAGCTTACCTTCTAGGTTATCATACCCACGGTCTAGATGATATATTCTTCTAACATTTGTTGTACCTTCAGCTGCCAATGCACCAAGAACAAGAGCAGAACTTGCACGCAAATCTGTTGCCATGACATCAGCACCATATAATTTTTCAACTCCATGAACTGCTGCAAGAGAGCCTTTGAGCCATATATCAGCACCCAAACGATTGAGTTCACTCACATGCATAAATCTATTTTCAAATAATCTCTCTTCTATGATACTCTCTCCATCAGCAACTGTGGCAACAGCCATAAACTGAGCTTGCATATCTGTTGGAAATCCTGGATACTCTGTAGTGATAAGATGAGTTGGTTTTATAACCTCTGGAGAGTGTATAGTGATATTGTCATTATCTATATCAAAAGTACATCCCATTTTTTCCAGTTTTGCTATCATGGATTTTATATGTTCTACATTTATTTTATTTAATGTTATATCAGAGTGTGTGATAGCAGCTGCACATAGATATGTTCCAGCTTCTATTCTATCTGGTATTATTTCTGTTTCTTTAAATTCAAGAGGTTTTCCATTTGTGCCAACTATCGTAAGTTCGCTTGTTCCTATACCTTGTATATCAACACCTGCATCTCTTATCATTTCACACAATTGAACAACTTCAGGTTCAAGTGCTGCGTTCATGATGGTTGTAGTTCCATTTGCAAGTGCAGCCGCCATAACGATATTTTCTGTTCCACCAACTGTAATTTTTTCAAATTCTATCTTAGCTCCCACAAGTCCATTTGGTGCTTCAGCTCTTACATAACCACCTTTTATCTCTATGATAGCTCCCATCGCTTCAAGAGCTTTTAGATGCATATCGATAGGTCTTTGTCCTATCGCACATCCACCAGGCAAACTTACTTCGCAGACTTTAAATCTAGTCAATAATGGACCAAGTACCAATATAGACGCTCTCATTTGAGAAACTATCTCATAAACAGCTTTTGTTGAATTTATATCAGCATTGTTTATATCAGCAACAGTATCGTTATGTTCAACACTCCCACCTAGCATAGTCAAGAGTTTCAGAAGGGTTCTTATGTCAACGACATTTGGCAAATTTGTAAGTCTTACATTTTTGTCACTTAGTAGCGTAGCTGCGATGATAGGAAGAGCAGCATTTTTTGCTCCACTTATAGTCACATTACCTTTTAGTTTATAACCACCTTCTATCTCTAGATAATCCATTAAAATCCCTTGGTAAAATATATTTAATTTTTATTATATCGAAAGTAATATAAGCAAAAAATTTGTATTTTTGGAAAATTTATAGTATATATTATAAAATATGTTGTATAATAGCAAATAATATATAAAATCAAGGTGGAGTTTATGTCTAATGGTTTAAGCAGGCTTAAGGCACTAAATGAGAAACTGGATAAAAAAATAAATTCTAAGCAAAATTTATTTGATAATGACTTTACAGCCGATAGTGCTGTATCTACAGATGAAATCAAGATAACAAAATCAGTTGAGATGGAGCCAAATAATATAGAAGACAGAACTCTAAATATGGAGTCTTTAAGAAAGCTTTTTGGAGAACTCAAGATTGATGAAAAATGTCCAAGTTTTAATGATGTTTTTAAGTATAAAGCTATGAATTTGGCTGGAATTGGACTAAAAGACGATGATTTTGGAGAACTTAGAGTTGGCAAATATATACAAATTATAGCCATCAGTTATGATGCTATAGGTGAAGAAAAGAAAAAAGCTAAAAATATATCATTGGGATATTATGGCAAAGGTGAACTGCTAGAAGTTGAAAAAAAATATAAAATTATAGAATTTATTCTAAGATGGAGATATGAAAAAGGTTTACAATCTATCGATAATTATATTCATTTACTCAACAAACTAAAAACATTATCAAAATCTTCAAACTAAACAACAATAAACTTTAGCTACAATCCGTTCAAAAAAAGAGGTTGAATAGAAGTGGCATTAAATACACTAAATTCAGAACAACTTAAAGCCGCTACGGCAAAACAGGGGCATAATCTTGTTATTGCAAGTGCTGGAACTGGGAAAACCTCTACCATAGTAGGAAGAATAGCTCATTTGCTATATTCTGGCATAGATCCAAAGAAAATTCTACTTTTAACCTTTACTAATAAAGCAGCAGGAGAAATGTTAGCCCGTTTGGAGCGATTTTTCCCAAAAGAGATAGTATCACAAATAGAATCAGGAACATTTCATGCAGTTTGTTATAGATGGCTAAAAGCGAGAGATAATAAAGTCTCACTAAAACAACCAAGTGAACTAAAGACACTTTTTAAAAGCATATATGAAGAATTTGATTTTTCTGGTGATGAACTTCAAGCATTTTCACCCCTTTATCTTTATGAACTTTATAGTTTGTATCAAAATGCATCTGTTGATACTTTTGACAAGTGGTTTTTGGAAAGTTATCCAGAGCATGAATGTTTTGTCGATAAGTATCTTCTTGTGATAGAGAAGTTTGAAGAGGAAAAGAGAGAATATGGTTTTGCATCTTTCAATGACTTGCTTCTTTATACAATAGGGTATTTGAGTACGGAGGATTTGTATTTCGAAGAAATACTTGTGGATGAGTATCAAGATACAAATACACTGCAAGGTGTATTGATTGATGCGATGAGACCAAAGTCTTTATTTTGTGTAGGCGATTATGATCAAAGTATCTATGCATTTAATGGTGCAAATATCGAAAATATATCAACATTTACTACGAGATATAAAGATGCAGATTTATTTTCCTTGATTACGAATTATCGTTCAACAGCTTCTATATTGGAGTTAGCAAATCGTGTAATAGAGTACAATCCCAGAATTTATCCAAAAGAGCTCAAAGTTGGATGTGACAAGCAAGACATTCCACCTAGATTGATGATATATAATGAACTTTTTGAACAATATCACGCCATCGCTCATGCTATATACTCATCAAATGTTCCACATAATGATATCGCCGTAATTTTTAGAAACAATTCAAGTGCCGATGGCGTTGAAGCCTGCTTGAGAGAACTTGCTATTCCTTGTAAGAGAAAAGGAGGGACTAGTTTTTTTGATACAAAAGAGGTCAAATTTTTACTTGATGTTTTGAGTCTTTACTCAAACCCAAAAGATATGATGGCGTTTTTGCATGTATTTGAGTACGCAAAAGGAGTTGGTCCTGCAGTAGCTAAAGATTTTTTCTTATCACTTGTTTATTTAGGAGAGGGTAATTTGTTAAAAGGTGTATTATCTCCATCTATAAATGAGTTGCCCAAAAAAAATACTCTAACAACAAATAGCCTTTTTGAGGGTGATGATGAGATGAAAAATGATTTTAAAAAGTCAAATCATCCTTTGTATTCTCATCAAAAGGCAGATAGTGATAATATGAAATTTTTTGAAAATATTAAAGAATATTATAATCAAATACAAAAGCAAAAAAGTCCTTCACATATGGTAGGAAAGCTAATGAAGTCGCCGCTGTATGAGAGTGTTGTGGAACTTTTGAGTTTACAAAGATCAAGGCTCAAAAATGGAGAGATTGAAGAAAATAGATACATCCAAGCAAAAGAGAGAATTTCACAAAAAGCAATGCTTCTTTATGAATTATCTAAAAACTATAATGAGATAGATAGGTTTTTAAATGCTATGATTTTAGGGGCAGGGGAGCTTACTCAAGGCGATGGAATAAATTTACTTACTGTTCATGCTAGTAAAGGACTAGAGTTCACGGATGTATATGTGGTTGATTTGATGGATGGAAGATTCCCAAACACTAAACTCATGAGTAGAGGTGGGGAGTTAGAAGAAGAGAGAAGACTCTTTTATGTTGCGGTAACCAGAGCTAAAGAAAAATTAAATCTATCATTTGCCTCTTATGATAAAGTCAAAAAAACAGAATTTAAACCATCTCAATTTTTATTTGAAGCCAAAATGTTAAAAGAAGAGGATTATTCTCTTGGCGCATAATAACTAAGTGTGCTTTTGCCAAATTTTTTGGCTTTTGACAAACTAACATTTCCTATAATATTTGGTAATTCTATATTGCTCATATGTTCAACTATAACCATTTCACATATATCTTTATCTATTGATGATATGAGATCGATAGTTTTTTCATAAATATCATCCATATTTTCTCTTATAGCAAATGGTGGATCAAAATAAAAATATGTTTTTGTATTATCATTTTTCATCATGCTGTATATTATTTTAAACTTCTCAAAACTATTACCAAAAAGTATTGTAGAGTCACTTTGACTAATTGTTTTTACATTTTGCTCTAATGTATCAAGGGCAATTTTATTTTTTTCTATAAAGTAAGCATGTTTTGCTCCACGACTTAGAGCTTCTAGCCCGATAGATCCGCTTCCAGCAAAGACTTCAAAGAAGTTTTTATCAATAAGATTAAATTGTAATGTATTAAATAGTGATTCTTTTAGGATTGATTTTGAACTTCTAGTAGTATCAATTGCTGGAATTTCTATAGGTTTGCCTTTATATTTTCCTGCAATTATATGTGTTTTAAAATTTTTTGTTTGCTTCATGGACGGAATTTTATCTTAATAACTTTTAAAATGAAACAATGCTTTGCAAAGTTTCGATTAATTGGCTCTTGCTTCTTGTTGTATTTAACTCTTTTGCCGGTTCTGTAGTCGAGATGATAGTCCTTCCTGTTATTAGTTTTGTCCAGTCATTTTGTCTAATACCCCAATAAGCATGCATAACTACAGGTTCATTATTGTATTCGCCGAGATATAGCACTATATGCCCAGGTACAAAAAGCATAGATCTAAATGGTTTTGCATTTTCTAAAATTTTTTTCTTTTTGTCATCTTTTTCTAGAGATTTTATGGATACTTGACATCCATTCCTAGCTTGTTGACCAGAATTTCTATCCAAAAATATACCAAATGGTGCAAAGAAATCCCTTGTCAATGCCGAACAATCTCTTGTCTCGTAATTTTCTCCCCATCCATAAGGCTCATTTTTAAATTGGGATGCAATTTTTGTTATATTTTCAGGGGTAAATTTGAGTGGTTTGTGTGAAATAATTCCATTTTCTGTTGGGTTTAGTTTTGAAAGAATAGCATATCCATTTTTATCTTTTGTAGCAAAAAAATATCCATCTTTATCATATGGAAAAATTGTCCCCATTTTTACTAAACTTATAGCATGGTTGTCGTTATATAATCTTAAATTATCTTTGATTGTTATTGCATAATTACCATTTTGAAATTGTTGTATAAAATTATCATCAACTAATGCAATATCTGATATCTTTACCCACCCAAAAGCATAAGCACCTTGCACAAAAGCCCATTTGCCATCTTTTGAGTAATGTGATATAAGAAGTGGCATATTTGGCGGATATGCACTATTTTGATTATAGTCGAAAGGAAACCCTTCTCCTATTTGATTTGGATTTCTATAAAATGCTTCATCTGTTGGGAGTGATTTTAGATTTAGTCTTTTTATTGTTATCGCTTTTGCTTTTATAGTATTGTAAGCTTCCATGTTTGCATTACTTATCCACCCCTCATATATCAATGGTGATATTTGTAGTGCATTTTCTCTAAAAATAGGTTTTTCTCTAACAAATCTAGTCTCCCAGCCAAAGTCTTGTGGAGGAATTACGACTTCATCTTTATTCCACGGTGCAAAATATTTTTGATTGTACTGGCTGTCATATTTTTTTTGTTCTGCATAACTAAAAGCTTTAGCTTGATTTGCATAGTATGATAAATCTTGTGGTATGCTTGAGAGATCCGCAAACTCGGCTTTTGGCATCTTGTCTATTTTGCTGTGCTCCCTTTGACTCGGGCTTAGATAATATCCAGCATGAAGTATAGATATATTAAATAAAATAATAAAAAATAATTTTTTTGACATTGCAAATCCTAGCTTTTCTATTTTTTATTATACTTTTGTTTTATTAATAGAGTATAAATGGTAAATATTAGTAAGTTATCCCAAGTCCACTGTTTTTAGATAGAGTTATATGACTTTCATCAAATATGACACTACAATTTTTTGGTTGATTTGCCAAAAGGGCAACAGCATCCAAATCTACCATATTTATAATATCTGACATTGCTGAGACAAGATGCAAAGATGCAACTATACCTATAGGACCCTCTAGCATACATCCCATCATGCATTTAACATTATATTCTTTTGCTAATTTAGCAATTTTTAACGCCACACTTATCCCGCCACATTTAGCAAGTTTTATATTTAAAAAATCAGCCGATTTGGTTTCTAATATATATTTGGCTTGAGATAGGTTAAATACAGACTCATCCGCCAAAATAGGGGTTTTTATTTTCCCTTTTATTTCTTTTAACCCACTTATATCATCAGCTTTTATTGGTTGCTCAAGTAGTTGTGGGAAGATGCCAAGATTTTCAACTTTTTGCATAATTTCTATAGTCTGTTCAACATTCCAGCCTTGATTTGCATCTAATCTGAGAATAGTGTCATTTGGTAAAGCACGATGTATTTCTATAATTCTTTCTATATCTTTTTTTGCATTATTGCCTAGTTTTATTTTTAGCGTATCGTATCCAAGACTTACAGCACTCAAAGAGTCACTGACCATTTTGTTTATCTCATCTAAACTTATTGTTATATCGGTGGTAAAGGCGATTTTATCTCCACCCAAAAAAGAGAATAGGGGCTTATCACGATATTTTGATATTAAATCATATATGGCTATTTCAAGTGCCGATTTTGCAGTAGTATTGTGTAAAAGTTTAGAGTGAATTATGTTTATAATATCTTCAAAATTGGCATCAATATTTAAACCAATTAAAAAATTAGATATATATTCTATAGCTTCTTTCATAGTTCCAAGTGTTTCACCAGTAATTACTGCAGTAGGGGAGCCTTCTCCATATCCAATCAGTCCATTTTCACATTCAATTATCACAACAATATCTTCAAGATTGGATACAGTTCTAAGGGCAGTTTTAAATGGAGTTTTAAGTGGGGATTGGAATAGGGTAGTTTGAATTGATTTAATTTTCATACAGTTCTCTTTGGTACGATACTTGTTGCGAGTATCGTACCATTAAATAACTAAAATTAAACTTCTTTTATCTCTTCTATTTGTGCTGCCAAAGATTTGATATCTTTGGCTAAAATTGCTCTTTTTTCTTCTATTATATTTTTATCAAAATCATTTTGTGCATATTCTAATGGTACTTTTAATGCTTTGTACTGATCTAATAATTCATTCTTTTTGTTCAATAATTTATCTAATGTATCAATAGTTTCTATCTCTTCTATCATAGTTATAACTTCTTGTGTCTTGATTGTATGTGTTTATTCTGTCATTATTTCTATAGTTTTGATAATTATATCCAACTTTATGTTTATAATAAGTTCTTGGTTGATAGTAATATTGTCCACCGCTGAGTCTATAGCCTTGGAAATAATAACGTCCATGTTTATAAATTCCACCATAATAATATCTTCCGTGATAAATATAAACAGGTTCATTATTGTATCTATCATTTATAAGTACTATTTGGTTTCTATAATTATTATATCTTGGTTGATTATAGTATTTACCGCCATATAATTTAACGCCATTATGGTAATAATAACCATTTCTATAATCACCACCATAATAATATTTATCCTGATAAACATATACAGGTCTATCTGAATATTTATCTTTTGTGAAAACATTATCTAAAACAGCACCAGTTACTACACCAGCAACAAAAGATCTAGTATTTGAACTATCAGCGCTAGCCAAAGTTGATGTTGCCACAATTAGACCAACAACTATAATATTTTTTAAATTTATTTTTTTCATCATAATCTCCTTTTATTGATTATGAGAGAATGATAAATAAATAATGTGTAGCGATTGTGAAAGCTATTTTGCAATAGCTTCTAAAATTATTCCTACTGTTAGTCCGCCAGCAGTTCCTAAAATATATCCCATCAATGCCATAATTACGCCTATGGGTACCAATGCCTTTGAATATGCACTTGCTAGTATCGGAGCAGATGCAACACCACCTATATTTGCCAAAGATGAAACACCTAGCGAGAAAAGATCTAATTTAAAAATTTTTGCAAAAATAATCATAGAAACAAAATGAACCAATAATACAGTAAAGCCTGCGATAATATAAATAGGAGCTTGTGACATTTGGCTAAAATCGGCTCGCGATGCCATGAGAGCAACCAAAAGATATAACATCATAGATGATATTATACTTGATCCAGCAACTTTGTTCAGAGGAGTCATAGCTCCAATTATTCCAAATAATGTAGAGAGTAATACAATCCATGTATAATGACTTAAGAATTTTGTTGTCGGTAAGTACGAAGATATAAGATCACTAGAGATATTAACAAAAAATGATAGACCAAGTAAAAGAAATATTGAAGCAGTTGAAATTTCTTCATTTTGTGTATTTGTTTCGAGTTTTTTTGCTACATCATCAATTGCAGAAGTATCAGCATTGCTCCATACATTAAATCTGTGTCCAAATGGAACAAGAGCCAAAAGCAACATAACCCATAGTGTATAATTTATAGAGTCAGTGATTAGAATATTTCCCATAATGTCATTAGGAATATTTAAGGCTCCAGCAATTGCCATCATATTTCCAGTTCCACCTATCCATGATCCACTAAGAGCTGCAAATCCCATCCAAGAATTTTCTGCCAAAAGATTATGAAATATGCCAAAAGAGACAATAAATCCTAACATGATAGATAGTGTTGCGAGTAAAAAAGTAAATATCATTTTTTTACCGAGCTTGGCTATAGACCTCATATCAGCATTTAAAAGCATTAAAAATATCATAGCTGGGAGCAGGGCATCTTTGAATGTGTTGTATGTTTTTTCTATGTTTTCACTTTTTCCCCATATCCCTAAAGTTGCTATTAACATTACGAAAGCATAAACGATTACAATACTTGGGAGTATATGAAAAATTTTAAAAGGATATTTTTTTTCTATCCACACTATCGAGCCAATTATCATTATGAGTATTGCAATGTAGTGAAAACTATTTTCAATCATTTTAAATTCCTGTTTTTTATTTTATTAATTTTATTTTTTCTTTGTTTTTGTGTGTTGCAAATCTTGTCCCTCTACGCCCCTTGATATGGCACTCTTCACAGATAGAATACCTGTATGAAAAGTCCAAAACTTTACCACATCTGTGGCACTCTTTGACAAAGTATCCATGTTTTAGAGAATTTTCTATAAAGTTGTTTAACCTAATTCTACTTTTTATTGCCATATCGGTATCTTCAAAAAAATCAGGAAAGCGAAAAGATAACCAAAGATATAGTGAAATTTCTCTAACTCTATCCTCGGCATTTAGTAGCATATCGTTTGTTTGAGCAAATTTTGGTAAGTCTTTTGGAGGATTGTAGTTTACTTTTTTACCTGACTCTATAAGTCTTATGTATCTATGCAAAATAGATTCTATATATGGAGAAGATAAACTAGCTGGGGCACAAGCAAAATAGTATTTTGTTTTTAAGTCCAGTTTATATTCATCTACTATAGTTGCTATCTCCAACATACTGTCTATATTTGCTGCCATAAATGGGCCAACAAAATCCATATTGTCTGCAAAAAAGTCTAAAATATCAACTAAATTATCAGTTTGCAATATGTCTCCTATGAGCATTACATGCTCAAAGCTTGCCATTACATTTACAGGAAGCTCTATATCTTTTAAAGGAGTATAAAAAGATTTTTTTATAGTGTCAAGAGTGCCGCTATCTAATGCCCCCACATATCCTTTCTCCTCAAATCCATATCTCCCTGCACGACCTGAAATTTGAAGTATCTCTGATGTTTCAAGTTCTCTTCTGTGTACCCCATCAAATTTATTATCTTTTGCAAAAAGTATAGTTTTTATAGGAAGGTTCAGCCCCATTGCTATGGCATCAGTTGCAACTAATATCTCGCTTTCTCCTTCTCTAAATCTTCTGGCTTCTTCCCGTCTTACTTCTGGAGAAAGATTACCATAAACTACAGATACTGTATATTTTGATGAAAGTTGTTGTTTAAGCGCAAGTACATCTTTTCTTGAAAATGCAACTACGGCACTTTGTTTTTCTATTTTATTCATAGAAGTAGGATGAGTTAAAATTTCAAGTTCATTTTTTCTCTCAAAATGTATTATTTCGAGATCTTCTTCAAGATAAAATGAGAGTTTTTCTATAGCTTTTATAGCATCAGAAGATCCTGTTAATATTATAGTTTTTGCAGGCATACCGATGAGAGCATTTGCCCATGCCCAACCCCTATCTCTATCGTTTATCATTTGTATCTCATCTATAACACATACATCAACTGCCACAGAAGAATTCATCATTTCTATTGTAGAGCTTATATGGGTAGAGTCTTCTCTGATTATTTCCTCTTCTCCTGTTATAAGTGAGGCGATTACATTTAGTTTATTTAAATTTTCATATCCTTCAAGAGCAAGCAACCTAAGTGGAGCTAAATATGTGCCAGTAGTTGCTTTTGACAATAAACCCAAAGCATTATATGTTTTACCACTATTTGTTGGACCTACATTAAATATTATTTTTCTTTTTAGGCTTCTTGCAAGTGGAAAAAGAAGTTTAAAATCTCTAATACTTTTTGCTAAGAGTTGTTCTTGTTTATATTTTTCAAGATAAGGTTTTATATATTCAAGCCAATGGTATATTATCCTTCTTCTCGTTTTTTCTTTGATTTTTAAATTTCTAGAATTTTCGACTTGTGCCATTATAAAATCGAGTATAAAATCAGATATAAAATCATCTTGTATTTTAAGCCCAGTGGCGTATGAGCCCATCTCATCTTTTAAATCTTTTATTTGAATATTGAAGTCTTCGATAAGTCTTTCTTTTAATGAATCAAACTCTTCTTGTATATATAACTTTTCGCCTTTTAATATCATACTGTAAAGTAATTTTTTTGCATATGTGACAGAGATATTGTATTTAATCTCTTCCCCGCAATATGTATAGCTTGTCTCTTTTTCTATAATAAAATCATCGCTACTTTGCATCAAATAGTATTTTTTGTTTATTTTATGCAAAATATTTTCAATTTTTTCAAAGGAAATAGGGGAGTGTTCCAAACTACCATCTGGAGGCATATTTTTAATTGACTCTACAATTTCCTCAATTTCTATATAAGGATTTTCTTTGTTGGCTATTAGATTTAAAAACAAATCAATCTCATCTTGTTTATTTTTTATAATATTTTCTTTTTCGGTTTTTAGATTGTCTATAGTAGAGTCTAGATTTTCTTCAGTTAGCTCAAAATCAATAGACTTTGAGATACAAGTCAATATTTTATTAAATTCATATTCTTTAATTTTAAAATAAAAACTATGATGAAATTCCATCCTGCTTATATTGTCAAAATGAACTTTTAAAATATCTTCTATTCTTTGTAAATACTTTTTCTGTCTATTGTAAAATATTTTATTTCGTATTTTATCTGGTGTTATTTTATGACTTGAAGTATCTAAAAATGTCTCAAGAATATTTACTTCTTCTTCTTTTGTATGCGGAATAGATGAGAGGATATCAAGTATATTTGCTGTTTTTTGAGATGAATTAGATTTGTTTAATTCATTTGGTTCTTTCTTTTCTGTTAGGTAAGATACTATAGAAGATCTTGATTTAAATTCAGCATCACTCCAAATCCTTCTAAGGGCTCTAACCATTTCCTCTTTATTCATCTGGTGAGGATTGATTTCGAGCAGCAACATCAAACCTTTTAACTGCTCAGTATTTAGTGTTGTTACGCCTTCATCAAAAGGCAAACCGCTAAAAAATGCTCTGATTTTATTATTTAGTTTTATATTCGAGCTTCTTTTCTTTTTTCCCATAAATGATTAACTTCTTTTATATTATATATATAAGTATAGCATAAAAATAGGGTGTAAATTTTGGATTAATAAAAACCAGCACTATGAAAGATTTTTATTTTTTTAAAAAATCGTAAACTCGTTTGTACACCCATTAATTATATTGATGAGATTTTAAAGTAGTTACTTTACACATAATTATTATATGGTTAACATAATATAAATTCTATAAAAAACATTAATGCCCCTGCTCATATGTTTTTGCAGATAACATCTATCTATATGATTTTACAATTTTATAAATTGTACAACCAAACCAAAAAAGACATAAAAAAAGAGCAAGAATGTCAACACATAACCAAACGGAGTTAACCGTCTAGTTTATAATTAGATATAAAAATCTCTTTGACGCTCTTATTTTTATTCTTACATAATGTATATGTAATCTCTTTCGTCTGTGTGATATAGAAGTCTTTATACAAATCTCTAACAACCTCACAATCATTGTAGCTTAATAAGAATTTGCCTTTAATTTGTGATAGTAGGTCTCTGAGCTTAATATGATCGTCAATTGTAAAGCTCTTTGGGAGTTTATAATAAGACTCTGTACCAATATATGGTGGATCACAATAGAAAAATGCTTCTGTCTTATCATACTCGGTAATTAGCTTATCATATGACATGTGTTCTATGGTTACGAATCTAAGCCTCTGCGACCACTTCATAAAGCTTTTGTATATATCTTTTGGACCTCTTGATTTTGCTGTCATGGCAAAATTCTCACCTTTGCTACCAAAAGATTGTGTTAAGAGATAATAATAGATAGCAGCTCTTTCTATGTCGTTGTTAGGCGTATAACACCCTTTTTTGATTGCATCAAATATTTCTCTGCTTATAAGCATATTTGAAAGAAATTGTTGAAGTGTTTCTGGGTGAGTTTGTATTTGTCTGTGTAGATTGATTAGTTCGCCATTGATGTCGTTTACAACTTCGCGATATTTTTGAATTGGTAGAAATTTTGGTTTAGCATATAATACAGATAAAGCTCCTCCAAATACCTCAACATAAAGTATGTGTTGTGGTATAAGCCCTACTATATCTTTTGCCAATCTGCTTTTTCCGCCAACCCAACCAAATGGGCTTGTAAGTCTTTTTTGATTTTGCATTTTTACTCCTTCTGCAAAAAATATGACATTTTGACCCTATTTTTAATAATAGAGTTAAAATGACAGTAAAATTATTTTGCAGTCGTTCGTAGAGGGGCGGCTGTGTTTTTAGGTGTCATTTCTCCTTTGTTTTTTTAACTTTTTTAGTTATTTTTTTTACTTCCTGCGGTCTGGAAAGTCAAAAAATCCAATATTTGATTATCTTGCGACACCTATTATGGTAGCTATGCAAATAAAAACCGTAACCGCACAAATGGCTACTACTAATCTATACATCATTGAATTATCTAATTTTGCTCTCATGCTAGATTCCTATTAGTTTTTTAATTTTCTCTTTTGCCATTTCTGGCAAAGACATAATGACTATCTCGATAATCATAACAGACATTACGGAGCTAAGAGCATATAATGCGATAGCAAACTTGCTATCTGTAGCTATATGAAATTTCTCTAAAATTGCGGGGATAATAAACAAACTTAAAAAAAGAGAACTTGTAATGATTGTTACTACTATTCTCCAATTCTTAGATTTACCTATCCAAAATTGTAAAAACATGCCAAAAATTACAGCAACAGCTGTAAAATAATCTTGAACTAAATTTATCCACTTCATATTCTTTTCTCCTTATTTACTAAATGTAACATGTTTGTTGTCTCCTGATGATGAGATGGTGCGTTTGACCTCTGTTATTTGTAGTTCTTTTTCTTCTCTACCGCCCAAATCAATAGTGAGCAATGCTCCAGCTATAATTGGCTCTGTAGTGCTTAAACTACCTCTTATTGAGCCTGAGTTTTCTTTTTGAAGTTCTGCTTGAAGCTTTTGAAGAGCATCTGCTTCGTTTTGATATGAGCCTTCAATCTGTAAAACAGGCTCTCCTTTGCCTATTTGTACTTGTTTGGTTTGGTTGCTTTTAGTGTCATGCCACTTGGCTATCCCACTTTGATATATAGTCTTATTAACTCTTTCTATAGAGATGCTCTCTACTTGCGACAAATCCAATGATATTGTTGGAAGTTCTGATCTTTGTTCGCTTAGCGATTTGTATTTAAAGATGATAGTTTCATTTTTAATACTGAAAGTTGCTCCAATTTCGCTGGCAATTCGCTTCATAAAAGCTAGATCGCTTTCGTTGGTTTGTGATTTTGTAATATACCGACTTTTTTTGTCATCGTTTGAAACCTTAAGCCCATGTCTTTTGGCTATATTTTGCAAGATGTTATCAAGAGTGATGTTGTTGTAAGTTATGCTTCTGCGTTCTTTTATCGCTTTGGAAAATGCAACAGGTGTCAGCTTAATCTCCGCAGTTCCTTCTTTTGGTTGTTCGCTATTTCCAGATACATACCATTTGCCAATATATTCTAATATGCCATTTAGTCCGATAGAGACATCTAGCTTGTCGTCAAAAAGTGGTGGATCAAAGCTAAAAGCAAATTTGATAGTTAGTCCATCAACTTCATTATCTATGCTATCTATGTAATCAATTGAAACTATTTCACCATTGAGATGTGTAAGCTCTTTGCCATCTTTTGATATTTGAATGGAGGGTTTATCTACCATAGTTTAAGCCTTGTAGTTGTGTTGATTGTTGTAGTTTTACTTTCAAGTTTTTTGACGATATCCCCTGCTTCTAATCTGTCTTTGTGTACTAGGTGTATATTTAGCAAACAAAACTCTCTATACCTACCATCATCAGTGCCATGCAGAGCATAATAAACACTCTCTAGTCTCTCCATGTCTTTAGCTACTACATAAGCCATGATAATAGTCCTCCGTCAGTTCGCTTGAGGCTTACTGTAAAATCTACTGCTAGCCCAACGCCATTGTCAATAATTTTTTTATTATCCTCTTTAATGTTTGAGATGATAAAAAGTCCATGGTATCTTCCGTCACCAGTAAAAAGCGGATACTCTTCTTTGAGTTCTGCCATCATTTCGAGTAGAGAAAGTGGGTCTTTACCACTTTGCAATGTTATCGCCCTCCCCTTTATATCTACAGACTTACTGTGTTTGTTTACTGCATGGTATTTGGGTATGTTATTAATTCTTTTGATTTCGGCATAATGGTATTCTGTACTCTTGGATAAACCTATTATTTCTTTTTTATTTGTTTTAAAAACAAAAAATCCTAGTAACGCCATGAGCTTCATGAGTACATACTCCTATCTACTTGAGATCTTCTATTTGCGTTAATACGATTTTCGATGATTTGAACTAGCTCTTCAGGCGATTTTTGATATCCATTGATAGTAATATGCATATCGCCTTCTATAACACTCATCGCCTTTGACGCAACGCTGGTAAGCATATCTTTTGGAGCAGAGATTGTCTCATTAAAAAAATCTTTGATTGAAGCCAATGGGCTTCCTCCACTTGTTGTTGTTTTTGTACCCCAGCTGTTAGCTGGGTTTAAAGGACATGGTATAGTTAGTCTGTCACCTAAATCTGATATTTTCTTGCCGATATTTTGTTCGTTTTGATTTCTGATAAGGTCTTGTGTTTGGTCTTTGAGTCCGTAGCCACTGCCTCCGCCTCCACCTCCACCGCCTCCACCAGAGCCGCCTTTTCCAGATTTTTTGCTAAGTCCTCCGCCAAGTCCACCACCAGAACCGCCCTTATTGCTTAGGTTGTTAAGTGCTTTTTCTGCATTATATAAAGTTATCGCTTTGTCAGCTTCTTGTTTTTGCATATTTTTGATTAGATTATTGTTTCTCTTTTTTTGTGCTTCGAGTATTTTTGGATTGGATGTTCCTTTAAAATTTTCCCATGCACCTGCAATGCCACCATTTTTGTGAGCATTTAACTTTTCATCTATAGACTTATTATCAGCGATAAGAGCATTTATGTCTTTACCAGAAGTGCGTTTAAGATTTAAATCTCCTCTTTGTGCTCCAGCTAGTGCTGCCAATAGTCCCACGGCAATAGCTGCTACACCTATAAATCCCCAAAGACTTGCAGTTAATATTCTAATTCCTCCTGCAGCACTTGTTGCTCCAGCCCCAGCACTTACTCCTGCAACACCAAAAATACGAAGTGATATAGCCGCCATGGATGACATAAATTTTATAGACCCAAGTACACTTACAAGACCTGTAAATATTACAAGACTTGTGCCGATAATAGATGTAAGAGTAGAGTGTTCTCTACCAAAATCTTGAGCTTGAAGAATAATAAAACCCAAAGCATCTGCGGCAAAGCCTATAGCAGGAGCCAAAGATTCACCAAACATTGTAGCAAGGTTATCTATTTGCTGACCAAGTCTAACAGACTCTTGTCTGTAATTAGCTGATTGTGCCATTGCTTCTGTAGTTGATGCTCCAGCTGCAGTGGCTTGGTTTAATTGTTGTGTGTTTTTTTTCAACTCATCGACACGATTAAGAAGTAATTCCACAACTTTAACACCCTCCTCGCCAAAAGACTTAGAGAGAAGTCCTTTTTCTGCAACATCAAGTGTATCGCCAAATTTAGCTTTTAATTTATCAAGTATCTCTACTGTGCTAAGAGCTTGCCCTTTGGCATCTGTTAACTTGATATTCATATCTTCTTGTGCTGAACCAATGCCCCTTAAAAAAGCTTTGTATGAAGTCCCTGCTTCGCTTCCACTAAGCGTAGATTGCAACATACCACCAACAGCAAATTGCTCTTGCATTGACATACCACTAAGCGTTGCACTTCCACCAAGGGACGAGATGTAACTTTCCATCTCTGAGCCTTTGGTTTTGAACATTTGAACTGATTTTGATATGCCACCACTAAAAGACTCTCCAAATTTGATATCTTTTTCTTCTTGGCTTAATTTCTCCCATCCTGCTATATGTGTGCTTGCAAATTCGTCAAATTGTTTGTTGTAGATATTGTAGCCAGTAGCAAAAAGACTGCTCATCTGCTCTACACTTCCTTTGGTGGCTCTTGCTGTTAAGGCTGCCAATGAGGTCATTTTGCCAACACCCATATCGCTTAGTGATGCTATACCAGATCTGATATCGTAAGCCGCTGCTAAAAAATCATTTGTTGTTACGCCAGCATATTTGTTCGAAAAATCCAACCCTAAAGAAGTGATAGTTTTGATACCTTTTTCGTTGATACCAAGAGTCATAAGCTCACCTTGGCGTGCAGCTTGGGTAACATATTTTTGATATTGAGTATTTAGCCCCTGCCCTGCTCGGATACTTCCCATAACAAGAGCACCACCAATGGCACCATCTTTAGCAAGTGAACCATAGCTTTTTGATGAATTAGATGGTGTAGAAAGATTTATCTTTTTATTTTCTAAGCTGCTTGCCATAGCTTTGAGGCGTGAGAGTTTTTTTTCAGCAGCTTCTGCTCCAGCAGTATTGACTCCTAGTGATGATTTTTTGGCAGAGATACTCTCTTGAAGAGCTTTTACTCGTTTGAGTTTATCCTCAATGGCTTGTATTTTGCTTGTGTCTCCATTTACAAGAGGTTTATTCGCTCTACCGAGCAGTTTGTCTGTAAGAGATTTAACTTTAGTAAGAGCACCACTCATCTTGTTTGTTGATGCTGTAGCTTTTGCTGTAGAGCTACTTATGGCATCAAGTGATTTTTTATGAGTAGAGTTTGCTGCAGACGATAGTTTCGAGGCTTTTGCACTTTTGTTGCCTAAAGCATCCAAACTATTTTCTATTTTGCGGAGCTTGGAAGATATAAGATCTGTAAGTTTGACGCTCACGCCAAGATTTGCGTTTTTATTGCTCACTTATATCTCCTCTCTACTTTTTTATTTTTTTTGCTGCTTCTAGGTAATAATTCCAAGTTGCTGTACTCATATCTCTTTGATCTATCCATCCAAAGCCACATCGTTTAGATATTACTAATGCTGCATATAGCCTATCTTGATGTGACAAGGCTATATCTTTGGGAGATACTCCACCAAAGGATTTAAAATCTTCTCATATTCGTCTGGGTCTAATTCTTTTAATTGATTTAATGGTATGCCAGTCATAGCAGACACCACCCCCATGATGAAACCAAGATGATTATGAACACTAACTACCTCCCCCACATCAAAGATAAGCCCCATATTTGGCTTTCTTACCTCTACCTCTCCCTCGAGGACGATTCCTCCGACCTCGACTTTATCTGGAAAATTAACTTTCATTCCTGCCACCTTATAGGTTTGCTCTAGTTTGTTCTAGAACATCGTTGCCATCAATGTTGCAAATAAGATTTAGGGTATCAATCTCTATTTTTTTAACACCATTTACCAAATATGTATAAACATCAAGGTTTATTGATATTTCTGCCACGATTTTCTCTCCTGGTTTGGCGATAGGCAACTTAAGAACTTTTACTTTACCAGCCATGTCAAGCTCAATCGCATCATGGCGGATGGTAGTAGTATCATTTCTGATGGTTAACTCTGTATTTGTAGTTACTTGGTTTGAAAACGCTGTGATCAAATCTTCGCTTGTGCCATTGATTTTAATAGTTGACTTCATGGCTTCAAGCACAGGAACAACCACTTCTCTCTTTAGGCTTGCACCACTCTCAACAGTACCGAACTCAAGGTCAGGCGTCTCAATCTCTTCAATCGTCCCTATAAATCTTGAAGCACCAAGATAAATAGCAGAGCCGATGAGCGTTCTTGGGTCTCTTATATCTGTCATATCAATTTCCTCCGTTAATTATATTAAGTAAAACATCGCCGTAGCTATCAACATACACCATTTCTATGTTAAGCTCTCTAACAAGTGGCATATTTTGCCATTTAACAGTCAGATAGAATTTACCAGCTGTTACTGTGGCATTTGTGTTTTTGATAGGATCAAAAAATATCTCAAATCCAAGAGCAACATTGTTTCCTTTGAGTTCTCTCATAAAAGCATCTATAGATTTACGAACAGAGATAAGCTCATTCGCTCTTCTATCTCTAGCCCATTTACTTGCTTTTTTGATGGCTGTTAGTGCTTTATAGAAAGTTCTTACTCTTTCAAGTGATTGCCATATAGGATCTATGTCTGTGGTTTCAAAGCCATATGTTCTCCAGCCCTCGTCTGCTACAATAGATCCAATACCAGCATTTCTTAGGCGTCTTGCTTCGCAGTCTTGACCATCTGCATAATCGATGATTCTATCTGTTCCGCTATAGCCTTTGAAAACTCTGTTAGATATGCTGTCAGCAAATCCAAAAGGAACCTCTCCGTCTGTTCTAGCTATCATTGCTGCAATTGCTGCACTTGGTGCTACATTTTGTACACTTTGCGAAAGTGTGTCGTAGAATTTTGCATGCGGTCCATACATCAAAACAAATCTCGAAGCAAAGTTATCAGCATACTCAAGCATAGCTGTTTCGTTTGCACCAAGATTGTCAACAACAGCTGTTGCCCACAATTTGCTAGCGACCGCATCCATTCTAACACCCACATCAACATCAAAGCTATATGTTGGTGCTACGATAAGATCTGGACGATATCCTGTAACACCCTCTGCTGTAGATAAGCCGTCTATGATGTCTATTATATCTGCTTTAGCGGTTGCTCCATTTCTTGCGGTTCCTAGGATGATAGGACAAGAAACACCCTGGGCAGATATTCCCTCAAGAGCCAGTCTTAAAGTGCCAGATGCAGCTGTTTTATACTCTGCAAGGGCAAGTTCAGCATTGCCGAAAAATTGAACTCCAGTATCGCCAACATCACTATCACCAACTAGAGCTATTGGTGTAGTACTCTCCACGCTTATTGGTCTTGCAGCATCTACACTTATGCTTCCATTTATGCCATAATTCATTGTTCCTCTCCTTTTGTTGTTTTAGGATCTGTTTTTACGGTTGATTTAGGATTTGCTGTTTCAGTCTCTTTGTAGAACTCTGCTTTTCCTTGATCAACAAATCTATTTGCTACCTGTTCATCCACATCATGTACTTTTGCATACACGCCATTAATACTAATAGGGTTTTTAAATTTTATTTTCATCTCTATTTTTCCTCCTTTATAGATTTGACTTAAGCTGATTAATCGTGTCTCGAGCTTCTTGTCTTAATCTTGTAAGCTCTTGCTTTCTGTCTTCATCTAATGTTGCATATTTATCAACAGTCATATAGAAGTCAGTATCACGAAGATATTGTTGTGCAGTTTCTATCTCTCGCTCTCTTAATTGTTCTGCCGTTAGAGGCGGATTAAGTATTACCTTTGCCTCATCTTCTGTTATCTTCACAAGCCCTAATTCTTTAATTTTAGAAGCAAGAAAATCTTTGTTAGTATCCTCATTATAAGCGTATATATCGTTTGTATTAGTTTTGTAGTAGTTCATCATTTTAGTTCCTTTCGTAAACTTTGTAGAAGTCGTTAGGAACAGCTCCTGAGCTGGTCGTTATTTTATAAGTATCGCCAGGGTAAATCATAAAAGACATCGTAGCTCTATATGCAATATAATCGCCGTCAATAGCAACACCATTTATTTCAGGTCTCCAGAAGATAGCATTCGAACTATCTGCAGAAATAATTACTTCAATTGGCTTATTGGTTGTATTGGTATATATAGTTCCAATTGTCCTGCTAGCTGTTACATCTGTCCATTGCCCTGTTGGGTTTGTGTTTGCAAGCGAAACAGCACCATTGTTAAAAGATAGAAATCCAACTCCACTAGTCAGTGCAGCAATTGCTGTTAATATTGCAGATGAAGCCTGAAATGCTCCATTGCCTGCAAATTTAACCCAAGTAATTGATGTTGTCTCAAGTGTTATATTGTCTGTCGTTTGCACCCACATAGTGTCACTGTTGGTAGTACCTTGCTCGACAAAAACAGAGGCACCAATAAGTTCACTTGCAGAGTTCGCGTCAAATGATCTAGTCCAAGCTCCAGCAGCAACAATGTATATTCCATTTTGTGCTGCGGAAGTTTGATTTTTAACGAGTACTCTCTCACCTGCAATTACAGCTATGCCATCTATCGACTGCGTACCACTTAGTGTAATATTTGCTGTGGTTGCTACTTTTACACTTGCCTTAGGCTTAAGCCCTTGCAGCAATGTATCTATATCTTCTTTTGAGTAGCTGGTGGCTGCAAGTGCTTCCATTTGAGCTTTAAGCCATTTGGTTCTATTCCCTAAAATCCAAGCAGCTATATTCATTATCCCATTTTCACCACCAGTTGCATAGTGTATTTTTTCGATTTGTGGCAATGCATCTTCAAAAAGTTCTTCTTCGCTTATCGGGGTTAAGTCTTCTCTTGGTACTAATCCGCTTCCTACATCAATTGTGTTTGGTAAAGCCATCTGTTCTCCTTATTGTGTTTTTATAGTGCCATCGCACTTAAAGCTCATGCCATCACAAGGATAGCATTGAGCAAACATAAAGCCTAAAAAATTACTTCTCGCAGGTTTGTATTTTTCTATGATTTGACGAGTAAAAATCTCTTCAAGTTTCCCTATCGGTTTTGAGAGCCAAATGCCGAAATCATTCCATTTTTCCAACACAAAACTCAACATATTTTCTCCACCATTACAAGCAATAGCACCATCACATGGAACAGTCAAGCCATCAAGTATTGGTCTGTATATATATGTTTCTTTATCCCAGTACTCTATTATGATTGCTGGGTGGGTTGAGGTATCTAGTCCTGTCATTGCTAGAGCCTTATGGATGGAAGCTTTCGTTCCGATTATTTGTTTTGCTGAAAACGACTCACCTATGATTTCTCTTTTGTGTTTAACATCTAGGCGTTGATCATAAAAAGGCGTTTGTTTTGCAATAGCTAATTGATCCAGGAGTACTTCATCGCATAGCCATGGATTTTTTGCCACTTTTAACTTAGCTATGAGTGGTCGAAGCTTATCAAGTACAGTTGCTGTAAAAATATCAGCGTTATGTTCTCGTTGTGTATAATGCTTTGGAAGTTGTGATATGTGGTTCATATAGATAGCTCCACATTGCCAATTTTGATGATTTGTGTAGCAGTTGGTAATATCCCTACTTGAGGTATGGTGATGGCTATATCCTCTACTCCATCTATAAATAAAGCATCAATTATTTTAGGAAGTCCTATAGGTTGACTTATACGCAATCCACTAACCATAGTGGTTACACTTGCTTTTATATCTATAAGTTTTTCTATGGATATTCCACTTGCCAAATATATCTTGGCTGTGATATCAAGAGTTACTATCTCAGCTTTTATGATGTCTATTTTATCATTCAAAGGTCTAACATCTTCGCCATTGCAAGCTTGTGTTATTCTGTTGATCATAGCATCGTCTAGAATTTCACAATCCACTACTATCTGAACTCTGTCACCTGCCACAAAAACTTTGACTTGGTGGATGCGAGAATCTGCATCGAGTGTTTTTTTGATATAAGCATTTTCAGGTCCAGCAACACTATTGTCATCAAGAGCCATAGATATTCTCTCTCTATAGTCTTCGTTATCTTCATAGTTTTCTCCACCACTCCAAGGAGCAAGTTGTTTGGCTCCAACTGTATATGGCAAAAGAGTGCCTATAATCTCACATTTAATGTCACTTGTTTCTATTAACATATCTAGTTCACACAGACCGCTTGCAGTAGTTTCTCCTGCTAAGATCACTATATCTTCCATAGTGTATGCTTTGGTATTGTCATCACTTAGAAGTAGCTGCCCTTTTGGTATAGTTATATCAATACTCATTATGGCTTCTATACTAAACTCTATTTGCGTTGTTGGTTTTGCACCAAAAAGGCGTTTAACTTTATATTCCTCGCCACACCAATCCAGCCATTCATCTCTAGCACTCATCCAAAAACATTGTGATAAAGCATCAGCTATCTCTGTTCTTATTCTTAATTCTCTCTCCGATGTAGAGCGAATAACTGGCATATAATAATCACTCTCACTCTCTAGTACTCCAGGATATAAATTCTCAAATATGGCTATGTTGTCAGCTACATACTCTTCTAGTGTTTTAATTTTCAATAGCTCTTGTATATTCATATTTCAGCCTCTATATCATATGTGTCATCGTTTGCTACAGAGATAGACGCATAGACTTTGTCGCCATCGATGCTAGTAAGTTTTGCTTGTTGTATTTTGATTGATGGGTCGCTTTTTTCTATGTCTTCGTGTGCATACTTTGCAAACCATACAGCTACTTCAGATACTCTTTTATCTCTCAAAAGATACATTCTCGTCCCATAGTCTGGATTTGTTGGAATAGATCCTTTTCTTGTACTTAGAATACGCTCTATTTTTTCTCTTGTATCCATCATGCTCTTGCTGCTCCATCAGTAGTAGAGAAGTTTGTGAGATCACCTCTTTCGTCTGTTATTGTTTGGGCTACTGTTAGTGATTTGGTTATGTGTACTGGAGCATTAAAAGTTATATCGCTGCCTACAAGTTCTATGGCTCCTGTACAGTCTATTTTAAGTGCATGAGTAGCGATATCATATGTTATCTCTGTGCCATCAGCAAAAAGAATAATTGCCTTAGTGGCATTTGCACCATCTGGTTCTTTACAGTCAGAATTAAATATGCTTCTGTGGATAATTCCTTTATCCGCATTACCAAACTCACTATGTACTTCTACTTGTTCTCCAACGCATACTGGTAGATATATTCTAACAAAGGTGTTAGCTATGGTAGATACTGGCATCCAATCTGTTTCTCGTCCTTGGATGTTAACTTTAGCTAGAAGTTTGCCTTGTTTGCACATTGTGGCAGATATAGTACCAATGCGAATAATATTCTTTTTAGTACGCTCTGCTTCATAATGTACACCAGACAATTGGACTCCTTTATTAAATGATAATGGGATATTAGCAATGTTGATAAAATAAAATATAGAACCATTTTTGCTGTCTTTTTTGCTCTTTTTTTTCTTGCCCTTTTTGCTTGGATTTTTGGTTCTATTTTTTAGTTTTAAATGATTGTTATAGTTCGACCTCTAAGACAATAAAACAAGGAGTCCAATTGCCTATAGCAACTCAAGAAGCTATCATCGAAGCTATTAAAACTATAGGCAACATTACTGTTCGTAGATATTATGGTGAGTTAAGTGATCCAACTAAACCATTGATCAAAGATAATGAACTGCCTTTGATTTTAGTTGATTGCACAGGCGATGATCCTAATGCTTCAGAAGTTGCTATCAACTTCAACATCTACACTATTCATATAACCCAAAGCTCAAACATTACCAACCGCCAACTTAAACATGAAGAAGTTTTACAACTTCTAAAATCTATTGATAAGGCTTTATCTCTAAGTCTAAATGGAGAAGCCATAGTCAAGCTTGGGCGAGGTAGAAAAATATTTGATGCAGTATCAACCAAAGGTTATATGACTATATGGATGAGACAGCTGATAGCAACAAAAACAACTGGATACCAATTGGACAATAGTTTAAATTTATAGAAAGGAGATTGATTGAAAAAAAGATTACTAGCACTCAAACTTAACGAGAATACTATCCAAGAAGAGTGGCTCAAAATCGGTGTTACAGGACACTGGAAGGGACATTACGCTGGAGAATTCGAGTTAGACAATACATCGTACCAACAAATGCTAGACAACGCCATTAAGAGAGGTTTAGACATAGTCGTTGATTATGAACATGAAACCCTCTGGGGAGGTAAAGCTCCTGCTGGTGGTTGGATATCTATAGACCCATTAGGTCTTAAGATAGACGGTGAGGACTTCTATGCAAAAATAGAATGGACTCAAGCAGCGGTAGCACATATAGAAGCAAGGGAGTATAGATATCTATCTCCAGTGTTTGTGCCGAACACAATTGACCCAGTAACTGGAAATAATGTAGGGTGGACGCTTCATTCTATAGCACTTACCAATACTCCATTTCTTTCCGAACTGGGAGCTATCACAAACAAACAAAAGGAGCAAACTATGGGACTTCAAGAAGATCTCGATAAGACAAAATTAGATTTAAGTGCAGCACAAGTTGATAGTGCAGCAAAAGATACAAAAATATCTGACCTCGAAAAACAACTTGAAGAGGCAAATAAAGAACAAGTTGAAGCAATGGTTAACAGTGCAGTTAGTGATGGGAAAATAGCTGCAAGCCAAAAAGAATGGGCTATCGCACTAGCACTTAGTGATCGTAAAAGTTTTGACGACTTTTTAGTTTCGGTTACAAGCACACCGCCTGGTGGACAAATGTTTGACAATAACAATAAACCTACAGGCACACCAACAATCATTCTTTCAAAAATATAAGGAGAAAAAATGTCAAGTTTTATAGACAAAAAAAACGATACGACCGCGGTAGAAGTAGTTGATCAAGCACACCCACCTGTTATCCGAACAGTGAAATTAGCTGCAACAACTGGTTATCCAGCTGGAACAGCAGTTGGCGTTGACGAAAATGGTAAATATGCACCATCAAGTGTAGATATAGACGCAACAGCAGTAATCACTATGGATGTTCCTGTTGGCAGAGATATCGCCAATGTTATCGTACATGGTCTTGTTAATAGAGATGTTGTCATACCAAATGATGATGCAACAATAGCACAACTTGCTATATCAACTATATGGGCGTAAAGGAGTATCTATGCCATTAAGAAAAATTGTAACAAATCAAAAAGTAGCAGAAGCACTCAATGGTCTACCAGATGCATCATCAGAGATAATGGATAAATATTATCCAGCATCTGTTAGAAGCAACCATCCGTTTGCTTCTATTTCGTTAGAGGAAATCCAACAAATCGTCAAAGCAGTCCCTGTTGTTTTAAGAGGTGGTATGCCAGTTAATATAGGGGGCGAGAGCACTTCTATAAGCTTTATAGAGCCTCAAGCGATAGACATTATCGACTCTATTTCAGCTGTTACGCTAAACAACATAAAAGACAGAGATGGCACAACTCAACAAGCATGGTTAGCTGACCGTATGTTGTTTGCTAGAAACACTATTAGAGCAACAACAGAAGCACTATCAATCCAATCACTAAGTGGCAAGATTAGCTTCTCTATGAAAACAGATGCTGGTATGAGTGTTTATGAAATTGACTTTGGTAATGTGCTTTCTTTTGTTCCAGGAAGCAAACTAAATGCTGCAGGTGCTGATATCTCTACAGTTCTTTCTATTCTAAGAGGTATGCATAACAAGATCAAAAAAGCTGGTGGTGGAACAAAAGTTGCTTTTGAAGCATCAGCCGATGTCTTTGACAAAATCGTAAGCATGGCTGGTACTGCAAAAGACTCTAACATCAAAATAGAGATCAAAACAAACCAAATTATAATCGCTGGGTATGAGATTAATGCCTTTGTTGCTGAATACTATGACCCAACATCAAAAGATTACAAAACAGGTGTAGCAGAAAAAACTCTCAAATGTATAGCTACTGACGGTGGTTTTGCATTTAGATATCTTGCACTTGATGATATTGATGCTGGATTACAAGCTCTTCCATTGTTCGCAAAAGCAATTAAAAGAGATATTCCAAGTGGCTGGATTATCAACTCAAAATCTAAACCACTGCCGATTCCAAATCCAAACAGCATCTGTGATGCAGTTGTTCTTTAGTAGTCCCTCTGGGGCTACGCCAAAAGGTGTAATTGATGATTGAAATAGACGACTTACTTAAAGAGATAAGCGATGATGGGCTTACTCAACTTAGTGATCTTGATGGCGATGGAGAAAGAAACGATGATGTTATCTCAGATGCTATCTCAGATGCTATCTCTTTTATTGAATCGTTTATTGTGATTCCAGTCAATCCAACACCACTGCTGAAAAAAATATGTGTAGATTTGGCGATTTTTGAACTTCGAAGAAAAAATGAACTAATCAATGAAAATGACCGTATGCGTCAAAAAGAGTTAGAGAGTTATCTCTCAAAGATGAGCAAAGGCTCAATGCCAACAACCACAACAGACCAAGAGAGTGGCAAAAAAAGAGACACAAGTTTTGCTTTTCGCATAAGCAAAAGAAAAATCCAAAAGAGAGACTAAATGGCAAAAGAAAGAGTAACAAAAAACAGAGAAATCGCAAGAGCTTTATTTTTATCTGGTAAGAGTTTGCCATTCATTGCTGAACTTCTTGATGTCAGTCTTCGTACAGTCCAAGGTTATAAAAACAGCGATGCCAAAGCAGGCAAAGACTGGACCACGGCAAAAGTTCAAACACATCTCTCAAATGCTCAAAAAGACTCTCAATCGCTTTTTGGTGATTTTGTCACAACAATGTACGATCAACTTAAAGAGATAAGAGAAAATAAAGACCTTGGAACAAAAGAGCGAATAGAGGCGATTAGTCGTCTTGGCGATAGCTTCTCAAAGATGAATCGTATAGCAGCTACAGAAAATCCTGAAGCATATACACACGGTATCATTAAAGCTACTATACACAAACTTATAGACATCGTTAAACCAGTCGTGTCAAAAGAGTGCCTAAGTGCAATTATAGAAGCTATAGATCAACACAATGACGAGCTTGCAGATGTCACTATTTGATAAAGATGAGTTATCTGCCTTTTTAACTTCAAATAAAGAAAGATATGAAGGTCAAGCAGATGCGGATAAGCTAACAAGAAGAGAGTTTTTAAGTTGGCTAACTAGTTTTACTGCTGAACATAGAGGTATGCTTAGTGTCACTAAAGCTTTAAATCCACTTGAGAGAGATGAGCGTGTAGCAAAAGGAAAAGAAGATTTTGACTTTTTTAGACGAACTTATTTTTCGCATTATTATACTATCAACGAAGAGTCTGTGCTTCAGTCTGACCTTAAACAAATCTATCATCGAATTAGAGAAAAACGAAACGATATAACAATGCAAGGTGAGAAATGGGCGAATGCTGCACCAAGAGGATTTGGAAAATCAACAGATGTCTCGGTCGTATTCATACTTTGGTGTATTGCATATAAGCTTAAAGACTTTGCTACCATTTTTTCAGATGCCATAGAGCTAACAGAAACACTCATAGAGACTATAAAGATTGAACTTGAGTCAAACGAAGCCCTTAAGGCTGATTTCCCATCAGCTTGTGGGATAGGAGATGTTTGGCGAGTTGGTGAGTTTGTATCGAGAAACAATGTCAAAGTAAAAGGTTACGGAAGCGGAAAAAGAGTAAGGGGTGTTAAGCATGGAGCATTTCGTGTTGACCTTGTAATCGTTGATGATTTAGAGAATGATGAAAATGTACGCTCTCGTACTCAAAGAGACAAGCTTGAAGATTGGTTTGATAGTGCTATTGATAACCTTGGAAGCGTCGAAAATAGACTTGATATTATCTTTATCGGAACGATTATCCATAGAGATAGTGTTCTCGCTCGTAAGCTCAAACTAGCTTTTTGGAATCCAAAGATATATAAAGCTTTAGTCAAATATCCAGAGCGAATGGATCTATGGGATGAGTACTCTACTCTCTACCGAAAAGTTGGATTATTAGCAGCACACGCTTTTTATATATCTAATAAAGCCAAGATGGATGCAGGAACCCAGTTGCTTTGGAATGCTGTTTCGCTTGAATCTCTAATGCAAAAAAGAGCCACAAACCAAAGAGCATTTCAAAAAGAACAACAAAACCGCCCAGGGGATTTAGATTCTCTCTTTGATAGTGCTAAATTTAAAACTATAACAGCTACTCAAGCTCCAAGATATGACAGACTTATCGCTTATACCGATTTTAAAGGCGACTCAAAAGAAAAAAAAGGAGACTACACCACTATTATTGCTGGTGGCATTGTCGAAAAAGAGCGAAAACTTTATGTCTTTTTGACACACAGAGAGAGAGTAAAAGGCAAAAAAGCTGTAGAGCTTTTGACAAAGTACCAAAAAGCATATCGTTTTGGCTTAGTTGGTGGAGAAACCAATGGAGGGTTTTTTCTTTACAAAGAGTGGTACAAAGATATGTGTAGAGAGAAAGGCATAGATGAGGGACAACTTAAATTTACTCACATGAAAGACTCCAAAGAAAGTCGTATAGAAACCTTAGAGTATCCACTCGATGAAGAAGACATCATCTTTGTTGGCGAACATCAAGAACTATTCAATGAGCTAGATGATTTTCCAGAGGCAGAACATGATGACTTAAGCGATGGGCTAGCAGGTCTTTATCGTATATCAAAACTATCAAAAAAACAGAGCAAAAAACGCACTAGATACCAAATACCACAAAGGAAATATAGATGATAAATCCATTTAAAAAACTATTCAGTGCAAAAACAGAAAAAAGAACAATTATAAACACAGCCGTACTCAAATCAAACATGCTTGCAATGGCGAGAAATTTAGATGTTTTAGAAGATTGGTTGGATTTGGACGAAATCTCAAGTATTGATGCAGATGCGACCGTAGTATCAAGTGTAGCCATCCGTCAATCTGCTAGTCTCAAAAAAGAGATAGTAGTGAATTGTGATGATGAAAATATCAAAAAAGAGTTGACCAACATATTCTCTTTTAGTTTTCGCCAACAGGCTCTTGATGTCCCATTACAGGGTATCGGTATTTTTGAACTTATTTGGAAAGACAAAGAGGGAATATATTACCCTAAGCCAATAGAGCGAAATTATCAAAATTTTAAATTTAAAGATGGTGAATTATGGTTTATACCAGATGATATTCCTGTCCCAAATCACAAAGCTGTGTATGAGCTTTTTAGACCTAAATTTAATAAACCAATGGGTAGACCGTTGTATAAAACTCTTTTTTGGCTTGTCAAATTCAAAAATGCATCTGTGGACTTTTGGGTTGATTTTATGGAGCGTTTCAGCTCTCCATGGGTTATCGGCACCACAGATGGCGACAAAGACGAAATGGCAAAAAATCTATACGCCATGCTCGCTGGAGATGTAGCAGTTGTGGAACAAGAGGATAAGGTAGAACTTAAAACACCAACCGCAAGTGGTGCTTTTGGTGAGCTTTGTAAATATGCAGATGATCAGATCAGAGAATCGCTTCTTGGTGGTAATCTAACTGGTAATGTAGAAGCAGGCTCTCATGCTGCAGCACAAACACATAATGACATCAGAGAGGATATCTCTATGTCAGATTACTATATATTAGATTCGCTTACACAACAAATTCTTGAAGCATTTATCACTGTTAATAATTACAGTAAGCCTATTACTGTTGCATACAAAGACAAAGATGACCTTGGAGCCACGAGAGCAGAGAGAGACCTAAAAATCTCACAAATGAGCGGACTCAAACCAACACAAGATTATCTCGAGAGTACATACTCAATCCAACTAGAGCCAAAAGAACAAGAAGCACAAACGATAGCAAATAAAGATAAATTATTTAAAGCTATAGCTCTGACAAAAAAAATCACAAATGATGACATAGATCAAGCACTAGAAGATATAGACACTGAAGATATAGAAGATGAAATGCTTGATCAGCTGCTTGAGATATTTGAAGATTGTAATACTTTTGAAGAAGCTCAAGAAGCTCTCATCAAAAAATATCCAAATATCAAACTAGACAATCTAGCCTCTACACTTACATCTCTTGGGGCAAACGCGACACTAAAAGGTATGGCAAATATAGGTAATGAGAAAGGAACAAAATGAGACCAAAAGAATTTAGTAATATAGGTGATAAGCTTGATTTTAAAAAACTTTATAAATCCAAAAGAAAAATAAACAAAATTATAGTGCATTGTACAGCTACTCCAAAAGGCAGAGATTATGATGCCCACAGTATAGATAGAATGCATATAAATAGAAACTTTGCAGGTATTGGCTATCACTATCTAGTGCTTAACGATGGAAGTCTTGAAAGAGGTCGTTGGGTAGATGCTGTTGGTGCTCATGCTGCAGGAAACAATCTCAACACTATCGGTATTGCTTATGTAGGCGGTGTAGATAATAATATCCATCCGCTCTTTGATGCTATGACACCAGCACAGCATGATACGCTTATTCAAACACTCGCACAACTTATCCAATTATATGGACTCAAATCAAGCGATATTTTAGGGCATAACGAATTGCCAAAAGTGGCAAAAGCATGTCCATGTCTCACGATGGAAAAAGTCAGACAGGAGGTTTTAAATGTCAGACATTAGAGATATCGTAACACCATATATGTTATGGATTAAAATAGCTTTGGTGGGCATTGTATTTTTAACTATTGGTGGCACTTTGTGGTACATTGATCATCTTAAGAGCACTATCAAGGTCCAGGAAGCAAAATATAGTGAACTCATAGTAAGACACAATGATCTAGTGGATAAAACAAAACAACAAAACAATGCAATTCTACTGCTCAAGAAACAAAGCGATGCAGATGAGAAGCAGTTTGAAAAAGAAAAAGAGAAGATACAAACAAACGCAAATAAAGAGATAGCTCAAGCACTAAAGCTCAAGCCAAACGAAGAGTGTGCAAGCATTATCAGAGACATAGAAGAACTTAGCAAAGGTGAGGATAATGAAAAAAATATTACCGATAATAATTAGTTTGATGTTAGCTGGATGCACACAGCAAGTCGCATCCATAGATACAGTATATATTCCAGTCAAAAAAACACAGCCAAAAATCAAATACGCGACAAAAAAAGGCAACTGGGCAGCAACCATGAAAGACATCAAAAGAGAACTTCTTGAGAGAAGATCCATAAAGTGATAAGATAAATGCCTAATTTTAGTTTTGGAAAAACGCCACAAGCCAATATAGAGTACCTAAAAGACAAAGGGCTACAGTTATCATGGGATTATGACGAAATGATGTATGAAGCTCATCACAGAGCTTTTACGGTGGCAAAAGTAACCAAGATAGATCTTCTTGCCGATATCCAAAAATCTCTAGTAGATGCTATGGCAAGTGGAGCGAACTATAAACAATGGCATGATAACATCAAGCCTACTCTCATCAAGCATGGATGGTATGGTAAAACTGAAGTATTCAATGAAGAGACTGGTGAATTTAAAACTATCACAGTTGGATCTAAAAGACTTAAAAACATTTACAATACAAATATGCGTGTAGCTTATGCTCAAGGGCGATATCATCAACTCATGGGCTTTAAGCTAGCGACCTTTTGGAGATATAACTCTGCCCTATTGGAAACTACGAGAGACAGTCATAGGGCATTGCATGGTGTTATATTACCACGAGAGCATATTTTTTGGGCGACACATTATCCGCCTAATGACTGGAACTGCAAATGCTGGATAACTGCTCACACCCAAAAAGACCTCGACAAAGAGGGCTGGAGTGTTCACGCAGGCAAATTACCAAACATTGCTCATCCAGACTGGGCTTACAATGTAGGAGCAGACAGTGGGCTTGGCAGAGCATGGGATAGCAAGATTAAAAATCTACTAAAAGAAAACAAATCAGCTCTTGCCAAAGCAGCAACAGAAGAAAAAGAGCTTTTTGATCTATATGATAAAAGCATCGAAAATGCTCCAGCAGCTCTTAAAACTTACCTGTTAGCGAATGCTCCAAAGATAATAGTAGATAAGTCAATTGATAGCCCTGCATTTTATAGTACATCTCTAAAAGCGATAACTATCACAAGTACAGAAAACAATCTACTGCATGTTTTGCGACACGAAACAGGACACAGTATAGATCATGCTCTAAATTGGATTTCTGATGATCTTATAAAGATATTATCTCTTGAGCAAATATATCTGCTTCAAAATAAAACCAAACAAGAGATATTAGATGTGCTTGAAAATCTTAAAGATGAATCTATACATGATATGTTTTATATCAATTCAAAAGGCAAAATAGCTATTTATGAGATGAGAGAAAACTTCAATTTTGACAATAAAAATCTAATTGCAAGGGAAACATTTGCAAATGTATTTGAATTGATATTGAGCGGTGACGATAGACTTGATATAATAAGAAAATATTTTCCAACAACAGTTGAAAAAATAGAAAAAATATTAAAGGATTTATAATGTATCCGAGATTTATTCTGCCATCCGAGAAAAAATATAATGAGATATTTACGCATGGATCCAAGATACAAATATATCCTACACAAAAGCAATGGGATATGATAGATATGATGCTTAAAACTGCCAATGATGACAAGAAGCAAATAACAAAAGAACAGATTAAAAATGTCATGGAAGAAGATTTTACTTTCAACAATATTGGCAAAGGCAATCCTGGATTACTTATAATCATAAAAGTAGCAGAAGATGATAGTTGAGTATAATATCACAGGAATTGGAGCTTTTAAGGCTCTATCAGAGGGCATTAGAGAGAGATTAGCAGATAAGAATATGCTCTTAGAGACAGTGGCAAATCCACTTATAAATGCAACTACAAAATCATTTGAGAGCGAGAGCGACTATTTCGGTGTGCCATGGGCTAGACTTAAACCTGCCACCATAAAAGCCAAAGGACATGATAAGATACTTTATGGCGAAGGCAAACTCCAAGGCTCTCTATCCTCTGATATAAACAGTGACGAAGTTTGGGTTGGTGTGAATGCATCATATAGAAGTTTTCAATACGGCTTATCACAGCATTTTGGCTCCGAAAAAAGAAATATCCCAGCTCGTCGATTTTTGCCTATGGATGAAGATGGTGAGCTTTTCGATGAGGTAGTCGAAGATATTATACAAATGGTTGGGGATTATTTAGAATTAGATTTTAAGTAGTATGTTGTAGTATTGTCCAAAAACACTTACAACGCCCAAAGCCCATATATTAGGGCTTTAAAGGTGTTGTTGTAGTTGTGGCAGATGTTTCAGTTTTGAGGATTTGTATCGTCATTGTTTATTTTTACATTCCTGGCATGCCAGCTGCTTCACAAGCCTTTGTTGTTATATTTGACCAGCTTTTATAACCGCTCTCATCGTTTGCTTGAAGATAGGCAGCTTTAACTATACCTGCTTGTACACACATGTCTACGATGTTACCGCTTTTTTCAACTATTTGATACTGTTTTATCGCATCGTCTATCACTTGTTTTTTTGCTGCTTCTACTATAGGTTGCCCTGAGTCTATCACATTATCATATATATTATCACCACTTTCTTGAGTAGTAGAATAAGTACGAGAAAGCTCAAGGTCGTTTCTCTGTCCTATGCTAATAAAAGCAAATAAGACAAGTACTCCTATTATAACTATCCAAAATATTATACTTCCTACTGAAGTACCACTCTTTTTGTTTGCTTCTATTGTCTCTTCTTTCTCTTCCATCCCTGCTCCTTTGATTTTGAAATAATGGTATATTTTATCCAAAAAAACCATATTTATTGACATTCCTGCTCTGTTTTGCTGTCCAATAATTCTCCAGCACAATTACAACATAGATCTATCTCTACCCAGTAACAACCGCCTATACAAGCATGGTCATCTGTGCATCCGCAAACTCTACATCTTCTATCGATTGAAAACCCACTCGACAAGAAACTAATAATTTCTT
>JAQTLV010000005.1 GCA_028714675.1 Sulfurovaceae bacterium
TTGCAAGCGATTACAATCGCCTATTACACCGAGCATACTCGCTTTTTTGTGCATACCTCATAAGCCGGAGGTCGGGGATTCGAGTTCCCCTCTTGCTACCACTTCAAACAATCATTTAAAATCACAAAAAATGTTACTTGCTAACTTCGAGAACTAAATTATTTAATACTTTTTTACTGATTTTCATTGCCATAGATTGGAATCTATGCTTGATTATCAACTATCAATCATAATCCATAAAATAGGAGTTCTTATATACTACTCATATTGAAGACGGTATGCAGAAGAGTGTAAATAAGCAGAAATAACTTTTCTCTTTTTTAGCTACGGCAACGTGCTCCATAATGATATTTCCCATCATCTTCAGATTCTGTTAACATATTCTTATATGCATCTTCATTTTCAAAAGAAACAAACTCTTCGAATCTTTCATCAGAAGTTGCATGCAATATCTTTTCCAATAGATTTATTTTATTTTTTAATTTATCAGAAATTAGAACAATCTCTTCATAATATTGTTCTGCCAAAATAGTTTCGTGTGCTGAAACATTAGCACGTTTTCCAAAAATACTTCCAATTATACTTTTATTTTTTTCATAATAAATAGGATAAATTTTGATGTATACATCATGGATAGATAAAAATAGTTTTTCTATATCAAAAAGCACCATTTGAGAATTACTAAAAGAAAGAAGTATTGCTTTTTCGTAATACCATTTTCCGAACGAAGACTCTACTGGGTTAAGTGCAATTACTTTTTCATCTAAATTTACTCCTGAAATAAGCAGTTTGATATTATTTACCCATTTTACATGTTCGGCGCGTGCTTGTTGGGTGTACTTGATATATAATTCTTTTGTTTTCATATTTTATCTTTGTGGTTAAAGTTACAAAAAAATTTTATCAAAAACACAAACAAATCATAATCATCATTTGCTTATTTTTTAACCATTGTTATTCTTTATATTAATAAAACTTAAACATTATATATAAAATATTTCGCCAAGCACATATATATAAAATACAGCTATAATGGCATCAATTGAAATCTCATCACTATATGCTTTTTCTCACTCCCCCTAAAAAATCAAAGGAAACTAAACAAATGTCATTTAAAGAGTTGCAATTATGCACACCATTATTAAAAGCCATAGCCGACGAAGGCTACACCACCCCCACACCAGTACAAGCACAAGCTATACCATATATACTCTCAGGGCGTGATATGCTCGCAGGTGCTCAAACAGGTACAGGCAAAACTGCTGGATTTACACTACCTATGTTGGAGCTTTTTTCTCGAGAACAAAACCCACAATCAAAAAAACGAAATATCAGAGCTTTGATATTGACTCCAACTAGAGAACTAGCTGCACAAGTAGGAGAAAGTGTCAAAACATATGGCAAATATTTGCCTTACAAAAGTGCTATTATATTTGGCGGTGTTGGCGCAAATCCACAAATAAACGCTATAAATAATGGTATCGATATACTCATAGCAACTCCAGGAAGGCTTCTAGACCTCATAAACCAAAGAGTTGTCAATCTTAGTCATGTAGAGATGTTTGTACTGGATGAAGCAGATAGAATGCTCGATATGGGTTTTATCCGTGATATCAAAAAAGTCATAGCTCTACTACCAGCCAAAAGACAAAATCTACTCTTTTCTGCTACATATAGTGATGAGATCAAAAAACTATGTGAAAGCATACTAAAAAATCCAGCTATCGTAGAAGTGGCCAGAAGAAACACATCGAGTGAATTAGTCAAACAAAGTGTCATATTTGTTGATTGTAAACGAAAAAGTTCATTACTCGGACATTTGATAGAAAAAAACAAATGGGAACAAGTACTTGTATTTACACGCACAAAACATGGTGCAAACAGACTTAGTGAATATTTGACAAAGATGAATATCTCATCTGCGGCAATACACGGAAACAAAAGTCAAGGTGCTAGAACAAAAGCTCTAAGTGATTTTAAAGCAAACAAAGTAAAAGTTCTTGTAGCTACAGACATAGCTGCAAGAGGGATAGATATAGACTCTCTTCCACATGTAGTAAACTTCGAACTTCCAAATATCTCAGAGGATTATGTACACAGAATAGGCAGAACAGGAAGAGCTGGTAATGGCGGAGAGGCAGTTTCTCTAGTGTGTGTAGATGAATTTGATTATCTAAAAGGCATAGAAAAGCTCATCAAAAAAACTTTAGATAAAAGCACCATAGAAGGTTATGAGCCAGATCCATCTATCAAAGCCGAACCTATACAACAAGGCAGAGGTGGTGGTAGTCGTGGCAATAGCAATCATCGTCCGAAATCAAACAACAACTCATCTCCAAAAAAAAGAGATAGCAGCACTCACAATAGGGATAGAAACAGAAGATAGATACATTTAGCTAGGTTTGATACTTTTTTTATATAATTACATCATTAAAAACTCTTTTATAGGTTACCAATGATTGATTTAAAATATATACAAAACAACTTCGATGAAGCATCACGCAAACTATCCAAAAAAGGCGTTGATAATAGTATCTTAAATGAGCTAAATACCCTATTTCAATCACTAAAAGAAGCAAATGCTGCCTATGAAGGTGCAAAAGCTGAACAAAACAGATTATCAAAACTTTTTGGCGAATATAAACAAAAAGGTCTTGATACTGCTACACTTAAAGACGATATAGATAGATACAAAAGCGAACTCCCAGCATTGCTTGAAAATGCAAGAGTTGCTAATGAAAAGTTAGAAAATCTAGCCCTCATCATACCAAACTTTCCAGATGATAATGTTCCAAATGGTTTGAGTGAAGATGACAATGTAGAAATCAAAAAAGTCCTTACTCCAAAAGAGTTCGGATTTGAACCGAAAGAACATTGGGATTTAGGTGTTACAAACGGTTGGATTGATTTTGAAAGAGGAGTGAAACTAGCTAAAAGCCGTTTTTCTGTTCTCAAAGGACAAGGTGCAAAGCTTGAGCGAGCTTTGATAAATTTCTTTTTAGATACCAATGCAAAAGCAGGTTTTGAAGAGTTTAACTTACCGCTTATGAACAATTCTGCAATGCTACTTGGCACAGGACAACTTCCAAAATTTGAAGAAGATTTATTTAAAATAGATGATGAAGATTTATACCTTATCCCAACGGCGGAAGTTCCATTAACTAATCTCTATAATGATGAGATAATAGATGTTAATTCTCTTCCAATTTTGATGACTGCTTATACTCCTTGTTTTAGAAAAGAAGCAGGAAGTGCAGGTAGAGATACTAGAGGGATGATAAGACAACATCAATTTGACAAAGTTGAAATGGTTGCTATCACTCACCCAGATAATAGCGATAAAGTTTTTGATATGATGGTAGAAAATGCTTCCAACTTGCTAAGTCTGCTTGGTTTACCACATAGACTTGTGATGCTTTGCGGAGGAGACCTTGGATTTGGTGCAGCTAAAACTGTTGATATAGAAGTATGGCTACCAGGACAAAACAAATATAGAGAGATAAGCTCTATATCAAATACTAGAGATTTCCAAGCACGAAGAGCAAAAATCAGATATAAAGAAGATGGTAAAAATAGTTTTGTTCATACGCTAAATGGCTCTGCACTTGCCGTTGGTAGAACACTAATAGCTATTATGGAAAATTATCAAAATGAAAATGGAGAGATCTCAATACCAGAAGTTTTAAAAAGTTATCTTTAAATCTTAGACTTATTTTCACAAACTACAGTTAACTTTGTAGTTTTATCTTGAAGTATAAATTTTTGCCCAATACTAATATCTTCTAGTTTGGTTAGCTTATCTTTTACTAGAACTTGAGCCCAACCATCCACTACTCTTTTTCTAGGATCTAGGGATAAAAGTTGTTCATGTGTATTGTTTAGAATTTGTTCTTTTTGAGTTAGTTTATGAGTTGTAAAATTTTTCAAAGAACTGCTTATATCTATAGGTAAACTCTCGATAGATGAAATCTTGAACTGGATAATATTTTTCAAATCCACAAGAGTCTGTTCATATTTGGTAGTCATCGTTTTCATTTTATTGGTTGGTGAATTTGATATGAGATTTTGATATATCTCACTTAAAATTTTTGTTTTTAAAGTGCTTTGATTTTCAAAAAACCTTTTCATATCATCGAGATAATTTGATAAAACTTGTAAAATTTCAAAACGATCTGGTAAAATCATTTCCATTGCCGCACTTGGTGTTGGTGCTCGCAAATCTGCTACAAAATCACTTATCATCACATCTATCTCATGTCCAATAGCACTCACAGTTGGTGTTTTGGCGAAATGCAGAGCATCAGCAACTATTTCACTATTGAATGCCCATAAATCTTCTTTGCTTCCACCACCTCTGGCAACTACAACAACATCTACATTTAATTTATCAGCATATCTGATAGCTTTTGCGATTTGCTCTGGTGCATTGTCACCTTGGACCAATGTATCTATGATTGTGATATCCAAAAGTGGCCATCTTTTGTCAATAATCTTTAACATATCGTGCAATGCTGCACTATCTTTAGCAGTAACAAGTGCTATTTTGTTTATAGTTTTTGGGATAGGTTTTTTAGAAGTTGGATCAAAATACCCTTTTTCTTGAAGTTTGGCTTTGAGTTGTTCATAAGCAAGAGCTAAAGCTCCTTGTCCAAAAGGCTCAATGTCTAGTGCATAGAGTTGATACTCTCCTCTTGGTGCATAAACACTTATTGAGCCATTTACGACTATGTGTTGCCCTACTTCAACTTTGAATTTTAACTTTGATACACTCGATTTGAACATCACGCATTTAAGAGAACTCTCTTTGTCTTTGATTGTAAAATATAGATGTCCGCTTGTGTGGTAAGTAGCAGATGAGACTTCGCCCTCTACCAAAATATGCATAAATGTAGATTCTAGCAATGATTTTATTTTAGTATTGAGTGATGATACACTCATCATTGCTGAACTTGACAAGATTATCCTTTGGTGGATTTTTGGGCAACCAATAGTGTAGATATGCCCATCGAAAATGATTTTGTATATTTTATATCAAAACCACTCTCTTTTAGCTCATCTTCAAGCATTTTTGTTGTTAAAAAACTCTCAATAGAATCTGGTAAATATCTATAAGCATCATAGTTTTTTGAAACAAGTCCACCAATGGCAGGAAGAATTTTTTTCATATAAAAATCAACGATTTTAGATATAAAACCACTTTTTTCTTGTTTTGTGAATTCTAAAATTACGACCATTCCGCTTTTCTTTAATACTCTATTAAATTCACTAAAGGCACTTTTTCTATCCATAACATTTCTAATTCCATACGATATAGAAACTATCTCACAGCTTGCATCACTTAGCGGCATTGCTTGTGCTTGCCCCTCTATAAACTCAGCAAATTTGACTTTCTCTTTCGCAACTTCAAGCATTCCGCGCGAAGGATCAATGCCAACAAAACTATCTACTTTTATGCCTTTTTTTTCAGCTCTATCTTTCCAATAAAGAAGCAAATCGCCTGTACCGCAAGCAACATCTGCAATTTTAGAAATTTTATTAACCCCCAATATCTCAAATGCTTTATCGCAACCTTTCTTTCTCCATTGCTTATCTATGCCAAAACTCAAAACCCTATTTGCCAAATCATATGTTGGAGCAATATCGTCAAACATTCCAATTATTTTTTTCTGTTTTTCGTCTTTTGTCATATCTTTTTGCTCCATATTATAATATCCTCTTCCTTTTTATCTATATGTAATGTTTTAAGTCTCAAATCTGTATTGTATGATAACTTGTTGGCACTTAAAGTTGGTGCTTGATAAACCAAAAGCCAATCAATTTTGTCTCTTAAGGCTTCTAGCATTTCGCCCCCACCTTCAATCATTACAAGTGATGGAGTGCTTAAAAAATCGAGATTGTCGCCTATCTCAACACTTCTGTTTTCTACATTAAAAAGAGGAATGCTTTTATCTATCATCTTTTCATCTTTTGAATATATAAATACATCAGGGGCTTTGCCATCAACTAATCTGCTATCTAGTATCGGTCTATCACTCCTAACTGTTGATCCGCCAATTAAAAGCTTGCTGCAAACATTTCTGATGTCATGCATATGAGTTCTTGAAGGAAGTGAACTTATATTTTTGCCGCCTATGCGACCATTTAAACTTTGAGCTAATTTAAAAACAACAAAAGCACGATTTTGCCAAATAGTAAAAGGCTCAAGAAGTTCTTTGGCTTTGGCTTCTAAAATGCCAAGCTTGACATCAATACCAAGATTGCTAAGATATTCTGCTCCGCCACTATGCTCCATGATAGGATCTTTACATGCCACATAAACATCAGCTAAATTTAAATCTCCTAAAAGCATTGCACAAGATGGTGTTTTGCCTATATGAGAACATGGCTCTAGAGTAACATATATAGAGCATTTTGAAAAAAAATCTTTTGGAAGGCTTCGTAGAAATTCATGTGAAGCAGATGAGTCGTTTTTATCAAAACTAACTTTTTTACCACTTTTAGTTTCATAAGCAGAGACAAGAGCTAAAACTTCAGCGTGCGAACTTCCTGCTTTTTTGTGAGCTTCTATACTTAAAATTTTTCCATCTTCTACGACAACGGCACCTACTGCTGGATTTGGATATGTTAGGAGTTGATTTCCCCATGCCACATCAATGGCAATTTGCATAAAAAATTGGTGAGTATTAGAGTCTGTTACCATTCAAAATATGTACGAGCTTTATTGATTTGTGGATAAGTAAAAGTTTTTGTCTCGCCATCAACCTCTACTGTTATCTCTTTTTCATTTGCGTCTTTTAGTAAACCTATGATTTGTCCCACTTCTGTAATTTTTAATTTTACTTTTTCGCCAATTGACTGCATGAAGTGCTTCGGATTTATAAGTTTTCTCTCAATTCCTGGTGAGCTTACTTCTAATCTATATTCATTTTCAATAGGGGGATTTACATCTAAAAATGGTGATAATTCGCGTGATATGTTAGCACAATCATCAAGATTGATACCACCTTGTTTTGTAATCATAACTCTAAAAATTGTTTCGTCAAATTCACTAACAACTTCTATATCATAAAGAGATGCACCAAGACTTTGGACAACTTTTTCTATATTGTCATAAATATCATTTTTCATCATCGGCCTTTATCTCTTTATGCATTTTTGCAAACAACTCTTCCATTTTATTTATAACATCTAATTGTGTATCAAATTCAAAAGTAAAATATGGTGCTTTAAACCATCCTTCACTTTGTTTGCAATGATTTTGTATGTAAGATGAGAGTGAGTGTAATTTCTTTAAAATCACTTTTTGTTCATCTTCACTTATCATGGTTTTATCAAGATAAACTCTTGCATCACTTCTGCCTTTTGAGCATACAACATCAGTAACATTAAGTGTGTTTACCATAGGATCATCCAAGCTTGCCAATGCACTTGGAATTATCTCTTTTAAAACCGATTCGACTCTATGTCGCTTTATCTCTTCATGGGTCATAGTGACGCTTGTTCCTCTACGTTTTTAAATACTTCTATAGTATCTCCCGCTTGAATATCATTGAATCCATCAAGTATGATACCACACTCATATCCACTTTTTACTTCTCTTACATCATCGCTAAAGCGTTTGAGTGATGCAATCTTGCCTGTATATACTTCTTCTCCGTTTCTAAGAACTTTAGCCATACTTCCTCTTGTGATAACACCGTCATTAACCTTACATCCTGCAATTGTTCCGATTTTTGCAACAACAAATGTTTCTCTAACTTCAGCACTTCCAACTATCTCTTCACTAATAATTGGACTCATCATTCCACCTAGCATATCTCTTACATCATCAAGTAGTGTATATATAATAGAGTATGTTCTAATATCAACACCAAGTTCTTTTGATTTTTGTTTTACGCTACTGTTTGGTTTTACATTAAAACCAAGTATTACTATTTTCTCACCTGCCCCAGCAAGTGCAACATCACTTTCGGTGATACTACCCACACCTTCATGGACTATATTTACTTTTACTTCTTCATTTCTTAGTTTTTCCAAACTAGATTTAATTGCATCAAGTGAGCCTTGAACATCTGTTTTTATGATTACAGGAAGTGCTTTTAGTTGACCTTCAGCAATTAGTGCCGACAAGTCATCCAAAGACGCTTTTGTTGAACGAGAGAGCTGTTTTGCTCTATCATATTCTGAAATTTTACCTGCAAGTTCTCTAACTTCTTTTTCACTATCCATAGCAATCATAATCTCACCAGCACTTGGTACTTCGCTAAGTCCAACAATTGCTGCAGGAGTACTTGGTCCAATCTCTTTTACATTTACACCATTATCAAGTTTTATAGCTTTTATACGACCATATGTTTTGCCGACTATAACATTGTCGCCTATTCTAAGTGTTCCATCTTTAACTATAATATTTGCAACTGGTCCAAAACCTTTTTCAACAGAACTCTCTATAACTATAGCTTTAGCATTTCTTTTTGGGTCTGCTTTGAGTTCCATTATCTCAGCTTGAAGCAAAATAACATCTAGTAAATCTTCAATACCTAACCCTGTATGTGCTGAAACTGGAACAAATTCATAACTTCCGCCCCAATCAATTGGTGTAATTCCAAGTTCAGCTAATCCAGCTTTTACCATATCTGGATTTGCAGCCTCTTTGTCCATTTTATTTATAGCTACTATTATAGGCACGCCTGCTGCTTTTGCATGATTTATGGCCTCTTTTGTTTGAGGCATAACACCATCATCTGCAGCAACCACAATGATAACTATATCGGTTGCTTGTGCTCCACGCGATCTCATTTCAGTAAATGCTTCATGCCCTGGAGTATCAATAAATGTAATTTTTTTACCATTTTTTTCAATCTGATAAGCACCTACATGCTGGGTGATTCCGCCTGCTTCTCTAGAAGCCACCTTGGATGATCTAATTTTATCAAGAAGTGAAGTTTTACCATGGTCTACATGCCCCATGATTGTTATAACTGGTGGTCTCTCTATTAGTTCAACATCTTCTTTACTATCATAAACACTAACATAGTCAAGTGCATCGAGTGGGTTTATGGTTGTTACTTGAACTTCAAATTCATCTGAAAGTATTTCAATAGAGTCTTTATCAAGAAAGTCATTTTTGGTAACCATAGTCCCCAAAGAAAACAATACCTTTACAACTTCTCCAACGCTTTTTCCAATCTTTTCGGCAAACTCATATACACGAACATTTTCAGGAATTTCTATAGATGTAACCTTCTCTGATGTTTCTTCTATTTTTGTGTATCTTTTTCTTTTTCTTCCACCACGACTTAGTCCACCTTGTTGATGATTAAGCGCTTTTGAAAAGATAGTTGGTCTTTTATCTTGTTCTTCTTTTCTTCTTTGGTCTTGTCTCTTCATCTCTTCATATATATTTTTATCAGAAAAATCGAGTAATACAACTTCTTCTTCATCATAAAGTTCAAAACCATTGCCCATAAATTCTCTATCATTTATCTCTACTTTGGAGCCACTTTCTTTTTGAACAATAGGTTTTTTATTGACTTTTTTCTTTTTAGCTGCCGATTCTTCTAAAGTTTCTATTTTTTGTTTTTGGGCGACAGGAACACTTTTTTGTCTTACTATAGTCATGCCAGCCAATATATCAGAATCTTTTTTCTCTATAGTTTTTATATTTGATTTAGAGGTTACCTTAATGCTTTTTTTAGTAGTCTCTTTAGGAGCTTCTTCCTCAGAAATATCTTCTATAATATCGTTTTTTATATCTTCTTCTTTTGGTTTAGTCTCTTTATCTTTAACTACTTCTTTTTGTTTTTTTTGTTCTTTCTCTGGTTTGTTAAAACCACTAGGCAATTCGCCAGTTACAATATAATTAAACAAAACTTCTGCATTTTCCATACTAATAGAGCTAGAAGCCACCTTAACATTAAAACCTAACTCATTTGCCTTATCTAAAACCTCCGAATTGGATAGCCCAGCCTCTTCAGCAACATCTTGGATTTTTACTTTATCCATCAATCTCCTTTAATAACTTTTCAAAAATTTCACTGTTCACTTTAAAACGTTTTCCCAAACCTACTCTTTTTTTAACATCACCCATACAAGAATGACACACATAAAAACTTCTTCCATATCCTTGAAATAAAAATATATTATCTTCTTTGTGCTGAAGTCTTATGAGAATATCTTGAAAACCCCTTTGTCTACAAACTATACACATTCTGATTGGTTTTCTTTTTAACATGTCATTATACCCAAAAAGTGTTTAACTCTTCACCAATACGCCATGATTATCTAAATTGCAAGTAATTACTCTAAAGCCTGAAAACTTATTTTCCAGTATTTGAGAAAGTTTTTGACTATCATCTTGATAACAAAGAGAAAAAAATGTTGAACCGCTACCCGAAAGTGTACTCATCAAAGCACCATTACTTAATGCTGTTTTTTGAACATCAAAAAGTTCTGGCATCATTTTCATTCTTCTAGTTTGATGTAGTTTGTCTTTAGATGCAATTTTTAGCAAATCCCAAGACTCTGTCATGAAAAGTGCAGTCATATATGCTGAGTGAGAAAGAGAATAAATAGTTTCATCCTTTGAATATACTTTTGGTAATGTTGTGCGAGATCTAGCTGTACTTATAGTTCTATTTGGAACAACCAAAACCGCTCTAAGATAATCTGGCAATCTCCTTTTTTTACTATAAACTTTATCATCTTCAACACATGCTACATTAAACCCGCCCATAACAGCTGGTGTAATATTATCTGGATGTCTTTCATATGTAAGTGCTAGATTTAGAATTTCTCTTTTTGTATAGTGAACTTCAGCAGCAACATAAGCTGATGCGATAGCTGCAACAATAACGGCAGACGAACTTCCAAGTCCACGAGATATTGGTATGCGATTTGTAAACTCAAATCTAAAATTGTCTTCTCTGCCAGATAATCTTTTGTAATGGGTATTAAAAATATCCAAAAACAATTGATTTTTTCTAATTTTAATATTCCCAGCGCCTTCTCCATTGGTAGATAGGCTCAGAAAATTTGATGGCTTAATCAAAATTTCATTTCTCAAATCAATGGAAAGCCCTAATGAATCAAAACCAGGACCTAAGTTTGCACTTGTTGCAGGAACGCTTATTATCAATCAATAACCTTTAAACAGCTGGCAAAATATGTATTGGTTTCTCATTTTCTTCTAACCTAATCATTTTAAGATTCTTTGGCAATAAAAAAGAGTTATTTTGCTCTAGCTCTAATTTTTTTATAATTATATTCTCTTTTTCTTTGATAAAGTATAGATTACCAAGTGCTTTTATGGGTAAATTGTTATTGCACTCGAAACCAAGAGTTCCTTTGCATTTTATATTTTTTGTTATTTCTATAGTTTTTACTATAATATATGCTAACTTAGTGCCCATGTGGCTACCTGGTCCACTAGTATAAATAATGGAATTTATCTCATACTTTTCTATGAGTGGTACCAACAATTCCAATAGGGAATCTGATACTTTTTCATTACTCTCAAATGTTTCTATCAACTCTTCATTCTCATACAGACCAACCAAAAATGGTGAAGCCAATGATATGATTAGAATGTCATGCTGTTGCGAAGCTTTTTTCAAACTCTCTACTTTCCAATGCTTCGACTGATACTATTTCATAACTATCACTATGTTCTTTTAATTTTGCGATTAGCTGTGAATTTAACTTGTGGCTTCCAGCGAATGACTCATACGCCCCAAGGACCGAACATCCTCCAACCATCATATCTCCCATAGCATCAAGTATCTTGTGTCTTACAAATTCATTATCAAATCTAAGACCTTCAGGATTTAATATCTTATGATCATCAAGTCCAATGGCATTTTGTAGATTTGCACCAAGAGCTAAATTTTTACTTTGTAGATATTGTATATCTTTTGCGAAACCAAAAGTTCTAGCTCTAGCAATTTGCTCAACAAAGTTTTTAGTGCTTAGTGTAAAAGAGTATGATTGTTCGGAAATTGCTGGATGATCAAAAAATATTTTAAAATCAAATGTTGCTTTTTCGCTTGGCTTAAAACGAACGAATTTATCTCCATCTTTTACCTCTATAGGCTTTAAAATTCTTAGGATTTTCTTTGGAGTATCTTGTGTAAGTATGCCTGCTTCATCAAGCAGTAAACAAAATGATATTGCAGATCCATCCATAATAGGCATTTCATTGCCATCGACCACAACTCTTAGATTATCTATCCCATAAGCATAGATAGCTGATAAAAAATGTTCTATCGTTGATATAAAACCTTTTTCATTTCCTATAACTGTTGCCATCTGAGTATCAACAACACTTGATGGTGCAAGAGGTATAGTCAAACCTAAATCTTCTCTATAAAAAACTATACCACTATCTGGTTCCAATGGTTCAAGTCTTAGCTTGATAGGTTCACCCTTGTGTAATCCTATACCAACAGCTTCAACTGGTTTTTTGATAGTTCTTTGTTGCATTCTACCCACTTTCAAATTTTGTATATTATACTATATAAAATTATATTTTTTTTTAATTAAATAAATTTAATATGTATATAAATAATATGTTAAAATAAATTATGAGAAAAATATTAATATATACATTGGTACTATTATTTGCAACTGGGTGCATAGAGATAGTACCTCAAGAAGTACATCAAGATATAAAAATATCAAACAATGGTGATGTTTCTGTAACCTATGAAGGAACATTTATGGATCTTTATGATGTTTTGGTAGCAATGGAAAATGAAAAAAAAGGTTCTGAAAAGCTGCCAAGTATTAGCGAGTATCAAAAATCGACTATAAAAATGTTAAAACAAAGCAAATTTAATAAAAAAGCATACAATATAGCTCCACATAAATATTATGCAAAATGGCAAGAAGATGCAAATATACATCATCCTACGCCTTATCTAGATAATAAACCATATCTTTTACATTATGATAGTGATTTAAAAATACCAAAACCGATAACACTAAATAGTATGCAAAATTTATCAGATAGTGCATTTTCTTTTACATATGATGAGATGAAAGATTTTAAAGAATCTGATGTGAAAAAAGACTCTAATGATTGGATGACACCTTTGATAAAAAAATATGCATCAGGCTACAAGGCAAAAGTAAGTATAGAGATAGATAGCGATTTGGTACTAAAATCAAATGCAACTACTATGACAAAACTTTCAAATGGCATGAGTCTATATGAGTGGCCTGATATAAAATTTGAAGATAAAGATTCAAAGGTAGATTTTGTATTTAGCTTTGATTCTATGGATAGAGAGAGATATAAATTAGCAAGTGCACCAACAGGGACATCATGTAAATCTCTTATAGGAACTGATTGTAAATGTGGTCCATTTTCACTCTATAGTTACGATGGAAGTCCTCTTTCTTATAGAGGATATATTATCAAAAGTAATAATATTACAAAGAAAGGTTGTAGTGATGAAAAAGGAAATGTGCCATCAATAACATCAAAGGTTACTGGTATGTGTACCATAACTATGTTAACAGAAAAAGAATCTTCTAAGTTATGTGGCAACAAAAAACTCAAACATTAGTTTATGAGTTTTTTATTTTCTTCAAGCTTCTATCTTCATAGATAAATCTATCCAATTTGCCTGATGAATGATGCTTCCAGTAGAAATAGCATCAACACCACATTTGGCAATATCGCCTATAGTGTCAAGCGTAACATTTCCGCTTGCTTCTAGCAACACATGTGGATATTTACTATTCCTAAAGCTAACTACTTCTTTCATTTGATCTATTGTCATATTATCGCACATAACTATATCTGCTCCTACTTCCATAGCCCTTTTAGCAAAATCAACACTCTCAGATTCTATCTCTATTGCAGTAGTAAAAGGTATATGTTTTCTAGCTTCTTTTATATATTGTGACAAATCATCTATGGTTGCCAAATGAGTATCTTTAAGCATAAGTGCATCATCAAGTCCCATACGATGATTTATCCCGCCACCACATCTAACAGCATACTTTTCAAAAATACGAAGCATGGGACGAGTTTTACGAGTATCGAGTAATTTAACTTTTGTCCCATATAGTGCTTTTGCATATTTGGAAGTCAAAGTAGCAATAGAGCTTGCATGTAAAATTATATTTAAAATTGATCTCTCTAAAGCTAAAATAGTTTTACTCTCACCTCTGATAAACAAAAGTTTTTCGCCAACAAAAAATTCTTTACCATCTTCTGCAAGCCACTCTATTGTTATAGGATATAATTCAGCAAAAACATCAACATATTCTCTACCAGCAAAAACACCATTGCTTTTTGCCAATATATAACCTTCTACATTTTTAGACTCTCCAAAAAAACCAAACAAATCGCCTCTGCCTATATCTTCAGCTACTACTGATCTAATAAATGACTCTTTATGCATCTTGCTACCTCACACAATTTCTAGCATTCTGTCGAGTGCTAATTTGGCATACTTTATAGTATGCTCATCTACAAATATTTCATTAATTGGCTTGCCATCTTCTATAGATTTGAGAGTATTGTACAAATCTTCCAAAGTAGTTTCGTTCATGGTTGGACACTCTGGTTTGGTAGATGAAAGCACATAAGTGTTTTTATCTCTCATGCGATTTACTAAATTATACTCTGTTCCAACTGCTACTTTTTGATTTATATCCAGTTCGTTTACATATTTTATAAGTTGCGATGTAGAACCAATAAAATCCGCCTTTGCAACAACCGATGGATCACACTCTGGGTGTACTGCTATTTTTATATCTGGATATTTAGAACGATAAAAATCTATATCCTTTGTAGTGAATAATTGATGAACCGAACAAAAGCCATTATAACAAATAACATCAGCCTCTCTAGGATCACATTCTCCTATTCCTATGACACAGGATTTAAGTCCCATTTGATTTGCAAAATTTTGCCCCAAACAACGATCTGGAACAAATAATATTTTCTTACCGCTCTCTAGTCCCTTTTGTATAATTTTATATGCATTTGCACTTGTACAAACTATACCGCCCATCTCACCAACTTTTGCTTTGACACTTGCATCGGAATTAATATATGTGATAGGCAAAATATCTTCTTTTTTTATCCCATGCTTTTGCATATATTCTACATTTTCATCAAAATATGTTCCATCTATCATTTTTGCCATTGCACAACATGCAATACGCGGCATAAGAACTCTTTTATTTGGTGATATAACTTTTACACTTTGCCCCATAAACCCAACACCGCAAAACACAATCCACTCATTTGAATCATTTTGACATTTTCTAGCAAGCTCAAGTGAGTCGCCAACAATATCTGCTATGTCAAATACTTCATCCCTTTGATAATAATGTGCAACAACCGTTACATTTAGCTCTTTTTTAAGCCTATTGATTTCGGTTTTATAATCCATATTTTACCTTTTTGTAATACTATTGATAGTTGAATTAGGCAATTTTATCAAAATTCGGATAAAATTAGGCTCTATTTTTGAACAGGGGATTTTATGGACTTTATAAATATCAATATCTTTTTTTATATCTTGGCTTATCTTGTTGGTGGTATTCCTTTTGGATATATTTTGGCCAAAAAATTTGCAGGAGTTGATGTAAAAAACTCTGGAAGTGGAAATATAGGTGCTACAAATGTACTTAGAGTTGTAAAAGAAACAAATCCTGCACTTGCTAAAAAACTAGGAATTGCTACACTCGCCCTTGATGCATTTAAAGGTGCTTTGATAATATTAATTGCAATAGCACTTGGATTAAAAACTGATATTTTGTGGACAATAGCAGTTTTAAGTGTTTTAGGACACTGTTTTTCTCCTTATCTAAATTTTGAAGGTGGCAAAGGTGTAGCGACTGCGGCTGGAGTTTTGGCTATTTTGCTTCCATTACCAACTATTGTTGCTTTAGTTTTTTGGTTTATTTCGGCAAAAGTTTTAAAAATCTCATCTCTTTCATCGCTGATTGCATTATCTGCATTATTGTTAGCAAGTTACATTATAACTCCAAATATAGCACATGCACCACTTTGGATAATTGCATGGATAGTATTTTATAAACATATACCAAATATAAAAAGAATATTCACCAAAGAAGAAGGTCAAGTCATATAATGACTATACACATAGAAAATCTCTCAATTCAAGCCATTATTGGTATATTGGATTTTGAGAGAGAAAAAACACAAAACATAATTATAGACTTAGAGATTGGTTATGAATATAACAAAAATGTATTTTTAGATTATGCCGATATTGTTGAAAGTATAACGGATGATATCAAAACAAAAAAATATGGCTTGCTAGAAGATGCTATTGTAGCATTAAAATATATGCTGATTTCAAAATATCCTCAAATAAAAACACTATATATAAAACTCTCAAAACCAGATATTTTAAAGAATTGTCGTGTTAGTCTAAGTAAAACTTGGAATTTTTGAAAAAAGTATTGCATTAGTTAAAAATTTTGATATAATTAAACAAAACTTAAACGCACAAGGAAATGTGTATGAGAATATTAATCATAGAAGATGAAGTAACACTAAGCAAAACCCTTTCAGATGGGCTAAAAGAATTTGGTTATCAAAATGATATTGCTGAGAACCTAAATGATGGTAGATATTATATAGGTATTAGAACTTATGATCTTGTATTATTAGATTGGATGCTTCCTGATGGGAATGGCATTGATTTGATAAAAGAGATTAGAGCTACAGCACCAAAAACATCTATTGTTGTATTATCAGCTAGAGATGACAGAGAAAGTGAAATAGAAGCACTTAAGTCTGGTGCTGATGACTATATCAAAAAACCATTTGATTTTGAAATATTGCTAGTTAGGATTGAAGCTAAATTAAGATTTGGTGGATCAAATATACTTGAAATTGGAAACCTAATTATTAACCCTGAAGAGGAAAAAATAATATATAACGGTGAAGAGATTGAGTTAAAAGGTAAACCTTTTGAAGTATTGACTCATCTAGCAATGCACAAAGATCAAATAGTTTCAAAAGAGCAGCTTTTAGATGCTATTTGGGAAGAACCAGAACTAGTAACTCCCAATGTTATAGAAGTTGCAATAAATCAAATCAGACAAAAGATGGATAAGCCTCTTGGAATAACAACAATCGAAACAGTGCGAAGACGAGGCTATAGATTTTGTTTTCCAAAAAAAGCATAAGGGTCAATTTCCTCATACAACTTAGCATTGCTATGGCAATGCTATTGATGTTTTTTTCTACAATCATATACACATACATAAACTATACTGTTGATAAAAGAATGGATGAGCAATTATTTGAGCATGCAAATTATCTATTTGCAACATATCCAAATTTAGAAAAATCACTTCCATCACAAAAAGAAATTTTAAGACAAACTTTAAATATAGATGCCAACATAATAACAACCGATTATAAAGCAAAAATAGAAACTTCTGTTATAAAAACTAAAAATATATATAATCAATATTTTATAGAGATACACATACCATACCAAATAGATAGAGATACAAAAACAAAAAAATATCTATCCGTAAAAACAAATGTTACCGAATCCAAAGAACTACAAACTGGGGTTTACAAAAATATTTTGATTGTAAATATTATAGGCATGGTAATAATAGTAATCTACGCTTATTTTTTAAGTAGTATGTTGTTATCCCCCATAAATACCATAAAAATGAAATTATCAAATATGGACGAGCATATGCTTAAAAACATAGACTTATCTTCACTCCCAAATGAATTTTATCCAGTAGCAAAAGCTATAAATAGTCTTACTGGCAGAATTAGAAATTATATAAAATACCAAAAAGAACTCTTCATTGGTTCCGCACATGAACTAAAAACTCCACTTGCTGTAATGAAGACAAAAAATCAAGTGACAATGCTAAAAAAAGATTTATCTACGCAAGATTTAAAAGATGCTATAAAACAAAATATAATATCTATCGATGAAATGAACAAAGCAGTATCTTCTATTTTAAATTTTGGTCGTCAAGAGGGAGCTCATTTAGAAGAGCCTCAAAATATTGATGTTATAGAGTTCTTGAAAAATAAAATGGAAGGTTTTAAACTTTTAGCCGAGAGCCAAAAGAAGAATTTTAAATACGACATCAAGCCAGAAAACTTAAATCTCAATATACAACCATTGCTCCTAAATCAAATTATCCAAAATTTTCTTCAAAATGCTTTTAAATTTACCCCAAAAAATCACAATATTTGGTTTAATACAAAACTTAAAAAAGACAATTTTATTATAGAAGTAATTGATGAAGGAATTGGCATCAATGAAGAAAAAGATTTGTTTGCACCATTTGTTAGATCAAAAGAATCTAGTGGGGTTGGGTTGGGACTTTTCCTAGCCAAAAGTGCCGCAGAAGCCTTGGATGCAAACATAACTTTAAAGAATAGAAACGATGCAAAAGGAACAATAGCAACACTAATTTTGCATATCAAATAAAGAAAAATAAAAAATTAAATACATTTTAAATAAACAATAAGCTTTAATGGGTTATAACTCTTTAAATTTTTAAAAAGGAAAACAAAAAATGGCTTTACTTATAGGTGATGAATGTATAGCATGTGACGCATGTCGCGAAGAGTGTCCAAATGAAGCAATTGAAGAAAATGAACCAGCATATTTTATAGATCCTGATCGTTGCACAGAATGTGTTGGATACTATGACGAGCCATCTTGTATCGCTGTTTGCCCTGTTGATTGTATTATACCAGATCCAAACAATGTAGAAAACACAGATGAATTGATGTTTAAATACGAGCAGTTACAAAACGAATATTAAAAATGTCAAAACGAACCGCAATTATAGATATAGGTTCCAATTCTGCTAGACTTGTAATATATGAACAAAGTAGCAGATATGGCTTTAGGCTTATTTGCGAACAAAAGAGTAAAGTTAGAATTGGAGAAGGCGCTTATAACAATGGTGGTTTCCTTCAACCAATAGGGATAGAAAGAGCCTACAATGCCCTTAATTCCTTTAAACAAACTATAGAAAACTACAAAGCCCACAAAACAATCTGCGTTGCCACATCGGCTCTTAGAGACGCTCCAAACTCAAAAGAATTTATACAAATGATAAAACAAAATCTTAATCTAAGCATTAAGGTTATAGATGGAAAAAAAGAAGCCTTTTATGGTGGCATAGCGGTACTAAATCTTTTAACAAAAAAAGATGTTATCACTGTTGATATTGGAGGAGGATCCTCTGATATTACGCTTATTAGAAATGGTAAATTAGAAGATGCATTCTCTGTAAATATTGGTACCGTAAGGCTCAAGGAGTTATTTTTTGATAATAATAGCTCAATCAAAGATGCTAAAGAATTTATACAAAACGAACTTTCACTGTTACCAAAAAATTTTCAACTTGACACAATAGTAGCAATTGGTGGGAGTGCTAGAACTATTGCAGATATTATTATAAAAACATCAGACTATCCACTAAATAAACTACATGCTTTCAAGTATGAATTAAAAGAATATAACGATTTGCTAAGTCGTATTGTATCAAGTGACATAAAAGACTTATATAATTTTGAAATTAGTCAAGATAGACATGATACTATAAGAGAAGGTATTTTGATATTTTTAGAAATTGCCAAATATATAGGAGCTAGACAAGTTATAACAAGTGGCGTTGGTGTGAGAGAGGGTGTATTTTTAACTAGTTTTTTAAAAAAATCAAATTTACAATTTCCAAATAATATAAATCCTAGCATACAAAATATACTTGATAGATTTGACTCTTGCCAAGGAAGCAAATTTGATAGCAAAAAAAGACAAACTATTAAAAAATTGGTAGAAATTTTCAGTTCAAACTTTGAAATTAAAAAAATATTTTTATTTGAACTCCAAAGTGCAATCACAATGAGTGAGATAGGTAAGAACCTAACTATATATAAAGCTCACAAACACTCCTTTTATATAGCTCTGCAAGAGCTTAATTATGGTTTTACACACAAGCAAATGATTCTCATAGCCATGCTTCTCAAAGCTGGTAAAAAGGCGAAATTAAAAAAATATCTATATAAGAGATATAAATCTATCTTACCAAATAAAATCACCCTAAAATGGCATCTGTTTCTATACTCTCTAACGCTCTGTATTTTCGAGTTTTCGAATGATACAAAAATATCTTTTTATTTTGAAAACAATACTCTTTATATCAAATCAGACCAATCTTTGTATCTACTAAAAGAAAGACTTGAAGAGATAGAAAAACCTGCAGATTTTTCTATAGAAGTGATTGATAGCAAGGCATAATTAGACTCAGCTTCTAATCCTTTTTATTTATACATTCAATTAAGGCTTTGGAAAAATCTTCCAATGCTATATCTGCACCTAAATCCATCATAAAAATACCAGTTGCATTTATGCTTATCCATGCATAGGTATCTTCATAATGCACTCGTACTCTTTTACCTATTCGATTTGGAACACCAAATTCACCAGTTTCAAATAGTCTTTTACTGAAATCTTTTTTTGTGATATTTTTATCCCAATTTCCTCTACGCCATCCTTCTTCAGTATCAGGTTGAAAATTTTTCATATCACTAACACTATGCAAGGCATATTCAAAACATTGAAACTCTTTTTCCTTGTTATGAGACTTGATGTCAAACTTTCCACTAGCTCTTGGCTCAAATATAACTATCAGTGCCTCTGGAAATCTATCGTATTTTGTAAATACAAAAATAATCAACAACCCTATCAGTATCCACTTTAATGCTTTTTTCACCAATTCTCCTTTTATATTATTTTGGGTCTGGTATCATCATGAATTGCCACTACCATATAAACCAGTTTGTTCTGGAGCGAAACCATAGCCGTGTTCTATTCCAGTCGCATCGGTAATAACTAAAAATGTGTGGAGAATCCCTATTACATCCTGTCTAATTTCAACATTATAATTCATTTGTTTATCCTTATAAGTTTAATTTCAAAAATTGGTTTTTCAATGATGAGCTGATATACTATTCCTTTATCTAAGGCTTCTTTATGAGTTTCTTTAAAGGCTTTGTAAATTATTGTTACATCTTGATGTTGATTAATATATTCTTTTTTTATGATATCAAAAATCTCTTGGAGCATTTTTTTATCTATTATCCCATATGAAGTAATAGAAACATTATTAAATGATGAGTCCCAAAAGATAATTTCTTTTTTGCTACAATTATTTTGTCTGTACCCTTGTTTGCTAATACTTATAATTTCACAAAATTTATTTTTTATTAATACATTTTCGATATCAGATACTATTTTTATAGCACTTTTGTAATATTTTCCACTTGATCCAGCAAATAAAAATATTGAAACCAAAACTATTACTAAAAATATATTCCTCATACAATTCTACTTTTATATTATTTTGTGTCTGGTATCATAATTACTTGCAATTGACCAATTTTTGTTTATTGTTATTTTGCTATAATCCATACTATCGCCAAAATATGGTCTTAGCATTGCTATTTCACCAGCAGTTAATCCTCTACTTCCATCACTTGAAATAGGTTCTCTTACATCAATTGTGCCTAAATCTATTATATTATTTGCCATTATTTCTCTTTCTGATAATTAAAATTTGAAACCATTTATTATATATTCATGAACCACGATACTTGACAATTACATCATATTTACCAGTAGATGGATTTTTTTTAAATAAAATTGTAACTATAATATTTAACATATCTTCCCATTTCTGATTTCTAAAATTATTGCCTTTATATGCTTTGAAACTAAAATGATACACTCCCATAGGATCTAACGGCATTGCTTTGTAAAATTTATCCGTACTCAAATTTGTACCATACGGTATGCAATTTTTCATTCCGACAATTGATGATAGCTTTATTCTCTCTCGAAATATTTTTGTATCATTTGATATATGCCAAAAATTGCTATCATAGATTTTCCATAAACTATTTTGATTATTTTTTGTGCTTTCAACCATAATTGCCGTCAAATAATAATTATCAACACCATGAAAATCATCTATATAAAAACATAACTCTTTATTTGCATTGATGGTTACTCTCAAATCTTTTCTTGGACCGCCTGGTATTTTATCTCCAAAGCACCCACTCAAAAATGATATTGCCAATAATCCGATTATTATCCACTTTAATGCTTTTTTCACTAATTCTCCTTTTTATGTAAACATTTTACAAGTAGCAGCGATAAATTATCTACTGACATTTTACTCCTCTTGTTTATTGCTTGATTGCAATATTTTATAAACTTCACTTATAAATAATGAGGCTATGAAAGAAATGTAACTTATTTCTAAGATTGCAAAAACTCCAATTCCAATGTCATTTTGTATAGCTTTATATGCCAAATTTCCTAAATGAGATTTTTTAGGAAATGCGATTGTTCCATGAAAAAAACTTGACTCAAGATATAAACCTATCCAAAACTCATTTAGTAGCATTATGCTTAAAAATGTTATTATTTTAGCTCTAGAATCATTAGAAAATATCCAATTGCTTTGAAGAATCCATAATAAAACTATAAGGGGCACCAATACCCATACTAATGATATTTCAAAAGCAACCGTTTGTGGCAACTGACTCACACTTGACATGACGCCAATACCTGGTATTATTGCTGACATTGATTTTATTAAAACTTGACACAACTCACACGATGCTATCATGCTTTCCGTTGTAACCAATGGCACAACAAATAAAATAGCTAATATTGTATATATTGCAATATCATATTTGCTTTTTACTTCCTTCATGCACTCTCCTTTAAAAATTTAATTTTATAATAATTATACAGTGCAACTATTCTATTTGCAACATATTATGTCAGTTAAATATTTTATATAATTTTTAAAATGAATAGAAGAAATGGTCGTAAAAGATAAGTGGAGATGGATTCCTGCTTTCGCAGGAATGACCAAGGGAGAAACCAATTTAGAACTTTGTTCCCATAGTAAATTCGAAGCTTGAAGTTTTATCTCCAGCTTCAGGATTTATTGCTTTCGAAAAAATAAAATTAATTGGTCCAAATGGCGAGAACCATTCCAAAGATGCACCAGCAGAACTTCTACTTTCATTGGAAAAACTTTGATTATAATAATCATCACTACCTATAATACCCCAATCAGCAAAAAATGCTAAACGAATTTTTGCCTCTTCGGAAATCGGAATACTTGCTTCTACAGTATTTGAAAATGTCCAAGTTCCACCAACTTTTCCAACACCAGTAACCTCTGGAGAAATAGACCATGAGTCATAACCTCTAACACTTCCAACACCACCTAAGTACAATCTTTCTGCGGCAGGTAAATATCCATTTGAATTCAACCAAGAACCTCTTGCTTTGTATCTCAAAATCAAATCATAATCTATCAAATCTTGTAAACCATAATATGCACCAAGTTTTGCATTCAGTTTTACAAAATCGCTAAAATCTGTATAATTGTATGGTGTTGAAGATGCCGTTGCATTCGGAGTTCCATCAAGTTGTGCTATTTCTCCATTTAAACTCAAAATAAAACCACTTCTTGGCACATAGTAATCATCTGTATTGTCAAATTTTATGCCTGCAACTCCAGAAAGTTTTTGATATTTATCATCATAAAAATGTGCATAAGGATCAGCTGGATCAAGTGCTTTTAATACTTTGGATTGATTATCTGCATAGGCTATTCCTGCGGATGCATAAAAGTTTCTCATAAATTCTCTACCAACAGTTAGGGATGCACCAGTTTGATCTAGCGAATAGTCTGTATAATCATATTTTTTCTTATGAACATCCAAAGATACACTATACAAAGAGTCCCAGACTCTTGGATTTGTAAATTGCAAATTAAAATCTGTAGATATTTTTGATAAATCTGCTCCTATACTAGCACTTATACCAGTCCCAAATAGATTTCTATCAGAAACACTTGCTTCTAGCATGGCGCCTTCATAACTACTATATCCTCCGCCTATCGCAAACGATCCAGTTGGAGCTTCTTTTACATTTACAAGTAAATTCATCGAATTATCATCAAGTTTTTGAGGTGTAAGATCATATTTTTCAAAAAATCCTGTTCTTCCGATTGCATTTTTGCTGTCTTTTAAATCTGTTTGGCTGTATGTATCGCCAGGAGCTAAATATATATATCTTCTTATAACACTATCTTTTGTTTCAGTATTCCCAGAGATAAGCACATCATTGATTGTAACTTTAGATCCTGGAGTTATATTGTATTGAATATTGACTATGCCATTTGCTTCGTCTTTATTGATTACTGGCTCAACCGTAGCATATGCATACCCCAAGTTTGCTGTTTGCTCTTGGAGATATTGCATATCTTGTCTTAGTTTGCCTACATCAAAATATTTTCCTTTTTTCAACTTAGGATCATCTTTTAGATTCTCTGCTAGACCTTCTATGTTTTGATTTATAACAACATCGCCAACTTTATATCTCATACCTTCTTCTATTTGTATTTCTATTTTGGCATTATTTTGTCCATCAACTTGCAATAAAGGTTTGCTCACCCTAGCATCTATATAACCCTCTTTTGCATAAGCATCTTTAATTCTAAATGCATCTTTTTCAAGTTCTCCCAAATAAGCTGTGCCTCTATCCAAAAACGGAATCCAACCAAACCAGCCCTCTTCTTTATTTGCCATAGCTGATTCTAAATCAGAATCACTCAATGCATTATTTCCTATAAATTTAATCTCAGTGATTTTTATTTTGTCGCCTTTTTTTACATCAAAAATCAAAGATACACCATCTTCTCCAACTGTTTTTGTTTGTATATCAACAGTAGCATCATATACACCTTCGCTAGCTAACTTAGCTTGAAAAACACTTTTTGCTTTTTGCATTTTAGCATCATCATATAATTCTCCTCTTTTTAGCCCCATCGCTTCAATTAATTGCTTATTTGAATCTTCTGAGCCATATCCATTTATTTCCACATTTGCAATAGCTGGTTTTTCAATAAAATGGAAAACAACAACTCCACCATTTTTTGTTTCAACTGTCACGTCTTTAAAATAACCTTGAGACATTATATTTTTAACGCCTGCATCAAGTGAACTTTTTGATAAATTTTCACCAACTTTTACTCCACTAATCTCATTAATAGCACTGGGGGATAAACTATGAAGTCCATCATATTCTATTTTTGTAATATTTTGGGCAAATAAGAATGCACCAAAAGATATCCAGACCAAAGAAGTTTTTTTCAACATGTACTAGCCTTTTATTTTTATATATTAATGTATAAGTTTATCTTTTTTTAGCTAACAAATGATTAATAAATTTTATTTTTTTAGCCTTATGCTATAATTTGGAAATTTTTTAAAGGCAATACATGATTTTAAACTCAGTTGGTATAGTTGGCTTAGGGCTTATGGGAGGGTCATTTGGACTAAGTTTAAAGCATTTTTTGCCAAATACAAAATTCATTGGATATGATCACAATGAAGCTCACAAAAAAGATGCTGTAAAACTTAAACTAGTTGATAGTATAACAACAAATTTGGATGATATTTTTGATTGTGAACTTATTGTTTTAGCTATTCCTGTTGATGGGATAATAGAAATGCTCAAAAATATAAAATCTGTTTCTAAAAAAAATACAATAATGGATTTGGGAAGTACAAAAAAACAAATTTGTGAAAATATTCCTTTAGCGATAAGAGAAAATTTTGTAGCAACACATCCTATGACTGGTACGGAAAAAAATGGCCCAAGTGCAGCATTTGATGGACTGTATGAAAACAAAACAGTTGTTCTTTGTGACACCCAAAAAAGTGGAAAAGCACAACTTGAGTTAGTAGAAAATGTATATAAAATTTTAAAAATGAATATCATACATATGGATAGCAATACACATGATGAAAATGCTGCATTTATATCTCATATGCCTCATGCTATAAGCTTTGCATTGGCAAATAGTGTCATGAAACAAAAAGACCCAAAAAGTATCATAGCGCTTGCTGGAGGTGGTTTTAGAGATATGAGTAGAATTGCAAAAAGCTCACCTGATATGTGGGGAGGCATCTTCAAGCAAAACAAAACAAATGTACTAGACTCTATTAATTATTTTAAAAAAGAGCTTGAAACTTTTGAAAAACTACTTGAGAGTGATGATTTTGGAGCGCTTAAAAAATGGATGAGCGACGCAAATAAGCTTCATGATATACTAAAATAGATGTTAAAACTATTCAACAAGAGATATAGACAATTAACAAATAATGAAATAGATATGCTAAAACCAATTTTTAGCAATAGTATCAACTACAGTATAGTAAAGATTTTCAAAGATAGATATTTGCCATTTCAAAATAAAAATATAGCATTAAGCCCAAATGGAAATATATACTTTGATGAAAAACATCATCAAGATGACTTTTCAATATCATCAAATCCAGATAAAATGTGGTTTATCCATGAAATGACACATGTTTGGCAATATCAAAATGGTTTTAAAATAATCAAAAATGCTTTGAAGCTTTCATTAAAAGGTCAATACAAAAACAATAGAGCATATTGTTATAATCATACTTGTTTGACAATGGATTTTTGTTCATTTAATTTTGAGCAACAAGCAACTATTGTAGAGCATTACTTTGCGGGAAAATATCTTAATATTAGTAAATATATAGATAGATTGGCATATCTCGAAGATGTGCTAAAAGATTTTTTAAAAGATCCAAAAGATAAAAAACTTATCTCATGTATATAAAATATAATTAATCTGATATTATCAACAAAGAAAAATTTGATATAATTTTTATAAATTTTCAATTAAGGTATGTAAATGAAAAATGATGACGGTTTCAATGATTATGATTTTGATATAGGTGAAGTTATTAGGGATGCTTATGAGCTTACAAATGGAGTAAAATTAACTTTCTTTCTGTCTTTTTTGTTTTATGTGTTTGTTATAATGGGAGTATCTTTTTTGGTTGGTTTAGTTTATCCTGGTTTTGCAGAAGATAAAATAAGTCAAGCGGTTTTACAGCTAGTTATTAGTGTTCTTGCAATACCAATGATCGTTGGGATACAAATGCTAGCCCTTAAGCATACAAGAGGTGAAGATATAGAATTTAAAGATATTTTTAACTATTATAATAAAACTTTGAAACTTTTTTTTGCTTCTCTGCTTGTTGCCATATTCATATATATACCTTTAATACTCTTTGCCATTCTAGCAGTTGTTGCAAAAATACCTGTAATTATAATACTTTCAATTTTTCCTATTTTGTATATAGCCCTATCTTACACATACACTACTCAACTTATTGCAGATAAAGATTTAAAAATTTGGGATGCTATGGAACTTTCTAGAAAAGCTGTCAAAAGACATTGGCTAAAGTTTTTTGGATTAGGTTTTATGCTGGGTATAATTTATTTGATTGGTGCTCTTGCTCTTGGTATCGGTTTAATTTGGGCTATACCATTGGTAATGATAGCCATGTCTGGCATAGTATATAGAAAAGCATTTGATTAAGCTTGTTTTAGATATCCAAACGCGGTAGCGATGATGTCATCATCGTCTCTACTTGGTGATTTTATAGTTAGTCTCTCTTTCTTTTCATCGTCAAACTCAAAAAATAGATTTTCATTGTAATTTGAAACTTTCGTTATTCCTTTTACTTTTGCCATGAGTTTTATTGCCATAACATCTATAAATTGCTTGCTTATCTTATCAAGCCTGCCAAACCTATCTTCTATTTCGCTTGAAATCTCATATACTTCGCCTACACTTGTGCTTAAAGATAACCTTCTATAAAGCTCAAGCCTTAATCTATCCTCACTTATCAACTCTTCATTTAAATATGCATCAACTGCAAGTTTAACTTCAACACTTTTTTCTTTGTCTTCTTTTTTGCCACTAAGCTCTTTAATGGCATCTTCTAGCATCCTTAGATACAAACCGTAGCCTATCTGCTTAATGTGTCCACTTTGTGCTTCACCGATGATATTACCGCCACCTCTTATCTCCAAATCATGGAATGCCAATACAGCCCCGCTTCCAAGATCTGAATGTGATTCAAGCGCAATAAGTCTTTTTTTCGCCTGCTCCGAAAGAGAGAGTTTATCTTCAACCAAAAAGTAACAATAGCCTTCGCGTGAACCTCTCCCAACTCTTCCTCTGAGTTGATGTAAATCAGCCATTCCAAAATTATCCGAACCATCAACTATCATTGTATTGGCACTTGGTATATGAATGCCTGATTCGACAATGGAAGTAGACAATAATATATCAAATTCACCTTTTTCAAATTTTATCATCTCATCTTCTGTTTCTTTTGCACTAATTCCAGAGTGAAGAATGGCAATTTTGAGATTTGGTAATATTTTAAGAAGCGATACTTTTTTATCTTCTAATGATGCTATGGAATTATGAACATAAAAAATTTGTCCACCTCGTCTAAGCTCACGAAGTATTATCTCTTTTAGCAAAGCTTCATTGTAATTTTTTATGAAAGTTCGCACCCCAACCCTCTCCATAGGAGGTGTTAATATCTCACTAAATGTTTTAACATTTGATAAAGCAAGATTAAGACTTCTAGGGATTGGTGTAGCACTCATGCTAAGCAAATGCACATCTTTCGACATCTCTTTTAAAGTCTCTTTTTGCTTAACTCCAAATTTATGTTCTTCGTCAATTACCACAAGAGCCAATTTTGCAAACTCAACTCCCAAAAGTGCATGTGTACCTATAATTACATCAACTTCACCGCTTTTTGCTCTAGTTATTGCATCTTTTTTTTCTTTTGCCGTACAAAATCTATCTAACTTTGCAATCCTAATACCATATGGACTTAACCTTGTTATCAAGCTTTTATAGTGTTGAGATGAAAGAAGTGTTGTTGGAGCTATCATGCAAGTTTGGTATCCATTCTTTACACAAGCAAATATTGCATTCATGGCGACTTCTGTTTTTCCAAAACCAACATCAGCACTCAAGAGTCTATCCATGATATTTCCACTTCTCAATTCTTTCAAAGTATCATTTATGGCATCTTCTTGATCACTCGTATGTATAAAGCCAGCACTTGCTAAAAAATCGCTATGCACATTTGGATCAAGTTCAATCTTGATTCCTTGACTCATATGTCTAATTGCTGATAAATTAATTATCTGTGATGCAATAGCAAAAAGTTTTTCTTTTACTTTTTCTTTTAAATTTCTAAAGCTCATCTTGCCAAGTCTATCAAGAACAGGAACACTTCCACCATCACTCATATATCTATCAATAACTTCTAAATTTTCAACAGGAACCAAAAGCATATCTTCATTTTGATATACAATTACAACAAATTCTCTTGTAGCGCCTAATATATCTCTTTTTTCTATGCCTTTAAAAATACCAACTCCATGTGTTTCATGAACAACATAATCTCCAGTTTTTAACTCATCAAGTATAATAGAGCTTTTTTTAACTTTTTTTAATTTGGTTGGTTTATTTATAGAAATAATAAGTTTATCATTAGCCAAAATATTTATTTGGCCATCTTGATATTTAAATTTTATTCCATCAAAATTATCAAGCAAGCTTCCTCTTACTATACTCTCATTTTTTGCTATAACAATTATCTCTTTATTTTTGTGTGTGGATATTAGTTTATTTATATTTGTAACTTCTATATCTTTATATTTTTTGGCTTCTTTGATTGGCGGTAGACTAATATCACTAGATTCTAACTTGGAGACTGCAAATGGCTTAAAAATATCGAGTGCATTATTACCGCAATCATCTATTACCCACCAACCAAGAGATGGTATATCTTTTACAAATGTATCTGATTTGAAATCTTTAACTTTTTGACTTATTTGATTGTACTTCACTTCATCGAGAGACAAAAAAGCTGGGAAAATAGTAAAACTCTCACACTCTTCTACTATACTTTTTTGACTGCTTACATTAAATCTTCTAATGCTTTCTATTTCATCATCAAAAAGAGAAATTCTGTATGGACTTTCTTCATTGATAGGATAAATATCTATTATATCGCCCCTAAAAGAAACCTCGCCTTTTGAGGCAACTATATCTACAAAACTATATCCCCAAAAAAATAGTTTATCTTTGATATTTTTATCTATCTTATCTGCAAAAGATAATTTTATATTTTGTAAAAAAATTTCATTGGGAAATGTCAATTTTAATGTTTTGTGTGGGGAGATAAGGACTTTTGGTTCTTGATATGTATAATACGAGCCTAACTCTTTAATAAATTCATATATTTCATCTTGATAAGCTCTTAAGTCTTCACCAAAATCTACCCTAATATCAGGTAACACAAATGACTTTATGCCAAGCAGCTTTGCTATATCTGATATTTCATTTGCCTCTTTGTTGTTATTACAAACAAAAAGCAATTTTGCATCTATTTTTTTAAAATTATTTTCTAAATATTCATATATATTGCTTTGAAACATTAAACCTATTTTTAATTAATCTTTTTTTTGCATATCACTATCTAAAATTTTAGTATCAGTTATATTATGATACTTTTGTTCTATTTCAGCATATTTGCTTTGTAAATTGTTACCTTTAACGATGGTTTTCCCATCAAAAAATCCATTTTCTTCTACTGTAATTTTAGAATAGGTCAATTGTCCTACAACTTTACCAGTAGAAAGTATATGTATTATATTTGCATCAACAACACCATCAACCAATCCGCCAATAACTATAGCTTCACACTTTATATCACCATAAAGCTCACCTTTTTCACCAACAGTTATTGCCTGTTTAGATGTGACTATACCCTCAAATCTACCATTAACTACAACATCACTTGAAGTTGTAATACCCCCAACCATTAAACAATCGTCTGATATTATTGTTGCGTTGTAGCTAGGTTTGGATGTTGTTTTTGTACTAGATTTACTAAAGATGCCCATGGAATACCTTTTTGAATATTGAAAATTGAGTCATAGTTTACCATATTCCATCTAACAAAATCGATTGGATTTATAGGTTTGGCTAAAAAATGAACTTCATAGTGTAGGTGTGGTCCAGTTGATCTTCCACTATTTCCAGACAATGCTATAAGTTGTCCTCTCTTAACTTTTTGTCCAACACTAACTTTAATACTGCTCAAATGTGCATAAGCAGTATCAAACCCATAGGGGTGTCTTATAACAACAAGTTTACCATATCCACCCGTATCAGATGAAACTACTCTTGTTACAAATCCATCTGCTGTTGACTTGATGGGAGTTCCAATATTTGTTTTAAAATCAATACCATTATGCATTTTCTTTGTATGAAAAATAGGATGTATTCTATATCCAAAACTAGAAGTTACACGAGGTCTAGCGACAGGAGAACCATTTGGTAATATTTTCAATATGTATGTCTTTACACTTGCAATCCTAGCATACTCTTTTGTTTTTTGAAGTGTTATTCTTGCTCCTTCTTCATACATTTTTATATTTTCTTGAAGTTCTTTTAAATCATCATCTACCTTGTCGTATGCCGTTATTTGTTCTTCTAAATCCTGTTTATACATTTCATTTTTAGTTGCCAAATCCATTATCTTATTTATAAGTATAGGAACTACAATTGCTCCTATAGATGCTGTTAAAACAATAAAAACTATAACTCTAAGTATATATTTTCGAAGCAATCCAGAAATACTATAAGATTTTGTTCCCTTAATGTCAGAAATTGTTATAATAGTTCTATTTTTCATTCAAACTCCATAGCTTTCAAAAATGATTCAACGACACTAAAAGATCCGAAAACCAAATATTTTTCATTGTCATGAATTGTTTTGTTAAAAAAATCATAATCTATTTTAAATTCTTTCAATACGGTTTCTAATTTTTCTAAACTTAAAGCTCGTGGAGAATCTATTTTTATTATCAAGAGTTTTTTTATTTTTGGTTTTAAAATTTTTAAAATTTCTCTATATGATTTGTCTTCATATGTGTTATATATTAGTATTGTATCATTTTCTATCATTTTAAATAAAGCCTGTGCAGCAAGTACATTATGACCGACATCAAGCCTGATATTGGATGCGTAAGCAAAATACCTACCCATCATTTGCCATGAATTTAAATCATTTATATTGTATTTTATACCTAATATATCTAAGGCCGTACAAGCACTCTTGGCATTATCGCATAAAAAATCTGCCCAGCTATTTTGTTTGGCTATTTGTGCTATCTCCTCTTTTTGATAATCTGGCGCTACAAAAACAAGCTTTGTATTTTTCTCTTTTGCTATTTTCTTTGCAACATCAATAACTTCTAAATGAGGTTGAATACTCACAATTGCTATTTTGTCTATACTATTTATTTTTGTTGTTGCAATATCCTCTATACTACTTCCAAGAAAAACTTGATGATCAAAATCTATAGGAGTAACAATACTTAAAACTTTTGGTACCACATTTGTTGCATCATTTTCCCCGCCAAGTCCTGCTTCCAAAACTATATAATCACACTCTTCAAAAGCAAATAATGCCAAAAGTGTTGTGTATTCAAAATAGCTAAGTTTATCTCTTAATTCGTTATTTAAAATACTATACAATTTATTATGTGCTATCTCAAGAATGTCATTATCGCAGTCATTCCCATTTAACCAAAATCTCTCATTAAATTTCAAAATATGTGGAGAAGTATAATGAGCTGTATTAAAACCTGATTTTAGCAACAAATGGGCAACCATCCTACCTGTACTTCCCTTGCCATTTGTTCCGACTATATGTATAATCTTTGGCAACTTCAAGTTTTTCTCTATAGTATCAAATGCAATCTTTATTCTTTTATAATCTATGTGTTTATAATAAAGTGGTTTATTATTTAGAAATGACTCTAACTTTGGAATCATTGCGAATTCGCACCAGTTGCACTAATAAAAGATATAAACTCATCTGATGCTTTTTGTAATCCAAGTTTTATGCTCAAAATTCTTGATGTTGAATTATATAAAGCATTTTCACTTACGCCTTCTTGCGTTGTTGCAGTTATAGTTTTATGAAAATTTTTACCATTTTTGTCTATTAAATCAAACTCTACTTTTACAATAGTTGCATATCTGGTTATATACCCTGATTTGTCATAAGCTATAGGAACAAATCGTGTGCCTTTATATGTTGCAATTATACTGTTTTTGGCTTCATTTTTTGGAGCTACTTTGCCATTGAATCTTTGGATTATTATTTTTCTAAGTTCATCTGTAAGATATGGTGCATTTTCTGGTTCAGCTGGATCTACTTTAACTTCAACATAAACACTTTCATCAAAAACATTTCTTACATATTTTGAAGATGGCTGATACCCGCAACCAACTATTATCGAAATCAACGAAACAGATATAAAAAATTTTACAAACTTTAACATGGTTTTACCACCAGATTTATTAATTTATTTGGTACAACTATCTCTTTAACTATAGTCATTCCCTCTAGCCATTTAGAAACTTCGGCTTTTGCTAAGTGTATTATCTCATCATTTGATAAACCAATGGTTAACTCTATCTCGCCTCTATTCTTGCCATTAATAGAAATGCCGTATTTGATACTATCACTTTGCAGTACCTCATCAACAATTTCTTGACTGTCAAAATTTTTGAGATTAAAATATTTTTGGGATATTTCATGACATATATGAGGAATTACAGGTTCTAGCATAGAAGTTAGAATCCAATATCCTTCAGTTAATACATCACTATTGTTTTGTGAAGTTAGTGCATTCATAGCCTCCATTGCTCCAGCTATCATGGTATTGAAAGTATATTTATTGTTATATACATCAGTAGCTCTAATGAGTGCTTCATAAACTTTTTTTCTAGCAAATTTTTCGTCTTTGTTTAGTTTTGAATGATCAATTGCAGGTTTAGTTGTAGTTTTATACACTCCGTTTGATTTATCATAAAATCTTTTTATAAATCTAAATGCACCCTCAACAGCACTATCGTTCCATTCAAGTTCTTGTGTTGGAGGAGCAGCAAAAAGGATAAATAGCCTTGCTGTATCAGCACCATATTTTGCTATTATCTCATCTGGATCTACTGTGTTGCCTTTTGATTTACTCATCTTGGCACCATCTTTTAAAACCATACCTTGAGTAAGAAGTCTAAGGAATGGCTCATCAAAATCAACATAACCCAAATCTCTAAAAACTTTAGTAAAAAATCTAGCATAAAGTAGATGAAGAACTGCATGTTCAATGCCACCTATATAGTGATCGACTTCCATCCAATACTTTATTTGCTCACTTGAGAAAGGTTCTTTTTCCCAATTTGTCTTATCTGCACAGAATCTTAAAAAATACCAACTCGATTCTACAAATGTATCCATAGTATCAGTTTCTCTGATTGCGTCACCACCACATTTTGGACATTTGCAATACTTCCAAGTTGGATGAAGATCAAGTGGATTTCCTTCTCCTGTTATGTCTATATCACTTGGAAGAGCAACTGGAAGATTTTCTTTTTTCTCCATAACAAGTCCACATTTTTGACAATGAATAAAAGGTATAGGTGCGCCCCAATATCTCTGTCTTGAAACACCCCAATCTTTTAATTTATAATTTGTTGTTTTTTTGCCAATTTTTAGAGTTTCAAAATACTCTATAATTTTTCCTTTTGCCTCATTTGAATCAAAACCACTAAATTCATTGGAATCAAATAAAACTCCAGCTTCCGTGTATGCTTCATTTTTGTTTAACTCACTATCATTTGGTTTTATAACATATTTTAGAGGCAAACTATATTTTTTTGCAAAATCAAAATCTCTTTCATCATGTGCAGGAACAGCCATTACTGCACCACTTCCATATTCTATCAAAACAAAATTTGCAACCCATAAAGGAACACTTTGTCCAGTTAAAGGATGAATAACATCTACGCCCAGCGAAACACCGCTTTTTTCTTTTTGTCTATCTATGTTTGAAGAATTTTTCATATCTTTTATCTGACTAATAGCATCTTTGTCTAAAAGATTATTGTCACACAAATACTTTACTATATCATGCTCTGGAGCAAGAGCCACATAAGTAACACCATAGATAGTGTCAGGTCTTGTTGTAAAAACTGTAAATGAGTTAAATTTATCATTTAACTTAGCTTTACTCTCCTTACTTAACTCAAAATCAAACTCAAGTCCATTTGATTTGCCTATCCAATTTTCTTGCATAGTCAAAACTTGTTTTGGCCAACCATTCTCTAACTTAGCCAAATCACTTAAAAGCTCATCAGCATATTGTGTGATTTTAAAGTAATATTGATTCATCTCTTTTTTAACTATCGGTGTATCACATCTCCAACAACATCCGTCAATAACTTGCTCATTTGCCAAAACTGTCTGATCATGCGGACACCAATTGAGAAGTCCTTCTTTTCTATAAAGAAGTCCTTTTTCATACATATCTATGATAAAACCTTGTTCGAACTTTGTATAAAGTTCATCACTAGTTGCAAGTTCTCTCTCTTTTGAAAAAGAAAATCCAAGAGAATAAAACTCTTTTTTCATATAGTCGATATTATCATAAGTCCAAGTTTTTGGGTGAGATCCATTTTTGATAGCTGCATTTTCAGCTGGCATACCAAAACTATCAAAACCTATCGGGTGAAGAACATTAAATCCTTGTTGACGGTAAAATCTAGCGAATGCATCACTGATAGTATAATTTCTAACATGCCCCATATGAAGTCTTCCACTTGGAAATGGAAACATACTTAGTATATATTTTTTGGGCAAATCAAAATTATCACTTGGCTCAAAACTTCTGTTTTCACTCCAATATTTTTGCCATTTTTGCTCAACAGCCGATGGATCATAACTCATCACTACTCCAAATTATAAATTGGTTAGATTATACCAAAGAGTGGCTAAAGAGGTGGTAAGCTAGATAATTAGATGAAGAAACTTTCGTCCCAGAAGAGACGAAATTGGCTTTATATTTGATAAGTGCTAAAAAATTAAAGTATTTCTTTCACAGCTTTTAAAGCCTCGATGACATCATCGATATTTGCTTTTGGAATATGAACTTTCCAATCTACATTATGTGAATCACTATTTAATGCAACTGCAATGCTTGCAACACTATCACTATTTATCCCATAAGGCTCATCTATAATTCCTACAGAAATTTCACCATGGCTAGTTCCATCTAATCTAATCTCTTTTATAACTTTCATTTATTCGTCCATAACCTTTCTTTTAAAAATATTATAGCACTATTTTTTACTCTTAAGCAATAGATTTAATTTCGCTTGATTTCTAAGCCACTCTTTTTGCTCAATCGCTGGAAAGCCTCCATAAACTTTGTTACCGTCAAGCGATTTTGTAACACCTGCCATGCCTGCAATTTGAGCAAAATCACCTATTTTTAGATGTCCAGCAGATGCACTTTGTCCGCCCATTACAACATTCCTGCCAAGTATCGTTGAGCCAGCAAGCCCAACTTGTGCTGTCATGATAGAGTACTCTCCTATCTCGCAATTATGTGCTATTTGTATAAGATTATCTAGTTTTGCACCTTTTTTGATGGTTGTGCTTCCAAATACAGCTCTATCAATTGCACAGCTTGCGCCTATTTCTACATCATCTTCTATAATAACATTTCCATTTTGATATATTTTTACATGTTCGCCCATTTTTGTATGAGCAAAACCAAACCCATCACTACCTATAACTGTTCCACTATGTATTATACAGTTTGAGCCTATATGGCAATGATGATAGATGGATACATTTGGATTTATGATAGTATTGTCCCCTACTGTTACATCGTCTCCGATATATACCCCAGCCATTACTGTGACATTATCTCCCAAGGTTACATTGACACCAAAGGTTGCTTTTGATGATATATCACAATTTGTGCCTGTCATTGGTTTTTCTTCTTTTGTTTGAAGCTTATATGCAAAAAACCTTGAAGCAAGAGCGAGTTTCAGATATGGCTCGTCTGTAATAAGTGCTATTGTAGTTTTGGGTAGCAGACTGGCATATTTTGATTCTATAAAAACAGCTGCTGCTTTTGTATCTGGCAAACTATCTTTGTATTTTTCATTATTAAAAAAACTAAGTTCACAATTTCTAGCTTCACTCAATGTATGAATACCAGATATTTCTAAATCGTTGTTAATTAACTTAAGCCCTATCTCTTTACATATTTCACTTAATAACATGGGCTATCTCTCAATGGCTACAACACCGCCTCTAACAATTTCCAATGGATTGTATCTTTGTGCTGCACTTATAAAATACTCTACTCTTTTTGATTCATCTGCAACCATAGCTATTACACTATTTTCGCCTGCATTTACTATGCCGCCGTTGTATGCATCACAAAGAGCTTTTATGTCTGATAAACTTTCATTGGATGAAAACTTTATCAAAACCATCTCTTTTTCAACCATATTCTCATCTTGCTCTATAACTTTAAGTGTTGAGATAAGTTTATTTAACTGCTTAGTTATCTGTTCTATAACCTTTGCATTACCCTTGGTAACTATAGTAAATCTTGAAAGATTGCTTTTTGGTATTGGTGCAACAGTAAGTGATTCTATATTGTAACCTCTTCCTGCAAAAAGTCCAGAAACCCTAGCAAGAACAGAACTTTCATTCATGGCTATTACGGATATTACTCTTCTAACTTCTTGCATTATTTATCCTTGTGTTCAAGTAACATATTATACAAAGCTCCGCCTGCTGGTACCATAGGCAAAACATTTTCAAATCTACTTATTATTACATTCATAAAACAAACTTTATTTTGTTTTATAGCATCTTTTAGTGCTTCATCAAACTCTTTTTTTGTCGTAACATCATATCCTATGCCGCCACATGCCTCAGCCAAAGCTTTAAAATTTGGTTGAAAACTTAAATCAGTCTCAGAATATCTTTTATCATAAAAGAAAGTCTGCCACTGTCTAACCATCCCTAAAAAGTGATTATTTAATATAATATTTATAACTGGTATTTTATACTCGGATGCCGTTACAAGCTCTTGCATATTCATAAGTATTGAACCATCCCCAGTAAAATTTACAACAACTTTATCTGGAACGCCTCTTTTTGCTCCAATAGCTGCTGGAAAACCAAATCCCATAGTTCCAAGACCACCGGAATTTATCCATTGTCTTGGTCTATCAAAAGGATAAAATTGAGCAGTCCACATTTGATGTTGTCCAACATCTGATGTGATTATCGCATCTTTTCCTAATATCTCTCCTACCCTTTGTATAACCCATTGTGGCTTTAAAACTTCATCACTATCTTCATATTTTAGCGGATGAAGCCCATTGTATCTATCGAGTATTTCTCTCCAAGGCTGATATCTATCTGGATTTATATGATGTTTCAAAAGAGACAACATCTTTTCTACAACATCTTTAACCGATCCAACTATAGGATAATCAACATCTACAAGCTTACCTATATTTGCTGGATCTATATCAACATGTATAACATCTGCATATTTTGCAAATTCACTTAGCTTTCCTGTAACCCTATCATCAAATCTAGCACCTAAAGAGATAATCAAATCAGATTCACTCATCGCCATATTTGAAGAATAATTTCCATGCATTCCAGGCATACCTAAAAGTAATGGATTATCATACCCCATAATACCTCTTGCCATCAGTGTTTCAACAGCAGGTATTTGCGTAAGATTTGCAAACTCTTTTACAAGTTCGCTAGAGTTACTTAAAATTACCCCACCACCAAGATAAAGCAATGGTTTTTTAGCATTCAAAATAGCATCAACAGCTTTTTTGATTTGTCTATCATTGCCTTTATAACTAGGTTTATATGTAGGTATATTTACCTCTTTTGGATAATTAAACTCACCCATTTCTGCTGTTATATCTTTTGGTATATCAACCAAAACTGGGCCTGGTCTACCTGAACTAGCTATATAAAATGCCTCTTTCATTATTCTAGGTAACTCTTCAAGCGAGCTAACCAAATAATTATGTTTTGTACAAGGTCTTGATATGCCAACTGCATCAATCTCTTGAAAACCATCAGTGCCGATAAGAGATAATGATACTTGTCCAGAAATAACAACTAGAGGAATAGAATCTGTAAAAGCAGTAGCTATCCCTGTGACAGCATTTGTAAAGCCTGGTCCGCTTGTAACCATTGCGACACCGACTTTACCTGTTGCTCTAGCATATCCATCTGCAGCATGAACTGCAGCTTGTTCGTGACGAGTCAATATATGTTCAAATCCATCTTGTTTATAGATGGCATCATATACATTCATTATAGCACCACCAGGGTAACCAAAAACTGTAGTTACGCCTTCGGCGATGAGGGCTTCGCACACCATTTGTGCACCACTCATTTTCATGATTTCTTCTCCAAAATATAATTTTCAATCATTATAACAAAAAATTATTAGATTTAATATGATTTATAGCCCACCAGATTGATATTTACTTACAATATTTCAAATCTATAACATCAATCGGATTCAAATTGTTTTCCCATTTAGCAAAATGTAAATTTAAACCTTCTGGCACTCTTCTAACGCTACGCCTTCTCTTAATCCATCATCTATGACAATGCACTCTTTAAAACCTGCTGATTTGAGGATAAACTTAAGTATCAAAACACCAGTAGTTATCAAATCTTCTCTACCTACTCCAACACTTTTTTTTCTTGTTTTTTCATCCATAGATAACAATTTATTAAATTCTACATCTATATCATCGATTGTTATAGTAACTCCATTTATTTTTTTACTATCATAACTTTCATAGCTCATTCCTAGCTTCATGGCAGCTATAGTAGTTGGAGTACCTGCTGTTGCAACAAAAATATCTAAACTTCCAAATGTCTCTTTTGTGCTTTTTATAAAATCAACCATACTCACTTTGTCCTGATTTATTTCATAATTAATTTCGTCTAAGCTATCGTATTTTTGAGTTAGTGTAACAATTCCAAGTGGAAAACTTTTGGATATATAGTTATTGTCAGAATAAAAAATTATTTCTGTAGAACCTCCACCAATATCAACAAGCATAAAACTCTTTTTAATACCTAATGTATTTAGTCTATATTTTACGGCAAACAATGTTAGTCTTGCCTCTTCATCGCCATCTATAACTTCAAATTTTATACCAGTTTGATTTTCTATAGTTTCTAATACTTCTGAAGCATTTTTGGCTCGTCTTAAAGCCTCTGTAGTTACTGCTTTTATTTTATTATTGACAAGGTCATATTTTGAACCAATTAGCAAAATAGCATCTATAATTCTTTTTATGGCATCATCACTTATATTACCACTTTTGGCTATTCCATCAGCAGATTTGACAATAATACTATCTTCAAAAATTATCTCTAATGTAACACAATCAATAACAACACATCTAAGTGTATTTGAGCCCAAATCAAAAGCTATCATTTAGTGAATTTCTCTGAAACTAAATCCCGCCTCTTTTAGCTTAGCTCTTATCTCCTCTTGATGCTCAATTCCTTTGGTTTCAAGAGAAACAGACACATGAGCATCTCCAAATTCTAAATCAATAGATGTTCTATCATACCCTATTTGAACTATATTAGCAGAAATATCTCTTAAAATTTCTGTGAACCTCATCAAAGCACCCGGTCTATCAACTAAAGTTACTATCAATTTCATTTTTCTAGCACTTTTCATGAGTCCTTTTTCTATGATTAGTGAAAGCATAGTTACATCTATATTTCCGCCACTCACCACTATGCCTATATTTGTATTTTTTGGCATATCTATCTTGCCATGCATTAGTGCTGCAACGCCAACAGCTCCAGCACCTTCAACTAAAAGTTTTTGTTTTTCTAACAAAAAAAGTATAGCATTTGCAATTTCATCTTCACATACCGTTATCATCTCATCAACATTTTGAAGTATATACTCTAATGTAAAAGGAGATGTGTCTCTAACTGCAATTCCATCAGCAATAGTTCTAACACTTAAACTATCAATCGGTTTTTTAGCCTCGAATGACTCCTTCATAGCAGGAGCACCCTCGGCACTAATACCGATGATTTTTATTTTTGGGTTGAGTTGTTTTGCAGCAAATGCCACTCCACTAATAAGTCCTCCGCCACCAACTGGCACTACTATAGCATCAAGATTATCTATCTCTTCGAGCATCTCAAGTGCTATAGTTCCTTGTCCTGCGATGACATCATCATCTGCAAACGGATGAACAAAAACAGCTCCATTTTCTTTGGCATATGATATAGCTTTTGCATATGCTTCATCATAATTCATTCCATGCAATATTACTTCTGCACCAAGTGCTATTACACCTTGTATCTTTGTAAGTGGAGTCGATTCTGGCATAACTATAGTTGCAAGCAAACCAAAATAACTTGCAGCAAATGCCACTCCTTGAGCATGATTTCCTGCACTTGATGCAACTACATTTGCATTTTTATTTTCTTTTGCAACTAATGCGATTTTATTGAAAGCGCCTCTTAGTTTAAATGAACCTGTTATCTGAAGGTTCTCTTTTTTAAGATATATATTGTATCCGCTTAGTTTGCTTAGATTTGGTGCAAATGAAAAGGGGGTTTTAGACACAACACCATTTAGGCATACTTTGGCATCTTTGAAATTTTCAAAGTTTAACATTTAATTTTCCTGTTATATAAATAAAAGGTATCTCTAAAATTTATCCTTCTATGAATTGAATAAATTTTTAAAGATGCTTTTGGATAAAATTATAACGAAAAGATACTGCAAACAAGGACTAAATATGGAGTGTGAATTTCCAACTGTCAATATTGACCCGCAAGAGATGAAAGAAATTTTTCAAAATACCAAAACAATTGCAATTATTGGATGTTCTCCAGATCCAAGTAAAGCAAGTAATATGGTAGCATCTTATCTAAAAAATGTAGGTTTTAAAATAGTACCAGTTTATCCAAAAGAAGATACTATTTTAGGCGAAAAAGTATATAGAAGTTTAAGTGAAATTCCTTTTAAAGTGGATATGGTTGATATTTTCAGAAAACCTGCAGAGATAGCAAATGTAGTTGATGAATGTATCAAAAGAGGCAATGTACAATATGTATGGACACAGCTCGGTTTAGTTAATAATGAAGCAGCTCAAAAAGCACAAGATGCTGGCATAAAAGTTGTACAAAGCAGATGTACGAAAATAGAGCATCAAAAGTTATAAATATTTTATCCACACTGTCAATCTAAAAATATCCATTTGCCACTCTCTAATGAATTTGGCAATATGTATTCTCCTACGCTAATTCTGTGTAATTTCTCTACTCTATTGCCGACTGCCGATATCATTCTTTTTACCTGATGATATTTACCTTCACCAATAGATAACTCTATCTCATGGGTTGATTTTCGCTTTACTAATAATGCTTGTATATCTTTCTTTTCTTGGTGTAGTAAAACTCCATTCATTAGTGCTTCTATCATTTCACTACTAATCTCATGTTTGCACTCTACTTTATATGTTTTGGGGATATGATTTTTTGGCGATGTATATTTGTGTATAAAATCTCCATCATCACTAAAAAGCAAAAGTCCAGTAGTGTCTGCATCAAGTCTGCCAACACATTGCAAGTTCCTAACTAAAAACTCATTTGGAAATAGTGAAAAAATGCTAGGATAATGACTGGGATTGTGTGAACATTCATATCCATCTGGCTTGTTCATCATAATATACAATTTATCTCTATAGTATGACTTTTTACCATCAACTTCTAATTCTAGATTTTCAAGCTCAAAAAGCTTATCTTTTTCATAACATGTCAGACCATTTGCATTTACCATGCCCATTTTTATCATCTTTGTGCATACACTTCTACTGCCAAAACCTTGGCTTTGAAGTATTTTTATTAAACTCATTGTGCCTTGTGTTTTTTTACTCATTTTGAAAACCTTTTCAAAAATACCCCGCTCTCTATATGATTTGTATATGGAAACTGATCAAACACAGCACCATCTAAAATATTATGAGTCGTAGTGAGAGTTTCTAAATCTCTAGCAAGAGTTTGAGGATTGCAAGAAATGTATATAATATACTCTATTTTTGAAATCAAATTTATAGTATCACTGTCAAGTCCTGCACGAGGAGGATCTACAAGCACACAAGAAAAATTAAACTCTTTTAGATTTATATCTTTTAGTCGATTAAACTCCCTATCCCCGCTCAAAGCTTCACTCATCTCTTCACTGGATAATCTTATAAAGCTTATATTGTGTATATCATTTATCTTGCAATTTTCAAGTGCATTATAAATAGATTTTTTTGAAACTTCAGTTGCCAATACTTTATCAAAGCAAGATGAAAGTGGCAATGTAAAATTACCAAGCCCACAATAGCTCTCAAGCAAGTCACCATAACCAACACTAGATGCTTTCTCTTTTGCCCAACTTATCATCTTTTCATTTACTTTTGGATTTGGCTGGGTAAATCCTCCATCATATTGAATGTATCTATATTTACTATTATCTACATTCAACTCTTCGGCTATATATTCTTTTGAAAGAACTAGTTTTTGCCCCCTACTTCTGCCTATAATTTTTACTTTCAAAATCTTTTCTAGCTCTTTTGCTTGTGCTATCCAATCATCATCAAGTTTTTTATGATAAAGCATCGTCACAAGAACATCATCAAGAGTAGAACTTAAAAATTCTACGCCAAAAAGTTTTCTTTTTAAAATCTCAGATGAATTGATAATCTCAAGTAATTTCCACATACGATTTATTATCGGCTTTAAAACCATTTTACACTCTTGGATTTTTATAACTCCATTTTTATCCATATTTGTCATGGCATAACTACACTCATCACCATCATGCCAAATCCTAAACTCTGCTCTTGCTCTATAATTTTGTTTAGGTGAATCAAAAATGGTAATATTTTCATACTCTATAAGTTCTGAAACTTTTTTGCTCTTTTCTTGAAGTTGCTTTTCATAATCTAAATTATACAAATTACAAGCACCACAAAATCCAAAGTGTTTACACTGCATTTTTAGCCTTTTTGTGTCATTTTAATTACAACTAAGATATAATCACGATAATTAGTATATTTTATTTTACCCAACAAAGGCTAAAAAGTGAATGTAAGTGTTGTAATTCTAGCTGCTGGACAAGGCACGAGAATGAAATCAAATTTACCAAAAGTTCTTCATGAAATATCAGGTAAACCTATGTTGTTTCATGCCATCGAAGTTGCTCAAAAAATAAGTGATGACATAACTATTATACTTTTTCATGAAGCTGATATGATAAAATCAAAGATTAAAGAGATTTATTCCAATATAAATTTTCATATCCAAGATGCTGTAAATTTCCCAGGTACTGGTGGGGCTATGATGGGAGTATCTACAAAATATGAAAAAACTTTGATACTCAATGGTGATATGCCGCTAGTTACAGATGAAGCACTTCATAATCTAATAGGCCAAAAAAGCGATATAACAATGAGTGTTATAAAGCTTGTCAATCCAAGTGGATATGGAAGAGTTGTTATAGAAAATGAGGAAGTGAAACATATTGTTGAACAAAAAGACTGCAACGAAGAGCAACTAAAAATAAACGATGTTAATGCTGGTGTTTACTGCATCAAAAGTGAGCTTTTAAAAAAATATATTCCGACATTAAAAAATGATAATGCTCAAAAAGAATATTATTTAACAGACATTATCGAAATGGCAGTAAATGATAATCTGCATATTAAACCAATATTTGTTAATGAAGAAGAATTCAAAGGAGTCAATTCTAAACTTGACTTATCACACGCCGAAGACATTATGCAAACAAGAATTCGTTCACATTGGATGAGAGAAGGGGTAATCATGAGATTACCTAACACTATATATATTGATTCAAGAGCTATTTTTGAAGGTGAATGTAATATAGAAAATGGTGTTAGTATAATAGGAAATTGTCATATCAAAAATTCTCACATAAAAGCAGGAAGTGTAATAGAAAATTCCAAAATAACCCATAGCGATATAGGTCCAATGGCAAGAGTACGGCCAGATAGTGATCTGATTGACACACACATTGGTAATTTTGTTGAGATAAAAAAATCAACTCTTAATGGTGTAAAGGCAGGTCATCTGAGTTACATCGGTGATGCAAGTGTTGAGGCTGGAACAAATATAGGAGCTGGAACAATCACTTGCAACTATGATGGAAAAGCTAAGCATAAAACTGTTATAGGTAAAAATGTATTTATCGGAAGTGACTCTCAACTTGTGGCTCCAGTAAATATTCCAGATAATGTTATGATAGCAGCAGGCACTACGGTAACAAAAAATCCAAGTAGTGGTGATTTGGTATTGAGTAGAACAACGCAAAAAAGTATAGCAAACTTTTTTTATAAATTTTTTGGTACAAAAAAATGAATATAGATTTAACCGGTAAAAAAATAGTAATAGGTGTAACTGGAAGCATTTCAGTATACAAAGCATGTGATATTGCAAGACTTTTTATAAAAGCTGGAGCAAATGTACAAGTAGTAATGAGCGAAGCTGCAAAGAGATTTGTAACTCCTCTTACTTTTGAAGCATTAACGAGAAATATTGTTCTTCATGAAGGCAGTGAGAGTTGGGCAAGCAATCTAAATCATATAGAGATAACTAAAGATTGTGATTTACTACTCATTGCTCCTGCCACTGCAAATACAATAAATAAGATGGCAAAAGGGATATGCGACAATATACTGCTTGAAACTATTATTGCTTTTAATAAACCAATTGCAATTGCACCTGCGGCAAATACAAATATGCTAGAAAATCATCAAACTAAAAACTCACTAAAAATGTTAGCTGTTAGTGATATAACTATCATAGAACCTCAAAATAAACTACTTGCTTGTGGCGATACTGGCAGTGGAGCATTGGCTGAGCCAAGTGAAATTTTTTGGGAATGCTCTAAAATACTCCTAAAAGATAGTTTCTGGGAAAACCGAAGAGTAGTGGTAACTGGTGGTGGAACTAGAGAAAAAATAGATGATGTAAGATTTATCTCAAATTATTCTAGTGGTAAAATGGCAAATTCTATCGCAACTGCATTGCACTTGAAAGGTGCCGATGTATGCTTAATTACAACTGCAAAACACGACAGTATCCCTAAAAATATTTATACTATAGATGTAGAAAGTGCTACAGAAATGATGGACTTTACTATAGATGCCATCAGAGTTGCAAAAAAAGGTGTTATGAGCAAACCCAGCATAAGCAACCCTGATTCTATTGCTTTGATACAAAAAGAACCATATCTTTTTATGGTTGCGGCTATTGCTGATTTTACTCCAACATATCCACAAGTTGGCAAAATCAAAAAAAGTGACATTGGAGAGCATTGGGAAATTAAATTAAAACAAAATCCTGATATTTTAAATTCAATAGATAAAAATGGGATTAAAACTGTTGCATTTAAAGCAGAAATGAACAAAGAAAATGGTTTAAAAAATGCATATAGTTTAATGAAGCAAAAAAGTGTGGATGCTGTGTGTTACAATCATATCTCAGAAGAAAATAACTTTGGGAGTGATGAAAATAAAATCGTTTGGATAACAGATAACGAAGAGGTAAACTTTGATAAAAAAGATAAACTCTCTCTCGCATTTGATGTATTAGAAACATCCAAGAAGTTATCTAAATGAAACAAAATTCTCTTGTAAATTTAGCCATCATAATGGATGGTAATGGCAGATGGGCAAAAGAGAGAGGATTATCAAGATCCGCTGGACATGAAAAAGGTGCTGAAACTATAAGAGATATCACAGAGTATTGCTCAAAGCATAATACAATTAAAACACTAACTCTGTATGCTTTTAGTACTGAAAATTGGAAAAGACCCAAGCTAGAAGTAGATTTCTTGATGAAGCTACTTGAAAAATATCTTGAACGAGAATTTGAAACCTATAAAAAATTTGATATAAAATTTGAAACTATTGGTGATTTATCAAAATTTTCAACCAAACTTCAAAAAAAAATTGAAAATGTAAAAAATGAAACCAAAAACAACCAAAAACTAACTCAGATATTAGCATTAAATTATGGTTCAAGAGATGAGATAATTAGAGCTGTCAATAAACTAATAAAACAAAATATAGAGATAACAGAAAAAAATATATCAAGTGCATTAGATACACCTTATAGTGATATAGATTTGCTTATCAGAACAAGTGGCGAACAGAGAATGAGCAATTTTTTACTTTGGCAAACTATCTATAGTGAGCTTTTTTTCACTCCTACTCTATGGCCAGATTTTACATCTCAAGAGCTTGATGATATCATAAATGAATATTATGAAATTGATAGAAAATTTGGGGGACTCTAATGATAAGTTTATTGATATTTATTTTTGGTATTGCGATAGGTTCTTTTTTAAATGTGGTGATATACAGGATTCCGTTGGAGCAAAATATTGTATTTCCTGCATCGCATTGTCCAAAGTGTAAAACACCTCTAAAGTGGTGGCACAATATACCAATATTTTCATGGATATTTTTAAGAGGAAAATGTGCATTTTGCCAAACAAAAATATCGGCTAGATATCCTTTGATTGAAATTATTACTGGTTTATTATTTGTATGTTTATACTATAAAATTGGACTTACATGGTATCTCCCATTTGTATTTTTATCTTTTGCTTCCTTGCTCGCTCTTAGCATGATAGATTTTGACTACATGGCAGTTCCTGATAGTGTAAATCTTGCGGCACTATTTTTTGCTATCATCAATCCTACTTTTTTAAACTCTATTATCAACGGTGTAATAGCAGCACTTGGGCTATTTGCAATATCTTGGATTAGCTCCAAAATAGCCAAAAAAGAGACAATGGGAGAAGCTGATATCATAGTGGCAGCAACTATGGGCGCATTACTTGGTTTTCCGCTATTTTTTATAGCTATATTTTTATCTGCAATTTTAGCAATGATACCATCACTCATATATAGAGATAAAGGTGTGCCATTCGTTCCATTCTTGGCACTTGCCACTTTTATAGTATATATATTTGATGCTACAGCTTATAAAATAATAGAAATGATTATGCATGGTTAGAATAAAAGATTACCTATCATCAAACTTTAGTAGAACATTTTTTATGATATTTTTGCCATTTTTTGCAATTATTTCTCTAGTTTATTTTATAAGAATTTCTATGCTTACAAATCAAATTCAACTAGATTTTTTTGATGTACTAAAATTATACGCTTACTTTTTGCCCTCTATTATTTTTTATACTTTGCCGGTTTCATTTGTTGCAACTATATCATTAACTCTCGTTAGACTATCAAATGATAATGAGTTAGGTGCTTTATATTCTTTTGGGGTAAGCTCATCTAGCATTGTAAAAAAATATTTTACTCTATCAATTCTTTTTTCTATGCTCTTATTTGCTATCTCTTTTTTTGCGATGCCTGTATCAAAACAGTTATATAATTCATTTAAAATCACAAAGCTATCAGAAGCAAAACTAAATGTAGATCCAAACTCTTTAGGGCAAAAATTTGATGATTATTATCTATTTATAAATTCACAAGATGCAACACAATATCATGATATTGTTATATATAATCCAAATGCAAAAAAAGGTGAGCAGATTTTTTTAGCAAAAAATGGAAAAATAGTTAACAATCCACAATCACAAGGTTACTTTATGCTTGAAGATGGCTTTGCATATACTTATGATAAAGAAAAACTTAGACAAGCTAAATTTAAACAACTAATCGCTTATGATACCAGCAATAAAGGTGAGATAAGTTTTCAAACAATAAGTGAATATTGGAGCGATACCCTAAAAGATAAAAAAGAAAAAAGCAGAATATTTTTCTTTATATTTATAAGTCTTATGCCTATAATAACACTATATACAATTGCATCATTTAGTATGATTCATTCTAGATACCAATCAAATAATTCTTATACCGTTATATTTGCAGTAAGTTTAGGCTCTTATATATATGCATCTTTCCTAGAAAAATATGGTAATACTTTTTGGCTTATTCTTGGAATACTAACTGTTGTTATATTTGGGAAAATGACTTTTAAACGTAGGGTTGAGAAAGTTTTCTAATGCGAGTTTGTATGATTTTTGGCTACGATGGCTCACATTTTTTTGGATTCCAAAGCCAAAAAACTAAACATAATACAGTAATTGATAGCTTGAAATATGCACTTAAGAATTTGGGCATAGATTCAAATATTATAGGAGCAGGAAGAACAGATAAAGGTGTACATGCTACAAATCAAGTGGTATCTTTTGACTTGCCACCTTTTTGGAATGATCTGATAAAATTAAAAAATGAGTTAAATCAAAAACTCCAATATATAAAAATAAAAAAAATTATTCCAACAAATGATAACTTTCATGCTAGATTTGATGCCAAAAAAAGAGAGTATCTCTATATATACAAAACTAAACAATTAAATGTTTTTGAACAAAATTATATTGGATATTATAATGAATTTGATACACAAAAACTAAAATCTGCTTTAGGGATATTTGAAGGAAAACATGATTTTAAGCTATTTTGCAAAACTGATTTAAGTCAAACTAATACTATTTGTACGATATATAAAAATAGATATAAAAAATACAAAAATTACCACATTATAAAAATATCAGCAAATAGATTTCTTCGTTCTCAAGTTAGAATGATTGTTGAAGCGTCTATGAAATATGCAATGAATCAAATATCCATAGAAATGCTAACTGAACAATTGGAAGGGCAAAAAAAACACTCATCTTCTTTGGCACCTGCAGCAGGTCTTTATCTCTCAAAAGTTTATTATTAAATATCTTTTTTTGCTAAAGGCATTGGTGCAACAGTCGCATTTATATCTTTTAGTGATTTTGGTGCTGTCGTATTTATATCAACCGTTGCATTGTTTTCTTTAACTTTTAGTGCATTATAAGAGCTGTTTAAATCATCATACTTCATCTGTAGATCAAAAAGCTTATCTTCTAATATTTTTGCTTTTTGTACATTAACTCCATATGTATTCACAAGCTCACCACCATCTTTACCTTGCTTAAGAGTAGCAGCAATAAGTAAGGCTAAAATTGCAATATAAAGAATTTTGTAATATACTTTATTGGTTATTAAACTCAAAATCTTAAATAAGGCAACGATAGTAAACCCAAAAAGTATTATATATGTCCCCAAAATCTTATGCGACTTCAGAGCTTCTTGCCCTTTGCTATCCAACAATTCAAATGCTTCTTTGCCATCAGTCAATCCAGATATATAAACTCCAATCAAAATAAATAGAAATATCCAAAAAAGTCCAAATGTTACAATATCAACGATTCTTCTTTTTGGAAATAGATTAAATATCTCTATGAGTAAAATAATAATTGGTAAACTTACTGCAAAATGCACAATTGCTGGGTGAATATGAAAAGGCATCGATGTAATGTTTTCTAAAAATGTTAAATTTATTTCAGGCAATCCCATAGCATATCCTTTATTTTTTATTTCATTGTAGCATAAAATAAATGATAATTTATACTAAAATGGTTTAACTACAACCAGGATAACAATAACCATACTTAAAAGCGTTGGAACTTCATTATAAAATCTAAAAAACTTTCCGCTTTTGAAATTTGCATCACTTGCTAAAGCAATTCTGAAATAATCAAGTGAAAAACTATAAGCTAAAAGTAAAATTACAAATACTATTTTCACATAAAACCAACTACCTTGAAAAACACTTTGATTCATTAGAGCAAGTCCTAATCCACTTCCAATAGTAGCCCATAATGCAGGCAAACCTATGTATTTGTACAATTTATACTCTTGTATTTTTATAACTTCTAAAAACCCTTCATTGTCACTATGCTCTCTATGATAAACAAACAATCTAGGTAAGTAAAAAAGCATAGCCATCCAACTAAGAAAGCTAAGCACATGAAAAGAAAGTACCCAAGTATAATAAGCCATTTTTACTCCATAATCTCAATATCATTTTTGTCATATATGACAATTTCAACTCCTTTATAGTACCCCAAATGTCCATAAAGTATCTTTACTTTTGAGTCCTCTTCTATCACAAAATTTTTAATTTTAAAGAAAATTGGTAATGATTTACCACTAGCAAAGTATATTTTATGATTTTTATATACACCAACTACATCTTTTAAAATCTCATTTTGATTTATTGGAAAATTTAAACTTTTACTATTTTTATAAAAAGGTGTTATATTTACTATACATTTTAATTTACTAGGTGTAATACTTGTTATCTCTTTTAAGCCTTTATAGTTTTTTATCTCGTGAACAGCAATATCATACTTGCCCCCAACCTTTAAGCCATTTTGACATTTATATAATACTATCCCTTTGCCATTTGGTGTTTGTTTTATTAAAGCAATATTTTTTCTAGCCCATACTACAGTTACATTTTCGAGTAATATATCATTTGTGATACTATCTACCTCGTATAAATAATCTATTGGTTTTTTTACTATAGAAAATGGTATAGCTTTTTTTGTAAGATTAAATGGCTTGGTTGTAAAAAAAGCTTTTATGGGCAAATGATCTGAGTACCCAACACCTGTATGATTGCCATTTGTGGCCTTCCAGCGATTTATCGTGCCATTTTTATTCATCAGATATTTTGGAGCAAAAACACCAAAAGAGCTGTCTTTGTATTCTATATCATGTCCATTAAATAAACTAGGAGGAATAATTATATGATCTATGGCACTTTTTTGATTTCTAAAGCCATGACTCCATCTTTTATTTGGGGGTAATTCGTTCCATAAGTTATAATGAAATCCTTTGGGGAGACTTGCAATCTCATTTTTGGTTATAGGTTTTGAATTTTTATATGTATGTATAATATCTCCTATGGCAGTGATGCCATTTGTGTCATTTAATGCACCCTCCAATGAATTTGGTGCATCATATTTGCTATTTAAATCGCCTAAGATAACATATTCGCTATTTTGATTTAACTCAAAAATTCTTTTTGCCAAAACTTTTGCAGATTTTATTCTGAAGCTCTCTTTCCCACCACTTGATTTTGATTTCCAGTGATTAACAAAAATTATAAATGGATGAGAATCAATATCCACACTAACCTCTAAAATATTTCTAACTTTTGGGCTAGAAGAAATAACAAGCTCTCTTTGTAAAATAATAGGATATTTAGATAATAATGCAACTTGAATAGGAGAAAAAGGTTTTTTTGTTATAGCACTATACTTGTATTCACACCCCACAACACGAAGCAATTTTTGAAGTTCATCAAATACATATTTGTTTTCAATCTCTTGAAGACCTATAATATCGCTGTTGGCATCACATATAACTTCTGCTGTATGATATAACTTTGTTTTTGCTGTCTTTTCATTCCAATTATGTTTTCCAGGTATATAATCATCATATTCACTACTTTGATATTTTGCATCAAAAAGATTCTGTACATTATAAGAAGCAACACTAAATTCATTAGAAAATAAAATGGATGAAAAAAGAAATAAGAAAAAAAGAAATCGCAAATAATATCCTAATAAAAAACTAAAATATTATACAAAAAAATAAAGTCAAATTACAATATATTACTTAAAATTTTGCGACACAAATTCCCAATTTATAACAGCCCAAAAACATTCTAAATATTTTGCTCTTGCATTTTGATAGTCAAGATAATACGCATGTTCCCAAACATCACAAACCATTAAAGGCTTTAGTTTGTGAAGTATCGGGGTATCTGCATTTGAGGTGTTTATTATTGCTAAACTTCCATCATCTTTTTTAACTAGCCAAGTCCAGCCTGAACCAAAAAGAGAAGTAGCGGATGCTATAAATTCTTTTTTAAAGTTATCTATAGATTCAAACTCTTTTTCTATATTGTTTTTTAAACTATCACTAATCTTTGTTTCGTTTGGAGTTAAGCAGTTCCAGTAAAAAGTATGATTATAAACTTGTGCAGCATTGTTGAAAAGTCCGCCTTTGGCATTCATTATAATTTCTTCTAAACTTTTATCCTCGAACTCTGTATCTTTTTTTAGATTGTTAACATTGTTCACATATGTGGCATGATGTTTGTCATGATGAAAAGTTAAAGTTTGTGTTGATATGAAAGGCTCTAGTGAATCATAATCGAATGGCAAAGGCGGTAAAATTATTGTTGACATTTTTCTATCCTCCATATTGATATCTAGACTATTGTAGCACAAATTTTTAACTTATTTATAAAAAAATTTCTAAATTAATGTTATCTTATTTTCGTGCAAAGTTATAATTTTATTTTCTATAAGTTTTGTTAATGTTTTTTTGAAATTCTTTTTGCTCATGCCAAATATTTGGTATATTTTATCACTATCACTTTTATATGTACACTCTATTTCACTATTGTTTTGTTTTAAAACATCAACTACTTTTTGAGACATTTCATCATCATCCATTTTAGAACTTTTAAGCAAACAATCCAATTTGCCATCATCTCTTATATTTTTAATAACTCCATATTTTGAATCTCCAACTTGTAATAACTCAAACACTTCATTATCAAACAGCATTCCCTCAAAAAGATTATTAACTACAACTTTAAATCCAAGTGGTGTTTTTGCAATAACAAGCATATTTACCTCTTGACATAAAAATAATCCATTCGTATTATTTGATAACCACTTGCCTATCTTTTGAGTTCCATAGAGTCTGCCTGTTTGCTCATCAATACAAATCCTCAATATAAACCAATCATCTATATGGAAATAATCTTTTTGCTCTTTTAGGGGCACAAATAAATCTTTTGGTAAATCCCAATCCACAAATGCGCCATATTGTTTATAACTAACCACTCTAAAGTATCCGAATTCACCAAGCATTGCTTTTGGTTTTTGTGTAGTTGCGACTATTCTATCTTCAGAATCGGTATACAAAAAAACATCTACTAACTCTCCAACCCCCATAGTATCTCTATCAATATAAGCATTTGGTAGCAATACTTCACTTTCGTCTTTTGCCCTTAAGTAAGCTCCATTATCTGTAAATCTTGAAACTTCAAGTATATTTGGTTTTCCTATTTGAAGTGTTTTATTCATTTTATACTTTTTAAGTGTTGCATCAAATCATCTGGAGAAATAAATCCTGTTATAGTTTTATCTTTTAGCAATTGACCATTTTTATCAAAAAATAGAATATTTGGCGTTCCAAAAATATCAAAATGTTTCAACATTTCTTGGTCTTGCTCTGTATTGTCTGTCAAATCAACCTGTATAAAAGTATAATTTTTAAATGCCTCTTTTACTTTAGGATTTACGAAAGTAACCACATCTAACTCTTTGCAAGCTGCACATGCCTCTTTTGTAAAATCAACAATTACTGGTTTTTTAGAAGCCTTTACTTCATCAAGCAACATATCAACACTATAACCTTTTTTGGCATGAGATAAACATTCTTCTGACTTGCTTATTGGCTTATCAGATAATATTTGAGTCAAGCTATTATCATTTGAGCATTCTGGCTTAAGTGGTGTCAATGTTGATGCCCCGCCAGTAGCTGCCCCAATTATCCAAACAATAGATAATGATATTGAAACAATAGAAATTAATATGGCAAATAATTTTATAGTAATACTTCGAAACAAATCTCTATTTTTATATATACCATAAACTGTAAAAAGCGAGAGTGAACTAGAAAGTAACATAGTAACCATTGGTGTTGTTATTCTAGATGCCATCATGATAGCAAGTGCTAGCATAATTATGCCAAAAAAACGACTAACTAAAGTCATCCATCTGCCTGGTTTAGGCATCCATTTACCAGCCCCTATACCCATAAGCAACAAAGGAACCCCCATGCCTATACTCATAACAAAAAGGGCCAGCCCGCCCAATAGTGTATCTCCAGTTTGAGATATAAATAAAATAGCACCTCCCAATGCTGGAGCTACGCATGGTCCGACTATAAGAGCGGATAAAAATCCCATGATTGCAGTTCCTATAATACCACCTCTACTACTTGCATTATCACTTATTTTTGAGAGTTTATTTTGCCACCTGACAGGAATTCCTATCTCGTAAAATCCAAAAAGTGACATAGCCAATGCCACAAAAACTACTGAAAATAATATAATAATCCATGGATTTTGCATAGCTGTTTGCATATCTACGCCCAATCTACCAGCAACCATACCTGCAATTGCATAGGTAAGAGACATGGAAAGTACATAAATCAATGAAATGAAAAAGGTACGCATGATGCTTGGTTTCGTACTATAAGACTGCGATACAATAATGGCAGAAAGTATGGGAATCATTGGCAAAATACAAGGAGTAAGTGCTAAAAGTAATCCGACTATAAAAAATAATAATAATACAAACCAATAACTCTCGCCACCTATGGCTTTAACAATATCTGCCACATTTGTTGTATGTGCTAAACTTGATAACTTGGATAAAAAACTAGCATTTTTACCCTCAAAAGTAAAATTCTTGCTCACTGGAGCATAACAAACTCCAGTTTTTGCACAACCTTCAAAACTTATATTTATTTCATATTCATCTTTGCCAAAATTTTTTAATAAAGATTTCGGGATATTTAAAAATAATACATTTTCATATATTTTTTGGTTATGAAAGATTGTTGGTTTAGGCAAAACGATATCCAATATTTTCGTTTCTGGTTTGGAAAGACTAATTTTTATAGAATCTTGATATATGTATATATCTTTCCCTAGTGTTATATTTGCTTCTAATCCTGTATCAATTTTTTTAATATTAACTTTAAATGCTTCTTCTGGTTTTAAAAAAACTTGTTGTTTGGCTTGACCAAAACCTTCAGCCGAAACAAAAGAAATTATAGCTACAAATAATAAAATAATTTTTTTTATCATAAAATACCTTGCTGTTTAAACATTTTTATTGTATAAAACTTTTGTATTGTAAAATTGTATCCTATATTGACTAATCAAACATTAATAAAAAGGTTTAAAATGCCAAATCATCTAATAAATGAAACATCTCCATACCTATTGGCTCATGCTAATAATCCAGTAGAGTGGTATCCTTGGGGAAGTGAATCAATAAATAAAGCGGTGATGGAAAATAAACCTATTTTTGTTTCCATTGGTTACAGTAGCTGTCACTGGTGTCATGTCATGGAAGAAGAATCATTTGAAAATAAAGATATTGCAAAAATACTAAATGAAAATTTCATATCGATAAAGGTTGATCGTGAGGAAAGACCAGACATTGATAAATATTTTCAAGAAGTATATTCACTAATGAATGGAAGAAGTGGAGGATGGCCAACATCTATATTTTTAACTCCGGACTTAAAACCATTTTATAGTGCCACATATATACCCCCAACTCCAAAATATGGAATAATGGGTTTTAGTGAACTTCTTGATGTGATAACTAAAAGATACAAAGAAAATGAATCTCTATTGAGAGAAAAGGGGAGAGAAGTTTTAGAATTTTTAAGTCCAAAAAACATAAAAATCGAAGCCACAAAATTAGACTTGAGTATAATAGATAGATACACAACTCAAGCGAAATCATTATATGATAAAAACTTTGGAGGCTTTGGGGATAGCCCAAAATTTCCACAAGTTTCTACATATACAACATTGATAGATTTTTATAAATTTAATAATGATAATGATTTACTTATACTTATTAAAAACTCTTTAGATTCTATGATAAAAGGTGGATTTTATGATCTTGTTGATGGTGGGTTTTGCAGATATAGTACCGATGAAAAATGGCTCATACCACATTTTGAAAAGATGACATATGACAATGCACTTCTTTGTGAACTTTATCTAAAAACTTACATTTTAACAGATGATGTTAGATATAAAAAAATTGCTCTTGATACTGCTGATTTTATGTTGAAATTTATGGGTGATGGAAAACTTTTTTATAGTGCAAGCGATGCTGATAGCAAGGATGGAGAGGGAGAGTATTTTATATATGATTATGACGAAGCGATATTAGCATTTAAAGATGCTGGCATAAAAGATGCCAAAACTTTAGCAAAGCAATTAGATATCACAAAAAATGGAAATTTTGAAGGAAAGTCTATCGTAAATTGCAAAGAAAAAGATATGCCAAACTACGATATTGCAATCAATGCCTTAAAAGGAATAAGAGAGAGAAAAGAATATCCATTTATAGATAAAAAAATAATTGTTGCGTGGAATGCAATGATGATAAATTCATTATTTTTATTAGGTCAAATTGATGAAATTTACATCAATCAAGCCAAAGATTCTCTCGCATATTTGATAAAAAAACTCTATATAAACCATACACTTTATCACTCCACTATCGAAGAAAATGAACCAAAAATTGAAGCATTTCTAGAAGATTATGCTTATTTAGCAAACACTTTACTTGTAGCTTATAATACAACTTATGAAAAAAGTTATATTGATTTTGCGATTATTTTAGCTAATGATGCAATCAAAAAATTTTATAGAAATTATGAATGGGAATTTGCAAATGGAGAATTTACAACAAAAGCTGAAATTTATGATACTTCATATCCATCAGCACTTGCAGTTATGATTGATGTACTTTTAAGACTTGATACATTGAGTGAACTTGATTATAGTGAAATTATATTTAAATCCATCGAACGACATTCACACTCACTTATGAGACAACCAATTTCAAGTCCATTAATGAGTTCGGTGGTATCAAAATACCTTAAAAAATATGTGATTCTTAAAACATCAAAAGATAATTTGATAAATTTCAAAAATGAAATACTAAAACTCAACTATCCGTATATTATATTGGAAGCAAATAATGATGATAGCTGGTCGGCTTGCGGTAAGGGAGCATGCTTTGCGCATGCTCCAAATTTCAATGAGATAAAGATGGAACTAGATAAATTAAATAGCTAAAAGAGATATAAATCTTTATAGGCTTTTAGCGTTTTTGAACTCCGCTATTTCGCTCTCCACCATATCATCAATCATTCTAACATAAAGATCATTTATGAGATTTGGTGACAAATCAAGAGAGATAGCTTTAGCCCTAACACTAGAAATTACATCCCTGATACGATCATCCGCCTTTATCTCTTCTATGCTATTTTTAAAGTGAGCAATTTGCTTAATATATTCGTTTCTTTTGGCTATAAGTTCAACGATTTGCATATCAAGCACATCAATTTCATCCCTAGCTTCTTTTAGTGTATTGCACTTTTTAATATTCATAGAGCTTCCTTGTTTGGTTTATATTTATTATATCATTATGAGTTGACAAAATAAATTTGATTTGTTTATTTTGCATCTTCTAAATCATCTATTATATTAGAGTCCTCAACAATACTTTTCAATTTATCCATTTCGATACCTTGTGCTTCAAAAGTAACTAAAAATCTATCCCCAACAACAAGAGTAACTTTATTTGTAACATTACTTCCATCACTTGATTTCTCTTGTTCTTCAACTCCTTGAGAGTCGCCTAAAGAAAATGGCTTCATATACCCATTTTCATTTTCACTTTCTCCACCAGCACTTATTCCCATTTTAGTCATACCTATCATCGCAGCACCAGCCTCACCTGCTCCATCTAGAATTGATAATGATATTTTTTTACTATCTGCTTTATATTCTGCTTCTGCAGCATGAAAGCCCATTTGACCTATATGAAAACTTTTTCTTTCAATCCCATCTACGCTTTTTGGCAGCAACTCTTTTAATTTATCATTCGACAAAGGCGTTGCTTTTTTTAAATCTTCGGATGTATATTTGCTTATTTCTTTAGCTGCCTCTTGCATACTTTCTTTCATATCTTTAACTTCATTAGTTGCTATATTTTCTTCTGAATTAGCATCTTTCTTGTCACATCCTCCAAACATTAAAACCATAGCCAATATTAATGCGTATCTTTTTTTCATTTCATACTCCTTGTAATTTTAAGAAATTATATCATATTAATAAAACTCATTTTATCCGATACCAAGTCTGTTTTCTGCCTATACTAAATGCGCCCCAGCCTATATAGCCTTTGACTATCATTTTATCACCATCTTCTATTAATGTTACTTTATATTCTTTATCATCTTTTGGATCAGTAATCGTTCCACCGCCATATGTTTTAGAGTCTTCTTTTTTTACATTTTTAATTACAATAACACCTACTAAACTTTTATTTTTGTATTTACCTTCACAAACACTACAGACTTTTTCTCCAGTCAATACCTTTCGTATAGTTCCACTATAAACTCCAGCATTATTGGTAATAGCAACAAGTGATTTCTCTTTACCACTTTTTTCATCTACTGTTTTCCAAATTCCTACTATATCCCCAAAAAGCAAACTACACCCAACAAAAAGCAAAAGGGTCATTTTTTTCATAACAATCCTCCAAAGTTAATATAAAAAATTATAGCAGTTTTTTTTGTTTTTATTATAGAGTTTTTACAACAGCCACACGCATCCATTTCATTTTGAGTCTTTGAGGTATCAAATGTGCCTGTTAACTTACCGCTGTTTGCTTGAACCTAGTCTGTTGTGGTGTTGGTGCGAAAAAATAGTTTACTCATTTTATTTGTAGGATTTTACAGTTATCATTGTTACCTAACCCCTATGTCTGATTCGCCCAAATACTTTTTCAGTTCTTCGTTAAGTTTATTAATATCTGCCATTTTTACCTCATTTGAACATCTGTTACATAACGTTTGAGTTGAGAAATATTTGAGCCGCAGGGTCAAATATTTCTCTCCAATGGTTTGTTATGTGTTTAATAGTCTGCATTTTCAATCATATCTCTATAACTTTGTTCGGCATGAATAAAGTCTTGAAAGTTCTCAATATCATCAAGATATGAAGACACTCTATTAAAAAAATCATCTGAAAATGATAACGACAATCCACTTTCTGCATATTTCCATGCAAATTGAGAAGATTCATACTCAAGCCAATTATCTATCTTATCAAATTGCTCGCACAACTCTTCATATTTAATATCATCCGTAGGTACAAAATTAAAGTGTGGACTATCTTTAAATTTTGATAGGTTTGCAGGTATCATACCAGCATTATCAAGTTGAAAATAAAATGGTTCACCATTTTTACTGAACATACCATGAGAAAATGTATTTCTATATTTTTCTTTTATAATATTGATTTCATCGTAAAATAGTTTATTTTCTTGTATATTTAATGGAAATATGATCTTAAATTTTTCAGAAAAATCTTTTTTATAAAAATCATAAATATTAATTGTTCTATCTGTATTAAAAAATAAACAATAAGCTAAAAAATGTTCAAAACGGCTAAAATAAGCTTCTATCATGGAAAAAGTATTATAAAATCCAGTATTGTTTTTTGTCATCATAGTATTTAAAAAGCTTGACATATCATCTATATTAAAATCAGGTTCTCTTTTGCCATAAATTTTATTTGCTTCTTCTTTGAAATGATAATACATATTTGACAACATATTGAAATGATTTGAAATTGTTAAATTACCATATTGCATTTGTTCTTTTGCATAATCTTGTAATATTTTTTTCTCGATATAATTGACAGCTTTATTGATTTTCTTAATTATATTTTCATAGTTATCTTTATTCTCAAGATAAAATCTTAATCCAAACTTTTCTAAAGCAACTGCACATTTTGTATTATCATAAGAAAAATACAAAATCCAATGCATTTTATCGTATCTGTATCCTAATTTATATTGCATTACTTTGTTTAACAAAAAAAATATAAGCTGTGGAATAGGAAGAGATTCTCTTTCTACTTTTACTCTAGTTTCATTTTGATAAATATTTGATTCATCACTATGTGCAAATCCATTTAAAATTTTTTTTATAGCATTAATATGGGTTTCTGATATTTCCATTTTTACCTCTTCACATAACGTTTGAAATGACCAATAAAAAAAACCCGTGGGCGGCTTTTTGATTGGTCTCCTTTGGTTTGCTATACTAGGTGTCTCTCGTAATGATTGCATCTTTTTTGTCGTCAGGTAAAGTATCATATAGAGCGGCAATTTCTTTCGGTTGTGTAATCATTACGTGGGCAATTAGATTGATTAATTCAAAAAGTTTATGTGCTATTTCTTGATTGTCTTTTAAATCAATTTGTCCTGGATGTACCGCATCATTTCCTACTACTCTTACAATGTCTAAAGCTTTTTGAATTGTAGGTGGCAGTCCTTTCTGCACTAAACTTGCAATATCGCTATTGATATTTTTTCCACTTTCTCCCAGTTGCTTACACAATTTTTGTATTGCTAACCTTAATAAGGCAGCAGCTCCTCTTGGAGACTTATTAACTATGGTGGCAGCTTCTGAATAGTCATTAATGATATCTTGTTCCAAATCAGTATTCGGCGGCTGAATGCCAGTGGTTTCAGGATATATCATCTTTTCATCTAGCCAAATTGAAAAGTTATTACAATGAGTGCAGAAAGCAATTTTTTCCCTTGGCATATTGCTATAGCCTCCACGATAGTAAAATGCATCCGTCCAAATCTGGTGAGAAAATGCATTACAGTATGGGCAATTAAAGCTAGTTTTCTTGAATGCTGGCGGAACTATTTTATGCATATCTTTTCTTTGAAATTTTAGGGTCAGGTGATGAAAATAAACCACTACTCATAACTTTTCCTTGCTTTTGGACTCACTCCAAGATATCTTGCTATATCTGCTTGTTTATATCTATCATTTTATGCTTTTATTATAGCAGTTTTTTGGGATTTTGTAGAGTTTTTTTAAAAAGATAAAAGTGGAAGTTCAACGCCTGAACCGTAAAAATAGAGTGTGGTGAAACTACCCCAAGGGGGGGGATAGTTGAGTAGTTTTATTCTACCTCTGCGTCGATGACATCGTCATCTTTTGGAGTGCTTGAGCCTTCAGCAGCAGCACCGCCTTGCTCTTTTGCATAAAGTGCTTCAGCTAATTTATGGCTTTTTTCTGTTAAAGTTTTTACTTTAGCTTCTATTTCCTCTTTTGTTGCATTGTCATTTTTAAGTGTAGTTTCCAAATCACTTATAGCCTCTTCTATGTTTGCTTTTTCTGTTGCATCAAAATTTTCACCAAGTTCACCCATAGATTTTCTAGTTTGATGAATCAAAGCATCTGCTTGATTTTTTATTTCAACCAAAGCTTTTCTTTGCTCATCTTCTGCTTTATGTGCTTCAGCATCTGCTACCATTTTTGATATTTCTTCATCGCTAAGTCCAGACGAACCAGTGATTTTAATCTCTTGTGATTTACCAGTACCTTTGTCAAGGGCTGATACTGTCAAGATTCCATTTGCATCTATATCAAATGTAACTTCGATTTGAGGAACTCCTCTAGGAGCTGCTGGAATATCTCTAAGTTCAAACATACCAAGAGATTTATTGTCTTTTGCAAATTCTCTTTCACCTTGAAGTACATGGATGCTAACTGCTGGTTGATTATCTTCTGCAGTTGAAAATACTTGTGACTTTTTAGCAGGTATAGTTGTACCTTTTTCTATAATCTTAGTAGTAACTCCACCTAGAGTTTCAATCCCAAGACTAAGTGGTGTAACATCAAGAAGCAATACATCTTTAACATCACCAGCTAGTACTCCACCTTGAATTGCAGCACCAAGCGCAACAACTTCATCTGGATTTACTGATTTATTGAGATCTTTACCAAAGAATTTTTTAACTTCTTCTTGAACAAGTGGTACACGAGTTGATCCTCCAACCATTACCACTTCGTTAATATCGCCTTTTTTAACACCTGCATCTTTTAAAACGCTTTCTATCGTTTTGATTGTATTTGCAACCAAATCAGAAATCAATGATTCAAATTTTGCTCTTGTAACTTTCATAACAAGGTGTTTTGGACCACTTGCATCTGCTGTGATAAACGGTAAGTTTATCTCTGTTTCAGTTGCACTAGAGAGCTCTTTTTTTGCATTTTCTGCTGCATCTTTTAATCTTTGAAGAGCCATTACATCGCTTTTTATGTCAACTCCAGTTTCATTTTTAAATTCGCTTGCAACAAAGTCAATAAGTCTATTGTCAAAGTCATCACCACCCAAAAATGCATCACCACCTGTTGCCATAACCTCTACTACATTATCGCCTGTCTCCAAGGTTGTAACATCAAATGTACCACCACCCAAATCATAAACAACGATTTGCTCTGCATTTTTCTTATCCAATCCATAAGAAAGTGCGGCTGATGTTGGTTCATTTATAATACGAAGAACATTAAGACCTGCTATTGTTCCAGCCTCTTTGGTTGCTTTTCTTTGTGCATCATTAAAATAAGCAGGAACAGTAATAACTGCATCTGTTATCTTCTCTCCAAGATAAGCTTCTGCATCCTCTTTTAGTTTCATTAAAACTTTTGCAGAAATCTCTTGAGGAGTATAAGTTTTACCAGCAACCTCGATAGCACAAGCTCCATTTCTATCAATAATATGATATGGAAGTCTCGTTTTTGCCTCTTTTGCTTTTGGCTCATCACACATTAGACCCATAATTCTTTTTATAGAGTATATTGTTTTTTCAGGATTTGTAACTGCTTGTCTTTTTGCAGTATCTCCAACTAAAATTTCACCTTTATCTGTAAAAGCAACAACTGATGGAGTTGTATTTTTACCTTCTTTATTTACAATTATTTTTGCTTCACCATGGTCAAATATTGCCATAGCTGAATTTGTAGTACCTAAGTCTATTCCTAATACTTTTGCCATTTATATTTCCTTTTTTTATTTTTTTACTAATTATAACGCCAACAGAGCAAAGCTCTTTTTGGCTACGCTAACCGCTGAGACACTAAAGCTTCGGCTAAAGCCTCAGATTTATAACGCCAACACAGCATTGCTCTATTTTGCAGTGCTTACCATTGCTGGGCGGAGAACTTGATCTTTCATACTATAACCCTTTTGTAGGATTTGTACAATTTCACCGCTTTGTTTTTCTTCATGCTCAACTTGCATAATTGCTTGATGAACATCTGGGTTAAAGCATCCCTCGCACTCTATCTCGCTAATGCCATGTTTTTCTAAAACTTTTTTGAGCTGTTCGTAGGTTTTTAAGATGCCTTCTTTGATTTTTTCCAATACTTCAGATTGCTCATCTGAGTTGGCAATATCAATAGATGCAATAGCACCATCGAATGAATCCATAACACTAAGCAAATCTTTTGCGAAACTACTGTTTGCGTAAGTTACCGCAGTTATTTTATCTTTTTCAAGACGCTTTTTTGTATTTTCAAAATCAGCATAAGCTCTTAAATATTTATCTTTATACTCCTGAACTTCATTTTGAAGCAGAGAAAGTTCGTCCGTAACACCAGTTTGTTCGGCTTCACTTATTTCTACCTCTTCATTTATTTGTTCAGAAGTTTCTTTTTCTTCTTTAGACAAATAAGCCTCCTTGAATAAAAATTTATGGCAAGTTTTATTTGCTAAAAACTATGCTTAAAAGGATTATACAACTTTGAGTTATTGTTTGTCAAGTCTTATGTGAATTTTTTTATGTAATAAACTTTAGCTACTTTGACTAAACTTTATTTATATACTATAATAAATAATACATTTTTGAGAATATATGTAATATATGTAATGATATTTGAAGCTATGTTAGTAATAAAAGTAAATATTGAGTGTGATTTGAAGTTGCCACACAAGGTGGCAATAGAAAGTTTGAATTAGTTTCTGATTCCTAGTGCATCTTTAACAGTATGCCATCTAGTGATATCAACATTTTTAAGATATCTCATCAATCTTCTTCTTTGACCAACTAATTTCAAAAGTCCAACTCTTGATGAGTGATCTTTTTTGTTAGTTTTAAGGTGTTCCGTTAGATAAGTAATTCTTTCTGTTAAAAGTGCTACTTGTACTTCTGTTGAACCTGTATCTTTTTCATTTTTAGCAAACTTAGAGATTATCTCTTGTTTTTTCGCCGTATCTAAAGCCATAATGACCTCCTGATTGGTATAAATTTTTAGAATGCAATTATATCTCAAGAAACTTATTTATTGGTTAAACAAAAAAGATAACTCTAAATAAAGTTATTTTAGAGTAAAATAGTCCTAATATAATTCAAGGAATGGATATGCTACTAACTCGTGCTACAGAATATGCTTTATTATCTCTAGAAATAATTAAAAATGCAAAACACCCCATTGGCGTTGAATTTATAGCAAATGAATTGAATATCCCAAAAAGTTTTTTGGCAAAAATCTTACAAAATTTAGCAAAAAGTGAGATTCTTGTCTCTAAAAAGGGTGCGAAGGGTGGTTTTATATTGATTAAACCGATTAATGAAATTACTCTTTTTTCTATAGTAGTAGCAGCTGAGAGTAAGCATCCTACTGTTTTTGATTGTGCTCAATATGGAGAAACTTGTCCAAATGGCGCAATTGGTATGTGTGCCATCTCACCATTCATTGCTAAATTTCAATCCGAAGTAAATTCATTTTTAAAAAATATGACTTTAGGAGATATATTTGAGCAATAATGTTTTTCATCTTTCTCATATAGATTTAGATGGCTATGGATGTCAATACCTAACAAATATTGCTTTTGATAATATTAGATTTTACAATGCCAACTATGGTCCAGAAGTAAGTGCTAGACTTAAAGAGATAATATTGGATATCAAAAATGCTAATAATGCTACCATACTTATTACAGATCTTAATCTAACACCAAAAGAAGCTATATGGATAGAAAAAGAAGCGAGAGAGGTAAATGCCTCGTTAATTCTTTTAGACCACCATATAACTGGGAAAAGCAGTAGTGAAAAACACGAATGGTATCATCTAGATATATCACACTGTGGTACTTGGCTGACATATGATTGGCTACAAAAGAATTACAACTTTGACACAAATAGTGAACTTAAAACAATAGTTGATGCCATAAATGATGTTGATATGTGGCATAGTAAAAATGACTATTTTGAATATGGTAAAGTTATGATGAGTATGATATCTTCAGCAAAAGAAATAAATCGCATTATGTTTCAAAAAGATGATATAAATTATAAACACTTTTTGATAGATAGTGCGAAAAAACTCTTGAGCGGTGATGATGCAAATATAAAACTCGATGATAATGTTCATGCCCTCAAAAAAGAGTTTTTCATGGTTGACAAAAATGACACCAAAGACAATTTAATAGCATCATATGTATCATCTCTCCTTTCACAAAACAAAGATAGATTTACCATAAATTACAAAGGTTACAAAGGACTGCTAGGTTACAACATTGGTAACTCATCAATAATAGGCAATACATTTTTGGTGCAAAATCCAGACTTCAATTTTTATATGGATGTAAACTTTAGAGGTATATTTTCGCTTAGAGGTAATGACACTCTTGATTTGTCACAAATGGCTGGAGTTATAGGCAATGGTGGCGGACACAAAAATGCAAGTGGTGGAAAAATCGAAGAGTTTAGAGACTCTTTTGTATATGAAGATATAAAAGATTTTGTACAACGATATATTAATGATAAGAGTTTTGGAAGTTAAACTCTTATCATTCTATTCATTGCTTTAGCAAAAAATGGTTTTTAAATTATGTTATAATTATTTGATTGAAAAAGACAGAAAGAGTTATAAACATTGATTTATTTTCATCATCTAACCATAATTTTAGAGGTCAAGTAGAGCTACTAGAGGACTCCCATGGCTATACCTTTATTCGATATAATGATTCATATTTGATTTTAGGTACAAATGTAGCTTTTAATGATAAACGATACACATCTGATACAGCTTAACAAAATAATCATATATCAAAAAGGAGACGACAATGAATGATTCAATCCTTAACATAGGGCCCATGAAAGATTGGGTTACCCCTTCAATAAATACTTACAAAAGATTAGATGCGCTGCTTACAAAGTCTAATGATTTTCCATCCCAATTCGACCTACGTAAACTTGGCAGAATCACACCAGCAAGAACTGGTAGTGGGTGTGCTAGTTGCTGGTCTGTAGCGGCTACTGGTGCTTTGGAAAGTGCATTATTACCAGAAGGTACACTCAAAACATTTTCTGAAGACCATATGCAGATGAGTATGTCTGTCTGTGGAGGTGGCGGTCACTGGATATTGGCAGCAGGCTACTATGCATCGTGGTCAGGTCCTGTCAAATACACAGATTTCGATTATCAAATAAATAATATCGGCCAAAATATTCCATTACAAAAACATATTCAAAAAATTATTTTTATACCTACTAGAAAAGATTCTTTAGATAATGATCTGATTAAGTTTCATCTTATTCATTATGGTGGAGTATATGCTTCAGTCAGTTATCGTGGCATAACTAACCCCTCTGAAAATACGTATTATTGGCCTGAAGAAGGAAGTGTACATGCTGTAGTCATTGTGGGCTGGGATGATACATTTGATAAAAATAAATTTACATATACCTATAATTCTGATACAGGACCTAAGACATTGACGCCTCCTGGGAATGGAGCCTTTATTGTAAAAAACAATGGTGGTCCCGACTTTGGCAATGAGGGATATTATTATATCTCTTATTATGATGGTACCATCGGGTATAGCGGACTTGCTATTTATTTGCCAGAACCTATCAATAACTTTAAAAAAGTATACCAGCATGAAAAAAGAGGTATGGTAAATTCTGTTTATGGTGCTGCAGAGAGCATGTTTGGTGCTAATGTATTTACGGCAACACAGAGTGAAACATTATCTGCCATTGGATTTTTTACAAACAGCGTAGAATGCGAGTATACAGTAAGCATCTATCTTAATCCTCATAGTGGACCTATCAACACTAGTGGAGCAATCCAAACTTTTACATCATATGTCCCAGATGCTGGTTATCATACACTGCATTTACCTAAAACTATCACTCTTACTTCTGGTCAAAAATTTTCAGTGGTATTATCGGGAAAAACCAAAGAAAATTGGTTTGTCCCCTTGTGTTGTGACTATATCTTTAGTACAGCAACTAATAACACATTTTCTGTGGGACAAAGCTATATCTGCACAAATGGAATAAATTGGATAGATATGGCAACAATGACCCCTGAAAATTTAGAAAATGGTAAAAATGGAAATCTCTGCATAAAAGCATATACTACATCTAAAAAGCCGTATTATATGGTGTCAAGTTTTATCTATTATTTGCAATTTTGGCTTACATTTATGAAATTAAAAGTAACTGCTACAACGCCAGCTCAAGGTGAAAATGTCCCACATCCTTCACTAAGCACTTTGACTGTCACTTTCAATAAAGACATTAAAAAAGGAGAAGCATTTTATGCAATACGTCTGTTTTCAGATATAGAGGTTAAGTCTGTATTTTGTACTATTGAGGGGAATAAAATAACTATTATTAGTGCTACTCCTTTAGCTACCGAAATACTTGGAGGCATCAATTGGACTGCGGTCATACCTAAAAATGCTGTTACAGATTTGTATAATAACGGATTAAGCAATGAATACAGTTGGACATTTTCAACCATAGGCGTAAACTAAGCTTTAGGGGCTAGGTGACAATTACAACTCATTTTATTGTTCCTCTTAATTACCACTTATATGGTTGACTGCGATATATTTAATATTTTAGCCATCATGTATTGATAATGGTCTTGAAAATTAAGTGGGCAGGCTACTTTTTGCTAAACCTTAGTCCTTCCTGCAAGTGCACGCGAAAGAGAAATCATATCTATATTTTCAAGCTCAACTCCATTTGGAACACCTTGTGCAATTTTCGTAAAATTGATATCCAAATTTTTTAGTTTATCTTCAATGTAAAGTATCATAGCATCTGTTGCGATACTTGGCGGAAAAGCAAAAACGATTTCATTAACACCATTTACAACACTAATTAGATGCTCTTCGTCAAGGTCATTTATCTCACTTATAACATAATATATCCCATCAAATTGTCCACTCTCTTCGATGACCAATATATCTTTTGCACTTTGAACTATACATAAAAGCGAATTATCTCTGTATGGATCTGAGCAAATTGAGCACAATTCATTTTCACTCATATTGTGACATTTAACACATTTTCTTATATTTGAAACTCCATTTTCAATAGCATGAGCCAGCTTCATAGCAGCAAAACTATCTATGGCAACACAGTGATAAGCAAGTCTAATAGCAGATTTTTTACCAATAGTAGGAAACAGCTCAAATGCATTTACTAAATTTTGAAAAGCTTCTATTTTAGTTTGTTTCATAGTCAACTACTTTTGAATACTCAACAACTTGCTTTATAAAGTCTACGACTTTTAAATGTTCTGGATGAATTGCATAAATTTTTAAATCCTCATTTGATTCGAAATGTGTAATTATGGATAAATCCATGGCTCGATCTTCATTAGCAAAATTCAAACCAACTTCTATGGATTTAAGTGTAGGAATAGTTTTAGGTAGGGATAGCAACATATCCTTAGCTTTTTTGATATTTTCTTTTTTTTGTTCTTCTTTAAATTTGAAAAAAACTATATGAACTATCATTTTATTGTACTTTTTGATTGGCATTATAGCAAAATTATGCTACAATTCGCCAAAAATTATACTACATATATTCAATGAAAATAATATTTAGGAACAATAATGACTGAGATAGATTACTATGAAATTTTACAAGTTAGTAAAAATTGTGATGGGAGTGAGCTAAAAAAATCATTTAGAAAGCTTGCTATGCAATACCATCCAGATAGAAATCCAGACAATAAAGAAGCAGAAGATAAGTTTAAACTTATCAATGAAGCCTATCAAGTATTGAGCGATGATGAAAAAAGATCTATTTATGACAGATATGGAAAGGCTGGATTAGAAGGTCGTGGTATGGGTGGATTTGGTGGTAATGCCAATATGGATGATATCATGGATATTTTTAACTCTATGTTTGGTGGAGGATTTGGCGGTTTTAGCAGAAGCTCAAGAGGTGAAAGTGCAAAATATGCATCTGATTTTGAAATCAGATATACACTCGAATTCAACGAAGCTATATTCGGCTGTGAAAAAGAAATAGATATAGAGTATAAAACTTCATGTAAAGCATGTAATGGTACAGGTGCAAAAGGCGGGAAATTAGAAACTTGCAAAACTTGTAATGGACAAGGTCAAGTTGTAAGCAGACAAGGTTTTATGACATTTGCACAAACTTGTCCTCATTGCCATGGAGCAGGATCTGTTGCCAAAGATAAATGTGATGTTTGTAATGGAAAATCATATGAAACAAAAAAAGATAAAGTTACTATAAAAGTGCCAGCAGGCATTGACAATGGCAATAGACTAAGAGTTAAAGGATATGGCAATATATCCAAGAATGGTCATAGAGGCGATTTGTATGTAACATTTAGCGTAAAAGAAGATGAACATTTCATAAGAAATGGCAATGATATATATATAGAAGTTCCTATATTTTTCACTCAAGCTATTTTAGGTGAAAAAGTAAAAATTCCTTCACTGAAAGGCGAACTTGAACTTAACCTCAAAAAAGGCACAAATGACAAAGAACAGTTTGTCTTTGCCAATGAAGGTGTAGCAGATGTTCATAGCGGTAGACGAGGAAAACTTGTAGCACAAGTCAAAATATTATTTCCAAATAAATTAGATGAAAATCAGCAAAAACTACTCGAAGAGCTTCAAGACAGCTTTGGAATAGAGAGCAAACCACATAAAAGTGTATTCGAAAGTTGTTTTGAGAGAGTAAAAGAGTGGTTTAACTAGTAAATTGTATAATAACTACATAAGATTAACAGGAATATAAAAAATGGCAGAAACAGCACTTAACCTTACATGGACATGGGCAGGAATTATATCTTTACTTATTTTTTTCATAGGATATTATTTTATAGCAGCCGAAGAAAAATATCATATAAACAAAGCTATTCCAGCATTAAATACTGGAACAATCATGTTTATGGTCATAGGCATATACTTTGCGTTAAATGGTTTAGATGTAGAACCTCTGCACCATGAAATGAAAACTCTTATACTAGAAATTGCAGAAATATTTTTCTTTTTATTAGTGGCTATGACATTTATAGAAACAATGATAGAAAGAAATATTTTTGATGCACTTAAATACAAACTTGTATCCAAGGGATATACATATAAACAACTTTTTTGGCTAACAGGATTTTTGGCATTTTTTATATCTCCTTTTGCGGACAATTTAACAACAGCATTGATACTATCTACTGTAATTTTTACTATAAACAAAACAAATAAAAAATTTTTAATCCCTAGTGCAATTAATATAGTTGTTGCTGCGAATGCGGGTGGGGCTTGGAGTCCATTTGGTGATATAACTACACTTATGGCATGGACTGCTGGGAAAGGTGCGTTTATGGACTTTTTGTTACTATTCCCCGCATCTATAATAGGTTATATTGTAACTGCATGGCTCTTATCTCGCACAATACCAAATGGTAAGCCAGCTTTTTCAGAACAAAATGACAAAGTAGAAAAATTAAAATCAGGTGCAAAAGCAGTAATCTATTTGGGAATCTCTACTATTGCCATTGCCGTATTAGGGCATCAATTTTTCCATTTTCCAGCGATGTGGGGTATGATGTTTGGTCTTGCTCTTCTTAAATTATACTCATACAGACTAAAGAAAAAAAATGGTGAAACATTTGATGTATTTGTAAATATGAAAAATATAGAAAATGATACTCTTCTTTTCTTTTTTGGGATATTAGCAGCTGTTGGGGCATTGCATTTCCTTGGATTTTTAGAATATGTAACAAAATTATATAGTCACATAGGTCCAACTGCTGGAAATGTAGGGGTTGGATTTATATCTGCGATTATAGACAATGTGCCAGTGATGAGTGCTATAATAAAAGCCAATCCTACCATGGGAGCCGACCAATGGTTATTAGTAACACTTACTGCTGGAATCGGTGGAAGCTTGATTAGTTTCGGATCTGCAGCTGGAGTTGGTGTAATGGGTAGACTAAAAGGGATTTATACATTTAATTCTCATATGAAATATGCATGGACAATTCTTGTAGGATATTTTGTATCAATAGGTATTTGGTATATTCAATTCCAAATCCTATCATTTCAGTAAAAAATAAAAAAGTTAATTGATGTTGCAAAAATTCTATAAAATTTTATTAAAGTATCCAAAACACTTTTTGGCAGGACTTTTTCTTATAACAATATTTTTTGGGTACCATGCTTTAAAGCTACAAATTGATGCCTCAAGTGAAACATTATTTTTAGAAGATGACAAAGATTTGGCTTTTTATAGAGAAAATCAAAAAAACTTCAATTCTCCAGATGCACTTGTAATAGCTTATAGCCCTAAAAGTGATATGCTAAGTCAGCAATCTATAGATACAATTAAAAATATCAGTAAAGATATAGAAAAACTTAGCCTAACTGAATCTGTAACATCCATATTGAATGTTCCTCTTCTGCAAAATTCAAATAACTCACAAGATGGTTTAGACAATATTGTAACTTTGGATAATCAAAAGACCAATAAAAACCTAGCAAGAAAAGAACTTATAACATCTGAACTTTATAAACAAAATTTAGTTTCAAAAGACTTTAAAACTTCTGCAATTATTATAAATATGAAATATGATAAAAAATATTTTAATATGTTAAATGAAAGAAATAAATTTTATATATTAGAAAAAAAACAAAAATTAAATTCAAAACAACAAAAAGAATACAATAAGATTAAAAAAGAATTTAAACAATACAGAAAACTATCAAAAAAATTAAATCACATATATATAAATAACATTAGAGAAATTATAAGCAAATATCAATCTAACGCAAAAATGCATCTTGGTGGTGCAAATATGATTGCTGATGATATGATTGAGTTTGTCAAATATGATTTAAAGATATTTGGTGTTTTGGTCTTTGTTCTTGTTGTATTTATGTTATGGTTTATTTTTAGAAAAAAAAGATGGGTCATACTAACACTCATTATGTCCGCGATTTCACTAATAATTACTGCTGGAGTTATAAGCTTTATGGGGCTAGAGATTAGTGTTGTATCATCAAACTTTATACTTCTTCAGATAATACTAACGATGCCTTTAATAATCCATATGATAACAAGATATATGGATATAGTATCTAAATATCCTAACTGGGATAATAGGAAAATATTAGAATTTTTGTTAAAAGATATGAGTGAACCAGCATTTTATGTATCTATAACTAATGTTGCTGGGTTTGGCTCATTAGTTACCAGTGATATGCTTCCAATAGCTGATTATGGCTGGATGATGAGTATAGGTGCTATTGTTTATCTTATTGTAATATTTATAGTTCTTCCAACAACACTTATAATCATAGGCAAAGGTGAAGTAACTTTTGTAGATAAAAAATCAAAAATTTCATATCTGTTTGCTCGATTAGTAGAAAAATATAAAATTTTTATTTTTATGATTGTGGTTATAGTGTCTGTTGTGTCCATAATAGGTGCTAAAAAACTTTATGTAGAAAATAGTTTCATTAATTACTTTAAACATAGCACTGAAATATATCAAGGGATGGAGGTTTTAGATCAAAACTTAGGAGGAACAACGCCACTTGATGTTATTGTTACTTTTAAAGATAATAATACTTCACCTGTTGAAACAAAAATCTCTTCAAGCAATCAGAGTGATGCTATACTAGATGACTTTGAAAGTGAATTTAATACTACGAACAATGATAAAAAATATTGGCTAACTAAAGAAAAACTAGAAACAATCAAAAAAGTTCACAAATACTTAGAATCAATACCACAAGTTGGAAAAGTTTTATCAATTTCCACAACAGCCAATGTAGCACAAATAATAAAAAATGGCAAAGAATTAGATAGTGTAGATTTGGCTTTTTTACAAAACAATCTCTCACCTGAAAATAAAAAAATATTAATTGATCCATATATAAATATAGAAAAAAATCAAGCTAGAATAGCAACTAGGGTTGTAGATTCTGATCCAACATTAAGAAGAGATGTGTTAATAAAGAAAATAAATAGTGACTTGAAAAATATACTTGATAGCAAATATGAAAATGCGAAAGTATCAAACCTACTTGTTTTATATAACAATGTACTTCAATCTCTTTTTGACTCTCAAATAAAAACATTGGGCTGGGCACTTTTTACAATATTTATAATGTTTTTAATGCTTTTTAGAAATGTAAAATTATCCTTTATTGCTTTGATTGCAAACAGCATTCCTATAATGGTTCTTTTTGGAACGATGGGATATCTTGGTATTCCACTTGATATTATGACTATAACTATCGCAGCTATTAGTGTTGGAATAACAGTTGATAATACCATTCATTATATGCATACTTTTGAAACTGAATTAAAAGAAACAGATGGAAATTATATAAAATCTCTTTATAATAGCCACGCTAGTACGGGTATGGCAATGTACTATGCAGCTATAATTGTTATAGTAGGTTTTTCCATACTTACACTATCAAACTTTATGCCTACAGTTTATTTTGGGATATTGACAGTTGTTGTTATGTTGGTTGCAATGATTGGGGATTTGTTGTTAACACCTACACTAATAATGGTTACAAAACCTTTTAAATACAAAAAATAGTTTTATACCTATTTAAGCCAAAAGCAGATACAATCTCTAGAGGATAATTTTTATCTTTTAATAATTTTATTAGGGAGACTATAAAATGGCAAAAAGAGGTAATTCTATAATTAAAGGCATAGAAATAAATGAATTAATATCTATGCTTAATCGTGCTTATGCCGATGAATGGTTGGCATATTATCAATACTTCATTGAAGCAAAAGTAGTAAAAGGAATAATGAAAGATGCTGTTATATCAGAATTAACATTACATGCTGCCGATGAGTTAAGACATGCAACTTTGATTGCTGATAGAATTGTACAATTAGGAGGGATACCACTTACTCATCCGAAAGAATGGTTTAATCATACAAACTGTGGATATGAAGAACCTAAAGATTTTGATGTGGTCGCCATATTGAATGATTCTATTAAGGGCGAACAGTGTGCTATCTCTACATATTCTAAAATTGTAGAAATTACCAAAGATAAGGATATTATTACTTACAATATGGTGTCTACAATACTAGCTGATGAAGTTGAACATGAAGAAGATTTACAAGCACTTCACGATGATATATTTGACTTTATATCAAATCTTAAAAAAAGTATGAATATATAAATAGGAAATAAAATGAAACAATATCAAACATATAAATGTAATAAATGTGGTAATGAAGTAGAGGTAAGCCATGTAGGTGGCGGTAAACTTGTTTGCTGCGGTGAGCCAATGACTTGTATAACCGAAAATCTAACTGCGGTAAATTTAATGAAAGCATTCGCAGGAGAATCGCAAGCTAGAAATAAATATGAATTTTTTGCTGAAATTGCTCACAAAGAAGGTTATTTTAAAGTTGCAAGATTTTTTGAAGAAGCGGCAAAAAATGAAAAGGAACATGCTTTTTTGGAATTTAAGGCATACAATAAATTAATAAATAATTCTGAGCTTAATGATACCAAACAAAATCTCACAGATGCCGCTAAAGGAGAAAATGGAGAACATACAGAAATGTATCCGAATTTTTCATCTATAGCTAATGAGGATGGGCACAAAGATATAGCACGACTTTTTGCTACTATAGGAAAGGTTGAAATAGAACATGAAGCTGAATATTTAGCTTTACTCAAAGCAATTGAAGAAGATAGATTTTTTAATTCAGATGCGGAAGAGGAATATGTGTGTGAAGTGTGTGGACATGTACATCGTGGCAAAAAAGCCCCTAAAGTATGTCCTTTATGTGGTAACGACCAAGAACATTTCAAAAAACGCTCCAAAGATGTAACAGTAGGATGATAATCCTACTGTAAAATATTTTACAGTCCAATTATTTTAAAATTACAAATCCATCAAATTCAAGCTTCTCATTGTTAGCAACAATATAAGATATATCATTAACTTCTGATAGTGGAGAGCCTATTCTTAAAAGTTCTATAAATCCTTCAATCTCATCTTCAATAAGTTCGGCATATACTTCTACTGTTCCATCCATTAAATTTTTTACGCTTCCTCTAAATCCAGCTTTCATTGCATTTTGTGATACACTTTTGCGATAAAATACACCTTGTACTTTACCACTAATTAGAAATCTATAGAGTTCCATTTTATGCCTTTTATTTTACGATCTGTGTCAATATAACTTTCGTATCACTAGGGATTAAATCACCACTATCTACCCTCTTGTCATAAGCTACTACATATATCTCATCATCACTCTTTAAATAGTTCTTTTCACCAAAAGGAGCATAAGCAGTTGCACCTATAGTAATTAGTGCTTGAGTAGGATAATCACTATTTGCAAGATGCATAGCTATATCTTCAAGTGGACCAAAGTCTTTTTGATTATTCATCTTATCAATCAACCAAGAAATAAGTTTTTCATAAAAGTACCCATACCCCAAGAGTGGTGCATCTACGCCATACTCATGCAATACATCATCTCTTTTAACAAATGAGCAAAGATGATAATTATCCATTATGCCACCTTTGGAAAATTTATCTATGTCTATGAACTTATTTGCAATGCCTTTACTGTCATCACTCCAGCTTTTTTTATGAGATATTTTCTTTGCGCCCTCTTTTCGTATGGTACAATCATTAAATGTGCTAAATGCTTTTGGCATAATTCCAATTACTTTTTTATCCTCATCATATATTATATTGCATGATAAAACAATCTCAGGTTCAACTTGCGCAACATCATCAACTGGCAATGTTAGTGTACTGCTGCTGATAGGGTATCTTCCTAAAAAACTATTGTCATTTGGCAAATAAAAAGGGAATATACCTTTTGGAGCATTTTGGTCATCAGTAATGATATCTTTGAAATCTTCAATCTCACCTGCTTGCTCTAAATGGTGTGCAAAATTCCCAGCAATACCAATACCTATATATTTATGAAAATCCATGAATAACCTTTAAAAAAAGATATTTAGAATATGATAATATAAAAATTGATTAATGTATATAATATAAGAAGATTTTACCTCGCAAAAGCGAGGTTGTGGGTAATTAGTTTACAGCGTCTTTAACTGTTTTACCAAATTTAAATTTAGGAGCAGTATGAGCTGGTTTAGTATAAGTTTTAGTTGTTCCTGGAACAGTACCACTTTTAGCAGCAACTTTAGCTGTTGAAAAAGTACCAAAACCTACTAATGTCAAGCTATCTTTTTTAGCTAAAACTGATGTTATAGAATCAGTAAATGCTTTTATTGCTCTTTCAGCTGCCGCTTTGCTCTCAAAATTACCATTTTTTTGCATAAGTTCTACAAACTCTGCTTTTGTCATGTGCTATCCTTTGTTTAATATTAAGATTGAGCATTATAACATAAAAAAAAATAAAAGCAAGATAAAATTAAAAAAATAAAGTAAATTAGAAAAATTAGGAAGAAAAATTTAGATTTATAGAATGAATTTGGTGCGGTCGGGGGGATTTGAACCCCCACACCCGTAGGGCACTACCACCTCAAGGTAGCGTGTCTACCGTTCCACCACGACCGCAAAAGAAGTTTTGCAGTAGAAAAATCTACCGCAAATCAATTATAGAAATGGATTACCGTAAAGTGCGATTAGAGCAATTACAAGTGTATAAATAACTTGTGCTTCAATCATAGCAATAGCGATAAACATTGTAGTCATCAATTTACCACCAAGACCTGGGTTTCTTGCAGTTCCTGCGATTGTAGCAGCAGCAGTATTACCCATACCTATAGCACCACCAAGTGCAGCAAGACCAAGACCTACACCAGCAGCAACTACTGAGTAAGCTTGAATCATAGAAGTATTTGCATCAGCTGCAAATGCAGCAGCACCAAGAGCTAAAAAAGCAACGAAAAACTTTTTCATTTTATTTCCTTTAATTTAAAATTTTAAGTCTTTTAGACTATAAATAAAAATCCGTTCGGCTTGCGTATCCCTACTTATCATTTTAATTTACGGATGAATTGTATCCAAATTTAGTTTAAAAAAGCTGGTGTTGCCAATTCTATTTTTTTGCCATTTTGTTCTATTACAACTATATCTATAATATCATCTATTTTAAATATTGAATTGAGATTATCAACCCTGCTTTTATCTACTTTTGATATATGAAGAAGGGCATCAAATCCATCTGGCATCTCTACAAATACACCAAAATCGGTAATTTTTTTAACTTTACCTTTATACACAGCCCCAATTTCATAAACCATAGGCTCTTTTGTTTCACTATTTACTATATTTTGTATATAGTCTTTTGCGCCTGTCAATTTATTTTCATCTTGACCGCTTATTTTTACGCCACCTTTGTCTCTATCTATGTCTATACTTACTTCAAATTTTTCTATTATTTCTCTTATTGTTGAGCCTGCTTTGCCTATGATATCGCCTATCTTACTCACAGGAACTAAAAAATGCTCAATCTTTGGCACAGCTAGAGATGGTTTTATATTATTTGATGCTTCTTGCATAATTCCAAGTATATGTTGTTTTGCTTTTTTTGCTTGAACAATGGCATCTTTAACTATATCTACACCAATGCCATCAAGCTTTATATCCATCTGCATTGAACTTACGCCTTGACTTGGTCCTGCAACTTTAAAGTCCATATCTCCTTCATAGTCTTCCAATCCCATAATATCTGTCATTACTACATATTTATCGTTTTCTTTTATAAGCCCCATAGCAACGCCCGCTATTAGTGATTTAACTTCTACCCCAGCTGCAACAATCGCCAAAGAACCTCCACAAACAGTCGCCATAGATGATGAGCCATTGCTTTCTAATACTTCTGAAACAACTCTAATAGTTTGATTTTGATTCACATTTACACTACATTCTAAAGCTCTTTTTGCCAAATTTCCATGACCTAGTTCTCTTCTATTTGTTGGTCCTATAGGCTTTGAATCTCCTACGGAAAAACCTGGAAAATTATAGTGAACCATAAAATTCTCATAGCGAGAATTTTTTTCAGTAATCAACTCATAACTTTGAGAATCTTTTTTGTCTCCCAAAGTTGCTGTTACTAAGGCTTGTGTCTGCCCTCTAGTAAATAAACAGCTTCCATGCACAGAAGGTAGTATATTTGTCTCTATAGTTATGGCTCTTACCTCATCCAATGCTCTTCCATCGGCTCTTATTTTTTCATTAAGCACCATATCTCTCATAACTTGAGCTTTTAATTTAGCCAATGTTTCTTTTAAGTTTTTTGTATCAAATTCTATATTTTTATCTTTCAAATCTTCTTCTATGGCAATCTGAAGCTCTTTTAATGCATTGCTTCTTTCACTTTTTGCCATATGCAAAATAGTCTCTTTGATGTTTTTGGCAAAATTACTCATTAGGTAATTTTCAAATTCTTTATCATTGCTAATCTCATAAAGTTTAAACTCAATTGGTGTTGGCTTAAGACTTAAAAATTCTTTTTCATATTCTTTTGAAAGCTCTGATATATTTCTTGATGCACTTTGTATAAATTTTCCAAGTTCACCCTCTTCTATATCATTTATATTGTTTTCATCTCCAATAGCTCTCATTTCAATCATTATAATATCATCGTGTGAGCCAGAAACGAGTAAATCTAAAGTGCTTTTTTCTTGCATTTCTAATGTAGGATTTAAAATTATATTTCCATCTATCATACCAACTCGAGTGGCTGCAATGCTTTTGTTTATAGGAATATTTGATGTTAATAGTGCTGCATTTGCTGCATGAATAGCTGCTACTTGCATATCTACATTACTGTCGCTACTTACAACTAAAATTGTTATAGTTATAGGATAATTAAAACCTTTTGGAAATATTGGTCTTATAGATCTATCAATAATTCTTGATGTTAAAGTTTCAAAATCACTTGGCTTTGATTCTCTTTTTATAAAACCACCAGGTACTTTTGCTGCTGCATAAGATTTTTCTATATATTGCACAGTCATAGGTAAAAAATCATCTTCTACTGACTCAGTATCTGCTACAACAGTAGCTATAAGCACAGCCTTTCCTTGCGTATACCAAACACTGCCATTGGCCTGTTTAGCTACTTTGCGAAAATAAAAATCTTCTTTTAGTTGATTATTTGATATGGTTTTATGGACTTGATTCATTAAAAGTTTGCCTTTGGGAATAATAGAAATTTTTTATAAAATTGCAAATATTATATCGTAAAAGGAATGACAAAGAGATTTGCATAAAACTTTTTTATAATTCATTTTACCTAAATGAACCAACTGTTGCAAAAGGTATAAATTTAAGTTGTATATAAAAATTTATGTTATCGTTGTAAGATGCTCCAGAGTATGTCAAATTAGGAGTTGAAGTCTTAGATAATGATGCCGACAACCCAAAGCAGTCTTTGTTGTAACTAGCTCCAAAATTCCAAAATTTACTATTTTTATTATCAAGTTCATAGCTAACCCCTCCAAAGAGAGAAACATTTTTATTTATTTTATAGTTTGCATCTAAGTTTATATTATTTGCAACTGCTATCTCATTTAATTCATCTATAATATCTTTTTTATAGGCGTGTGATAAATCTAACAATAAATCGTCATTATGCCATGAAGCATTTGTGTATATAGACCTGAATTTGCTAAACTCATATGAATATAGAAGTTGATTTGATATATTGAAATTTTTATAATTAACCCCAAATTCATGCTCCAAATCGCCTGAATTATAATCCTCATTTGGATAATAAATTTGGGATAGTCTCTCTGAAAAACTTAGTTCACTATTGTTATCATAAATATATTGGCTAAGGCTAAATTTGTACTGCTCTTTTGGTAAGTCTAAAGTATAAAGTTTTTGTTGTTCTGACCCTATATAAGCATAATCTATTGGTGATTCTTTTGTGCTTCCTAAATTACTATAAGAAAATGATGGTTGCAACACATGGGTATAATTTTCATATCTCTTGGTCAAATCACTAGAAAATGATATTTTATTTGTATTTGATGCAAATGAAAAGTCATTCACGCCAGATGCAACTCCACCAAAAAATAGTTTTGTGGCATAAAGTTCTTCACTTAAGGTAACTCTCAAATAATCATCAAAAAAACTTTTACTAAATTCGAGAGGGAGCGTGAAATCAGCCCTTTGGAGAGTTGATCCTTTTGTTCTGTAATAATTTCCAAAAGTAAAATCTGCGTTGTAGTATAGTGGTAATATCGATACTTGATCGTAAAACTTATGAAACTGTAAAGACGGCAAAACTTGAAGTGTGTCAGAATTAGATTCTTTGGTTGTATCAATAAAATATTTTGCATTTAAAAGAGTAAAATAGTCATTATTGCTAGCAAAGTAATTTAATCTACTCTCTTGGAAATTTGTAACACCAAAGTGATCCATCCTAGATTTTTGCAAATTTATATAATCTATATCATTTAGATAAATTGCATTTATATAAAGTCCGTCTTTAAAACCTAATGGCAAATCAAAAACTTTTGAGGAATCATATAAAAATTCTAAACCATAGTGATTTTTGTATTTTAGATTATTTTTTTCATAATAATCATTAAAATCCCTAAAACCTCCAAGTCTAAGTTCTCCATTTGAATTTTCACTATCTGCAAATCTAAATGTGCCATACAAGCCAAAACTTCTATTGGTTCTTATTTGTGGATTAAATTCTATATCCCAATTTATATATGGTGCCCAAAAAATTGGCTGCTCATAAAGTATTCCTGTATCTCCACTGTATCCTATCTTGGGAAACAATAATCCACTTTTTCTTTGATTGTTGGTCGTAAAAGATAAATAAGGTAGATAAAAAACTGGCACATCCCATAAATAAAGTTTAGCTCCATATAACCTCATAAGTTCATTTTGTTCATCATATACAGAATTATCAAACACCATTTTCCATAATGGATCTTTTAGCGAACAACTTGAAAGCATTGTGTTGTCGAGAAAATATAGATTGCCACATTTTTTTGCACTGTTAGTATATAGCCAAATATCATTTCCATTCATTAAAAACAAAGAATCACTTTTTGTATCATTTGTGAGTGTGTTTAAAGTCATATGATTTGTTTGTTCTTTTGTACCAGAATATCCTATTGATTCTATATTGCCATCTAATGTCAATAGGGAACTACTTTTATCAAAAAATGCGTTATCTGATTTTAATATAGTGTCTTTATAAAATACTAGAACATCATTGGTCGCATTAGCTGTAGTTTTAGACCCATCTATTTGTGATGCTAAAATTTCTATACTTAGGTTTGAATCATCCGCATTAACAAAACCAGAAAGTGCAACAAAGGCAACAAAAGAAAGTTTTTTATACATTTTTAACAACCATATTCACAGATTTACTACAATCATTAATTGCCAAAGATACTAATCTTTTTTTAACCAATGTCATAATATTCATAAATTAACCCTCTATTTTAAGTGCTTGATATGCTATATCACTTCTACATTGCTTGCCAGCAAAATGAACTTGTCCACAAAGCATATACGCCCTTTGTTGAGCCTCTTTGATACTATCTCCAACACCAACACACACAAGCACTCTACCCCCAGTAGCATAAAGTTTTCCATCTTTATCTCTACTCACTCCAGCATATGAGATATGTGAATTCTCACTTAAACTTTCATGCACTATATCATCTACTATAATCTCGGCTGGAACACTGTCACTATATGGATAATTTTTACTTGCCATAACAACACCAACTGCAAATTTGTCAAAAAACTCTATTTTAGCATTTGCAAGATCACCAATAGCTGCTTTATAAAATAAATCTAATGGATTTTTAAGAAGTGGCATTATCTCTTCACATTCTGGATCTCCAAAACGAACATTGTATTCCAAAATAATTGGCTCACCTTTAACTACCATTACGCCCATAAAAAGCACACCTGTAAATGGCATATTCTCTTCTTGCATGCCTTTTAATGTTGGTTTTACAACTCTATCTTCAAGCTTTTTATAAATATCTTCATTAACAAGAGGTGTCGGTACATAAGCACCCATTCCACCAGTATTTGGCCCCTCATCGTTATCAAGAAGTCTTTTGTGATCTTGAGCTGCTGGAAGTATAACATAATCTTTTCCGTCACATATTGCAAATACACTAAGCTCATAGCCGTCTAAAAACTCTTCTACAACTATAGACTTCCCTGCATTTCCAAATGCATTTCCGCTTAACATTTCGCCAGCTTCTTTTTTTGCTTCATCATGACTAAGGGCTATAATAACGCCTTTGCCACCACACAATCCATCTGCTTTAACTACAATAGGAGGAGTCAGTGTTTCTATAAATTTATATGCAACTTCAAGTGAATTAGTTTCGATATATTTTGCAGTAGGAATATTGTGGCGAGATAAGAAATTTTTCATAAATATCTTAGAACCCTCAAGCTGTGCAGCAACTTTTGATGGACCAAATATATTCAATCCTCTAGCTTTAAACACATCAACGATACCTTCTGTTAAAGGTGCTTCTGGTCCAACAATGGTAAGTTCAATATTATTTGCAACTACAAAATCAGCTAGTTCGCTAAAATCTTTTATTGGTATATTAACTCCCAACATATCAGTAGCGCCATTGCCTGGATTAAAATAAATTTTGTCAACATTACTTCTATTTTTTAATGCTAACCCTATAGAGTATTCTCTTCCACCGCTTCCTATAATCAAAATATTCACTTAGTAAATCCTTTTTTCTATTACTTCAAACCTATAATAACCAAAGACATCATAGGTTTGAAGTAACTTTACCCAACTAGCCGTTCTGTTAAAGCTGGCCCTATAAAGCCAACGACGCAGGAGAGAGAAATCTTTAGGGGTCAATATCTCGTATAAACTACACTCAAACGATATCATCCGCACACCGATTTGCTACTAGTCCCACTAAGAAAATATGTTGGACCTCGTATACAGTCGTCGAACTACTCAGGCAAAGTAAGTAATTATATCTTATTTGGAATTAGAAAATGATTTTAAAGCTTCAAAGCTAACTTGATACATTCATTTATGTTTGGAGTATTTGATATATGGTATTTTATTTCTTGGGGAAGTGCTTTTGCTGTTGTTTCGCCGATTACAACAATCTTATATTCTTCTAGAGATTTAAAATTATTTATAAAACACTCTATTGTTGATGGCGATGTAAATATTAGAACTGAATTTAGAGGTGGTTTTTGCGAAATATCATATTTTTTACATATGGTTTCATACAATATAAACTCATCTATATCTATATTTTCTTTGGTCAAATCAGTTATATGCTTTGTTGCAACAACTTTTGGTCTGATATAGAGTATCTTTTTGTTTGCAAACTTTTGTTTTATATCATATGAGAGATTCTCTGAATAGCCATTTGATACAAATGTAACATTACCACCAAGTTTTGATATAGCCTCAGCACTCTCTTTGCCAATAGCTATTGATGGGATATTTTTCCACTCTTTGCTTATCTCATCCATTAATACAACTGCATTTTTTGATGTAAAAAGCAGCAAATCATAATTTGACAAATCTATGCTATCTTGTAAAGTTTTAAATTCAATTATAGGCATACTAAGAACATCATCATACTTTGAAGATGAAAACAGATAGATCATTATGATTCTTTTTTGATTGTTTGCAAAACACCATTTACAAACATTGCTTCATTTATATCTTCATCATCATATGGATCAAAATGTGGAGTAATAACCCATCTCTTGGATGGATCTGTTTGCATTATATTATCTTCTACTTGTTCGGCTATTCTATGAGCTTCTAAAAGCAACATATTTGGTCTTAGAACCATATGAAATTCGACGAAATTAACGCTGCCATCTGTTCTAGTTTTTAACCAATGAAAGCTTGTTATCTCTTTGTGACTTTTTAAAATTTGCTCTATTTTTTCTACTTGATCCTCTGGTAAAGAGTGGTCCAATAGTATCTTTATGCCATCTATAACAATTCCTACAGCAGAATATATAATATAAACTCCTATACCAAAACCAAAAATAGAATCAATAACATCTTGTTTTGTAACAAAAACTAAAAAAAGCGATAATAGTATAACGCCATTACTCCAGAGATCTGTTTTATAATGAAGAGCATCTGATTTGATAACAATATTATTTGTTTTTTTTGCAACAGATGACAAATAGGCAACCAACAAAAATGTAACGATTATAGAAAAAACCATTACATATATGGAAGGTAAAACCATAGAAGTAACTTCTTTGTGTAACACTTTATCTATCGCTTTATAAATAATAAACAGTCCTGATATTATTATTATAGTGCCTTCTATAACAGCGGCTATCCCTTGGATTTTGCCTTTTCCATACTGAAAATTTTGAGTTGGATCTTCTTCTGCTTTTTTGATAGCAAAAAAATTAAATATGGATACAAAGAAGTCTAGCATAGAATCAATTGCTGAAGCCAATACTGCCACAGAACCACTAAAGATGCCTATCGTAAATTTTGTACAAACCAGAAAAAGTGCCACACTACTTGAAATTATTGTAGCTCTTTTTTGTAATGATGTATTTTTTTTCAATTTTATTCCTATAGTTTAAATTTAATTAGATTTTAACACAATATTTTTTTGTTCTTCTTTACTCCACTCTTTCAAAATCTTTTTGTCTTCATCGCTAAGTTTTGCATCACTATGAATCCAAAGATAAGTTGATAATGGCATTCTTATGACAATCGATTCTTCTATCTTTTCATACTTTTTTTGCTGTTTATCTTTGGGTAAAGTATTGAAAGTAGAAAAATTTAGTACTTTTCTGCCATCATTAATATGAGATCTTACATACCATGATATAGGTGCTACATTACCATACCATGGAATTATAGAGTTATTAGAATGACAATCATAACATGATCTTTTTAGTATTTCCTTTATGTTAGTTGGAGCAATTATTTCATCTTTTGGATTTGATGTAATATTTGACTTACACTCCACTACTATAAATTGTATTGCCAAAAAAAATATTAAAAAACTAATCCAAAATTTCATTAAATTATCTCCAAAAATAAAAAATATTATTTTATTTTATCATAATTGCCAATAAGATTAACTGCGTCATTATATCCAAGCTCAAACAATTCATCTAAGTGTTTAAATGACAATATGGAATATTTACTAAGTTCTGGTGTAGTTATCAAAATATCACACTTATCTTGACTTTGTCTATTTTGTGAAAAAGTCATAATATAAAGTGCTCTCTTAAAATTCCCCCAAAGAGTATTTTTTGTATTTTTTTCAAATATAGGATGAAGATTAATCCCTACTATCTTAGAGTTGCTATTTTCTAATGGATCTAGTGGCATATGATTGATAATGCCGCCATCTGCTAAAAGCATATTTTCATATCTCACTGGTGCAAATATAGGAACAAGGGCACAACTTGCCATGCAAAGCTTGACTACATCTCCATTGTTAAAATATAAATTTTCACCATTGTGTAGATTTACAGCAGTAATTGTAGTTGGAATTTTTAGATTTTCTAATTTAGTTTCTAAAAATAATTTATCTAAAATTTCTGATTTTAAATTGATACTAAAGAGAGATGCACCAAATGGTTTAAATGAAAAAACAGATTTAAATTCTTTTGATTTAAAAATCTCTAATTGATCTTTTGGTTTTACACCAGACGCATAACTCACTCCTACTAAAGCACCTATTGAAGTGCCTGAAATTGCATCTATCTCAAGTCCTATTTCGTCAATGTACTGAAGAACTCCTAAATGATAAGCGCCTCTAGAGCCTCCGCCAGATAATGCTAATGAAATTTTTTTTGTATTATTCATTCATTTTTCTTCCCATCTTATAATTTCAAATCTACCATCAAAATGCTCTACAACTGCACTACAATTTTCAACCCAATCTCCACAATTATAGTATAACACATTATTTATTTCTTTAAATTCTGGTTTGTGTATATGTCCACAGATAACGCCATCATACTTTTTGTGCTTAGCATGAGATGCTAATATCTCTTCAAAGTTATTGATAAAGCTCACTGAGCTCTTTACATTGTCTTTTATATATTTTGAAAATGACCAATACTTTTTTATGCCCAAAACATTTCTAAACTTATTAAAAATATGATTTAAATATAAAGCAAAATCATATCCTATATCGCCAGCCAACGCCAACCATCTGTGTGTCATAGTGATACTATCAAAGAAATCTCCATGAGTAACAAGATATTTTTTACCATTAGTCCCAGTATAGCTTGCTTCATTAACTATATGTATATTATCTCCTAAAAAAAGCGGCGCAAATGGTCTCAAAAACTCATCGTGGTTACCTGTAATAAAGTAAACTTGTGTTCCTTTCCGTGATTTTTTTAATACTTTTTGTATAACATCAGAGTGAGATTGAAACCATCTCATTTTTCTTTTTATTGCCCATCCATCTATTATGTCACCAACAAAAAAAAGATTTTCTGAGTCTGTGTATTTTAAAAAATTTAAAAACTCTTCGGCCTTCGCAAATCTAGTGCCTAAATGTATATCTGAAATAAATATTGATTTGTATTGCATGAGCGGATTTTATTGCTAAATGATAACAAAAAGATTACATTTGAAAGTAAACTTTAATTTAATTTCATGGCAGACAAAAGTCCACCTTAAAATTATATAAGCAAAACTAAAGTGCTTTACTTGCTACTCTAGCTACTCTTTGAGCATATAATGCTTTATCTTCTATGTCAACACCTTCTGATATTTTTGCATTATCTAAAAGTATCCATGCCATATCTTCAAACATTTCTTTGTCATCTAGGTTATCTAGCTTTTTTACTATAGCATGATCTGGATTTATCTCAAGAATAAGCGGAGTAGGTGGAACTTCTTGCCCCATTTGTCTAAATATATGTGCCATGCCTGCCATTGGATCTGAACTGTCTTTAACAACGCATGATGGACTATCTGTTAAACGATTTGAAGCTTTTACTTCTTTTACCGCATCACCCAAAACATCTTTTATTTTTTCAAGTAGTGGTTTTATATTTTCATCAATAATCTCTTGTTCTTCTTTTGATTTTGCATTTGGTGCTTCTATAGTTGAGATATCTTTCAAACTCCACTCTTTATACTCAGTAATTGCTGGAGTAACTATCTCATCAACCTCATAATCATCCATTATAAGAACTTCAAGACCTGCTTGTTTGTAACTTTCCAAAAGAGGTGAACTTTTTGCAATATTTTCATTTTTAGCAATGATATAATATATCTCTTTTTTATCACTATTTCCACGACTTACATAATCTGCAAAACTCACCATTCCGTCAGTAGTTGAGCTTTTATATCTAACTATATCAAGAAGCAATTCTTTGTTTGTATAATCTGTATAAATACCTTCTTTTATAAGTCTATTGTACTCTTTAGTAAATGTATCTCTATCTTCTCCATCAAGTTTTACTATGGCTTGAAGTATTTTTTTTGTCGAGCCTTGTTTTATATTTGCTAAAATTCTATTTTCTTGCAATAACTCTCTGCTGACATTCAAAGGCAAATCAGATGAGTCGATAACACCTTTTATAAATCTAAGATAAGACGGTAATAGCTCCTTGTCACTATCTGTGATAAATACTCTTTTCACATAGAGTTTAACTCCACTTTCCCATTCTGCTCTAAACATATCCATAGGAGCATTCTTCGGTATGTAAAAAAGCGTTGTATATTCATTTGCACCCTCTGCTTTATTGTGAAGGTAAACAAGAGGCTCTTCATCACCATGTGATATGCTTTTATAAAATTCTATATAGTCTTCTTTTTTTAGCTCACTTTTACTCATCGTCCAAAGTGCTTTAGCGGCATTAATTTGTTCGCTTTTACTCACAAGTTCTGTTTTTTTATCATCACCCTCGCCTGTGCTTTCTTCTTCTTTATAGTTAAGTATGATTGGATAGGCTATGTGGTTTGAGTATTTTTTAACTATTTCTTTGATTCTCCAAGGGCTCGTAAACTCTTTTTCATCATCTTTCAGCTTAATATAGATTATAGTTCCTCTGCTCTCCTTTACAACAGGTGTTATATCAAACTCTCCTGTGCCATCACTACTAAATTTAAAAGCTTGCTCTTCTTTTTTAGTTATAACTTCTACACTTTTTGCGACCATAAATACAGAATAAAATCCGACACCAAATTGACCTATTAGATTACTATCTTTTTTTGCATCACCTGTAAGATTTTCTACAAATGATTTTGTGCCTGATTTGGCAATAGTGCCGAGATTATTCATCAAATCTTCTTCATTCATACCTATACCATTATCACCTATGGTTATAGAATTGTCATCTTTATCAAGAGTAATAAAAATATTCGGTTTCCAATCCTCATTTTTATATTTTTCATCAGTTAGATAAAAGTAGTTAAATTTATCAATCGCATCGCTTGCATTTGATATAAGCTCTCGCACAAAAATTTCTTTGTTGGAATATAAAGAGTGTGTCATCAAATGAAGCAACTGCCCTATCTCAGTTTGATATGTATGTTTTGCCATAATATTTCTCCATTAAAAATTTTAGTGAATTATAGTATATTTTGATAAATTTTGCAAGAAGTTTAGTTAATTTTTATAATAAAATTGAGTTAATATGACTAAGAGTTTGTTTATTGCTTATATGTTAAATTTTCTTCATTTATCTCTCTGTTTTCAAAAGGATCTATTATCGCTTCTATTTCATCCATTCTATACTCCAATGGGAAACCAACCAAAGAGCCTTTGGCTGTACTCTCTAAAATCATGTATTTTGCTCCTGATATCCAAAACCCTTTAGTGTCATCAAAATGTGAATCTTTAATTTTAGAAATAACAAATATATGTTCCGGCACAAGTACAAAATATGACTTTATATCAACTTCATGAAGAAGGGAAATAAGCAGATTACTCTTGTCATCACAGTCACCCCTATTATTTTTTATTGTGACTTTTGGGGTATTGGTTGAGTAGTTATTGACACTATAAGGTATAGCTGTTACAAAATCTAAAATACGCTGTGCTTTGCAATAATCATCTTTGCATCCACTAGTAAGTTCTAATGCCTTAGATGTAATCTCTGGTGTTATTTTTACTGTATTTACATAAGTTCCATTTTTAGTGCCTACATGATGATGTAAAACCTCGTTAGAAGCTTTTGCTACGATATATACAAAACTAACAAAAGCCACAACCATCATAAATAAAGAAAAATAATGAATACTCTTTTCGTGCATATAGCCACTACTCCAAAATAGTTTTTACAGGTGATATCTTTCGATTAAATTTCATTTATTGGGAAATATTATTTTGAGCATACCTCTAATTTTTACTTCTGTACTTTCATATATCTCTGTAGTTAAAGCCCATCCGCCTCTTGGGGCAGAGTATGATGCATTAGCAATTAAAGCTCCATTTTGATATAAGTTAATGTTCGCAGTCGCCATATAAGGAACAAAATCCCAAGACCACTTGCCAATATAATCAGATGTTAAACTACATGTATTAAGCGAAGACCCCTGAGGAATAACTTCCACTTCAAATCCTTTTTCCTCTAATAGCTTTTTATATGATGTTAAAAATTCTTTCCTAACTTTTGGATGCTCTATAACACATATTTTTCCAGAATATGAAGTTAATTCGCTTGCAGGTTTTCCTTGAAATTTAACACTACATCCAGATATTAGTAGAACTAGCAAAATAGAAACAACTTTAATAATAGTATTTTTAACAATCATCCTTATTCCTTTAAAATTTTATTATAATAATAAAGTAGTTTACATAAAATGGACTTTATTTTAGTTTTGATTTATCTTTGTTATAATAGACCAATGAAAACTATTTATCTTATTAGGCACGCTAAATCTGACTGGAATGATTTTAATATAGTTGATGCAAAAAGAGGATTGAGCGAAAGAGGAAAAAGGGATATTCCTTTAATGGCAAAAGAGTTACACGAAAAAAATATCAAACCTGACCTCATAATTTCAAGCTCCTCTAAGCGAACAAAGTTAACAGTCGAAGGACTACTTAAAGAACTTGATTATTCAATAAAGATAATATATGATGATGAACTGTATCTTGCAAATCCGAAGACGATATTATCGATTATAAAAAATATAAACGATAAACATAAATCAATATTTATTGTAGGTCACAATCCTGGGATTACGGACTTTGCAAATCTAATGAGTGATGCAAATATAGAAAATGTCCCAACACTTGGTATTGTTGCACTTAAATGTCCATTACAATCATGGAAAGATTGCGGATATCATGATGCAAAAATAGAATTCTTTATCTATCCGAAAATATTTAAAGAGTAAATTATTTATTTACTTTAGATTTGGATGTTGTTGCGAAAAAGTAACTCGCTTTTTAAAGATTGCTATTTATTTGCTTTAGATAAGTCTTGCGAAGAGAAAGTATATTTAAAGAATAGTATTTACTTGAGAAAAAGTTCTATTTTTTAGAAGAACAAGGAAGAGAGAAAATTTTCGCAAGGAGTTTGCATATAACAAATAATAACAGTTTGACTTAGTTTGCTTTAGATGTGCGATGCTTAAAAAGGAGCATACATATTAGTATGTGACTGATTTGAGCATCGTGCAGATGAAGTGAAATAAGCTAAACTATTCCCACTCAATTGTTGCTGGTGGCTTTGATGATATATCATACACCACACGGTTTATCCCGTCTATCTCATTGATAATTCTTCTACTTATCGCTTCTAGAATATCATGTGGAACATGAGCAAATGTTGCTGTCATACCATCAACAGACTCAACCATTCTAACACAAACTGTGTTGTCATAAGTACGATTATCGCCCATTACGCCAACAGAACTTACATTGAGTAATACTGTAAATGCTTGCCAAACTTTATCATAATATCCGCTTGATTTAAGCTCAGACTGCATGATAGCATCGCTTTCTCTCACGAGACTAAGAGCTTCTTCATTTACTTCGCCCATAATTCTAATTGCAAGTCCAGGTCCAGGAAATGGATGACGACCTATCATATCTTTTGGTAATCCAAGCTCAAGTCCTAATATTCTAACCTCATCTTTAAATATTTCTCTAAGAGGTTCGACAAGTTCAAAAGTCATCCAATCTGGAAGTCCACCTACATTATGATGTGATTTTATGGTTTTGCTTGGACCTTTGACAGAAACAGATTCTATAACATCAGTATATAATGTACCTTGAGCTAGAAAACTAACATCTTTATGTTTTTTTGCCTCGTTATCAAAAACTTCTATAAAAGTTTCTCCTATGATTTTTCTTTTTTTCTCAGGATCGCTTACGCCTTTTAGTTTACCTATAAATTCATCTCTTGCATCTATAGTAATAAGTTCCATGCCAAGCATTTTAAACATATTTTGTACTTGAACTGTTTCATCTTTGCGCAACAGTCCTTGATCTACAAACACACAAACAAGTTGCTCTTTTGGCAATGCTTCATGTAGAAGTGCTGCAACAACAGAACTGTCAACTCCACCACTAACTCCACAAAGTACTTTTTTATCTCCCACTTGTTTTCTTATATCAACTATCTTCTCTTTTGCAAACGAACCCATATTCCATGTACTTTCGCACCCACATATATGTTTAGCAAAATTTTTAAGTAATTTTACACCTTCAGTTGAATGATGTACCTCTGGATGAAATTGGAAAGCATATATTTTTGCATCTTCATTTGAAATGGCAGCGAATGGTGAGTTTTCGCTTGTTGCAATAACTTCAAAGCCTTGTGGGATACTAAGGGCTTTGTCTCCATGGCTCATCCACACTATAGAATCATTTTCAATTCCTTCAAATATAGGTGATGATTTAACGATATTTAGTTTAGCCTTACCATATTCATGATGATCTGCTGGCACTACCTCGCCACCAAAATGCTGAGTGATAAGTTGCATACCATAACAAATACCCAAAATTGGAAGTCCTAACTTCCATATCTCATCGCTAGGTTTATATGCATCAGGAGAATATACACTAGCAGGTCCTCCTGAGAGAATAATACCTTGAGGTTTTTTTGATTTTATAGACTCTATATCTTCTCTAAAAGGAACTACTTCACAATAAACTCCACTTTCTCTAAGTTTTCTAGCAATTAACTGAGTATATTGTGATCCAAAATCTAGTATCACTATGGGTACATTTTTCATTGATATTCCTATTTGTTATTTATAGCTATAACTATATGTTTAATTATATAGAAATATCGCTTTTTGTTTGTTTTTAAATGTCCTGATCATCATCCTCTATATAATGCGTTCCTAGAGATTCTTTTCTAGCTAGTGCCGCATCAACGATAGCCGAAGCAGTATTTAGTCTTAGTTGCAAAAGTCTTCCAATTTCATGGTTTTTCATATCATATATAAGATTTCTTGCATGATGAAGACCTTGAGTAGTTCTAACAATACCAACTTCTTCCCACATAATCTTTCTAAGTCTGCGTTTATACTTTTTATCATTATCCTTATGCAAGATATTGTCATAGTCTTTATCAAATTTTGGAATTTTTCCTATATGAGAATCAAGTCCAAGCATATGTTCAACTGCTCTTTTTGCAAATACCGCACCTTCCAAAAGAGAATTTGATGCAAGTCTATTTGCTCCATGAACTCCCGTTCTGGCTGCCTCTCCTACGACATATAATCCCTCAATTCCAGGGACTATCCCATGACTATTACATGCTATTCCTCCATTTGCATAGTGAAATGCTGGGGAAATTGGAACTCTATCATGTGGCAAATTAAATCCGAGAGATGAAAATGTATGTGTTATATTTGGAAATCTTGCATGAAATACTTTTGGTTTAAACATAGAACAATCTAGATAAACTTCTTTTTCTGTTTTTCGTTTATATTCAAATATACTTCTTGAAACAATATCCCTACTAGCAAGCTCGCCCCTGTTGTCATAATCAAATAAAAATCTTTTTCCGTCTTCATCAACTATATGGGCACCCTCTCCTCTAAGAGCTTCTGTTAGTAGCAACTTTCTAGCGAATGGTGTTTTTACAAAGACTGTTGGATGAAATTGCATAAACTCCATATCTTTTAGTGCAATTCCTTTTTCAGCACAGATACCATGTATATCTGCACTTACTGTTCTAGAATTTGTATTATATTCATAAAGCGAACCAACACCACCACTAGCAATTATCACATTATCGGCATATATGGTAACTGGGTTATAACTTGACATTGCTTTTATGCCATAACATCTTCCATTTTCTATTAGTAAATCATAAACAAGCATATTTTGTTCTAAAAGGTGTGGATTTTGTGTCATCATAAAATGATGGAGATATCTTCCTGTCGCATCTCCTCCTGCGTGTATTATCCTAGCAGTAGAATGAGCAGCTTCTTTTGTGTAAAGCAAATTTCCCTTACTATCAGTATCAAATTGCATGCCTTTTTTTATAATATCTGCTGTAATTTCAATTGATGTTTCAGAAAGTATTTGTACGACTCTTTCTAAATTATGATGTGCGCCAGCATTTAAAGTGTCTTCCACATGCAACGAAATGTCATTATTGTCAAGTGCAGAAACCATTCCACCTTGTGCATAAAATGTATTACATTCCCACGGTATATCTTTACAAAGCACTAAAACTTTTTTGCTTTTCGGTATATTCATAGCAGCATAAAGCCCGGCAATTCCTGCTCCTATTATAATAACATCATACTTTTGCATCTACTTCTCCTGATTTTCTTCTACTTGCTGTGAACTATACTTTGGTGGAGTTTTATAACCACATCCTGTCATTAAAAATGTACAAATTGATGTTATAATTATGATATGAAAACAATTGGAAATTATTTTTTTGGACTTACAAGGCAACATCAGTTTGCCCCCTTTTTTAAATTTTCATGTTATAGCAAATTTATCTCTCTTTTACCCCCGAGATTTAAAAATGCCATAAACTATATAACAACCAAAAATGATACTTTGCTTATAGCATTATCTCATCCTGGTTTTAAAATAGAAATTGATAATAACAGAGATTTATTAAAAAGTTTATTAAAAGATATATCAAAGTATGACTCATCTTGTAATTTTTCCAATATAACACAAATTACAACATTTATTAGCAATTTTAACGCACTAAATCATCAGAATGAAAATAAGGATGAAACGATACCATATTATGAAGAGCTATCAGATGGAGAATTTGATATAGAACATATAGATGATGACTTAAAGGCTATATTTGAAAAAATAAAACAAGATATAAAATGCAACAAATCATAAAAACACTTCCATCGCATGCTGGGGTTTACCAATATTTTGACAATGAAGGCAAAATACTCTATGTTGGCAAAGCAAAAAATCTAAAAAATAGAGTTAAGAGTTATTGGAAATTTGTACCAGATTTTACACCAAACTATGCACTAAATCCTAGAATTATAAAAATGCTAAAAGAAGCTACTGTTTTAGAATATATTGTAGTCAATAGTGAAGAAGATGCTTTGATATTAGAAAACTCTCTTATAAAACAATTGAAACCAAAATATAATGTACTATTAAGAGATGACAAGACTTATCCGTATATATGCATAGATGAATCACAAGATTTTCCAAGATTTGAAATAACAAGAAAGATTATAAAAGGCAAAAATATAACATACTATGGTCCATTCCCAAGTGGAGCAAAAATACTTCTTGATACTCTTTATGAAACATATCCACTTATTCAGAAAAAAAATTGTTTGAAAGGGAAAAAAGCCTGTCTTTTCCATCAAATTGGAAAATGTTTAGCTCCATGTGAGGGCAAAATATCTAAAAACGAATACAATAAAATCGTCACAAAAGCCAAAGAAAGTATTATAAAAAAAGAAAATCTTATATCTGCTATGCAAGAAAGAATGCTTACTCTAGCAACTAATGAGAGATTTGAAGAAGCTGCAAAACTTAGAGATGATTGTAAAGTAATTGAATCATTAGCAATATATTCAACTCTTGATATTGCAAAACTTCAAGATTGTGATGCTATTGCCATCCTAAACGAAGTATCAAAGGGTATTATTGTAAAACTGTTTATTAGAAATGGGAAAGTTGTATCAAGTGATTATGACTTTTTTAGATTTGATGATTTTTTGGATTTAAACGAAGCATACACTGGAGCAATTCTAAATCTTTATAAACCAACAACTCCCGATATCCCATCAACTATTTTAGTTGCTCATGATTTTGAAGACATAGAAAACCTATCAAAGCTTATCTCAAAAATTATAGACAAAAAAATAAACATCGTAAAACCTCAGATGGGATATAAGAAAAATATTATAGATTTAGCTATAACCAATGCAAAAGAACTTCTTTCTCAAAAGTCTAAAATTCAAAAAGATGAAATAGAGCTAAAAATACAATCTCTTTTTGAATTAAAAGAATTGCCTATAAATATTGAAATTTTTGACAATTCTCACCATCAAGGTGATGCAACGGTAGGAGCAATGGTTTCTTGGCAGGAAAATGAGTGGGAAAAAACAAAATTCAGAAGATTTATCTTAGAAGCAAAAGATGAATATGGTCAAATGAAAGAACTAATAACTAGGAGGATTGAGAACTTTAGCGAAATCCCACCTCCAAACTTATGGGTATTGGATGGTGGTATGGCATTATTAAACCTTGCAAAAGAGTTACTCAAAGAAAGTGCTGTAAATATAGATGTAATAGCAATTTCAAAAGAAAAAATAGATTCAAAAGCCCATCGCGCTAAAGGATCTGCAAAAGATATCATATACACATCTTATGATAAATTTAATCTGCTTCCGACTGACGAGAGATTACAATTTGTGCAAAAACTTAGAGATGAAGCACATAGATTTGCTATATCTTTCCATAGACAAAAGAAAAATAAGCTAATGCTTCAAAGCAAAATATTACAAAAAAAAGGTATTGGACAAGCGACTATAAAAAAATTATTAAACCATTTTGGAACCTTTGAAGCCATAAATAAAGCAACACAAAAAGAAATAGAAAGTATAACTAGTGCTAATATTTCCAAAATTCTTAAAAATTAATTTTAAGAAAATTATTCAAATAATAGTAAAATTTCATTTATTTTGTTATAATTCTTTAATGTTAGAAATTTTAAATAAAGAGTATGGCTATGGAAACTCCAATACCAGTAGATGAAGAGTACAAATTTGATGAAGGCTTGATAGTGAGTTCTACAGACTTAAAGGGTATCATTACTTACGCAAACAGAAAGTTTTGTGAAATAGCAGGATACACAAAAGAAGAACTTGTTGGCAAAAATCACAATATTATAAGGCATCCAGATATGCCAAAAGCTGCATTTAAAGCTTTATGGGATACTTTAGAATCTGGAAAAGAGTGGTCTGGTATAGTAAAAAACCTAAGAAAAGATGGAAAATATTATTGGGTGTATAGCCACATAACACCTATTGTTCAAGACAATCAGGTTAAAGGCTATAGCGCAGCTAGACGACCTGCATTTTCAACAGAGGTTGAAGCTGTTATACCTGTATATAAAGAGATGATAGAAAAAGAACAATCAAAAGGAGTTTAATAAATGTACTGTATTTTAAGTCAATCAAACGATATCGTAGCCTCGGATTTAGAGTTTTTAAATCTATTTGGAACAACTAGTCTTGTTGATCTTTATAAAAAAATTACATCGGAAGATGTAAAAATATCTTTGGACTATGACAAAATAACCGTTACCGTAAACAATAATGCAAAAATGTATGATATTAAAGCAACGCCACTTACAACACTATTTGGCAAAAGTGTTTTAGTAGAATTGATGAGTATAAATATCAAAAATGAATTTATAAAAGCTCCTGATTTTAATACTCAAGCATCAAGCAATGTTAAAAAAACTGTGACAAAGGTAGAAATTCCCGTTAAACAGCCTAACGAAGAAAAAACTATACAACCAATATATAATGAACCAATAATTGAATCTGGTTTTGATATAGAAAACTTGAACGATGCTAGTATCTATACAAATGAACACACAATAGAAGAAGCAGGTCAAGAATCATTCATTAATCCAAAAGTTACTATAGATATTCCTAGCATTGCTAAAAATATGCACTTAAGCGAAAAAGAATATAGTGCATTCTTAAATGAATATGCATCTTCTGTAGATCAATTTAAAAAAGATTTACAAGGAAATGATAAAAAAGCAAAAGAAAATGCTATAAATTTTATAAAACACATAACAACTGCTCTTTGTTTGCCAAGAGATATTGATAACTTTGTAAATTCATTGAATATAAATAGCTCTAAAGAACTATTTAATAATCTTTTTGATGTTATAAAAAATATAAAAGAGATAAATACACCACTTTCAAATCCAGATAAACAAGAAGAAACTCAAATTGAAAACATATTAAATACAGATGTTTCTGTTGACAAGCTTGACTCTATAGATATTATAGAAGAGATTCAACCTATTGATAAAATCAAAGTTGAGAAAAAAAATATTGCTGAAGAGACAATACCATCTATAGATATAAATGAACCTTTAGGAATTGATTTAGTTGATAATGTTGCTCATGACAACAAAGCAAAAGAGACTGAATCATCAAAAAATGATTCTGGTCAAATATCAAAAATTGATTTATCCAAAGTAAAACCTTTGCCATTTGATTTTATATTGGAAGAATCGGCTAAAGAGTTATCTTTACCTAATGATATAGTAAAAGAATTTATAAAAGATTTTATTGAACAATGTCATGCCGATACAGATAAAATTATACACAAATATGAAGAAGGTAATATAGAAAAAGTTAAAAAACTTGCTCACTCTCTCAAGGGAGTTGCGAGCAATTTATATGTAATGCCTTTGGCAAACTCTTTGTTGGATTTGCAAAACAATGATGATTTATCAAAAGTCAAATCTTTGATAGAAAAATATTGGGGTCAATTTTTGTACCTCGAAAATATTATGAAAAATATATAAGAGCACAAGGAGTTAGTTATGAATATTCATAGTAGATTACAGTTAATAAGCCTTTTCCCAATTCTGTTGATGATGACACTTGCTGGGTATATAGGTTATGATGCTTATATGTTTAAAGCTGGAAATCCTCAGGAGCAAATGATACTATTTGCTATATCTGGCAGTTTACTGATTTTTGGTTTATTTCTCTTGGTTTTTGGTTATAGTACAGACCAAGCTGAACTGAAAAATAACATGGAGCTAAAAAAAATTATTTTTGATGCTTTTGAAAATCTGACAGAAGAAGAGAAGAAGAAATTATCCCTGGATACTTATACTGATATAGGAAATGTATATCATCAACTTAAAACGCTTATTGCTAATTCTAAACAAGATAAAGAATTGGCGCTCCAAGCAAATGAATCGAAATCTCTATTCTTGGCAAATATGTCTCATGAAATAAGAACACCGCTTAATGGTATTGTTGGTTTTACAGAACTTCTAAAAAGTACTAGTTTGGATGATGAGCAAAAAGAATTTTTGTCTATTATTACAAAAAGTTCTGAAAACTTGCTTGAAATTATCAATAGCATACTTGACTTGTCAAAAATTGAAAGCAACAAGGTTGATGTTGAACATATTATCTTTGATACTCATGAAGAATTTGATAGTACCGTAGAAACATATGCTGTTCGAGCTTCTGAAAAAGATATAGAACTCAACTACTATATAGATCCTAATATTAGTGATAAACTAAAAGGTGATCCAACCAAAATAAAAGAAATTTTGATTAATCTACTTAGTAATGCTGTTAAATTTACAAATCCACATGGCCAAATAAATGTAGAAATCAATAAAGTTGAAAATTTAGAAACAGAAACCATTGGTATATCAACTCTTGTTTTCAAAATTCAAGACAATGGTGTTGGTATGACAAAAGAGCAAGCTGAGAAAATATTTGAAGCATTTTCTCAAGCTGATAATACTGTTACTAGAAAATTTGGTGGAACAGGTCTTGGTCTTACTATTTCTAAAGAATATGCTCAAATTATGGGTGGTAAACTTGAAGTTGAAAGTGCAAAAGATAGAGGTACTGTATTTTATCTAACTATACCAATTGAAGAGATCAATATAGAAAATACAAAACCTGAAAATATAAATATTTCTATAGCTCTACATCAAAACAAATTAACTCCATCTGTTTTAGAAGATTACTTGGATAAGTATCTTAAATACTATAATACAAAATTGGATTATTTTGAAACAGAAGCAGAACTTGATGCTGTAAGACAAAACTTTAAACCTGATTTCTTTTTATTAGACTATGATAAACTAAATGAAAGTGATTCAACTTCTCTAATTAACCACTTAGATAAATCTAAATTGATTGTATTTAGTAAAGTAACAAATAGGGACGAACTTCAAAAAATGGGTCTAACTATGAACAACATAGTATTTAAACCTGTTACTTTATCAAAAGTAAAAGAAATATTGACCAAAGATAGAACCAAAACAAAAGAATCAGTCCAACCTATAAATCTAAAAGCAAGATATGATGCAAAAGTATTGGTTGCGGAAGATAATGCGATAAATCAAAAATTGATTACAAAAGTACTATCAGATTATGGCTTGAGAGTGGTTGTTGCTAATAATGGACTAGAAGCATTTGAACAAAGAAGAAATCATCAAGACTTTGATTTGATTTTTATGGATATACAAATGCCAGTTATGGATGGTGTTGAATCAACACATGAGATACTTGACTATGAAGAAGATGAGGATTTAAGACATGTGCCTATAATTGCATTAACTGCAAATGCACTAAAAGGCGATAGAGAGAGATTCTTAAGCGAAGGAATGGATGAATATATAACAAAACCTATTCAAGCAACAGAATTACTATATATATTAAATAAATTCATTAGTAATAGAATTAAACTTCAAGAAGAAGACGAAGACAATGCTGTGCCAACTCCAAAAGCTGAACCAAAAGCTGAACCAAAAGCTGAACCAAAAGCTGAACCAAAAGCTGAACCAAAAGCTGAACCAAAAGCTGAACCAAAAGCTGAAGTAAAAGAAGAGGTTATCCCAAAAGAAAACCAAAAAGTATTGGTTGCAAAAGAATTTGATTTAGAAAATAAAATTATTTCAAAAGTTGCTTCAAATATGGGATATGATGTTGATGAAACAAATAACCTTAATAGCATTTATGAGAAAGTCAAAAATACAAACTATGACATCATAGTCTCTGAATCACAATGGATAGAAAAAATATCAACAAAAGTCAATAAAGAATCTGATATAATCACGCACAATATAGTCAAAGAACTAAAAGATAGAAAAGGTTAATAAAAAATGGGAATTAATGTTTTAGTGGTGGATGATGATTTTATTAATCGAAAATTGTTACTTACTATGCTCAAAAAAAGCGCATCAGTAGCAAATGTAATTGAAGCAGAAAATGGTCAAGATGCATTGAATAAAGTAGAAGGTCAAGCAATTGACTTGATTCTACTTGATATTGTAATGCCGGTAATGAATGGTGTTGAGTTTTTAAAAGCTATTAGAGAAATGAGAGCTCATTCCCATATTCCAATCGCTATTCTATCAACCGATGATAGCAAAAAAACAGAAACTCTTAATCTAGGTGCCAATGCATTTTTAACAAAACCTATAAGAGAGACTGATTTAATAAACTTGATTGAAAGTTGGTTTTAAGCATATCTTTATGCTTAAACCAATGCTATACTTATAACTTCATCTACATTTTCAACTGGTATTATTTCTATATTATTTTTTACTTCTGCAGGAATTTCATCCAAATCTCTTTCAAAATTTTTCTTCGGAATAAGTGCTTTTTTAACCCCAGCCTTATATGCTGCTATAAGCTTTTCTTTAAGCCCTCCAATTGGCAATACAAGACCAGTTAATGTAACTTCACCTGTCATAGCAACTTTGCTATCTATTCCTCTGCCACTTAAAATAGAAGATATTACAGTTACCATAGCTATACCTGCACTTGGCCCATCTTTTGGCGTAGCACCCTCTGGAACATGAAGATGCAAGTCATACTTTTTATATATTTCACTAATATCTTTATTTTCATCACCATTCTTATCATCTGTTTTTATTTTAAGTCTTTTTTGATCTATTAAAATCTTAACAACACTAAAAGCTATATGAGCTGATTCTTTCATAACATCACCCAAGCTCCCAGTAAGCTGTAATAAGCCCTTTCCTTTTATTTTAATGGCTTCTATAGTCAATACATCTCCACCAACTGCAGTCCATGCAAGACCATTAACTACACCAACTCGTGGTTTACTATCAACTGTTGCTATTTCAAAAACTTTTTTATCTACAAAATCTTCTAAATTCTTAATCGTAACAATAACTCTTTTTTTATTTTGTTTCTCAAGTAAAATCCTAGCACTTTTTCTCATGATGCCAGCAATTTTTTTTCTCAAATTTCTCACTCCTGCTTCTCTAGTGTATTCTTCTATAATAGCTTTAAGTGCATTTTCATTTATAGTTACTTCTCCACTTTTAAGGGCATGTTTTTTTAACTCTTGTGGTATAAGGTATCTTTTGGCTATCTCAAATTTCTCTTTTGGTGTATAACTACTTAATGTTATAAATTCCATTCTATCTCTTAATGGACCTGGAATTTTACTTACATCATTTGCTGTTGCTATAAATATGGCTTTGCTTAAGTCTATATTGAAATTGAGATAATAATCTCTAAAATTACTATTTTGTTCTGGGTCTAAAATCTCAAGCAAAACAGCAGTAGGATCACCTCTGCTGGTTCTACCTACTTTATCTATCTCATCTAGAACTATAACTGGATCCATTTTTTTAGCTTCTATAAAGCCTTGTGTTATTCTCCCTGGCATTGCTCCAACATAGGTTCTTCTATGCCCTCTAAGCTCATTTACATCCTCTAGACCACCGAGAGCAATCCTAACAAGAGGTCTATGGAGCGCAATTGCTATGGAGTTTGCAAGTGATGTTTTCCCGACACCTGGTGGTCCAGCAAAACAGAGTATTGCACTACTTGTTTCTTTATTGGCAACTTTTCTTTGATTTGCTAATGATTTAACTGCAAAATACTCCACAATTCTATCTTTTGGTTTTTCTAGTGAATAATGATCTTTATTTAGTTCACTTGAAACATCTTTTATATCTATTTTCTTTTTGGCAGTTTTACCAAATGGTATTTCAAATACAACCTCCAAATAACTTTGTATAGTATTGGCATCGGCACTTTCTGGGTGCATACGAGAAAGCTTATCTATCTGTTTCGTTATCTCTTTGAATGTATCTTCATAAACATATGATTTTATAGCGTCTGCTTTTTTTCTAAAGTTGGCTATCTCTTCTTCTCTTTGTACATCTACTCCAAGTTCTTTTTGTATCTGTTTTAACTGTTCTTTTAGAAAATACTCTTTATTGGACTGTTCAATCTTAGTATTAACTTTGCTTCTTATCTCTTTTTGAACTTTTGCAGATTCTATTTGAGAATTTATTATATCTATCAATGAGATAAGTTTTTGCTCAACATTGTCTTCTATATATAGTTGATAGGCAACATCTTTATCTAACTTTATCATTGATGCAACAAGATCACATACTCTATATGGTTCACTATTGTCTTCTATTGCTCTTATAATATCTACTGGGAACCCACTATTCAAAGATGATAGAGTTTTAGATTTATCTCTTAGTATGTTCATAAGTGCATCTATTTTTAGCTGTTCAAATGGTAAATTTTCAACAACACTTACCATTGCACTATTGAAATCTCCTTCTATAAAATCAACTATCTTACCTTTTGAAAGACCTTGAAATAAAACCTTAACCCTACCATCTGGAAGTTGCACTTTTCTCATTATAGACCCTATAACACCATATTCATACAGGTCTTCTTTTTTTCTGCTTCCTTCGTGTTCACTCTTAGAACTTACTACCAAAACCAAAGAATGATTTTCTATAGCATAAGTTGCGGCATCTATATCGTTTTGAGAAGTTAAAAATATAGGGCTTATCATAAATGGATATAAAAATATCTCATCTTCTACCACGATTGGCAAAACTGCTGGAAATGAATCATAATCACTTAAATGCAAAACAACTCCTCTGTTTTTTTGATTATATTATCAAAATAAAAATATTTGTCAATAGAAAATTATATTATAAATGCTTATTTTATAGGTTATGAGTCTAAAATTGTATAAAAATGAATAATGATAATTGCATATGCAATTATCTATAATTAATGTAATGATTTTAATTTATAATGAAATCAAACATACTTTCGTCTATTTTCCCAATATCTTCCATATTTACAGGAGAGGCACTATTTTTCTCTCTATATGCTTTAGCTGCTTCATTTTTACCTATTCTGTCATATAGTGAAGCTATATTATCATTTAGAAGATATTGCCCCATTTTAAGTCTTATTAGCATGCTTTGCACCATAGGAACATACTCACTATTTGGATGTGCATCTATATAGCTTTGAGCACTTGCTATAGTATCTAGTATAAGTTTTTGATCTCTATAGTATCTTTGAATTCCAAGAAATGAGGCTTTTATCTTCATAAATTCTATGTATTCACTATTTGAAAATCCTCCGAATTTTTTTGTATATTCATCAAAAAAATAATTTGCTAGCAAATACTCTTCTTTATCCATATGTGCATGAGCAATTATCATATTTGCACTTTCTACAAGCGGTGATTTTGGGTGTTCGCTTTTGAGAGAAATAAAATAATTATCAGCCTTATCAAGATCGCCATTACCTATGCTATCTCCTATTTTTTGATACCAATACTGAGCACTTTTGTCATAAACTTCTCCTGCATTTTTAGAAGAACAACCAGTGAAAATTGTAATAGTTACAAATAAAACTATATATGCTAATTTAAATCTTTTCATCATAACCTCTCATATTTTAAAAGCTATTATAACCTAAACTTGTCAAAAAAAGGTAAATAAACATCGTTTTTTTGTTAAAATACTATAAACAATTAATAAGGAAACTGCATGAAACTTTCTTTAATAGGCAGTGGTGCTATGGCGACTGCTCTAGCTCTTGGACTTGAGGAACATTTTGAATTAGAAATTATAACTAGAAGCAAGGAGAAAACTTCTACTTTGACGAATAAGCTAAAAAATAATGTTGATATTATAGACTTAGATAATGTTAATATTGAAAATAAAAATATAATTCTTTGTGTTAAACCTTATGCCCTAGATGATGTTGCTTCAAAATTGAAAGGGAAGGCGAATTCACTTATTTCTATACTAGCTGGCACATCCATAGACAAACTCTCAAAAGCAATAGAGGCAAACCATATAGTTAGAGCTATGCCGAATGTTAGTGCAAAATTAAACTCTTCAACTACAACCATAACAGGAGATAAAAAAATGCAAAAAGATTGCATTCAAATATTTAGCACAGTTGGGGATGTTTTTTGGGTTGATAGTGAAAAAGAGTTAGATATAGCGACAGCTATTGCAGGAAGTGGGCCAGCATTTTTGGCTCTTGTTGCTGAAGCTATGATGGATGGTGGAGTAAAACAAGGTCTAAAAAGAGATGATAGTGTTAAACTAGTATCTTCTCTGTTTAAAGGTTTTGCGCCACTTTTAAATTCAACTCATCCTGCACTTATAAAAGATAGCGTTATGAGTCCTGCTGGAACAACTGCTGCTGGATATTCTATACTCGAAGAGTGTGGTACTAGAGATGCTTTTATGAAAGCTATAGAAGCTGCTTTTGCGGTTACACAGAAATAAAAAATTGCAAGTCGTACTTAATTAGACAACAAATCCATAGGTTTAAAAAACTCTATAACATCTTTATTGGTTATAAATGATATATTATAAGGATGTTCACAAGCAAAAGCATCAAATTTTTGCAGACTATGATTTTTTTCATAAAGATTTTGGGCGAATGAACCAAAAAGTATAAGTTTTACTTTTTGGCTATCTAGCTTATCTATCATATCCAAAATAAATGCTTCCCACTCTTTCGCATGGAAAGAACAACTTTTTTTATCTGTAAATACAAGAGCAGTATTTAAAAGCAAGATACCATTTTTTTCAAAATTATCTTTTAACTGCCATATACTGTTTATAAAATTATTTTTATCTAAAGAACTTATGGCTTTAGGAGAAACGTCATCTTTTCTTAAATCACCTCTAGCAACAAGTGCCATCTTTATAAAATTTCTCAAACTTGTTGCACGATTAACTTCACGACTTAAAGTTCCATTTTTTTCAAAAATACTTTTTACATTCCCATCTATAAATGCATATCCTGTCGCACTTAGCTCTCTTGGGTATGGGTCTTGTCCAAATAAAACATATTTAACATCATTTTTTTTGAGAGTTTTAAACGCATTAAAAATATTTTCTTTTTTGGGTATATAGCCAATATCATTTTCTAAAAATTTCAAATATGATTGGTTTATTAACTCAAGATTTATATCCCATGATTTATCGATAGAACTAATCGAATTTTTCAAATTCAAACCAAAATATCAAAAATTACAAAAGTTAAAAATATAAAACCTAGATAGCCATTTACCGTGAAAAATGCTTTATCTATTTTTTCAAAATCTTTTGAGACCAAATAATGCTCATAAGCCAAAAGAACTGCACTTATAAATACCCCAATGTATGCGATGTAACCTAAAGATAAACTTTCATATATAAAAAGTATCCAAAAGATAATAGTTAATATATGAAATGTTTTAGAAATTAAGAGTGTGTTTTTAGCACCAAAGCGAGATGGAATTGAGTGCAAACCTTGTGCTTTATCAAATTCTATATCTTGTAAAGAATAAAGCAAATCAAAACCAGCAACCCAAAACATTACACCAATGGCAAGATAGATAGACCATAAAGTTACAGAGCCCTGTACAGCAACAACGCCTGCTATGGGTGCAAGACCCAAACTAATACCCAAAACTATATGTGCAAGAGGACTAAATCTTTTAAATAGAGTATAACTTCCAATAACAATCAATATTGGTACTGATAATTTAAATGCTAATGGATTTGTCAAGAAAGCAACACCTATAAAAGTTAGTGCATTTGCAATTATAAAAGCAACCATACTAACCCCGCCTATTCTACCATCAACCGATGGTCTTTTGCTAGTCCTTGGGTTTATAGCATCTATGTCCCTGTCTAAGTATCTATTTACACCCATAGCAAAATTTCTGGCTGTTACTGCGGCAAAAACTCCCAATAAGAAAAGTTTAAAGCCAAACCAACCATTAGCACTTGTTATCATTGCTATAAATATAAATGGTAAAGCAAAAATTGAATGTTTGAACATTACTAGCTCAGAAAAATCAGATGCTGTCTTTTTTATTTTATTTATCATTTTTTCACTACAGATGTGGAATTTTGACTTTAGAATTTAACAAATATGCTATAAGCAATATAGAGCCTATAACAACATACACACTTGTTATTATCCCATTTATATATGAAAGCCAAATAATCCAAAGAAGTATGGCTCCAAGAGGCGTAGGAACTCCTTCAAAGTGTTTTGATACAACTCCAGCATCACTTTTGATATTAAATGTTACAAGTCTTCTAAGCCCGCTTATAATATACCAAATAAGTGTCAAACCTAGAATCATATTTATCATATTATCATCACTATAAACTGCAAAAAATAAAAAAAATGAAGGCATAATGACAAAAGACAAAAAATCAGCAAAACTATCTAATTGTATGCCAAACTCTGTTGACAATCCATAATGTCGAGCTACTTTGCCATCTATTATGTCTAAAGCCCCTGCAATCCAAGCAACTATAGCTGCAACTAAAAAATTGTGTTGTGTAACTAAATATATAGCAAACACCCCACATGTAATATTTAAAAATGTAACTATATTGGCTACATTAAAATGATAGTTTGGTTCAAAAAATCTCATAGGGAATTATAGCAAAATAGGTTTAATAAAAGAAAAAGAAGCAAAGAGGCAAAAGCCTCTTTGTATAAAAAGTATTATTAGAAATTGTATCTACCTACAAATCTGAAACCATTAATGTCATCTGCAAGAGCATCTGCATCAACATATGCATATGTAGCTTCAAGATCAATAGCATCAGCTAATTTAGTTTTATATGTAAGATCAAACTCACTTATATTGTCAATAAAACCACTATCAGAATAGCTATACGCTAGGCCCAAGTTGCCACCAAGCACATCAGCATCAGCTTTTACCAATACTTTGTCTACATCTATAGTTGTGAGCATAGGAGCCATTTCATTTGCAATTGTATTTGTATAAAGAACTGAACTAGAGCCGCCAAAATTTAACATAGGTATATTACCATCATTGACTGTAGTATAAGCTATAGAAGCATTAACTATATCAAATTTACTACTCACTTTAGCACCAAAAGCTGTTGTATCATCAGCACCAGAAGCATCTGGCATTATAGCTCCTCCTTGAAGACCTATATTCATAATACCTGCATTATACTGTGCATCAACCCAAAGTATGCTTGCATTATCATTGGCATAATAAACCGAACCAGTCAATGTCAAATCAGCGATAGATTTATTTTGAGCTGTTAGCATCCAGATACCATCATTACCATTTAACTTACCAAAATCATTCATATTGGCATGCAATTCATTCCAATTGGCATCTCTTACCCATGCACCAACAAGAACCGTATCAGGAAGGTCTGTATTTACAACAAGTGCTGCATTGTATGTATTTTTAAACACATTCCAATCTTCTGAATACGCAAATGGAGAAAGTGCTTTTGGAAGCTCTTGACGACCTACTTTGAAACTAGTATTATTAATGCCATAAGTTAGATAAAGTTGTGAAATATACGCACTATTAAGTGAATCGCCAGCTGTTTGCATAACATCAGATACTACGTCCTCATCCAATCCAAGAGTACCAAGACCATTAAGCTGAACGCCAAAACCAACACCACCAATTAAATCGTCATTAGTAGCTGTCAATTGAATACCAGCATTCGCTGCAGAAGCACCTTGTGAAAAAATACTATCATCATGAGGAGAAGTTACGCCTCTAGATGAAAAACCAGAATCATCAGTTTGGTAGTAAACTACACCTTGACCACTAAATTTCCAACCGCTCTCAACAACTGGTGCTGGAGCTGGTGTAACCACCGCTGGTTCAACTGGAGCTATATCTCCGCCTGCAAA
>JAQTLV010000006.1 GCA_028714675.1 Sulfurovaceae bacterium
ATAGAGACAATGGTGGCTTATTTTATGATTCAGATGGATATGGTGGTAAATATGGCGCACAACCAATAGCTTATTTTACTACGATAGATGATATGCATCCAATGATAGATGTTTCGTGTTTTGTTGTTGTCCATGATGTTAACGATTCGCCTGTGGCAAGTAATGATGTTATTACTGTTGCAGAAGATACTATATATAATGGGATATTGCCTATATATATTGATGAAGATGGGGATAGCGTAACTTATTCACTTAACACTAATGCAAGCAATGGCGCAGTTACTATTAATACTAATGGCACATACACTTATATGCCAAGTGCTAATTATAATGGAGTCGACTCATTTACTTACACTATTAATGATGGACATGGTGGCATAAATACCTATACAGTTTCTATAACAGTAACGGCAGTTAACGACCCACTAAACCTCATAGTTACACCAGTTACTACTATTATTGAAGATAGTGTAAGCGAAGGAACTGTTGTTGCAACAAGCAGTGCAAGTGATGTAGATGGTGGAGATATCATTTACTCTATAGATGATACAATTAACTATACAATCAATACAACAACTGGTGTTGTTACACTTACATTAGCTGGTGCTGCAATAGTAAATAGTGGAGCTGATTTACCAGCATTTAATGTAACAGCACAAAGTACAACAGGATTAACATCAAGCAATACAGTTAATGTTATACCGCCTGCTACAATCACTTTAGATAATGGTATGATTAATGGCACAGATGGTGATGATGTTATAAATGGCACAGATGGTGATGATATAATAAATGGGTTAGCTGGTAATGATATAATAAATGGGTTAGCTGGTAATGATATAATTGAAGGTGGTCTTGGTGATGATACTCTAAATGGTGGAACAGGAATAGATACAGTAACTTATGAAAACTCTACAGTTGGAGTGATAGTTAATCTCACCACCACTACTGCCCAAAATACAGTTGGAGAAGGCATTGATACACTTAGTAATTTTGAAAATATTATTGGTTCAAACTATAACGATACATTAATAGGAAACAGTTTAAATAATGTTTTAGAAGGTGGTCTTGGTGATGATACTCTAAATGGTGGAACAGGAATAGATACAGTAACTTATGAAAACTCTACAGTTGGAGTGATAGTTAATCTCACCACCACTACTGCCCAAAATACAGTTGGAGAAGGTATTGATACACTTAGTAATTTTGAAAATATTATTGGTTCAAACTATAACGATACATTAATAGGAAACAGTTTAAATAATGTTTTAGAAGGTGGTCTTGGTGATGATACTCTAAATGGTGGAGCAGGAATGGATACCATGAGTGGAGGTGCAGGACAAGATGCATTTGTATTTAATGTCGCTTACACTATAAGCAATCAAGACACAGTAGTTGACTTTAATTATAATGAAGATAAGATTTATCTTGATAATAGTATATTCAAATCATTGGGGTTGGAGGGTACTTTAAATGAAAATTTTTTCAAAGATATTACTCCTATTGATGGACAAACTGTATATAGAGATTCAAATGATTATTTGTTATACAATAGAGACAATGGTGGCTTATTTTATGATTCAGATGGATATGGTGGTAAATATGGCGCACAACCAATAGCTTATTTTACTACGATAGATGATATGCATCCAATGATAGATGTTTCGTGTTTTGTTGTGATATAGTTTTAACTTTAAAACCGTAATAATTTTATGGAAAATTTTTAATATTTCAAAAATCAGAACTATCTATAGTGATGATTGTATGGACATTTCCTCTTGGATTGAAATCTGCTACTAATTTCATCCATTTTGGATTGAGGTTTTTATATAAAATATCAAATATTTCATTTGCTGAGTTTTCATGTGAAATATGTTTATTCATAAAAGAGTTTATATATAGTTTCAGAGCTTTTAGTTCTATTACTTTTTCATTTGGTTGATATTGAATATGAATCTTTGCAAAATCTGGATATCCAGATCTGGGACATTTACACATAAATTCTGGAAGTTCTATATCTATAGTGTAAGCTTTTTTATGCTCATTAGGCCAGTAATTTTCATCTTTATTTATATCAAAATGTAAAATTTCTTCTTCGCCATATTTCACGAATTTTCCTTTTGCAATTTATTTAAAAATTCATCTTCATAAAGTGGCTTATGTACTTCAAATCCTTGTATATAATCAATGTCAAATGCCTCTAATAGTTCTTTTTGTTCTTTTTTATCAACCCATTTTGCAATTGTTATAATAGAATTTTTCTTTGACATTTCAACCATACTTGATAGGATAGAGCTCGTTTTGTCATCATAAATATTTTGCGTATAATCTCTATCAAATTGAATCATATCAAAATTAAAATGTCTCAAATAATCCATAGATGAGTTTGAAGAGCCAAAGTTGTCTATACAAATTCTTACCCCTTCATCTCTTAGGCTTTCAAGAATCTTTAAATATCCACTCAAATCATGATGTGTTTTTTTCTCATACAATTGTATTATTATCCTGCTTGGATTTATATCACTTGATTTTATTATTTTTAGTAATTTTTTTTGAAATCCAACATCTCTTAATGAAAAAGGAGATAAGTTAAAAGCTATAGATACATTTTTATCTATTTTTTCTAGCATTCTTACAATATGTTTAGCTATGGTTAAGTCGTATTCTCTACTTAGTCCCAAACTATTTAAAATTGGTAAATAAAATCTTGGAAGCAAATCCTCACTATTATTTGCTTTTAGCTTAACAAAAACCTCATAAATATTTATATTGTTGTCTTTTAGACTCATAAGTGGTTTGTATGTGAAGATTAGATTTTTATGTTCAAGCGCCTGAAGAGTTAGTTTTTCTATATCTTCGATTTTAATATTATTTTCTAAACTTTCAGTTTTGGAAGTATTTTTTTGTATTTTAATCAAATCTTTTAAATAGAGAATAGTTTTGTCATACAACTTTGTAGAATCCGTAATAGCAAAATTATATTCTATATCTATTGTGTTTATCTTATTGTTTTTGTCTGTAAAAACTTTTATAGTATCAAGCAGTTTTTCTTTATCGTCATCTTTGGTTGCTATCAGAAAACCATTATGATTTCTTCTCCCCATTATAGTAAAATTAAAATCATTTTGTTTTAACGACATATTTAACTTGTTAACAAAAATTTTTAACATATTTTCTATTTCAAAAGTGTTATAAAACTCTTCTATGGTATCAAAATTACCAATTTCTATAAGAGCTATAACATCTATTTTGTATTTTTTTGCAACTTTTATAAAAGATTGTTCTTTAAATATATTTGTTACATCATCTATCATTTTTTCAGATGCACTTAGTTCTATTATAAAAAATATAAAATAAACTGTGATAAAACACATAGCAATAAACAACACGATCACTAATGTATTTAATATAATATTTTCTTCTTGGAAAACACTATATACGATTAAACCAATTAATGCTAATATAGGAAGTCCAGCTCTAAGAGCAAGCTTGAATTTTCTTTCTCTTTCAATTTTTTGTGAAACTAACATTTATACATCCAAATGTTTTACATCTTTTGCATGAGCTTCTATGTAGTTTCTTCTAGGCTCTACTTCATCGCCCATGAATAGAGTGAATACTTCACTTGCACTATCTACATCATCTATTTTTACTTGCAAAAGTCTTCTGTTTTCTGGCATCATTGTTGTTTCCCAAAGTTGCTCTGGGTTCATTTCCCCAAGACCTTTATATCTTTGTATATAGGCACCTTTTTTGGCAGAAGCTTCTATTTGACTTAACATTTCTAGCAGATCTTTACCTTGAAATTCTTCTGTTGTGTGGTCTATAATTTTTTTATAAATATAAAGTGCTTCATTATAGTGAGGATTTGTAAAAAGATTATCATCTATTACCAACTCTTCAAGTCCATCATCAGTTTGAACAAACAGATGAATTCTTTCTTCATTTGCAGAGTGGTTAAGGATATTAAAACCTAAATTTTCTATATATGTTTTTAGGTTTTCCAAAAGAGCATCATTGTTTGTAATAATATCTGGATTTTCTATCATATATCTAATAACTTGAGGAAGAGAAAATCTTTTTTCAAGCTCTTTAAGTGTCATTTTGTAATATGACACTAACTTAAATAAATCAGCCAAGTCATTAAAGCCCATCGTAGAAGATTCTATCTCTGAGATACCATTTTCTATCAAGTAATCGTTTAATGCTTTATCATCTTTTAGATAAGTTTCATTTTTACCTTTTTTATATCTATATAGTGGTGGTTGAGCCAAATAAAGATATCCATTCTCTACAATTGGTCTTAAGAATCTAAAGAAAAATGTCATAAGTAGTGTTTGTATATGACTTCCATCAACATCGGCATCTGTCATAATGATAATTCTATGATATCTTAGTTTTTCTTCACTGAACTCATCTCCTATGCCACATCCAAGAGCTGTTATCATATTTTTAATCTCATCAGATTGCAATACCTTCTCAAGTCTTGCTTTCTCAACATTTAAGATTTTACCTTTCAGTGGCAATATAGCCTGAAAGACTCTATCTCTTCCTTGTTTTGCAGAACCCCCAGCAGAATCCCCTTCCACTAGATATAGCTCACATTCTTTTGGATCTTTGCTTTGGCAATCTGCAAGTTTTCCAGGAAGAGTTCCTATGCTCATAGATTCTTTTCTTTTTACTAAGTCTTTTGCTCTTTTTGCAGCATCTCTGCCTCTTGCGGCAAGTAGCACATGAGCCATTATTTCTTTTGCTTCTAGCGGTATCTCTTCCAAGTATCTATTGAAATTTGCAGAAAAGAATTTTTGAACTAGTGGTCTTACATAACTTGAACCCAGTTTTCCTTTAGTTTGACCTTCAAATTGAGGTTCTGGAACTCTAACGGAAACTATAGCAACCAATCCTTCTGCAGCATCTTCGCCTGTAATTTTTGTGCTTTTTTCTTTTGCATTTGCATTTTTTTCTATATAACTTGAGAGTGATCTTGTAAGTCCAGCTCTAAATCCAGCTTCATGTGTACCACCATCTGGAGTTTTGATATTATTTACAAAAGAAAGCACCAAGTCCGTATCACTATCATTATACATTATAGCTATATCAATCTCTATATCTTCATCTTTGCCCTGAAAAAATTGTGCCGAAGATAAAGGAGTTTTTTTATTCATATCTTCTACAAATTGTTTTAATCCACCTTCAAAGTGAAATATTTCTTTTGTATCATCTCTTTCATCATTAAAAATAATGCTTATTTTAGGGTTTAGATAAGCTAATTCTTTAAATCTCTTCATGAGAATATTTTTGTCAAATACATTGCCTTCTGTGAAGATTGTATCATCAGGCCAAAATTCAACTTTTGTACCTTTTTTCTTTGTATCGCCAGTAATACTCAGGATATCTTGAGGAATACCTTTGGCAAAAGTTTGTTCATGTATATGCCCATCTCTTGAAACCGTAAGTTTCAACTCTTTTGATAATGCATTAACTACAGAAACACCAACGCCATGGAGACCACCAGACACTTTATAAGTGTCTTTATCAAATTTTCCACCAGCATGAAGTACAGTCAATACAACAGTAGCAGCTGAAATTTTCTCAGTCGGATGTTCGGCTACAGGAATTCCTCTGCCGTTGTCTTCAACTATAGCTGATCCATCTTTTGTGAGTGTTACTTTTATAGTATCACAATGACCACCCATTGCTTCATCTATCGAGTTGTCAACAACCTCATAAACTAAGTGATGAAGACCTCTTATTGATGTATCACCTATGTACATCCCTGGTCTTTTTCTAACTGCTTCAAGTCCTTTTAGAACCTTAATATTACCTGCGCCATAACTGTTTTCCATGCCAAAAACTCCATATATAAACTAAATTAATTATATCCAAAATATTCTTTCTTTAGGTATAATTAATTTGAAAGTATTTTTCAATATTTTAAACAACAAAGAAGAATAATGGAACCACTCTTTATCCAGAACACTATTTTATCTATAGTTTTAGGTTTTCTAATAGGATTGCAAAGAGAAATGCATATCATTTATTCTCAAAAAGATAGAGACTTCGGCGGAACTAGGACTTTTGCCATAATATCTCTACTTGGATTTTTGAGCGGATGGATTAATAAAATTTTCCCATACACATTAATTGTTTTCACCATAATGTTTTCTTTGATGTTAATAGTAGCCTATGTAGTAAATAGCATAAATGCTTCACACAAAGGCACAACAACCGAATTTGCCGCAATGGTTGTGTTTATAATCGGTGCAATATTAAATTTTTATACACCAATTGCAGCTGTTTTTTTAACAATAATAATAATGTTTTTATTGAACTTAAAAGAACAAATCCAAGATTATGAGAAAAGTTTAACAAAACAAGATTTTGGTGCAGCTATATTTTTTTTATTGATGACATTTGTTATTTTACCAATTTTACCAAATCGTCCAATAGATCCATATGGGCTTATAAATCTTTATAAAATATGGGTTATGGTAGTAGTTGTAGCTGGGATTTCATTTTTTGGTTATGTTGCGATAAAGTTACTAAAAGCAAAAAATGGAATTATAGCAGCTGGGATTTTTGGAGGACTAATATCTTCAACTGCAGTTGCTATGAGTATGGCAAGAAAAATACATGAAAATGGATTTTTGGCTAAAAATCTTGCCACCGCAATAATGCTCGCTTCTTCTGTGATGATAATTAGAATAGGATTGATATTATTTACATTTAATTCTAATTTAGCAAAAATTATAATAGCTCCATTATTAATAGGATTGATTGCAGGATTGGGTTATATATTGTTTGTTTATTCTAAAATAGATAAAGACCAAAATATTTCTAGTGAGATTGAATTTAAAAATCCATACGATTTTAAAGAAGCACTTTTTATGGGAGTTGTGTTTGGTTTTGTATTGGCTTTGGTAGAACTTACAGATAGATATAGTGGTTCATATGGTGTTTATGCAATTTCTTTTTTATCTGGCATATCAGATGTGGATGCGATTACTCTTTCATTATCTTCCCTCTCAAATAATGGATTAAATTTAGAGGTAGCATATGTTGCTGTTATTATTGCTTTGGTTAGTAATACAATAGCAAAACTAGGATTAGTTTTTTTTCTTGGGAATAAGACGATTTTTAAAGAAGTTCTTATCTACTATTTTATTTCCATTGGAAGTTTGGTAGTCAGTAGTATTTTATTGAATTAAAACAATAAAGTTAAAGTTCCCCATTTTGTCTTTTTCTAGATACCAAAGTAGATATGTTTTTATAGTCTGTTGTATGATTGTCCAAAAAATAATCCAAAGCGATTCTACCTACCATTGCAGCATTATCTGAACAATATTTAAGTTCTACAAAATGTTGTTTTATGTTGTATTTATTACATAAAGAAGAAAAAGCATTTCTGATAGACTTATTTGCTGCGGCTCCACCAACTATAGCAAAATCTTTTATATTTTGAGTAGATAGTATTTTTTTGCTTTTTTGAAGCAGATGAGAAGTTATTGCTTTTTGAAATGATGCAGATATATCACATTTATCTTGATTACTTAAACTTTCAGCCCCGCCAAGTTCTTCTATTTGAACTCTTACTGCATTTTTAAGACCAGAGAGAGAGAATGCTAGCAATGGAGAATTTGAAAGTGGAATGGGAAAATTAAATCTATTTTCATCGCCCATTAAAGCTAATTTTTCAATTTCAGGTCCTCCAGGATAACCTAAGTTCATCATTTTTGCACATTTATCAAAACTCTCACCTATACTGTCATCCATTGTTGATGCAAGTATTTGCATTGAATTTAAAGATTCTACTTTTACTATCATTGTATGCCCACCAGAGATCAACAATACAAGTATTGGGAATATAGCTTCTTTTTCTATAAAAAGTGAGTAAATATGAGCTTTTAGATGATTTATGGCGATTATAGGAATATTCAACATAATAGAGATTGTTTTTGCCATTTCTACGCCTTCCATCAATGTTACGCCAAGACCTGGACCGTTTGTAACTGCTATAGCTTTTAGTTTTGGAAAAAACTCTTTTGACTCTTCTAGTATCTGAGGTAAAGCAACTGCATGAAGTCTTGAAGCAAGTTCTGGGACAACTCCACCAAAGTGGCTATGCTCAATCTCTTGCGAGATTTTTCTATAAAATAAAAGCTTTTTGCTATCAATTTCTGTTATAGCTATAGAGCTATCATCGCAACTACTCTCGATACTTAAAATCATTTTTTTCGCTCCAGCAGTTTTTCTATATATTCCCATTTTCCAAATCCACTATCGCTATTAATGTGTCCAGCATTGTGCAGTATTTTTAAATTTATATTATATTTATCCGCTATGTTTTTTGCTTCTTCTATTTTCATATAAGGGTCATTGTCTGAAACAATAAAATCTATTTTTGAAGCTTTTAGAGAGGTTGGAAGAGAACAAGGAAAAAAACTCTTAACAGTTTCTATCTTTGTATCCAAACTAGGAGGAGATACTAAAACCAAGTGATCAATTTGACTTATATTTTCACTTGCCAACCAAAACCAAAGTATACATGCCAAAGAGTGACATACAACAGTATTTGGTTTAAATTCAGTTAGTATCTGTTTAGTTTGCTCTATCCATCTATTTTTAGTAGGAAAATGAGGATTGTCAAGCAGGGGGAAAGATACAGTTCCATAATTTGATGCTAGTCTCCCAGCAAGCCATGCTTGCCAATGTGGATAGTCACTTCCACCCCATCCATGCAATATAAGAACTCTATCTGTTGACATATTGTCTTACTTCTTTATTTATTTTTATTATATCTTCTATATTGCCTTGATTTATATTTTCAAATTTCTTGTAAGCATCTAGAACAATTTCACTCATGCCTATAAATGAACATTTACCAGCTTTGTATTTTTTAATTGCCTCTTCATTTGCTGCATTTATAACAACACCGAGATAAGGTTTTTCTAAAATCTCATCTTTTATTTGCCAAATTGGATAGCGTGCAGTTTCTATTGGTAAAAACTCAATCGCACCTATACCAATAAGATCTACCGGTTTTAAAATCTCATCGTTTACTTTACCAAGAATAGCAAAAGCAATAGGAAGTTTCATATCAATATTTGCCAAATGAGCTGTTGTTGAACCATCAACAAATTCGACAAGGGCATGTATAATTGATTTTTTTTCCAACACAGCATCAATGTTTGTCGTATTAAAAAGCCATTTAGCTTCAAGTAGTTCAAATAGCTTATTTGTCATTGTTGCACTATCAATTGTAATCTTATCACCCATAGACCAGTTCGGGTGATTTAATGCGTCTTTAAATGTTGCATTTTTTATTTTTTCGATATCCCAGTCTCTAAATGCTCCACCACTTGCTGTTATGTATAGTTTACTAAACTTTTTCTCTTGAGCTAAGTACCATAGTCCAAAATGCTCACTATCAATAGGTGTTATTTTTGAAATATCTATCAAGTGTCCGGCAACAACAAGTGATTCTTTGTTGGCAAGTGCAACTTTTTTGCCAAGTTTTATAGAGTGTAGTGTGGGCATCAGTCCAGCATAACCAACAAGGGCATTAACAACAGTTTTGCTTTCACACGAAGAGAGCATCTCGAGTATCTCTTCTTCACCACAAAAGATATTTGCATGATTTACTAGGTGCTTTTTAGCACCATCTTTTATACCTACATATTTTGGTTTATATATACTAATCTGTTCATTTAAAAGTGAAATATTATCGCCTGCAGCTAGAGCCTCGATTTGTATATTGAAGCGAGATGCAATTTGGAGTGTATTGACTCCTATGGAGCCAGTAGAACCTAAAATTACAATCATTTATGAAGGTATAGCACGAAGAGCTATTACCATTATGACAACACCAAAGAGATATCCATCTATCCTATCAAGCATTCCCCCATGTCCTGGCAAAACATCACCACTGTCTTTTACTCCAGCTTCTCTCTTTAGGTAACTTTCAAAGAGATCTCCGAATATAGAAGCAATAGAAATAGCCAGTGATACTAATATAGACTTTGATAGGCTATATGTATATAATCCTATTAGTGTACCAATAACCGTAGCTATCAATACTCCACCTATTACACCCTCTAATGTTTTGTTTGGTGACACAGATGCAAACTTTATTCTGCCTATTGTTTTACCAACAAAAAATGCCCCAATATCAGTAAATGAAACTGTAGCCAAAAGCCAAAACATATGATTAATACCATAATCTTTATATAGGGTTAAAAAAAACATAGCCCCAATTGTTGGGTACAAAAATGGCAGAAGTAGTCTTTTATCAAAATTGTGAAAATATGCCAAGCTCGCGCCAAATATAACTGCAATTAGAAAAAACATGTCATCTGGGCTTGGATAAAAATATGCAATTATCCATAAAAAAACAGCCCAAAAATATGTAGATGGAAATTCTAATTTATAAAGTTTCATAGCTTCGTAAAACGCTAGCATATAAACAATACCTAAAAATAACCACATAATAAAAAGATTATCAATAATTCCGATAAAAGCAACAACTCCCAACAGAGCAAACCCAGTCATCCATCTTTCTTGATAATCCGTAAAAAGTCTTTTCATTCTTTAGCAACCCTATATAATATATTCTATAATTATATCATATATCGTGTTAAGTTCTTATCTCAATGCCTTCTTTTCTTATAAAAATAGAGTCATAATTTGTGTAAAAAACATTTGCTTCTCCTGCGGGCTTTACAAATTTTCTTTTAGTGTAGTCAACTATATAATCCCCAGCATTTTTTGAAGAGTATTCAACACAAAGTTGTGCAGCATTTTTTATGACACTTGAAGGAACATTTTGTTTATCTGTTTTTATTATTACATGAGAAGATGAAACATCTCTTATATGCATCCATATATCGTTTGATTTTGATATTTCAAGTAGAGTTTTATTCTCATTTTTATTTCGCCCTATATAGACTTTATAATTTTCAATCCAAACTAAATTTAGATTTTCATCAATGCTTTTTGATTTTTTTTGCGATGATTTTTGCGGAATAAAGAATGATAACTGTTCATAATCCTTTGCATTTTGTATCAAATTTATCGTTGTGTCTAAAAAATCTAATTTTCCATTTATATTTTCTTTTTGGATGTATATATGCAATGCTCTTTTTTTAGCTTTTTTAGCCTTATTAAAAAAATAATTACCCATTTTATTAACGGATATATCTTTTGGTAATTGTATAGATATTGGATTGCCTTCAAAGTCAAAAGTATCAAATTTGAGACTATATGGAGTTATTTTATTTAGATTTGACAATACTATAGTGCCATATAAATTATTTATTATAGACTCATTTTCCAATTCTTCTATTTGTGGCATTGATATCAATATTTTTTTTAAACTTTTTTGTTTTGTTAGCATTGACGATAGAAGTTTGTGCCTAACGTTGTCTATTTTTGATTTTTGAGTATTTTCATAATTTTGAGTTAGGATATTTTCTATATCAATATAAGCTGTATCTGTTTTTTGTGCTCTTGGGATAAGCGGAATTAATTTAATATTTGGTCTAATAACTCTAAAAGATTTTGAGCTATCTATATGTCGTAAAGCTTCTATGATGGTTTCATCTTCATTTAAAATAATAATATTGGTAAACTTACCAGTAAATTCAAACTGTAAATAAATAGTTTGTGTTTTATAGCTATTTTTTGATTGGAGTGTAAATCTAAGCACTCTATCGTTTGATACTATATCGACACTAATGATTTTACTATTTGTTGCAAGTTGCTCCAAAAGATTGTCAAAAGGAGCATTGTAATTTTGCAAAAATGTTCCCTGTTTTGTTTTATAAACATTACTATTTCCACGATTCATGATAAACCCATATTCAAATTCTTTATCAAATCGTAAAATTACTGTATTGTCGTCTATTCTTTTTGCTTTATGGATAGTTTTAAAAGTTTTTAGATGAGATTGTAGGGAAAGTAACTCATTATAATTCACACATACTCCTTGTATGGGTGGTATTTTACCGTATTTTTGGTATAATCCCACAAAAATAGCGACTAGCTCAGAAGAGTCCTCGCGCCTAAGACTTAATTTGAAGCAAGGCTATCAAATTTGAGTATTAATTTAATGGATACAAGGATATAAAATGGGACAAACCATTACTGAAAAGATATTTTCAGCTCATGCCAACAAAGATGTAAAAGCTGGAGAAATTGTAAGAGTTGATATAGATATGATTATAGGAAATGATATAACAACACCTATTTCTATACGAGCATTCGAAGAGAGCGGAGCAACAAAACTTGCTCGTCCTGATAACTTTTGTATAGTTATGGATCACTACATTCCAGCAAAAGATATAGCATCGGCAAACCAAGCAAAAATTAGTAGAGATTTTGCATACAAGCATGATTTGAAGAATTTTTTTGATGAAAAAGATATGGGAATAGAACATGCCTTATTGCCGGAAAAAGGTTTGGTAATTCCTGGAGATGTTATCATAGGAGCGGATAGCCACACATGTACACATGGAGCCTTGGGCGCTTTTAGTACTGGTATGGGCAGTACAGATCTTGCATTTGGTATGATAACAGGAGGAAATTGGTTTAAAGTTCCTGAATCTATCAAAGTTGAATTGAAAGGCAAACCAGCAAAACACATTTATGGTAAAGATATTATCTTAGAAGTTATAAGACAAATAGGCGTAGATGGAGCACTTTATAAAGCATTAGAGTTTGTAGGAGATGGGGTTGCATACTTAAGTATGGATGATAGATTTTCTATTTGCAATATGGCTATTGAAGCTGGAGCAAAAAGTGGAATAATAGCGGTTGATGATATAACATTGGCATATCTTGAAGAGAGACGAGTGGCAAATGGAAAATTGAGAGATGAGCCAAAAATTTACATTTCTGATGATGATGCTTCTTATGTTCAAACTTTAACTATCGAGCTTGATAAATTATCTCCTGTGATAGCTTATCCATTTTTGCCATCAAATGGTAAAAGTGTAGAACAAGCAGCAGCTGATGATATTAAAATAGATCAAGTTATGATAGGAAGTTGCACAAATGGAAGATTAGAAGATCTTAGAATTGCCGCAGCTATCATGAAAGGCAAAAGGGTAGCAAGACACACTAGAATGATAGTAACTCCTGCGACTCAAAAGATATTTATGCAAGCTGAGAAAGAAGGATTAATAGACATATTAATCGAAGCTGGTGCGGTTGTAAGTAATCCAACTTGTGGGGCATGTTTGGGCGGATATATGGGTATACTTGGCGATGGAGAGAGATGTGTAGCTACAACAAATCGTAACTTTGTAGGCAGAATGGGTGCGAGAACAAGCGAGATTTATTTAGCAAATTCTGCTGTTGCAGCAGCTAGTGCAATTGCTGGCAAGATTGTAGATCCTAGAGTTTAGAATTTTTATAATATAGAACAAAATATAGCAATATTACACTCATAATAAGCAGTGCTGGAGCAAAGAAAAGTGATGTAATTTTTGTCAGCGTTGCCATAATAGCAGGAGTCATTCCTCCTACTATTCCAGATGCAATGCCAAGAATTAAAGCTGTAAAAGAGGCTCTGTATTCATGTTTATCTATTGCATTTACACAGAGTGCAAATATTGGAGCTTGAGCAGTACAGAGAAGAACAGTCATAACAAAAATAGCTACTGAGCTTATAGTAACATCTCCTTTTGACATAAGCCAAAAAATAGGTATTATCAATACAAAAGTAAATAAAAAGGATATGTTTATTACTTTCTTTGAGCCCATTTTGTCTGCAACCATAGCCATTGAAGGGATTAGTATGACTCCAAGAGTAATAGAAAAAGTATTTAATCTCGATGCGGTCTCTTTTGTAAGCCCACCATATGTTTCGAGCCAAAGAGGAAGATAAATAAACAGAGTATAATAAAATATCCAAATAGCACTTGCCATTATTAAAAAATACCAAAAAAGAGAACGATAATTTTTCATTATTTCAAAAAGTGGAATTTCTTCATTTTTAACAGCCTTATACCCACTTTCTAAATTTTTTCTAAGCATAAAACCTATTATTGTTAAAACTATACTAAACAAAAAAGGCACTCTCCATACCCAAGAAATCATCTCTCCTTCTCCGTACATAAAAAGCAAAAGTGTACATACTGCAGAACCAATCGCCATCCCGAGTTTTGCGCCCAAAGATACAAAAGAACCATATAAATTTTGATGTTCTTTAGGAGACTCTTCTATAAGATAGACAATAGAGCTTGAGTATTCTCCTCCAACAGAAAAACCTTGTATCATACGCAAAATTACGAGCAAAATAGGTGCTAAAATTCCAACTTGTGCATATGTTGGCAAAAAACCGATAAAAAATGTAGGAAATGCCATCATGGCAAGAGATCCAAAAAGCGCATATTTACGATCTATTTTATCTCCTATATGCCCAAAGAATATTGCTCCTATTGGACGCATTACCATTCCTGCTGCAAAAGCCCCCAGAGAGCCAAGAATTGATATGAATGGATCATTTGAGGGGAAAAATAGTTGCCCCATAACAGTAGCTAAAAATCCTATGAGAGCAAAATCATAATATTCTATAACATTGCCTATAATACCAGCTGCTATAATGCGCCATCTAGTTTTGTGTTTTAGCATTACTCATCCATTATTTTATCTATGTTAAATTATATTTTACCCAAATAACTTACATAAAGCCAACAAAGCTATAATTCTCTTATATTAACAAAAGGGCTATATGTGGCGCATTTTTTACAAAAATTAGATGACAAAGATAAGGTGGCATTGAGAGACGAACTTCTTGTTTTTGCAGATATTGTGGGTGGTAAAAATTCTTTTTTAAAAATACTTGAAAGTATACGCCACTCATCGCCTCATCCTTTAGTATCAAAAGATCCAATACTTAGATTTGTTGGTGGATATATAAAATGGAATAAAAATGTACATAAAAACAACCTCATGCTTTTAAGTATAAGAATGAATGCTAGAAGCGATGAGGTTCAAAACCTTATGCCTACCAAAGAAGATAAATCATATAAAAATAGTTCAAATATGCTTCGTTCTCTCTCGCCTCTCACATTTGAAGTAGTTCTCAATAAAGAACCAGAAAAAACTGTTTTTAGTTTTAAAATGTTTGATATTATTGATAGCCAAACTACTAATATGAATAAGATATTTGAAGTGATTTTCTTTTCCCCTATCAATATGGTAAAGAAACTTATTAATCTTGAGGATACAAAAGACTAATCGAATCCAAACCCACCAAATCCAAAATCCATATTTGTAAAATTTGGATCGTTGTATCCACTCTGCACACTTTTGCTTCTTAAGTTCATTATATCCATTTTTGGGTCAATTCCCTGAGGACAAGCAATAGTGCATTCGCCACAAAGTGTACAATCCCAAATACCATTTTTTTGAATAGCATCTATACTTGTTTTATTATCATTAGATTGTAGAGTATATCTATAAACTTTTGTGAGGGCAAATGGCCCTAAAAAGTCACCATTAACTACCAGCACAGGGCAAGCAGAATAACAACTGTCACACAATATACAATCACTCTGTACTGTAACCTTTGGAGAGTTTTCTACTTTTGCTTCGCCATTTAGCCAAGAATGAGAAGTTTTAAGCGTATAGTGAGCTTTATTTTTATCAACTATTAAGTCTCTTTGTACTTCATGGTAACCCAATGGTTCTATATAATCTCCATTTTTTGGCTTATAACTACAAGCAAGTTTAGCTTTACCATTTACCATCACACTACAACTTCCACATACCCCAGAACGACAAACTCCGCTAAAGACAAGAGTTGGATCAATTGTGGTTTTGATTTTTAGAAAGTTTTCTAAAAGGGTAAGCCCCTCAAATACAGGATAGCTCATATCTATACTATTTGGTTCTTTATATTTGTCAAATCTTTTTATTATTATATTCATTTCACACTCTTCTTGTGAAGCGAAGCGGTTGTGGAACAATCACTCTCTTTGAGAAACTCTGCACAAAGCACCCCATCAACTTTATAAAATATACTATGAGATTTAAAGGTGTCATTGGTTTGTGGAAAATCTTCTCTATAATGAGCACCTCTACTCTCACATCTATGAAGTGCACCCACCAAAATCATTTCGGTAACTTCTAGAGCATTGCCAAATTCTATAAAATCAACCAAATTTGTATTAAACTCTTTTGATTTATCACTTATGCCCATAAAGGTAAATTCTTTTTGCATTTGTCTAAGTGCTGATAGAACACCTTTGAGTCCAGTATCATTTCTGATAACTCCTGCATTGTGATATAAAATTTTTCCTAAAAATTCTCTTTTTTCATAGAAATTTATTTGGTTTGTAAAAGTACTATAGATAGCATTTATAAAAGCTTTGTCTTTGAGTAATTGATTATTTTCTTTTTCTATTTTTTTTGGAGTATAATTGGAAGCATTTTCACCTGCTATTAGCCCCATAGAGATAATTTCTAAAAGAGAATTTCCTCCAAGACGGTTAGCTCCATGGATGTGTGCATTTGAGCATTCTCCTACAGCAAAACACCCTTTTAGTCTGCTTGCTTGTAATTTTTGATCTACCTCTATCCCACCCATTGTATAATGAGCAACACTTTTGATAGGTATGAGATCACAAGCCATATCAAGACCTTCGTGTATCTTACAAAGTTTGAGCTCTTGAGGAAGAAGATGAGATAATTTCTCACTCCCAAGATGTCTAACATCTAAAAATACCTCTTTTTTTTGGCTCAATTCTTTCGATATTGCTCTACTTACTTCATCTCGTGGTAATAGTTCATCTATAAATCTTACACCATCACTATTGACTAAATATCCACCTTCGCCTCGTGCTGCTTCACTTATAAGTATGGAAGATTTTTTTAAAGCAGTTGGATGAAATTGGACAAATTCCAAATCACTTGCTATGCCTCCAGCTCTGATGACAGCAGCTATTCCATCACCTGTGCTTCCAAAACCATTCGTTGTAAATCCATTATATACACCACTATATCCACCAGTTGCAATGATGACACTTTTAGCTCTAATCTCTCTAACCTCGCCAGAACTTATATCAAGAAAAGTTGCTCCACTAACTTCCTTGCTATCTTCATCAATGATGAGATTTAAAAGATAATAGTTTTCTTTGAAAGTTATGCTATTTTTTAAACACGTATCATACAAAGTTTGTAATATTTTAAGTCCTGTGTAATCCTCGGCATAGTATGTTCTTTTGTTTGTTGACCCACCCATAAATCTATTTGCAAGTTTTCCATTATCATCAAGACTAAATGGGACACCAAGAGCAAGTAACCAGTCAAGTGCATCATTTGATTTTTCGCACATTGTTTTTATCATAACAGGCGAACCAATGCCTCTTGAAGATTTTAAAGTATCATCTATATGAGTTTGCACATCATCACTATTTGAAGCGTTAAATCCACCTTGAGCCATACAAGTGTTTGCATTTGTTGGTAATGTTTTTGTTGCTACTACAACATCACATCCAAGCTCTTTTGCTTTAATTGCCGCACTCAGTCCTGCTCCACCGCTTCCGATTATGAGTATATCCGTAGTCAATATTTCCCTTTTTTATAGCATCTATTTTTTTATATTTACTCTTTGCCACTTTTTTATAAAAGTAGCACAAAAATCGCAAACACTCAGAGTTCGCTTTGCTCGTAATGTGCTTCGTGTTTGCATTATTAAATTATTTTAGTAAGAATGGTTTATTTGTCTGTAATTTTACCAGCAATTTCAAGTGCTTTTTCTTTTGCATATTCTACCTCTCCAAATACAAGAGATACTGCCATTCTTCGACCTATGTGTGATTCTGGTTTACCAAAAATTCTTACAAAACTATCCTTACTAAATGCATCATTAGGTATATCTAAATTTGGATTGTGGCTCTCATTTTTTGCTTTATAAGCTCCACTTGCTCCACTTCCATAAAATGTAAAATCAAGAGGCAATCCAAGCACAGCTCTAACATGTAGGGCAAATTCACTTTGACTTTGTGTGATAAGTGTAACCATTCCTGTATCGTGTGGACGAGGAGATAATTCAGAGAAATAAACTTCATTGTCTTTGACAAAAAATTCAACACCAAATATACCCCTACCGCCAAGTCCATCAGTTACAGCTTTTGCGATTGTTTGAGCTTTTTTAAGTGCTTCATTGCTCATAGCCATTGGCTGCCATGAAAGTATATAGTCACCATCTTTTTGTACATGACCGATTGGCTCACAAAATACAGTCTCTCGCTCTGTTCTAGCCGTTAATAATGTTATCTCATAATCAAATTTGATAAATTCCTCGACTATAAGCTCACTCGCATCGCCTCTAGCCTCTTTGGCTATCTCCCATGAACGCTCTATATCATCTGGAGTTTTAGCAACACTTTGTCCATGACCAGAACTACTCATAACAGGTTTGATAACACAAGGAAATCCAAGTCTGCTTCCAGCATCTTTTAAGCCTTCTAAAGTAGTTACAAACTCATATTTACTTGTTTTTAGCCCTAAATCTTCCGCAGCAAATTTGCGTATATTTTTTCTATTCATTGTTTTATTTACTGCTTCAGCATTTGGTATGACATGAAAACCTCTTTTTTCGGCTTCAAAAAGAGCTTCGATACTTATAGCTTCTACTTCTGGTAATATATATGTAGGTTTTTCTTTTTCTATAATCTCTAAGAGTGCATCTTTATTTTTCATATCAACAGCATAACTACGATTGGCTACAAGATGTGCAGGAGCATTTTCATATTTGTCAACTGCTATTACTTCAACTCCAAGTCTTTGTGCTTCTATGGCAACTTCTTTGCCAAGTTCTCCACTTCCCAGTAGCATGATTTTAATAGAATTTTGTTGTAACGGTGTAGTAAATTGCATATTTTCTCACTTTTGATTTATTAGTAAGATTTTAGCAAAATAGTTATTAGTATTTGGTAATTAGTGTGTGTGAGTGTATGGATTCCTGCTTCCGCAGGAATGACATATTTTAGAGTCTTGACTCGTATCTTCTAAGAGTGTAGATCTTTTTAAGGATTTTCTTTCTTGTAGCGATTTTTTCTTTTTTACGCTTTTCAGTTTCAGTTTCGTGATACTGTCTAGCTCTCGCTTCTGTAACGATTAGGTTACGGTCGCATTGTCTTTTGAATTTTCTGTAAGCATCATCAAAAGAGTCTCTTGAGTTAACAACTATTCCTGGCATAAAATCACCCCCTTCCGTTTATAGATTAACGCCAACAGAGCAAAGCTCCTTTTGGCTACGCTGACCGCTATGGTACTAAAGCTTCGGCTTTCGCCTCAGAAATCGGAAACTTTTGCGTTTTAATTATCGGATTATATCAAAATAAGTTTATATAGAGTTTATATTCCTATTGTCCCCCTGTTTTATTTTTTAATAAGATTCGTTGGTTATAATATTCTTAAGCTCAAAAATAAGTCCGTCAATGAATGTGGAAACAATAAAATTTAAACATCTTAGAATAATCGCTAAAATCAAAAATCACTTTTTAAGCCAAATGATAATGGAATATTTCAAAGAGTTATATATTGCTGCAAAAGAAGCAAATTCACAGTTTAAATTACAATTTTTTCAATTTTTACCATTTCTTTTAGCTTCTCTTATAACAGGAGCAGTTGCGTTTGGATATTACAAGGCATTTAGATATGCAGAAGAGTTATCATTTTCCATATATGAGCAAAATAGATTATATATTTTTCTAATTACACCTATTAGCTTTTTATTATCATGGTGGCTTGTAAAAAGATATGCACCATACTCTAGAGGAAGTGGTATTCCTCAAGTTATGGGTGCGATAGAAGTATCAGGACGCAAGAAAAACTATATTATAAAAAGTTTTGTAAGTCTAAGAATTATTATAGTAAAGATTTTATCTAGTATTATTAAGGTATTTGGCGGAGGTGTGCTTGGAAGAGAAGGTCCGACCATACAAATTTCTAGTTCAATTTTTGTAGTAATTCATAAAATGTTGCCCTCATGGTGGCCACATGTATCGCAAAAAAATATTTTAATAGCAGGGGCAGCATCAGGTTTGGCGGCAGCATTTAACACTCCTTTGGGAGGGATTATTTTTGCCATAGAAGAGTTATCAAAATTTCATGTAAAGCATTATCAATTTTCACTCTTTATAGGAGTTATCATAGCCGGTCTTACTGCACAAGGATTGGGCGGCTCTTATCTATATTTAGGATATCCAAAGTTGACGAGTGAAGGGTGGAGTGTGCTGTATGCTATTTTGATTACAGCTTTACTATCTGGTTATTTGGGGAGTAAAACAGGTGTTATAATGCTTAAAATTATGGATTTGTTTAGTTTAGCAAAAAGCAATACAGCTCAAATAGGCGTAGTATTGTTGTCCGCTTTTTTAGTAGCTATACCAATTTATTATTTTGGAACAAATGTCATGGGTTCAGGGAAAGAACTTATGGAAAGTCTACTATTTAATGATAACAAACAGTTAGAATGGTATATACCATTTGTAAGGATTAGTAATCTTATAACATCGTTTAGTTTTGGTGGTTCTGGGGGAGTATTTGCTCCTTCTTTAAGTTCTGGAGCTGCTATAGGCGCGATAGTTTCACAATATTTTGATATAGTAGGAACCAAAGCAAATCTTATCATCTTAGTAGGAATGACATCTTTTCTAACTGGCATGACAAGAGCTCCATTTACATCTGCAATTATTGTTTTTGAAATGACAGATAGACATAGCGTAATTTTCTTTTTGCTTTTTGCAGCTATTATCGCTAATATGATTGCAACTTTTGTGGATAAGCAGTCTTTTTATGATAGATTGAAAGCTAAGTATATAAAAGATGCTACATCGTCAAAAGAGCAAAAAGTAGAGCCAAAAGTAGTGCCCATAGAAAGCTCACAATAAATCCATATTTATCTAATGTATAAAATTTGCTATAATTATCACAATAGCTATTACTAAAGGTAATTTATGCAAAAAGTTTTTGACAACTGTTTTTATTTGGATAAGCGATGCTATGACGAGTATGGATTAAGTGAAGATATACTCATGGAACATGCAGCAAGTGGCATGGAGAGTTTTGTGCGAGAAAACTTTGCTTTTGGCAAATCTGTATTGATAGTTGCAGGCAGAGGAAATAATGGAGCAGACGGTATAGCATTGGCAAGATTGTTGCATGGAGATTATGATGTGAGACTTCTTCTGGCAGAAAAGCCAACATCTGATATGGCAAAATTGCAACTTAAAAGAGCAGAAGCTATCGGCATAAAAACAACAAAAGAGTTGAAAAATGCTGATGTGATAGTCGATGCCGTGTTTGGCTCTGGGCTAAAAAGAGAACTTGATGATGACACAGTTAAACTTATAAATACTCTCAATGAATTTAGTGGATACAAAATAGCCTGCGATATACCAACTGGCATAGATGAACATGGCAATATAAAAAATGTAGCTTTCAATGCTGATATAACATTTGCTATGGGGGCTTTGAAAAAAAGTTATTTTTTAGATAGCGCAAAAGATTATATTGGGGAAATAAAAGTCGTTAGACTTGGTGTCAGCCAAAATTTATATGATGGCGAAACAAAAATGTTTGCTTTAGAAGAGAGTGATATGGCATTGCCATCGCGAAAAATGCAAAGTGCCCATAAAGGGACATTTGGTCATGTGGCAATATTTTGCGGAGAAAAAGAAGGTGCTGCCGTGATGAGCGCAAAAGCCTCTATGAGATTTGGAGTGGGGCTTGCAACTCTTGTTATACAAGACAAAGTATATACTCCATACTATCTTATGCAAAGCACTACATTACCTACAAATACAACTGCAATAGCCGTTGGTATGGGGCTTGGTACTTTCTTTGAAGAGAGTTTTTTGGAAAAACATATCATATCAAACTCACTTCCAATCGTCATAGATGCTGATGCTTTGTACTCGAAAAAAATACTTAGTGTTTTGTCAAAGAAAAGAAAAATAGTCGTTACCCCTCATCCAAAAGAGTTTATATCTATGTGGAAGATATTGACTGGCGAAGATTTAAATATAGACGAACTCCAAGAAAACAGATTTGAATATGTCAAAAAATTTAGCTTGAAATTTCCAAATGTAGTGCTTTTGCTAAAAGGCGCAAACACCATCATTTCTTATAAAGATGAAATATATATAAATTCCCTTGGTTCATCTAAACTTAGTAAAGGTGGAAGTGGAGATGTGCTTAGTGGACTTATAGCTTCGCTTTTAGCTCAAGGATATGATGCTTTGCATTCTGCCGTGCATGGCTCGCTTGCTCTTACGACAGCAGCTAGAAATTTCTCAGGTTCAAGTTACGCGATGCTGCCAACAGATTTGATAGATGAGATAGGAAAGTTGGAGGATAAATGAAAAAAATTGTGTGGTTTATTGTTTTGATGTCTATGGTTATATTCGCTTCTACAACCACCGCAAAAGTAATAAAAGAGTATTATGAAAATGGGAATATAAAAAAAAGTACATCTTATCGGTTTAACCAAAAAAATGGAGTTGAAAAAGAGTATTATTTAAATGGCAACATTATGTCAGAGACTGAGTACAAAAATGGTAAAATAGATGGTTTTGGAAGAATTTATTTAATAAATGGAAGAATAGAAAGAGAGAGAAGTTATATGAATGATAAACTAAATGGAGTAAACAAAATTTATTTTAAAAATGGTAATTTAAGTTTTCAGGCATACTATTCGGATGGAAAAATAACAAAAGAAGTTCGTGCATTTTTTGAAAACGGAAAATTGAAATACAAAGCCCCTGTATCCAATGATGAAGAAATATTTGAAATGTACAACAACAACGGAACCTTGGTTGTTAAAATGCCATTTGGCAAATACCTAGACGAAAAAGCAAAAAATTTAAATAAAATATCAAAAAATATTGAGTCAACAGGTGAAGAATATTTTGCCCCTTGCTCTGCTTGCCATGGCGCCGATGGAGGTTTCCCAGCTCTTGGAAAGTCGAAAATTATAGCAGGACAACCAGCCGATGTTATTTATAAAAAATTTATAAAATATCAATTAGGAGCAAAGGATGAAACAGGAAACGGTTCTCTTATGACCGGTCAAGTTGCAATGCTAACAGATGATCAACTCAAACAACTTGCATTGTATATCTCGCAGTTATAGAGTGAAAATAAAAAATATAAATAAATTTTTGCTACAATTCGCCCATGAAAAATATAGCAATCCTTTTTAGTGGTGATGGTACAAATTTCGAGTATCTCATCACACACTTACCACAAGACAAAATTTGCATCAAAAAAGCCATTTGTAATAATCCAAAAGCACTTGGCATAAAAAAAGCGATAAAACATGATATACCTCTAGAAATTATCGATTCTTCAGCATTTGAAGTACGAGAAGAGTTTGATGAGGTTTTGGTAGAAGCTATAAAAAAAGCAGATGTTGATTTAGTTGTATTGGCTGGATTTATGAGGATATTAACTCCTGTTTTTACCAAACAAATCAAATCTATCAACCTTCATCCATCACTCCTTCCTAGACACAAAGGGGTAAATGCCATAGAAAAAAGTTACCATGATGAGCATAGAGAGGGCGGCGTGAGTGTGCATTATGTAAACGATGAACTTGATGGTGGAGAGATAATACTCCAAAGAGAGATTTCTAAAGATGCTTTAAGCTTCGATGAGTATCATCAGAAAATAAAAAATTTAGAAAAAAAAGCTCTTTTGGATGCTACTTTGGAAGCTTTGAGTTAAATGGAGAAATTATGGATACACTAAAAATCGGAAAATATGAATTTAATAGTCGTCTAATCGTCGGAAGTGGCAAATATGATAGTTTTCAAACTACTCTTGATGCAACACTTGCAAGCGGGAGTGAACTTATCACAGTTGCTGTTAGAAGAGTAAATATCACAAATCCCGCAGAAGAAAATCTTATGACTTATTTTAAAGATACAAATGTCAAATTTTTGCCAAATAGTGCCGGATGTACAACAGCCGAAGATGCTATCACACTATTTCGTCTAACTAGAGAAGCGACAGGTATCGACCTCATTAAACTTGAAGTTATTGGAGATACAGCCAAAACACTTTATCCTGATGTTATAGAGACTATCAAAGCGTGTGAAGTATTGAGTAAAGATGGATTTACTATCATGGCATACACAAGCGATGATCCTATAATGGCAAAACGGCTAGAAGATGCAGGTGCACATGCTGTGATGCCTCTCGCTTCTCCTATCGGAAGCGGACTTGGGATACAAAATAAATTCAATATTCACTTTATCAGAGAAGCCATATCTGTTCCTGTTATAGTAGATGCAGGGATAGGGTGTGCGAGCGATGCAAGTGTCGCGATGGAGCTTGGAGCGGATGGTGTATTGACCAATACCGCCATAGCACAGGCAAAAGATCCAATACTAATGGCAACTGCTATGAAACATGCAGTAATGGCAGGTAGGATGAGTTATCTAGCAGGTAGGATTCCAAAAAGACCGTTTGCGACGGCGTCGTCTCCGGTAGATGGCATGATATTTTAGTCTTTATCGCGATTTTGCACAATCTTCGCTCGAAACTTTCGAGTTTCGCTCGGGCACTTACTAAGTGTAAGTTTCTTCGCTCCACTTAAAATTTTCAAGCAAATCTCATACAAACTTACGATAAATTTATTTTTACGCTGCTTTTTTGATAGTTTTTTTAGCTACTTTTTTAGCAACTTTTTTCGTTTTTGGTTTTTTGGCAGAAACTACTTTTGTTACTTTTTTTGTTAAAGATTTAGAATCTTTTTTCTTGATTACATCTTTTTTTACTGCTTTTTTCACGGCTTTTGTTGCAACTTTTTTAACTACTTTTTTCTTTAATTCTTTTGCCATTTGATTTCCTCAATCATTTATTTTTATTGCCAACGAGCAATAAATTATATAAACTATATGACTTTTTTGTTATTTTGTCAAGTTTGGTGGTAAAAACAATAGAATAGGATAAAATTATAAAATCATTTTGTGAAGAAAATATAAGGAGAGATAATGTCACAAGCTATACCAGGTGGAGGGTTGCCAAAGTTTGAACGATTTTTTATAAAGACATTTATCATTCCCATGACCAAATACATTTTTACTTGGGATTTGGCTTTGAAATTTTTCAATAAAGAAGCAAAAAAAATTGAAAAAATTGTAACACAAATAAAGAGAGAAGATTTGCAAAAACGCGTCAAGATAGGACGTGTATTTGGCATCGAGGAACATAGTAGAGACTACTCTATCAATATGACGCTAGAGCATCTTGTCATAGCAGGAACAGGCGTGATGGGGATCATACATAAACTTTCGCAAGAGAAAATATTTACCAAAGAGGTGACTATCCAAGGGGTAAAACCGCACGCCAATGAGGCTGATACACTAGAGGAATTTGTAAAGCTTGCAGAAAAATATACTGCGTTCATCGATGCTCTGCCAAAGAAAAAATCGCTCATGAGACACCAACATCCGTGGTTTGTTGAGTTTAACAACTTTGAATGGAGTGTTTTTATGTTTATCCATACATTTGTACACAGAAGACAGATTGAAGCAATAGCCAAGATACTTAGAGATGAGTAGGATTAGCGATAGTTAAAAAAGAGTTTGAAAACTTGAGGTCGCAAATTGCGACCAGTTAAATAATACAAAACTACACACCTCGTCATTCCTGCGAAGGCAGGAATCTAGCATTGACTTTAAACAAATTTCAAATTAGTTTATAAAAACTTGAGGTGCCAATTTGTCACCTCAAATCATAGTGGCATCAGATATGCACTCACTTATGATGAGTTAGCCAAAAAGAAAGTAGAGTGGGTTGAAAGTAGAGCTAAATTATAATAATTTTCCTTTATGCCTAATTTTATACTGATTCATTAAAATCCTATGAAATATGCAAAAAAATTGATATTATTATCAGAATGTATATTTATGGGGGATAAATGAAAATAAAAAAAGTATATATTGAAAATTTTAAAAATTTTAAAAAGCTAGAGCTTGATTTGGATAGCGGCATCAATATTCTTGTTGGCAATAATGAAGCAGGAAAATCAACTATTTTAGAAGCTATTCATTTGGCACTTACAGGATTGTTTAATGGCAAATATTTAAAGAATGACTTAACAGAGTATTTATTTAATGTTGATTGTATTAAAGATTATTTAGTGAATCCAGAAACTTTGCCTTATATACTTATTGAAATATTTTTTGAAGATGGAAGCCATCCAATATTTGAAGGTACTCTGAATTATGAAAAAAAAGATAAAGAAAGCGGTGTTTCATTTAAAATAGCATTTGATGAAAAATATCAAAATGAATATAATGAACTTTTAAAAGATAAAGAGAGTATAAAAACACTACCCATAGAATATTATGAAGTATTTTGGTCTTCATTTGCACGAGACAGTATTACTTCGAGAAGTATTCCTATTAAGTCGGCCTTTATTGACTCTTCCTCTAATCGTTTCCAGAATGGCTCTGATGTTTATTTGTCGAGAATTATTAGAGAAAATTTAGATGAAAATGATTTAGTAAAAATTTCTCAAGCTCATAGGAAAATGAGAGATGCATTTATGGAAGATGAAAGCATCCAAGCAATTAATTCAAAAGTCAAAACTCATTCAACTCTAACAGCAAAAGAGTTGGCATTATCTGTAGAACTAGTTTCAAAAAATGCTTGGGAAAGTAGTTTGATGACATATTTTGATGATATCCCATTTCATTATATTGGCAAAGGGGAGCAGTGTATTATCAAAACCGATCTAGCATTAAGTCATAAAAAAAGTAAAGAATCAAATTTACTTTTAATCGAAGAACCAGAAAATCATCTAAGTCACACTAAGCTAAATGCCTTAATCAATAAAATTAAAACTGGAAATGAAGACAAGCAAATTATCATATCAACTCATAGCAGTTTTGTAGCCAATAAGCTAGGCTTGGAACATTTGATTTTTTTACATGATAAAAAGACCACACAGCTTAATGAATTATCACCTGACACGCAAAAGTTTTTTGAAAAAATAGCTGGTTATGATACTTTGAGATTGATTTTATGTAAAAAAGCGATACTGGTCGAGGGTGATTCCGATGAACTTGTAATTCAAAAAGCCTACATACTTCAAAATGCTGGAAAGCTACCTATTGAGGATGAAATAGATGTTATTTCTGTTGGTATTGCATTTAAGAGATTTTTAGAAATTGCAGAAAAGATAAATAAAGAAGTTGTTGTGGTAACGGATACTGATGGGGATATTCAAAAAAATATTAATGATAAATATACAGATTATTTGGGGAAAAATGCAAAACCAAATATTAAAATTTGCTTCGATGCTACTGTTGATACTGGAGATTTGATGATTGGCAAAAAACCTTATAACTACAATACACTAGAGCCAAAGATTTTAAAATCTAATAGTTTAGCAAAACTAAATACGATTTTTGGGACATCATACATTACAGAAGATGAATTAAGAAAATACATGAAAAGTCATAAAACCGAATGTGCTTTAAATATTTTTGATACAGAAGAAGAAATGGTTTTCCCCGACTACATTATAGAGGCTATAAAATAGTATGAGCAAAATTAATAAACTTATCATTGCTGCTGCTGGAGCTGGCAAAACCACATATTTAATAAAAGAAGCTTTAAAGCAAGATAAAGAAGTATTAATCACAACTTACACAGAAGCAAATGAAAGCGAGATAAAAAAGAAGTTTATAGAAATAAACGGCGCAATCCCAAAAAATGTAACTATTCAAACTTGGTTTTCAATGTTATTACAACATGGAGTAAAGCCATATCAAGACTATCTAACTGATAAAAAAATTAATGGAATGTTGTTGGTAAATGAACAATCAGGTTTGAAATTTAGAGGAAAATTCCCTGTTTACTACAAAGAGGAAGAAGTTGATAAGCATTATTTTTCCAAAGAATATAAAATTTATTCTGATAAATTGTCAAAATTTGTTTTCAAATGCAATGAAAAAAGTAGTGGTGCTGTTTTTGATAGATTGAGTCGAATCTATGATTGTATTTTTATAGATGAAGTTCAGGATTTAGCAGGATATGATTTAGAGTTGATAAAGCTTTTATTTCAAAGTAATTCAAATATTATATTGGTCGGTGATCCTAGGCAAGTGACTTATTTAACACATAGTGAAAATAAATATACGAAATATAGAGATGGAAAGATTAGAGAGTTTATTCAAAATGAATGTAAAAAAGTTGTAGTTGAAATTGATGAAGAAAGTTTGAATTGTAGTTATAGAAATAATGAGTTAATTTGTCAATTTTCTTCTAAATTATTTCCTGATTATGTAGTTTCTACATCAAATCAGAATGATGAAGTAGAACACAAAGGAATCTTCTTAATTAAAGAAAATGATGTTGATGCTTATTTGGAACAATTCAACCCAATTCAATTAAGAGCAAATAGAAGTAGAGCGGTAAATAATGATTATATAGCTATGAATTTTGGAGAGTCAAAAGGTTTGGGATTTGATAGAGTTATGATTTATCCGACTCAACCTATATTGGACTTTATTTTGAAGAATAAAAATCTTGATGGTACAAGTCGTGCAAAATTTTATGTTGCTGTTACAAGAGCAAAACATAGTGTTGGCATAGTTTATGATTTTAAAGATAGTGATATTGTTGAAAATATCCAAAAATGGAAAAAAGTAGAGAATTAACCATGTCTAACCAAACCACCATTCAATGCCCAGAATGCGGCACACAAATTGACGCAACAAACATCCAATATTCACATCAATCTAAGTGACTTTTAGTAAGATTCTAAAAACCAAAATATAAACTCACACTATGCTATAATGACACAATTTAAAAAAGATGATAAAGATGGCATACAAAAGCAGATTAATATTTTTATTGATATTTATTTTATTTAATATTCACAGTTATGCACTTAGCGTGCAAGAGCAAGTCGAAATATTGACAGCACACAACAAAGTACGCAATAAGCTTAATTTGCCAAATCTAAAATGGTCCAAATCTTTGGAATATAAAGCAACCAATTGGGTAAATACTCTTAGCGTTAAGTATGAATGTAAAATGTTTCATAGCCATATGCCAAATTTAGGAGAAAATTTATATTGGGCTGGTCCACTTTCTTATTCAAATGGAAAAAAAGAAATACAGCCCATTCGTCCTTTTGATGTAGTTTCGGCATGGAGTTCTGAGGAGCCTTATTATGATTATAATGCAAATCGTTGTATAAGTGGCAAGGTATGCGGTCATTATACACAACTGATATGGAAAGATACTACCGAGGTTGGATGCGCAAAAGTAATCTGTTATGACAAATCTCAAATTTGGTCATGCAACTACAATCCGCCTGGTAATTATATAAACCAAAAACCATATTGATATTGATATGGCAATAATGCAAAATTGTAAGTATATTTTGTATAATGACACAATTCAAAAAAGAGTAAAAAATGGATAAAAATATAATTTTGATAGGTTTTATGGGTGTAGGCAAAGGTACAATCGCAAGAGCGTACGCAAAAGCATACGGTGTGTATAACATAGATACAGATGATCTCATAGTATCAAAAGTCAAAAAAGAAGTAAAAAAGATATTTGAACAATACGGCGAAGAGCGTTTTAGAGCATTGGAACAAGAGACTGCTAATTGGATAGAAGCAGATGTCAAAGGTACTCTTATCAGTTGTGGCGGTGGATTTTACAAAGTAAATAACCTCAAAAATTTAGGAACGGTTGTTCTGCTCGATGCTTCATTTGAATGGATACATAAAAGACTTAAAAATGCCAAAAATTCAAAAGCCAAATTAGCCAAAAGACCACTCTTTGCCAAAGAAAAAGAGGCGAAAAAACTTTACAATGAGAGAGCAGAGATATATAGACAAGTAGCCGATGTAATCATAAATGTAGAAAAACTAAGTACCAAAGAGATAGTAGAACAAATCAACAAAGTTGCAATATAACAAAATAAAACAAATTTTATAACTATTTATCTTATTTTGTGCTATCATTAGTAACATTTAAACAAAGGGGTTAAAATGACAAAAAATGTAGGTAGAACGGATCAAATCATAAGACTTGTTTTAGGCACAGTCCTTATTTTGTTTGCTATTTGGAGTGGTAATTTACTAGGATATATAGGTATCATACTCGTTGTTACTGCACTTATCGGATATTGCCCACTTTATTCACTAATCGGCAAAAATACTTGCGGTAGTGACAAGTGCGATAAATAAAACATAGAGGCTTTATGCCTCTTGATTTTTATAAAATACTTCTTCAAAAACTCATAACAGAGTTGTTTTTATCCTAATTTGATATAATACCGCCAATACATCTGAAGAGAAAATATGCAAAGATTTGAAAATTATCTGAAATCACATCTAGTCAAAGTGGCAAGCTTTCACCCTTGTTATGAAGATGCACTTGGTGCTATGCTCGATGCTGGCGGTAAACGATTTCGTCCTCAATTATTACTTGAGATAGTTGAAGCCAATGAACCTCTTTTGTATGATTCGGCACTTCCAGTAGCTCTCGCACTTGAAGCATTTCACACATATTCGCTTATACACGATGATTTGCCTGCTATGGATAATGCTAGCCTTAGACGTGGGACTCCGACACTACATATCAAGTATGATGAAGCTACTGCTGTATTGGCTGGAGATGCACTAAACACAGAAGCGTTTTTGTTAATCGCTAAAGCACCATTAAGAGATGATATAAAAATAAAGCTTGTTGAGATACTAGCAGATAATGGTGGAAGTGGTGGAATGGTTCTCGGTCAAGCGATAGATTGTTATTTTGAAAATCAAAAACTAGAGTTAAAGCAAATAGAGATACTTCATCAAAACAAAACAGCAAAACTCATAGCAGCAAGTTTGCAAATGGGAGCTGTTATCGCAGGATTGCCAAAAGATACGCAGAGAGCATTGTATGATTTTGGACTGGATCTTGGATTGTTGTTTCAAGTACAAGACGACATCATAGATGCTACACAAAGTGAGCAAGAAGCTGGTAAAACTACAAATAATGATGAAAGTAAAAATAGTTTTGTAACAGTTTTGGGGCTAGATGAAAGCTTGAAATATGCTAATGATTTAGCCAAAAAATTAGAAGAAAAGCTAACAAGTTTTGATAAAAATACAAAACAAGCTTTGAGTAAAGCAGTAGCTCATTACTTATGGCGACATAAATAAAATCAAATTAACAAAAGGAAAAAAATGCCAAATTCACCAGAAAACCAAATGCGAAAAAAGATGGCAAACACCATCAGATTTTTAGCTGCGGATATGGTTCAAAAAGCAAATAGTGGACATCCCGGTGCACCTATGGGGTTAGCAGATATTGCTGTAGTACTTAGTGAACATTTAAAACACAATCCAAAAAATGCAAAATGGTTAAATCGTGATAGAGTGGTATTTTCTGGCGGTCATGGATCAGCCCTCATATATTCTCTACTTCATTTATGGGGATATGATCTAAGTCTTGAAGATTTAAAAAATTTCCGTCAACTTGATAGTAAAACTCCAGGACATCCAGAATGTGGACATACTGATGGGGTTGAAATAACAACTGGACCATTAGGTCAAGGAATCGCAAATGCAGTTGGTTTTGCAATGGCGAAGGCTTTTACGGCAAACCAAGTAAATAGCGAAACATGTGAGTTGATAGACCATAAGATTTATTGTCTTTGTGGCGATGGCGACTTACAAGAGGGTATTAGTTATGAGGCATGTGCATTGGCAGGGCATTTGGGGCTAAAAGATTTGATTTTGATTTATGATAGTAACTCTATAACTATCGAAGGTGACACAAGTATAGCTTGGAGCGAAGATGTAGGGGCTAGATTTGAAGCTCAAGATTGGAATGTGATAAAAATAAATGGACATTGTTACAATGAGATAGACAAAGCTATAAGTGAAGCTAAAAAAGCAACTCAAAGACCAACTATCATCATAGCAAATACAATTATCGGTCGTGGAGCTGATGGACTAGAAGGTAGTCATGAAACTCATGGCGCACCTCTTGGTGAGAGTTGTATAAAAGAGTCAAAAATAAAAGCTGGATTTAACCCAGATGAGAGTTTTGCGATACCAGAAGATGTGCTAATCAGATTTAGATGTGCAGTTGAAAAAGGTGAATTGTATGAAAAAGAGTGGATTCATAGTCAAAATGAAGCTCCATTGATAGAACAAAATGAAGCACTAAGAAGACTTTTAAATCCTGATTTTAGCTCTATTAATTTCCCTGATTTTAGTTCTGAGACAGCAGTTGCGACAAGAGATAGCAATGGTAAGATTTTAAATGCAATCGCAACGGCAATTCCAGGCTTTATAGGTGGTTCGGCTGACCTTGCACCGTCAAACAAGACCGAGCTTAAAAATATGGGTGACTTTCCAAAAGGTAAAAATATCCATTTTGGAATTCGTGAGCACTCTATGGCCGCCATTACAAATGCTATGGCACTTTATGGGACAATAATCCCATTTAATGCAACATTTTTTGTATTTAGTGATTATCTAAAACCGAGTGCAAGAATAGCTGCTCTTAGCCATATTCAAAATTTCTTTATTTGGACTCATGATAGTATCGGTGTTGGCGAAGATGGACCAACTCATGAGCCAATAGAACAACTTAGCCAATTTAGAGCATTGCCTAACTTTTATGTATGGAGACCTTGTGATGCAACTGAAAATGTAGAAGCGTGGAAGAAAGCTTTGGACATCCAAGCTCCAAGCGCATTTGTTCTTAGCCGTCAAAAATTACCCATGATAAGTGGAAATAGCGCTTTTGGAAATGTAAGCAATGGCGCATATCTTTTGGTAGAGAGTAAAGATGCAAAAATCACTCTTATGGCAAGTGGTAGTGAAGTAGGTATCGCTCTAGATGCCGCTAAAAAATTAGATGGCTTTGGAATAAAAACAAATGTAGTTTCTGTCCCATGTTTAGATCTTTTTAATGAACAAGACAGCACATATAAATCTAGAGTTATTGATGCAAATACAAAAGTATTAGCCATTGAGGCAAGTAGTGCAGTTGAGTACTGGAGATATGCAGATGATGTGTTGTGTATGGAAGGCTTTGGTGCAAGTGCTCCAGCAGAACTATTGTTTGAAAAATTCGGTTTTACAGCAGATAATATCGTAAATAGAGCATGTAAACTTATAGGTGTATAAAAATTACTATATTTTTGTATAATATATTATGGAACAAAAAGATAGTAATTTAGGTCTTATAGAACTTATAGCCATAGCAATTGGTGGTATGGTCGGTGGTGGAATATTTACAATACTTGGCATATCAGTAGCGATAGTAGGTGCTTTGGCACCGTTTGCGATAGCTCTTGGTGCAGTAATAGCTTTTTTTGCAGCATATTCTTATGTTAAGCTTGGTGTATATTATAAAGACGAAGGTGCAACTTATGCTTTTTTTAAACGCACCTATCCAGATTCTCCAGCTGCCGCATCACTAATAGGATGGTATACTATCTTTGGTTATATCAGTACTTTAGCGTTATATGCATACACTTTTTCTTCTTATAGTATTAGCGGATTTTCATTTTCTCACAACATTTGGACACAAAAAATATTTGCCATAGCTATTTTGTGGGTATTTGTGTTTGTTAATTTGTGGAGTGTTAAGGGAATGGGCAAGATCGAAGATATACTTGTTTATGTAAAGTTACTGATTTTATTTACTATCTCAATAATGCTTATAAGTATTGCAAAAACCGATTTTGCTTCTTTTTCCAATGCGATTTCTCATGATTTTACACATACTGGATTTTTGGATATTTTGATTGTTTCATCTGTTACTTTTGTTGCCTATGAAGGGTTTCAACTTGTAATAAATGCTGTTCGCGATATGGATAATCCAGATAAAAACATTCCTCGTGCTATATATACAGCAATTTTTCTTGTTGCTCTAATATATTTTATTATTGCATTAAGTGCAGTTATTGCCATTCCTATAAAAGATATCATAAATAATAAAGAGTATGCACTTGCTGCTGGAGCATCAGCAATAATTGGTGATTGGGGTAGGAATTTAGTAATTTTTGGAGCCATCTTAGCTACATCAAGTGCTATTAGTGGAACAATTTTTGGCTCTTCAAGGCAAATGGCGAGAATTGCAGATGATGGACATTTTCCAAAGATATTAGGTAAGAGAAAAGGCACAACGGCAGTTAATGCAATTATTGCTATGGGAACAATTGCATCTACATTAATTTTTTTTGGAGGATTACGACTCATTTTAGAATTTGGTAGTATTACCTTTTTGCTTGTTTCGCTTTTGATGGCTATAGCGAACTTTAAAATAAGAGAAAAAACAAAATCTTCTACTATTGCCACACTAATTGCTATTTTAGGATTAGGTATAGGAGGAGTATTAATTTTGTGGTATGAATACACTACAAACCCATCACAACTTGTTTTTATTGTGATTTTGTATATAGTTTTAGGGCTTAGTGCATTGAGGTATGTTAAAATTACTTCAAGAGACTCTTAATTTCATCATCACTTATCATCTCTTTTTCATATTTAATGATTGCTAAATGTTCGGTTTCATTTATATAAACTTCTGCGATAGCTTCATGGTTTTGTAAATTTAAAATATCATCTCTTTTGTAATCATCTAGAGATAGATAAACATTTGCTCTAGCATTTGGATTATTCATGCTCAAAATCCACAAAAACCAAAAAATACAAAGAATAACAACAAAAATAGCAAGTGTTGCTCTATCATAATGATGTATGATATAACCAGCTATTAAACCACCTAAAAATATACCAATATAAGCAAATGTGTTTGCAACACCAAGGGCTGCTCCTTTTTGGTGAACTCTAGCAAATTTACTTACAAAGCTTTGAAGTAGCGGCTCAAACATATTGAAACCTATAAAGAACAATATCACGCCTATTATAAATACAAGAGGTGTGTGGCTAAAGCCCATAGCTAAAAATGCCAATAGTATGAAACCAATAGAAATCATAAATATTTGTTTGCCTTTACCATATTTTTCTCCAAATACTGCTGCTGGTCCCATGGAAAGTAATCCAAAAACCATAGCAGGAAGATAAACTTTCCAAAGTTCAGCTTTACTCCATCCAAAACCACCATGAGCTATGTCAACTGTCATAACAAGAGGAATGATAAAAAATGCCATAGTCATAATTGACGAATGAAACAAGAATGTAACATACATACTATTTAGTGCTTTGTCACCAAAAACATCACTAAATCTTGATTCTTTTTGTGTATATGTATGGATAATTTTAGGAGGGTTCGGAACTTGTCTAAAAAGTACAAATAGACTTAAAACTCCTAAAATTGCAGTAAGCCAAAATAGTTTATCAATGCCGTAATTTCCGCCAACTAGTGGGGCTATAACCATAGCAACTGCAAAACTAACTGCAATCGTTCCACCCATAATAGCCATTGCATGAGCTCTTTGTTCTTCTTTGACAAGGTCGCTTATCATCGCACTCACAACAGCACCAACAGCACCTGTTCCTTGTATAAATCTGCCCAACATTAGCATATAAATATTGTCAGATAAAGCACATATGATCGAACCAATTATAAATATAATAGTTCCAAATAGTAAGGTTTTCTTTCGTCCAAATTTATCACTCATGTGTCCAAAAGGAACTTGAAAAATTGCTTGTGTGAGAGCATATCCACCAACAACAATACCAGCTAAAAATGGTGTTCCACTTTTTAATTCAAGTGCATATACTGAAAGAACTGGAAGTACGATAAATAGTCCGAAAAATCTAAGAGCGATAATTGTGCTAAGTGGAAAAATTTGTTTAAACATTTTGATAATCCAAATTAGATAAAATTAGTCGTAATTATATAACCAAAATATTAATGTAAGGCAAATATGCAAATAGTTTTAGCAACATCAAACAAAGGCAAAGTCAAAGAGATATCAGGATTTTTTGGAGAAATTGTTGTTCCATACACTCATATAATAGATGCTTTTGATATAGAGGAAAATGGCGATACATTCGCAAAAAACGCAATTATAAAAGCTAGAGCTATCTATGAAAAATTACCAGATGATAGTATCGTTATAGCAGACGATAGTGGCATAAGTGTACCTATGTTGGGTGGCGAACCTGGTGTTTATAGTGCTAGATATGCCAAAATTGGTGCAAGTGATAAAGACAATTTGCATAAATTGATAAATGAGTTAAAGAAAAAAAATATAAAGTGCACAGCGGCATACTATACTGCTGCTATCGCTCTTGTTTGTCTTGAGGGAGAATTTGTGGTGCATGGTTGGATGTATGGCAATGTCATAGATGAAGCACTTGGGGGTGGTGGATTTGGGTATGATCCTATGTTTATCCCTGAGGGGTTTGATAAAACTCTTGGCGAATTGCCAAGTGATATAAAAAGCGATTTTTCTCATAGAACTAAAGCTTTAAAGTTGATTGTGCCTATAATGGAGATGATAAAACTAGGCAGGATATAATGAAACAAGATTTTTTAACAGACATACAAAAAATATATGATGAGTTGACAAGTAGACAAGATAAGCTAAATAGTTATTTCAAACTTTTGCATGAAAGTCATAAAGAAGCCCAAAAGATTGTTGATGATTTTTTAGAATATATACAAATTGAAAAAGACAGTGATAGTATCATGGCAGCACTTAGTAGAATTGTCAATCTAAAAGAGGACTTTTTAGAACAAGTTCTTCAAAGAGTTGGATGTGATAGCGATGAGATTGTCACTAAAAAAGAGTTGGCGTATAGCTGGGTTAGTGATTTTTATACAAAATATCACAAGAGTTTACTTGATTGGGTAGAAGAAAAGAATCTATTAAGCCCATTTTATAGAACTATTCTTTTTGGTGTTCATGATATTGGGCTGAGTTTAAATAATGCTCAAAGTAGATGGACAAATCATATCATTCATACCATAAATGCCAATTTGTTTAAAAAATTTGATGGCGATGAAAAAAGAGTTTTAGAGTATTTGCATAACTTTAGTTTGTTTGATAAAGACACATTTGGAGTCATAACAGATAGAAGTTATTCTGCATTAAAAGAGAACGAAGATGGAAGTCATAGTGTTCATAGTTATAATGAGATTTTTAGAACAGATATAGAAAATACAAGTAAAGAAATAAGTAAGTTGATATCAGAATTATCAAATTTAGATGATGAGGTATATCATCAAAAATCACAATGGATAAAGTATTTTAATGCAATTAATGATGCTTTTTGTGAAAACAATGTTGAAAACCTTCTATCAAAATGGCAAGAGGTTGATATCGCTTGGATGAGCATAACAACTCCTATTCAAGTGGGGCATCCGCTTGAGTATTATGAAGATCATTTCAGAAAAGCAGTTGCATTGGAATGGGATGTGCGGATAATAAATCCAAAATTACAAACAAGCTCAAGCACAAGAGAAAACATAAAAGGATTTACGGCAAGTTTGGCTAAAGAGATAGGTAAAAATGCCATAAGTATTGCTAAAAACAATATTTTGCAAGTAGATAAAACGCAACTTTATATCGGTCAGCCGATGCTTTATTACGCAGCAGAACTTAATGGGTTATTCTCGGCTCAAGTAGTTCCAAATGATAAAATGGTTTCTGATAAATATGGACACAAGATATTTGCATATAGTGATTTTGTTTTGGCTTCAAAACTTGCAAAACCAACAATGAAACTAAGTGTTGAAGTTATGGGTAAAGAGTTTGTCAAAAATAGTAGAAATTTTGCTGAGCATTGCCCATCTCTTTGGCACGAAGTATATGATATTTCTACTATTGGGCATGAATTTGGTCATATATTGTGGCTAGAGAGTGATACAGAAGGTGTTATGAACAAAAGTGGGCAGTTTAAAAATATAGAAGAGTTCAAAGCAACATCTGGTGGGCTTATGGCATTTTTTCACAATGAAAGAGAAAATTTAAAAGAGCATATAGTTGATGATTTGGTTAGTAGAAGTATAGGACTTATGGCATGGAGAGAAGTTGGAGAAGTTTTGCCTTATTATTGTGAAGGACTTATACATCTTGATATTTTATTTAAATCCAAGATTATTAGATATGAGAATGAAATAGTTATAGATTATAGCAAATATGAAGAGATGAAAAATGCTTATAAAGAGAGCTATAAAAACCTAGCAACACATTATGTAAACAAACTAGATGCTAGTGAATTTTTGCATCGGTATACTGCAAAAGAAAATGGAGTTTATCTACCAAAAGATAAAGATATAAAAGAATTTGTAGAGTATTATTATGATAGATATAAAGAGATTGGTCAGCAAAGTATAGTTTTAGAATAAGGATACATTTTGGCACAAATAAAAATCGAATTGCCACCGATTATAAAAACTATCTCAGATGAGTTGTTAAAATTAGATTGTAGAGTTATTTTAGTTGGTGGATGTGTGCGTGATTTCTTCTTGGACCTGTCTATAAAAGATTATGATGTAGAAGTGTTTGGTATAGAAAATATCGAAGCATTAGAGAGTATTTTAGGTAAGTTTGGCACGGTTAATTTGGTTGGTAAAAGTTTTGGTGTTTTAAAATTTGTCTATGATAATGAAGAATATGATTTTTCGCTTCCAAGGGTTGAAGAAAAAAATGGTGTTGGACACAGAGGATTTAGTGTAGTTTGCGATAGCAGTTTAGACTTTAAAAGTGCAGCTGCTAGAAGAGATTTTACTATAAATGCCATAGGCTATGATATACAAAAAGATGAATTTTTAGATCCATTCGGTGGGCGAAAAGATATTGACTCTAAAATAGTAAAAGCAGTTAGCGAAAATTCTTTTATAGAAGATCCTTTGAGGGTGTATAGAGCAGCTGGGTTTTGTGCAAGATTTGATTTTAAGATTGATGATACGACTTTGAAGCTATGTAAAGACATGGCAAAAAAAGACGAATTTGCCACACTGCCAAAAGAGCGAATTTTTTTAGAATTTCAAAAAATACTACTGAAATCACCAAAACCATCTATTGGGTTTGAAATTTTAAGGCAAATCGGGGTTATGAAGTATTTCCCAGAACTTCAAAATATTATAAATATACCACAAAGTCACATTTATCATCCAGAAGGCGATGTTTGGACTCATACTATGATGGTGGTTGATGAGATGGCAAAACTTAGAATTGGGAAGGAGAAGCTTGATTTGAAACTTATGTTAGCAGCTCTTTGTCATGATTTTGGCAAAGCTACACATACCCAGATAGAAGATGATAAAATAAGAGCAATAGGGCATGAAAAAGCTGGAGTTGAGTTAGCAAAAGATTTTTTGTACAGGCTCACAAATGAACATGATTTTATAAAATCCATATTGCCATTAGTTGAATATCATTTGGTGCCATCAATGTATTTTAAAAATCATGCTAGAGATAAAAAAATCAGACACCTATCAACCAAAGTAAATATTTCAGAGCTTTTGATTTTGGCAAGAGCTGATTTTTTTGGTCGCACTACACAAGAGGCGATGAGCGGCATATATGAAGCTGGGGATTGGATGGAAAAAAAAGCTAAAGAATTAGGCGTATATAATTCTCCTCCAAAATCATTTCTTAAAGGCAAAGATTTGATAGATTTAGGGTTAGAGCCATCACCAAAATTTAGTGAGATTTTACATCAAATGTATGAAAAACAACTCAATGGAGAGATAAAATCAAAAGAAGAAGCTATTATTTGCCTATCTAAAATAATCAACTCCTAAACACTTTTTGTGTATAATAATACGATTTACCAATGTTTTAAGGAATTTAATGTTACTTTTTACTCCAGGACCTACACCAGTACCTGAATCTGTCAGACAAGCTATGGCTACACCAACTATTCATCATAGAACACCAGAATTTGAAGCTATTTTTGCCCAAGCAAGAGCAAAAATGATGGATATGTTCAAAATGGACGAGTGTATATTTTTGGCGAGCAGCGGAACGGGTGCTATGCAAGCATGCATGGTTAACCTTTGTAGTAAAAAAGCATTGACAATTAATTCTGGGAAATTTGGAGAGAGATTTGGCAAAATTGCAGATGCTTTGAATTTGCCTAAGATTGAATTAAAATATGATTGGAATACACCTGTAAGCATAGATGATGTCAAAAAAGCATTGAGTGAAAATAGTGATATAGATGTTATTTGTATTCAAGTTTGTGAAAGTGCAGGTGGACTTAGACATCCAGTCGAAGAAGTAGCTGCTCTAGTAAAAAGTATCAATAAAGATATCATGGTAATAGCAGATGGCATTACAGCAGTTGGTGTTGAGCCTACTGATGTAACAAATATTGATGCACTAATCACAGGCAGTCAAAAAGCGTTTATGCTTCCTCCTGGACTTGCTATGATAGGATTATCAAAAGGTGCAGTAGAAAAAATCGGAAGCGGTAGAGATTATTATTTTAACTTAGCAACCGAGATTAAAAACCAACAAAAAAATACTACTGCATGGACAGCTGCTACAACTTTAATAGCAGGGTTAAATGCTATATTTGAAGAGATTGAAAAGAGCGGTGGAAGCGAAAAATTATATGAAGATACAGCAAAAAGAGCCAAGGCAACAATCGCAGCGCTTAAGGCAATAGGATTACAGATTTATCCAAAAAATCCTGCACTTTCTATGAGTACAGTTATAGATGATGATGCAGAAAACATAAGAAAAATCTTGAAAAATAATTATGATGTAAATATGGCTGGTGGACAAGATCATCTCAAGGGCAAAATATTTCGCATAAATCAAATGGGATTAATTCCAGTTTATGAGAGTTGTTGGGTTGTTAATGCTGTTGAACTTGCTCTTGATAATTTAGGGCGAAGATCTTTTGATGGCACAGCCAACAAAGTATTTAATGAAGTTTATTATAAAGGCTAATTGTGATATTTGAACACGAAATTCCTATCGGCTCAAAGTTGTATTTTGGAGAAAGTGCTAAGGTAAAAAGAGATATCGAATTTCGTGCTTCAAGCTTACTATATAAAGAGGGGTTTGAAGAAATAGTAACACCTGTTTTTTCTTATCATCAACATGATAGCTTTGAAAATCAAAATCCACTTATTAGACTAAATGATTCAAATAACCATACTATTACTCTAAGAGCAGATTCAACGCCAGATGTAGTTAGAATTGCTACAAAAAGACTTGGTCGAAGTATGGAGCATAAAAAATGGTTTTACATTCAACCAGTGTATTTTTATCCCACAAAGGAGCAATACCAAATTGGTGGCGAGATAATCGAAGGAAGTTTTGGTGATTCTTTGAAAATCACAATAGAGTTACTAAAAACATTAAATATAAATCCTATTTTACAAATAGCAAATATACAAATTCCAAAACTCTTAAGTCAAAAATATGGCATTTCATTGGAAGTTTTAAAATCTATGCAGATAGAAACCATGATGAAATCAGAGCATAAATGGATAGAAAATTTAGTAACAATGTCAACCAAAGATGATTTAAATGATTTGTCCATTTACCCAGATGACATAAAATATGAACTTGATAAAATAAAAAAAGAAGCCGAAAAATTAGATTATAAAAATCTAATAATTTCTCCATTGTTTTATGCAAAAATGAGATACTATGATTCTTTGACATTTAAAATGTTTATCGGAAATGAACTTTTGGCAATGGGCGGAGAATATACCATAGAGGATTTAAAAGCAGCAGGCTTTGCGATATACCTAGATGAATGCATCAGATTAAAATTAAGAAACAAAGAGGAGAAAAATTGAGTCAGGCACAAATAGTAATAGGTCTTCAATGGGGCGATGAAGGAAAAGGTAAGATTGTTGACCATATGGCCCAACGTCAAGAGTATGTTTGCAGATTTGCAGGAGGACATAATGCAGGACATACGATTGTAGTTGATGGTAAAAAATACGCCCTTCATTTAGTGCCTTCTGGAATACTAAATCCAAATGCAAAAAATATAGTTGGAAATGGTGTTGTTATCTCGCCAGAATATTTTATCAAAGAGCTTACGCAATTTAGCAATTTAGAAGGAAGATTATTTATCTCTGACAAGGCACATCTTCTTTTGCCTTATCATGCCGAGATTGATAAAGCACTAGAAATCCTAAAAGGAAAAGATGCTATAGGAACAACTGGCAAAGGCATAGGACCAGCTTATGTAGACAAAGTTGCAAGAGTTGGACATAGAGTAGGTGAACTTTTAGATACAAACAAATTAGCAACAAAAATAGTTAACTATTTTGAACAAAATAGTGTTATTTTTGAAGCACTCAATATCAAAAAGCCTGATTTTAATGAATTAAAAAAAGAATTAGATGGCTACAAGCAAGAGTTATTACCATATATTACTGATACTACACAGATGATGTGGAAAATATTAAAAGAAGACAAAAAAGTACTTTTAGAGGGTGCTCAAGGTACGATGTTGGACATTGATCATGGGACTTATCCTTATGTAACAAGTTCTACAACTGTAAGTGCAGGAGCTTGTAGTGGACTTGGACTTAGTCCAAAAGATATTGGCAAAGTTACAGGAATAGCTAAAGCATATTGTACTAGAGTTGGAAATGGTCCATTTCCAAGTGAAGATTTAGGCGATGAGGGTGATAAACTTCGTGAAAAAGGTTATGAATTTGGTACTACAACTGGGAGACCTAGAAGATGTGGTTGGTTTGATGCTGTAGCGACTAGTCATGCAGTTAGACTAAATGGCGTAGATCAAATAGCGCTTATGAAGCTTGATGTAATGGATGGCTTTGAGACAATAAAAGTTTGTGTTGCTTATGAAGTTGATGGCAAACAGATAGATTATGTCCCATACGATTTAGAAGATGCAAAACCTGTGTATAAAATATTTCAAGGTTGGGGCGAATGTAAAGGCATAAGAGATTTTGCAGCTTTGCCTAAAAATACACAAGACTATATCATCGCACTCGAAGAGATGGTCGGTGCAAAGATAGGAATAATTTCAACAAGTCCAGATAGAGACGATACTATTATAAGATAAGGAGCAATAATGAGACTAAAACCAAACCAAACGAGATATGTTGCAAGTAAAATAGGAATTGATTTAGCCAATGCCCCTTTTGTAAAACTTCCAAAAGGCAAAGATACAGTTGTGGAAGTTTGCAAAGAGATAATAGATGAAAATCTAAAAAAAGAGTTTGCACTAGATCAAAAAGTAAAAGAAGTCATGGCTGATTATATGGAGCAAATTGAGTTTCAAAGTGCAGATGAGAGACAGCTATTTTTTATGATAAAAAAGAAACTAGCACCTGAATTTGGCATAATAATGAATTATGATGATAGATATAATGATCTTGCTCACACTATTCTAGACGAGCTTTATGAAAATTACTTAGCAGAATATGATGTTAATGAAAATCAAATTAGAAATATAATATTTAAATCATTCAAGTCATTTGCGGACGCTTATGAAGAGATAGATGATATAGTATATAGAAAAATAAGAGCTATGAAAAAAGACATACTTCCAGGAAGTGAAGACTATGAGCTTCTTTATGAGAGACTTTACCAAGAAGAACTAATCAGAAGAGGCATGCTATAATGGGGAAAGTATCTATTTATCTTGAAAATGGAATTTTTTTAAGTGCAAATAGTTTTGGTGCAAGTGGAACAAGTGTTGGAGAAATAGTTTTCAATACTTCTATGAGCGGATACCAAGAGATTATAAGTGATCCTAGTTATGCTGGACAATTTGTAACATTTACTATGCCAGAAATTGGTAATGTTGGTTGCAATGAGCAAGATATGGAAAGTAGTAAAGCTCATTGTAGCGGTATTATCGTGAGAAATTATCAAGAAAGACCATCAAACTTTAGATGCGAAGAGAGTTTAGATGAGATGCTTAATAGATTTGGCATTATTGGAATTTGTGATATTGATACTAGATATATTACAAAAATATTGAGAGAAGAGGGAGCTATGATGATGATAGCTTCAACTGAAATCCATGATAAAGATGAATTAGCTAATATTTTAAAAACTAGCCCTAGAATAGAAGAAGTTAATTATATAGAACAAGTAAGCACAAAAAAACCATACATGCACAATATTGGCAAGTATGATATTGCAAACTTTGAATACTCAAAGCCAGTTACCACTAAAAAAATTATAGCCCTTGATTTTGGAATCAAAAGAAATATTTTAAATGAATTAGTTAGTGCTGGTATGGAAGTTGAAGTTGCTCCAAACTCCACGAGTGCTAATGATATTATTGTTAGATATAACTCCAAAGAGATTGATGGAGTATTTTTGTCTAATGGTCCTGGCGATCCTCTTATCTTAAAAGATGAGCACGAAAAAATACGAGAATTATTGAAGGCAAAAATTCCAATGTTTGGTATATGTTTAGGTCATCAGCTTCTTTCAATCGCACATGGTTATGATACATTTAAACTTAGATTTGGGCATCATGGTGGAAATCATCCTGTAAAAAATGTAAAAACAAATTCAGTTGAGATTACAGCACAAAATCATAACTATAATGTACCTGAAAATATAACAGAAATTGCTACAGTTACACACATAAATCTATTTGACAATACAATCGAAGGGCTTATATATAATGACACCCCTACGATGTCAGTTCAACATCACCCAGAGGCTAGCCCAGGACCACATGAAAGTAGTTATATCTTTGGTGATTTTTTTAAAATGATTTGCGAACAAAATAAAGGATAATTATGAAATTAGCAATACTTTTTGGTGGATCTAGTTTTGAGCATGAGATAAGCATAGTAAGTGCCATTACTATGCAAAAAGTTTTCAAAAAAACAGAGCTTGTTAATATATTCGTTAGCCCGATGCGAGAGTTTTATCTCATAGATAAAAAAGATATGAAATCAAAATATTTTAGCTCTGGCGATTATAAAAATGCCAAAAAGCTTCAACTTCAAAAAGGCGGTTTTGTAATAGGCGGTATGTTTGGGGATAAAAAAGTCGAGTTTGATACTCTTTTAAATCTCATTCATGGTAGAGATGGAGAAGATGGTAAAATAGCTTCATTGATGGAGTTTTATGGCGTGCCATATATTTCCCCAAGACTTGAAGCAAGCGCACTTAGCTACAATAAATTATTTACAAAACTTTTTGCACAAAGCATAGGGGTTAAAACAGTTCCTTATGAGCTATTGCATAAAAATGGCAGTAGAGAGATAAAAACAACTCTTCCTGTTATTATTAAGCCATCTCGCTTGGGAAGCAGCATAGGTGTTAGTATAGTTAAAGACATAAAAGAACTTGATTATGCGCTTGATGTTGCGTTTGAGTTTGATGATTTGGTGCTAGTTGAACCTTTTATGAGTGGCATCAAAGAATACAATCAAGCAGGATGTTATACTGATAAATGGGAGCTATCTATTATAGAAGAACCACATAAAGAAGAATTTTTGGATTTTGAAAAAAAATATATGGATTTTTCAAGAGATGGCAAAGTGGGCGAAGCAGATATAGATGATACAATAGCACAAAAAATACAAGACAGTTTCAAAGCAGTTTATGGTAATGTTTTTAAAGGCAGTATCATCAGATGTGATTTTTTTGTTCAAGATGCAGAGGTTTATCTAAATGAAATAAATCCAATTCCAGGCTCAATGGCAAACTATCTTTTTGAAGATTTTGAAAATATGGTAATCAAACTCTCGCAAAGTCTTAATTTTGAACAAAATATCAAAATAGACTATACATATATACACTCCATTCAAAGTGCTAAAGGCAAAGCATAACTTAAAATAAAATTAAGAATAGTTTTTAATAAACTGTTTTTAATTGGCAAGTCATTTTTTTTATTTTTAAGAGTAATTTTATCTTATTTATCTTATTGTGAATGAATGTAACATTTTTTTTAATTCTAAAAAATTATTTTACAATAGCTTTATATGCCTATATATCGATATTATGACAAACCTGTCATTTTTTTGTTAATTTTATGTTAAATTTTTTTTATTTATGCACTAAATTTAAGTTTCGTTTTTAAAAATTAGTAATATAATTCATCTTGAATGCTCTAATTAAGGTTAGGCATACAATTTTTATAAGGGGGTATTGCATGCAATCAAACGCTGCATTGGAATATGATTATACCGTAGCAAAGTTGTTTACTTATACAGCAATTTTGTTTGGGATTATTGGTATGACGGTTGGTACACTAATCGCCGCACAATTGGCATTTCCGGAGTTAAACTATTTAATTGGTGAATATGGTACTTTTAGTAGACTTAGACCACTTCACACTGACGTAGTTATCTACGGATTTATGCTTAGTGGAATTTGGGCAACATTTTATTATGTTGGACAAAGAGTACTTAAAGTATCAATGGCTGAGTCAAAATTTTTGATGTTTTTAGGTAAATTTCACTTTGGCTTATATTTTGTGGGAGCACTTGCAGTAGTTGTTTCACTATTACTAGGTATCACACAATCAAAAGAATATGCTGAATTTGAATGGCCTTTTGACATTGTAATAGTAGTTATTTGGGTAACTTGGGGTCTTTCTATTTTTGGTCTTATAGGCATTAGAAGAGAAAAATCTCTTTATATATCACTTTGGTATTATATAGCTGCATTTTTGGGTGTTGCTATGCTTTATCTATTTAACAACATGGCAGTTCCTACTTATTTTGCAAGTGGTGGAATTGGTAGTATTTTACACTCAGTTTCTATGTATTCTGGTACAAATGATGCTCTTGTTCAATGGTGGTTCGGACACAATGCTGTTGCGTTCGTATTTACTGTTGCAATTATTGCTCAAATTTATTACTTCTTGCCAAAAGAGTCAGGTCAAGCAATCTACTCATATAAACTTTCACTTCTTTCTTTCTGGGGATTAATGTTTGTTTATCTATGGGCTGGATCTCATCACCTTGTTTGGTCAACTGTTCCAGATTGGATGCAAACAATGGGTACTGTGTTCTCAGTTGTTCTAATCTTGCCTTCATGGGGATCAGCTATTAATATGCTTCTTACAATGAAAGGTGAGTGGAATCAACTTACAGAGAACCCACTTATCAAATTGATGGTACTTGCGTCTACATTCTATATGCTTTCAACAATTGAAGGTCCTATTCAATCAATTAAATCAGTAAATGCGATTGCGCACTTTACAGATTGGATTCCTGGTCATGTTCATGACGGTGTTCTTGGTTGGGTTGGATTTATGACTATGGCAGCACTATTTCATATGGCTCCAAGAATGTTCAAAAAAGAGATTTATTCTAAAAAACTTATTGACATACAATTTTGGGTTCAAACAACAGGTATCGTACTTTACTTTACTTCTATGTGGATCGCTGGTATTACTCAAGGTATGATGTGGAGAGCAGTTGATGAGTATGGTAACTTGATGTATAGCTTTATAGATACTGTTGCTGTATTACATCCTTACTATACCATAAGAGCAGTTGCAGGTCTTTTATATTTGGTTGGTTTCTTCATATTTGCATATAATATGGTAAGAACTATGACTTCTGCGAAAAAAATTACAGAAGAGCCGGCAAATAGAACGCCTATGGCAGCGTAAGGAGGAGGTATAATATGTTTCATTGGTTAGAAAAAAATCCATTCTTTTTTGCAGTTGGTGTATTTCTTGTTATCGCATTCGCGGGACTTATAGAAATACTACCAAACTTTGCAGAGGCTTCTAGACCAGTTGTTGGTCTTAAACCGTACACAGTACTTGAACTTGCAGGTAAAGAAGTTTATAAAAAAGACAACTGTATCGCTTGTCATTCACAACTTATCAGACCTTTTAAATCTGAAACAGATAGATATGGTCAATATTCACTTTCTGGTGAGTATGCATATGATAGACCATTCCTATGGGGTTCAAAAAGAACTGGTCCAGATTTGCATCGTGTAGGTAACTATCGTTCAACAGATTGGCATGAAAATCATATGTGGGATCCAAAATCAGTTGTACCACAATCAATTATGCCAGCATATAAACATATGTTTACAAACTTAGCTGATATTGATACTGCTTATGCAGAAGCACTAACTGTTAAAAAAGTATTTAATACTCCTTATGATGCTCCAAACGGAACAAAACTAGGAACTCTTGATGAAGGTCGAGCAGGCGCTCTTGAAGAAGCAAAAGCAATTGCGGCTGATATGAAAAATCAAGAAGTTAAAGATGCAGTTGCAGCTGGTAAAATACCAGAAATTGTTGCTCTTATAGCTTATCTAAATAGATTAAAATAAAAAGGGCACATGATGGACATAAAAGGGTTACAAGTATATGCTACTTTTTTTATGACCATTTTTTTGGTTGTGATGTTGTATGGATATATAGTTTATCTATATAGAAGTGAAAAAAAAGGCGTGAAGGATTATGAGAAATATGGGAAGATTGCACTTGATGATGAGATTGATAGTACTCCCATAGAAAAAAATCCTAAACTTGATAATGAAGATAAAGGAGCGAAATAAATGAATGGTTTAATGATAAAAGCATTAGCTTTCGCAGCAGTATTGATAATTGCTACCGTAGCAGTTGTAAATACTATGCATATTGATTTAAATGATCCAGTTAATATGATTACTATGTTTGGTGCTGTAGCGATTGCGTTTATCACAACAGGTGTTGCAGTAAAATATATTAATCAAATGAAAACTGATAAATCTACTGGTGAACTTGTTGGTGAGAGATGGGATGGTATAGGTGAATATAGAAATGAACTTCCAAGTGGTTGGGCATTTTCATTTTTGGGTACTATTGTTTGGGCTTTGTGGTATTTCTTAGCAGGATACCCATTAAATGCATATAGCCAAATTGGTGAATATAATGAAGAGACAAAAGCGTATAATACAAAATTTGAAGCTGCACATGCTAATGCAGATGCAGCTACTTTGATAGCTATGGGCGAATCAGTATTTTTGGTACAATGTGCACCATGTCATGGTGAAACAGGTGATGGTATGAGTGGTAAAGCTCAGAACTTCGTTAATAGAATCAGTAAAGATCAAGTTTTAGCTGTTATTAAAAATGGTTCAAATCAACTTGGCTATGCTATGGGTGCTATGCCTCCAATGTTAGCTCAAGGTGCTGATGCTGAAACTATTGCTACTTATGTGGCTGGTGGTATGCAAGGTACTGCTCCGGCAGCTTTCGCAACTTGTGTGGCTTGTCATGGAGCTGATGGCAAAGGGAATAACGGTACAGCACCAAATATAGCAGCTTATGACAATACTTTAATTTCTAAAGTTTTAGTAAATGGTAAAAAAGGTGCAATTGGTGCTATGCCTTCATTTAAAACAAGACTGACTCCGGTTCAAGAAAAAGCTGTAGCAGCTTATATTCAAACAATTAAGGGGTAAGATATGTCACAAGATAATACAAGTAGAGGTCTTTTTAAGCTCAACGGAATTACAGGAATGCTAATAGCTACTGTTTTATTGCTTTCAATTTTAGCTGCTTTGACATTTTTGGGTCTAAAAACTCAACAAGCAAATGCAACTAACTATTATGATCCAGCTCCAATTGTTGGCAGCTTGGATAATGTACAAATGAAAAGCACAGACAATAAGCAACATGCATTTGTCGATGCAAAATAAGGGGTTATTATGATAAAAATTATGGATAAAGTTCTCACTATTATGTTAGTGGTTGCCGCTCTCGTAACACTTTGGGCCGTTGTAACTCCAAATCATTTATACATAGGTTAAAACATGAACAAAACATTTGCAAGGTTCACCTTGCTTGTTTTGTTGCTTACTTCAACTATTTTTGCAAATCCGATAATTAATGATGTTTTTTTAAATGAAAAAGCAAAAAAGATTATTACAGATATTTCCACCGAACTTAAATCAAAAACAGGAATAAATACATATTTATATACTACAAATGATAATGTAGATCGTGGTGTTAGTATGTATGATTATGCAAGAAAATTTGATAGCAACTTAAGCAAGCCATATATAATTTTAATTTTTGCTCCAAATAATAAAAGAATTGGTATCATACCATCGTCTGAGAATTTAAAATCAATGTACAATGAATCTGATGTAAAAAATAATGCCATAGATGTGCTAAAAGATGAAAATGATGGAAATAAAATTGAGGATAAATACAATATCGCAATTGTCCAAAGTTTTTCCGAACTTTCTGACGAAGTAGCCAAAAGCAAAGGTATTGAGTTAAATAGTGTTTTGCCAAATGAAAGTCACTATATGGTAAATATCTTAAGAGCAATTATTTATATCGGGGCATTATTTGTATTTTGGATATTTGTAGGACGAGGCATATATCAAAGGTTTAAAAATGGAAGAAAATAAAAAAACATATTGGCCTCACATGATAGTTGGCTTTCTTTTTTTAGGAATTGGACTTGGGATTTGGACGCTTAAATCGGCCTCATCACTACCTGTCGAAAGAGAAAATAAATACATGATGAGTTATCAAGATGCAGATGCAAATATAAATGAAATATTGGAAAAACAAGCATTATTTAGCCAAAATTACAGTATTAAAATTTTAAATACAAAAATTATACAAGTCGAGAAAGACAAAAACAGCAGAAAAAGTTTTATAGATCCTATAGAACTAAAAAAAGGCGAAAATCAATTTAATTATAGTGTTGTTGATAAAAACGGTCAGGCTGTAAAAAATGCAGCTGTAACATTTATGTTAACGCGACCACATACAGATAAAGATGATCAAAAATTTGATAAAATAAATTTCGTAAATAATTCTTATCAAACACCAAAGATAAATATTACCAACATTGGTAGATATACATTGGTTGCAAGAGTTGAAATAGGCAAAACGATAGGCTTTTTGGAAACATCAGCTTATTTGCCTTAATAATTATAAGAGGAAGGCAAGAGGCGTTTCCTCTTGTCTAATCTTTTATTAGTTAACTGCAACCTACCCACACAATACACAAATACCAATCACTAATCACTAATATGTTATACTAAAACATGAAAGAAAATCAAAATATACTTAAAGTTTATCCGACATCAAGAGCTATTAGAGAAGTAGCAAAAAGTTATCAGGATGATAATATGTTTTTGCCTACTTTAATGCGTATAGATGAATTTGAAGATAGAGCCATATCTACAGATGAAGATGTAGTTATGATGGATAAATTAGAGAGAATTTTTTTGCTTAGAGAAGTGATTGGTGATACTAAATTTACTAAATTAAAATACAATCTTGACTTAGTGCATTTTTTTACACAAAGTGATGCAATTTTTAAATTTTTTGAAGAGTTGTCCTTAGAAGGTGTAGCTTTTGAGAATCTCAGATATTCTGATACTTATGGAGAGTTTGAAGAGCATATAGATATTTTAGAAAATTTGTTTTTAGATTATCAAGCATTATTAAAAAGCCGTAGCTTAACCGATAAATCTTTGTTGCCACAAAATTATACACTTAACAATGGATTTATAAGTTATTTCGATGTTATTGAAATTTTTATCGAGGGTTATTTTAGTAACTTTGAATTTGAATTAATGGATAGCATTTCAAAAGTTACAAATCTTATTTTATATTTTCAAACAAGTAAGTTTACAAAAAAAATGCAAGATAGGTTTAAATTGTTTGGTTTAGATTTAGAAGATGAATTTGATTTTAAAATTGATTTTACAAATAAAAAAATTTTATCTAAAGAAAAAATATCAACACATGCAAACATCAAAGTAATTTCAACAAAAGAGAGATTTGAGCAAGTCGGTATTGCTTTTATGGAGATTCAAAAGATGATCGATAGTGGCATACAGGCAGATAAAATAGCTCTTATTACGCCAGATGAGAGTATCAAGGATGTATTAGATATATTTGATAAACACAATAATTTAAATTTTGCCATGGGGTTTGATTATAAAAATCAAAAAATATACAAAATTCTTGAGGCTTTAGAGCAATTTTGGAAAACATTAGACGCCAAAGATTATCAAAGAGTTTTGTCATATGGATTAAATTTAAACATTGATTTTGACTTTGAAAAAAATGTTGACTGTAAAGATTTTTTTGTATTTTTAAATGAGTTTAAACTTATTGAGACTCCTCTAGACGAAAATTCTCAAGTTTTATCCAATCATAATGCAGAGGTGCAACAAAAGTATTTTTATATATCAATGGTGTTTAGTGAATATATTTTGAGTTATAAAGAGTGGCTTCACCTTTGGATGAATGTATTATCAGATATCACAATAGATGATATTGGCGGGGGAAAAATTACAGTAATGGGCGCATTGGAGAGTAGAAGCATCGTTTATGATGGGGTTGTGATAATTGACTTTAACGAGGGCATTATCCCATCATTACCAAGTAAAGATAGTTTTTTAAATTCAAGTGTTAGAGAATTTGCAAAGCTTCCTACAAAAAACGACAGAGAGGCATTGCAAAAGCAGTTATATAAACGAGTTATACAGAGATCTAAAAACTCTATTATTATATATTCTACAAGTGATGAAAAGTTGCCATCAAAATTTATTTATGAATTGGGATTTAAAAATATTTTTCAAGTAAGTCCATCTTCTAAGTTGTATTATGAAAAAGTTTTCTTGGAGGCTGTCGATAGTGATATAGAAGTTGTCTTTGATCCTTATTCTGTCTTGTGGTCATCAACTATGCTAAAAATATTTCTTGAGTGCAAGAGAAAGTATTATTATAGATATATAAAAAACATCAAGCAAAAAAAGACACAAGAAGAGAATGAGGGTAGCTTTATACATAAGTTATTAGAAAAAGTTTTTGAAAATGAGAAATTTTTTGAAAAAAGTGAAAATTTATCAAAAAAAATTTCCAATATTTTAGAAACCATGCTTGATAATAGCCCTTATGGCTTATATCAAAAGCTTTTATACTCTCAAATGCTTACTGGCTTTATTCAAAATCAAATTTTACATTTTAAAGCCGGGTGGAGAGTTTCTGAAGTAGAAAAAATTATCAGAGGCAATATATCTGGATTGGAATTTCAAGGCAGATGTGATAGGGTAGATCAAGATAATACATCCACTTTCGTCATAGACTACAAAACAGGAAAATCAAATAAAGAAAATAAAAGCAAAAATATTGAAACACAAAAAGATTTTCAGATGAATATCTATAAAGAGATATTGGGAAAACAATATAAAAATTTAAATCTAGCATTTGTGAAAGTGTTCGATGGAGGAGTATTTGAAGAGGTTAAGAATTTTGAAGAAAAAGACCAATATTTTTTTGAAGCTATAGATGAACTCAAAAAAACGAAAACATTTATAAATTCTAAATGTGAAGATTTGAAAACTTGTGAATATTGTGAATTTGCACTTATGTGTCAAAGAGGAGAATACATATGAGTTTTGAGCCTCTTTTTGGATATTTAGCAAGTGCTGGAAGCGGAAAAACATTTGCACTTAGTGTAAGATATGTTTCACTTCTTTTTATGGGTGAATTGCCAAACAATATACTTGCAGTTACTTTTACAAACAAAGCAGCAAGTGAGATGAGAGAAAGGATACTTGAGTATCTTTTGTATTTTAAAGAGCCAAAAAATAGTGATTTCGTAAAAAAAGTATCTGATGTTACTGGATTTTCAAGAGAGATTCTTTTTGAAAAGCATGATGATGTTCTGGAAGTTTTTTTAAACAATACAAACTATATATCGACATTAGATAGTTTTTTTGGTTCTATTTTTCGCTCATCCTCTCTTGAAATTGGTATTGACCCAGATTTCGAAACAGTCAATGAAAAAGATACTTCAAGAGTTGATATGTTATTTCTTGATGAGTTGCATAAAATAGGACTTTTAAGTTCTCTAGTTAGCTTATCTATTGCATTGGAGAGTACAAAGCTATCAAGCATCACATCAAGACTAAAATCTCTTTATGACATCAATCCGTTATTGATAGATACTAAATATTTAGAGTACGACACATTTGAGATTATCGAAAAGATAAAAAACAAGGTTTTGGATATTCAAAAAGAGCTTATAAATTCAGAAGCAAATCCAAGAGAAATAAAACTTTTTGATTTTCATAAAATAGATGAGTTAATCTCAAAAAAAATATTTGAAAAAGAAAATATCATAGAACATTCATGGTTTGAAAAAGCAGTAGTTAAAAACATAGAGATTGAAAATAATTTTCAAGAATTAAAAAAGCTTATTATGCAATATATCTACATGAATGAAAGTAATTTCTTATTTAAATTATTTGAGATTTTTGATAGTTTTAAAAATGCGATTTTGAGCGATTTGAAAAAAAATTTAGTTTTTGGGTTTGATGATATTACACAATTTACATACAAACTTTTATATGAACATATAAGCAGAGATTTTTTGTATTTTAAACTTGATACAAAGTTTAAACACATTTTAATAGATGAGTTTCAAGATACTTCAATATTGCAATCTTTGCTTCTTGCCCCAATGATTGAGGAGATTATATCTGGTAAGGGGGTACATGAGTTTAAGTCTTTATTCTTAGTTGGTGACACAAAACAATCCCTTTATCGTTTTAGAGGCGGCGAAGAAGATGTATTTGATATGGTTTGCAATAAGTACGGAATCAAAATAGAAAACATGAATATAAACTATAGAAGTGATAAGCATATTGTAGGGCAAGTAAATAAATGGTTTTTTGGGAAAATGAACGATTATGTAGAGCAACATAGCCAATCAAATAGTAGTGGGTATGTGAGAGTTGTTAATGTTGCTAGTGATGAGATTATCATTAATAAGGCCATAGCACAAGCCAAGGATTTACTGCGTAGAGGTATACACTTATGTGATCTCGTTTTTTTAGTTAATACGAATGATGATGGAGTGAAACTTCAAGAAGCTTGTTTAGAACATAATATAGATACTATTTTAGATACATCAAGTTCTATCAAATTTATACCATATATAGCATCACTTGTAAATGCTATGGAGTATTTATATAAAGGTGAATTTATAGATATATATCCTATTTTAGAATTTAGTCAAAAAAGTTTAAATGAGATTGATTTTTCATGGTTTAACAGGTTTCTTACCCCGCTAGAAGTTATACACAAATTAATAGAGGAGTTTGGGTATCAAGATATAAATTGTTTAAAATTATTAGAGTTTGCTTCAAAATACAAAGATATAGATATTTTTATAGACGAGTTTAAAAGAAGTAAGATATCAATTGCAAATAGTGAGCAAAATGGTTCCAAAATCATGACAATCCACGGTTCTAAAGGTTTGGAGTTTGATCATGTTATAGTTCTTGATAAAATAAAACAAGAATCTAGCGACAAAAGTCAGTTTATTTATGACTATAATGAAGATTTATTTATCGAAAAAATATATTACAAAAAGCCAAGTTTGAGAGAAAATTTTGATAGCAAATTTAAAATTGTCAAAGCAAAAGAAATCGAAAAACAAAAAAAAGATAGATTAAATTTGCTATATGTTTCACTCACGAGAGCCAAGAATGGTCTAAGTGTTATAAAAAAAGATGAAAAATCTATATTTGATGCTGTTGGAATGCTACCAATTTCTATTGGTGATATTGTGGTTGAAAATATCAAAAAAGATAATGCATTATCAATAAATATAGAATTTTTACAAATTGCAAATTATGGGCTGCAGCCACAAATTCAAAAAGAAGATACCATTTCAACTTCGCTAAAGGCACAAGCTTTTGGCGTGGCATTGCATTATGCTTTGGAAATGTTAGATTCTTTTGAATATGATTCTTTCAAGTTTGCTTTATCCAGCACTAGACTTAGATATGAAAGACTTTTGGGTAATGAAGCGATAAACGAGATAGAAAAAAGAATCAAAGCTCTTATAGATGATGATAAATTTCAAAAACTTTGTTTTGGAGCTATCATAAAAAAAGAGGTAACATTTTGTTTTGATGGCGAGATAAAACGCATTGATTTGATGCTGGAGCGGGAAGATAAGATAGTTATAGTTGATTATAAAAGCTCGAAAAATGACCAAGATAAACATATATCACAAGTTTCGTATTATCAAAAAGCTACTGCTAAAATAAGCTCAAAACCAACTCTCGGCAAAGTCATTTATCTTTTGGAGGATAAAATAGATATACTTTCCTTAAATTAAGCTAAATTTAAATAAATTTTAAGTTTAAGAAGATACAATTCCTCCACAAAATAAAACAAGGAAACACATCATGAAATTGACATCAGTCTTAAAACCTCATGAAGTAAAAAGAGATTGGCATCTAATCGATGCAGAAGGTAAAACTTTTGGTCGTATATTAACAGAAGCTGCTACTTTACTTAGAGGTAAACACAAACCATCATTTACTCCAAATGTAGATTGTGGTGATTATGTAGTTATCATCAATGCTGAAAAAGCTGTATTTACAGGGGCTAAACTTGATGACAAAGAGTATTTTAGATATAGCGGATATTTTGGGAGTACAAAAAGCAACAAGCTTAGAGACATGTTAGAAAATCATACTGAAAAGCTTTATATGCTTGCAACAAGAGGTATGCTTCCAAAAACTACTCTTGGTAGACAAATGATTAAAAAATTAAAAGTTTATGCAGGTAGCGAACATCCTCACACTGCACAAATAGCTAAAGGAAACTAATATGGCAACAATTTACGCAACAGGTAAAAGAAAAAGTGCTATTGCCAAAGTATGGCTTACTCCAGGTAAAGGCGAAATATCAGTAAATGGTAAAAATCTTGATGAATGGCTAGGTGGTCATGAAACTTTGAAAATGAAAGTTAGACTTCCATTAGAAGCAACAAAACAACTTGAATCTGTAACTATCAAAGCTACAACATTGGGCGGCGGTTATTCAGCTCAAGCTGATGCCGTAAAACATGGTATTACAAAAGCATTGGCTCTTTTTGAACCAACATTTAGAGCTACACTAAAACCTATGGGATTACTTACTCGCGATTCTAGAATCGTTGAGCGTAAAAAACCAGGTAAAAGAAAAGCGAGAAGATCTCCGCAGTTCTCAAAAAGATAATCTCTTATCTTTTTATCTACAAAGAGCCTTTCGGCTTTTTGGTATCTCTACAAAAAAATATAAATTTCAATAATTTTTTATTTTAAATATCAATTATGTATTAGTGGCAAATGTTTTTGTTTTATTTTAAAGATGATATTTTTATAATGAGTTGAAAAAAATAAGAAGATTAAATGTGCCAAAAGGCACATTCATATTATTAGTGGTGAGATCTTAAGATTAAAATAGTCATTTTTATATTGATAGCAATAAATCTCATAAGTTGCCAAATTACGCAAGTGCGTAAAAATTTTCTAAAGTTTGTAGGTATCATAGTACCTGATTGTAAGCTATACGGTTGTATATGCTCCATATGTTTTGCTGCCATTGTATTCTCCTTGTTTTTTATTAATTATTTCTTCTTGAACTCATAGCTCTAAGCTATTTGCTTCCTAAATTTTATTATTCAGGGATTATTGTCCACAGTGGTTTTAATTTTGCTTTCCAAATAAATGCAAAATGCAAGAAGTGTTTAATCCAGTGTCCAGCTAGACCTATTTCTCCAGTTGTCATATTTATATCTCTACCAATACCTGGATATTTTTCAAAATCAGGTACTACAGGGTAAACAGTCATAGCAGCTGCAGTTCCACTAAATAATCCTTTACCAGCACTAGCAACACAAGCCGCTCCCATTTCTGCCATACAAGCTGTATGAGTTGGTTTACTTGCACCATTTATCATATCTACTATACTGCGAGCAACAGCTTTACCCATCATTGCACTTGGCATACCAGTTCTTGGAGGAGTTGGAGTGATTGGAGTACCATTTGGCGAACTCATTGGTTTGCTGATTGGATGAGGAGGTGCGAATGCAATTCCTACTGCAAATATATTTCCATATGTTGGATTTTGTAAAGTTCTAGGCCAGTCACTTGCTTTCCAATTTTCATATGCACCAGCAGCGTAGTTAGCATCAACTTTCAAAAATCCATTTGGTGCAAATAGAGTTTCTGTTATATCTTCTCCAGCTTTATTTAAAGCTTTTAGACCAACTCCAGCAAACGGAGGTATAAGCATAGCGAAGTCAAATTCTTCAACACCCGTTGAGCCATCTAAAAGTTCATAATGCGCTTTCCCTTTTTCTACTTTGTTTACATGTGCTCCGATAATCCAACTAAGTTTTCTTTCACTATATAATGATTCAGCAAATATTTTACTTGAAGCTGTGTATCCACCAACATTTAGATGCATTCCGCCCATACCAAAATCACCCAAGAAAGATTCATTTGAAATCCATTTGATATCTACATTGTCTCTAACACCCGCTTTTTTTGCTTCGTGTTCAATATTGAAGATATATTCAAAAGCAGCACCTTGACAAGTACACATACCATGACCTGTTCCAACTAGAATTTTTTGTTTTTTTGTTTTTGCTTTTTGAAATACTTTATGTAATTCATGGCTTGCATGAACAGCATGATCTGCTGTACAAACAGAAACAGTATGTTCGCCTATTCCATTAGCATCTCCAAGACCAGGAGTAGCTGCAAAATTTAATTTAGGTCCAGTCGCATTTATTAAATAATCATATGTTAGTTCTTCTGTCTGACCCTCTTTTTCTTTCGATGTATATTCTATTGTTATATAAGGTTTATCTCCAGAATTATTTCCTTCAGGGTGTATAGATATAGCTTTTGCTTGTCTATAATCTATGCCAGCTTTTTTATAAACAGGCGCTAAAGCAAATGTAACATCTTCTTTTTTCATTTCGCCCACACCAACCCAAATATTTGATGGAATCCAATTCCAAAGACTATTTGGAGTAACAACAACAACTTCATGCTTGCTTCCAAGCCATTTTTTTGCAAATGTTGCAGCGGTGTGTCCAGAAACTCCACCACCCATAACAACTAATCTTGCCATACTAAATCCTTTTATTTGAAATTAATCAATTTAATCATAATATATTAAAAGTTAAAGTATATTGAAAATTAAGAAAAAATTATAAATAAAAATAGATTTATTATTATTTTTCACATTTTATATTTTTATGTATATCAATATTGATGAACCATTAGTTCAGTAATATTTATGTATCTTTTAGTTAGGATTTAAAATGAAAATTAAACAAATGATATTAACACCAATTTTAGCAATTAAAGCTAGATATATTCCGCTACTTTTAATTTACTTCGCATATGGTGCTAGTGGATTTACTGCTATCGTTGAGAGTTTTTGGGTAAAAAGTTCACTAAACTTGAGTGCAGAAGCATTGGTTGCACTTAGTGTTTGGCTAACTGTTCCATGGACTATTAAGATGATATTTGGTCAAATGGTAGATAGTATTCCTATTTTTGGTTCTAGTCGTAAATCTTATATTGTCATAGGGGCATTATTTATAACATTTGGAATTTTTTTGATGCTAGGTTTGATTCAAGAAAGTCATTTGCTTAGTGGATTTAAAAAAGGAAGTGTATATATATTTGCTTCTGTTATTATGGTTATAGGTTATGTTATGCAAGATGTAGTAGCCGATACAATGAGTACAGAAGTTGTTGATAGAACTCAAAGTCAAGAAGATATTGAACATGAGCTTGCCATGATACAAGTTTTAGGAAGACTATCTTTGGGCATCGCAATATTTGTAGTATCTGGTCTTGGCGGATGGTTGGCTGATATATATTCATATAGTACCATATATGCAATTTCACTTTTAATACCTATTATTAGTATTTTAGGGGTTATTTTTATAAAACTTAATCCAGTTGAAAGTACACCACTAAATTTGCCAATATTTATTGGTGGGTTTCTATTTGCTATATTTATTATTTTTATGGGATACAATGATGTACCTTACTCTCAAGAGATAGTATTTGTTATTTCACTTATTATAGTTTTAAGTATGCTTAAAATATTAATCAATGATTTAGATGAAACAACACAAAGACATATTGTAATGGCAATGATTATTATTTTTGTTTATCGTGCAACTCCGAATGTCGGTCCAGCTTTGCAGTGGTGGGAAATAGATGTATTAAAATTCAATGAATCTTTTTTCGGAACACTTAGTCAAATTGGAGCAACTATTGCTCTTATAGGTATGTGGGTTAGTTCTAGATTTATAGTTAAACAAGCAATAGGAAAAGTTTTAATATTTTTAACAATTATTGGATTTTTTTTATCCCTACCTATCATTGGAATGTATTATGGCTTACATATAAAATTAGGGCTTGATGCACATACTGTAGCATTAGTAGATACAGCAGTATCATCACCATTTGATTATATATCAAATGTACTCATGTTAACTCTTGTTGCCATATATGCACCAGAAGGAAAGAGGGGCACCTGGTTTGCTCTAATGGCAAGTTTGATGAATATTGCTTTGAGTGCTAGTGGTTTATTTACTAAGTATCTAAACAAAATATTTGTAGTTACAAGAGAGGTAAAAGAGAATGGTGTATTGACAAGCGTAGCAAATTATGATAACTTAGGTATCCTATTGTGGATTGTTATAATTGTTGGCACATTAGTACCTCTTGTTGCAATATGGAAATTCGACCCTAAAAAGGATAATAATTAAATGGGTAAAGTGATACTTTTTGATCTTGATGGTACTTTGATAGACTCAACTGAAGCTATTTTGGAGAGTTTTGGAGTTGCATTTAAAACATTTGGAGTTGATATTCCAAATGATGAGAAAATAAAGTCACACATAGGACATCCTTTAGATATTATGTTTGTAAATCTTGGAGTTAAAGAACAAGAGGTGGATAATTTTGTAGCAAAATATAAAGAACACTACAAAGATATAAGTAAAGAAAAAACATTTCTTTTGCCAAATGCCAAAAAAGCCATAGAGTTAGCAAGTTGTCACGCAAGACTTGGCGTTGTAACAACAAAAACTGGCACCTATTCTAGAATTTTACTTGAGCATCTTGGCATTATGGATTTTTTTGAAGTTTTAATAGGCAGAGAAGATGTTATAAATCCAAAACCTCATGCTGAACCAATTCAAAAAGCTATAAGTTTTTTTGATAATATTGATAATAACAACTGCTTTATGATAGGCGATACGTGTATGGATATAAAGTCGGCAAAAAATGCCATGATAAACGGTATAGGCATAACATCTGGGTATGCAACAATAGGTCAACTGAAAGAGTGTGGTGATAATATTTTTTGTGATGTTTTGGAAGCAGTTGAGAATATAGTGAAAAAAAAATAACATTTCAAGCCTTTCTTAAGAGTGTTAACATTACAATTGCTGTAATATTCTAGAAATTTGGGAGGAAGTATGGTTGAGATTAGATGGCACTCTCGTGCAGGACAAGGTGCTGTTACAGGAGCAAAAGGCTTGGGGGACGTAGTTTCTACTACGGGCAAGCAAGTTCAAGCATTTGCACTTTATGGCTCAGCAAAAAGAGGTGCTGCTATGCAAGCATTCAATAGAATTGATGATGAACAAATAATTACACATGAAAAATTTATGTTACCAGATTTTGTATTGGTTATAGATCCAGCTTTGGTATTTACTGATAATATAACAATGAATGATAAAGCTACTACAAAGTATATCATTACAACACATTTGAGCAAAGAAGAGCTTATTTCTCAACTACCAGAATTACAAGACAAAAAAGACAGAGTGTTTACAGTTGACTGTATGCAAATTTCATTAGATACTATAGGAAGAGCAATTCCGAATACTCCAATGTTGGGAGCTTTTGTAAAAGTTTCAGAAATGTTTGAACTAGATTATTTTTTAGGTAGAATGAAAAAAGTTCTTTCAAAATTTCCACAAAAAATTATAGATTCCAATATGCAAGCAATTACTCGTGCATATAATGAAGTTAAGTAAGGATAAGAAATGAGTATTGGTAATATGCTTAGTAATGATAAAAGAGGAATGATAGAGATTGGTGCTGAAAAGAAAGTAGGCTGGGATGAAGTAACCCATGGTGTAGTTTTACACTCTTTTGAAGATGATGCTACTAATGTTTCAAGTAGAAAAGCAGAAGATAGAAATTATGCTAAATTTAGTTCTTATGTTGCAACAGTTGCTTCATGGAGGGTAGTGAAACCAGTTTATAACAGAGATATATGTATAGACTGTCAAAATTGTTGGGTTTATTGTCCAGATACATCAATTATTTCAAGAGATAAACAAATGTTAGGAATTGATTATGACCATTGTAAAGGTTGCGGAGTTTGTGTAGAAGTTTGTCCTACAAATCCTAAATCACTATTGATGTTTGCTGAACTCCACAATCTAGAAGATGCAATTGCATCATGGCCTGAAAAAAAGAAAAAAGAAGAAAATTAAAGGATATTTATGGCTTTGAAATATGAATTACAAGAAGTAGAAGTATGGGATGGTAATTACGCCGCTTCTCATGCACTTAGACAAGCTCAAGTTGATGTAGTTGCGGCATATCCTATTACACCATCTACTCCTGTAGTTGAAAACTATGGACAATTTGTGGCAGATGGTTATATCGACGGTGAGTTTGTAATGGTAGAATCTGAACATGCCGCAATGAGTGGATGTGTCGGTGCCGCAGCTGCCGGAGGAAGAGTTGCTACTGCAACTTCATCACAAGGTTTTGCACTAATGGTAGAAGTACTTTACCAAGCAAGTGGTATGAGACTCCCAATAGTATTAAATCTAGTTAATCGTGCATTGGCATCTCCGCTTAATGTTCGTGGTGATCACTCTGATATGTATTTAGGTCGTGATGCTGGTTGGATTATGCTTGATTCGTTTAATGCACAAGAAACATATGATTTAAATCTATGTGCTTTTAGAATAGGTGAACATAAAGATGTTAGACTTCCAGTAATGGTAAATCAAGATGGTTTTATAACATCACATACAGCACAAAATGTAAGACCATTGAGTGATGAAGATGCATATAAATTTGTTGGTGTTTATGAGCCAGTTGATGAATTACTTGATTTTGCTAGACCTGTAACATATGGTGCACAAACAGAAGAAGATTGGCATTTTGAACACAAAGCAAGACAACATAAAGCTCTAATTGATGCAAGACCAATTATTGAAGATATTTTTGCTGAATTTGAAAAATTGACTGGTAGAAAATATAATAGAGTTGAAAGCTATATGATGGAAGATGCAGAGGTTGCTATAGTGGCTTTGGGGAGTACAGTAGAGAGTGCTAGAGTGGTAGCAAAATATCTAAGAGAAAATGAAGGCATAAAAGCAGGTGTTGTGGCCACAAGAGTTATCAGACCTTTCCCATTTGATGCTATAAGAACAGCATTGGAAAATTGCAAAGCAATTGGAGCAATGGACAGATCAGCTCCAGGTGGTGCTCTTGGTATGTTATTTAATGAGGTAAGTGCAGCTGTTTATACAACATCTTCTAGACCTTTGGTTACAAACTATATATATGGACTTGGTGGAAGAGACCTTACTTTAGAGCAAATAAAAGATATATATAGAGAGCTTAAAAAGAATGCAGATGCTGGAGAGATTACAACTAAAATCCAGCAATTTGTTGGTCTTAGAGGGCCAAAACTAGAGTTTTTCAAAACGAGAAGGGGTTAAAATGGCAATTACATCTACAAAAAATTTAAAAGAGTTTTCAACTGCAAATGATAGATTTGAGGGTGCTCATCTTCTTTGTCCAGGATGTGCTCACTCTATGATTGTTAGAGAACTTATGAATTGTACAGATGACAATTTAGTAATTGCTACAAATACAGGTTGTTTGGAAGTTTCAACTGCTGTTTACCCTTATACTTCATGGGATACTTCTTGGATTCATATAGGATTTGAAAATGCTGCAACTGCTGCTGCTGGCGCTGAAGCAATGTATAAAGCAAGAAAAAGAAAAGGAACATTAAAAAATCCTGATGCTCCTGTAAAATTTGTTGCATTTGGCGGAGATGGCTCAACATATGATATTGGCTTTCAATGGCTAAGTGGTGCAGTTGAGAGAGGACATGACTTTACTTATATTTGTTTGGACAATGAAAATTATGCAAATACTGGTGGGCAAAGAAGCTCATCAACTCCTATAGGTGCGAATACCACAACAGCACCTGCCGGAAGAGTAAGCTATGGTAAAAAAGAAAACAAAAAAGATATGATGGCTATTATGGCTGCAAATGGTGCTTCGTATGTAGCTCAAGTTGCTCCAAATAAATGGAAAAATATGGCTCAAGCTTTTCAAAAAGCACTTGCTACTGAAGGTCCATGTTATATTAATGCTATAAGTGCATGTACAACTGAGTGGAAGTTTGATTCTAAAGATACTATCCATGTTTCTGATTTAGCGACAGATTCTTTAGTTTTCCCACTTTATGAGATTATAGATGGACACGAACTTAACATTACATATAGACCAAAAAATGTTATTCCTGTTAGAGATTATTTAGCAGCACAAGGTAGATTTAGACATCTATTTAAACCTGAAAATGAACATGTTTTAATTGAATGGCAAAAAAGAGTTGATGCAAATTGGGAAAGACTACAAAGAAGAGAAGAAGCTAGAGTATAATCATGCCACTAATTGATAGCTTTTGTGTAGATCATACCAAGATGACAGCACCAGCTGTGAGAGTTGCAAAAAAGATGTCAACTCCAAAAGGCGAAGATATTACCGTTTATGATCTTAGGTTTTGTAAGCCTAATGTTGAGATTATGGGCGAAAAAGCTATACATACACTAGAGCATCTATATGCTGGTTTTATGAGAGATCATTTAAACAGTAAAAAAGTTGAAATTATAGATATATCTCCTATGGGCTGTAGAACAGGATTTTATATGTCTGTTATAGGTAGACCAGATAAAAAGCAAGTTGCTACTGCTTGGAAAAAATCTATGAAAGATGTTTTAAAAGTAAGATTAGAAAAAGATATTCCTGAGTTAAATAAATTGCAATGTGGTACATATAAAATGCATTCTCTTAAAGAAGCACAAGATATTGCAAAAAGTGTACTTGAAAAAGGCATAAGCATCATGAAAAATAAAGATCTTGCGTTAAAAACACTAAATGGCTCTTTATAACAAAAGCCTAAGATCTTTTAAAAAGGTTATACCTACAAGCGACAATACAAATACTCTTTACTCCACAGAATTTGACGAATGTTATCACTCTACAAAAGATGGCGCTTTAAATGAATCATTAAATAAACATATAATACCAGCATTTAATCTACTAAAACAAAAAGAAAAAATAATCATTTTAGATATCTGTTTTGGCTTGGGGTATAATACTCTAGCAACTGTCTATTACTGCAAAACCAATAACATTAAAACCAAAATCGAGATAATTTCTCCAGAAATCGATGAAGATTTGGTTAAAAGCCTAAAAGACTTTAGTTATCCAAAAGAGTTTGATAGTATCTTGCACATTATAAACTCTATTAGTGATAATTTGCATTATGAAGATGAACAGTTTAAAATAAGCGTAATTGTTGGAGATGCTAGGAAAAGCTTACCAACACTTACTCAAAGGTTTGATATTATTTATCAAGATGCCTTTAGCCCAAAAAATAATCCTCTGCTTTGGACTAAAGAATATTTTGCTCTTTTGCACGAGTCATGTAGCAATGATATTATTATTACCACATATTCAAGTGCTACAACAGTTCGAATGGGATTATATGAAAATGGATTTTTGATTTATGAGCATAGTGCGAGCGGTATTCGAGCAGGAACTATAGCTTCTTTAAAGGCTTTGGATTTAAAGCTTATCGATATGGAGCTTAAGATATCAAGGAATAAAGAAGCTAAAAGTTTGAAAGATAGCGATTTTAAATGATTGATATTTTATGATTTTAGTTGGTAAACTCCATTTTCATCATGATTTTCATTTCCTACAATAGGTGGGTTAAAGACACAAATTAATCGCATATCTTCTGTTCCGCCATATAAATTGTGATTATCATTAAGATTTAATGCATACATAATACCATCATTAATATCATGAGTTTCCATTGTTGCAAGATTTTCTATTTTCCCATTTCCTCCTACACAATATACTGCTTCAAGATGATATTTATAATGAATATGTGTTTTTGTGCCAGATTTGATAATCGTTTCATGTAGAGAAAACCCCATACCATCATCTTTTAAAAGCATTCTTCTACTGATCCATTGTCCTTCTTTTGCAAATATTTCTTTATCGCTTCCTATAATATTTTTAATATCCCTTATTATCATTAATATTCCTTTTTTATATGTTTTTCTTTGCCACTAATAACTTCTTTGACTGCTTGTTCAAATAGATTAAGCCCCTCTATAAGTATTTCTTCATCTATTGTTAATGGGGGTAAAAATTTTACTACTTGACCACTAGAACCGCAAGTTTCTATGATAAGACCAAGTTCAAAAGCTTTAGCCGATATTTCGCTAGCCATATTTTCATCATTTATAATTTCAAATCCATATACCAAACCGCGTCCGCGTATTTTTATATTGTATTTTTTATATTCAGATGCTATTTCTTCCAATTTTGTTTTTAATATCTTTTCTTTATATGCTATAGCATTAGCAAGATCTTCATTATCCCAATATGACAATAGTTCTTTTGAAGCAACAAAAGCTAGATTATTTCCTCTAAATGTTCCTGTGTGTTCTCCTGGCTTCCATTGATCTAATTCAGGTTTAAAAAGTACTAAAGCCATTGGCAATCCACCACCGATAGACTTACTTAGTGTTATAATGTCTGGAGTAATACCAGCAAACTCAAATGAAAAGAAGTTACCAGCTCTGCCATTACCAACTTGGATATCATCTACAATAAGAAGCATATCAAACTCACGGCACAAAGCTTCAACGCCCTGAAGCCACTCTTTTGATGAAACATTAATACCGCCTTCTCCTTGAATTGTTTCCAAAATTACAGCGGCAGGAGAATCAAGTCCGCTACTACTATCTTCAAGAAATTTTCTAAATATTGTTAGTGAATCTATATCTTCTCCAAAATAGCCATCATATGGCATAAAGGTAACATTGCTGCGACTAATATGTGATTCGTCACGATAAAAGTTATTTCCAGTTACTGCCAAAGAACCTTGTGATAATCCATGGTAACCATTAGTAAAAGATACTATGTTTGACTTACCTTTGATAATACGGGCAAGTTTTAATGCAGTCTCAACAGCATTTGTGCCAGTTGGTCCAGTAAACTGTAGTTTATATTCCAAATTTCTTGGTTTAAGAATTGTAGAAACGAATTTTTCAATAAATGCTTTTTTGGCACTTGTTGCCATATCAAGCCCATGAACTATGCCATTTGATTGTAGATAAGATATCATTGCCTCAGTTGCTTTTGGGTTATTGTGCCCATAGTTTAATGTACCAGCTCCTGCAAAAAAATCAATATACTCATTGTCTTGCTCATCAATTAATTTTGCACCTATAGCTTGTTTAAATATTTTAGGAAAGCTACGAATATAGCCTCTGACCTCTGACTCATAAGTTTCGAATGTTCTCATAATTTCCTCCTTTTATAGGTTTAAATTTGTAAAGCAACTCATCCTCGTGAGCTTCTTTAAAGTCATCTTTTGTTGCAAATATACTTATTTCTTTATCGAAATTTAGCTCATTAGCAAATTTTTCAAATAATTTTTGTGAGCTTATATTTGATGGAGAAATTGTTGTATGTATGCATTTTGTATGAACTATATTTTTAGAAGCAAATAGTGCTTTAAGCATTCCAAAGCCTACCCCACATCCTCTTACTGAATTATCTACTGCAACTTGCCAAATAAAGAAAATATCTTTATCTTTTGGGTCAATAAATCCAGATACAAATCCTATTATTTTATTTTTTCTTTCTGCTACCATACAAGTATTACTAAAATAAGTAGTTTGCAATAGATAGAGATACTCAGAATTTAAGTCTAAAGGCTTAGAATTTTTGATAAGCACAAATATCTCTCTAGTATCGTTTTTGTTTGGGTGTCTAAATGTAATTTGGTTTGCCATTTCTTTCTTTTTGTTAAAAATATATATAAGATATGTAAAAAATATACATAAAGTTTGTTTATTTTTTACATAATATGTGTACAGTATAACATACTTTTTTAAAATAAAAGAGTTATAATAATATTTAAACAATTAGAAGGACTATCGTGGCTCTATTGGATAATGCAAAAGATATTTTACCGCTATCAAGCATTGCAGAATTATTAAATGCTAAAGTTCGCACATTAAAAATATACGAAGAGAAGGATTTACTTCCTAAAAAACAAAAAGGAAGCAGTAAAAAACTTTACTCTATAGATGATATTCAGCACATTACATTTGTGCACTATTTGGTGAGTATAAAAAAGATTAATGCTAATGGTATAAGATATATACTCGATATATTAAAAGACAACATGGATGAGAACTCTAGAAAAGAGTTTTTTGATATTATTAATAAAAAAATGTCAGGACTTTCAAGTAAAGATGTTCAAGAAGTCACTAGCTTAGAATAGCTTTTTATAAATAAAAGTGTATCGCTATCCACAAAGTACCATTTTTTGTTTCAAGCACCTCATGAGGTGTTTTAGCTGGTATAAAGATATGTTCACCTTTGTTTAGATATTTTATTTCATTGTTTATTTTTAATTTAGCCTCGCCTTCCAAAATCATTACGAATTCATCTTCATCTTGGATATATTGTTTGTTTTCTATAGTCTTAGAGCTTACAATTCTAACAATTTTTATTTTTTTATTTTCAAAAAGTGTTGTAAAATCTTCCCCAATTTTAGGTACATTATAATCAAAAATATTCATTAGTAGCTCATGGACATGCTATCTATTTCTTTCCAGCCGATACCCTTTTTGTCACTTTTAAAGTTCAAGATATGCTCGATGTATCTAGCAAACATATCAGTTTCTATATTTACTTTTGTCCCAACAGCATAATTGCCTATAAGTGTTTCTTTTACGGTGTGTGGAATAATAGTTAATCTGAAGCTATCTTTTTCTACGCTATTTATCGTTAAACTCACACCATCAATTGTTATGGAGCCTTTTGGGATTATATATTTTATATGCTCAAATGGCACTTTGATGATATAGTCAACCCCATTTTCTCTTTTGGTTATACTTGTTACTGTTCCTATGCAGTCAATATGCCCTTGAACTATATGACCTTCAAAACGGTCATTTATGCTCATTGCAGGCTCTATATGCACATTGCCTTTTAAGTTTTTTTCATCTATGATACTTCTAGTTTCATCAGCAAGTTCTACATCAAAACCATCACTATTTATCTTGATTACTGTTAGACATACGCCATTTACTGCGATAGAATCTCCCAGTCGTGGTTTGTGTTTTGCAACAAGTGATAAAATATTATTCTCATATTTTTTTACTTTTGCTATTTCTCTTATTAATCCTGTAAACATATATTAGTCTCTTTGCGATATAATTTCACAATTATAGCAAAAAAGGCAAATTTTTATGGATTATGATGTAATAGTCATTGGTGGTGGTCATGCAGGGATTGAAGCATCTTTGGCCAGTGCTAGGATGGGGGCAAAAACTCTACTGATTACAATTTTAGTTGAACAAATAGGAGCTGCTAGTTGCAATCCAGCAATTGGCGGACTTGCAAAAGGACATTTAGTTAAAGAGATCGATGCACTTGGCGGAGAAATGGGACTCTGTACTGACAAAACGGGCATTCAATATAAAATGCTAAATGCTTCAAAAGGTCCAGCAGTTAGAGGCAGTAGAGCCCAAATTGATATGGATAGATATAGAATCTACATGAGAGATGTTATTTTAAATACACCAAATCTAAATGTTAAACAAGAGATGGCAGAGTCTCTGATAGTAGAAGAGAACGAAGTAAAAGGCGTAATTACACAACTTGGCAATAAATATAATGCAAAAAAAGTCATTATAACCGCAGGAACATTTTTAAATGGCGTTATACATATAGGTGAAGTGCAATTAAGTGCAGGAAGGCAAGGAGAACTTGCTTCTGTTGGTTTGTCAAAATCTTGGAGAGATTTAGGGTTTGAGATAGGAAGGCTAAAAACGGGGACTTGTGCGAGAATAGACGCTAAAAGTATAGATTTTTCTCAAATGGAAATTCAAGATGGCGACAATCCTCCTATACCTTTTTCATTTAGAACAGAAAGAAAAACTTTTAATCCAAAACAACTTCCATGTATGGTTGCATATACAAACCTAGCAACACATGAGATAATAGAGAGCAATTTTTATAGAGCACCTCTTTTTTCAGGACAAATAGATGGTATAGGACCAAGATATTGCCCTAGTATAGAAGATAAGATAAATCGTTTCAGAGAGAGAGAAAGACATCAGATTTTTGTAGAACCTCAAACTATAGAAGCTAATGAATATTATCTAAATGGGATGAGTACATCACTACCAACCGATGTGCAATTAGATATGATACGTTCAATCGAAGGAATGGAAAATGCCAAAATAGTTAGATACGGGTATGCTATCGAGTATGACTATATACAGCCTACAGAACTTAAGCATACTTTGGAAACGAAAAAAATACGTGGGCTTTATACCGCAGGACAAGTAAATGGTACTACTGGTTATGAGGAAGCAGGAGCACAAGGATTGATTGCAGGTGTTAATGCAGTTCTTAGCTTGCATGGAAAAGAGCCCTTTATATTAGGCAGGGATGAAGCTTATATAGGAGTTCTTATCGATGATTTAGTTACAAAGGGTACTCGTGAGCCATATCGAATGTTTACAAGTAGAGCTGAATATAGATTGCTTCTAAGAGAAGATAATGCAGATATTAGACTTACAAAGTATGGGCATGAGCTTGGGCTTATAGACAGCAAACACCATAAAAAGATTCAAAAGAAAAAAGAAGATATCAACGAAGCAATAGAGTTTTTAAAAGAAAATAGTGTTACTCCAAATAAAGAATTTTTAGCAAAATTAGAAAGCATTGGTGAAGAGAAGATAAATGACAAAACACAATGGATGGATGTAGTTGGCAGGGGTGAGTTTAATCGAGAAAAACTCACAACTCTTTTACCTGAATTTGAAAAATATGATGATGAGGTGATTGAGCAGGTTTTGATAGAATCAAAATACAGTCGATATATAGACAAACAATTAATTCAAATAGAAAAAATGGAAGAGATGTTGAAAATAAAAATTCCATCATCTTTTAATTATAAAAAAGTTTGTGGACTTAGCAATGAGATAGTTGAAAAATTGCAAAAGTTTATCCCCCCAACACTTCAAGCTGCTTCTCAAATATCTGGTATTACACCAGCAGCTATCGAGATAATTCATATATATATAAAAATGGAACAAAAGAGTAAGAGTAAAGAAAAATGATAGTATTGGTATTGTCCCACATTATCATTTTTTAATATCTTATTACCAATTTGTGCTTTATGTATAAATGCACCAATAAATAGTATTATTTTAATAAAAATTATTATAGAATCCTACTAAAGTAGGAAATATAGCACAATTAAATAAAAGAGTGCAAAAGGAATTGAATGCGATACTATTATGCCCACACTAGCCACAAAGGTAGTCTCGATGCTTTAAGAAGGGGAGTTGCATATATCAAAAAACAAGAAGAGAAGACAAAACTTTTGGTTAATGATTTTAGAGCAGGATTAGTTGCAAAAGAGTTGGGAATCGATAACTCAACTACAATCGAAACAATTTCTGATATTGATTTAGTTTTAGAACTTGGGGATACCATCATCATAGATTCGATGGAAGATTTACCAAAGCAATTTAAATCATATTGTAATAATTATAAAGTTTTTCGTGTATTGCTAGATGAACCACAAGAACCTATTTTTAATGAGCAAATTATCAATTTATCAAAAAAAGAGAATTTGCTTGTAGATGATATTTATAGAAGAGAATATGAAAAAAAGAAAAGAATTGTTTTTTTTGGTGGAGATAGTGATCATGAAAAATCTATTTTAAAACATAAAAGTTTTTTTAAGGAGCTAAAAGCAGATTTGCTTTTAGGGCATTATTTTTTTGTAAATTATGAAATAGAGTTAAAAGATTTTTTTGTTCATATATATGAATCAGAAGAATATCAAGAAATCATAACAACATCAAGTGATATTATCACAACATCTATTCAGTGTGCAATTGAGTCTAAAATAGCCGGTGCGAATACAATTCTTATAAGTGAAGAAAATTTAAGTTTATCTATATCCACCCTTTTTGTATATTTAGATATACCAGTATTACATAAATATGATTTATCAAAAGCAACAGTTTTATTGATGAGTATATAAATAAACCATTTTTTAACTATAAGTTAGAGTTATAAAATTAATTTTTTATGAATGTCATTAATTTTTTATTAACATTTAATTACATTTCGTTTATAATAAGCAGTTAAATTTTTTATAAAGGAAATCTATGAGTAGTAGAAGAGACTTCATGGGTATGGCTTTGGGCGGTTTTGCAGCTCTTGGCGGTATCGCTGCTTTGTATGCTGCTAAGAGAACATGGGATCCATTGCCAAGTGTAAAAGCAGGTGGATTTACAACTATTGATCTTAGTGCTGCAAAAGAGAATGAGTTGGCAGTAGAAAAATGGAGAGGGAAACCTATATTCATTTTGAAAAAGAATGCATCTATGCCAAAAAGTGATAGAGATGTTGTTGTGGGCGGTAATCACTATCTAGTTGTTATAGGATCATGTACGCATTTGGGCTGTATTCCAGCATATTTGCCTGGAGATCTTATGTTTAAGTGTGCATGTCATGGAGGTGAGTTTAATACTGCTGGTGTTAATACTTTTGGACCACCACCAAGACCTCTTGATATACCACCATTTAAAATAAGTGGTACAAGTTTGGTTTTGGGTGAATCAGGACCAGAATATGAAAAAATGTTGGCCGCTGGGCTAACACAGTCAGTGTAAGGAGATTAAATGGCACATTTTGATGAAAAAGCAAAACCATTTAGCCATCAATGGATGAATGATAGATTGGCAGTTGATACTGTCAAAAAAGTACTCTCTACAGAGTATTGGATACCAAAAAATATTAATTTCCTTTGGGCAATGGGTATGATACTAGCAGCAACATTTGGTTTGCTTATAGTTAGCGGTATTTTTCTTGTGATGTATTATCAACCAGATACAAAAACAGCATTTGATAGTGTTAACTATACTATTATGACAGAAGTAGGATACGGTTGGTTGTGGAGACATATACATGGTGTTGCAGCATCTGTTGTATTTCTTATAATATATATTCATATGTTTACTGGAATTTATTATGGCTCATATAAAAGAGGCAGAGAGATGATATGGCTTTCTGGTATGCTTTTATTTGTTCTATTTTCAGCTGAGGCATTTAGCGGATATATGCTTCCATGGGGACAAATGAGTTACTGGGCAGGTATGGTTATCACTAATCTTTTTGGTGGATTTACTAAAGACTTCCTTGGCGGCATAGGTAATATACCTGCTGTTGTTGAGTGGATTAGAGGAGATTATGTACCTGGTCAAGCATTTTTAAGCAGATTCTTTATGCTGCATGTATTCTTGTTGCCACTTGTTATAATTGGTGTTATTGTACTTCACTTTGCAGCTTTGAGAATTCCACATGTAAACAACCAAGATGGTGAAGAATTTGATTTCGAAGAATCAGCTAAACTTTATAAAGAAGATAGCAAAAAAGAATCAAAAGTTATTCCATTTAACCCTGTTTTCTTGAGCAAAGATATATTTGTAATGGGCATTTATTTCGTACTATTCTTTTACTTAGTATTTTATCATTTTGAATTTGCCATGGATCCAGTTAACTTTGACCCAGCAGATGGACTAAAAACGCCTCTTCATATATATCCAGAGTGGTATTTCTTGTGGTCATATGAGATTCTTAGACCATTCCCTTTCAATGTAGGTTTAGTGGCATTTGGTTTCGCTCAAGTGGCATTCTTTTTGTTGCCATTTTTGGATAGAAGTCCAGTTGTTGCACCTGCAAACAGAAGAGGATTGTTCAAGTTTTGGTTCTGGCTTATGTTGGTTGATATGATAGTTCTGACTGTTATGGGTAAATTGCCACCTCAGGGTGCTTGGACTATTGTAGGAATGGTAGCAGCAATAATATTTATTTTATTGTTTATATTACTTCCATTTATCACTAAAAATGAAAAAAAAGCGTAAGGGGGAAACTATGAAAGAATTTAAAATATTAGCAGTAGTTGCATTCTTTACTCTTGTAACTTATTGGGGAGTTGAGCCTTTCGCTCACTCACAAATGCATAAGGAAGTAGAAAGTAATAACTTTGTATATGATGGTAAAGCCGATATCGAAGAAGCTAATAATGCTATAGAAGTTGCAAAAAATATAACTGATGCAAAGAAAAAGGCTACAGTTTTAGATGCAGCGAATAAAAAATTAGTAGCTAAAAAAGCATTTTGGGCAGAAGTAAGCCAAATTTCTAAATTACAAGGAAATGCAGTAGCTGGCGAAGCTTCATTTGCACTTTGTATGGCATGTCATAATGGAAGTGGTGTAAATATGGGTGGAGTTGTTCCTCCGAAACTTGATAATGCTGGCTCACTTTATGATAAAAATTATCTGATTGCACTTTTGAAAGATCCTGCAATGGCATCAAATGTTGACCATAAATATGCAGATACAATGATGCATCCAATGGGTACAATTAAAACAATGATTACTACACCTCAACAAATAGCAGATGTAGTTGCATTTATAAAAACAAAAAAAGTTGCTAAACTTACTCCAGAAGTTGCATTCGAAGATGCATGCGGAAGATGTCATGCTAACAGATATGGAAATTTAACTCAACTTGGTGCTACTCCTAAGTTCAAAACAGAACAAGAGGCACTTGCACATAGAGTAAAAGTTCTTGATGAACAAGATAGAATTAAAGCTTATATGGGTAAATTGCCTCCAGATTTATCTATCATGTCAAGAGCTAGAAGCGAAATATATATGGAAACTTTTATACAAAATCCACAATCACAGCTTCCAAACACTTCAATGCCTAGAGTTGGTTTGACTAGCGAAGGATATGGTATGGTAAAAGCATATCTAGAAAAAACAGGAGATCCTAGCAAAGATGCTAGACATGCTCTTGGACCATGGGTAATAGTATTCTTTATAATATTTACAATGCTAGCTTATCTTTGGAAAAAATCTCAGTGGAAAGATTTACACTAATTAAAAAATTATAAGAGGTAAAAAGCCTCTTATAATAACTACTTCAAACATTAATCATTTTATTTTTATCATTTTTTAGATACTCTTGCGGTAGATTAAATAAGCAAAAGAGTAGCATGCTAATAGATGGACACGGTAGAAAAGTTGATTATCTGAGAATTTCTCTAACAGAGAGATGTAACTTTAGATGTCAATATTGTATGCCAGAAAAACCTTTTTCTTGGATACCAAAAGAAAATATACTTAGTTTTGAAGAACTTTTTATGTTTGTCAAAGTAGCAATTGACGAAGGCGTTACAAAAATAAGACTTACAGGCGGCGAGCCATTGCTTCGTGAAGATATAGCCAAATTCATAAAAATGATAAATGATTACAAGAGTGATATTGATTTAGCTCTTACTACGAATGGTTATCTTCTTGGAGGCATGGCAAGAGAACTTAAGGATGCTGGTTTACAAAGGATTAATATATCACTTGATTCACTAAAGCCTGATATTGCAGCAAAGATAGCCAATAAAGATGTTCTTGAAAAAGTTATGTATGGAATCGAACAAGCTATAGATGTTGGACTAAATGTAAAGTTAAATATGGTTCCTCTTAAAGACATAAATGAAGACGAAATAGTAGATATATTAGAATTTTCTATGAGCAAGAACGTTAAAGTCAGATTTATAGAATATATGGAAAATAGTCATGCAAATATAGAGCTTCGCGGAATGCATGGTAGAGAAATACTAGATCATATATTGAAAAAATATGAGATAAAAGCCATGGGGCGAGAAGGAAGTAGCCCATCATTTAATTATAGAATACTGCAAAATGGGTATGAATTTGGCATGATTGATCCTCATAAGCATGATTTTTGTGAAAGTTGTAATCGCATCAGGCTTACTGCAGAGGGGTATCTGATTCCTTGTTTATTTTTTGATGAAGCTATGAGTATAGCTGAAGCCATAAAACAAAAAGATATAAAAAAGGCTAGTGAGATATTGGGGGAGGTTTTGAAAAACAAACCAAAAGAAAATAGATGGAGCGAAAATGATGAAAACTTATCAAGTCGTGCATTCTATCACACAGGTGGATAATGTTTTATTTAGTTGAAGAGTTCTTTTCATTACAAGGTGAAGGTAGATATGCAGGAGTTCCATCTTATTTTCTTAGAATTGGTGGGTGCAACTTGACTTGTAGTGGATTTGGAACAAAATATAGTTGTGGGGATATTCAAAAAGTTGGGTGTGATACATACTTCGCAGTTGATAGATGTTTTATAAAAGAGTGGCAGAGTATAAATGATGCCACTATGTTTATAAATCATCTAAACGCTCAATTTGATACTATAGGGTACAATCCTCATGTTGTAATAACAGGGGGAGAACCTCTTTTATATTTTACAGATAAAATTTTTTATGAAATAGTCTCTTGGTTGGTTTTTAAAAATATAAAAGTTACATTTGAGACAAATTGTTCAATCTCGGTTGATTTTGATAAATATCCCATATATAAAGAATGTATATTTTCAATGTCTATTAAATTGTCAAATAGTAATGAAGAAAAAGGTAAGAGAATTAATAGTAAAATGATTGATGCTGTTATTGTAAAATCAAGAGAATCTTTTTTTAAATTTACAATTGATAAAAAATTGATAGAAACAACCGCTTTCAAAGAAATAGATGAAATAACAAAAAATTTTGTAAACACAGATATTTATTGCATGCCTGTTGGAGAGTGTAAAAAAATTATCTCAAAAAATCAAAAAAAAGTTTTTGAGTTTTGCAAAAAATATGGATATACATATAGTGATAGATTGCATATAAGAGTGTTTGATAAAACGCAAGGTGTATAAAAGTAATTTTTGATAAAATAGGACTTAATTTATCTCATTAAGGATTTATATGATTATACGTAAACTTTTTAAGTTTGAAAATGCTCATATAGTTAGGGGCTGTACTACCCAAAGATGTAGTAAAAATATACATGGACACTCGTACAAGGTTGAAGTTTTACTAGAGTCAGACCATCTTGATAATGGACAAATGGTATATGATTTTGGACTTATAAAGCACAATATAAAAGAACTTATAGATTCATTTGATCATACCATTACTCTTTGGAGCGAAGACGACAAAGAATACCTTCTTGATATGAAAAAGCATAGCTCTAGGTGGATAGAGTTGCCTGTAAGCCCAAGTGCAGAACAGTTTGCAAGAGTATTTTTTATAATAATAGAACAAATTCTACAAAATACTATTATGTCAAATGGTGAACAGGGCATAAAACTTAATAGCATAATAGTACATGAAACGGATACAGGCTATGCTCAAGCTTTTGATATAGATGCCCATAGTATCAATATGGGTTATATTGATTTGCAAAAAATATGTTTTTCAAATGATATTTTGAGTAGCTGGGATAATGAAAATTTATGGAATGATATTATTTTTAAAAAAGGTATTGCAAATCCTAAGAAAATATAGTATAATTTCGCCTGTTGAAAAAAATTAAAGGAAAAACATGAAAAAATTGGTACTTTTATCTGTGGCTGTTGCTGCTCTTCTATTTGTTGGTTGTAAAGGTAAAGAAGCTGAAGCTAATGCAACTGAAGCTAATGCAACTGAAATGAACGTAACTGACGCTAATGCTACTGAAACTGTTGCTCCAGAAGCTAACGCTACTGAAGCTAACGCTACTGAAGCTAACACAACTGAAGCTAACGCTACAGCTAACTAATTTCAAAACAATCTCTTTTTAGAGATTGTTAATTCTTTATTAAAACTCTTCAATATATAACATTTCTGTAATTATTTTTTATTTTTTTATTTTTTTTATGTAAATTAAAATATTTTTTTTTGTATAATGCCCTGTACAAAAAAATTAAAGGATGTATAATGAAAAAAATGACACTTTTGTCTATTGCTGCTGCTGCACTATTGTTTGTAGGTTGTGGTGACAAAAAAGCTGAAGCTAATGCTACTGAAATGAATGCAACTGAAGTAAATGCAACTGAAGCTAACACAACAACTGCTGCTCCTGAAGCTAACACAACAACTGCTGCTCCTGAAGCTAACACAACTGCTGCTGCTCCTGCTGCTACTGATGCAAAAACTTTATATGCTGCTTGTGCTGCTTGTCATGGTGCTGATGGTAAAACAGCTGCTCTTGGTAAATCAGCTATTACTGCAGGTCAAGCTAAAGATGTTCTTCTTACAAAAATGAAAGGCTATAAAGCTGGCACAATAAACTTAACTGGAAATGGTCCTGTTATGCAAGGTCAAATGGCTAATCTTAACGATGAGCAAATGGAAGCATTAGCTGAATATATATCTAAACTATAATAATTATATTTTCTTCTCCTCTTTAGGAGAAGATTCAAAAAACAAAAATATCTTCTGTTGTATTATCTAAAAAAACATCTTCTATCATTAAAATATTTATATCTTGATTCTTTTGTAAATAATCTATCTCTGGTTTTGTTATAATAAGGCTGTTTGCATCTTTTAAAATTGATAAATAATTTGGAGATTGATTTGGAAGCGGCATAAATGAATCACCATTAAAATATCCCAAAATTACACTATGTTTTCCACTCTTTAATTTAAGTTCATTTGATATTTTTGTTTTTATTGTGAAATGGTATGGTTTTGCCAAATTTTTTAGTTTGTTTATGATAAATTTTCCAAAAAGTTCAAAGTTTATCATTGCTGCTGTTGGATTGCCTGGCAAGATTAATATATAGGTATTTTCAATAATACCAATAGATGTTGGTTTGCCAGGTTTTATATCAATTTTTTCAAATAGGTATTGCATACCAAGTTCTATAAAAGCTTCTTTTGTAAGATCTTTATCGCCAACACTTGCTCCACCTGTTGTGATGATAAAATCACTATTTAAAGAGTTTGAGATAACTTCCTTTAGGGATTCGAGATTGTCCAAAGTATTGTTTATGCTCATTGTTTCGCAGTTGAGAGACTTTGCTCTAGCTTTTAGCATTGGTGTGTTGGAATTGTAAATTTGAAATTCAGATATATTTTTTTGACTGTAATGCTTAAGTTCATCTCCTGAGCCAAATATTGTAACTAAAGGTTTTTTAAAAACCTCGATTTTATCTATTCCTTGTGAAGCAAGAAGTGTTATAGAATAGCTATTTATTTCTTCGCCTTTTTTGATACAAACATTCCCACTTTTTAACTCTTCACCTTTTAGCCTTATGTTTGCGCCTTTTTTAAAATTGCTTGGTATTTTTATATCATCACCTATAAACTCAATCATTTCTATTGGTACAACAATATCTGCATTTTTAGGCACTGGTGCACCTGTCATGATGCGAATTGCATATTTATCTTTGAGTATTGGTAGAGTTTTATTTCCTGCATATATAACTTCTTTTTGTGTTTTTACAATTTGACCCAATAGTGAAGAATTTACAGCATACCCATCCATGGCTGAGTTGTCAAATTTTGGTAAATTTACCTTTGAAATAATATCGTTTGCAATGACACGTCCCAAAGAATCTTCTATATCAATAAATTCTGTTGCAGTAATTGATTTTATTTTTTCATCTATTATATTTAATGCTTCAATGATAGAAACCGCCATGGATTGCCTTTTTTGTAGATTATAGCAAAAGAGTGTTATAATCCACATAACAAAATAGGAGTCGTTATGCAGTATCTTTTTTATGAGGATAGTGGAGCTAAAAATATAAAATTAATTGGCGATAATCATCATTATATATTTAAAGTTAGAAGGCAAAAGCAAGGCGAAATGATAGCTCTGCGAAATCTAAAAAATGATATTTTATATATTTATAAAATTATTTCAATTGATAAAAAAGAGGCTTTTTTAGAACTTCTAGAAGAGAAACAGCTTGTAATTAATGCAAATAAAAAACTTCATATCGGCTGGTGTTTGATAGAGCCAAAAAATATAGAAAAAGTCTTGCCAACACTTAATGAGATGGGTGTAGAAAAAATCACATTTATATATTGTAAAAGAAGTCAACAAAATATCAAAATTGACTTTGAAAGATTGCATCGAATTGTTTTAAATTCATCGCAACAGTGTGGGAGAAGCAAAATGATGGAGTTTGAAATGGCAAATAGTCTAAAAGAGTTTTTGGGCAAATATCCGAAAAGTTATATGCTTAATTTTTCGCAAAATCATATTTCAAAAACCAGTGAAATAGAAACAATTATCATCGGATGTGAAGGTGGGTTTGGCGATGATGAGATAAAGCTTTTTGATGAAAGCAAGATTATCGGCTTTGATACACCACTAATTTTAAAAAGCGAAAGTGCCGTTTGTGCAGCTGTTAGCAAGTTAATATTATAAATTTTTAAACAATTTTGTGTATAATATCGCTCTTAAAGCTGTCTTGCGAAATTTTAGAGTAGATTGCAGCGACCCCAAGAGTATTCTTGTGGAAGGGTGCATTGGCATCAGAGCAGGTTAGTTGCCTCGCCATTTTAAATAACGCAATATAGCAAAGCTATAGTTCGCTTACGCTAACGCTGAGTTTTCTTCAGCAGAAGGCTCACGCAACTAGTTGCTGTTTTGTTTTAAAAATAAACTAAAAAAGGTATAAAGATGAAAAAAGATATTCATCCAGTATATGTTGATTGTAAAGTTACATGTGCTTGTGGTAATTCATTTGACACAAAATCAGATAAAGAAGTATTGAGTATTGATATATGCAATGCTTGTCATCCATTTTTCACAGGAAGTGAAAAAATCGTTGATGCTGCTGGTCGTGTTGATAAATTTAAGAAAAAATATAACCTTTCTTAATTTGATCATCCATTCTCTTGCCAAAGGCAAAGCTTCAGTGAGAGGAATTGGGTTTGAGCTTTGCTTTAACCCAAGGAGATATTCACTATGTTAACATTCATCCCTACCCCTATCGGAAATCCTGCAGATATTACAATAAGATCCATGAGAGCTTTTGAAGAAGCAGAACTTTTTTTATGCGAAGATACGCGAAATACAAAACATTTATTGCAACTTCTTAGTGATAGATATGATATGCGTATGCCTAATGCTATATTTTTGTCTTTTAATGAACATAATGGAGATGAGAGACTTTCTCAAATATGCAATGATTTAAAAGAGAAAAATGTAGTTTATGTAAGTGATGCTGGTATGCCAGTTATTTCAGATCCAGGACAAATATTGGTTGAGTATTGCCAACACCATAAAATCTCCTATGATATACTACCTGGAGCGAATGCAGCATTGACTGCTTATGTAGCAAGTGGATTTAAAGGAGGCGAGTTTGTCTTTTTAGGATTTTTGCCTCACAAAGGCAAAGAGAGAAAATCTAAACTAGAAATTGCATTAAAACAAGATTTTGCGGCCATACTTTATGAAGCACCACATAGGCTTTTGAAGTTTTTAGAAGAGATAGCAACAATAGATACAGATAGAGAGATATTTTTAGCCAAAGAGCTTACAAAAAAGTATCAAAAATACTATAAAAACAGAGCAATTGTTCTTCTTGAAGAGTTTAGAGATGAAAATATTAGAGGCGAATGGGTTGTGATAATAGAGCCGAAACCAAAATCAGATAAAACGCTATCCATAGAAGAAATTGTTAGTTTGGATTTGTCTCCAAAAGAAAAAGCGAAATTGCTTAGCGAAGCAACAGGCAAGAGTCCAAAAGAATGTTATAGTGAAATTATGAATTTTATAAAATTAAATTCATAATTTAAATAGAGTATTCTTGCACAATGTAAATGCAGATGTGTCCACAAGTGGGTTTAGTACATTGCTTATCATACTCTAATTAAACTAAAAAATATAAAATAATACACGCCTAACATACAGGCAAAATTCGATAAAATAAAAGCCATGATTATATATGGGAAACAAGTATGCTTGCATGTTTTAGAACATCATTCAGAGTCGGTAAAAACTGTTTATATAGCAAAGAAAGGCATATTGCCAACCAAGCTATACAATTTATACAAAGATAAAATCAAATTCTTAGAAGACAGATGGGCACAAGCTATGAGCAAAGGTGGTAATCATCAAGGTTTGCTTATAGATATTGAAGATTTTGTAGAGAGTGATTTTGATAGTATAAAAAAAGGCAGTTTTTTAGTAGTGCTTGATAGTCTAACAGATGTGGGCAACATAGGTGCAATTGTGCGAAGTTCTTATGCACTAGGTGCTGAGGGCATCATTTGCATAGGAGTTAAACAGCTTAATTTTTCAGGTATTGCAAGAACAAGTGCTGGAGCATTGTTTGATATGCCTTTTAAAATTATTGCTAATGGACTTGATGTATTAAATGAATTAAAACAAAATGGATTTAAACTTTATGGGGCATCTATGGACGGGGAATCTATAGAGACAGTCGAGTTTTCATCAAAAAAAGTTTTAGTTATAGGAAGTGAAGGCGAAGGGTTGTCAAAAAGAGTTTTACCAAAAATGGATAAACTCGTTTCAATACCAATGAAACATGATTTTGATTCTTTAAATGCTAGTGTAGCGACAGGCATTTTACTTTATAGGATGGCATTGTGAAAATAGATGAACTTTTAGAAAAACACGATATAGATAGTATCCAAAAGACTACTAGGATAACAAAAGAAAACCTAAAAAAAATGATTTCAAAAGATTTTGAAAATTTAAATAAAGTACAAGCTTTTGGATTTTTATCTATTTTAGAAAGAGAGTATGGAGCTGTTGAAGATTTAAGAGAGGATTGGGAAGAGTATTTTCATACTATTGAAGAAAATGAAAAATTAGTTTTACCGGTGCGACAAGATAATTCATTTTTAACAGGGATGAAAATCGACAAGGAAACAAATCCGAAATTGGTTTTAGCGGGAATTGGTTTACTAATTTTGGTGTTTGTTGCTTTTATGGCTTATGATAGTGATACAAAAGAAATAAAAGTGCCACCAGTTCCAAAAGTAGTAACTGATTTAACCGATACAAATGAAGTTATAGATGAAAATCATACTCAAGTTGCTGAGACAAATACTACAAGTTTGCAAAATGAACAAAATATTACTTCATCAACATTGCAAATCATACCAGTAAAAAAATTATGGTTTGGGATTGTTGATATTGCTAGTCAGGTAAAAAATGATCAAATTATTGATAAACCATTTGATATTAATTTGACTAAACCCATAGTAATAGTAACAAGCAAAGCAACTTTTAGTTTGCAAAATCAAAATAGCAAAAAAGACTATAGAGATTATAGAAAACACTATTTCAAAGTAGAAAACGGTACTTTGAGTGAGATAACAAGAGACCAATTTGTGCTACTTGGTGGCCCAAAAACATGGTAAAATTATAAAAAAATTCTAAAGAAGAGTAAGATATGTTTGATGA
>JAQTLV010000007.1 GCA_028714675.1 Sulfurovaceae bacterium
AGTGTTAAGTGAATAAGTTACGCTATCCCCATCTTCATCAATATATATAGGCAATATCCCATTATATATAGTATCTTCTGCAACAGTAATAACATCATTACTTGCCACAGGCGAATCGTTAACATCAGTTGTAACTGGCGGTATAACATTAACTGTATTGCTTGATGTTAATCCTGTTGTACTTTGTGCTGTTACATTAAATGCTGGTAAATCAGCTCCACTATTTACTATTGCAGCACCAGCTAATGTAAGTGTAACAACACCAGTTGTTGTATTGATTGTATAGTTAATTGTATCATCTATAGAGTAAATGATATCTCCACCATCTACATCACTTGCACTGCTTGTTGCAACAACAGTTCCTTCGCTTACACTATCTTCAATAATAGTAGTAACTGGTGTAACTGTGAGGTTTAGTGGGTCGTTAATATCCTCTGCTAATGATTTAATTGCTTTTGCAAATTCATATACATCTATAACCTCGTATGTACCCCCCGTATTAACCACATTATCATCTTCATCATCACCATCAATTATCGTATTCCCTGTGCTTATCATTAAGGATACAAATTCATCTTGAGTTAAAAGTCTGCCAATATCTCTCATGGCTATCTCTTGTGCTAAAGCGACTAGTCCTGTTATATGAGGAGCAGCTTGACTAGTTCCTGCCATAGTAGAAAGACCGCCCCCAATTCCAGCTGCTGTGATAAGAGCTCCTGGAGCAAATATATCTACCATTGTCTCACTTCTATTGGAAAAACATGTTATCCTATCTTCGTCCGTTGTATAGTCTTGTGCCCCATCTGCATATAATATAGAGCCTACATTGGCATCATATACAGCACCTACTGATATAACACTAGGGTCAGCCGCAAGAGCAGAAACACCTTCTTCTTGAAATTCATAATAATCATTCCCTGCAGCAACTACAACCATTACGCCCATATTTTTCAAAATTTGCAATTCATCAGAAAGGGGACTTATATACTCTGTGGAAGTCCAACCATAACCTAAGGACATATTAACTGCAACTATATTATATTCAACGGCATTATCTATTAACCACTTTAAAGCATTTTCAATACCCAAAGTACTTCCGCCACCACTGCTATTTAAAACTTGTAAAGCTATGATATCTGCACCTGGTGCAACACCTGCATACTGTGAATCACTTGACGCGGCTATAGAGCTTACATTTGTTCCATGCCCATTTGTATCATCGGCTGTATCACCTTCGCTTGTAAAATCATAACTATAAACTATCCTATCTGAAATACCATCATTATTTTCATCTGGACCAAAAAAACTATTATTTAAATCTATACCCGAGTCAAGTATTGCTATTGCAAATCCACTACCATCCATACCAGCAAACTCTACATCATTTTTTAAGTCATTCAACCCAATAATATCAAATGATTGTATGGTATTTGCACTAAACTCATCTGTTTGAATAGATATGACTTTCTCTATAATATCAAGATGAAAATCACAATCTGGATTTAATTCACTATAGCAACCTTTGTCTGTATCCATAAAATATAGTTTTGCTTGAGCAATAGAAAGAATATCTGATATTTTGGTCATATTGTCTGCATCATATATAAGATATGCTTTTTCAGGATTATTGGAGAATATACTTTGAACTTTTGACTCATATGCATTATGTACATTGTTATAATATTCATTCAAAAATATATTATTATTTAGTTGTGATTCGCTATCATCAGACTCAAAATTATTTTTCTTTTTCCACATAATTTTTCCTTTTTTTGTAATGTATAATTTTGATTGCAACCAATAGCTAATATAAATTCTTGGTAGAGTAAATTAAAAAAATGGAATTTCGAAAGCTATAAGCCAAAGCATTTTCTTATCTAATAAATATTATCGATTAGACTATGATAGTAAATTTAATATTAATTTACTATTAATTATTAAATAATAGTAAATATTTTTATAATATTTTTAATTTTTAAAATATTACAATTTGCCATAAAAATTATAATTAACAAAAATATAATTTATAATCTCGTAAATATAAAAAGAGAATTTATGGAATTTGATAAAATTATAAAAAGACTTAGAATCGTATTGTCAGATAATAATTATGCACAAAAAATATATGACAAAGATATTGCATCCGCACTTAATCTTGAAGCACAATATTTTGCTGTTATGAAAAAAAGAAAAAAGATCCCTTTTAAAGAAATTGCAATATTTTGTAATAAAAATAATATAAGCATCAATTGGATTTTATTTGAATCTAATTGATGCTAACTATTATGCTATATCACGACAAAATCAGTATAACTAATAGTTGGATGTGTTGTCCCACTATTAAGCAAAGCAAATACCATTGCGCTATTAGAGCCACTTCCATCACTATCATAACTCAGTTCACCAGTAGTTGTATTATAGAGTATATAATCGTTATTATCAAGCGCACTTCCACTCGCACTAGATAGGAAGTTCTCTTGAGATATTATGCCAATACTTGTAAATATATCAAATATAACATTGTCTATTTGAATAGTGTCATATACTGATGAAAAATTCAATATAATGTCGATATTATCTAAAATCAATGCTTGATCAAATATAAATATATCATTCCCAACCCCACCATCAATTGTGTCATTTCCTGCTCCACCATTGATGATATCATTTCCTGCTCCACCGATAATAGTGTTATCATTATCATTTCCGATTAATGTATCATTGTATTTAGAGCCTGTTAGATTTTCAAAGTTGGTTAGAGTATCATTTCCTGAACCAATTGTATTTTGTATGGTTGTTGTTGAGAGATTAACAGTTACAGCAGCTACTGCTTGTTCATAAGATATAGTATCTATTCCATCTCCACCATCAAATATATCATCTGTTTTACCAGTACCTGCTATTATAGTATCATCGCCATCAAGTCCATTTATTTCACCAGATAATTTACCACCTTTTAGAATGTCATTATAGTTTGAGCCTGTTAGATTTTCTATATTTTTTATAATATCTTTTTCTGTACCTTGAATGGTTTGTGCAGTTGTTAATGCTAAGTTTACAGTTACTCCAACTGTTGAACTTTCATAAGTTACAGTATCTATTCCTGCTCCGCCATCAAGTGTGTCGTTGCCAAGACCACCATTTAGGATGTCGTTGCCAAGCCCACCAAGAATAATATTGTTTAGAGTATTTCCTTTTAGTGTATCATCATAGTTTGAACCTGTTAGGTTTTCAAAGCCAGTAATTGTATCAATACCTTCGCCTATAGTGTTTTGTGCATCTTCATTTGATAAGTCTACACTTACAGACGAAGAAGAAAGAGCATAAGATAGTGTGTCTATTCCTGTCCCACCAATTAGAGTATCATCTCCTAGCCCACCTTCTATGATGTCATTACCAACTCCGCCATCTATAATATTATTACTATCATTGCCTGTTAGTATATCATTGTATTTAGAACCTATTAGGTTTTCAAAGTTAGATACAGTATCAGTACCACTTCCACCTGTTACTTGAGCTGATGTATTAGATAAATTTACTTTTACAGTTGCTGTTGCTGTTGCATAAGAGAGAGTATCCATTCCATCTCCACCATCAAGTGTATCATTCCCAACCCCACCATCAATTGTGTCATTTCCTGCTCCACCATTGATGATATCATTTCCTGCTCCACCGATAATAGTGTTATCATTATCATTTCCGATTAATGTATCATTGTATTTAGAGCCTGTTAGATTTTCAAAGTTGGTTAGAGTATCATTTCCTGAACCAATTGTATTTTGTATGGTTGTTGTTGAGAGATTAACAGTTACAGCAGCTACTGCTTGTTCATAAGATATAGTATCTATTCCATCTCCACCATCAAATATATCATCTGTTTTACCAGTACCTGCTATTATAGTATCATCGCCATCAAGTCCATTTATTTCACCAGATAATTTACCACCTTTTAGAATGTCATTATAGTTTGAGCCTGTTAGATTTTCTATATTTTTTATAATATCTTTTTCTGTACCTTGAATGGTTTGTGCAGTTGTTAATGCTAAGTTTACAGTTACTCCAACTGTTGAACTTTCATAAGTTACAGTATCTATTCCTGCTCCGCCATCAAGTGTGTCGTTGCCAAGACCACCATTTAGGATGTCGTTGCCATTTTCTCCATATAAAAGATCATTGCCATTTCCTCCATATAAACTATCGTTGCCATCCCCACCATTAATGGTATCATTTCCGCCTTTCCCCTCTAAAACATTATCAACTTGATTGCCTGTTATTTTATCATTTGCTTCTCCACCTATGGCATTTTCTATAATAGCTCCATAAGCTATGCCTAGATTACTCATATTGTCTACATATTTTCCTAAATATGTGTCATATCCTCTAAAACGAGATGTTTGAATAACAGAATATGCCCCTTCGTTTAAATTGATTGTATTTGGATTTATTGATCCTTCAACTGAAATTGTATCATTTCCTCCACCATCCCAGATAGTCATCAAAAACGGCGCTGTGTTTTCATCAAATAGATACATATCATCAGCGTTATGATATAACATATTCGCCCCGTAGAGATATTGCATAGCAAGGATGTCATATATCATCGGGGTTTGAGCATTCACGGTTACATAATACTCTGTGTTTTCTATATCATCCCATGCATACCTATAACTAATATGATTATATGCATCATTATAAGACATTACACTATATAATTGACTATCTTTATCACTACTCAAATATGGAGCTTCATCGCCTTCTCCATAATATCCAGGATGCTTAAGTCCTAAAGCATGTCCAAGTTCATGTATTAATGCGTTATATCCATAACCGCCAACCGAAAAATCTAAATTGCTTTCATCCATATTTGGATTTATCCATATATCTCCAGCCTCTGGATCATTGCTTGGCAGATATGACCACCCCCACGCATCTTCAACAGCAGATGAGAATGCAAATCTTATGTCCCCTACAATACTTCCACTCTCAGCTAATTGGGTAAAAGTAATATTTGCTATATTTGCCCATGCCTGCATAGCAGAAACTGCCGATATCATCTGTTCTGCACTTAAACCATAATGTTCAGATGCATATGGCTCTTGATATGTATAATAGTATGAAAGATAATCCGTATCCCACTGTGCTGTAGAATTTGTAGTCCATGGAAAACTATATGTCAAATTTATGGCTGTTCCTACGCTACTAGTTTCCCACTTGATTCCACACAATAAAGTATTTATAGTGGGGTTGGATGCATCTGGAACATTAGATACAGATTTTCCATTGTAGTAGTACGCCATAATAATCCTTATTGATAAAAATATATAGTGTTATGATAGTAGATTAAGTATTAATTTTATATTAAATGATTTGATTGCTTTTATAAGGTTTGTATAATATTTAGAATAGGCTCAAGCCAAAATCTTTGGCTTGAGAAGAGAGATTAGCCGTTTCTTTTTGCGATAATCTCTTTTTCGATATTTTTAGGAACTTCTTCATAGTGATCAAATTCCATAGCATATGTTGCTCTTCCTTGTGTCATAGAACGAAGATCAGTTGAGTAGCCGAACATTTCAGAAAGTGGAACAAATGCATCAACTATTTTATTTCCGCTTCTTTCATTCATGCCATTAACTTGTCCTCTTCTTTTTGAAATATCCCCGATAACATCACCCATGAAATCTTCAGGTACTTCAACTTCAACTTTCATAATAGGCTCAAGTATTACTGGATTTGCAGCTCTTGCACCTTCTCTGAATCCCATAGAACCAGCAAGTTTAAATGCCATCTCAGATGAGTCAACTTCATGATAACTTCCATCATAAAGTGTAACTTTGATATCTTCAACAGGATAACCAGCCTGGATACCTCTTTGCATTGCTTCTTGGATACCTTTATCAACAGCAGGAACATATTCTTTTGGAATTACACCACCTTTAATCTCATCAACAAATGTATATCCACTACCTGGCTCTTGTGGCTCAATTTTAAGATAAACATGTCCAAATTGTCCACGACCGCCTGATTGTTTGGCATATTTGTACTCTTTGTTTACAGAACTTCTAATTGTTTCTCTATAAGCAACTTGTGGAGCACCAACTTCTGCCTCAACACCAAATTCACGCTTCATACGATCAACAATAATTTCAAGATGCAATTCACCCATACCAGCGATTAGTGTTTGTCCTGACTCTTCATCAGTACTTACTCTAAATGATGGATCTTCGCCAGCTAGTTTACCAAGAGCAATACCCATTTTTTCTTGATCTGCTTTTGTTTTTGGCTCAACTGCAACAGATATAACTGGAGCTGGGAATTCCATTTTCTCTAGTATCACTCTATCTTTATCGCCAGCCAAAGTATCGCCTGTAAGAGTAGATTGAAGTCCTACAACTGCTCCAATTTCACCTGCATATAAAGCATCAATTTCTTCACGCTTATTTGCATGCATTTTAACAATTCTGCCGATTCTCTCTTTTTTATCTTTTGTCGTATTATAAACATAAGAACCTGATTGTAAAACACCTCTATAAACACGAACGAATGTAAGTTGGCCAACAAATTTATCAGTCATAACTTTAAATGCAAGACCTGCAACAACACCATCATCAGTAGATTCTACGATAACTTCATCTCCATTTTCGTATTGACCTTTCATCTCTGCAACTTCTGTTGGAGCTGGAAGATAATCAATTACAGCATCAAGAAGTGTTTGAACACCCTTGTTCTTAAACGCAGTTCCACAAGTCATAGGAATCATAGTAATTGCAAGTGTAGCTTTTTTAATACCAGCTTTAATTTCTTCTTGAGTTAAAGCCTCACCTTCCATGAATTTCTCCATCAAATCATCATCACATTCAGAGATAGCTTCAATTAATTTTTCACGATAAGCTTCTGCTTTTTCAAGCATATCAGCAGGAATATCTACTACTTCGAACTCTTGACCCATTTTAGTTTGGTCATCATCCCAAATTGTTGCTTTCATTGTTACTAAGTCAATAATACCTTTAAAGTTCTCTTCAGCACCTATTGGTAACTGAATAGGAACAGCATTTGATTTTAGTCTGTCGTTGATTTGTCTTTCTACTTCAAAAAAGTCTGCGCCAGTTCTATCCATTTTGTTAACAAAAACCATTCTTGGAACACCATATTTGTTTGCTTGTCTCCAAACAGTCTCTGATTGTGGTTGAACACCACCAACAGAACAAAATACAGCAACTGCACCATCAAGCACCCTCATTGATCTCTCAACTTCAATAGTAAAGTCAACGTGGCCTGGAGTATCTATGATATTTATTTGGGTACCTTTCCACTCACAAGTTGTAGCAGCAGAAGTAATTGTAATACCTCTTTCTTGCTCTTGTTCCATCCAGTCCATAGTAGCTGCACCATCATGAACTTCGCCAATTTTATGTGAAACTCCAGTATAAAATAAAATTCTCTCTGTAGTTGTAGTTTTACCAGCATCAATATGTGCTGCAATTCCAATATTTCTAACTTTTTCAAGTGGATGTGATCTAGCCATGATTTATACCTTTTACCATCTATAGTGTGCAAATGCTTTATTAGCTTCTGCCATTTTATAAGTATCTTCTTTTTTCTTGTATGCTGAGCCTTTTTGCTGTGCCGCATCCATCAACTCATTGCTAAGTCTTTCCATCATTGTTCTTTCATTTCTTTTTCTAGCAGCTGCAACAATCCATCTAATGGCAAGAGATTGTTGTCTTGCTGGTCTAACTTCGATTGGCACTTGATAAGTTGCACCACCTACACGACGGCTTTTAACTTCCATTACTGGTTTGATATTATCCATCGCCTGATTGAACACCTCGATGCCCTTTTCACCAGATTTTGATTCGATTCTTTCAATTGCACCATACATTACGCTTTGTGCAACACTTTTTTTACCATCATACATGATAGCGTTTATAAATTTAGTTAGTACTTTTGAACCATAAATAGGATCAGCCAGCACTGGTCTAACGGGAGCTTTTCTTCTTCTCATTTTTTTCCTTCAATCTTTTATTTATTTGATTTACTCAAGCATTACTCCAATAAGGATATTAGTAATACCTGTATTTAGTCTACTATGAGACAAACTTTAACTTATTTAGCCTTTGGTTTTTTTGCACCATATTTAGAACGAGATACTGTTCTTTTGGCAACCCCAGCAGTATCAAGCGCACCACGAACAATGTGATATTTAACACCTGGCAAATCTTTTACCCTACCGCCACGTACTAATACGATTGAGTGCTCTTGAAGATTATGTCCTTCTCCTCCAATATAAGAGATTACTTCAAATCCACTAGTCAATCTAACTTTAGCAACTTTTCTAAGAGCCGAGTTAGGTTTTTTTGGAGTTGTAGTGTAAACTCTAGTACAAACACCTCTTCTTTGAGGACATTTAACCAGTGCCGGTGATTTTGATTTCTTAACCACTTTTTTACGTTCTTTACGAATCAATTGATTTATAGTAGGCAAATCGTTTCCTTTCTTTTTTTGTTTTTGAATAAAATCTGGGTGAAATACACCACACAAAACTATCCATTGATAACTTTATGTGTCATATTATGCAGAAAAAATGGTACTTATTATATCTAAAAATGCTTATTTTATACTTATCCATAAAAATTAATGGCATTGGAATATTTAAACAGGCAAGGTTTAAAAGAGCAGACAGCTACGAGAGCCGACTGCTAAAGTCCTGATGTTTCTCAAAGAGAGTGCCAAGCACAAAGAACTTTGCTCAAAACATCCTATTATGAAAGAGTTATTTTATCAGTTCTAATCATACCAGTACCAACAGGAATTAGTCTTCCTATTACTACATTTTCTTTTAAATCTTCTAAAGAATCAACGGTTCCTGCAATAGATGCAGTTGTCAAAACTTTAGTTGTATCTTGGAAAGATGCCGCTGAGATGATACTATCAGCACCAACAGCTGATCTAGTGATACCAACAAGCATTGGCTCTGCGATTGCAGGATTTCCGCCAAGATTGATAACTCTATCATTTTCTTCTTTAAACTTACGCTTAGAAATAATATCGCCACCAATAAATTTAGTATCGCCACTTTCAATAACTTTTACTTGTCTCATCATTTGTGAAACAATTATCTCAATATGTTTATCGGCTATATTAACACCTTGTCTTCTATAAACTTGCTGAACTTCACTTACGATATATTCAAATAGAGCTTTTTCTCCTAGGGAGGCTAAAATATCATGACTTGATACAATACCATCTGTTAACTTTTCGCCAGCATGGACAAAATCCCCATCATTTACTAATATAGTTTTAGATTTTTCAACAAAATATTCGCTCTCTTGCCCATGCTCGCCTCTTATTATAATTCTCTCTTTTCCTCTAAGAGGTTTACCAAAGTTGATAAATCCATCAATTTGTGCGATAAGTGAAATATCTTTTGGTCGTCTTGCTTCAAACAATTCTGAAACTCTTGGAAGACCGCCTGTAATATCTTTTGATTTAATTGCTGCTTTTGGCTTTTTAGCAAGCATATCAGCAGTTGTTACATCATCACCATCTTGAATAAAAAGAATGGATTTAGCATCAAGTTGATATCTAATAACCTCTCCATCATTTGTTGCAAGAACAATCGCTGGTTTGTAAATTGATGGTATATACTCATTAAGCTCAAGTCTTGTAGCACCTGTTAACTCATCAAATTGTTCGCCTACTGTTACACCAACAATAATATCTTCAAATTTAACTTTACCACTTTGCTCAGCAATAATTGGTTCAGAATATGGATCCCATTCTGCAATTACTGTTTGAACTTTTACTTCTGGAGTTGAAAGCAGAGTTCCTTTTTCAACATAACTTTCATTATCTGTTTTGATAATAGAGCCTCTTGAAATGTAATGTCTAGATGCTTCTCTTTGTCTCTCATCAATAATTACTGCAAATATTCCTTTTTCATTGACAATATCTCCAACCTTAATATTGGTTGCTTCCAAGTAATCACCATTTAACATCAAATATTTTACAGTTCCTTTTGATTCAGCATAAACATCTTGTGTTACAGGGGCACCATCTTCAACTTTAAGTTCACTTGCATATGGAATACGGCTAGGAACACTCCATCCCTCTTTGATAAGCTCTACTATTGAATCACCCTCTTTAACGCTATCTCCATTTTCAAATGGCAAGAATAGTTTCCCTTCTAAATTACCAGCAACACCAGCAAGCTCATTTGATTTAGATACATCACCTTTTCTAAGAGAATATTTTGCACCTTCTTTACCATCATTTGATTTAACAGAAATTACATATTCATCATGCAAAAGATTTATGGATACTATTCCATCGTGGGTTGCTTTTATTTTTGGTTCAACCAATAAAACACCAGCATTTCTTCTATTTGCAACTATTAATTTGCCTTCTTTATTTTTATACACAGAAAGATTATAATATCTTATGAAACCTTCTTTTGATGCAACAACGGCTCTATCTTCTTTACCAGCAGTTGCAGTACCACCCGTATGGAAGGTTCTAAGTGTTAGCTGAGTTCCAGGCTCCCCAATTGATTGAGCAGCAATTACACCAACTGCCTCGCCTTTATTTACTATTCTATTTTCAGCCATATTTAGACCATAACATTTAGCACAAATACCTTTTGGTGCTTTACATGTAGAAGGAGCTCTAATAATAACAGATCTAACACCTGCTTCTCTAACTTTAGTAGCAATCTCCTCATCTATCATAGTACCTTCGTGTGCTATAATCTCATTAGTAACAGGATCTAAAATATCTTCTGCAACAACTCTTCCATAAATTCTATCGCTCAATGGTTCAATCATTTCATTACCAACAACTATATCAGAAACCTCAACACCTTCATGTGTTCCACAATCAGTCATTGTAATTTTTACATTTTGTGCAACATCAATAAGTTTTCTTGTCAAATATCCAGCATTTGCTGTTTTAAGAGCTGTATCTGCAAGTCCTTTTCTAGCACCATGCGTTGAAATAAAATACTCAAGAACATTAAGCCCTTCACGGAAATTTGATGTAATTGGAGTTTCGATAATAGAACCATCAGATTTTGCCATCAATCCCCTCATACCAGAAAGCTGTCTTATCTGAGCAGCACTACCTCTAGCCCCAGAGTCTGCCATCATATAAACTGAGTTAAAGCCATCTTTATCTGCTTTGATAAGCTTCATAAGTGCATCAGCTATCTCATTGTTTGCATCAGTCCAGATATCAATAATCTTATTATATCTCTCTTGGTCTGTTAAAAGACCTGAAGCAAATTGACCTTGAATGTCTTTAACTTCTTTTTTTGCTTCAGCCAAAATAGCTTCTTTTTGCTCAGGTATTTTTATATCGTCAATAGAAATCGATACACCTACTTTTGTAGCATATTTGAAACCCATATCTTTTAAATTATCCAAAAACTCTGCTGTAATAGAAAGTCCACTATGTTTATAAATATAGTCAACAAGCGTACCTATATCTTTTTTCTTTAATATTTTATTCCAATACTTCTCTGGCACATATTCTGGTATTATCGTTCTAAGTATCAATCTACCTGTTGTTGAAGCTATAACTTTGCCACTAACAAATGTACGAATTTTTGCATTTAAATCCAAAGAACCTTGCTCAAAAGCAATCATAACCTCATCAATATTTCCAAAAAGTTTATGTTCGCCTTTTACATCTGTTTTTTCTAAAGTCAAATAATACAGTCCCAAAATCATATCTTGAGATGGTACAGCTACCGCTTTACCAGATGCTGGAAGTAAAATATTCATTGATGCTAACATCAAAATTTTTGCCTCTGCTATTGCTTCATCAGACAAAGGTATATGAACAGCCATTTGGTCACCATCAAAGTCCGCATTAAATGCAGCACAAACAAGAGGATGAAGCTGAATTGCTTTACCTTCTATTAGTCTTGGATGGAAAGCTTGAATTGAAAGCTTATGCAATGTTGGTGCACGGTTAAGTAGTACTGGATAACTATCAACAACTTCATCTAAACATTCCCAAACTTCATTAACTTGCTTTTCTATCATTTTTTTAGCTTGTTTGATAGTAGTCGCGTAGCCTTTTTCTTCAAGTTTTGCCATCAAGTGTGGTTTAAATAACTCGATAGCCATTTTTTTAGGAAGTCCGCATTGATCCATTCTCAAATCTGGTCCAACAACGATAACAGAACGCCCTGAAAAGTCAACCCTTTTACCCAATAAGTTTTGTCTAAAACGACCTTGTTTACCTTTAATAATTTCTGATAGAGATTTTAGTGGTCTTTTGTTTGCACCTTTAACCGCATTTCCTCTTCTACCATTATCAAACAGGGCATCAACTGCTTCTTGAAGCATTCTTTTTTCATTTCTTACAATGATTTCAGGTGCATCAAGTTCAACTAGTCTTTTTAATCTTTGATTTCTGTTTATTACTCTTCTATATAAGTCATTAACATCGCTTACTGCGAATTTACCACCATCTAAACTTACAAGAGGTCTAAGATCTGGTGGAAGCACTGGCAAATGAGTTAACATCATCCATTCAGGTCTGTTGCCTGAATGCAAAAATGCTTCTATAACTTTTAGTCTTTTAACAATTGTTTTTATTTTAGCTTCTGATTTTGTAGTATCAATTTCTTCTTTTAACTCTCTAAACATTGATACCAAATCAAGGTCTGCTAAAAGTTCTTGAATTACTGCTCCACCCATTCTGGCATCAAAAGCATCAACTCCAAATCTATGAACTATTTGTTGATATTGTTCTTCATTTAAAACATCATATTTTGACAAAAGCTTAGTTCCATCAATATCCAAGCTTGCATCTCCTGGATTTTTAACTATATAAGCCTCATAATAAAGAACTCTTTCTAAATCTTTCATTTTAACACCAAGAAGTGTTCCTATTCTGCTTGGGAGTGAACTAACATACCATATATGAGCAACTGGTGTTACAAGTTCTATATGCCCCATACGACTTCTTCTAACTTTTGAGCTTGTTACCTCAACGCCACATTTTTCACAAACTACGCCTTTGTATCTCATTTTTTTATATTTTCCACAAAGACACTCATAGTCTCTTATTGGACCAAAAATTTTTGCACAAAATAGACCATCTCGTTCTGGTTTTAGTGTACGATAATTTATAGTTTCAGGTTTTTTAACTTCACCATAACTCCATGATAAAATTTTCTCTGGACTTGCAACTCTTAGTTGCAATGCTTCAATGTCTAAACACTTTTCTTCATTTCTTAAATCAATTGGTACTAAATTTTCTAATAAATTACTCATTTTCGTCCTCTTCTATTTTTTTAGGTCCGTATAGTTGTGCATCAAGTCCTAATGCTTGTAACTCTTTTGTAAGAACAAACATAGTTTCAGGTATTCCAGACTCAGGAACACTTTCACCTTTTGTAAGCGCTCTATAAGCTCTACTTCTTCCATCAATATCATCTGATTTGATAGTAAGCATCTCTTTTAGAATATGAGCAGCTCCATATGCCTCAAGCGCCCAAACTTCCATTTCTCCAAATCTTTGTCCGCCAAATAGTGCTTTACCGCCAACTGGTTGCTGTGTTACAAGTGAATATGGTCCAGTACTTCTTGCATGAACTTTTTCATCTACTAGATGGTGTAGTTTAAGCATATACATATAGCCTACATTTATACGTTCAATCATTTGCTCGCCTGTTTTGCCATCATAAAGTACTGTTTTGCCATCAGCTTCCATTTTTGCTAATTCAAACAATTTGTCAAACTCTTCTTTATTTACACCCTCAAATACTGGGGCTGCAAACTTAATACCCTTTGACCAATCTCTAGCATATTTAAGCAATTCATCATCACTTAATTTTGATACAAATTCTTTCGCATTCATAAATTTAGCAATATCTGCAATAGCCACTATTTTTTCTCTTAACTCTTTTATAAAATCGTTTTGTTTTTGGTTAAATATCTCTTGGATTTGTTCACCAAGTTTTTTACCAGCAAGCCCCAAATGAACTTCAAGAATTTGTCCTATGTTCATACGAGATGGAACCCCCAAGGGATTTAAAATCATATCAACAGGTCTTCCGTCAGCCATATATGGCATATCAATGTCTTTAACTATATTAGAAACGATACCTTTATTTCCATGGCGTCCAGCCATTTTATCACCAACTTTTAGCTTTCTTTTTGTGGCAACATAAACTTTTACAAGTTTTGTAACTCCACTTGGCAATATATCGTCTTTTTCAATAATTGAAAGCTTCTCTTCGTGCTCAGTTTTTAATTTTTTCTTTTGTTTTAGAAAATAATTTTTGATAGCTTCGTATTCATTTTGAACACTGTCATCAAATGACTGAACTATACTTCTCAGTGCAAAACGATTTGTTGTTTTTATAGTATCTTCAGATACATTTTGACCAATCTTATAGTCAGAATCGCCTATTTTTATATCTTTTACAAGTTGTTGTTTTGAAAGATATCTAGCAATTCTAAGCATCTCTTCGCGGTCAATCATTAAAAGCTGATCATGGTGTTCATTGTCAAGAATTGCTTTTTCTTCTTCATAAGCTTTGATGGCTCTTACATCTTTATCATATCCTTTTTTAGTAAATACTTTAACATCTACTACAACACCTTCCATTGAAGCAGGACAATAAAGTGATTTATTTACAACATGTCCTGCTTTTTCACCAAATATTGCTCTAAGTAATCTCTCTTCGGGAGTAGGTCTAATTTCACCTTTTGGACTAACTTTACCAACTAAAATCATTCCAGGTTTTACATTTGTACCAATTTTAATGATTCCACTTTCATCAAGATGTCCAAGTTCATCTTCTCTAATGTTTGGAATGTCTCTTGTTATCTCTTCTGTTCCATGTTTAAGCTCTCTTGCTTCTATCTCTTTTTCATAAATATGAACAGATGTAAATGCATCTTCGCGAATTATTTTTTCAGAAACAACAATAGCATCCTCATAGTTATAACCATTCCATGGCATAAACGCAAGCAAAATATTTTTTCCTATTGCAAGTTCGCCTTGATCCATATTAGAACCATCTGCTATAACTTGACCTTTGGCAACTTTTTCACCCAATTTTACAATTGGTGTTTGTGTGAATGTTGTATTTTGGTTTGTTCTCATGTTTTTTTCTAGTGGATAATGATCTATGAACATCTCTCCATCGTCTTCGCCCATTATATAAATGTTTTTCGCATCTACTTTTTCAACGCTACCTTCTCTTTTTGCTTTAACGGCTTCCCATGCATCTCTGCTCATTATTGCTTCCATACCAGTACCTACCATAGGTGCTTCTGAGCTTAGAAGTGGCACTGCTTGTCTTTGCATATTTGAACCCATCAAAGCTCTATTTGCATCATCGTGTTCCAAAAATGGAATTAGCGCAGCAGCAGAACCAGAAACCATAAGTGGAGAAATATCAATCAAATCAACTCTAGTTGCATCATTAAGCTCGATATTACCATTAAGTCTGGTTTCTATCAAATCCTCAGCTATATACCCATTTTCATCAACTTTTGTAGATGCAGGTGCGATGCACTTATCTTCTTCTTGAGTAGCAGTAATATAAACTATCTCTTCAGTAACCTGACGATTTTTTACAATTTTATATGGTGCTTCTATAAATCCTAAATCATTAACTTTTGAATATGTTGCCAATGTATTTATAAGACCAATATTTTGTCCCTCTGGTGTCTCAATAGGACAAATCCTTCCATAATGTGTTGGATGTACATCACGAACTTCAAATCCAGCTCTCTCTTTTACCAATCCACCTTCACCAAGAGCAGAGAGTCTTCTTTTATGAGTTATTTCTGAAAGTGGATTTGTTTGATCCATAAATTGAGATAACTGACCGCTTGCAAAAAATTCTAAAACAGTATTTGTTATCATTTTTGAATTAACTAAGTCATGTGGCATTAGCTCTTCAAGCGAACCAGAAATAGTTACCATTTTATCCTTAATGGCTTTTTGCATTTTTATAAGTCCATTTTGTAACTCATTTCCTAAAAGTTCGCCAATAGCTCTTATTCTTCTATTTCCAAGATGATCTCGATCATCTATATGTCCTTGTCCATTTTTAACTTTTACTAAATATCTAACTGTATAAATCAAATCTTCAGCAGTTAAAACAGTAACATATTCAGGAACATCAAGTCCAAGTTTGTGATTCATTTTCATACGACCAACTTTAGTTAAATCATATCTTTCTGAATCAAAAAATAGTTGATTTAAAAATGCTTTTGCAGCATCAGGCGTAACTGGCTCTCCTGGTCTCATAACTTTGTAAATTCTAATTGCTGAAAGAACTTTTTCATCATCTATATCTTCGGTTTGTTTTAGAAGTCTTAAGCTTTCGCTATCTGCTATAAACGAACCTATAATGGAACTATCTGTTCCATCTGCAAGATCATTTGCTATTTCAATAGATTCAATTCCTTGATCTATAATTTTTTTAAGTCTATTTTCATCAAGTGGAGTTACTGCATCATATAAAATTTCGCCACTTTCATTATCTATTACAGCTTTTGAAAGATAACGATCAAGCAATATTTCCAATGGATACTCAACCCACTCTAGTCCCTCTTCAATAAAAGTTTGTGCTTTTTTCTTTGTTAGCCTCTTGCCAGCATTAACAATCACATTTCCATTTAAATCTTTTACATCATACTCTGCACGACCTAAAAATTCTTCAGGATCAAATTTTGTTAAAAATCTATTATCTTTAAGAAGAATCGTTTTTGTAGGGTAAAAGAATTTAACAATATCTTCTTTTGAATAACCTAGGGCACGGAAAAGAATAGTAATAGGAACTTTTCTTCTTTTGTTTATTCTTGCATAAAGAATATCTTTTGCATCATACTCAAAATAGAGCCATGACCCACGGTCTGGTATAATTTGTGCTGAGTATAGAAGTTTATTAACAACCGTTGTAGCTTCAGCTTCTTTAAAAATAACACCTGGACTTCTATGTAATTGGTTTACTATTACTCTCTCAACACCATTTACTATAAATGATGTTCTATCAGTCATAAGAGGAATATCTCTTACAAATATTGCTTGTTCTTTTATCTCTTTTGGATCAAGTTTTTCGCCTGTTTTTTCATCTCTATTCCATATAGTTAATGCGATATTTAATTTAAGAGAAACAGAATATGTAAGACCTCTCTCCATACACTCTCTAACAGTGTATTTAGGTTTTATAATTTCAGAATTTTTATATGTTAATGTCAAACGATTTTGACTATCATGAATAGGAAAAGAACTGTGTAATACTTTTTCAATAATACTATTTTTTCTATCTTTTTCATTCATCATCAAAAAGTTTTCATAACTATCTTGTTGTAATTGTAAAAGATTTGGAATCTCAATTTTTTTAGGAGTTTTTGAAAAATCGACTCTAAGTCTATTTCCTGAATGTAAAGAATTTAACATTGGCTAACCTTGTGTTTTAGTTATGGGAGTAAATTTTATTTTTTTGTCCGTAGACACACAAAAAAACTATTAGCGTAGGGTATGAAAATGTCTCCGAATAGTTTATCGCTATCTCTAGCGGACTGGAATAATTGCGAAAAGAAAAATCTTTTCGCAAAAAGCAAATTATTTAAGTTCGCAAGAAGCTCCAGCTTCTTCAAGTTTTTTCTTGATATCTTCAGCTTCAGCTTTGCTAGCACCTTCTTTAATTACTGTTGGCGCATTATCAACAGCATCTTTAGCCTCTTTAAGACCAAGACCTGTCACTTCTCTTACTACTTTAATAGCATTGATTTTTTTCTCTCCACCAGAAGTAAGAACAACGTTGAATTCAGTTTTTTCTTCAGCAGCTTCAGCCACAACAGCTCCGCCACCAGCTACAACTGTAGCTTGTGCAGAAACACCAAATTTCTCTTCAAATTCTTTTACTAGTTCGCTTAGCTCTAAAACAGTTAAGTTAGAGATAAATTCAATTACATCTTCTTTTGTGATTGCCATATTATTTCCTTTCTATATATTAATCAATTTAGAGTTTATTAAACTCAACATTACATTACTTTATTATTAAGCAACTTCTGCTCTTTTTGCAGCCAATGCTTGAAGTCCAATAGCAAAGCTTCTTGCAGGACCATTCCAAACATTAAGCAACATACCAAGAAGTTCTTCTCTGCCTGGAAGTTTCGCCATAGCGATAACTGTTTTAGCATCAACTACACTTCCTTCTAATATACCTGATTTAACAACGAATTTATCTTTATTCGCAGTTGTAGCACGGTCAGCTACTTTACAAGTTGTAAGTTGGTCATTACCCCAAATAACTATATTAGTATCTTTAATTTCTAAAGATTCTTGTCCAGCTTCTTTTAGGGCAATTAGAGCTAAAGTGTTTTTAACAACTCTAACTTTAGCATCATTTTCTCTTGCATCAGCTCTCAAAGCTTCGATTTGGTAACAAGTCATACCTTTATAGTCACAAACTACAATTGCACTTGCTTCTTTAAACTCAGTTGTAAGTTCACTTACAAGTTGTTGTTTTTCTGCTTTAGTCATTCTCTCTCCTTTCGACCTCATATAGGGTTGTCATACGACGCTCAAGTAAACTTGAAATTAAGCTTTTAGCCCCTATATTCTTAGACCTAAGATAAACACAGCAAAAGCTGTTATTTTATTTGATATCCATTAATTCTTGAGTACTCAATTTTATAGATGGACTCATAGTTAATGAAACAGCTGCATTAGTGATATATCTTCCTTTTGCAGCAGCTGGCTTAGCTTTATTGATAGTTTCAACAAAAGCTACCAAGTTTTCTTTGATTTTTTGTTTTTCAAAACTAACTTTACCAATACCCGCGTGTATATTACCTTTTTTGTCAACTCTAAAGTTTACTTGACCATTTTTTGCATTTTTAACAGCAGTTGTAACATCAGCTGTTACTGTTCCTGTTTTTGGATTTGGCATAAGTCCTTTTGGTCCAAGTATTCTTGCAACTTTACCTAAAACACCCATCATATCAGGTGTTGAAATAACCATATCAAAATTTATATTTCCTGCTTGTATTTGTTCAATCAAATCATCGCTACCAACTAAGTCAGCTCCAGCTGCTTTTGCTTCATCAGCTTTTACATCCTTAGCAAATACTGCAACTCTTACACTTTTACCTGTTCCGTTTGGAAGTACAACTGAACCTCTAATCATTTGATCAGCATGTCTTGGATCTACATTTAGATTCAATGCAATTTCAACAGTTTCGTCAAATTTAGCAGATTTTAAATCTCCTAAAAGCTCGACAGCCTCTTCAACATTATATACTTTTGTTTTATCTATTTTATTTTTTAGAGCTTCTGCTCTTTTTGTTTCTTTTTTTGCCATTTTTCTCTCCGCTTTATTTGCTCCCACTAATTTTTAAATCCTGTGGTAAAGATTAGTCTACTATTTCCACGCCCATGCTTCTGCATGAACCGGCTATAATTCTAGCTGCCATTTCTCTATCAGTTGTATTTAAGTCAACGATTTTTTGGTCTATTATCTCTTCTAGTTTAGCTTTTGTTATAGTGCCAACTTTATTTAAAAGAGGATTGTCTGTACCTTTTTTTATATTCGCTGCTCTGAAAATTAAATCAGTAACAGGTGGTTGTTTTGTTTCGAATGTAAAAGTTTTATCAGTATAAACAGTAACTATTACAGGTATTTTAAATCCTGCTTTGTCTTTTGTTTTTTCATTAAAAGCTTTACAAAACTCCATTATATTAATCCCTCTTTGACCACACGCAGGACCTACAGGTGGAGATGGATTGGCTGCACCAGCTGGTATTATCAGCTTGAATTTTGTTTGTATTTTTTTTGCCATTTATTTTCCTTATAAGCGATTTTATATAATTTTTTCTACTTGTGTGTACAAGATTTCTACTGGTGTATTTCTGCCAAAAATTGAAACATTAAGTTTCAATTTCCCATGATCAAGATCATATTCTTCAACCATACCAGTAAAGTTTGCGAATGGTCCATCGATAATACGCACCATTTCACCACTCTCAAAGTCAACTTTTGGTCTTGGAGCTGATTTTTTCTCCATCTTACTCAAGATAACATTGATATCAGCTTCACTAAGTGGTGTTGGTGTTTTTTGTTCACCGATAAATCTAGATACTTTAGGTAAACTTTGTATCTTATGCCAAAGACTAGTATCCAGATCTATATGTGCAAAAGCATATCCTGGATAGAGCGATCGCTCAGAAATTTTTTTAGTGCCATTTTTTACTTCAATAACTTCTTCTGTAGGTACTACAACTTGCTTGATTTGTTCTTGCAAACCATAATCAATACTTAATTGTTCTATTGAACGCTTAACTGCTTGTTCACTACCAGCATAAGTCTGAATTGCATACCATTGATAAGCCATTTTAAATCCTTATATAACTGATGAGACAATTAGAGACATAATAAAGTCTACTAATGCCAAAAATAGTGCAATAGCAGTAACTACTATCATCACGGCAAAAAATGCTTGTCTTACTTGTATTTTTGTAGGAAATATAACTTTATATAATTCCTCTTTTGTATTAGCAACAAATGTTGTAATCTTTTTCATAATCTAATTACCTTAATGTGGCAGGCCCAGAGGGACTCGAACCCCCGGCACCTGGTTTTGGAGACCAGTGCTCTACCAACTGAGCTATAGGCCTACATTTAGCTAAGAGTAAAGCTTATAGCTTCATCTCTTTATGTACTGTATGTTCTTTACACCATTTGCAATATTTTTTAAGTGCAAGTTTTTCAGTTGTATTTTTTTTATTTTTTGTAGTGTGATAGTTTCTTCTTGTGCACTTTTCACAACCCAAATGTATATTTTCTCTCATAATTTCTCCATGAGCCTAATATATTTTCTGATGTTAAAACATCAGAAAATTATAAATTAAGCAATAATTTTAGTTACAACGCCTGCACCAACAGTTCTACCACCCTCACGGATAGCAAATCTTGTACCGTCTTCAAGTGCGATTGGATTGATTAATTCAACATTAACTTTTACGTTATCGCCTGGCATAACCATTTCTGTACCTTCTTGAAGTTGTACTGAACCTGTAACATCAGTTGTTCTTACATAGAATTGTGGTCTATAGTTATTGAAGAATGGAGTATGTCTACCACCCTCTTCTTTTGTTAGAACATAAACTTCTGCTTCAAACTTAGTGTGTGGAGTTATTGATTTTGGTTTACAAAGAACCATACCTCTTTGTACATCATTTTTATCAATACCTCTGATTAGAACACCACAGTTATCTCCAGCTTCTCCACAATCCATCTCTTTACGGAACATTTCAACACCAGTTACAGTTGTACTTTGAACGTCTTTGATACCAACGATTTCGATTTGGTCGCCAATGCAAACTTTACCTCTTTCGATTTTACCAGTTACAACTGTACCACGACCTTGAATTGAGAAAATATCTTCGATTGGCATCAAGAAATCTTTATCAGTTTCACGAATTGGTTCTGGGATGTAAGCATCAACAGCAGCCATAAGCTCTAATATTTTATCAGCCCATGGTCCAAGGTTGCCAGCTTTAGCTTCTTCAAGAGCTTGGAAAGCAGAACCAGCGATGATTGGTGTATCATCACCTGGAAAATCATATGAACTTAAAAGCTCTCTAACTTCTAGTTCAACAAGTTCTAACATCTCTTCTTTGTCTTCGTCATCAAGTTGATCTTCTTTGTTCAAAAATACTACTATATATGGAACACCTACTTGTTTTGAAAGAAGAATATGCTCTCTAGTTTGAGCCATTGGTCCATCAGTAGCAGCAATAACGAGGATAGCGCCATCCATTTGAGCAGCACCAGTAATCATGTTTTTAACATAGTCAGCATGCCCTGGGCAGTCAACGTGTGCATAGTGTCTATTATCAGTTTCGTACTCAACGTGTGAAGTAGCGATTGTGATACCTCTTTCTCTTTCTTCTGGAGCGTTATCAATTTGATCATAATCCATAAATGCAGAGTTGTTTTTAGTAGCTAATACAGCTGTGATAGCAGCAGTCAATGTAGTTTTACCGTGGTCAACGTGACCAATTGTACCGATATTAACATGCGGCTTATTACGCGTAAATTTTTCTTTTGCCATTTTTTTCTCCTAGTGAATTTTAAAATACGGCTGATATTATATCAGATTTTACTTAGACCCCATACTAATAATATGGACAAAACTATTACCATACAGTAATACTTTTGTCCATAAATACAATCTGGAGCCCAGAAGCGGGATTGAACCGCCGACCTCTTCCTTACCAAGGAAGTGCTCTGCCACTGAGCTATCTGGGCATATAATTAGTGTACTAAATACACTAAAATATGTCACACCTATTTTTGTCTTTATGTTTATATTTTGCAAAATATAATATACTTGGAAAGCTTGAAAGTGAAGAAGTTAATGTTAGTTCTCACAGCTCCCAGATATATGGAGCGGGAAACGGGACTCGAACCCGCGACCCTCAGCTTGGAAGGCTGATGCTCTAGCCAACTGAGCTATTCCCGCATCTCTAATTGTTACGACAAGTGGTGGTGAGTGAAAGATTCGAACTTTCGAAGACATAGTCAGCAGATTTACAGTCTGCCCTCGTTGGCCACTTGAGTAACTCACCTTATATTATTGTCGTACCGGTCAAACACTGATAAATTTTATTTATTTATGGAGCTGGTGAAGGGACTTGAACCCCCGACCTGCTGATTACAAATCAGCTGCTCTACCAACTGAGCTACACCAGCACCTTTTTAGTGCCATTCAAAAATGGAACATAATTATATAGAAAAAAAAATTAAATGTCAAGTATTTTGTTTGATTTTTAATAAAGTTATTAGTAGTTTGCAAAAGAGTCAAAAAATGACTCTTTTGATTTTTTATTTATAGCGTATTTTTAAATAGAGCGACTATGCCCCAAGCAAAATAGACTGCTGTCCATAAAATAAATATTGCCAATGTAGCATTAGCAAGTTTTGTTACTGCGACATCTTTGCTAGCATCGAAAACACCTTCTCTTTTACCAACTTTCCATGCCATAGTAAGTATAAATGCGATACCAGTAAATCCTAAGATCACAAAAGTAAGTAAAAACATTGTTATAGTTTCTATCTCTAAATTCATGTGATATCCATAAAGATCATATCCAAGACCTGACATGATATTGTATCTAACAAGCTCTCTAACTCCTGAAATAAATAGTGCTACAACCACAAGTATACCTGTAGTTACATAACTGTTTTTATTTCTCATAGCCAATAGAAGTAATACAACAACAGAAACTATAGTTGCCAATACTACTGGATTAAGAAGCAAGCCTTCTTTTAACATCCAAACAACAAACAATACAGCACTTATAAGCAAACCGACAACAGCTAGTTTAGTACCAAGATTTTTTACAAATGTAAGATACTCTGATGAAAAATCTTTTCTTGTGCTTAAAAAGTCACTATAGTTTTGCATGAATATTCCAACTACTGGGATAGTCAAACTAACCATAAATGCCAGTCTAATGATATCAATGTGAAAATTAAATCCAGAATTATTGATAACACCATTTGGTGCATACCATTCCATCCACTTAGTAGGCGAAATTGACTCAACTGCAAAGTTATGCATCAAAATACCACAAAAAACAAGTATAGCAAAAGAGATAAGACCAATTATGGTATTGCCTGATTTGCCTTTTTTATTTGCTGCAGCATACCAATAAAACATCATATATCCAGTTATAAGTGAATATATAAAAATAAATACCCATGCGCCAGAAAGCGTATTTGCCACATACCAACCAGAATCATATATGACCTGAGTAAATAAGAGCGGGGCAATTCCAAGTAAGATTAGCATAGATACACTAAATTTACCCGTCATAATAAGATGTGGATTGAAAATCTTCCAATTACTATCAGTTTTTTGTTTAGTACTTCCATATAACGAAAGTCCAAAAGCGCCTAGTGCCAATAAAACAAAGGCTGCATGTAGAGCCCATGTTAAAATATAGAGTCCCTGAAAAACGACCGGGAAAAACGGTACGCCTGCAGGGTCTTTCATTAAATTTATTAAAGTTGCATCCATGTTCTCACTCCTTTATTTTACTTGCGTGGCCATCCAAGCAGCCATCGCATCATACTCTTCATCTGGAAGAGCTATTTTTGGCATATAGGAAACAGCGCCTGTACCAATAACATTTTTCATATAGTTATTAATGGTTGCTGCGTCTTTACCAGGCAACTTAGTGGCAATTAGAGTAGCCATAGGTCTATATTTCCCATTTGTTTCTAAGGAGTGACAATTTGAACATGCTCTTTTTGTAAGCATTTCACCAACTTCAAGTTTATTCTCTGGGGTTATAGTACGAAGTCTCTCAGGCACCCATGGATCTACTTTTAAAAATCCTTTGGCAGCAAGAATTGGAACTTCACTTTTAATACCTTTTCCAGGGACATCTCTAGCTATAATATTATTACTATAGATATATTGTCCAGCAACATATGGTTTACGCATAGACTCTCTTAGTTTTTCTCCAGGCCAAACACCACTAATACCTATAACAAATAGCATTACTATAGCTAATGTTCTGCTAATCCATTGTGGTTTAAATATAGCCACAAGAAAGTAAACAGAGAATAAAATAGCAAGAATGATACGTTGTAAAATAATACCAGAGTTTGAAGGCAAGGCAAGTATTGCACTAGCATTAGCTGGCAATGTCATAATGTACCACATAAAGAAGAACATAGTCACAAAACCACCAAGTAAGCTCACTATACCCATTTTTTGAGTTAGTTCTTTTGACAATGCTGCATTATCTTTTTTCATTGCACTAGATATAATCATACCAATAATACCAGACATCATAATCATAAACCCTATTCTTAAAAACATATGAGGGAATGTGTTCATGCCAAAAAATGCATCACTTGCACTTCCTGTATTATAGAATGCATCATTACCAGGCCACATCATAAAGCTTATGATTCCTATAATTAATGCTAGAGTTCCAACCGAAGCAATAGCAAATGTATAAGTCAGTTTAAGATGAGTTTTGCGGTCTATTTTATCTATAAAATAAACAAGCGCAAATACGCCAATTACCTCATAAATAAAAAATACCCACTCAGTTGCCCATACCCATACAAAGTTATGAATCAATGCGCTAATCCCCCTTGGACTTGCCGCAGTTGCTGTGTACCAAATACCAGGTCCAGTAATAGAACCGATAACATAAGAAAAAATAAGCAAGAACATGCCATATCTTTTCATATAATCATATAACTCCGGTCTATCTTCCTTATATGCTTTGTGTGCCAAAAAGGCAAATAACATACCAGCACCAACAGATGTATGAGACGCAAGAATGTGAATCGTACCCGTCAGCCCCATAAGCCATGCTGAACCAAAATTAGGAACATAAAATACAGGATAAAGTCCCAACATTTCCATAAAATCCTCCTTGAAAAAATTTACCATCATGAAAATAATATACAATATTTATTATATAACTATTTTCATTAGCAAGTAACACTTTACATCTATTTTGTTAATTTAGCGTTAAGTTGAAGTTATAATTTAGATTTTTATTTTAAGAAAAAATAAATAGTGTATTTTGAAATATTTTAAATGGTAAAATAATATTTATGAAAATACTATTAGCTCCAAGTGAAACAAAAACATTATATAAAGATACTGTTTTTGATATAAATAATCTATTATTTACAGATCTCTTGCCACATAGAAAAGATATAATAGAAGAATACAACAAAATTATAGAATACAATAATCCAAAAGAAATTAGAGAAATGTTTGGTCTAAAAAAAGATAGTGATATATTGCAATATTTAAAAATAATAAATGACAAATCTATAGCTTGCAAAGCAATAAAATTATATACTGGCGTAGCATTTGATTATCTCGGGTATGATTTGCTTGAAACAAAAGCAAAAAATTATATAGAAAAAAATGTCATAATATTTTCAAACCTTTTTGGACCAGTATCAGCAGGTGACAATTTGCCACTTTATAGATTACAACAAGGAAAAAATGTTAGGAATCAAAAAACAGATGAGATATACAAAAAATATAGTTCTAGTTTGCTTGATGAATATTTAAAAGATGATGATATACTTGATATTCGTGCAGGATATTATGATAAGTTTTATATCCCAAATAAAAACTATACAATTCTAAAATTTTTAAAAGATGGAAAAGTTGTCAGCCACTGGGCAAAAGCCTATAGGGGTAAAGTACTACAAGAGTTAGCCAAAAATGACATTCAAAATATAAATGATTTTTTGGCTTTAAATATAGATGGTTTGCAAATCGTTGAATTACAAACGAAGAAAAATAAAACCGAGATAATCTATAAGATAGGAATATAAATGAAATTACCTAGCGATGATACTATATATAAAATTTATGTTTTTTTAATTGTACTTGTAGCAGTTCTTGGACTTATATTTGATACTGATTTTTAGGAGAATATATGAAAAAAAATATTTTTGAGATGGGAGCCTCTTGGGATAATGGCTGGAGCTCAGACAATAAAACTAAAGAATCAAAAACTACAAATGAGATAAAACCACGAGATAAGCATCAACTTCATTTTGCCAAAGAAAAAAGAAATGGCAAAACCATTACAATTGTAAAACCATTTTTTCTCTCTCGTGAAGATATGGAGCAAACTCTGAAAACTATAAAAAAATCACTTGCAACTGGAGGCACCATAAAAGAAAACTCACTTGAATTTCAGGGCGAAGTAAGTGAAAAACTAAAAGCAGAGCTCATCAAACTTGGATTTAATCTTAAAAAATAAAATATTTATGACGATAAAGTCACATAAACTTGAGCTTTTCTGATAAATCATACAATTTTACTCTTAAATAATATATTTTAAAGGCTACTATTAAGTTAGTATTGATAAACTTTGAAAATAATTATCAATAAAGGAAAAAATTATGAAAGTAGCTATACCAGTAATAGATGATAGCTTAAGAATTGCAAAAAATGCAGGACACACACCATTTTTTGCTGTATTTAATATAGGTGGAGGAATGTTTAAGACTATCACCCTTGAAGAACTTAGAGCAAACCCAAAAATGGCAGGGCATGAAGTAGATGAAGAAGAACATAGTGGAAAACATGTGTGTGAACACGATGCCGATGATATGGAACATATCAAAGCACATGATTTAATGTCTGAAGCAATAAAGGATTGCGAATATCTAGTCATAAAATCAGCATGTAAAAATACTGCAAATTCTATGAAAGAGTTTGGCATAAAGATGAAAAAATATACTGGCGAAAAAACAAATGCCAAAGAAGCACTTGGGGAACTTTCAAAAGAGTTCTAAAGGCTCTCTATATTCCCAACCACTTTACCAACAATACTTACCTCATCAGGAGTGAGAACTTCTGGCGAATATGCTTTGTTGTCACTTATTAACTCTATCATACCATCTGCTCTTTGACGAATTCTTTTTATAAAAAGTCCTGCTGTTGTAGAAGCTATAAAAATACCATCTTTGTTTATATTTGTCTGTTCACGGTCAATAAAAACAATCGAGCCATCGCTGAGTGTTGGCTCCATAGATTCACCATCGACATGAATAGCTTCTAATTTGGTATTTCCAAATCCAACCATATTTTGTACAATTGTTTTATCAACATTTAAAACTTCATAATCTTCACCAAATACTTCTGCACCACCTCCAGCACTAGCTCTAATATCTGCAAAATATCTGATTTGGAAAAATTTATCAGTTTCAGCTTTTAGCATGTCAACTGCTTGATCAAAAAAGAGCCAATTTGCACTTATTTTCTTAGTGGCACAAAATTCTAATAATTCTTTATATGGCACAGAGTTTCTCTTTTTCATGGTTGCAAAAGTAGTTTGAGGTATTCCAAGTATATTCGCCACATCTTTGTCGAAAATCTTATTTTCTTTATTGGTAGATATTACATCTTTTATCTTTTCAATAACTTCTGATAAATCAATCATTTTAGACTCCTTTTTGATTATTTTAGACAATTATAACATATTTTATTAAAAAAATATGACAATTTGAAATATTTTTTAATTATTTTTAAATTTTTATATATTATTTGAAATATATTTACAAAAAGGATTTAAAATGATTTATACTAAAAGCAGCTCAATATTTCAAGAAGCAATAAAAGCAGGATGTATTAGTGTATCAGATTTTGCAAATTATGTTAAAAACATTAAAAAATCTGCCTAAAATATCAAAATATCAACCTCATCGCCAATATTCTTGATTTTATCGGTTGGATTTAGCATCATCAAAGCACTATTCCCTAATATATTTGTCAAAATAGCACTTGTTCCTTGTTTTTTATGGGCAAAATCAATTTTATATTTGCCTTCTTCTAAATAGTAATTGCAAGCAATGAATTCTGTTTTATTTGATTTCTTTGTATATGCTTCAAGCATTGTTGCTTTTATGTTGGTTAAAGTAGTTGAATAATTTATAAATTTTCCCATTAATGGTAATAAATAAATGAGTGCTGTAACTGTACTTGAATATGCAAATCCTGGCAATCCAAGTATAAACTTATCTCCTTTTCGAGCCAACATTATATGTTGCCCAGGTTTTAGATTAACGCCTTGGAATAAAACTTCAAAATCCATTTCCCGTATAACATCTTTTACAAAATCATAATCCCCTACGCTAACGCCACCTGTTGTAACAACTATATCGCTTTGCTTTAGTGCTTTTCCCATCATGGCACTAATACTTTCTTTATCATCTTTGATACAACCAAATCTTAATGCTTCCCCACCGTATTTTTTTACAATTGCTTCAATAATAAAATGATTAGAACTTCTTATTTGAGAAAATGATGTCTGCTCCTCCCCTACATCTAAAAGCTCGCTTCCAGTTGCAAATATGCCAACTATTGGTTTTTTATAAACATTGACTGTAGATATATTTAGACTTGCCATCACCCCAATTTGTGGAAAATCTATTTTTGTACCATTTGATATCAAAAGTTCATTTTTAGCATAATTTTCACCGATCTCTCTTACATGACTTCCTTTTTTTACTGATAATATTATTTCTATTTCATCATCTAAAACTTTAACATTTTCTATTGGAATTAGCGTATCAGAGCCTTTTGGCATCAATGAACCTGTGAAAGTTTTTATGCATTCGGAATTTTTAATCTCAAAAATATCTTTTGAACCTGCGGGATTTATACCACCTATTTTTAGTCTGTCTACATTTTCTTTATATTTAAATGCATAGCCATCCATCGCAGAAGTTGGTGCTAGCGGAGAGCTTTCAAATGCTACAATATCATTTGCTAAAATATAATCTAGAGAATCGCTTAGCTTAACGATTTTAGTTCTATATGATGAAATTTTGATATTTCTTACAACTTTTAAACTATCATTGAAATCAATAAATGCCAAATTAATCCTTTTTAGACATTAGCCCTGCACCATTCATAGCAGTACTTCTAGCCTCAGCATAAATTCTTTCGCCATCAATTACATCATATTTCCAAATAGGAGCATTTGCTTTAAAATCTTCAACAAACTCATCTATAAGGTCTAACGCTATACGCCTTTTGGGTGACATTACTGCAGAAATATATGAAGATGTAAATACTGGTACAACTCCTCTTGAATGTGCCATCTTTAAAATTGCGCCTTTCTCTTTGGCTTTTTTTTGCCAATCATCAAACCATTTTTCCAAAATAGGTTCATATATATCAAAACTTAGAGCTTCTATGCCATCCTCTTTTCTTACAATTCCTACAAATGGTATAAAAGCTCCCCAATTTTTACCATTTATTTCATCTAACCATCTTGAAATTACTTCTTTTACATCCAGTGGACCGTTGTAAATCTCAATCATATCCTATCCACCACAAACAGGAGGCAAAATTGAAATTTTATCTCCATCTTTTAACTCTATATCAAGAGAGTTTACTATCATATCATTAAGCGCAACCGCTGATTTTTCAAGCCAAATAGATATATTTTCATCTTTATTTAACTCTTTTGAGACATCGTTCAAGTTTTTTACATCAAGCAAAATAGGTTCTTTGCCTATTGGACCCAAAAATTCAATTTTTACCATAAGAAAAAACCCTCTGTTTTAATTTATTGAATATCCATTGGATATTAAAGAGTGGCTAGCCACGAGAGCCGTCTGCTGAAGACCTAATTTTGGGCTTTGCCAAAAATTTGAGAACCAATAATAGTATAAATATATTTTTGTATAATGTAGCTTAAAAAAGGATAACTCTTGTTATTTGGCGCTATTGACTATCTAAACCTATTGCCATTTCAAATTTTTTTGAAAAAATACATCAAAAATAGTGGTTTACATTTAGGAATAAGAAAGCATCGTGATGTTCCTAGTAGTGTCAATAGTGCTTTTCATAAAGGCAAAGTAAATGCTGCATTTATATCTTCTATTACATCAAAAAATTGTAAATGTACCGATTTTGGAATTATAGGCAAAGGAAAAGTATATAGTGTTTTATTGGTTGCTGGAGAACAAAAAGACGATAGTGCTTCGCAAACTTCAAATGCTTTAGCTAAAGTTTTACATTTAGACGGAGAAGTTTTAATAGGCGATAGAGCTTTAAAATATTATCTTGATGATGGAAAAGCTATAGACTTATCAGAAACTTGGTTTAAAAAAACAAAACTTCCTTTTGTGTTTGGAAGACTCTGTTACAATAAAAATGAAAAATTTATCCAAAAAATGGCAAAAAGTTTTGGAGGTAAAAAAATATTTATACCACAGTATTTATTGAAAGAAGAGGCATCTAGAAGAAGTATAAACCCGAATGATGTTAAATGGTATCTAAAACATATAAATTACAAAATGGACACAAAAGCTAAAAAATCACTAAAAATATTTTTAACAAAAGCAAAAAGAGCAAAACTTATCTAATTTTTCCTATACCAAAGAAGTATGGCTCCAGAAAAAAATAAAACTAAGGAAAAAGATTTTAAATTTTCAAAATTTATCATAAAAAATGCCGATAACATTAAAATAGCTGGCAACACTAAAGATGCTATATAGTTTTTTATCTCTTTTGCGACAAATCTAAGTTGATCATTCGATAATTCTACTTTTAAATCATCATTGGCTATTTTTTTGAAAGTATACCTTATATCTTGTATAACAAATGGTGTGTCTTTAATCAAACTAATTATGTTTTCAAAAATTCCACCTTTTGCGTTAATTGCTTTTGGTATATTGTCTTTTAGTATTGGTAAAATATCTTTTATCCCATTAAAATTTTCTATATATGTTGTGCCAAGCCCCTCTATGATAGCACTTACTCTAAGTATATAAATGGCATCGCTTGGTAATTTAAATGGCAAATTTTTTGTTGTTTCTAATACTTCAAATGCAAGCTTTTGCATAGATTCATTACTTAAATTTTCATTAGAAAATATCGCAAACATTTTGGCAGTAAATTCTGCAAGCTCTGTTGTTGGTGCCTCATAAGCAATTGTGCCCAATCTTTTGTTGGCACTAATGTAAAGTTCATAATCTTGATCATTCGCGGCTTTTATCAGTTCTATTATAGCGATTCTTGTATGATTGGGAACTCTTTTAACCATACCAAAATCAAGCAGAATTAACTCTCCCCTAGTATTGACCAACAAATTACCAGGATGTGGATCTGCATGGAAAAAACCATTGATTAGCATCTGTTGAGTATAAAAATTAACAAGCTTTGAAATAAGAAGCTTAAAGTCAATATTGTATTTTTTCAAATTCTCTTTGTCATCAAATCTAAACCCTTCTTCATAACTCATAACCAGAGCATCATCACTACAAAACTCATCATACGACATAGGGAATATTACATTGCTTGCATCATATATTTTTGAAAACTCTTTTAAATTGCGAAGTTCATTATCCAAAGAAACTTCTTCTTGAATCATTTTTGAAAATTCACCGATAACAGCTTCTATGGAATTTTTTGTGTAAGTAGAAAATAATGGGCGAAAAATATGGTTAAAAAAAGAAATTATTTTTATATCTGCTTTGATTCTATCTTTGATGCCTTCTCTTCTTAATTTCACAGCAACTTTAGTATTGTCTGGCAAATATGCAATATGAACCTGACCTATAGATGCAGATGCAATTGGTATCTCTTCAAAGAATTTAAATATGTTATTTTTACCAAAGGCACAATTGTAAACTTTGTCAAAATCTTGCTTTTCCATTGGCGGCAAACTATCATGAAGCTCTTTTAGCTCATCAAGGTATTCTGAAGAAAAAAAATCAGATCTTGTTGCCAATACTTGAGCAAGTTTTATAAAACTTGCTCCGAGTGCAATTATGCTTTTTTTAAGATCTGTGGGAGTTAAAGGTTTTATACCCAAAAAACTACTTTTCTTTTTTATTAGCAAATAAAGAGACAATAAAAATAGAAAAACAATATAAATCCGATAAGGGTTATAATATTTGATTGTTTTTATTTTTTATCCTCTTTGAGTTTTTCAATATCTTCTTTGGTTGCAACACCAAGCTCATCAAGAACTTCTTTTATCATTTTTTTAAAATTATCTTTGAACTTTTGCTCTTCTTCTACCCCTTTTTCCTCTAAAGATTTTAAAAAGCTTTTTGTGTCCTCTGTTTTTATTTTCCCTTTTTCTTCAAGTTTTTTCAACTCTTCTTCTACTTTTTCTCCAATTGCAGCAACAACTCCAAAACCAGTGTGTATAATTTCTTTAAACATTTTATGCTCCTTTTTTCTAATCTTATCACAATACAATCAACTATTTAATAAAAAATATAATTGATTTAAAATATTAAATAAATTTTTTATATACAAAATGTCGAATTTATCATAGTATTTTACAATGCTAGAGGACTTAATGTCCTCTAATTTCTTTGACAGCTTGAACCATATTTTTCAAACTTGGTATTACCTCATCATACTTTCTCGTTTTTAAACCACAATCTGGATTTATCCATAGTTGTTTTCTTGGCAAAACTTCAAGTAATGCAATTATTTGATTCTTCATTTCTTCCACACTTGGCACTCTTGGAGAGTGTATATCATAGATTCCTGGTCCAACTTCTTGCTTATACCCAACCTCTTTAAAAACTTTAAGTAGTCTGTTGCCACTTCTTGCTGTTTCAATTGATATTACATCTGCATCCATTGCTTCAATGGTCTTTATGATATCATTAAATTCACTATAACACATATGAGTGTGTATCTGTGTCTCTTTCAATGAAGAAGATACAGATAATTTAAAACTATCTACTGCCCACTTTTCATATCCTGCTCTTTTTTCAAATCGAAGTGGATAACCCTCTTTAAATGCAGCTTCATCTACTTGAATTATTTTTATTCCATGTTTTTGTAAATCATCTACTTCATCACTAAGTGCTAAAGCAATTTGTGTTGCAATTTGACTTTTTGACACATCTTCCCTAACAAATGACCAATTTATCATTGTAACAGGTCCGCTTAGCATTCCTTTTACAAGCTTTTTGGTTTTACTCTGTGCATAAACTATCCACTCATAACCAAGTGTGTCCTTTCTGCTCACATCTCCATATATAAATGGTGGCTTTACACATCTACTCCCATAGCTTTGAACCCATCCATTGGAACTGAAACCATATCCATCAAGTCTTTCCGCAAAAAATTCGACCATATCATTTCTCTCTGGCTCTCCATGCACAAGCACATCAAGACCTATGTCTTCTTGTATTTTGATACATTCGTCTATATAAGATTTTATATAATCCTCATATACACTTTTTGAAATTTCTCCTTTTTTAAATTGCAGTCTTTTAGCTCTCAATTCTGGTGTTTGTGGGAATGAACCAATCGTTGTTGTTGCTAAATTATCATACTTTAAAGCCTTTCTTTGTAAGATAATCCTATCTTCATATTTTCCATCTCTTTGAAATTTATCCAATGAAGCAATTCTATTTTTTATATATATGTCATTTAACAAAGAAGAGGCGGATTTTTTAATCAAAATATCTTTTGTTTTGTTATAATATTTAAGTCCATCGTAATTTAAGCTATCAAAACCATCAAAAAATATTTTTGCAATCAATGCTACTTCGTCAAGTTTTTCAATTGCAAAACTAAGCCAGTTTTTTATCTCGGTATCCATTTTTATCTCATTTGCGGTAGTATACGGAGAATGCAAAAGAGAACAACTAGTAGAGACCAATATCTTATCTTTTTTTATAGTTTTCCCAATTATTCCTAAGAGTTCCAACGAATCATCAATATTGTTTTTCCAAATATTTCTTCCATTTACCACTCCTGCAATAAGATATTTTCCACTTTTTTCTATAATATCCAAAGCTTGCAAGTTATCCTTGCCATGAACAAAATCAAGCCCTATAGCCCATATAGGAGTATCACAAAGAGTTGTTATGGAGTCATTTATATGTTCAAAATATGTTACAACTGCTATTTTAACTTTTGGAGAAACCATACCAAGTCTATCATATACTTTTTTTAGATTTGCTAGTAATATATCATTAGCCCCACAAACCAAAATAGGTTCATCAAATTGCACTATAATGTCATCATCAAGCTTTGAAAGCAATTTAAGTAACTCTTCATAAATTGGCAACAACTTATCTACTAAATCATAATAATTGCTATTATCACATTTACTAAGTCCTAAATATGTAAGTAATCCTATGATGTTAACTTTTGTCTTAACTCCAATCTCTTTTGCCTCATTATATTCGTTAATAATCTTTGTTGCATCAAGCTTAAACTCTATATTTTCACTAAGTTCTGGAACAATGTAGTGGTAGTTTGTATTAAACCATTTAGTCATCTCCATAGCGGGTGAATCTTTATCCCCTCTCGCCATTGAAAAATATTGCTCTTTAGAATTTAAATGTTTAAATCTATCTGGAATTGCCCCCAACATAAAAGTTGTATCAAGCATATTGTCATAAAACGAAAAATCATTTGAGCTTATATGCTCAATATTTGCATTTTTTTGATAATTCCAATGTTTTTGCTTTAGTTTTTTTGCAACCATATCAAACTCATCAAATGAAATTTTGCCGCTCCAAAAGTCTTCAAGAGCAAATTTTAATTCTCTTTTTTCTCCAATTCTTGGAAAACCGATAATGTATGTTTTTCCCATATTTTTTCCTTCAAAATAATAATTTTATGTTTTTGTTTTGTATAAAATGATTAAAAAATTAAGGGGAGGATGCACGCCTGTTCGCCTGAAGGCATACCATGTGGTATAATAAGGACATCTTGGAATGAAATGATTAAGCAGAAGTGTTAAGCGGGCTTTATGATAATAAGCTTTAGCACAATTACAAATCTTTGTATTTGTAAGAAATATATCGTTTGGCGGGTCTTCTTCTTCATCATTAATCTCAGCATTTATGACTTTTTTGCCAAACTTTAAAAAAGAAAATGCCACTTCTTGTGAATTAAGTTTTATAGCAGTAGAGTATGCAACTATAGATGAGAGTTTAAAATATCTCTTACCAAAACCTTTTATAAATCGTCGCATATTCTCTTCTTTTAATTTTTAATGATATTATCTATCCTAATTAAACACTCATCAAGTCCAAGTATTTCCATAATTTCATCAAGTCCAGCCCCACTAAGCTCTCCAAGAAGTGCAAGGCGTAGTGGTTGTGCAATTTTGCCAAAACCTATAGAGTTTTGTGCCACAAAATCTTCTAGTGCCTTGTGATAATCTTCTTTGGATTTTGGATTTGCAACTTTTAAATTATCGCCAAATGCTTTTAAAAGTCCTTTTGTATTTTCATCCTTAAAAGCTTTGGCAAATGATTTTTCATCATAATTGCTAGGGGTTTCCAAGATAAGTTTAATTTGAGAAGAGAGTTCTTTCAGAGTTTTTGCTCTCTCTTTTGTCGCATTTAATATAATTGATTTTTTAGGATGATTTACGATATTCACACCAAAACCAACAAGCAAAGATGACAACTCTTCATCACTTTTTTGTTTTATATAATGAGAATTTAGCCAATACAATTTGTCTAAATTGTAACTTGATGAGCTTTTATTTATATCTTTTGGATCAAAAAATTCTATCATCTCTTCTATGCTAAATATCTCTTGGTCTCCATGACTCCAGCCAAGACGAACCAAAAAGTTTAAAAGTGCTTCACTTAAAAATCCATTTTGCTTATACTCCATAACATCAATAGCGCCATCACGCTTACTTAGTTTTTTGCCTTGCTCATTATTTATCATCGCAACATGAGCAAATCTAGGAATTTTAAATCCTAGAGCATCATATACTACTATCTGTTTTGGAGTATTGTATAAATGATCATCTCCTCTAATTACATCTGTGATGCCCATAAGTGCATCATCAATTGCTACTACAAAGTTATATGTTGGCGTACCATCACTTCTAGCTATGATAAAATCATCAACTTCACTTGCTGATATGTTTATCTCTCCTTTAACGCCATCTATAAAAGTAATAATGCCATCAAGTGGTGCTTTTATACGAACCGCTGGCTCTATTCCAGCTGGTGGAGTACCATTAAAATCTCTATATCTACCATCATATCTAGGTCGTTCTTTTTTTGCCATTTGCTCTTCACGAAGAGCATCAAGCTCTTCTTTGCTCATATAGCATTTATATGCCTTGCCTTCACTCAAAAGTTGATCTATATATTTTTGGTATATATCAAATCTTTTTGACTGATAATAAACCTCTTCATCATAACTCATACCAACCCAACTAAAAGCTTTTATGATAGCCTTTAGGGCTTCTTCGCTATTTCTAGCCATATCCGTATCTTCTATACGAAGTAAAAATTTGCCGCCATTTTTTCTAGCCCAAAGCCATGAAAAAAGAGCTGTGCGGAGTCCTCCTATATGAAGATATCCTGTTGGACTTGGAGCAAAACGAGTAACAATCATCTCTTATACCTTGCGAATATTATGCGAAATTATAGCCAAAAGACATTAATCTATTAAAGATATAAGCGTGCTTATCAGCGTTTGAGCTTGTATATCTTGCTGTATGGCGATGAGACAACAAGTTCAAAGAGATTTTTATCATAATTACCAACCAAAAACATTTGAATATAGGCGGAATTAAAAGTTTTATCATCTGCAATATAAAATGTTCCCATTTCATCTTTATAAATAATACTATATGATGCATCAGGATTAAACTCCTGTTTTATCTGGATGTTTTTGTCATTCACTCTAATAAATTGCTTCAAAGGAAAAGATTGATTTTTGGAACTTATAGTTCCATTGTTTAAATCAACAATAAACCCATTACTAAGCACAAGTACACCATTTTCTTGTTTTTGTAAAGTTGCTGACATAATTTGCATATCGTTTGTATTTTCACCAGTTTTTAAGTTTTGATAACCAAATGATGCAATAGTTGGAAAAATATCAAACATTCTATAAGGCATATACAGATAAATATCTGCACTTTTTGGCGGCAACTTAAAATTATCTTCTTCTAAACTTGATAATACAACAGAAGGCTCAAGTTGATCTTTTTGTTTATTTTTCAATATAACATCAATGGCATCTTGATAGCCAAGCTCTCCATACATTTTACTTTTGTCTGTTATGTTGCCATCTTTATTTGCACTTTTGACAATATTCACAAATTTTATATACTCTTCTACTGATAAAGATGCTAAATTATAAACGAATCTGCTCGAAGGACTAAGCATTATTTGAGAAACTACGAAGTTATCATGATGATGCTTGCCGCCATCGATCAATGTATTTCTACTAGTATAGTACCAAAGTGGATATCCATAATCCCACCAACTAATAACATAATCACCATTTTTTGAAATTTCTTTAAGCTTTGTGAGGTCATTAACTTCGGTACTTGTAAATACTGTTGGCATATCATAATTATAAAGATGAATTATATTTGGTATAAGTAAAATTGTTGTAGCTATAACTATAAATGCTTTTTGTGCTATTTTAGATTCAATAAATTCTGAGATGTAAAATACAAAAAAACCTGCCCCAAGTGCTGCTATTGGTGTTGCATAAACAGTAAAACGAAGTCCTCCAATAAGAGAAAAAATTCCGATTCCCAAAAGTGGTAATGCTATGATGAGTGCTCTATGCTTTCTGACTAACAACACATAACCTATAACGGAAATAATAAGCCCATAAAGTGAGCCACTAATTCTATTGGACATTGTTAAAAAATCGATTGGGTTTGCTTCTTGAACTGTTTGAACAACTCCAAAAAATTTTAATCCCTCAACTAAATTTGTAGAAGTATATCCTGTTATTTTCCCAATCATTATATTAAATACATTTCCAAAATATAAAAATAATATAAAAAGTAATATTGAAGTTAAAATGAGTATTTTTTGTGAAAAATGTTTTGCACCAAAAATTTTATAAACAATAAAAAGAAGTGCTACTTGACCCATATATCCATATGGTAAATTATAAGCAGAAACCATTGAACCAAAAGGAATAATGCCAAGCAATAATAAAACCATTGCTTTATATGTAAATTCCTCTTTTCTGTAAAATAATAATTTATACCCGATATATGTCAAGCTGAGAGAATACACAACAGCTGCGCTTGAAGAGTAAACAAATGAATAAAAAACTAATGTAAGAGAAGCAAAAAACAACATTTCCCATGATGAATCTTCTAAGCTTCTTAACATAAAATACAGTGCTAGTGTTGGCAGCCAAATTGCAAACATATCAGTATCATAATATCCAGCCATTGTACGATTATAGTAACTCCAAGCAATTACAGCAATAAGAGCGGACACAAAGCCCCACCATAAACGACCATATAACTTACCAATTAATATAACAGGTATTACAATCAAACTAGAAATAAAAACTGGCATAAAAAAAAGTGTAGTGTCTAGAGAAAATGGCGAAATGTACACAAGCAATGCACTCACATAAATCATGCCTTGATTATACATATCCCAAAGTCTAGGATTTAGCTCATGACTACCATTCAAGAGTTTATCAACTCCACTCGCAAAAAAGTAGCCATCGTTCGTTGTAAGCATAAGAGAGCCATTGTATAAAAAATTCGGTTCATTTCCAAATTTAAAAACCCAAATCAATCTAAATAAAACTCCAAAAGAGAATGCTATTAAAATCAATAGTAATGTGGTTGTATTTTCATTTTTTATTTGCAATTAATTTTCCTTGTTATTTGTTTGATGATTAAACTCTGGAACTATGGTGTTTAACATCTCTATTTTATTTTTCTCAGTTATTAATTTTTTTATATCTTTGTTTAGTTTGCTGATATTATAATTTGTTTTTTTCGCTATCATTATTGATGAGTACTCCGTAATAGCGTCAGCATCATCTAACAATAGTTCTTCATAAAGCTTTTCACCTTTTCTAAGTCCAGTAAACTCTATACCAATATCATCTCTCTCGCTAAGTTCTATCATTTTTTTTGCTAAATCTACAATTTTGATAGGCTCACCCATATCAAGTATAAATATTTCTCCACCTTTGCCAAAACTGGCTGCTTGCAAAACCAATTCACAAGCTTCTGGGATAAGCATAAAATACCTTGTAATTTCTGGATGCGTTACTGTAATTGGTCCTCCAGATTCTATTTGGGCTTTGAATTTTGGTATCACACTACCGCTACTTCCGAGTACATTGCCAAATCTAACCACAACAATTTGGGTATCTCCACTTTTTATATTTTGAGCATAAAGTTCACAAATTCTTTTTGTTGCCCCCATAACATTTGTAGGTCTGACTGCTTTGTCTGTTGAAATAAGAACAAATTTTTGGGCTTTATATTTTATTGCCATATCAATTGTATTTTTAGTCCCTATAACATTATTTATAATACCCATTTCAATATTATCTTCAACAAGTGGCACATGCTTATAAGCTGCTGCATGTATAACGATATCTGGTTTATATTTTTCAAATGTAGAATCTAACATATCGAGATTTATAACTGACTGCATAACAAAAGAAGTGTCAAAATCATTTAACTCCTCAGCTATAGAGTATAAGTTAAATTCACTATGATCAACTAATATAAGCTTTTTTGCTTTATATTTTGCACATTGTCTAGCAATTTCACTTCCAATGCTTCCTCCGGCTCCAGTTATAAGAACAATTTTATTTTGTATAAAATTTGAAATCGCATTCTTATCTAAATCTTTTGGATGACGTGCGAGTAAGTCCTCAACTGATATATTTTTTAACTGTTTTGCAAAATCCTTATCTCTTTTTAGTGTTTCATTAAGAGATGGTAGAATTTTTATTGTTTGAAAATATGGTTTTAAATCATTATATATATCACGAATAATATTTCTAGGAACGGAAGGCATTGCTATAACTAATAAATCTATTTTTGAGCTATTCATTGTTTCTATAGCTTCATCTTTGGACACTATTCTAACGCCATCAATTGTTCTTTTTTGTAAACTTGGATTATCGTCTATAAAATATTTTACTTTATAGCTACTATTTCTATACTCACTCTCAAGCTTAAGTCCAGCCTGCCCTGCACCGTATATTACAACTTCTTTGGTTTTTGCAACTTTACTCTTATTTACAACAAAATAGTAAACATAAACAATAAATGTAATCATAAAAAGGTAAAAGAATAACTCTGATACTAAAAAGGACAAAGGCACCACTCCATAAAGGAATGGAACATAAAATACAAATGCGCTTATATAAACAATGCTTTTTATAATATATGTTTTTTGAGATGCCTTTGACCAAGATTGAGTATAATCTCTAAGTATAAAAAAAGATGCAAATATCCTAACGAGTGCGACACCAGAAACAATAAGAGGAACAAAAGGTTTATGAAATATAAAAAATGTCCAACCAAAGGTTATAAATGTTAATACAAAAATAACTAAAAAATTTATTGCTCTTTTGTCTATTAATCTCATGTATACTTTCTTGTGACTTGAATATTAGAAGTCATTTTAACATTTTTTATGTTACAGGATTATTTTTCAAACAGATTTATTTTTTTCTTTTTCTTGACTGGTGGTTCTATCCCACTTTTATAAATATCATTTTTGATATTATTCATTAGAGACACTCCAACTCCTTTAACACTATCAAGCTCTGACATATATTTAAAAGGTCTTGCTTTTATGATAGCAATTGCTTTCTTTTCCCCGATTCCTTTTATCTTCATTAAGTCTTCTTTAGATGCACTATTAATATCATCCAAATTCATAGCATATGCAATAATTGATGTAAAAAATAATATAAATATAATGGATTTAAAGCTCATAATTTCTCCTGTGTGTATTTAAATTTTATTTTAAAATAAAATTTTAAGATATTTTATATAAAAATATCTCATAGTTTATATTTTGGGTGAGCATGTTATAATAATAAATACAATCAAAAAATATCTAAGGAATAAAAGTATGGGACTTAAAAGCGATAGCTGGATAAGAGAAAAATCTCTAAAAGAAGAGATGATAAAACCATTTTGTGAAGCGCTCGTTGGCGAAGGTGTGGTAAGCTTTGGTCTTAGTAGTTATGGCTATGACATAAGAGTGAGCGATGAATTTAAAATTTTTACAAATATAAATGCTCAAGTTGTGGATCCAAAAGATTTTGATGATGCAAATGTTGTGGATTTTAAAGGAGATGTTTGTATCGTTCCTCCAAACTCATTTGCACTAGCTAGAACAGTTGAATACTTTAAAATGCCACATGATACATTGGCAATTTGTTTAGGAAAAAGCACATACGCAAGATGTGGAATAATAGTAAATGTTACGCCATTTGAACCAGGATTTGAGGGGCATATAACCATAGAGATATCAAACACCACACCTCTTCCTGCAAAAATATATGCAAATGAAGGAATAGCTCAAGTGTTGTTTTTACAAGGGGATGAGCCATGCGAAACAACATACAAAGATCGTAAGGGTAAATACCAAAATCAAACTGGCATTACTTTGCCAAGAATTTTGAAAAAGTAGTATACAGACCTAAACTTGTCTTTTATTTTATTTTCTTTTGTGTTACAATACCACAAAAATTTTTAGAAAGTTATTTTAATGACAGATTTGATTATAGTAGAGTCCCCAGCAAAAGCTAGAACTATTGGCGGTTTTTTGGGGAAAGGCTACAAAGTAGTTGCTTCAAAAGGGCATATTAGAGACTTGCCTATAAGTAAATTCGGCATAGAGATAGATGAAAAAAGCGGTGATTTTATACCGCAATACACTATCTCCAAAGAAGCTTCATCAACCGTCAAAGATTTAAAATCATTAGCAAAAGATGCTCAAAATATATATATAGCTACCGATGAAGATAGAGAGGGGGAGGCGATAGGATATCATATAGCAACGGCTATTGGCAAAGATCCTTTGTCCCTTCCTAGGATTGTTTTTCACGAAATTACAAAAAATGCTATAAATCATGCCATGCAAAATCCACGAACTATAGATATGGATAGTGTTAATGCTCAACAAACTAGAAGGTTACTTGATAGGATAGTTGGATACAAATTATCTCCTTTGCTGGCAAGTAAAATTCAAAAAGGATTGAGTGCTGGAAGAGTTCAAAGTGCAACACTTAAACTTATTGTTGACAAAGAAAGAGAAATAAATGCTTTTGAAAGTGTTGAATATTGGAATATAAACGCTTTATTTGAAAAAGAAATTGAAGCTAGTATAATTAGTTTTAAAAATGAAAAGATAGATAAATTATCTATAAAAAATGAAAATGATGCAAAAAACATAGAAGCTATTGCAAAAAATGATAGTTTTGTAGTTGGGGAAATAGACAAAAAATCCAAAAAAACAAAAACCCCACCACCTTTTATGACTTCTACTTTGCAACAAAGCGCATCAACACAGCTTGGCTTTTCTCCTAAAAAAACTATGATGATAGCTCAAAAACTATACGAAGGTGTCAAAACAGACAAGGGAACCGCTGGTGTTATTACTTATATGAGGACTGACAGTTTAAATCTGTCATCAGAAGCAGTAGAAAAAGCTAGAGATTATATAAAAACAACTTTTGGGGATGATTATCTTCCAGCAAAACCAAAAATATATACAACAAAATCAAAAGGTGCACAAGAAGCTCATGAAGCGATAAGACCTACAATGATAGATTTTGATCCAACCAAAGCTTCTGCATATTTAAGTGGCGATGAACTAAAACTCTATAGATTGATATACAATAGATTTTTAGCATGTCAAATGAACGAAGCGATAATAGAATCACAAAGTATCATATTTAAAGGACTTAAAACAAGCTTCAAAGCAAATGGTAAAAAATTACTATTTGATGGTTTTTATAAAGCCACAGGCTACAATGAAAAAGACAAATTATTACCAAATTTAACGCCAAATGCACCTGCAATACTGACTGAAGTTATAGCAACACAACATTTTACTGAGCCGCCAGCAAGATACAATGAGGCTAGTTTAATTAAAATGCTTGAATCTCTTGGCATCGGAAGACCTAGTACCTACGCACCAACTATAACCATACTAGACACTAGAAAGTATATAGAGATAAAAGAAAAAAGAATATATCCAACAGAAATAGCAAATATTGTTATAGAACTTTTAGAGAAGCACTTTGCTGAAATAGTAGATAGTGGTTTTACGGCGCAAATGGAAGAAAAGCTAGATTTAATAGCAAGCAATGAACAAGATTGGCAGCAGATGCTAAAAGACTTTTATGCTCCATTTATGGCAAAAATAGATGATGGTAAAAAAAATATTGCAAGCCAAAAAACAGCAATACCAACTGGAGAAATGTGCCCAGAATGTGGAAGTGAGTTATTGCTTAGAAAAGGTAGATTTGGCGAATTTGTAGCATGTGGTAATTTCCCAAAATGTAAATATACAAAAAACACAAATGAACAAAAAGATGACATAGACAAAAAAGTTGTAACAACGAATGAAATTTGTGACAAATGTGGTTCGCCAATGGTTATAAAAGGAAGTAGAAGGGGAGAATTTTTGGCTTGTTCAGCATATCCTAAATGCAAAAATGCAAAACCTTTAAATCCTCCAAAACAACTTACAACCCCTTGTCCAGAATGTGGTGGATTATTGCAAGAAAGAAATGGGAAAAGGGGTGCATTTTATGGGTGCACTAACTATCCTAAATGTAAATTTATTTCAAATATTGAGCCAGTTGATAGAAAATGTAGTCAATGTGGCTATACAATGGGTGTAAAAAAACTTAAAAATAAAACAGTATATGAGTGTTTAAAATGTAAACACAAGGAAGAACAATGACAAACCAAGTTTACCTGTGTGCTATAAATAATATTTTAAGTGGCTCATGCAATCAAGATTGTTCATTTTGTGCGCAAAGTGTAAAATATCATGCAAATATAGATAGATATTATTTTAAACCAATTGAGCAAATCATCTTTGAAGCCAAAAAAGCAAAAGAAGTTGGTGCCTTGGGATACTGCCTTGTTACTTCTGGGCTTGGACTAGATGATAAAAAAACTGAATTTATAGCCAAAACTGCAAAAGCAATAAAACAAGAGATAAACGATATTCACTTGATTGCTTGCAATGGAATAGCATCCATGGAACAACTTAGATACTTGAAAGAAAGTGGAATTGATAGCTACAATCACAATTTAGAAAGTAGCCAAAATTACTATAAAAAAATATGCTCTACTCATAGTTGGGATGAGCGTTATCAGACTTGCTTAAATGCAAAAAGTGTCGGACTATCACTTTGTAGTGGAGGAATTTTTGGTATGGGAGAAGAAATTGAAGACAGAATTGATTTTATAAAATCAATAAAATCATTAAACCCAGATGCTGTTCCTATTAATTTTTATCTACCAAATGATGCATTGCCTCTAAAATCAAGTAATCTTACAAAAAATGAAGCTATAAAGATAATTGAAGATGTAAAAAATTCTTTGCCTGAAGAGACAATTATAATGATAGCTGGCGGTAGAGAACTTATTTTTGGCAAAAATTTAAAAGAGATGTTTGAGGCAGGTGCAAATTCCATGGTAATTGGCAATTATCTAACAACAGAAGGGGAACTTCCAGATTTTGATAAACAAATACTTGGTGAACTCAATCTGGAAATTGCAACAACCTGCCCAAATTAATTATTATCATCTTTTGGTTCAAGTTGCTTGAGAGAAAAATACTCTTTTTGTAACTTTTGATTGCTCTCTTTGAGACTTTCTATCTCTTTTGTTAAATTTTTTTTCTCTTTGTCTATCTTATACAATGCGAGGATTGAATTTTCTCCAAACAACATTATTCCTAAATATATACCAGCAAAAATAATTATGCTAACTATATAAATTTTTTTTCTTAAGGAAATTGAGTCTAAAGACATTTTTTGCTCTGCTTCAACATTAACTAAAAAGCTTTTTACCTATATACTCACTATTTTCTATTTCGTTTTGAATTTCCAATAGTCTATTATATTTTGCAATTCTATCACTTCTGGCAGTTGAGCCTGTTTTAATTTCGCCAGTATTAAGTGCAACTGCAAAATCAGCTATAAAAGCATCCTCACTCTCTCCAGAACGATGGCTCATAACACATTTGTAGCCACTTCTTTGGGCAAGTCTGACTGTCTGCATAGTTTCACTAATTGTTCCTATTTGATTTGGCTTGATAAGAATTGCATTTCCTATACCTTTTTCTATGCCCTGGGCAAGTATTGCTACGTTTGTCACAAATAAATCATCTCCAACAAGTTGCACCCTACTTCCAAGTTTTTCAGTCAATATCTTCCAACCATCCCAGTCATCTTCACTCAATCCATCTTCTATTGAAACTATAGGATACTTATCACATAATGCAACATAATAATCAACCATCTGGCTACTTGTAAGAGTTCTATTTTCACTTTCTAAGTGATATTTGCCTTTTTCTTTTTCAAGCTCACTACTTGCAACATCAAGAGCTATAGCCATCTGCTCTCCAGCTTTATATCCGGCTTTCTCTATTGCTTGCATAATAATCTCTATAGGCTCTTCGTTGTTTTTAAGATTTGGCGCAAATCCACCCTCATCGCCTACAGCTGTACTTTCACCCATTTCGTCTATTATTTTTTTAAGATTGTGATAAACCTCAGCACTTGCTCTTAATCCTTCAGAGAAATTTTCAAAACCTATAGGCATTATCATATACTCTTGGAAATCTACAGAATTATTTGCATGTGCCCCACCATTTATAATATTTAACATTGGAACTGGCATTGTCATAGCGTTTGCACCACCCAAATATCTATATAATGGTATTTTTAAAGATTTTGCTGCTACCCTAGCAACTGCCATAGAAACTCCGAGAGTTGCATTTGCCCCCAAGTTTGCATAATTAGAAGTACCATCGAGTTCTTTCAGTAAGGCATCAATACCACTTTGATCAAGTGGACTTAGCCCTATTAAAGCCTCAGCTATTGTAATATTAATGTTTTCACAAGCTTTCAAAACACCTTTACCCATATATCTTGTTCCGCCATCCCTAAGCTCCAAAGCTTCTCTTTTACCAGTACTAGCTCCACTTGGAACAATAGCACTTGCCATGGTTCCATCGCTTAAAAATATTGTTGCTCTTACAGTCGGGTTTCCTCTGCTATCCATAACCTCATCGGCTCTAATATCATCAATATATACCATAATTTTCCTCTGATAAATTTATGATGGTATTTTAACAAATTTTATATTAGAGTGTGCCTCTTAATCTTCAATGCCCATTTCATTTTCACTAATTGAAAGCATATCACTCACGCCAAGGGCTTCTCTGATTTTCTCTTCTATCTCGCGTCTAAGTTCATTATTTTCTTTTAGAGTTTGTTTTGCACCCTCTTTTCCTTGTCCCAATTTATGCTCTTTATAACTAAACCATGCACCTGCTTTATCTATGATATCTAGTTTTACACCATAGTCAACCAATTCACCTTCACTGCTTATGCCTTCTCCAAACATGATATCAAACTCTGCTTGACGAAATGGAGGAGCAACTTTATTTTTAACAACTTTTGCTTTTACGCGATTGCCTATTTGTGCTTCCCCTTGTTTTAATGTGGCTATTCTTCTGACATCTATTCTAACTGATGCATAAAACTTTAGGGCATTTCCACCTGTTGTGGTTTCAGGCGAACCATATCCCATTGTTCCTATTTTCATTCTGATTTGATTTATAAATATTACAGTTGTATTTGTTTTATGTAATACTGCTGTTAATTTTCTCAATGCTTGGCTCATAAGTCTCGCCTGAAGCCCCATATGGCTATCACCCATATCCCCTTCTATCTCACTTTTTGGGGTAAGTGCAGCTACCGAGTCAACAACAATCAAACCAACGGCACCGCTTCTGGCTAAAGTTTCAAGAATATCTAGTGCTTGTTCGCCAAAATCAGGTTGACTAACGAGGAGATTTTCCACATCAACGCCTAGATTTTTAGCATACTGTACATCCAGTGCATGCTCGGCATCAATAAATGCACATATGTCTCCATTTTTTTGAGCCGATGCGATTACTTGTAGAGACAATGTGGTTTTTCCTGATGATTCTGGTCCGTATATCTCTATAACTCTACCTTGTGGAACACCACCAATACCTAGTGCTATATCAAGCCCCAAAGATCCTGTACTAATCGATGCTAATGGTTCAATTTCTTTATCACCAAGTCGCATAAGCGTACCTTTGCCAAATGTTTTATCAATCTGTTTGATAGCCATCTCAAGTGCTTTTTCTTTTTGCGCATCCATTGCCATACTCATCCTTTATCCTTTATATTGAAGTTATAATACCATTTTAAACTATTTTGGACAAGTGTTTAAAAAATATGTCAAATTGTCATATTTTTTAAATAATTTTCTTATGTGACTTTTGTCACATACTTAAAATTTATAAATTTTTATAATTCGTCTTAGCATTTACATAATGCTAATTTTAAAAAGGGAGGGTTTATAAATGAACCTCAAAATATTTTATACAGGATTAATAACTTTTGCTTTGGCTACATGTAGTCTTCATGCAAATCCAAATCAAGATGCACCAAAAAAGATTGTTGTTACTATAACTTCATCTTCAATTAATCAATCAGGATTTGGTTTGGCGGTTGCTAATGCTATGCAGGATGCTGGAGTAAATAGTACGGTATTTGTAGCAGGTGATGCGGTAAAATATGCTTTAAACAATAGTGTTAATCCAAAATTTGCAGGCTTTACGCCAAAAGATTTAATACAAGCTCTTATAAAAAAGGGTGGTAAAGTGATGATTTGCGAAGGATTTGTAAAACTTGGCAATATCAAAAAAACAGATATGGTACAAGGTGTGCAAGTAGCAACTCCAAGTGATTTGGCGGGTGCTCTATATGCTCCAAATTCAAAAGCTATGACATTTTAAAGCAAATTTTTTGCTATACTTTTTTTGATGAAAGGAGTTTCAAATGAAACTAGAAGATTATCAATTTTTTGCTTCACTAGAATCTGATTCATTGAAAAAAGTCAAGCAGGATGCCAAAAGAGTCTCTTTGGGTGTTGGTACTTTTTTATATTACCAAGGCGATGTGAACGATGGTATTTTATTTTTAGAAAAAGGTAGTGTGAAGGTATATATAAGTTCAGACGAAGTGGGTCGTGGCGAGATAACTTTATATTATATTACTCCTGGTGAACAATGCTTAGTTAATACACTCAGTACTGTTTCTCAAACACCTGCAACAGCCACTGCAATAGTAGACGAAAGCATTGAGGGATGGGTTATCCCATATAAAACCATTAAATGGTTAATTGACAACTCACCTGCATATAGGGAATTTAAAGTTTCATTTTGCTCCCAGAGACTTTCTCAAATTTTACATCTGGTTGAAGAATTAAGATTTAAAAGGATGGATCAAAGATTACTTAATTGGTTGTATGTTCAAGGCATGGAAACTATTCATACTACTCATGAACAAATTGCTCAAATACTTGGAACCTCTAGAGAAGTTATAAGTAGAATTCTAAAAAACCTTGAAAAAGAAGGCTTTGTAAAACTACACAGGGGAATGATATCATTGCTAGTATATAAAAGCGAGAGCTTAAATGTAAAAAATGGATTATAAAATCGATAAAAATACTGTATACTATATATAAATAAATAGAGAGTTTTAATGTCTAGAATTTTAGAATTTTTCATAAAATTACTTTTTGCAACTTTTATTTTAGCATTCCTTGTAGTGGTAATTTATTTATTATTGCATAATTCAGATACAAAAAACATCGACTTGCAACCTACTCTTAAAAAAGAACAAAAATATCTTGATAAGGATAAAAATTCTTCTACTTTTATTAAACAATTTAATAAAAAAGATAAAAAAATACAAACTCTAATCTCTTTTGCAGAAAGCAAACTTGGTAGTAATTATAAAGAAGGTGCAGTTGGACCAGATAGCTTTGACTGTTCTGGATTTATATATTATGTTTTTAAACAAAATGGCATTGTTCTACCAAGAACTTCTATAGACCAATCTTTAATAGGGGAAAAGTTAAATAAAGATGAAATAAATAAGGGCGATATCCTCTTTTTTGATACTGCCGAAAGAGGGCATGTCAATCATAGTGGACTTTATTTGGGAGATAATAAATTTATTCATGCAAGTTCAGGCAAAGCAAAAAGTATAATTGTGTCTGAACTTGACTATTGGTATAAAGATAAATTTTTATGGGGAGTTAGAGTTTTTCATTAAATTAGGCTACAACTGCTTTTTGCTATAATGTGCTCTTATTGAATTTGGAGCAACAAATGAAAATCAATTTAGCACATTCGCCAGATGCGGATGATATATTTATGTACTACGCTATAGCCTTTGGATGGGTAGATACCAAAGATTATGAGTTTTTAAATACTCCACTTGATATTGAAACGCTAAATGTCGAGGCACTTAAGGGCACTTTTGATATAAGTGCTATTAGTTTTGCATTGTATCCCAAGATCAAAGATGATTATGCTCTTCTTAGAACAGCTGTTAGTTTTGGCGATGGGTATGGACCAAAACTTATTAAATTAAAAAATAAAAAACTCAAAAAAAATTTCAAAGTAGCGCTTTCTGGTAAACATACAACAAATGCTATGCTTTTTCGAATATATTATCCTGAGGCAAGAATTACATATATGGATTTTTTAGAAATTGAAAACGCGGTCATAAAAGGCGAAGTAGACGCTGGTGTTCTTATACATGAATCTATTTTAAATTTTAGTGACCTTCTTGAGGTTGAAAAAGAGATTTGGGATATTTGGTGTGAGCTTAGTGGTGGCGATTTACCGTTGCCACTTGGTGGTATGGCACTGCGTCGCTCAATACCTCTTAATCGTGCGATAGAAATAGAAGACATATTGATAGATGGTGTTAAAGTTGCCAATGATAAAAAAGCAGAACTATCAAAAAAACTAGAAGATGAAAAACTTGTAAGAATTGATGGCAAACTACTTGAAAGATACCTTGATATGTATGCTTCTAATGATTCTATAACATTAAGTGAACTTCAGCTCAAAGCTATAAACAAACTCTGTGAGATAGGTTATAAAAATGGAGAATATAGCTTTTTAATTGAAAATATTAGTGATTATCTTATACCAAGTGAATATCAAAATTTGAGAAACAATTGATGTTTGTAAAAACTATAGATTTTAGTAAGTTTACAAGTATAAAAATAGGTCCAAAAGTTGATGTTCTTGTCATTGAAAAAGATGATGTCATACCAAAAGATAGATATCTTGTTGGACATGGCAACAACTTACTTATATCCCCAAATCCGCCACTACTTATGATGCTAGGGGATGATTTTGATTTTATAAAAATTGAAGATGATTATCTATATGTTGGCTGTGCCACACCAACTGGTAGATTGATTTCATTTGCCAAAAAGCATGATTTAAGCGGATTTGAATTTATATCAAAACTCCCTGGTAGTATTGGCGGAATGGTTGCTATGAATGCTGGAGTAAAAGAATATGAGATTTTTAACATACTTGAAAGTATTAGAATTAACAATGAATGGATAGAGGCAAAAGCGATAGAGCATGGCTATAGATTTGCAAAATTAAATGGTATTGCTACTGAAGTTAAATTTAGAATCAAAAAAGGTTTTAGCAAGGAGCTGTTAAATACTCTTTTGTCCCTAAGAAACAATCAACCAAAGTTTCCAAGCGCTGGGTCTCTTTTTAAAAATCCTCCAAATGAATTTGCAGGAAAACTTATAGAAGATGTTGGGCTAAAAGGAAAACAAATTGGAGGGATGGCCTGGAGCGAAATGCATGCTAATTTTTTGGTAAATAAAGGTAATGGTATTTTTGAAGATGCAATAACTCTGATAAATCTAGCTAAAAAATTGGTTTTAGAGCAATACAACATTGCTCTAAAAGAAGAAGTTAAAATACTTTAAATATGCCTATAATTATTTTTTAATGCATCTAACGCATCTGATATAATTTGATTGGCTTACTGGTCTATCATATCTAAAGCCATCAACGGTGAATACCGTATAATATTTACCGCTGTCGCCAGGAGTTGATGTCCAAAAATCAGCACCTCTATTGTTTTTAAATACTTTACTTTCTCTAGAGATTTCCATCAGCTCATCAGAAGTAGGCAATCTCCAGTCTGTATATCCAGCGTAGCTTAGTGTAGCACAGTAGTTTTTAGCATGTGACAAGTCACCTGCCTTACAAGCAGATCTATTCTTTTTGTATGCGCCATCACTTGCATCGCTAAACCCAGTATCTTCCCACATTAAATTTGTTTTATTGTCTATGTAATAACTATTGTTAGGGCACCCTGATTGACAATCTTCAATTGGCAAAACAACGTCATAAATTTTCAAATCCCCACCAGCATAAGACAATGCAAAACCAAAACTAGCAATCAACAAAAGACCTTTTATAAACTTATTCATATTTAAACCTCACCTTTTTTTATAATTGTAACATAAAATCGTAAGTTTTTATGCGTGTATCTCTATGGTTACCCCAAGTCCAACGCTTTCCCACAAAAATTCCATAGCACTATTTGGCACAGCTATGCAACCTTCTGTCCAATCATACTTTAATGTGTAAGCATCTCCCACTCCACTTGCATTCCATTTTGGCTGCCCATGTATAGTTACCAAACCTCCAGGATCTTTTCCTAAGGATTTACATCTAATACAATCTTCTTTACTTGGATATGATATCAATAAATTTCTAAAAAGCCTTGAATCGCATTTTTTTCTAACAATTTTATATGTTCCCTCTGGTGTTCTATAATCACCTCTTTCAATTTTGTGTCCATTGAGTCCATTTTTACCCAAAGAGATAGGAAATTCTTTTACAACCTTACCATCTTTGTACGCATAAAGTTTTTTTTGAGATTTATACACAACAATCTTATCAATTTTCTCTTGCTTGATATCTTTTTTGTATTTCAATTCATTCAGACACTCTTTTATATCATATGGTGTATTATCTGGTTTGTATGTAATGGTTGGCTCTTTTTTACACCCTGTTATCAAAACAGCAAATAAAATTACCAAATAAAATATAATCTTTTTCATGCTACTCCTTTGTTAGTCTTCGTTTGAAGCTTTAGATTTATGCTTGTCTTTTTTGTAGTTATTATTATTTTTTAATTTTTGCAATCTATTCAAATTACTCATTTCAACATCTCTAATCTCATCAAATATTATATCATCAAACTCTTGATTTTCAACCTTTGAATTAATTTGATTTATATATTCTTTTAATTTTTTATGGTACTCACCATCAAATCTTATTTCGTCTCTCTCTTTTAGCTTTGAAACTAGTAATAGTATTTTTGTCTTGAATTCGTTGGAGTTAACATTTTTATCCCGAAACATACGAAATAGATTCTTTGATATTTTTTCCATTTCTGATATATATTTTTGACGATTATATTTATCTATTTGTTTTTGAGTATATTTTGCCATTATTTATCGGTTTAAAAAATTTTGAGATATTGTACAATAAAAACTTATTGATTCAAAATAGAAGTTAAATTCATTGCAAAACAAGAAAGTAGTCAGCCTCTCTAAAATATTTTTTAGAGACAAGCTGATAATTTTTTAGTCTTGTAAAATAAACAAGCTACAGAGCTTGTTTTGCTGCTGCTAAAGCTTCTTCGTAGTTTGGTTCAGATGTAATTTCTGGAACTACCTGTTTGTATTCTACTTTGCCGTCTTTGCCTATTACAAATACAACTCTTGCTGTAATACCAGCCAAAGGTCCATCGGCCAAGAGAACACCATAAGCATTTGCAAAATCTTTGTTTCTAAAATCTGAACATACTTTTAGATTTTCGATTCCAGCAGCGCCACACCATCTAGCTGCTGCGAATGGTAAGTCCATAGAAACTGTTATTACTTCTACGCCATCTAAACTAGCGGCCTCTTTATTGAACCTTCTTGTCTCTGCATCACAAACGCCTGTATCTAGAGAAGGCACAGCTACAACTAGTTGAACTTTGCCTTCACCTCCAATGGTCTCGTCTTGAAGCATTGGGTTACAATTTACTACTGTAACAACAGGAGCTTTGTCTCCTACTTTTATTTCATTACCAGCTAGATTACATACTATATCATTTTTAAATGTTACTGTTGCCATTATTTTTCCTTTTTTTTTAATTACAATACAATTATTGCGTAAATAGGATAAAAATAGTCTTAATTTAAAATTTTATTTTACAATTGTGTTTATCTTCGCGGCAACCCTATTAATCGCGCCTGACAAATCTTCTTTAAAATCACTTTGAACACGATATAGTCTATTGTTATTGTCTTTAATTTCAAGATATACATAACCATCAAAATCAGTGCCATAAGTCTTTGCTTGTAAGCTAATACATTTTACACTATTGTGTATGTATCCTTTTAATTTATATTTGCAATTCTCTTTTGGTACAAATTCAATTTCCTCTTTTAATTCATTTGAAAGCTTTGTGTCATTTATATCTAAATCTAAACATTCAAAAGTTTTTTTATCAGTTGAAAACTCTTCATACACAGGAAAATTTTCGCAACCACTTAAAAAAAATAAGAAGAAAATCAAAGTTAAGAATTTCATTATATTCCTGCTATTCTAGGGATTCTTCCCAATTTTGAATTCTTACAGTACCATCCCCATCCAAGCTTCAACCAGTGTCCAATAATTGGCATCGGTATCATAATTGCTTTGGTATTACTACGATAAACGAATGCTGCACCATCTCCCGTGTCCATTATGCAAATAATATTTAAATGCTCTATATAGCTTTTTTTATTTTTTGGATTTTTTATATTGTGTGCAACATTTCTTGCCATTATTTCAGCAACATGCCCCTGTTTTGCTTTCCAATCATTTTCACCAAGCAACATTACACTATCACCAATGGCATAAACACCGCTCATACCATCTACTTCACCATATTCATTTGCAAGCACAAACCCTGCTTCACTCAATGGCAAATCGGAACTTTTTATAACGCTATGCCCACTTCCAGCACCTATAAAAATTGTCAGATCAGACTCCAAGTGTGTCCCATCTGCAAAATTTATCCCGTTTTTATCAAAAGACTTTATGGGACTTCCAACTTTTTTTGTTATTTTGGTCATACCGAACATTTTATCTATCATAGAGAGAGCTTTGGATCCCATTTTTTCACCTGGACTAGCCATTGGTGCAAAAAAAGCAAGCTCAAATTTATCTCTAAGCCCAAGTTTTTTTAACTGATTATGAACATTAAACATCACTTCAAATGCTGGACCTCCTCTAATCGTTGATTTGTCTTTCGGATTGCCACCAAAGCCAAATGATATTTTTCCTTCATCTTTTTTAATAAGTAAATCTATTCTCTTCTTAATCTCTTCTGCTTCTTCTGGCTTGCCACATATCGATAAAGTATGCTCTTTCATGCCATCAATTTCTACTTTTTCTTGCCCAAGAGCCACTATGATATACTTGAATGTGTCCAATATACTTCCATTGGCAAGTGTTATTTTTTTTTCTTTTGCATTTATGTTGGTAACTGCGTTAACTATAGTATTAAAATTATGTGCTTTTGCAATATCTGAGAGTTTGACACTCACCTCCTCTTTTGTTTTATCTCCAGTTGGAATCCAAATAGAAGTTGGATAGATGTAAAAATAGTCTCTATCACTAACCAATGTTACATCAATATTCTGTTTTTTTAAAAATATGGCTGCTTCTATGCCAGCAAATCCGCCACCCAATATAAGTGCTTTATTCATTAAAATTTCTCCAATAATTTTTATAATTTAATATTATCTTTTTTAGAATTAAAGGTTATAGCAACTTTAGTAAAATCTAAAGTTGCTATATATTTGAGTAAGGTGAAAAATAAATTAATCTTCTGAATGATTTTCTGAATCTTCAAGTAAGTCGATTCGTGGATATGTAAACACTGTATCTCTTTCTACAACAATATTTTTCTTATCATCAACTGCATAAGCTTTTATTTTTATAGGAAGTGGGGTGTCTTTTGTTGCATCATTAACCAATACTTTGTCCGTTTTAATGACTACCACACTTTTTTTCTTTTTGCCAGCACCTATTTTAAATGGCTCTGTTGGGCGAATGATTTTTAAATCTTTATTGCCAACAATTTCAAAATAATATTTATGGGCTTTGCTATCTGTATTTGTAAATAAAAATATATAGTCGTTTTCAACAACTTTATCATCATCTATTTTGTACAATCTTGTTGTTTTATTTACATTTAGAAGCATATTTTCTTTTTTGCTTCCTACTATAAATAGTGTTATTAGAACCAAAGTTAGAGCTACAAAATAAAGAACTGTTTTTGTTCTTAAATATTTTGTTTTCCCCTCTTGTGCAATTGTTTCTTTTTCGCTCGACCATCTTACCAAGCTTGGTTTACCTAATGCTCCCATAACTTTTGTACAAGCATCCACACACTCTAAACAATTTATACATTCAAGCTGTAAGCCTTTTCTGATATCAATGTGTGTTGGACAAACAGTAACACAACTTTCGCAGGTTGTACATTCTGCATTTGGCTCCACCGCAAGCAACTCTTTTTGTTTGGAATAAAGCTTGTGTCTCTCTGGTCCTCTACCATCATATATCTCTCCACCTCTGTGTGTATCATATATGGCCATTACTGTATCTTTATCGTATAAAACAGATTGAACACGGCTATATGGGCATATATACACACAAAAATCTTCTTTGATAAATACAACATCAGCAACTAAAAATAGTGCAATGCCTATAATAAATCCTAAAAGAACGGTATGCTCAGCAGGGTTTGCTAAATATCTAAAGAAATCTTCTGGCGGAACAAAATACCACATAAAACTTGATGCTGCCAACAAAGACAAAGCCGACCATAAAAGTATAGCAACAACCCTTTTGATTTGATTTGATGGTTTGCTATAATCAGGCTTTTGTTGTTTGTTTGAAATTCTTTTTCTTAATCCCAAAAGTTTTGTCTCTATAATATCTCTATAGACTACTCTGAATATTGTTTGTGGACACGCCCAACCACACCAAGCTCTTCCTCCAATAGCAGTAAGCGCAAAAATTCCTAGAAATAGCAACATAAGCATAAATGGCATTAGATACAATTCTTGCATATCAAATGCTATTCCACCTAGATGAAGCTTCTTTTGATCAAAATTTAACAAAAATAGATGATTGCCATTTATTGTTATCCATGGCAACATAATACCAACAACCGTAACTCCTAAATAAAACCAATATCTTTTTATTTGATATGGAACCCAACCAGACAAATACTCTTTGCCTTTATTTTTTTTGTCACTCTCTTCAATAGTAACGTCCGACATTTTTACCCCTTTGTAATATTTTTTTTGTCAAATGGACATATAATAAGTTTATCACTTAATCGCTTTGATGGCTCTTTTCCAAGATTAGAATCATTTAAAATATCTTTTATTCCTCTTGATTGTATATAATCTTTTAGTGAACTTCTGCTCACATTAAACTCTCTAGCTATTAAACTAACTGTATCGCCATTATTTAACATTTTTAAAATTTGGGAATACAATGAATCAAATTTAGAATTTGATCTGCTTCCTTTTGGTCTACCTATAGTTTTAGAAACTTTTTTTTGTGCATCTCTCAGGTCATTCAAATATGGCAAAAATTCTCTCAAGCTTGTTTCCTTGCTAATGCTTGTTCGCGAATTGGCTACCCAAGCCTCAACGCCTCTGCTTATCAAACAAGTAATGACTTTAACAACATCTTCCGCCGATGAACTCAATATTGATATATCGCTTAGTACGATAATATCTCCTTTTTTGAGAGTATGTACAAATTTCTCAAACTCCAATCTTTCTTCTACCGATACATTTTTTGTAGTGTACTCAATTACCTCTTTGTTTATACTAATTGACTTTTTTAATGCAAAAGTTGCAATTGATTTTCGCTGCTGGGATACAGATTCTGAATTTAGATACTGTCTCATATAGGCATAAATCATAACATCTCCTTTTGGCATTGTGTCGATTATACATAATTTGATGATAAAAGTCAATTAAATTATATTTTTTTCGTCAAATATTTTTTAAACTATCAAGTAATTAATGGTAAAATTAATCAAACAAAAGGAGTGAGCGTGGAATTAACTCATTTAGATGAAAATGATAAACCAAAAATGGTTGATGTAACAGAGAAACAAAACACAACTAGAGTTGCAACAGCAAGTGGTGTTATACAAGTAAGTAGTGATGCTTATGTTGCTGTGATTACAAATAGTGCGAAGAAAGGTCCTGTTTTGCAAACTGCTGTAGTTGCTGCTATTATGGGGGCTAAAAAAACGAGTGAGCTAATCCCCATGTGTCATCCTTTGCTTTTAACATCTATAAAAACAGATATAGAGGAGTTGCCAGATTTGCCAGGATTTAAACTTTTTGTAACAGCAAAATTAAGTGGACAAACCGGCGTAGAAATGGAAGCACTTACTGGTGTAAGTATAGGACTGCTCACAATATATGATATGCTAAAAGCAATTGATAAATCTATGATAATTAGTAATATACAATTAGAAGAAAAAAAGGGTGGGAAATCAGGCGACTTTATTCGCCAATAAATTCTTGCCAACGGCAAAGCTTTAGTGAGAGGAATTTTTGCAAGGCTTTGTTTTACAAAAAGGAGACATACAATGATTACATTAGACGATAAAACAGAAGAAAAACCAGAAATTGAGTATCCAACTGGATGGGGATTTAAGATTATTGGAAAAAGTAGAGAAGATTTACATGCCTGCATAAAAGAAGTGCTTGGAGACAAAGAACATCTTTGCTCATATGGCAATGAATCGAGCAAGGGCAAATTTCACAGTTATAATGCGAGCTGTGTGGTCATTTCAAAAGAAGAGAGAGATGCCATATTTAAAGCTTTTCAAGATCATCCATCGGTTAAAATTGTGATTTAAATTTATATTAAATTGGCTATTTTTGCTTTTCTCTATTCTTTAGCCAAAACTCATAAATCAAAAACCAGCCAATTGCAAAATCTATCATCACATCTGCAAAATTAAAAACGGCGAAATCAAACCCACAATGCCATGCTACATAATCCACAACACCGCCATAAACAAATCTATCGCTCAGATTACCAAGTGCTGCTCCAACCAAAACTCCAGCAGGAATAGAGTATTTTTCAAGATATCCATCTTTAATCATAAAAAATGCCAATACCCCTACTAATGCCAATTGTAACCATTTTAGATTTTCGCCCAAAAAAGCCAACATAGAAAATGCGACTCCATTATTATAGTGAAGCTCCAATGATATGCAGCTACTTTGCAACTCAAATCCGCTAACAAAAATTGATTTAATAATTTGATCGGCTATAAATATAGAAAAAACTGCTATTGTAAAGAATACATAGTTATTTTTCAAGCTAATGCCTTGGTAAAATATGCCTTTGCCTCTTCCATCGTTGCTTCTAACTCTTTTTTGTTTTTGCCTTCTAAAAGCAATCTTATTTTATTTTCTGTTCCAGAATATCTAAATAGGTGTCTTATGCCTGCATTTTCTATTTTTGCACAAAACTCATCAAAACCCTCAAGCGATGATAACTCTTTTTTGTGTGAAATAGAAAGATTTACTAAAATCTGCGGATAAGACTCATATGGATTAAATGCTTTACTCGCTACAACACCACTTTGAACTAAATATGCAAGTGCCTGAAGCCCGGAAGAGAGCCCATCGCCTGTTTTTGCATAATCACTGAAAATTATATGTCCACTTTGCTCACCGCCAAAATTAATACCATTTTCCTGCATCATTGAAACCACATGCTTATCCCCAACTGCACTTCTAAGAAGTTTTATATCGTGTCCTGCCAGATACTCATCAAGTCCTTGATTGCTCATAACAGTAGCTACCATTGCTCCACCTTTTAGCATATTTTGGTTTTTAAGATAAATCGCCAAAACGCCCATCAGTTTATCGCCATCTATGACTTTACCTTTTTCATCAACCATAACAACTCTATCAGCATCTCCGTCAAGAGCAATTCCTACATCTGCCCTATACTCTAATACTGCTTTTGACAAAGTTTCAGGATACATGGCACCACAGCCATCATTTATATTAAATCCATTTGGCTCATTACCTATGACTATCACATCGGCTCCAAGCTCTTGTAATATAGTTGGTCCTGCTATATATCCGGCTCCGTTGGCACAATCAATAACCACTCTTTTACCAGCAAGGGTTAAATGTTTTGGAAAAGAATTTTTGATATGCACTATATATCTTCCTATTACATCATCTATTCTTTTAGACTTTCCTATGCCTTTATCTGTTGCCTGATTTTCATCAATCATAGTTTGATTTTTAAATATTGCTTCTATTTCAATCTCATTTGACTTGTCTAACTTGTTTCCGTTAGAATCAAAAAATTTTATTCCGTTATCACAAAAAGGGTTATGGCTTGCCGAAATCATAATTCCACCATCACATCTCATATCTTCTGTTAAAAATGCTACAGCAGGAGTAGGCATAGGTCCTATTTGAATTACATTAAACCCAACAGCAGTAAGCCCAGAAACCATGGCATTTTCAACCATATAACCACTAATTCTGGTGTCCTTACCAACTAAGATTTTATTTGTCTTTGATGTTTTTTTAAAATAAATCCCTGCTGCCATGGCAAGCTTCATTACATCAAAAGCATTTATCTTAGCTCCGGCTTTTCCTCTTACTCCATCAGTTCCGAATAATGCCATTTTTACCTCATTATGTTTAATTGGGAAAATTGTAACCAAAGTTTGATTAAAAATCTAGAAATATAGTATAATTCCGATATACCTTAGCAAAACTATTAAACTTTATTTAATGTTATTTTAGCTAAAATTCGCGAACTTATTGTCTAAATTAGATTACAGACATATCATAACAATAGAAATTTTTTAAGGAAAAAAAATGGCACATCACAAATCAGCAAAAAAAAGAATTTTGCAAACTGCGGTTAAAACAGAGAGAAATAGATATTACAGAACTAGAATCAAAAACATAACAAAGGCTGTACTAGAAGCTGTTGAAAAAAATGACAAAACAGCAGCTGCTGAAGCATTTAAATTTGCAAATCAACAAATTCATTCACTTGTTAGTAAAGGTTTTATCAAAAAATCTACTGCATCAAGAAAAATTAGTCGTTTACACAAAAGGGTAAACGCTGTAGAAGCTGCGTAAGCAGTTTCTTAAACTACAACCTCTTTTAAAAATACTTAATAATAATGTTTCAAGATAAATTATTACCTTTTATAACTAGATATAATGAGATTACAGAGCTATTAAGCGCTCCTGATATAGCAGATGACATCAAAAAGATGACAGAGCTTAGCCGTGAACAATCAAACCTAAGTGAGATTGTAGAAAAAGCAAAAAGATATATATCAGTATCAGAATCTATCACCGAAAACAAAGAGCTTTTGAGCGACCCTGAACTTGGTGAACTTGCAAAAGAAGAATTGCCTCTACTAGAAGAAGAGATTGCCTCCCTTGAAGAAGAGATAAAAGTTCTAATGATTCCAAAAGATAAAAATGATGATAAAGATATCTTTATAGAACTTCGTGCTGGAACTGGCGGAGACGAAAGTGCCTTGTTTGTTGCAGATGTGTTTAAAATGTATTTTAGATACGCTGAAATTCAAAGATGGAAAGTTGAGATTGTAAGCTCATCTGAGGGAAGTGCTGGCGGATACAAAGAGCTTATTTTCCAAATCAAAGGAAATGGTGTTTACTCAAAGTTAAAATATGAGGCTGGAACACATAGGGTACAAAGAGTGCCAGATACCGAAACTCAAGGCAGGGTACATACATCTGCTATTACTGTTGCGGTTATCCCTGAAGTAGATGATGTAGAAGTTGATATAAAACCAAATGAGATAAGAATGGATGTTTACCGCTCAAGTGGATGTGGCGGGCAGTCTGTAAACACAACAGACTCTGCTGTTAGACTTACTCATATACCAACAGGGATTGTTGTGGCAATCCAAGATGAAAAATCTCAACACAAAAATAGAGATAAAGCTATGAAAGTACTAAAAGCTAGAGTTTACGAACAAGCTATGCAACAACAGCTAGATGCCGCATCTGCAGATAGAAAACTTCAAGTTGGAACTGGAGATAGAAGTGAAAAGATAAGAACATACAACTATCCTCAAAACAGGCTTACAGATCACCGCATAGGACTTACAATATATGCTCTTGATGATGTGATGGAAAATGGCAATCTTAAGCTTGTCGTGGATCCTCTCATCGCTCATGCACAAGCAGAAGCCATTACTGCCGCTGGGTTGTAAAAAATTATTTTATATCTTTTGCTAAAGTGAATAAACTACTGTTATTATTTGCAAAATCTATACATCTTTTGCAAATCTTCTCATCTTCTTTTTGTGGAAAACTTACTTTGCATTCAGAACAGATAATAAAATGATTTTCTATCAAAACTTCTGCACGGCTAAATGCTAGCGAGACTACATCAAAACCATCATCACTGCTAAATGATTTTTGTTTACAAATATCGTCACAAATTCCACACGCTATACATCTAAGTTGCATAAAAAGAATTTTTGTCTTATCTGATGTGAATGAAAGTGCGTTTGTAGGGCAAAATTGCACACAATCACCACAATTATCACAACTTTTAAAATCTATATTTTTGTGTGTAAAAAAGCTAAATTTATCATTTATCTTTTCTGTTGGCAAGGTATCTACAATAGCTTTAAGAGAATTTTGGAAGATGGCTCTTGATTTTGGCAATGTCTCTTTTGGATCAAAAAGCATATCAATACTATCGTCTTGCACATCGAGAGAGCTTACATCTTTGACAAAAGATTTAAGTGCTTGACGTCTAGATATCTCTATAGTTTCTTTGTTTATCGTGATAGTTTTTTGGTTTATGTGACCTAAAAATCTATTGGCTTCTTCAATATTTTTTTCTATTGCATCCGATACTTTACTCTCGATATTTAATTTACATTCTTCGCATTTTGACATATCACAAGTTACGCTTTTGGCTCTCAATCCAAGCGATATCAACTCCTCGCTTTTGAAAACGCTGATGCAATTTTTACTATTGTTGCAAGTTAGATTAAGCTCTTGATTAAATCCACTTTTAACTATAAATGCCGATGTATCAAACCCACTATTTATGATTGTACTTGTAGGACATACGCCTACACATACATTACAGCCAATGCATTTAGTGCTATCAATTGCTATCCTTTTTGCCACCAAATTTATCGCTGTTGTGGGGCAAATATCTATACATTTCGAACACTCATTATGATAATACTCACCTCTCAAACACTTTAGAGGCTCTATCTTTATACCATCGTTACTTAGAAAGCTCATCATTAACCTCTTCAAAAAGACTACTGTAGTCTTCAAACATAAAGTCTATTGTGAAATCACATATATCTTTATAAAATGGGTTATCACTCATCTCTTTTGTTGAAATTAGATATGGTGGTACCCATACCATAAGATGTTCTTCGTAAAATTTTATTTGGGCTAATTTATCTTTTTGTAGTACTAAATTTTGCATGAAGCCAAATTCTATTGCCAAATGATCTGGAACATGAAGAGATGATGCTGCCAAATTCAAATCGTAGCCATGATTAAAATAAAATTGCATTACTGGATTTTGAAGACCTACAAGTATCTCATTTTTAGCATCAATTACTGCCGATTCCACTGGATGGTTATTTGTAACAAAAAGAGAATGAAATGCCACATTAAGTTCTGCTAAAAGCTTTTCTTCATCATTTTGTTTTAGATATTTGTATGCATTTTCTCCTATAGTTTTAAGCAAATCCTCATTGGCTTGAATCTCGTTTAAAAGTTTTTTTTCTATATGTGAGCTAAAAATTCTAGAAAGAAATGCAAAAATATATGCTCTTATTTTATTGTCCAAAAAAATCTCCAAATTAAGTTTAGTTGTAGCATATCTAAAAAAATATAATACCAAAATAATTTACAATGTATACCTAAATATATATTGGAAAATATTTTAAATTTCTCTAGCTTTAGCTAGAGAAAATATTTTACAAACATCCCTTAAAGAATGATTTTGCTGGTGGTGGTGGAGCTTCATAATTTTTTACAATTATTGTTTTATTATTGTCAGACAAATCTCCTTTTATCATCACCTGATCTTTACTTATACCTTCTTCGATGAGTCCTGCTACATTTTTAAACTTAGATATATCCAATTTATAATATTGCAAATCATCATGAGAATAAAGAACTAATTCCGTCTTTTCTTCATCTCCAACTTCCCATTTTTGATAACATTCACCCTCTCCACAAACTACACTTTCCAGTCTACAATCTTGGAACATTCCTTGATCCATACACCATTTTGTCGTTAAAAAGCCTTGCTTCTCGAAAGTTCCATTAGAGTCCGCTGAAGCTTCGGAACCATTATTATCTCCTCCACCTTTACCACATCCAACGATTATCAAAGAGGCAAACAATAAACTTAATATACTTTTTTTCATTTTTCAACCCCTGCTTTTAATGTTTTTAGATATGCAACTGCGTCATTAATCATCTTATCATCTGTCATCATTGGTGGCATGGTTGTTGTTCTTTTGCCTGTTTTAGGGTCTGCATTGTACCAAATCATACTCTTGTGAGCATTTTTATTATATCCTGGAACAACTACCGCATTTGGATCTTTTATAGATTCAGCAAGATATGCATTTGTAGAATATCCTCCGATGTCTTTTAGGTTTGGTGCCATATAAGCATTTGCTGCTTTCTTTGTGTCGCTTAGTGTATGGCAAGCGGCACACATTGCTTCAACTTGTGCTTTTCCCGCTATTGCATTCCCACTAGGAGGAGTTGTAAGCTCTTTTACAAGGGCATCATCTCCACTTTTACCTTGTAACTTCACAGCCACCCAAGATGAAATATTTTTAATCCCACCTCTATTCATTTTGCCGCCATCCCATATAGCAAATGAAATAGGCAATGCTCCATGTCCTCCAAGATGTAATGTGCCATCATTTAGTGATTTTGCAACAACTCCTGTCCACTGTTTAGTTTTTGAATCATAACTCATTTTCATGCCAACTTTAGCACTTCCATCTTTAATCTCTGTCATAGATCTAAAACCTTCAGAGACAAAACTTTTTACATATTGCGAATTCCCCAAAGAAGCAATTTTTGCCTTTTGTTGCTTTAACTCATCTCCAAAAAGATTCATATTAGATGTACCTAGTTGATTTTCAACATTGCCATTTCCATTTGGTTCATAATGAGTTGTTACTGCTTTTGTCAAACTTACAACAACTGGTCTTCCATCGCTTCCCATTCCTATATAAGGTAATTTTTTAGGATCATTAAAAGAAACTGGAACTTGCATAGCAAATCCATCTCCATACATATCTGACTTAATTCCACTCAGTTTATCTTGAGTAGGATCACTCCAAACAAGTTTAAATGCCACAGCATTACTGCTGTAAATGGCACTAACTTTTACTTTTTTAGCCAAATTAGCAGCATTAAGCTTATTTGCTTTTGCATCATTTAGTTTAATTGTTTGTTGAGGGTAAAGAATAATGGTTGTCGTTTTTGCTTTACTCCATATCCCATCACTTGGAGATATGGTTGAAATGTTTATATTTCCAACTCTTTGTGCATTTATTAAGCCGTCTGTGCTTACCATGGTAGCTGGTGTGGTAGTTTTAGCATACGATGCTGTTACCAACCCTGCGATTATAATAGATTTTAATAATTTATTCATACTCTACTCCTCACTCTCTGCCTCTTCTGCAACAGGAAGAGAAAATTGTTGTGTAAATTTACCTTTTGAGTAACGATCATCAATCGGTGCCAAAGGATTTTTGTTTTTTGTTTTTGCTATCTCTTGATAGTAGTTTGTATCAAGTCTAAACATATCTTGATGATTATATGAAATCAACATATCCATCAACTCGCTCTCGCCGCTTTTTGAGCGTTCTTCTTTTTCTGCTCTTAATGTTTTTATTGCATCATGAACTTGTTTGCCAAATAATGTTTCAAGTTCTTTAACTGGTATTCTTTCACTACCTTCTATAATTTTACCCTCGCTATCAAATTTAGCTGGTGCATCTGTTGGCGGAATATAGTAAATATTTGGTCCTGTTCCGTAATCGCTTCTTAATGGCAATGCAACTTTGTACTTATTTACAAGTTTATAAACTTGACTCTCTTCGTCATCCAAAAATCCTACAAATCTAATTCTTCCAACACATTGTTGTGCACATGCAGGCGGCAATCCCTCTTCAATTCTAGGAAAGCAAAGGATACATTTTTCAGACTTAGAGAGTTTCGGGTTAAAATATATTTTTTTATAAGGACACCCAGCTATACAAAATCTATAACCTTGACATCTATCCAAGTCAACCAAAACTACACCATCTTGGTCTCTTTTAAATATTGCGTCTCTTGGACATGCACTAAGACATCCTGGATTTGTACAATGATTACAAATACGAGGAAGATAAAAGAAATAGTTATCACTTGGAAAATTTCCAGCTCCCACATCTTCATCCCAGTTCGGTCCCCATGAAGGAGTCTCGTTTGCATGAAGTGCTGGAGTTGAATTGTTTTTTGTATAATCAAATGTCGCTATTTCATCAAAAGAAAAATCCCAAGGCACACCATAATCTGCTTGGATATTTGGTATAACACCTTCTTTTAAGTCTCCTGCGGCATCAAACCCACCACCTAATTCCATCCATTTTTTTGGATAACCATCTCCTGGATATGTTTCAACATTATTCCAGTACATATATTCTCTACCATTTCTATTAGTCCATTGGGTCTTACATGCAACTGTACAAGTTTGACAGCCTATACATTTGTTAAGATCCATAACCATTGCTAATTGTCTTTTTGACATATACCCTCTCCTTAAGCTTTCTCTATATTAATCGCGCCATCATAAGCGTATTGGTTTCCATCCCAAAGACCACCAAACTTCAGATGACCCCATCCGTCTGCCATTTCTAAAAGATTTAAAGATGTTGGAACAACTTCATTGTGTCCTTTGTTATATTTATACATATAAGGCTCCCATCCATGCTCCATTACGATACCATCTGGTGGACATGAGCTTGCAACTTTTGCCATTACAAAAAATTCTCCTAGTGCATTATAAACCCTTAGCATATCTCCATCTTTTACACCCAATTTTTGTGCAACAAGATTATTTATTTGTGCATAAGGAACGCCACCTCTTTGTAATCTTTGTAATATTCTACTTGTTTTATAGTTAGAGTGGATAGACCATCTAGCATGTGGTGTCATAAGCACAAATGGATATTTTTTAGGATCTATTGGTCTAATTCCTTGCATAGATGTATTTGTATTTGCGCCCATTTTGATATACATATCGTGATCTACATAAAATGTTTGTCTTCCTGTTAATGTTTCAAATCTCTCAAATTTATAAAGCATATTTTCAAATGTATTGTATGGTCTATCACTATAAAGTGGAGACATCTTTCCTGCTTTCTCATTTAGTTGTAAAAATCCGCCTGCTTTATACATTTTTTCTATTGTCCAAGGTTGATATTGATCACATTTTTCAAGCGCTGTTTGAACTGCCAATTTATCAGTGCCCAAATAAGGCTCACTTGCCTCTTCAGATTCTGTATCTGTGTTTGTAAACTCTTTATAAACAATAGAGAGGTCATGAAAACCTGGTTTTGCATATCTTTTGTCATCTTTTACTTTTGCTTTTGATATATTTTCTGGTTTGTTTGCTATCTCTTCAAGTTTTTTTGCGATTAATCCCATCATACTCCACTCATCCATCGCCTCACCAACTGGTTTGAGGTTTGCTACTGGTTGGGCAAGATTTGTAAATCTATGGTATCCTGGGCTTGTTCTAATGTCCCATACTTCATAGTGTGACTTAGCTGGCAATAATATATCAGCATAACAAGCTGCTTCACTCATACGATAATCAACATAAGCAAAATATTTCATTTTTCTAAGAAATGCTTCTCTGTATTCGCTGCCTTTGTTTCTTCTGAATCTAGAATCCGCAACAATCAAACCAACTTCAGGCTCCCACCATGGTTTAGAAATGCTTCCATGCTCGCTTTTGCTGTTTGCTTCGCCATTTTCACCAAGTTTGAGCATTTCTTTGATAATGTCCATATACTCTTTTTTGCCCATACCATTTTGAGCTCTTTTTACATCTTCATCGCTAAAGTATTTATCAAATGTCTTAAGCCCATCACCAAAAATAAATTCTCCAACAAACCCAGATCCAAATCTAGCTGCATATTTGCCTGAAAATCCTGCAAGAGCCTCTAGTCCACTTAGTTTAAATTCATTTTCTGTATTTAATCCACCATATGGTCCAAGTCTTCCTGTTAATCCACAAATTGATGAGATATTCCAAATAGTCATTAATCCATTAAAATATTTATTTAATGAAAATCCTGTTGTGATAGACACAACTTTAGGAAGTGCAATATCTTTTGCCAACATTTTAACAGTATCAGGATGTACCCCTGTAAGTTCTTGAGTATTTTCTGGTGAAAATTGCTCTATGTTTGCTTTTAACATTTCAAATACAGTAGTTACTTCGACCTCATCTCCGCTCAAAAGCTCCACATCCCATTCACCTTCAAGCTCAGGATTTATCCCAAGCTCACTTATTCTGATTGATTTATGTTCACTTCCTTCTGTTCCAGGCATTAAAGTAATTTCATCTGTATTTTTATTCATTACATAAAATTCTTCATGAAACTTCTCTTCATCTTCTGGTTTTGCTGGTTTTTCAACATCACTTCGTCTGAGAAGTTTTTTTGTATCTTTTATTACCAAGAACGGAAGATCTGTAAATATTTTCATAAACTCTGGTTTATAAAGTTTTTCTTTTATTATTTCATAAATAACAGACGCTGCTAATATATTATCCGCTCCTGCCTTTATAGGAATCCAAACATCTGCTGATTTTGCACTAGCATTAAATTCTGGTGTAATTACAATTACTTTAGCGCCATTGTATTTACCTTCCCAAACAAAGTGTGCATCAGGTATTCTACTGACAGATGGATTTCCGCCCCAAAATACTGCAGTGTCCACATTGTACATAAAATCATATGTACAGCCGACCATACTCTCACCGTATGCTACTGTAGCCCCAGAAAACATATCCCCAAGATAAGAAGATGGATATATTCTACTGGATCCCAACATCGTTGAAAATCTAAGAACTCCTCCTCTTCTGCCTTCTGTCAAAAGCCCTGTTCCAGCATGAACTGTTAATTTTTCTGGTCCTTTAGTAGGATCTGTCATAACATCCCATATCTTTTGAGCCACTTCGCCTGATGCTTCATCCCAGCTAACTCTTTGCCATTTTCCTTCACCTCTTTTGCCAACTCTTTTCATTGGATATAAAATTCTATCTTTTTCATACATTACTTGAGAATGTTGGACGCCCTTATTACACCCTCTAGGGTTGAAATCAGGTATTTTTGGATTAATTGAAGGATATCTAGCTGATTGATTTTCTCTAGTTACTACACCATTATGTGACCAAATTTCCCAAGCACAGTTACCTTGACAATTCATACAATGGTAAGCAAAACCAGTATCTTCTACATTTCCTCTGATGAAACCAAATTCATTTCTATACATATCCTCTGTATATGTTGTATTTGGATAATTTTCTTTACCATTTTCAACTTTCATAACATCTGTTTTGGCAAATAATACACCTTGAGATGCAACCATCCCAGCTGTTACGCCAGAAAATTTTAAGAAATTTCTTCTTTTTTCACTTGTTATAGTTTTTGTCATCAACATCCTCCTTTTATCTTCTAATTGGCAAACTCATGTCATTGCCCCATACATCCCAGCTGCCAGTAAATACTTTAACATTTTCATATCCCAATTCTCTAAGTGCTGATACGATATGAGAACCTCTCCCAGCTCCAACTTGACAATATGCATATATTATTTGATCTTTTTTTACACCAGCTTTGTCAAATACTTTTTGCAACTCTGTCTTTGATTTAAATGGTTTTGAGTTTTCTTCATCACTAATCTGTTTCCATTCAATAAAAGTTGCTCCTGGTATATGCCCACCTCTTGCTACATTATCCATTTTTTTCTCACCAATAATTTCATCCATACTTCTAGAATCAATAACAACGAATTTGCTTTTTTTGCCATTTTTCATTATATCAAATACGGCTTTTTTAACCTCATCTTTATCGGCTATGTATGTTTTGTTAATTGCTTTTGGATCAATTTTATAATTACTTCTTATATATTTAGGTTCAACTCCTGGTTGAATTGCCATTTTAGGCTCGAGTGCAGCCATTTGAGTTTCGATTGATTTTATATTTGCTTGAAATTTAGCAATTTGCGTTTTATCTTTTGATGCTTCTATCTGTTTTTTTATTGCTTTTTTCTCTTTTTTAAGTGCATCATATTTTACCTGCATAGGATCTACTGATTTTATCCCATCCATACCGCCATCTAAAAACTTCAAATTCTTATGACCAAAGCTCTCAAAAAAACTATATACTCCTGTGGCATTGGGACCTTTATAACTATCATAAGCTATAATCATTTGATCATTTCTTATACCTTTACTACTAATATAATTTTGAGCATCTGTTGGACATCTATATAGTGGTGCACAATGCATATTGCCCATCTTGTCAGAATGGTGCAAATGGTGTGCATACATTTCTATAGAATCTTTAATGTGAAATGCCTCATATGTTTCATTGTCATCGCCTGAAACAAAAACAACATTTTTATTACCTATTAACTTAAATGCTTCTGTTGGCGAAATCTTATTAATAGGTGCACCGAACAACAAGTTGGTTGTCAAAATACTACCAATCAAAGCTATGCCAGTAGTCATTTTCATATATTCTCCTTAACTTTATTAACTATGTTTATTATATCTTTTTATATGATATAAATGTGTTATACAATTCAATTATAAGAATTTACACTTAAAGAAAAATAAAAAAAAGTTATAATCAAAAAATATCTTTAACTTATACTAAATATTTAGTTTTTGTAACATTTTCATCAAAAAGTCTAATTATTGCGAGAAAAAAAACTGATTTAAAATACTTATATATATATTTTATACATTATAATATTTTTTTACACATTATTTGTTGCGCCTTTTAATGCTATTATGTTATATTCATAAAAAATTATTACAAAAAGGTAATATATGAATTATGACAAAGCAATAGAAAAACTAAATGATATAAATCTGCCAATTAATGATGTTAGAGCTATTTTTGATATATTTAAAGATAGCAATGAAATAGTTGGTATGGTTGCTATGAATATATCTAGAAAATGTAGCGTTTATGACAAAGAACAAGGCAAAAGTGCTGAAATAGTAGAACTTCTTGTAGAGTTAAGCGAATCTGATGATATGGGAAGTAGGTGGGCTGTTGCCAAAAATCATTTTACACCTGTTGATATATTAGAAAAATTATCAAAAGATTCTATAAATCTTGTTCGTGCTCTTGTAGCTACAAATCCAAATACGCCTACTCATATATTAAATAAACTTTTTTCAGATGAAAAGATAGTAAGAGATGGTCTTTCTGGCAACCCAAACACGCCACTTAAACTACTAAATGTTTTAGCTGGCGATAATGACAAAATGGTTCGTCTTAGAGTTGCAGAAAATCCTTCGGTCTCTACAGAAATACTCGAATCTCTTCTGGATGATGGCGAGCCAAATGTTGCAAAAGCTGCTGAGGTAAAATTGGGAGAAAAAAATGAAGCATAAAGATTCACAAAGTCCATACGAATCATTAGAAAAACAACTATTGTCTCTATTTTTTAGTGGCATTTATATCTCATCACATGACATAAGACAACTTGGAGAAAAAATAGGAATAGAACTTCCTGTTAAAGATAGAAATATATTATTATCAAAACTTTTTGGTGATGCAAATAAAAATCAAAAATCGAAAGAACTCCTTGTGGTAATTTCAGATTTTATAAAATCTCGAGCAATGCAATATACTATTCTTGGAAACAACTATCCACATACAAAACCTCTTGTTTCAAAATGGCTTCAAAAAGCAAAATCAACCGATTTGCTCATACAAAGAGAAATGAAAAATTATGAATAAAAGATTTATAGAAAAAAAGCTAAAAGAAGTTCTGTATCCTGGTCTTGATAAAGATATAGTATCACTCAAGTGTATAAAAAAAATAGAGCCAAGTGTAGATAAGGTTCGTATAGAGATTAATATTTCCAATGAATCTGTTTTTGAGCAAATTGAAACTCAGATATCTAAATTGCTTGAAAATGATTTTAAATTTATTGATATTGCTTTCGTTGCAAATCAAAAACCATCAATCAATTATGGTAACACAAAAAAACCAAACAACCGTGCCCCATTTGCTAAAAATATTATAGCGGTAACAAGCGGTAAGGGCGGCGTAGGCAAAAGTACAGTAAGTGTAAACCTAAGCGTTTCGCTTGCACAAATGGGATACAAAGTAGGCCTTCTTGATGCTGATGTTTATGGTCCAAATACTCCTAGAATGCTTGGACTTCAAGATGAAAAACTCCAATGGAACGATGAAGACAAAATGCTTCCTTGCGAAAACTATGGCATAAAACTTATGAGTGTTGGGCTAACTACGCCCAAAAGCGACACCCCCCTTGTTTGGAGAAGCTCAGTTGCCATCTCCGCTCTCATTCAATTTTTAGAAGATGTAGCATGGGGGGAGCTTGACTTTTTAGTTATTGATATGCCTCCTGGAACTGGAGATATCCAACTAACTATGGCTCAAGAACTTCCATTGACTACAAGTGTCATTGTTACAACGCCTCAAGCCATAAGTACAGACGATGTAAGTAGGGCTGTTATGATGTTTAAAGATATTGGTGTGCCAATTGGAGGAATTGTTGAAAATATGAGTTGTTTTATAGCTCCTGATACAGGTGCAAAATATGATATTTTTGGAAGTGGTGGCGGAGAGATAATATCTCAAAGATATAGTATTCCATTTCTTGGTTCTATCCCTCTTACTATGGCAATTAGAGAAACTTCTGACGCTGGCAAACCTGCAGTTGTAACAGATGACAAAGCTCAAAAAAGCTATTATAAAAATATAGCTCAAAATCTTTTAGCTCAAATTGGTATTTTATAGATTTTGTCATTCCTGAGAATGCAGTAATCAATATATGTGATTAGATTACTTACACTATGAATCCCCGCATTATGCGAGGATGACAATTCTTTTTCATAAACTCATCTCAATATCCCATTGGATACTCAGACAAATCATGTTTTTCTCTCGCCTCAAGGGCGAAAGAATTATTAAATTAGAATTTATATCTCGCAGAAATTCTAAGGTCGCTTGATTTATCAATAGCCATACCGCCTATACCTGCTCCATTTGCTTGTGCTATAGTCATTGGCATACCGTCAGCTCCAAAGAAATTATTGCTTCCTGTATAGTCATAATCTATCATAGTATATCTAGCTTCTAAACTAAGTGCTTTTGTCACTGGATAATTATAATATGCCTCCCAAGCGTCACCACGAACTGCAAGTTTAGATCCTGCCATAGTATCTTCTCCATAAGTAAATGGTCTCCAATATTTGCTTCCATGGTTATACTCTAATCCAAACTTACCACCCACTAGTGGCACTTGAGCACCAACCCAATAAGATGTTCCTATTTCACTATCAAGTGAGCCGAGCATACCGCCATTTGTTCCATTTGGATGTGTTTTACTCATAGCCAATGACGCAAATACTTTAGTATCAGCCAATATACCATCATCGCTAAGACCATTAACCAAAGTTGACCATGCCAAACCATCCATATCTCCAACCTGATACATTGTAGTTGGAGCTGCTCCACCACCCATCATTGTCATCATATCTGCCATGCTATATCCAGGCAAGTCGAATGCTCTATAAATTTGTATTTTTGAAGTTATTTGTCCATTGTCATATGGGGTGATAATCAACCCTGCAAGTCTAATATCATTTATACTATTTTGATCATCCGTATAGTTTGTGGCTCCACTAAACATAGGAGTTGCATTTGTGCTTCCTTGTCCTAGGCATAGTTTAACTGCAGCTCCTGGAATACCTACAACATTCTCTAAGTTTGCACTCGCACTCGCACCATCAAATTCTACATTAATCATATGAGCTAGTGGTGACTTATATGTATCATCTCCCTCTCTAAAGTTCACAAGCATACCGTCAGTTGAAGGACGACGACCAACGCTTACCGTCCATGGCACATTAGCATTACCCATACTGTCGCCCATATATAACCAATAAGCTTCTTTAACTTTTAGCCCATTACCGCTAAGAGATTCATTTGTAATCCAATCAAATGTATCCATACCCCAGCCTCTTGGCATAGCACCAGTTCCATTTCCACCGAAATCAGCACCGAATGCTTTATTGTATGCTAACACACCTCTAAAGATATTATTATCATCTGGAGCAAATTCCATATTTAAATACAATCTTGTTGTTAGCAAAGAATCTTTTGATTTTTTAGTTCCATCAGCCATTGTATAGTTTAAGCTATCCATAGCCGTTCTAAGATCTACGCCCCACTTGATATTATCGCCAGCATCATGAGCTTTTATCTCATTAACTTTTTTAGTCAATTTTTGGATTGCACTATCACCTTCTTCGCTAGTTGTTTCAGTTTTAGCTGCTTTCATCTCCGCAACTTCTTTTTTAAGTGCCTCTATTTCTGCTTTCAACGCTTTAAGGTCGCTATTGCTAGCGCCAAAAGACAATGTTGATGCTAAAATAATAGACAAACCGATATGCTTTTTCATTTTTTTCTCCCTTTTTAATATAGATTCCAATCATATTAAAAACAGTCTTAAATAATGTTTAATATTAACTATTTGTAATTGAATAATATAAATATTAGTTATATTATAATATTTTATATATTACCCAAAAGATTGAAATCAATTTTTTTGAATTAAGAATATAGTATATAAAATATTATATAAAATTATGATGATTAATGGAGTTATTTTAAATAAACGAAGAAATGTTACAGGAAAAACCTGTAACTTGTGTTTTAGCAAGATGGAACGTTACCAGAATCTTTAGAATATTCTTTCATGAAATCTAGTAAATCGTTAGTTACTTTACTCATGTCTGGGTTTTTACATTTTCCTATTTCAGCTTTCAATGAAGCCATTGTCCAATCATCACCATCTTTCTTTTTAGCAAATTTAGCGCCTGTCATGCCACAGCTAGCTTTAAAAAATTTAGAATAAATTTTTTGTCCTTTAGCTGGATCAGCAGAAGCTGTTGAAGAGAGCATTGCAAGACCAAGAAGTGCTGCAAATGCTAGAGTTGAAATTTTTTTCATCTTTGTATTCCTTTTAGTATTTTTACATTGTGAGTATATCATATAAATTGTGTATATTTCGTGAATAAAAGTTAAAAAATATAAAAAAATATACAAATTGTAACAATAATAAAAAAATATGGGAATTAATAAAAAAGAAGTAATTCTCAATGTGGCAGCGACCTACTTTCCCATACCAGACAGGTATAGTATCATCGGCGATGGGAGGCTTAACTTCCAGGTTCGGA
>JAQTLV010000008.1 GCA_028714675.1 Sulfurovaceae bacterium
GGTTATGAGCCGAGTGCTCTAACCAGCTGAGCTAAAGACCCACTTTCTAGATAGCTAGACTAACTTTTGCGTCAGAATTATACCCTAAATAATTTTGAAAAGCAATTAAATTCTGTAAAATTCCTAGTAAAACAGCAAAAATTATAAAAGAAGTCCCCCCATGGCTAAACATAGGTAGAGGAACACCAACAACAGGTGCGAGACCTATAATCATATATATATTTACACTCATATATACAAAAAAGATCAAACTCAGTCCTATGGCAAAAACTTTGATATAATAATCCGTAAATGGCTGTATTCCTATATAAAAGAGATGTAGTATCAGTAGTACATAAAGTGTTATGATAGTCATCATACCTAAAAATCCAAATCTCTCACCAAGATATGCAAATATAAAGTCACTAGAAGATATAGGAAGAAATTTTAGTTGTGTTTGTGTTGATTCTTCTTTTGCTTGTCCAGTAAATCCTCCAGATCCAATAGCAATTAGAGCCTGCCGTACTTGATAACTTGGTTGATTCACCATATCATAGATTCTTTGTTTCTGGTATGTTTTAAGCCCATATTTATATACCAAAGGAGCAGATAAAGACATAAGTATAATTAGGCTTATCCATATCTCTTTTTTTACACCAACGACAAACAATATGCCAAATCCAACTATAAGTGTTATTACAGCAGTCCCCAAATCAGGTTCTTTTGCTACGAGCAAGAAAGGTATAATAATTAGAATAGAGAATTTTAAAAAAGCTATCCAACTATATCCCTCTTTTGGAGGAGGTGTTTTTCTAATCATATATGCTAATGTCATAACTATACTTACTTTGATAAACTCTGAAGGTTGTATAGTTAGTCCAATTCCAGGTATTTCAAGCCATCTTTGAGCACCAAGTATAGTTTTCCCAGCCACATCAACCAACAATAATAGTAGAAGATTAAAGCCATAAAGTGTAGGCACTAGCCACCAAAATATAAGTCTCCATGGGATTATAGCAAATATAATAAATGCCATAAGTGCTACTACATAATAAATCATTTGTTTTTTAAAAAGTTCTGGATTTATCTCAAAAACCAACAAGGATGACATTATGAAGATAGGTATTAGTTGAATCATTAAAAGGTAATTAAAATTTTTGAAAACTCTTTGATTGAGGTTTAACCAAGAAAGCATATAAAATCCTAATTTTTTTGATAGTATATCAAAAATAACTAGAGGTTTACTATGGACGATATATTGAAATATGATAAATTTAAACAATTTGATAAATTAATACACGGTACCACACTTAAAAATGATATTTTTCCACATATGTTTAGTTTCGCATTTCATACTGGAGAGGATATAAAAGAAATATCCAAAAATAGAAGCTATTTATTAGAGAAATTAGGAATAGATAAAGATTTTGATATCGTTTTAGCAAACCAAACACACAGCAGTAATATTTTAGTTATAAATAATGCCAAAACATTAGGATGGAAAAATCATGATGATGCTGTCGAAGATTGTGATGCACTTATAACAAATCAAAAAAATATTTTGATAGGTATATTGACAGCTGATTGTGTTCCAATATTGTTATTTGACAAAACAAAAGAGGTTATAGCTGCTGTTCATGCTGGATGGAAAGGCACAAAAGCAGAGATACTTTTAAAGACAGTTCAAAAAATGTCTGAAACTTTTAACTCTAATCCAAAAGATATATATGCCATTATCGCTCCATCGATTGGTGCTTGTTGTTATGAAGTTGGTAGTGATGTGGCAGATAATTTTGGACAAAATGTAAAAAAACAACTATCAAATGATAAATATATACTTGATTTAAAAATGGAAAATTATAATCAGCTCATAAATGCAGGATTGAAAAGCGAAAATATAGAAGCCAGCCAAAAATGTACATCATGTGACAATGATAGATTTTTTTCTTATAGAAAAGAGCAGGGGTGCAGTGGTAGATTTCTTAGTTTTATAGGGATGAAGTAAATTATGTGAGTGTGTGAGTGTATAGTCATTCTGAATTTGTTTCAGAATCTAAAATTTATTCTAAAAAGTTAGATGCTGAACTAAATTCAGCATGATAGACATTATTATTTCAGATATATTACTATTAATTTGAAACTTATACTTCCATCTCTTTGATTTTCCAAGGAAGTCCCTGCGTATTCATAAGTTCCATAAATGGATCTGGGTCAAGTTGTTCCATATTAAATACTCCTTTGCCACTCCAGATACCATCAAGCATAAGCTTCGCCCCTATCATAGCAGGAACACCTGTTGTATAGCTCACTCCTTGGCTCATAACTTCTGCATAACATTCTTCATGGTCTTTAACCTGATAAATATATATCTTGCGTTTTTTGCCATCTTTTAGACCCTCGGCAACTATACCGATATTTGTTTTCCCTTTTGTTCTAGGTCCCAAACTCGCAGGATCAGGCAATAGTGTTGCTAGAAATTCTATTGGAACTATTTTCATTCCTTTATGCTCAACCTCTTTGATCCCGAGCATTCCAACATTTTCCAAGCATTTCATATGTGTTAGATAGCTTTGCCCAAAAGTCATAAAAAATCTAATTCTTTTAAGACCTTTGATATGTTTTACTAAGCTTTCCATCTCTTCGTGGTAGAGTAAGTAACTATCTTTTGGGCCAACTTCTGGATAATCCCAAACTTGCATAATTTCCATTGGTTGTGTTTCTATCCACTTACCATTTTCCCAATATCTACCTTTTGCGCTTACTTCTCTTAAGTTTATCTCTGGGTTAAAGTTTGTTGCGAATGGATATCCATGATCTCCAGCGTTACAGTCAAGTATATCGATGGTATGAATTTCATCAAAATAGTGTTTTTGTGCATAAGCACAGAACATATTTGTAGCGCCTGGGTCAAAACCGCTTCCAAGAAGTCCCATGATACCAGCATCTTTGAATGCTCCATCTTTTGCCCATTGCTCTTTGTATTCAAATTTTGCAGTATCTGGATGTTCATAGTTTGCAGTATCTAAATAATCTACTTTTGTAGCACAACATGCATCCATGATGGTTAGGTCTTGATATGGAAGTGCAACATTTATAACTATATCTGCTTTTGTTTTTTCAATTAGTTTTATTACTTCATTTGTATCATCTGCATCTACGCTTGCCACATCTATTAAAACACCAGTTTTATCTTTTATATTTTTTGCTATCGTCTGACATTTGCTAATAGTTCTACTTGCTAGTGTTATATTGCCAAATGTATTTTTGTTCATTGCACATTTGAACGCCACTACATTTCCAACGCCACCAGCACCTATAATCAGTGTATTTTTAGACATATCTTCTCCTTGGAATTTAACGAATTTTATCATAAAAAAGCTACATTTTAGAATTTGACATTGTATTTAGATATAATACATTTTCATTTTTATACTAAAGGGAAATTTTGGAAGAAACTCTGTCTTCATTGGTTACATGGGGTTATATTGCTATAGCCTTTTTTTCTTTAGCAGGCTCTTTGGTTATAGTCGCAGCAGTTGGTGTTTTTTCATCTTTGGGTAAAATAGATTTATTCACTGCTTTGAGTGTTGCAGCATTATTTAACTTTTTGGGCGATATTTTATTGTTTTATCTAGCAAGATATCAGAAACAATCCATAATGCCTTATTTTAAAAATCATACTAGAAAACTTGCACTATCCCATTTGATGTTTAAAAAATATGGAAACTTGGTAATATTTGTTAAAAAATATATATATGGGTTAAAAACTCTTATACCATTAAGTATGGGGTTGTCAAAATATCCATTTTGGAAATTCGCATTTTATAATTTTTTTGCTTCTATAATTTTTGTCGCATCAATAGGTCTTAGTGGATATTATGCAAGCGGATTTATAGTTATAGTATTTGATAAAGTGTCAGATAATCCGTGGATAGCACCTTTGGTACTATTTAGTGTGCTTGGAGCTATCTGGTATTTTTTAGAAAAAGCTACAAAGAGATAAAGCTTAATCTCTTCGTGATTCTACGAATTTTTTGATTCTTCTAATACCATCTTGGATAGTTGTCATATTAGTAGCAAATGAAAATCTAAAATATCCTTCGCTCCCAAATCCAACTCCTGGAACTACAGCAACACCAGTCTCTTTTAGTAATTCTTTACAAAATTCTACAGAGTTGTCAGAAACATCTTTTATGTTAACAAAAAGATAAAAAGCGCCCTGTGGTTTAAGTACGCTAAGCCCATCTATACTGTTTAAAAGCTCTACAGATTTAACTGCTCTTGCTTCGAATGCTTGTCTCATCTGTTCTATTTCATCATCAACTTCGCCATTTAGTGCTATGATAGCGGCTTTTTGGGTTATCGAATTGATATTTGAAGTACTTTGGCTTTGTAGTCTATCCATGGCAGAGATAAGCTCTTTGTTTGGAGACGCAAGGTATCCAAATCTCCATCCTGTCATAGCTACAGATTTGCTTAAACCATTTATAGTTATTGTTCTTTTGAACATATCTTCACTAATGCTTGCAGTAGAAACAAAGCTAGTTCCAAAAACAAGTTTTTCATACATTTCATCACTAGCTACTAAGATGTTAGTACCTTTCAATACTTTAGAAATTTGAATTAATTCTTCTTTGCTATATACACAACCAGTTGGGTTTGATGGAGAAGTCAGAATCAACATTTTTGTATTTGGTGTTATAGCATTTTTTAGTTGCTCTGGCGTGATTTTAAACCCACTCTTTTCATCGGTATCTATGATTATTGGAATACCACCACTATAAACTACAAGTTCTGGATAAGTTACCCAATATGGAGCTGGGATTATGACTTCATCACCTTCATCAATCACGGCTTGGCAAAGATTAAAAAGGGACTGTTTCGCGCCATTGCTTACGATTATTTGATTTGGTTCATACTTTAAACCATTATCTCTTTCAAGTTTTCCACTGATAGCTTTCAATAGTTCAGGAATTCCTGCTGTTGCAGTGTATTTTGTAAAACCATCATTTATTGCTTTTATAGCTTCTTCTTTGATTTTTTTAGGAGTATCAAAGTCAGGCTCTCCTGCCGAAAAACTAACAATGTCTTTTCCAGCTGCTTTTAATTCTTTTGCTAAAGTTGCAACTGCAATAGTGAGTGATGGCGAAAGTGCTTTTACTCTTTTTGAAAGCATATATAACCCTTGTTAAAATATTGTAATATTATACTAATTATTTGATAGTAATTTACTTACACACTAGCTTTAATTGAATTAGTTTTTCATTGATTTTAAAAATGCCTGATATAATTCTTCAAGTTCATTATCTTTTGAACCTATATTAGAAGTATCTTTTGAAATAATAGCATTTTCCAAAACAGCAATTCTTTGCAAAATATAAGCAAAAACTTCTTTGTCAATATCTGGAATTTTATTGTGGCTAAGAGGACTTTTGTCAAAGCCTTTTTCTATCACACGAGCAGGAATTCCTATGGCAGTTGAGTTATCTGGGACATCTCTTATTACAACCGAATTTGCACCTATTTTTGCATTTTCTCCAATTGTGATATTTCCCAATACTTTGGCACCAGCACCTATAACAGTTCCACTTTTAATAGTTGGATGTCTTTTTATATCTTTATCTAAACTAACTCCACCAAGCGTAACTTGTTGATATATCAAAACATCATCTTCAATTACAGCAGTTTCTCCAATCACTACACCAATCCCATGATCTATAAAAATTCTTCTGCCTATTGTTGCAGCTGGATGTATATCAATAGAGGTCAAAAACAGACCAAGTCCTGACAACATTCGCGGAAGATATGGAATTTTTGATTTATATAATAAATTTGCAATACGGTAATAAAAAAGAGCCCAAATTCCTGGATAATTAAAAAATAACTCCAAGTTACTCTTGAAAGCTGGATCATTTTTTTTGATTGTTTGAAAATCTTCTAATATTACTGAAAAAAGTCCCATTATAACCTCTTTAATTTATTGCTGAAGCGCTTGTATAGTTTTAAGATAGCTATTTTCACTTAAATACAGATAAAGAATACCAAGAAGCTCTCTCTTCTCATCATTAGTCAAAATAGAAGATTCTTCTATTTTATTTTTTAATGATTTATCAATTAAGCTAGTGTCATAATCTAAATCATCTAGTATATCCATAAGATTTTGTGCCTCTATAATCCCATCTGCATTATATTCACCATTTTTGTCAAATCTTATGATAGCTTCTGTTGGATGTGTAAAAAGATTATGTTTCATTCCAAGTACTTCTTGATATGCTCCTGTCAAGAAAAATGCCAAAAAGTACTCTTCTTCTTCTACATCTATATCATGAAGATACAAAGGTGTTTTTGGCTTAAAGCCAAGTTCGCCATCACTATCACATGTAATATCCCAAATACTTGCTGGATTTGTAGGCTTTATATCCAGTTTGTTTAACGGAACAATAGGAAAACTTTGTGATAAGCCCCAAAAATCAGGCAATGATTGGAATACTGAAAAATTAACTAAATACTTTTCTTGTATTCTGCCTTGAAGCCTTCTTAGTTCATTGACATCTTCATCTTTTAAAAGCTGAATGGATTTTTTGATGATTAAATTGACTAAAATTTCCGTATTAGACCTATCTTCAAGATCAATATAACCCAAATCAAATAGCGTAAGCAAGCTTTCCATGTGGTCTAGTGCATCATGCATATATTCTCTAGCATTTGTTTTTTTAAGAGAATTGTATAAATCATATAACTCTTGTATTAGTGGCGGATTTTTCTCTTTTAGTCTTAAACTTTTTTCATTGTATTCTTGGGAAAAAAGTTCCAATACAGGTGCAATCAAAACAGAGTGATTTGCAGCTATAAAACGACCAGATTCAGTAAATATGTCAGGTTCTGGAACATTTTTGCTTTTTGAAATCTCTTGCATAAGATATATAACATCGTTTGAAAACTCTTTTATCGAATAATTTCTCTCTTGAGCATATGAGTGTTGAGAGTATTCAACAGCAAGACCACCACCTATGTTTATTGCCCTCAATGACTCAACGCCTCTCTTTTTGAGTTCAGCATAGATATTTCCAGCTTCTCTCAAAGCTTTTTTCAATGGAGCAATGTCTCCCATTTGTGAACCGATGTGAAAATGTATCATCCATAGGCTATCAAGTAATGAATATTCTTTTAACATCTCATATGCTTCAAGAAGTTCTGTTGATGTTAAACCAAATTTTGAACTATAACCACCACTTTTTGCCCATATACCAATTCCTGAACTATGCAATCTTATTCTAACACCAATTTTTGGAACCACTCTTTTTTTCACATCACTATTTAACTCTTTGTCAACTTGTATGATAGTTTCAAGCTCTGTGATACCCTCTATGGTTATGGTTATATTATGACCCATTTTAGCAGCTATGAAACATAGAGCTATCATCTCTTTGTCTTTAAAACCATTTACTGTTATAGGAGCACCTATAGGAGTTAAAGACATAGCTATAATAAGCTCAGCTTTACTACCAGCTTCCAATCCATAATTATAGTTTTTTGCTATATCCATTAATTCATGTATAAAGTTAGGAAATTGATTTACCTTAAGAGGAAAAACTGCATGAAAATCACCCTTGTAACCAAACTCTTTTTTTGCACTCTTGAAAGTTTGGAAAAGTGTATCAATCTGTTTTTTTATTAAGTGTGGAAATCTAAGAAGGACGGGACCTTTATATCCTCGTTCTCTTATATTGTTTGTAATATCTAAAAGTGATGGTTGTTTTCCATGGTTAACATTGATCGTATCTTTTTTGATAATAAAATTATTATCACTCCAGATATCTATACCAAAATGCTTCATTGCCAATCCTGAGTATAATTTTGATAATTATATCGAAAAGAACTGTACATTTAATATTTAATATTAAATAATTTTTTGCAATAATACAAGAATCAAGCCAGTCAGAAGACCACTTGCGATCCCGGCTAGTATGTCGTCTCCCATAACGCCAAGGCCACCTTTTACTTCTCTATCAATCCAACCAATAGTAGATGGTTTATATATGTCAAAAGCTCTAAAAAATATAAAACTTAAAACATATCCCAGAATAATTAGAGTCGAACTACTTGTTATTGCTAAAACACTATGGGTAAATAGCATAGCAATCCACATTCCACTTACTTCATCAATAACTATTTCACTATTATCATGAGAGTTTGTTGCAATTTCATACTTATTTATCTCAAAAATTGCAATTATCGTTATAGCAAGAGTTAACATAAAAAGTGTGCTTATACCAAGCGTATATATTATAGGAATTCCAACAATAAAAGCAGCAAAAGAACCAGCTGTTCCTGGTGCCTTTGGAGAAAGTCCTGAACCAAAAAATGTTAAAAAAAGTTTTTGTAATGACATATAATTTAACCTTTATGTTAATGAGCTAGTTTGGTATAGTGTTATGAGTTCTATATAAAATGATTCATCAGTTTGCTCTTCTAAAAGTCCAGAGTTTGGAAACATATCATAATATAGATTTTGAACATCTTCAAATCTATTTGGAAATAATTGAGACAGTATATAGGAAGAAATCTCTTTTCTAACAAGTATAGTTGGTGGGACAACACCATTTTCTAAAAGTTTCAATATAGCATTTGAATTGTATTTTATGTGATGATGAGATCCATGAGGGCATGTTTCTCTACTTACTAATGTTTTGCAAATATTACAATAAACATACTCTTCTACTACTTCAATATTTATTGATAGATTACCATATTCGCACTCATTAAATATAGTATTTATTTCATTGTCAGAATAATATACACTAAGCCCACCATGGTTTTTGCCAACTGTAAGTTCACTGCATCCATAATTTTTTGCAACTATAGCATCAAGAATTAGTTCATTATAGCCTGCAAATATATATGTATTTTCAAGAGGAACTACTATCACCTTGTTTTTTGGTAAAAAGTTATCTATAAGTTTTTCCAGAGCTTTACTTCTTATGTCATAACTCAAACCATCATTATTAAAAGGTTTTCTTAAAAATAGTATGACTAAATCTGAGTGATTTAACTTTTGTCTTATTATTCTCTCATGAACCCTATTGAAAGGATTTGCGGCAAGCATCATTGCAGTTATCTTTTTTGCTCCCGTTTCTTGTATGGCATCTTTAACCTTCTTGATATTGTCTTCAACAGGAGGGTATTTTACACTATAATTACCACTAACTGCCATTTTCCCAAGTCTATTTATAGTATTTTTTACACCAGGATGAAGGGTATCGTTTGTTCCAAAAATATTAAATATTCTCTTTTCTGGGTCTATCTCAAAAATCTCTTCAACAGTAAGTTCTCCAACTTTGCTATCATTACTTATCAAATCAACTATTTCTCCAGCTTTCAAAGATGATATTACTTCAAAGTTTTTTTTACCACTAGGCGCTAGTATAAAAGAAAAAGGCAATGGCATACCTTTGAAAACTTTACTTTTATCAACTTGCTCTGAAGTTTTTTTATTCATTAATCCATCAACAGGGTGTATTAGACCAGCTTGAACCAATGCAAGAGAAGATAATGCCTCCGTGTCTATATAGATTGATTTACTTTTTTTTGTAAATGTCATATTTTTTCCTTTTCTCCCATAAGCTTTTTCTTGACATACCTAATTTTTTTGACAGTTCTGTATCTGGATATTTACTTTGAAATTCAACAATCATTTGTTGAGTATATTCATCTATTGTTAAAATATCATTTTGTAAACCAAGTCTATTTTTTACTAATATTTCAATCTTTTCATAGTTTGTTTCTAAATCATTGTTGCTGACTAAAATAAAATTGAATTTTGATATTTCATTTAAGACATTTTCTTTTTCTGATTTTTTTAAATTATCAAAATCATTTATATAAAATATCTCATTCGCTTTTTGTTCAATCTGTTGCTTCCAATTGCCGTTTTGAGAGGATAAGAAAACCAAATTATAATTATTAGTTTTTGCATAATCAAAGGCAAGTTTATCTGAGATAATTTGATTATTGGTGATAATTATTGATTGTTTTGAGGTTATTTTTTCTAAATTTTCAGATTCAAGGCTTTTGAATTTTGAATCCATATAGTCGTCGAAAAAAGATACTTTGTTTTTTAGTTTTTGAAATTCTTGATAGTGTTCTATCTTTCTAAATAACTCTTCAATTCTAAATGGTTTTAAAATATAGTCGATTGCACCAAGTTTTATAGGTTCTCCAACTGTATCATTATTTATGTAATTAACCATCAAAATTATAATTTTATTTTTATATTTTTGAATAAACGAGTGTAGTGTTTCATTTGGAGCGTTGGTTGAGAGCAGATACACATCTCCATCTGATTCCATAGCTTCTTTGGGTGATCTGTGTATCTCAAATTCAAAGCCATGTTGATTTATCTTTGATGCTATACTTTGAGCCAAATATAACTCATTTTCTACGATTATTATTTTCATAGTTTTGTCCAATTAAAGTAATTTAGCGTGGCAATAGCATGAACGCTGATTCCTTCACATCTTCCAACAAAACCAAGTTTTTCAGATGTTGTTGCTTTGATATTTACACTTCTTTGATTTATACCAAGTATTTTAGAAAGTGTTTGCCTCATTTTTTCTTTGTGTGGAGATATTTTTGGAATTTCAGCCAGTATAGTTATGTCAACATTGTTTATATCAAATCCATATGTATTTATCCTGTCAACACAAATTTTTAGAAGTTCTTTTGAGTCTATGCCTTTGTATTTGTTGTCGGTATCTGGGAAAAATTCTCCGATATCTCCTAGTCCTGCTGCCCCCAAGAGAGCATCTATGATAGCATGTATTGCCACATCGCCATCACTATGAGCTTTGAAACCGAAACTATTTTCTATCATTTCTCCACAAAGATACATAGGTTTATTTTGCTCAAAAGGATGCGTATCTATGCCAAAACCTACAAAAGTTTTTTGTGATGGTGGTTTTAAGCAAGTAAGTTTTTTTAAGTCATCTGCAAATGTAAGCTTATGTGCATTTTGTGAACCTTCAACAAAAAGAATTTTATTGCCACTTTTGTGCATAGCACTACTATCATCCGTAAATACTTCATCGCTTTGTATGGCTTTTAAGAGGAGTTTAGTTTCGCTTAATTGTGGAGTTTGAATAAGCTTTGCACTTTCTCTATTTGCAGGGGAGTTGTCCATATATAAAGTATCTGATATATTTAGTGCCGGAACTATACAATCAGCTTTTTCTCTATTTCCTAGTATTCTTTTTATCATATCATGATTAATACAGCATCTAGCGATATCACTAACTAATACATATTTTGTTGAGACATTTTTCAAGGCATTTTTCAAAGACTCTTGTCTTGTTTCTCCACCCTCAACAAATGTGAATGTATCAAATTTTTTCATGTATTCTATTTCTTGAAAAGATGAAACGATAATAGTTTCTTTGAAGCCATAACTTTTAAATTGTTTTGTTACAAAATACCACAATGGATCATCGCCTATATATAGCCATTGTTTTTTAGCTTTTAATCCAAATCTTGTAGAGTTTCCAGCCCCCAAAAGCACCAATGTAATATTATTCAAATAGTAATCCTTAGTTTAAAACTAAAATGTAACAAAATTATACATTTGTCAAACTTTATATAGACTTTTTTATCGAATATGAAGAAAATAAGACAAAAAAACTCTTTTTTAAAAAATATTTTGTAAAATGTATATTATTTTATAATAATTTAAGATTCTGTAGGTATAACTACAAAATATTAAGGATGGACTTATGAGAGAAAAATGGATAGAAGATAGAAAAAGTGACAGAGTAAGAACTCAGATGTATTATGCAAAAAAAGGCATTATTACTGAAGAGATGAAATATGTTGCAAAAATAGAAAACATTGACCCAGAGTTACTTAGAAGCGAATGCGCTAGAGGAAGATGTATAATTCCAGCAAATGTAAATCATAGACATCAAATACCTATGGCTATTGGAATGGCTGCTAGTTGTAAAATAAATGCAAATATAGGCTCATCAGCACTTGCAAGTGATATATCTGGAGAGATAGAAAAAGTTGATGTGTGCCTAAAATATGGTGCTGATACAATTATGGATTTAAGTACAGGCGGCGACCTAGATAGTATAAGAGAAGCAGTCATTGCTCACTCTACTGTGCCGATAGGAACAGTCCCGATGTATCAAATATTGCATGATTGTAACAATAAAATAGAAGATTTAACGATAGAAAAAATGCTTGAAGTAATAGAAAAACAAGCAAAGCAGGGTGTTAGTTATTTTACAATTCATGCAGGGTTTTTGCTTAGATTTATGCCGCATGTTGCAAAGCGAAAAATGGGAATAGTGAGTCGTGGTGGATCTTTGATGGCTGCTTGGATGATGCATTACCATAGAGAAAATCCTTTTTATGAAGCCTACGATGCTATTTTAGATATTTGTCAAAAATATGATGTTGCTCTTTCTCTTGGTGATAGTCTTCGTCCAGGGTGTTTGCATGATGCTAGCGATGAAGCTCAGCTTAGTGAACTTAAAGTATTAGGTGAATTGACTCTAAGGGCTTGGGAAAAAGATGTTCAAGTTATGATAGAAGGACCAGGACATGTTCCACTTAATCAAATTGAGAGAAATATGAAGTTAGAGCGTGAATATTGCCATGAAGCACCTTTTTATATATTAGGACCTCTTGTAACAGATATAGCCGCTGGATATGACCATATAAGCTCTGCAATTGGTGCGGCAGTTGGCGGATGGCATGGTGCATCTATGCTTTGCTATGTAACACCAAAAGAACATCTTGGGCTTCCAAATGCAAATGATGTAAGAGAGGGTATAATTGCTTATAAAATTGCAGCACATGCTGCCGATATTGCAAGAGGCAGAAAAGGTGCAAGAGATGTGGATGATCTTATGAGTGATGCCAGATATAAATTTGATTGGAATCGTCAATTTGAACTAGCTCTTGATCCTGATCGTGCAAAAGAGTTTCATGACGAAACTTTACCTCAAGATGTATTTAAAGATGCAGAGTTTTGCTCCATGTGTGGACCAAAATTTTGTTCATATAAAATTACACAAAGTATCGTCGAAGAGCATGGCGAGACTATGAAGAATTCTCAAATTTTGAGCCAAGCTCAAAATTAGGTCTTCAGCAGACGGCTCTCGCGACTAGTCGCTCTGTTTAATTGGTTTAATTTAAAAATTTATTAAAAGGAAAAAAATGACAAAAGATAATGTTTTAGAAGCACTAAAAAATGTTACATATCCAGGGTTTACCAAAGATATAGTAACTTTTGGTTTTGTGAAAGATATAGATATAGTTGGAGACAGGGTGGCTGTGGTTATTGATATAACTTCAAGTGCTGATGAGGTAAGAGATCAAATAAGCAGTGATGCAAAAGTTGAACTTACCAAAATTGGGGTATCAGAAGCTATAGTTACTATAAATCAACCTAAGGCTCCAAAGCAGATGAGTAACTCTATGAGTGGGAAAAATCTTGTTCCGCAGGTTAAAAACTTTGTAATGGTAAGTTCTGGTAAAGGCGGAGTTGGCAAATCTACAACTTCTGTTAATATTGCAATCGCTATGGCAATGCAGGGCAAGAAAGTAGGGCTTTTGGATGCTGATATATATGGACCAAATGTTCCTAGGATGATGGGGTTAATCGATCAAAGACCAGATATCGTTGGTAATAAAGTAGCACCACTTAAAGCTTATGGTGTTGAAGTAATGAGTATGGGCTCACTTATGGAATCAGGACAATCTCTTATTTGGAGAGGTTCTATGATCATGAAAGCCATAGAGCAATTCCTTAGAGATATTTTATGGAGCGAGTTAGATGTACTTGTTATAGATATGCCGCCAGGTACTGGTGATGCACAACTCAGTTTAGCTCAAAGTGTACCTGTAACTGCTGGAATTACAGTAACTACACCACAAGAAGTAAGTTTAGATGATAGTAGAAGAAGTCTTGATATGTTTCAAAAACTTCATATCCCAATAGCTGGTGTTATAGAAAATATGAGTGGTTTTATTTGTCCAAAATGCGAAACCGAATCAGATATATTTGGCATGGGAACAAGTGAAGCCGTAGCAAAAGAATTTGATACCGAACTTATGGTCAGAATCCCTATCGAGCCTGCAGTTAGAATAGGTGGAGACACTGGTATGCCTATAGTTTATAATAAGCCTACAAGTGAGAGTGCAAAAAGATATATCGAAGCCGCAAATAAACTTATAGATTTTATCGACAAAGTAAATGCAGAGGGTGGGGCGGATAACTCAGCTATCCAGCCTACAACTCCTCCAGGTGTTAGTGCATGTAGCACAGGAGCTGCCTCAAAAGAAAACAATGATGGCGGATGTGGCTGTCACTAAACCATTTCGTCATCCTCTAACATCTCGTTCCCATCGTTATGATGGTAGTGAGAGTATTAAATCTATATCTCTATAAGGTAATTTGGTAGTTCATTTTTATCATTTTCTTGTACAGGAAATTTTTCAATCAAAATTTCACCAATTTCCTCTATTGCTTTTAGATAGCCAGCTCCAAATTTTTTATTTTTTACCATGGTGGTAAATTTATTTACAGTATTTTGCCAAACATCATTATCTATTTGGCTATTTATTCCACTATCAGTTAGTATTTGCACATATCTCTCATATACACTTACATAGATCATTACTGCTTGATGATTGCTAGTTTTTTGAAGTCCTAGAATGTTAAAAGTTTCAAATGCTTTTAACTTTGCTTTTTTTTGCAATATACTTTTTGGCAAGAACCAAATTAATATATTTTCAATACTAAGTAGCAAAAATACGATAACAAAAAAAACAATTTGGATTTGATATACCAATAATGCATCTACAAATGGACGATAGAGTAAAATAAATGCAGGTAACATCAATGTTAGTATGGAAACTATAAGCAATGCTATGAATGAGTAGTTACCACTTTTTTGAGTTATGACTGCTACAAGTTCGCAAGAGCTTTTTTCTTCTACTTTGGCAATTGCTTTTTCTATATCTAGTTTCATTTGTTTATTTATATTTTTCATTACCAATCCCCACTTGCTCCACCGCCACCAAAGCTTCCGCCACCACTACTAAATCCCCCAAAATCACTGCTTCCAAAATCACTACCACCGAAACCGCCACTGGTTGGATGATAGTTTCCATCAGACCAATTTGAATTTGAGCCAAATAGAGTAAGTAAAAATACTATTACGGCTATAAAAATACTCACACCAAGCACAAAAAATATTACCCAGCTAATAATCCCTGCGACAGAGCCAGAAATAATTGCTGGTATAAGTCTCTTTTTCTTATCTTCGCTTTTTGGTATAACATTGATAAATATAATCACAATAAATAGTATTGGAAATAAAAAACCAATAGGTGTATTTTGATTTGTTGGTTTTGCTGGTTTGTATTCGCCTTTTATGGTTGCCATAATTTTGTCAACGCCATTATTGACACCATTATAATAATCCCCTTTTTTAAAAGATGGCAAAATATCATTTTGAATGATAGTTTTAGAAGTCGCATCAGGCAATATTCCTTCCAATCCATAGCCTACTTCTATTCGTACTTTTCGCTCATTTGGAGCGACAATAAGTAAAATTCCATTATTTTTGTCTTTTTGACCTATCCCCCAATATCTTCCAAGTTGATATCCATAGTCAGATATATCATATCCATCAAGAGATTTAACAGTAACAACAACTATTTGATTTGATGTATTCGTTTCGTGATTTGCTAACTTTTTGTCTAAATTAATTTTTTGATTTTCATCAAAAAGTCCAGCATCATCAACAACTCTCGAATTGTTTAGTTTTGGGAAAGTTGGAGCAGAAAAAGCCAAACAAGCCAAAAGCATCAAAAGTGTGATGCTTTTAAATAATTTCATAAAATAGCCTTAAAATGCCACTTTTGGCGTAGCACTCTCTGCTGGAGTTGTAGTAAAATTTTGTTTTACTTCAGCTTCTGGATAAAGCAATGCAGCTACCCATTTACCTGGAACTGTTCTAAGTTCAAGATTATAATCTTTTACCGCTTCTATATAATCTTTTCTAGCAACTGCGATACGATTTTCAGTGCCTTCTAATTGGGATTGAAGTTGTAAAAAGTTTTCATTTGCTTTTAGCTCTGGATAGTTTTCAGTAACCATCATAAGGCGCGAAAGGGCGGAGCTAAGTCCATCTTGTGCATTTTGATATGCCTTAAAAGCTTCTGGATTATTTAAAACTTCAGGTGTTAAAGTCATTTGTCCAACTTTTGCTCTTGCTTCTGTTACTTGAGTTAGCACATCTTTTTCATGACTAGCATATCCTTTTACTGTTGCAACCAAGTTTGGTATCAAATCAGATCTTCTTTTGTATTGATTATCAAGTTGAGACGCATACATATTAACATTTTCATCAAGTTTTGGTACATTATTTATTCTTGGTAATACTACAAGTGCGGCGAGTAAAAGCAATACCCCAACAATTATTCCTACTATTTTCATAAATCAACCTTGTTTTAAATTATATATGTCATTATACATTAAATTATAAAAATTATAAAAACATCTGCTATAATTTTAAAATAAGCACTAAGGAGGAAAATAACATGACTTCAAAAAATAAACTTCATGCTTTATTGGAAAAAGATATCATACCGGATTTGGAAAGTGCAATTGATGAGTTATTCGAAGCTATAAGTGATGGCAACGGAGACATAAAAGAACATAAAGAAGATCTTGATGAGCTTCGAGATATGAGAACAGAGTGTTTTGCTATCTTAGAAGAGATAAAAAGAGATGAACTAAGCGACGATGAAATCGAAGAGTTGCTCGCAGAGTTTACAGATATGAGGAATTTTGAGGAATAATATTGGACTATTTGATTAACTCTCAAATTTTAGGCAAAGCCTAAAATTAGGTCTTCGGCAGACGGTTCTCGCGACTAGTCGCTCTTTTGAACCATATTTATTTACAATCTTAACTGTTAACTTATTCTACAGTAACACTTTTTGCCAAGTTTCTAGGCATATCCACATCATTCCCAAGTCTTATAGAAATTTCAAGAGCTAACAGCTGAGTTATAACCATCATTTCAAAAAACTCCAACATTGGATGTGAATCATACCCAGTTTGTACAAAATCGTCTGCTAAGTTAAATGGCAATGGAGATATAGCCAGTATTGTTGCATCTCTAGCACTAAGCTCTTCCACATTGCTTTTGATTTTTTCATAATGGATGCTTCGAGGCATAAGAGCTACTGTAAATAAGTTACTATCAGCCAAGGCAATAGGACCATGTTTCATTTCTCCTGCAGGATAACCTTCTGCATGGAGATAGCTTATCTCTTTTAATTTTAGAGCACCTTCAAGTGCTAGAGGATAGAATATATCTCTTCCTATAAAGAAAAATCCATGACCATGTAGATATCTTTTTGATAATCTATGAATCTTAGAATGAAGTTCGTCATTTACGAGTAGTGCTTTTGGTGTATGTATCATTGCATCTATCTCTTGTGATAGAGTTTCTTTTGATATTGTTCCTCTTTGTATTGCCATATATACACTCAACATCCAAAGTACCATAGTTTGTGTAGCAAATGCTTTTGTACTTGCCACACCTTTTTCTATGCCAGCTCTTGTTAGAATTGCCTTATCGCTTTCTCTAACAATAGAAGAGTTATCAACATTACAAATACTCAGGCTTTTTAATCCTGCTCTTTTTGCCATTTTTAGAGCTTCTAGGGTATCAGCAGTTTCACCACTTTGACTTATAGTGATAAATAGCGTATTTTTATCTAACAGAGGGTCTTTGTATCTAAATTCACTTGCAATTTCAACTACACAAGGAATTTTTGCAATTCTCTCAAACATATAACTCGACGCCAATGCGGAATGATAGCTTGTTCCACAGGCACATATTTTTATAGCATTAATATCTTTTAAAAATTCACTATCAAGCTCTTCAAAATATATATTATTGCCATTTACTCTGCCCATCATGGTTTCACTCATTACACGACTTTGTTCGTATATTTCTTTTTCCATAAAAAATCTATATCCATCTTTTTGAGCCGTTGATTTGTCTTTTGATAATGGTTGTTTTGTAAATGTTTTTTCGCCATTTATGTCATATAGTTTTACAATACCATCTTTAGCATAACCATATTCTCCATCATTGAGATAATACACATCTTTTGCTTTTCCAATTATTGGTGTGTCAGAAGAGGCAAAATATATATCTTTGTCATCAAAACCTATAAGCATAGGCGACCCACTTTTGGCAAAAAATATAGTGTCTGGAGCAGTTTCACTAATCAACAAAGTAGCATAAGCACCATCTAGTTCATCCACAGTTTTACTAAAAGCTTCAAAAGGTTGCATGTTTTGTTTTTGATTGTACTCAAAAAGGTGAACTATAGTTTCTGTATCGGTTTGACTTATGAAAGTAATTCCATTTTGTTGTAGCTTTTGTTTTAGTTCTTGATAGTTTTCTATAATTCCATTATGTACAACAAAACTTTTTTCTCCAAGATGCGGATGAGCGTTGAGTTCTGTTGGTTTCCCATGTGTTGCCCATCTAGTATGTCCTATGGCTACTCCAAAACCAGATGAAAGATAATTTTTAGTTTTTGATGCTAAATTTTCTAGTTTCCCAACAGCTTTAAAATAAGTTAATTTTTTATTTTCTATTACAGCGATACCAGCACTATCATATCCTCTATATTCAAGCTCTTTTAGCCCATCCAAAATTATCTCTTTTTTCTCTTTTAAACCTATATAGCCGACTATTCCGCACATATCTTACCCTTGAGTTAATTTTTTCCTAATTAATTTGATATTATTGCAAATTTTTCCATCTTTTTCGATTAGAAACATATCTCTAGCACGATTTTTGGCAGTTAAAATTTTTGCACTTGCTATATCTATTGACAAGTCATCAAATATCTCCAAGACAAAAGCAAGTAAACCTTTTTGATTTTTTGTATGTAGATACATTGAAACATAATTTTGTGAATGTTCACAATCAAACTCTATCTCTTTTGGTAAAATTTTCGGTCTTTGGATGTCCGCTTTTTTATTTGGATCAAAAGAGTCTGCTATGATGCTTTTAATTATCATTAAATCATCATGGGTTACTTTTTCATTATATTCTATTTTAAAATATTTTAAATCATCAAATATCTTGAATATATCCATATTAACAATTTCAAGACGAGCTAATTTACCAAGTAAATACCCTAAATTTAGAGGAATTACACGAATAATTTCTATGCATAGATAATCATCATTTGATATTTTATAACTGTATTTATCATTTGTTTTAAATCCCATTTTTGAAATATCCATTATTATTTCAGGCGAGTATTTTAAAAACATATAATTGGAAGGTATTTGAAGTATTTTGTTTTGTTTTGTTTTATCCAATTCCATAAACTCTGCATTTTTTTGTAAATGTAATTCTTTTTTTGTTCTTTTTGATACTTCATCAATTAATTCTTTGTTTTCTAGTGCTTGTATAGAATTCAAATAGAGTGTTTGAAGAAGTTTTGATGTAAAGCCGTTATAGATATTGTTTTCTACCCCACTCATATCCGCATATGTCAATAGATATAACATATCAATCATTTTTTTATTTTTTAACTTTGATACAAAGCTAAGAATAGTTTTTTCATTGTACAAATCTTGACTTTGAGCCGTTTTGCTCATCAGTGTATGGTTCAATATAAGAATTTCCCCAAGTTTTATAAGCTCATCACTAAAAAGGAGTTTTTTGGCAAAAGATTTGAACAGCAGTGCTCCAACTATTGAATGGTCTTTGTTTCTTCCTTTGCCTGTATCGTGCAAAAGTGTTGCAAGTTTTAGTATAGCCTTTTCATCATCACTTAGAGTGTTATATATATTTTCTATCTCTTTATCTTTTATATTTTCCAAATAATGCAAACATCTAACCAAGTGCTTATCTACTGTATATCTATGGTATCCATCAAATTGCGGTAAATTCATAATTTTTCTAAAAGGCGGCACTATGTTACTCAAAATCATGGCATCAAACAAAACATTGATTATTTTTGAAGTGTGATTGGCATAAAATATTTTTTTTATTTTAGGTATTACATTATTTGAAAGAAAAGTTTTATTTTTGCAATTTAGCATGGCATTTACAAGCAAATAATCCTTCTTAAAATCCTCTTTTGCTTCTCTTTTTAGCAATATGTCCAAGATGTTTTCAATTGTTAGTTTATTTGGCAAAGAATCACTTTTTTTGCTATCTTTGTTGATCATTTTTTGTATCCAAACATCACAATAAAGATGAATAGTTCTAAGTGAGCCTATAACTTTTTGTGCCAGTCTGACATGTTCTCTGTTTGTATTTTTATAATCAAGCAAAGAAGCAATGTCAGGTATTAGCTCAAGTCTTAGTGTGTCTTCTTTTTTGCCAGTAACTATATGCAATGCCGCTCTTATACGAAATAAAAACTCTAGAGCCACCCTAAAACTTTTATACTCTTCGTCTGTTACTATATCTTCTGGAATTTGTTTAATGTTGTCAACATTATATAGAATTTTCCCTATCCAAAATACTAGATTTGCATCTCTAAAACCACCAACACCATCTTTGATATTTGGCTCCATAGTTAGTTCAAAATTTTTATATCTCTCTTCTCTATCTATTAGCTTTTGGGCTATATACTCTTTCGGTTCAAAATTTCTTATACTGTTTAATGAATTTTGTGTTGATGTCCAAACATATTTAGATCCCTCTATAAATCTTGATTCTAAAAGAGCTGTTTTTATGGTTATATCTGTTTTTGAAACTTCCAAAAGTTCATCTACGGTATGAACTCTATGTCCTATCTTTAACCCAGTATCCCAAAGTATATATAATATTTTTTCAATAATTAGTTGTGTGTTAAATCCCTCAATTTCTTCATATACTATCATGATATCTATATCACTATACACACACAACTGCTCTCTACCATAACTTCCCAATGCCACCAAAGCAATAGGAATAGAGTTTTTTGGAGGTACAAAAAGCCCAAAAGCTTCTCTAACGCTTGCTTTGTAAATGATTTGCAAGATGCTATCGATATATCTTGTATGACTGAAAAGAAAATCTTTGCCGCTACTTTTCTTAAAACTATCTTCTAAGTTCGAGAAGTATTCATTTAAAGTTTTTTTGATAGCTTTTGCTATCTGTAGGTTTGAAGCATTGTTGTACAAAAGCTCTTCTATTTCTTCATTTATAGTTCCCAAATCTATATCTCCTAAACTTATATTGCTATAATAGCAAAAAATTACATGGAATGTTAGATGGATTTGGTCAAAAAAATAGCAGATGGCATAAGACTTACCAAAGAAGAGGCAAATAAGCTTTATGATTTGGATCTAGATACTCTAGGTAAACTAGCGGATGACATAAGAAAAAAGAGATTTGGTAAAAAGAGTTATTTCAATATCAATCGCCACATAAACCCTACCAATGTATGTGCTGATATATGTAAATTTTGCGCTTATAGTGCAAGTAGAAAAAATCCAAGTCCATATACCATGACTCATGAAGAGATAGTAGAAATCGCCAAAAATTCTTATGCACATGGGGCAAAAGAAGTTCATATAGTTTCAGCTCACAATGCCGAAGTTGGACTTGATTGGTATATGGGGGCATTTAGAAAAGTCAAAGATGCCCTGCCAGATATTCATATCAAAGCTCTCACAGCTGCAGAAGTTGACTTCCTCTCTCGTCAATATGGACATGATTATGACACTATCATAGATATGATGATAGCAAATGGAGTTGATAGTATGCCAGGAGGTGGAGCAGAGATATTTGACGAGAGTGTTCGCGAATATCTATGCAAAGGCAAGGTTAGTTCTACTGGTTGGCTAGAAATCCATAGAAAATGGCATGAGAGAGGCAGACAAAGCAACGCTACTATGCTTTTTGGACACATAGAAAGCAGGGAACACCGCATAGACCATATGCTACGCCTTCGTGATTTGCAAGATATCACAGGCGGATTCAATGCCTTTATCCCACTTGTCTATCAAAAAGAAAACAACTTCCTCAAAGTTGAAAACTATCCAACAGCTATCGAGATACTAAAAACTTATGCCATAGCACGCATACTGCTAGACAACATCCCACACATCAAAGCTTATTGGGCTACATCTACCATAGGATTAGCCCTTGTTGCTCAAGAGTATGGTTGTGATGACCTTGATGGCACTATAGAGCGTGAAGCTATCCAGAGTGCCGCAGGAGCTGCTAGTAGCCATGGTATGAAACTCGATGAGTTTGTAGGGCTTATCAAAAATGCAGGATTTGTTCCTGTTGAACGCGATAGTTTGTATAATGAATTGAAGGTTTGGTAAGGATATAATTATGAATACAATAAAAAATGTTATAAGCGAGACTGAAAGTTTTTTTGAAAAACATTGGTGCAAGAATGTGGAAATACCTCAATGGATTGGTGATTGGAAGTGGGAAGGTTCTGTGCCAAATCATGATAAAGTTGGTGTTTATGCACTTATTAATGAGAATGGAGAAGTGGTATATATCGGCGTAGGTGCTTCAAGAGGTGGTGGGCAATATAAAAATCATGGTTTGTCTTATAGATTGTTAAACCATGTTATTACTACAGACAAGGGAAAAAGAAGAGGTTGTTATATAGCAAAAGAAAGATGGAAAGATGTTAAAGAGATTTATACGATAGGTTTTCCCGTGGATTCTTATATGTCTTTGGCATTGGAAGATTATTTAATTGCCAAATTGCAACCGACAAGAAACATTAATAAAAAATAAAATCTAGCTCGTTTTTCTGGTTTCTCTGGTTCCACCTCTCCTGAGGTGTAACCCATAATTGTTACCTTTAGTAAGGATAGAAAATATAGAGAGCGGATGTGTTATAATGTTGCAAATATGTATGTATTCCACCTCAAGAGAGTTGGAACGAAAAGAAGGTTTGGTAAAATATATTAGGAGTAATAAATGACAATAAAAGAAGCAATATTAAAAAGTTTAGAAGAAATTGATGGCTTGTCTAATCATTTGAAAATATACGAACATATTAAAAAAAAATCATATTACAATTTTAAGGATGCAAAAACTCCAGAGTCTACAATCTCGGCACTATTGGGGGATTTTATTAGAAAAGGTGACAATAGAGTAAAAAGAGTAAAGCAAGATGGAGGAACTTTCTCTTACTATCTTACTAAAAATGAACAAAATCTTGATATTGATAGTTTAAATACTGAGACAAAATCATCAGCTATAAGTACTAAAAATAAAAATTCTTATATGGAGAGAGATTTACATAAACTTCTTAGTAGTTATTTGCATAATTCAAACATATATTCAAAAACAATTTTTCATGAGCAGTCAAATGGTAAAGATAACAGCCAAATTTGGACACATCCAGATATGGTTGGTATTAAATTTTTAAATCTACAAAGCAAAATAAGTCAAAATTTTTTAAAATCAATAAACCGTGTTGATACATTTAAAATATATTCTTATGAATTAAAAAAAGAAATAAATAATGATACACAGCTTAAGCAGGCATATTTTCAAGCAGTTTCAAATAGCAGCTGGTCAAATTATGGTTATTTGGTTGCATTTGATTTTAGTGATAGTTTGTTTGAAGAAATGGAAAGATTAAATCAATCATTTGGAATAGGAATTATAGAGCTTAATGCAAATCCATGGCAGAGCAAAGTTTTATTTACTTCAAGATATAAAGAGTTGGATTTTAAAACCATAGATAAGCTTTGTAAAATGAATAAAGAATTTGAAAGTTTTATAGAGTATGCAGAAAAAATAATGACTGCTGATGAAAAATATTTTGATGGTGTAAAAAAAGAGTTTAATGGTTTTTGTGATGAATATTTATCTGATGATACTGAAGTTGAAAAGTACTGTAAAGAAAAACATATTCCTATGGAAGATGTGAATGACTAAGATAATTGTCAGCCGTTGTAGGTAGGAGCAATATGGACTTCATCAAACTTATTAATGATTCTGAAAAATGGCCTAGCTTTGAGAGTCCAAGTCATCTCGATGAGTTGAATGAAATTGCGGATGAAGCATTCAAGAAAAATACGATTGAGGGCTATCTTGCTATGTTGTTAATTTACCATCAACTTTGTGAAGAGATGGTAAAACTACTAATTGAAGACTCTAGATTTTTCATAAAAGCAAGCATATATCCAACTGAAATTAAGTTTCCAAACAGCAATAAGATAATGTTTGGACGCACAATTGAACAATTGAAAGAATCTGTGGAATTTCACAATAAAGACTTATTCATACAAAAATGCCAAAGTTTTAACGAAGTCAGAAATTCAGTTGTTCATGGGCTGACCAAGCAGACTTCAGTAAATACAGTTAAGAATAAACTAAAAAAAGTAAAGACCATTTTTGACCAAATTTTCAACTTGTTCGAAGAATCACATGACTGGTTTCACTTATGTTTTAAAGATTTTAAAAAAGATAAGTTCATTGATTACGACAATGAATCAAATCTATAATAACGAATATAAGAACCATCCGCTTGAGAATAGAAAATATAGATATGGGAATGTGTTATAATGTTGCAAAGTATGTATACATTCCACTTCGGGAGAGATGGAACAAGAAAAGGTATATATACATTCCACCTGTGTAGAGGCAGAACAAAGAGAGGGATTTTTATGAGCAACATTAAAGATAGAGAAAAATTCGACAATTATGAGATGAAAGAGGAATATGACTTTAGCGGAGGTGTGAGAGGTAGATTTTATAAACCAAAAAAGATACCAACTACACTTAGACTTGATGATGATATCATTTTGTATTTCAAAAAAAGAGCAAGTGAAGAGAAAGTTCCATATCAGACGCTTATCAATGCATTTTTAAGAAAAGAGTTAAAAGCTGTTTGAAAATAGTCTTAGCTCGTTTCTTTGGTTCCACCTCTCCTGAGGAGTAACCCACATTATTATATCTAATAGATGGGTAAAAATATAGAGAGCGGATGTGTTATAATGTTGCAAAAGTATGTATACATTTCACCCAAGGAAATGCGGAACGATAAAAACCACGCTTTCTAAATTCACAAAAAGTACATTTTAACTTTTCGCGTAAGGAAATATATGAATATTGAACTTATTCAAGCAACCACAGACGATGCTTCTGAAATTCTGGCACTTCAGAAAATCGCATATGTAAAAGAGGCAATATTATATAATGATTGGAATATTCCTCCTCTGACTCAAAGTCTTTCTGAAATTCAAAATGAATTTAGAACAAGTAGAGTCATTAAAGCGATAGTGAGCACCAAGATTATCGGCTCAGTAAGAGCATCATTTGAATCTGACATATGTAAAATAGGTAGACTTATTGTTCATCCAGAATATCAGCATAAGGGTATCGGATCATTGCTAATGCATAATATAGAAAACCAATTTCCAAATGCAAAACGATTTGAATTATTTACTGGCACTAAAAGCGTTGATAATATTCGGCTCTACCGAAAATTAGGCTATATGGAATGCCATCAACAGGAATTATCACCTAATGTACGAATTGTATTTATGGAAAAAATAAAATAAGAGCCACCAACTAAGTAGCTTGTTTCTATCGTTTTGATGAGAATGCATATAAATCCTATATTCTTGCAAGATTTTAGAATTTTATATATACTTCTTGTATGAAAAATACATTGATAGAGGAACAAAGTGTTTCCTTAATAAGTTGGACAAGAGCATTGGCAGCATGGTTTTTTATCGCAGTTGCGGAATCAATACAAGGAACTATCCGAAGAATCTTTATATTGCCAGTGATAGGCGACTTGCGTGCACATCAAGTTGGAATATTGATTGCATCAGTCATCATCTTTATCATTTCATGGATTTGTATTCGCTGGATTGGTGCGAGAACATTTTCGGAACAATTAAAAGTTGGAGCGTTGTGGGTGGTTCTTATGGCCATTTTTGAGGTTAGCCTCGGTTTGGCATTTGGCTATTCACAAGAGCGTATTTTTTCCGACTATAACATCGCGGAGGGTAGGCTTATGATTTTTGGCATGATTTTTATGTTGTTCGCTCCAGCACTTGCGGCAAAGGCACGCGACTTCAGCTAAATCTCACTAATAGTGGATTGAAAGGGAATTGACTTAAATTGATTTTTTCATAATATCCTTTAATATGGTATAATACTATAAGAATGGAGTCAAGCATGAGAAGATTCATATTAGTTGCCTATGTATGGATATTGTTAGGAGTTGCTTGTATCTACGCTAAAGGCGTTTTAGCAGGTACCGAAATTAGCAATTTTGCTACATTACAATATGAGATTAATGGAATACCATATACTGCTGATAGTAATACTATTACAGATAAAGTTGATCAGATAATAGATGTTGATGTAGTATGGAATGATATATCTCCGATAATTGTAGCAAGTGGAGAAACAGAACGAGCACTTAGATTTAAAGTTACTAATATAGGCAATGGGGATGATACATTTAACCTCATTTATGATATAGCAGATCTTTCTTCTGATTTTACTGTAACAAATCCAAAAATTTATATAGATACTAATAATAATGGGATATTTGATATATCAGTAGATCAGGAGACATACAGTATTACTTTGACAGCTGATGCCTTTTCTACAATTTTTTTAGTTTCAGACATGCCGACAGAGTCATACATATCTGGAAGCATCTCAAACAATGCCATAGAGGCCAAATCTACTATTGGTGGTTCAGGAGCTCCAGGAACTACATACGCTGGAGCAGGTACAGATGGTGTCTTCGCAGTAGATGGCATGAGTGGTGGTGTAGATAAAGACTGGGGAAAGTATGAAATGAGCAATAACCTTGGAGTTAAACTTACCAAAAGTGCTACACATAGTGGCACTGAAGTAACTACTGGTACAATTATGATGTATAATATAGTTGTAGAACTTCAAGGAAATGGAAGTGTGGATAACTTAATCATTACAGATGCTATACCAGTAGGTACTACTTATGTAGCTGGCTCTTTGAAGCTTGATGGTGTTATCTTGACTGATATTGCCGATGGTGACAGTGGTATATTTACTGGTAGTGGTATAGAAGTAAATTTAGGTACTGCTACGCAAACGACAGGAGTTCCGTATATAAAAACCATTTCATTTGAGGTAATGATAAACTAGGCAGCCTCTCTAAATTTTGTGTGCAAGATTTAGAGAGGTTACCTAAAACCTTCAAGCTAGCTGCAAATAGCTTGTATTTTAAATAAGGAGCAAGCATGAAAAAAGGCTTTTTATCTATATTATTGATTATTGCTTTTTCTTTCGTATTGTATGCCGATGTGAATATCAAATCTGAATCACTTCAAGAGAAAATTATAAATAAGCAAACCAAATGGGTACAGGCTGCCAAGGTAATACCTGGGACAAAAATACGCTATGTCAATACAGTTACCAATAATGGAAACGAAACAGCGCAAAATTTAATAATTAGTAATCCTATGCCAAAGCATATGCTTTATGTAGCTGGAAGTGCAAAGTGTGCTGGAGTTTGCAGTATCACATATTCATTGGATGGTAAGCTTTTTGATGTGCCAGCTAAGCTTTTTGTGATTGAAAATGGTAAAAAAAGACTCGCCAAAGCTATAGAATACAAAGCTATAAGATGGGTAGTCCAAGCATTGGGTGCGAAACAAAGCAGTAGTGTCCAATTTGATGCGACTTTAGAATAGAGGTGGGTTTCTTAAAGCCCTTTTAAGAGAGGTAATTGTATCTACTCAAGGATTAAAGCTTGGGTTAATACAAAGGAGGAAATTATGAAAAAGATTTTAGTCATAGCATTATTAATGCTAATAGGATTTAGTGGTGCATATGCTGTAGGTACTGTAGCTGGAACACAAGTGCAAAATAGTGTTACATTGAATTATGCAGTAGGCGGCATAAGTCAAACGGCTATCAATGCAAACGATGGTTCTGGATTTTTGGTGGATAATGCAATAGACTTTACAGTTGCAAACAATGATGGTGCTCAAATAACTGTAACACCTGGCGACACAGGTAAAATTACCAATTGGACATTGGCAAATACTGGCAATGCTGCTCAATATTTTACATTAGCATCAACCAACCTAACTGGCGGGGAGAGTATTTATAGTCATGCAGATACAGCTAATACAAGCACACCATATACTATAACATATAGTACAGATGGAGGAAGTACTTATAATCCATATACTGGTGCATTTCAATTGGCAATAGGTGCATCAGTGCTTATTAGAGTGTCAGCTGATATACCTTTAAGCGTTGTAAATGGCGATGTGATGAACATACAGTTAGAAGCAACTGCTACTGATTCTGGAGGTACAGCATTGACTGCAACAAGTGGCTCTGATACCATAGGAAGTGTGGATATAGTATTGGCAGAAGGTGCTGGTGTTTCTACACAAGGCAACACCCAATATGATGGTAAATTTTCTGCATGGGGTGGATATATTGTTGAATCTGCTAATTTATCGGTAACTAAAACTTCTTGTATTATTAGTGACCCAGTAAATAGTACAACAAATCCTAAGCGTATTCCAGGTGCAGTTCTTCGTTATCAAATTCAAGTTGCCAATACAGGCACATCTGATGCAACAAGTGTTACCGTAGTGGATACGATTCCAGCTGAATTTGGCACTTCTGCTACAAATCTTGATGTGCGAACAGCCGCATGTCCTGCAATATCTTCTGGTGTATGTGGCGCTAAAACAGGTACTGTGGAAACAAATGCTGGTACTACTGGTGCAGGAACTTCAAGTGTAACACTTGATTATGATGGTGTTGCCGCAGGTGCCACTAACTGTGGATATATCGAAGTGATTATCCAATAGCTAAAAGCTCTTGATAAATCAAGTAATTTTCCTCTTTCTCTTGTCGGTTTCCATGCGAGCCGCAAGAGTATTATATTTTTCCAAAGCCCCTTATGTTGATTACAAAAAGATTGTGATGACCATGAGGAGTTTTTTGCTAGTGCTATTTTTTAGTACTTTCTCTTGGGGAGCAAATGTTGGCGATGTAATAACAAATACAGCTAATACCACATATACTGTTAATGGTATATCTAAAAGTGCAGCTTCCAATGAAGTCGATGTTACTATTACATCTCAAGAAGAAAACAAAATTTGGGTAGAAAAAAGTGTTGACAAATCAGTAGTAGGCATAGGAGAGATAGTTCGCTATACAATCAAGATACATAACGATGAAACTGTTGCAGTTGACAATATTGTGTTAAATGACCTTATGCCACAAGGTGTGAAGTATGAGGCTGGTACATTTAAGGTCAACGGTATGAGTGTTATACCAACTTTATCAATTGATGGCACAGAACTATCAACTACTATATCCACCATAGCATCACATGGTCAAGTTGAAATCACATTTATAGCAGTAATAGGAGCTGGGATTGGCACCAAAGAAGTGGTAAATCAAGCTTGGGTGACCAATTCATCATTAATCAAATCCAATGTAGCCACCGCTTCATTAATGGTAAAAGAAGAGTTGTTTCGTTCCACTGGTACTATACTCGGTCAAGTCTATGATGAATCATATAAAGAAGATAAGAAAGGTCATGGCATTGCAGGTGTGAGGCTTTATCTAGAAGATGGTACATATGTAGTTACGGATAAAGATGGTAAATATCATCTTGAAGGAATCAAAGCAGGCACACATATAGTTCAGGTAGATGTAGATCTACTTCCTCATGGATATATAATGGCTCAATGCCAACAAAATGCAAGATTTGGTAATCGATCATTTTCTCAGTTTGTAAATTTAGGACAAGGAGCATTAAAAAGAGCAGATTTTTGTCTCAAAAAAATAGATACCAATGCCACAAATAATGCAATAGAATCTAAAGAAATAAACAATACAAAATTATATGAAACTCCTACTGAAGAAGCGAAGATGCCTATCTACAATGAAAGTGATTTGCAAAATAATACAACAGAAATATTATGGCCACCACAAAATTATGTGCCTTCCATACCCGCCACTAAAATAGCAGTACGATATCCAAAAACTAACAAAGCAGAAGTATGGCTCAATGGAGAAAAGATAAGCATGCTTAATTTTGATAGTAAAAATAGTTCACGAGATCAAAATATGGCCATAGACATATACAGAGGTGTAGATTTGTTGAATGGTCAGAACAAAATAGAGATAAGACTATATGATATATCAGGAAAAGTTTATGATACACTAAAAAGAGAGATATATGTAGCCAATACTCCTGCAAAAATAATATATATGTCTAAGCTTTCAAATCCAGTAGCAGACGGTATTAATCCATGCATAATAGCAGTCAAGTTATTAGATAGTGCCAATAAGCCTTTAAGACAAGGTATGATTGGAAGCTTTTCGGTCAATGAACCATATCGCTCCATGAGTAGTGTTGAGCAATTTAAAAATAATCCAATTTCCCCTATTCAAACAGCTAATACATATACAGTGGGAGCTGATGGTATAGCATATATTGCATTGCAGCCTACTACCCAAACAGGAGAAGCTACATTAACTTTTAAGCTTGAATACAAAGAAGACAATATAAAAGTATGGCTAAAGCCAAGTATGCGTAAATGGATTATGGTTGGATTTGCAGAGGGAAGCATAGGTTATAATACTCTCAAAAAACATAAAGAATCTCTCCATGACACAAAAGAAGGAGTAGTGAGTGAAGGGCAAGTCTCATTTTTTGCCAAAGGAAGCATAAAAGCCAATTGGTTGCTAACCATGGCATATGATACTGGCAAAGATACTAAAAATAGTAGGTATTTTGGGACTATCGACCCAAATACCTATTACACTATCTATAATGATGATACTACACAAGCATATGATGCCGCGAGTCGTAAAAAACTTTATATCAAGTTGGAAAATAATGAATTTAATATCCTTTTTGGAGATTTTAATACAGATATGAGTGCTACAAAGCTTACCCAATACAATCGTACATTTACAGGGATAAAAAGCGAATATCATACAGAAAATCTAGAGGCCAAAGCATTTGTGGCATATACAGATCAGGTTTTCCAAAGAGATGAGTTGAGAGGTGATGGCACATCAGGGTATTACTATCTTAAAAATAAACCTGTCATAACAAATTCAGAAAAAATATTCATAGAAGTTAGAGATAGATACAGAAATGAGATAATCTTAAGCACAAAAGAACTACAAAAATATAGAGATTATGATATAGATTATAATTTGGGAAGACTGTATTTCAAAGAGCCAGTATATAGCGTAGATGGAGATTTTAATCCTATATATATCATAGCTAAGTATGAGATAAAAGGAGATGGTTCAAAACATTACACTTATGGAGGCAGAGGTGTAGTGAAGATAAAAGATGATGATGTAGAATTAGGTAGTACCTATGTGTCCGAAGATACTGGAACAGGTAAAAATGAGATGATGGGAGCAGATACTACTGTTAAGCTTGGAGCAGATACTACATTTAAGGCTGAGTATGCAAAAACCAAAAATACAAAAGATGGAGAAGTCACAAAAGGAGATGCCAAATTAGCAGAGATAGAACATCTCTCAAATGGGCTTTATATGAGAGGATACTACAGAGAGCAGGATAGCTCTTTTGGGCTTGGACAACTTTCAAATCAACTTGGCGGCACACGTAAAATAGGCATGGATGCCGTAAAAACATTTGATAATCGCACTATTTTAAAAGCCTCGGCATACAAAGACAGCGATTTGCTTACTGGCAAAGATCATGATGTAGTCGAATCAAGACTTCAAATAGATGAAACATTATGGAGTGCCTACACTGGATATAGATATGCAGATGCTAGCGACACAGACTCAGTCAATCAAATTCTAATAGGAGGTTCATATTCGCTGTTTAATCAAAGACTCAAACTTCTAGCATCGCATGATAGATCAATAGGGGCAAACAAAGACGAACTGTTTCCTACTAAGACTATAGTAGGATTTGATTATATGCTTAGTCCATGGGCAGATATCTTCGGATCTTACGAATGGGGGAAAAGCGATAAACAAGATTATAATATGGGTCGAGTCGGCACAAGAGTAACGCCATGGAGTGGTATGACAGTTGAAAATACCACTTTAAATGAATCTAAGAATGGTATTACTAGATTATATAATACTACAGGTTTGCTCCAAAGCTATCAAATCACTCCAAACTTATGGCTGAGTGGTGGATATGAAAATGGGGTACTTCTAGATGGTAATGCTACCAAAGAAAATGATAAATTCGATGCATATAGATTTGGTGTTGCATATCGAACAGGTCTATATTCTGTGATACTTAATGGTGAATATAGAAATGGTACTTTTGATAATAAACAAAATATTGCACTTGGAGTATATACACAGCCAAATGATGATATAGGGTTAGCAGCTAGTGGTTTGTATAACAATGTATATAATGATGTAAATAATACCAAAAATATAGAAATCAGATTGGCTTTGGCATATAGGCCGCAACAGACGGACTGGATAGTATTAAATAAATTAGAATATATAGATACTGAGGAGAGTGGAGATATAGAAGGCAAGACACAAAAACTTATAAATAATATCCAAGCCAATTATAATCCAAATGATACTTTTGAGCTATCTTTGCAGTATGGTGTCAAATATGTGTTTGATTCATTGGATGATTATGAACATAGAGGCTGGGCGCATTTAGTCGGTATAGATGTTAGATATGACATCACCAAAAAAATGGATATAGGTTTGCAAACTAGTGCTTTGTTTGCACAAAGTGCTGGCAATTTAGATTATGGGGCAGGAGTATATATAGGGTATAATTTAGTAGATACTATGTGGTTATCCATCGGTTATAATTGGGCAGGTTTTGGTGATAATGATTTTGATTTGCAAACTTATCGCACTCAAGGACCTTATGTCAAATTTCGTATGAGATTTGACCAAAAAACATTAGGTGAAATGGCAAAGGTACTTTCATGGTAAGAAAAATAATTTTAATCTGGATATTGTTTATAGTGAATGCTTCTGCAGATTTGCAATACTTAGTGCGTTCTACCCCTACAGCAACCTCGCTTGATACTCATACGGGGGCAGCAACAACATGGTCAAATCCTCCAAATGATGGATCTTTATTGATAAATATAGGATTTAGCTTTCCTTTTAATGGTACAACATATACTCAAGTAAGGATTACTACAAATGGAATGTTAAATTTTGGATCATCTTATACATCAGGATCAAATTCAGCTCTTCCAAATACAGCAGGTGCAGCTGCACAGAGTCTTTATCCATATTGGGACGATCTAGATCCAAATGCAATATTGGCACTAGGTGGAAACGGATCGATAAAATATGAAACTCTAGGTAGCGGTGATACTCAAAGATTAGTTGTGACATATACAGATATTCCAAAATGTACACTTTATGTTCTAGGTTTATGCGTAACAAGTGGTGGTAACTTTTCATTTCAAGTAGTGCTATATAAAAATGGAGATATTCGGTTTCGCTATCCTTCTGGTGGGAACAGTGCAAATGGTTCAAGTGCTACTATAGGAGCACAGGAAAATACGACTTATTATAACCAATATTCAAATAATTCAAGTTCTATAGATTTTACAAAAGATATACTTTATTCATATACTCCAAGCATATCAGTTTCTAAAACCTCTTGCGTTATATATGATCCTATAAATACTACGACTAATCCAAAACGTATCCCTGGTGGCACTATACGATATGCGATACAAGTAAGCAATTCTACCTATGGAACCGCCTCAAATGTATTTGTTACCGATACAGTAGACAGTAGTAAATTTGATACTAGTACGATTAAATATCTGCAAATACAAAGTGGAACATGCAATTGCACAGGAGTGAGTAGTGCAAACAATAATGGAAGTGGTGGTTCAGGAGATGGCGTAAATCCAGTTATATTAGATTATGGGAGTGTAATAGGGGTTGTGGGAGGCATACCTACTTATAAGTGTGGATATTTTGAAGTGAATGTAAAGTAATTTTGATTGTGTTTGAGTATTTGTCATGCTCTGCATTTATATTATATAAATGAATTATTTAGTTTTAGTTGTATAAAATACAAGATACAAAAAGAAAAAAATAATCAATATAAATTTGCATCGAAGTTTAAATAAGATAGTATAAAACTATCTTTAAATTAAGTCTGCGTAGCGGTTTTGGCTTTTTTTACTCTAAAAGGCCAAGCTTGACCATCGTAAAATTATCGCGAACAGAATATTTTGATTCTGTACAACAAATCGAAGATTTAAATAGTTTAAAATTCGCAAAACAAGCAATGGATTGGTGGGATAATTATCATAGCTGGACCAAATTTCCTCCTTTGTGCATTAGAGAAAATGGTGAAGATATATGTTATTTGTTCTATGAAGTTTCCAACAATAAAGAGTATCTCACTATACACAATATATTGACTCCAAAAGCATATAGAAACAAAGGTTATGCTTTTACTTTACTAGAGCATCTCTTTTTAATACTTGCTCATAAAAAAATAAATAGGTTTAAATTAACTTGTGTATCCTCATCTATAGATTTTTACAATAAAATAGGGCTAAACTATTGGGGAGTAAATCATTTAGGGCAATACTATTGTGATTTTAAAATGCCACACTCAAGTATCTTGGAAATTCCAAAAATAGTAGCAGATGCAGACGTAAATGAATTTTCAGATGAGAGTTTGCTCAAGATTTATGAAAAATTGCGATTGAATGGAAAAGAGTTTGATGAAAAAAGTAAAAGAACATATGATAATTGCCTAAAAAAGATGGGTAAAAGGTATATTTTTGAAAAGTTGTATAAAAGGGCTAAATTGATTGTCATAAAATTGTAAGAATATCCATATATTATTTGTGTTAGTAAAATTTATTTAGGGATAATAAATGAAACATAAAATTATGGCTTTTCTCTCGATTACTATCAGTATGCTTCTGTTTTGCCTTCCAGCAATGGCAAAAGAAACACACCCAGAGCCAATCATATCTAAAATCATGAACACAAAACAGGCGATACTCAAAAGTGCCAAAGATCCTTCATCTAGTAAATTTATATTTTTAGCTTTTTGGGATTTTGACGGCACAATCTTAAAAGGTGACTGTTCGGAAGGATTGGATAGTAATGGAACAATATCGTATAAGGGGCTAGCCGAACTGGCTATCAATTCTGGTTACTCTAGCATATATCCACCAAAAGGTGGAGCTGATAAATTTTGGAAAGACTACCGCCATATGGAGCAAGATATAGGTAAATGGCTTGCGTACCCTTTTATACCACAAATGCTTTATGGTGCCAAGTTGAGCGATATTCATAAGCTAAGTGAAAAATACTTTAGTAAGGTGCTTAGTGATTATTATTTTATCTCTTCTATTCAAATATTAAAAGCACTCGAAAAAGATGGGGTTGAGTGTCATGTGATATCTGCAAGTGCAGATGTTTTTTTAGATGCTGCAGCACCAACACTTGGGCTAGATGTGAGTCGTTTTCATGGGATAGAGGTTCGTATAAAAGATGGACGGCTAACAAGAGAATTAGTATATCCTGTGACATACTCTGATGGCAAGAGAGAAAAGCTGATGTCTATAGTTAAAGAGATAGCACGACAACATCCAGACAAACAGGTGATAGTGCTTGCTGCTTTTGGTAACAGTTATGGTACAGATGGTCCTTTTATGAAATATGTTGCTACACAAACACTCCCAACAGGACATCCTGTTGCCGTAATGATAAATGGCGGGAATTCTCCAACAGTATATCGCGACCTTTTTGTTAAAGTAGAACAGTCTGAAACAGTAGGTAAGCACTAAAACTTTTATTTTCTATTTCCTTGTAAGATTTGGAAAATTTGCATATACTTATAATAAAAAGGTTTTTGTGTCAAATGTTTAAAAAAATTATATTTTTGTTAATTATGATGCTTGGATTTGATGGGGCTTTTGCAAATAATACCAACATTGATAAGCAAACAAAAAAGAGCTTAGATAGTGCAGTTGCCAAAGTGATTGAAGCATTCAAAACACAAGATCAAGAAGCTATAAATACTTTTATAAATAAAAAAATAGGTTTTTATATTATCTTTAGGCGAGGAGTTATGGATGAATTTACCCATGTAAATTATATAGATTTCAAGTCACCCATACCAGAGTACCTTCCATATAGTCATCCGGAAAAAAAATACTATTCGTTGAGATACAAAAAAGCACCAACATTTAGTTGTGATAGCGAAAAGTGGAGCGATTGGGGCGTTATCATAGATACACATAGCAGATATAATGTCTTATCTAGCATCGCAATTGCACAAAAAAAGTATAATGATGTAAAATATACATCTAAAGAGTTTGGTATATATAAAAAAGTGGAACAGCAGAGCATAAAAGTGGTAGCAACAGCAGATGATTTTGTATTTTATATGATTTTGATTGATGGCAAATGGTATTTGTCAATACTTGATAGAGCAGAGTATTGTAGCGCATGAGTTTTATAAAATTTAAAAGTGTATAATATAACTATGATAAAAGAATATTACTCATATGAAGATTTTAGAAGAGACCTTAGAACATTAACAAAAAAGATAAATAAGCCATTTGATACTATCATGGGCATATCAAGAGGTGGGCTTAGCATGGCTCAGATGTTGGGTGAATATTATAATATCAGAAAAGTTTATGCCATAAACTCTATCGGTTATGATGATACCATAAAACTTGATGAGGTAAGAATATTTAATACCCCAGATCTCAGCGATAGCAAAGCAGTACTGATAGTTGATGATATACTTGATAGTGGCGAAACAATGGTAAAAGTTTTAGATATTTTAAAAGAAAAATACCCAGATGTAATTTTATATGTCGCCTCTATTTTTTATAAGAAAAGTGCTAAAATAGCACCAGATTGGTTTGTAAAAGAACCACAAAACTGGATTGATTTTTTTTGGACAGTTGATTTAAAAGAGGATAAAGTATGATTTTGATGATAGATAATTATGATAGTTTCACATATAATATAGTTCAGTATTGCAAGGAACTCGGAGCAGATCTTAAAGTTATTAGAAATGATGAGATGAGTGTAGATGAGATAAAAAAACTTAATCCAGATAAAATCATACTATCACCTGGACCAGCCACACCAGATGATGCTGGAGTAACTTTGGATGTTATCAAGGAGTTTGGTGGCATTGTGCCAATATTTGGCATATGTTTGGGTCATCAAAGCATAGCTCAGGCATATGGAGCAGATGTAGTAAGGGCTACAAATATGATGCATGGCAAAACATCTCAAATAGTTATTGATAAACCAACACAGATTTTCAAAAGTTTACCAAACGAATTTAGAGCTACAAGATATCACTCTCTTATAGTCAAAAATGAAAATTTGCCAAACGACATAGTTGTTACTGCTCACAGCAAAGATGATGGTGAAATCATGGCATTAGAGATAAAAGATAAGAATATATATGGCGTTCAATTCCACCCAGAGTCTATTATGAGTGAATATGGGCATGAAATGATTGATAACTTTTTGAAATTATGATTAAAAGCATTTTAGTAAATAAGATTACGATTTATCTGTTTTATGCAATCATAATTTGCTACTTTGCTTATTTTATTCCTATAACACCAAACGAAGCATTTGAATTTTACAAATCAGACAATTTAGTCTCAAAAATGATGCATTTTGGATATGGTTTTTTCAATAATACCTTTGGTTTGAGGCTTTTGTTTGTGATAAATGCAGTAATTTCACTGTTTTTGTTTTACATTTTTTCAAAAGATATTTTAAAAAATGAAAGAGATGTTCTACAAGCAAGTGCAATTTTTTCTCTTTTGCCAGCTATGATATTTGGGGGAGCAATAGCCAATATTGCCTTAATAGTCTTTAACTTAGTACTACTTTATCTAATTTTTTATTATAGAAAATGGCATATTGGAGAGGCAGTGGCATTGTCGTTATTGTTTTTAATTCATAATGCTTCTATATTTTTCTTTTTGTCTATTTTGATTTATGGTGTATTTAAAAAAGAGAAAATAACAGCTATTTTTGGTGCTATTGCACTACTTGGGTTTTGGTATTTCCATAGAGGCATAGAGATAGGCGGGCATCCATGGGGGCATTTTATTGAAACTTTCAGCATATATTCGGCTATATTTTCACCTTTTGTTTTTTTATATTTTTTATATGTAATTTATAGAATATGGATAAAAGAGGAGAAAGATATAGTTTGGAGTATATCATCATTTGCTATTTTCGTATCAATTCTTTTATCCATTAGACAAAGGATTTTAATTACAGACTTTACCCCTTATGTACTTGTTGGGTTTGTGTTAATGTTCAAAGTATATTTTAAGAGTCTTAGAGTTAGATTGCCTAAATTTCAAAAAATTTATCAAAATGGCTTTAATCTTTCTGTAGGGGTATTGATTGTTGCTTTGGTATTTGTTTTTTTGCAACCCATAATATTTAATTTTAATGGACAATATTTATTTACAAAAATATATGAACCACTTAAAATACAACAAAATTTGAAATCAAAAAATATACATTGTTATAATTCTAAAAACTCAAAAGAAGAGTTGCAACTAAGATTTTATGGTATAAGCAGTTGTGAAAAATAATATTAGTTTTTGTTTCCAAAATACACAATTTAAGACAGTTTTGCTTCTAAAAGCACAAAAACATAACAATTAGAATGTATCTAATGGTAATATTATAATAACCAAAACAACAAGGAGAACTTAATGGCTCAAAAGGCGATTAGAGAGTATGATGCCAAATCTATTTTGGCAAAACATTGGAATAAATATTTTCCAGATTTTACATATGCTTACGAAACAGTATTAGTTGAAAATGGTACTGGGTTAAAAGACGAAGCAAAAACAAAAACTTGGCTTACCAATAAAGCCTTAGTAGCCAAACCTGATATGCTTTTTGGGAAAAGAGGCAAGAATGGTTTAGTGTTATTTAGAGATAACAAACCAGGTGATGTTACTTTAGAAAAAGCAGCATCCTGGATAGATGAAAAAGCAAAAGAAAAACAAAATGTATATTTTTCTTTTCATGGTGATACACCAGATGGAGAACCTAAAACAGACTTTTTAACTCAATTTATAGTTGAGCCATTTACTCCTCACGCACAAGAAGAAGAGTACTATATAAGTGCAACTTGTGTTGGCGATGATGATGTTTTATATATGTCAGCAGAAGGTGGTATGGAAGTAGAAGAAAATTGGGATAAGGTGATAGAAGTTACTTTCCCTATTACTGCTACAGAAGATGAGATTGAAGCAAAAATAAGAGCAAATATTCCTGCAGATGTTGCAGGCAAAGATAAAGAAGGATTTGCAAAATTTGCAATAGGTTTTTTTAAGGCATATAGAGAATTAAATTTTGCATATCTTGAAATAAATCCATTTGTAATGCAAGGCAATAAAATAGAACTTCTTGATATGGTTGCCAAACTTGACGATACAGCTGGATTTATGATGACTAAAGAGTGGGGAGATATAGAATACCCAACAGCATTTGGCATGGAAGAGAAATCTCCTGAAGTTATGGCGATAGAAGAAGCTGATAGCAAATCTGGTGCATCATTGAAATTAACTATTTTAAAACCTGAAGCTAGAATTTGGACTATGGTTGCAGGCGGTGGAGCATCTGTTGTTTATGCTGATACCATTGCAGACCTTGCTGGAATTGAAGATTTAGCAAACTATGGTGAATATAGTGGCGGACCGACAACGGGCGAAACACAATTTTATGCAGAAACCGTTTTAGATTTGATGACAAGAGAAAAAGATCCAAAAGGTAGAGATAAAGTTCTTATTATTGGTGGGGCTATTGCAAACTTTACAGATGTTGCAGCAACATTTACGGGTATTATCAAAGCATTTGAAAATTATGCCGAAAAAATGAAAGATGTTGGCATCAGAATATATGTTAGAAGAGGTGGGCCTAACTATGAAAAAGGTCTTAAAGATATCAAAGAAGCAGCAGATAGACTTGGTCTTTGGATAGATGTATATGGACCAGAAACACATGTTACGGATATCGTTAGAATGGCAGTTGAGGCATAAGGAGAGAAAATGGCACAATTATTTACAAGAGATACACAAGCAATTTTTTGGAACAACAACATTAGCGCAATCCAAAGAATGCTAGATTATGACTATACTATTAAAAGAGAAAAGCCTTCAATTGCAGCCATAGTTGCTCCAACAGCTGAGAGTAAATTCCAAAAGTTTTTCTGGGGTGGCGATGAGATTATGATTAATCTTTATAAAACTACTAGCGAGGCTAAAAAAGCCCATCCAAATGCTGATGTGCTTTTGAATTTTGGATCATTTAGAACAGCCTATGATGTTACTATGGAAGCACTAGATATGGGCGGTTTTACGACTATCATGATAACTGCTGAAGGTATTCCTGAGAGACTCGCAAGAAAAATGAATGCAGTAGCTAGAGAGAAAAATGTCACAGTAATAGGACCAGCAACAGTTGGTGCTATAAGTCCTGGTGCATTTAAAATTGCAAATATTGGCGGAACAATCGAAAATATTATTAATTCTAAACTTCATAGAGCTGGAAGTTGTGGGCTTGTAACTCGTTCAGGCGGTCTATTTAATGAGCTTTCAAATATCATTGCTATCAATGCAGATGGAATTGCAGAAGGTGTTGCGATAGGTGGGGATAGATTTGTTGGCTCAGTATTTATTGACAATCTCCTTAGAATGCAAGACAATCCAGAAGTAAAATATATGTTGCTTCTTGGCGAAGTTGGTGGTACAGAAGAGTATAAAGTGATTGATGCTGTTAAATCAGGCAAAATTACTAAACCAATTATTGCTTGGTGCATAGGAACAATTGCAAAACATTATAGTAGTGGTGTACAATTTGGTCACGCAGGAGCTAGTGCAAATGCTGATCGTGAAACAGCAGAAGCAAAAAACAAAGCCATGAGCGAAGCTGGTATTTATGTACCAAGTTCATTTAATGATTTGCCAACAAAAATATCTGAAGTTTATAATAAACTAAAAGCAGATGGTATTATCTCTGAGATACCTGAGCCAGCAATGAATACAGTTCCAAAAACTAGAAGAAGCAAACAATTTATTTGTACAATTAGTGATGATAGAGGAGATGAGGCTACTTATGCTGGTTTCCCAATCTCTAGTGTTGCTACTCCAGATACAGGTAAGGGAATCGGTGATGTTATTTCACTTCTTTGGTTTAAAAAACAATACCCAAAATGGGCTACACAATTTATAGAAACTGTTATCAAAACAGTTGCAGATCATGGTCCAGCGGTTAGTGGAGCGCATAATGCAAAAGTTACAGCTCGTGCAGGAAAAAGTGTTGTTGAATCACTTGTAACAGGACTTTTGACAATCGGACCAAGATTTGGTGGAGCGATTGATGGTGCAGCTGAGCATTTCAAATATGCAGATGACAATAAATTAACACCAGTAGAGTTTTTGAATCATATGAAAAAACTAGGAATTCCAATTCCTGGTATCGGGCATAGAATAAAATCTCTAAGAAATCCAGATTTGAGAGTTGTTGGACTTAAAAAATTTGCAGCTGAACATTTTCCAAGCACACCATTGCTTGATTATGCTTTGAGTGTTGAACAACTTACAACATCAAAAAAAGATAATCTTATCTTAAATGTTGATGGTACTATTGGTATTTTGATGGTTGATATGTGGAGAGCATTAGGCTATAGTGAAATTGAAATTGATGAATTTATCTCAAGCGGCACACTAAATGCATTTTTTATTGCAGGAAGAACTATAGGATTTATTGGTCATGTTCTTGATGAAAAAAGACTTGCAATGCCTATGTATAGACATCCTATGGATGATATATTATATCAAGTTGATATGGCTGAAGAAATATAATGTTTACATTTGCTTATAACTTGTGATATAATTTTAATAATTATATTGCAAGGTTGCAAAAATGTTAAAAAATAAAACAGCTTTTACTATGATTGAGCTTGTTTTTGTAATAGTGACTATGGGAATAATAGCTGCTGTTGCAATCCCTAGACTTCAAAATGATAGTAGACAAGAGGCTATAGATCAAGTTCTCTCAGATATTCGTTACGCTCAACACCTTGCACTTACTGATGATGTGACTAATCCAGCTAATCCAAATTGGCAACGAGCTTTTTGGGGAATTAGATTTGTAAATGATGGCGGACAGTGGATTTATAGTATAGGTTCTGATAAAAACCTAGGTGGTAATTTTGATGGCAATGAATATGCTATTGATTCTTTAAGTGGTTTACCAATGAATGGCAATAATACAGCAGCTAATCCGAGTGTTTCCCCGAGAACAAAACTTTTTAAAAAAGGCGTTACCAATGTTACTTTTGGTGGAGCAGGATGTGCAGCTGCACCTCAACATATAGGTTTTGATAGATTGGGTAGACCACACCAAAGTTATTTTGGTTCAACTTCGCCAGATTATAGTAGTGTATTAACAAATACTTGTGATATTACTTTTACTCATCCAAGTGGAAATTTTGTTATTAGAATAAATCCAGAAACTGGTTATGCATTTGAGACAAGCCAGCCAGATATGTAATTTACAAATTTTTCTCCAAATTTCTCCACTTTTTTCCAAAAAACACTTGACATATAAAAACTTTGGTGCTATAATACGCGTCCACAAACACAGAGACCTTAACTAAGTTTGTTAAGTGAGTGAGAGTGAA
>JAQTLV010000009.1 GCA_028714675.1 Sulfurovaceae bacterium
GTATCAATCTCGACTGCTTGAGAATCTGTTGCCCCAATATTGCCTGCAGTATCTATGATGCGTGCCTCAACAGTATAACTTCCTTCGGCTAGTGTAGTGTCATGACTCCATGTTGTTCCAGCACCTGGTTGTGTAGAGGCATCAGTCCATGTAACACCACCATCGGTACTGACCTGTACTCTCTCATCAGCTTGTAAGACGCTCACTAGTGTGCCATTAAATGTTTGTGTAGTATCGCTAGTAATAAAGTCTGTAGAACTCACACCTGTATCATCTGTTACAGATGCAATATCTATGGTATTAGCAGCAACGGTGGTATCAATTGTTATAGGAACATTAGTTTCCGTTGTATCACCTGTAGTATCAGTTTCTGTCACATCTGCAGTATAAGAACCGTCATCAAGTGGAGTCGTTGGGGTAACCGACCAATTACCACTTGAATCAACAGTGGTAGTTAATGTTTCACCATTTATTATGACACTGATAGTTGCACCAACTTCTCCTGTTCCACTGATAGTTGGAGTAGTATCGTTGGTAATACCATCGCCTAGTACACCACTATCCGAAGCAGGATCAAGCTCAGCTGTCAGTTCAGGAGAGGTATTACCGCTACCTCCACCTCCACCACCTAGTAAAGCTAATGGCGCAAGAGCAAATATTCACATAGGGGAGCTTCCAGCCAAGTCTGAACCTAAACTTTGATAACTAAAAGTGCCATCAGAGATATTTTCAACCAAAAGAGAATCTTTGTATTCTTGTGGAATATAAGCATAATACTTTCCATCCTCCGCCATACCTATAATATTTGATGTTGATGAGTCATAATAGTTTTCTATGATGATATCTGGCTGTGTATCCTCATCTTTATATCCATCTACATCTAAATTTATCTCTAGATTTTTACCGTTACGCTTAACAAGCATTTGATCTGGTGCAAGTCTGGTATTAAAATCTTTTAACTCATATATAACATGCCCGCTATCTTTAAGAATAAGCTTATTCCCTATTTTACCAGCTTCGGAAGAGATACTATATTCAGCAATGCTACCATCTTGTGTTTTTACTAATATTTTAATTATTTTTCCCACTGAAATACCCTCCTATTCTGATATTTTTTTATTGTCCACTGAAACTTGACAGTCTAGTGTATTGCGGTTTATAACGCTTGATTTTTTGTCGATTGATTTCATCGATTTTTCTCCTATATCATTAGTAACTCTTGTTAGCCAAAAGCCTCCATTTTTCATTTCATCTATTTTAAAAAACATAGATTCGGTACTGTTCGCATCTATCGGTGGAAGATAATTAGTAAAGCTTATAGTGCTGCCTCTTGCTGCAACACCTACTTGTATTGTATCCGTACAAACTTTTGTCACAGCATAGCTATTGGGAAGTATAGACCCCACAACTCTCTCTCCCATCTTTACAATAGCAACATTGTCTTTATTACCTGATTCTCTATAAAAAAATACATTAGCTTTTCCAGACTTTTTATCTTGTATAAATTTATTTGTTTTTCCAGACGATATTATATTATTTGAAATATTTTGATTTATACCACATCCAGCAAACATAAGTGCAATTACTACTATCCATATTATTTTAATTTTTATCATTTTTGACCTCTTGTCTTTGACTTGAAATTCAAGCGCGTCCAAATCTAGCTTACACTAGAAAACTCATTAATTCATATATTATATTCCTTAAAATATTAATTTAAATTAACTATAAATATGTAATAAAATAGTTTTATATAAAATGCTAATAAAATTACAATATTATGGTTTTAGTTTGAGATTTAATAATTATAATTTTTAGTAGAGAGGACGACTAATCAGGATTATGCTCAATCGTTATTTTCAAAAATAGATGAGCCTATGCGTACTAAGTTTGAACCACATTTGATAGCAAGTTCATAGTCTCCACTCATACCCATAGAGCAAATATTGGCTCCATTCTTTTGAAGTTTTTCATATATTTTATAAGTTGTCTCAAAACTATTTTGAATTTTTTTGACATCATCACTATGTGCACCAATGGACATTATACCTTCTAAATTTATATGCGGACACTCTTCTTTAATTTGCAAGTATATTTCTGTGGAAACTTCTGGATTAACACCGCTTTTTGTATCTTCTTTTGCACTATTTACTTGAAGTAAGCAAGACAGTGATTGTTGTTTATTTGCAAGTTTTGCTTCTAGCTCTTTTGCTAATTCAAAACTATCAAGTGCTTGAAAAAGTGAAGGTTTTATCTCTAAAAGTTTATTAATTTTATTTTTTTGTAAAGTTCCTATCATATGCCACTCGATCGGTAAATCTTTGAGTTCTAAAGACCTTTGAGCAAGTTGTTGCACATGATTTTCACCAAAAGCTCTTTGTCCAAGAGAATACAGAGTTTTTATATTTTCTATCGTAGTATATTTTCCAACAGCCACTATTTGAACTATATGATGCTCATTTAGAGCAAGTCTTGCTTGTTCAATTTTCCAAATTACATTATCAAGATTTTTTCTTAGTAATTCTCTGTCCATCTTTAGCCCCAAAGTCTATTTATATCATTAAATAAGCCTAAAAACATAAGACCAAATAAAATTATCCATCCACCAATAGTTAGTCTATAAACAACGGCTTCACTTGGTGCTTTACCCCTAATCATCTCATATAGATTGAACATTATATGTCCGCCATCAAGTGCTGGAATTGGAAGTAGATTTAAAACACCTAGATTTATTGAAATTAGAGCAGTAAAAAATAGTAGTGCTAAAATTCCAGCATCACTTGCTTTAGATGTTGTATCAAATATAGTAATAATCCCGCCAATTTCTTTTGTACCTACAACACCTGTTATGAGTTTTTGTATGCCTTTAAATATTAACAAAGATGTATCAATAGTTTGATTTGTGGCATAAGACAACGATTCTATAGGACCCAAGTGCACTATTTTAGAACTTCCAAGAGGAGCAATTCCAATCATATATCTTTTTTCTTCTTCCCCAAAAATGTTTTTTGTTGTCAAAATTTTTGGAGATATCTCAATCGTTTTTATTTTATCTTCTCTTTTGATTTTTAAAGTTAGGTTTTTGTTTTGTGTATTTTGTATTTTTCGACCTATATCTTCCCAATATAATATTGGTTCATTATCTATAGACAGTATCATGTCTTTCATCAATAAACCACTCGTTTTTGCTGGTGAATTTGGAGAAATTTCTCCAATTTGAGGAAGTAGTTTTGGAATACCAATAAAAGTCATAATGATATATATGAAAAATGCCAATAAAAAATTTGACATAGGACCAGCTAACAATATAATTATTTTTTGCCAAGGTTTTTTTACATTATAACTATCATTATCAAAACTTACATTAAGAGGATTTGTATCATCTTGACCTTTCATTTTGACATAGCCGCCTAGTGGTATTGCACTCAAGCTCCATTGGGTATTCCCAATTTTTTTTGTAAGTAGTCTTTTGCCAAATCCTATACTAAAAACTTCAACATGAACGCCAAAGAATCTTGCAGCTATAAAGTGACCTAGTTCATGAACAAATATTAAAATAGAAATAACTAATAGTGAAATCAAAAGACCCATTTAAACCCTTGAAGTTTTTTTGAAAAAATCTCTAGTATATTCATATCCAGAGTATATTGTTATAGCAACTGCTAACCAAAGAATTATATTTGCAAAAGGCCATTCCATCAGTAAAAATCCAATTGCAACCATCTGAACTACTGTTTTTACTTTTCCTGCAAAAGATGCAGCCATATCCATGCCTTGCGATACAGCTGATACTCTAAGTCCTGTTATAAAAAGCTCTCTCGTGAGTATAAGATAGATTGCCCAAGGAGATGCACGATCTAGTATCATAAGCCCTAAAAAACCAGCAAGAGTCAGCATTTTGTCTGCAAGTGGATCTATTATTTTTCCTAAAGTTGTAATTTGGTTAAATGTTCTAGCTATATATCCATCAAAAAAATCAGTTGCACTTGCCAATACAAAAATAAATGTTGCAAAATAGTCTAACCAACTATAATGAATACCATCAAATATATTCCTATTTACAAGCAACAAGAACATGACGGGAGCCAAAAGTAATCTTACTATAGCTAAAATATTAGGAATATTAAACATGAGTTACCTAAAAGTAGTTCCACCATCAACTACGATAGTTTGACCTGTTATCCAGCTTGCTTCCTCGGTACATAGAAAATATACAGTTCCTGCTATATCTTCTGGTTGACCCATGCGATTCAGTGCCGATCTTTTTATAGTTTCAGCTTTTACCTCTTCGTAGTTTACAAATGCTTTTAATGCATCAGTATCAATCGGCCCACCACTTACAGCATTTACTCTGATATTCATCTCTCCTAACTCAACAGCAGCATATCTGCTCATTGCTTCAACAGCAGCTTTATTTGTGCCATGTCCTGCATAATTATCGATGTATATAAGATTTCCAGTGCTACTCATAGTCACTATACTTCCACCACCAGTTTTTTCCATTCTTTTGGCTGCTTCTTGAGATCCAACTACAAAAGCATTTACGGTTGCAGTATATATATTGTTTAAACCTTTTGGTTTTAATCTCATAAATTTACCATATCCACCAACAACTGCTCTTCCATAAATCATAGCATTGCTAACAAAGAAATCAACTCTATCAAAATCAGCATCAATTGCTTCAAAAAGAGGCTTGAATTCATCAGGCTCTAGTATATTAAGCGGATAAGCTTTTGCTTTTATGCCATACTCTTTTTCCCATTTTTGGGCCAGTTTGTTTGCTATTTCAGCATTTGAATTATATGTAAAAGCTATATTTACACCTTGTGAAGCGAATTTTGTTGCTATTGCTTCACCTATACCTTTTGTTGCTCCTGTTATTACTAGTGTTTTCCCTTTCATTTGACTCATTTATACTCCTACTATATTATAATTTTTCATTACTTCTTCAATTTTCTTCATATTCTCAAGACTTGGTGCAACCAATGGTAATCTATATTCTAGTGTTTCTATAAGTCCTGCAATATACATAGCTGCTTTTATAGGTATAGGGTTACTTTCGCAAAACAGCACTTTATTAATTGGCAGTAGCTCCTCATTTAAAATGCGAGCTTCATCGAGTTCTCCTCTCATAGCAAGATGAATCAGTTCTGATTTTAAATCTGGAAGTAGATTTGATGTAACTGATGTAACCCCAGATCCTCCAGTCACGATAACAGAAAAGTCAATTGCATCATCGCCACTAAAAATAGCTAAGTTCGGACATTTGCTTTTGAGTTCAATTACTCTTTCTATAGATCCAGTTGCTTCTTTTATACCAAAAATATTCGGCAAATCTTCATAAAGTCTTTTGACTGTATCTGGAAGTATATCTACGCCTGTTCTACTAGGCACATTGTATAACATAAATGGGATATCTACACTTGATGCTATTGCTTTATAGTGTTGATAAAGTCCCTCTTGACTTGGTTTATTATAATATGGACTTACGGAAAAAATTGCATCAGCACCACACTGCTCGGCATATTTTGCAATTTCTATTGCCTCATGTGTTGCATTGCTTCCAGCACCAGCAAGAACTCTTGTATTTGTTCCTTTGCAAACCTCAACTGCTATTTGTATACATCTTTTATCTTCATCATAGCTAAGTGTTGCACTTTCTCCAGTAGTTCCAACAGGGCATACAGCATCTATACCATTGTCTATTTGTCTTTGTATAAGTTTTGCATATGTAGCCTCGTCTAATTTTCCATTTTTAAATGGCGTTATTAAAGCCGTTGTAGCTCCAGTTATTGGGTAATTATTCATCTACTTTTCCTTAGTATAACTGTGGTAGATTTATCATTATTAAAATAATGATTTGCTACCTTTTTTATATCATCAAGTGTAATTTTATCCAATTTATCTTCATAGTCCAATAGAGGTTTTATATCTCCCATAGCGTAATAATCTCCAAAAAGATTTGCAACAGAACTTGAACTCTCCAAAGAGTAGACAAATTCTGCCCTCATATTTATTTTTGCACGGTTAAGTTCATCTTTTGTAATACCATGTTTTTTTATGTCATCTAAAATCGATAGGATATTTTTTTCACCAACTTCTGGTTTCGTTTTTTCATTTAGCATACCCATTATTAGAAATACTCCAGGGTCTTTAAGTTCCATATTGTAAGCATATATAGTATTGAATTGTCTTTTTTTATCTATAAGTTCACTATCAAATCTACTACTTTTGCCGCCACTCAATATCTGACTAATAACACTAAGTGCCATTTGGTCTTCATGAGCAAAATTTGGGATACTATAAGCTATTGCTATGGTATCAACCTTGTTGCTTTCTTTATAAAGCTCAACTCTTTTTGCACCATCAACTTTTGGTTCTACTATTTTAAAATCTGGAATTTCTTTTTTGTTTTCAAGTTTACCAAAATATTTTTTTGCTTCATTGAAAACATTTTCTGGCTCTATATCTCCAGAAACAACTAAAATCGCATTTTTTGGCTGATAATAACTCTCATAAAACTCTCTAATATCTTCTATTTTCCAAGATAATATATCTTGCATAAAACCTATAGGTAACCAATGATATGGATGATAGACAAAATGTGTATTAAAGAGTCTAAAGTATAAATATCCCATAGGATTATTATCAGTTCTAAGTCGTCTTTCTTCTGCTACAACATCTCTCTCTTTTTGAAACTCATCATCTTTTAAAAGCAAATTATGCATAAGTTCACTAAAAAGCTCTAATGTTTTAGGAAGATTTTTACTTGAAGTCTTTATATAATAGTGTGTTTTATCAAAGCCAGTAGAAGCATTATTTACTCCTCCACCTTTTTTTACAATAGTGTCAAACTCACCCTCGGCAAGATTTTTTGTTGATTTGAAACTCAGGTGTTCAAGCATATGCGCTATACCAGTTTTCCCTAATACTTCATTTTGACTACCAACTTTATAATATATATCAGATGTGATAACACCTGATTCGTTATGGAGAGGAATGACAACAATTTGCATTCCGTTATCCAATGTTTTATGAAAATGTTGAGGCAAAGAACTAGCCATTATTACTCCTGTTGTTACTATTAAAAAAAATATGATAAATTTTATTTTTTGCAATTTGCACCTATTGCTTGTGAAATATTTGTGTAACCATCCGCTTTTAATAACTCTATAAGTCCATTATTGATATTTTTTATTAGAGCTGGACCTTCATATACAAGCATGCTATAAACTTGTATTAGCGTTGCACCATCTTTTATTCTCTCATACGCCTCTTTCGCACTATCTATTCCACCAACTGAAATTAATAAAGTTTTACCAAAAAATTCTTTTCCAATCGCTTTAAATAATTTTCTGCTTTTTATTTTTAACAATTCACCGCTAATTCCACCAAAGTCTTTGGCATTCGGTGTCAATGAATAATCAATAGTTGTATTTGTAGCGATTATCCCACTTGCTCCTGCAGATATAGCAATTTTACATAGATTTATAGCTTCTTTATTGTTCATATCTGGGGCGATTTTAAGCAGTATTGGTTTTTTTGTAAGTTTTTTCGCCATTGTAAAAAGAGAATTTATAAATTCTTCATTTTGAAGGTTTCTTAGTCCTGGTGTATTTGGCGAGGAGATATTTATAACCATATAATCTCCAAAATCACTCAATCTTTTTATGAGTTTTTCATAATCACTTAAAGCATCATCTTCACTTGTAATTTTATTTTTACCAATATTTATACCTATTGGAAAATTAGAATTTTTATACTTAGCCAATACATTGGCTGTATGTTCCATTCCTTTGTTGTTAAAACCCATGGCATTTTGTATAGATTTTTCTTCTATTAGTCTAAAAAGTCTAGGTTTTGGATTGCCATCTTGTGCCAAAGGTGTGATTGTTCCAACTTCTGTAAAACCAAATCCAAGAGATTTCATTGTTTCTATATGATCACTATTTTTATCAAAACCAGCTCCTAGTCCAACTGGATTTTCAAAAGTTTTACCAAATATATTTTGTCTTAACATTGGGCTTGATACTACATACATTTTTGATAAAATCGATTGTAAAAAAGGTAGTTTTTCTGCTAATCTTAAACAAAAGTTTATAACGCCATGAGCATTTTCTGGATTTAGTAGAAATAAAATTTTTTTAGCTGTTTGGTATGAGCATAACTGCACTAAATTCTCCTGTTTTTATAAGTAATAGTATATCTAAAACTATATAAGAGCTATTTTTGAGCAATCTTGCTAAGCTTTTTATATCCATTGCAATTATTGATAAGATTTTCATGTGTTCCACTGCATTTTATTGAGCCGTTCGCAAAATAAAATATTTCGTCCGCATTTTGTATGCTGCTTAGCCTGTGTGCTATGGCTATTATAATCATTTCATTTCTAAGCTCAAAAACAGCATCTTTTATTTTTTGTTCACTTATGTTGTCCAAAGCCGATGTAGCTTCGTCAAGTATTAAAACGTCAGGGTTTTTATAGATAGCACGTGCTAATGCAATTCTTTGTTTTTGCCCACCAGATAGATTTGCACCTCTTTGAGCTAGTAATGTATCTATACCATTAGGGAGTTTTTCTACAAATTCAAAGGCATGTGCTTTTTTTAGTGCATCTATAACTCTTTTACGATCTACATTTTCTCCATAAGCTATGTTTTCAGCCACAGTATCGTTAAATATGAAAATATTTTGTGTTACATAAGCAATTTTTTTGTGCAAAGAGTTCAAGGTAAAGTTTTTTATATCTTGACTATTTATCAGAACCTCTCCGTTTGATGCATCGTAAAATCTAACAAGCAGATTAACCAGTGAGCTTTTTCCAGCTCCACTATCTCCTACAACTCCATAAAACATACCTTTTTTAAAAGAGATATTTATGTTTTTAAGAGCCACTTTTTCATCATATTTCAAAATGATATCTTTTAGAGTAATATTTTCTATCTTTTTATCTAAAACCAAATCACCACTTTTTATATCAGCTTTTATATCAAATATTTCTCTTATTCTTTCATTTGCAGTTACTGCATCTTGTGTTTTGTTGTATAGTTTTGATAGTGCTTTAATTGGGTCATATAACATAAATAGTGCAGCACTAAAAGAAAAGAAACCACCAACACTCATATTGCCATTAATTACTTCTTTACCACCTATGAAAATTACTAAACCAATAGCAATTGAGCCTAAAATTTCCATGATAGGCGATGTTAGATTGTTGACTTTGACTTGCTTCATTATATATTTAAAAACAGATAGATTGTCTTTTGCAAATCTAATAATTTCAAAATCTTGAGATGAGTTTGATTTTATTACTTCTATATTTGAAAATACTTCTTCTAGTCTTTTTGTCATATCTGCGTTACTTTGTTGTGATAATTTAGAATATTTTCTCATCTTTTTTGATAATTTTGAGAGTGGGAAAAGTGCCAGAGGCATGACTATAAGGAAATAAAATGCTAGTTTCGGATTTTGATATATTACATATCCAGCCAAAGCAATTACTGTAAAGGTATCTCTTATGAGTTCTGGAATGATTTCTGATACTACGCCTTGTATTCTAGATATATCATTTGTAATTCTTGAAAGAAGTGTTCCTGAGTGATTTTTACGAAAAAAATCCATATCAAGTTTAGTTATATGAAGTAGCAGTTCTTCTCTAAGACGCCTAAGGATATCTTGTCCAATATACGAGGTATAGTATGATTGAATATATCTACCAATACCTTTTAGTGCAAAAACAAAAACAAGCATAAAAGGCACAATTAAAAGCATTTGCGCATCTTTTTTTATGAAAACATCATCCATTACAGGTTTTATTATGTGTGCTGTTCCTGCTGTTCCTGCTGCAACGGCTATCATGCCTAAAATTGCAATAATAAATTCTCTTTTATAGTCTTTAAAATAAGGAAGATATGTAATTATAAGTTTTTTCAAGATATTTTCTCCCAAAATGTTCCATTTGCTGTATCCATAATATTTATATCCATTGCTTTTAACTCATCTCGTATTTTATCAGCAAGTTCAAAATTCTTTTCCAACTTTGCTTTTGCCCTTTGTTCCAATAGGACATTTATTTGATCCTTTAATTTTGCCTCAAGCCCAAGCTGAAAATACTCAAAAGGGTTTTGATAACCAAAGCCAAGTAGTTCATTTATAAATTCGATATTTGCTAAAATTTCTTTTTTTATATTTTTATCGTTTGGATTTGCATCCAAGCCCTCATTTGATTTTGCTATCATTTCATCAATTATACTAAGAGCTACTGAAATATTAAGATCATCACTCATCGCTTCAAGAAGTGATTTTTTAAAATCCAAGCTAGGTTCACTTACACTTACATCAAATACTCTTTTTTTTAGGCGATAAAGCTTGTCTAGTCTTTTTTTACTATTTAGCAAATCTTCTTCATTAAAATTAAAATCATTTCTATAGTGAATACTTGATAGGTAGAATCTTACTATTTCTCCATTGTAAATTTCAAGCGTATCTTTAAGAAAAAAACTATTTCCTAAACTTTTGCTCATCTTTTCGCCATCGATTTGCACAAAACCATTATGCATCCAGTATTTTGCCAGTTCATGACCAGTTGCACATCTGCTTTGGCTTGCTTCATTTTCATGATGTGGGAAAAGCAAATCAGCACCACCGCCATGTATATCTATACTATACCCATCAACAGGTTTAGTATGTTTTTGTATCATTGCTGAGCATTCTATATGCCATCCAGGTCTTCCTTTGCCAAAGCTTGCCTCAAAGCATACACTATCATTTTTACTACATGCTTTCCAAAGCGCGAAGTCCTTGACATTTCTTTTTTCACTAACACTTTCTATTCTACTAAGAGTATCTTCACTTACTTTGTTTGATAATTTGCCATAAATATTATCTTTTGATGTATCAAAATAAATATCCCCATTTGATATTTTATAGGCTATATTTTTTTGCATCAAAATATTTATCATATCTTCCATGGCTTCTAAATTGTCAGTTGCTTTGGGAGTAAGAGTAGGGTGAGTTATACCTATGGCATCCATATCTTCATTATATCTTTGTATATAATATTCTGTAATTTCCTTGAGACTTTTACTAGAATCTTGCATTTTTTTGATTATTTTGTCATCAATGTCTGTAAAGTTTCTTATAAAATTAACACTAAATCCAAGTGACTTTAGTGTTCGAAAAAGCAAATCAAAACTAAGAGAACTTCTAGCATGTCCCAAGTGAGCATCATCATACACGGTAGGTCCGCATACATAAATAGTTGCTTCATTTGGCACTAGAGGAACAAATTTTAGCTTCTCTTTTTTTACGCTATCGTAAATATACATCTCTTTCCTATCTGATAAAATCTAATAAAAATTTATTTATAAAATACAATATTGTACCAAAAAATACCATACCGCCGATAAAGAAGAGTGTTTTTTTGCTTTTTACAATTTGCCAAAGTTTGCTAAATCCAACCTCTTTTACTGTGAGAATAAATTGTACAAATCCACCGATACTTCCAGAAAGAGCAAGTCCTGCAGCCCCCATGTTTTGCATCAGAATTATCGAGAATATAACATTTACAACAAGTGATGCAACAGCTATTTTTGCAGCTTTTATATGTTTTTGCATTGCATAAAGATATAGCGAAAATAGTTTTGCTAGACCAAAAGGAATTAACCCTATCATATACATTTGAAGTACATAAGCTGTATTTTTGGTATCTTCAAGGTCAAATGCACCTCTTTCAAAAAGAAGCCAAACGATAGGCTCACTTAATAATATACCACCCAATACTGATGCACCAAGCAATACACTTAAAATCCAAAAAGCACGGTTTAAATTTGAAAATGCCAAATTCTCATTTTTATTTTTTATAGCTTTCGAGATAGCTGGGAATAGTGCTGTTGTTATAGCAAGAGCAATTATTGCAAATGGAAGTTGAAAAACTCTATTTGCATAAAATAAGTAACTTACAGATCCAGCAACCAAAAATGAAGCAAGGCTCGTATCTATAAAAGATGCTATTTGAGCAGTAGAGTTGCCGATAACTGATGGTATAAACAGTCTATTAAAATTTTTCTCTTCTTTTTTTACATCTTTTATTTTTCTATATTTCCATCCACCTATAAATATTTTTGCAAGCCCTTTTTTTCGTATAGCGACTATATGTGTAATCACTTGCAATAAGCCGCCAGCTAATATTGAAAAGCTAAGAGCATAAACTATCATTTGAGGATCGCTTTTGGCATAAAACATAAGTGTTGCTATCATGGCGATATTTAGCCAAACTGTAGAAAATGCAGTAGTGAAAAAATGCTCTTTATACTGAAGTATCGTTCCTAGGAATGTAACTATGAAAATAAGGTCTAAATACCAAAAATTTATAACTGTAAGTGGTGCAGTTTTGCTAATTAGGTCTTTGCCCCAATCCCATGCCAAAGCTTTTGTAAATATTTCTGGGAAGAGTGTAACAATTATAGAAAAAGCCACTATAATAAACATAAATCGCATAAAAATAGCAACAGCAAAAACACCCTTTTGGCGGCTTGCCACATAAGAAGGCATAAAACTTTGAGTAAATGAACCTTCAGCAAAAATTCTACGAAATAGATTCGGGAATTTAAATGCCATTAAAAACACATCACTCCATACGCTAGCCCCAAGAGCAGATGTCATGAGTATGTCTCTAAGTAGTCCGGTAACTCTTGAGATGAGAATGCCAAATGAATTTGAAAAAATTGATTTAAGTTGCATATATGTCTTTTGTTAATTTGTTTGAAATTATATCCAAAACTCTATTTGGTTAAAATATATTACAATTTGACATATTTTTTTATGATTTAAACATTTTAAGTTATACTCTTAAAAAAGATGGAGTAAGCCATGATAGTAGGTATACAAGGGATATTGGAGCATAAAGAGCCAACATTTTTACACATAAATGTAAATGGTTTGATTTATGAAGTATTTGTTTCATTGAATACTTCATCTCAGATAGAATCAAAAGATGTCAAGCTTTTTACTACTCAGATAATCAGAGAAGATGCAAATATGCTTTTTGGTTTTGCTTCAAAATATGAGAAAAAAATGTTTGATACACTACTTAAAATTAATGGAGTTGGACCGAAAGTTGCGATTGCTATCTGCTCGACATTCGCACCAGATACTTTTGCAAAAGTTATCAATTCAAAAGATGTTTCTATGTTAAAGCGCGTTCCAGGTATTGGACCAAAGGCGGCTAGTAGAATTTTAGTTGAGCTTGCAGATTTTATAGTTGATTCTAACACTTCAAATATAGAAAATAATTCACATATTGAAGCATCTATGGCACTGGAGGGACTAGGATTTAGAAAAGATGAGGTCAAAAAAGCCTTATCTGGGCTTAATGGAGACACCGCAACTTTGGTCAAAGATGGACTCAAGAAGTTACAGAGGTTATAATTAATTTATAATTCTAGGATTTAATGTATTCAATTTTTTACTCCACTCTTGCTCATTTAATTTTATAGGGCTACTTGATGGCTTGTCGTGAAAAGACCATTGTATAGTGTAAAAATTTTTCTCACTTTTTATGGCTTTTATCAATGTACTTTCACTTTGATTGCCAATATTTCCGCAACTAACAACAAAGTTTTTTTCATTTTTGTTTGATTGTTTATTTAAAAATAAGAAACTAAATGTATCAGGACAATGTTGTCTAAAATTTGTTTTAAAATAATTCATTGCATTTTCTGATTGGTTGGAAGAATCGACAGGGACAATGTTTGTTCCGCTTATGGTTATTATTTCATCCCAGTTATTTAATGTTTGATTATATGGAACGATTTCTAATAAAAAATTACTTTTATTTTCTTGCTTGAATCCATTTGGCAGTTTTGTGTTTGTTTTTAAAAATTTTATAGGTATATCAAATGAAATTACTTGACCAAATACATTAACAATAGATGGTATTGTATTTTGATTTTTTTCAAGTCCAGATTTTGCATTTAAAAAAGATACTCCAAATATAAAGAGCATTAACAACTTATAAATAAAATTCATTTTCATCCTTTTTTATCAAAAATTGAAACATTACTAAAATTATATTTTATTGTATCTTATGTTTTTTAAATTAGTATGGTTAGTTAAGATATGTATGATAATTTAAAAAACATAAGATATAATTTTTAATATTTAAAAAGGAGATAGGGTGATAATTACAAATTTAGAATACTTACCAAACAAAGAGATAGCAGAGCATTATGGCATAGTATCAGGTTCGACTGTAAGAGCAAAACATTTTGGAAGAGATTTGGCAGCTGGTATAAAAAATGTATTTGGTGGAGAGCTTAAAGGCTATACAGAGCTTTTAAATGAATCTAGAGATGAAGCAATAAATAGAATGACAAAACAAGCTACCTCTTTGGGAGCCAACGCTATTTTAAATGTTAGATTTTCAACATCTTCCGTGGCAGCAGGAGCAGCTGAAATATATGTATATGGAACTGCTGTTAGGATAAAATAATGGGAAATTTGATAACCTTTTTAGTCCTATTGGTTCTTGGTTATGTTATAGGTGGATATTTAGAAAGAAGACATTATGCGTCAATAAGACAAAGAGAGGGTGAAATCGTATCGTTGCCTTCTATAATGTTAAAAAAACCAATTTCATCCAATGAGCCATCAAATTATAAATTAGTTACTGGAAATGTAGTTATTTCTGTTGATTATTTTAAAAAGTTTATGGCATCTTTGGTAAACTTATTTGGCGGCAGCATAGAGGCATATGAAACTTTGCTAGATAGAGCAAGAAGAGAAGCTATTCTTAGAATGAAAGAAGATGCAAAAGGTGCTAGTGAGATTGTAAATATAAGATTAGAAACTAGCTCTATATCTACAAATTCTCAAAATAGTATAGGTGCTATTGAAATAATGGCTTATGGAACGGCGATTTATCTATAGATGTATCAAGCAAAGCTACCAGATGAGAGTGTAAATATACCCACCACTCACCCTCTTGTTGGGTTGATAAAATATACTTCTATCATGGGTATATTTTTGATAGTGTTATATTTTGTTTTGATATTATCTATAGATATCATAGCTTCAAATATAACTCCAGTACAAGAGAAAAAAATAGCAAAAACTTTATCTTTTGACACTATGGGTGATTCTAAAAAGAGTCTATATTTGGAGAGTATCTCTAAAAAAATCAATAAATGTGCAAATTTACCTTATGGTGTAAACATAAGGTATATCAAGCAAAAAGAGCCAAATGCATTTGCTGTTATGGGCGGTACAATATATGTTACTAGCGGATTACTTGATATGCTTGATAGTGAAAATGAATTGGCTTTTGTTGTTGGGCACGAAGTTGGGCATTTTAAAAATAAAGACCACTTAAAGCAGATGGGATATGGTTTTGTATTGAGCATAATTAGTTCTATTATATCAAATGGAGATGATTATTCTATGCAAAGCCTATTTGGTTTCGCACAATCAAAATATTCTCAAAAAGCAGAGTTTAATGCAGATAAAACAGGGCTTGATCTCTTGGTTTGCAGTTATGGCAATGCTTCTGATGCATCCAAATTGTTTAAGAAAATGGATAAAGATAGTTCTGATTGGGAGTATTTTGGCTCATCTCATCCAAGTTTTAAAGATAGGATAAAGAGTATAGAGAACAGAATAAAGGAAAATCATTATGATATTTCTACAAAACCATTACCTCTGAAGAAGATTTAAATTTTTTAAGATGGCAGTACTCTTTTTGCTCCAACAAATATATTCGCGTAACTGCCATAGTTTAGCGGTGAGACAATGATACCTTTGTCTTTTCCAGCAGCATGTATAAACTCACCATTTCCTAAGTATATTCCCACATGAGTTACTGGAATCCCTCTAGATTTATCTGTTAAGAAAAATAGTAAATCCCCAGCTCTTAAATTGTTTTTATCTATATATTGTCCCATTTTTGATTGAGCTAGTGCAGTTCTAGGAAGATTGATACCATGTTTGTTATATATATATTGAACATAACCAGAGCAGTCAAATCCAGCAGGTCTAGTTCCTCCCCAGACATACTTTCCACCTTTAAATTGTTTGGCATTTTGCGTAATTGAACCTATGGTTGTATTGCAATAAGTTGATTGATCTTGTTGTGTTGTCGTTTTTGAATTTGCATTGCCATTTAAACCATTTTCTCTAACACTTGCCATTTGTGCTTCAAGTGCAGCAATTTTCTCTTTTTGCAAGTCAGCATAAAATGCTTGATATGAATATTCTTTTGCATTTTGGTTTAATGATTGGTTATATTTATGTTTTATTTTCTTTTGAATTGTCTTGCCATTACTATCTGTAAATGTAAAAGAATTTGATGCGAAAACAATAGAAAAAATAGATATAAACCAAATAATTCTCATTTTTTAGACCAACATATTTTTTGATATTATAACATAAAATTGGCTATAATCGCCATATGAGTAATATTTTTGATGTAGTTGTAGTTGGTGGAGGTGCAAGTGGCTTGATGTTTTCTTCTCTACTTAAGGACAAAAAAGCCGCACTTATTGAGCATAATAACAAACTTGGAGCCAAAATACTTATAAGTGGTGGTGGCAAATGTAATATTACCAATGAGTTTATAAATGAAAAGTATTTTTTAGGAGATTCTAGCTTTATAAAGAGTGTATTAAGAAGCTTTGATCAAAATGTAACTTTACGATATTTTCACCAAAAAGGTCTAAAAACCATAAAAATAAAAAATAATCAATATTTTTGTGAGAATAGTGCCAAAGATTTTCTTGATATATTAGTCAATGAATGTAAAAAACACACCATTTTGCTTGGTGAAGAGTTATTGGATGTTAGTAAAGTTGGCGATATTTTTTATGTCAAAACCTCAAAGAGAGAACTTAATGCAAAAAATGTTGTCGTTTCATCTGGCGGGCTTAGTTATAGTAGCGTTGGAGCAAGTGATATAGGCTATAAAATAGCTAGTAAATTTGGGCATAAAATAGTAAAAACAGCTCCAGCTCTTGTTGGATTGACTTTGCAAAAAGAGCAATTTTTCTTTAAAGAGCTTAGTGGTATATCATGTGATGTTAGTATAAAAGTGGGTGAACGTATTTGCAAGGGTTCACTTTTGTTTGCGCATAAAGGTGTAAGTGGACCAGCTGTTTTAGATACATCTTTATATTGGGAAAAAGGAGAGATAAATATCGATTTTTTGCCAAATACAAAGCTAGAAGATTTTAGGAATTCAAATAAAAATATAAGCAGTGTTTTGCCTATATCAAAAAGATTAGCTACAGCGTTTTTGTCGCATTTAGATTTAGACGACAAAAAGGTTGCATCATTGTCTAAAAGTGAGTTTGAAAAGCTAAAAAATATCAAAAATTATCGTTTTGCTCCTGCAGGTACTTTTGGATATAATAAGGCGGAAGTTACCAAGGGTGGTGTGGATACAAGCGAACTAAACCCAAAGAGCATGATGAGTATAAAATGTCAAGGTTTATATTTTATAGGCGAAATTCTTGATGTTACAGGACAGCTTGGTGGATATAATATACAGTGGGCATTGTCAAGTGCATTTGTAGCTGCAAATAGTATCAACAAAGAATAAAAATTAATTAAAGATGGGAATTATATAGATTAAATGGCACAAAGAGATATAAATTATAAAAAGAATATTTTCAATATAGCATATGATATAGTCAATCCATCAAAAGAAAACACTATATTGATACTTCATGGATGGGGTAGCAATAAAGAGATTATGAAACAAGCTTTTGCTAAACAAATGAGTGATTTTAAACATGTGTATGTAGATATGCCTGGATTTGGTAAAAGTACTAATCCGATTGTTTTAGTAACAGAAGATTATGCTCAGATTATGAAAATATTTTTAGAAGATATAGGCGTAGAGGCTGATATAATCGCTGGTCATTCTTTTGGTGGTAAAGTTGCTACTCTACTAAAACCAAAATGCCTTGTACTGCTATCATCTTCTGGGATACGAGTTCCTAAAGAGTTGGCTGTGAGAATAAAAATTGCTCTTTTTAAGATACTTAAACCATTCAAGTTAGATAGACTTCATCAACTTTTTGTGAGCGACGATGCCAAAGGGATGAATCACGAGATGTATGAAACTTTTAAGAATGTTGTAAATGAAGATTTTGAACCAAATTTTTCTCATATTAAAGGCAAAACATTGCTGTTTTGGGGCAAAAGCGATACAGCTACACCACTTTGGACAGCTGAAAAAATAAACTCCATTATAAAAAAATCAAAGTTATATCCGCTAGATGGTGATCATTATTTCTTTTTAAAACATTCTAAATTTATATCAGATACAATTGTTGAGTATTACAAGGAGCATAAATAATGGTTGAATTCTTAGGTTATTTTTTGTTTGTAATTGCAAGTGGTTATTATTTAATTACAAATCTTCAATGGTATAGCTATAAATTGCAAAGAGTTGTACTTCATCATACAAAACCTATGTGGAATATTATCTATTTTATTATTCCTTTTATTGTATTTGTTGTTATTGCTAAAATATTTGGGCTTGGCGTTATAGTTTCACTTGTTTATATTGGAGTGTTATATCTTTGGTTTAAAGGACTAGATAAACCTTTAGTTTGGACTGGTAGGGTCAAAAGATTTTTTGTACTGCTTGTATTGTTTGCAATTCTTTTATGGTTTGTTGCAAAATGCACCTTTGTTTTAGCTCCATTTATCTTGGCATTTATAGTTTCGCTTGTTGTTGAAAAAGTTCTTTTTTTAGGTTTCAAAGCAAAAGCAAAAGCAAAAATAGAAAATTCTAAAAATATGAAAATAGTTGGGATTACAGCAAGTTATGGCAAAACTAGTATCAAAAACTTCTTAAATCATATATTAGAGGGTAGTTTCAGAACATATGCAACACCAAGGTCAGTAAATACTCTTGGCGGCATTATAAAAGATATAAATGATGATTTGCCTGATAATACCGAAGTTTATATAGTAGAAATGGGGGCAAGAGTAAAAGGTGATATAGCCGAAATTGCAACATTTGTAAATCCGCAGTATGTGGTAGTAGGAAAAATTGGTCCAGCACATATAGAGTATTTTAAAACAATAGAAAATATTGTAAATACTAAGTTGGAGATATTGAAAAGTGCTAATCTTAAAATTGCTTGGCTTCATGATAGTACAAAGGTAAGTCCAAGTGAGAAATTACATATTTTTGGCTCGAATATCTCAAATGTTACAGCAACATTAGATGGAACATCTTTTGATCTTGATGGCGAGAGATATGAAGTGCCTATTTTGGGAGAATTTCATGCCATAAATTTAGCTGGAGCTATTGATGTAGCACTTGCTTTGGGTGTTGATAAAGAGACTATCAAAAAGCGTCTCAAGACACTCAAAGCGACACCTCATAGATTGCAAAGAATTGATGCTGGCGGAAAAATCATACTTGATGATAGTTTCAATGGTAATATTGATGGTATGCTTGGTTCATTTGACTTGGCTTCAACCTACAATGGAAGAAAAGTTGTTATAACTCCAGGACTTGTTGAAGTTGATGAAGAGTTAAATGTACAAGTTGCCAAAAGAGCAAATGAAGTGTTTGATTTGGTTATAGTAAGTGGTAATTTAAATTGGGATATATTTAAAAAGTATATTGATGAGAGTAAACTTCTGAGAATGGAGCAGAAATCACAAATGCAAGATATGCTTATAGAGCATACAAAAGCAGGGGATTTGATACTATTTGCAAATGATGCCCCAAGTTTTGTGTAGGAAGTTTTAAGTTGCAAATAATGAATAGATATTTCGGTGTGTGGATTCCTGCCTTCGCAGGAATGACAAGATTCGTCGTACTCGCACTTGATGCGGGTATCCAAAGAAACAGCTTAAGGTCTCATTTTCACTCTTTTTGGAAGATTGCTTGCATATTATTTCTATTGCCCTTTTTTCTTTTTGCCCAGCCTTCGATTACCAAAGAGCAGGCAAACTATATTGCTAGCAAAGTTTGGCAAAATGAAGGTGCTTGGCAGGATAAATATCTAGTTCATTGGAACGATGGGGAAGATTTTGCATCTTTGGGAATAGGACATTTTATATGGTTTCCAAAAGGACATACAGAAAAATTTCGTGAAGTTTTTCCTATGGTTTTAAAATCAATGGAAGATAAAAATGTATCTATGCCAAAATGGCTAGATAGCAAAACTCCATGCCCTTGGAATAATAAAGCACAGTTGTTTGAGGCAAAAGCCAAAAATGACAAACAATATATTGAGCTTTTTCTTTTTATAAAACAGACTATGCCAGAGCAAGCTATGTTTATGAGTCAAAGAGCGTTTGATGCTTTACCTCTAATGTTATCTACTCTAAATGATTATAAGAGTAAAAATATCGTAAAAACTAGATACAACAAGATTTTATACAATAAAGACGGTACCATAAATGAACATGGATTATATATACTTATAGATTATGTTAATTTCAAAGGCGAAGGTACGCTAGAGAGCGAAAGATACAATGGACAGGGATGGGGATTGCTCCAAGTTTTACAAAATATGGATTATAAGGAAAAAGATAGATTCAAAGCTTTTAGTGATAGTGCAAAAGCTATGCTAAGCCATCGCATCGAAAATTCTCCAAAAGCAAGAGGCGAAGAGAGATGGAGAATAGGGTGGAATAAAAGACTTGATACATATTTATTGAAAGAGCAAGAGTGAATACATTTAAAAAATGGTCAAAAGAGATATTATTGTCTTTGATATTTCTCTTTTTTGCAAGTATAATTATCAATATCATAAAACAGCCAGATATTCCAAATAATTCACTCCAATTTTTAGAAACAAACATAGTAGGAAAACAAGATACAATCTACAAAGCACCCAAAGATAAGGCATTTGTAGTGGTTTTTTGGGGTAGTTGGTGTCCGATTTGCAAACAAGATTTGGGAAATTTTAGTAAAGTTGCAAATAAATATGATGTTATCGGAGTTGGCGTAAATTCTGGAAGTGATAGCGATATCACAAAATTTCTCAAAGTTAATGATATCGTTTTGCAAACTATAAATGATGACAATGGCGAGATCGCACAAAAGTTTAATGTATCAACATACCCAACAACTTTGATTTATGATAAAGATGGCAATCTAAAATTTACTGAAGTTGGATACATAACGACAGCAGGACTCAAAGCTAGATTAAAATTAATAGAGTAAAATACACTCCAAGAAACACAAATAAAGGATAAATATGAAGCAGATGCCAAAATGCCCAAAATGTGGTAGTGAATATACATACGAGGATGGCAATCTTTATATTTGCCCTGAGTGTGCCTTTGAGTGGGGTAAAGAAGAGAATAGTGAAGAAGCCCAAACAGGTTTGGTTGTAAAAGATGCTAACGGTAATATCTTGCAAGATGGTGATACTGTTACTGTTATAAAAGATTTAAAGGTCAAAGGAAGTAGTGACGGAATCAAGGTAGGTACCAAGATTAAAGGTATCCGCCTTGTTGAAGGTAATGATGGACACAATATCGACTGTAAAGTACCTGGTGTTGGTGCCATCAAGCTCAAACAAGAATTTGTAAAAAAGGCATAATTGGTAACAATCTTTTTATCATATTGTTAAATCTATATCTCGTTCCACCTCTTCCAAGGTGGAATGCAATGATTTTATATAATATGTGCCAATAAATAGTGAGACTTTAGCAAGGATAAATTATGTATACAGATGAAGATTTAGACTTTGCAGTAGATAAAGGGATTTTTACTGCCAAATCTGTTGAGGAGTTTCGATGTTTGCAATCATCATCAAAAAATTCACCCTCCGTTGATGAAGAAAATTTCAGACTAATTGGTGGATTCAATGATATTTTTATAGTCATAGCATGTTTGTTGCTTCTATTTTCTTCATTGTGGGTTCTAGAGAAGATAGATCAAAATTTAGGATATTTTGTCTTTATTGCTTTATCATGGTGGTTGTCTGAATTTTTTGTTCGAAAAAGAAAAATGGCACTTCCTGCCATCGTTCTTCTTATTTCATTTCTTGGCGGGATTTTTGCGTTATCTATGTCTCTTCTGACTCCTTTTCTTTCAGAGGCATCTTTGCTTTTTGCCGCTGCGATAGTAGTGATGTTTGCATACTTACATTGGTTGCGTTTTAATGTTCCTATTACTATAGCTGTTGGTGCATTAGCAGGAGTTGTTGCATTGGTTTTAGTTATTATGAGTATCTTTCCTAGCATAAAAGAGTGGTTCTCGACCATTATATTTGTATGTGGCATTATAGTGTTTTTATTTGCTATGTATTGGGATTCTTCTGATACTAATAGGACTACTCGTAGATCAGATGTGGCTTTTTGGTTGCATCTTCTTTCAGCCCCGCTTATCATTCATCCAGTTTTTTCAAGCTTAGGCATCTTAAATGGAGAGGAGAATTTAGGGAGTATAGCTATAGTTATAGTTTTGTATTTGCTCGTAACCTCGATATCTATCGTTATTGATCGGCGTGTATTTATGGTCTCTTCTCTGGTTTATGTTCTTTATGCACTTTCTAGTTTGATTGAGACATATGGTGGAGTTGGTTATGGTTTTGCACTCACTGGCATTCTCATCGGTGGTTCGCTTTTGTTACTCTCTGCATATTGGCATAGCGTAAGAGCAAGTCTGGTTAGTAAGTTACCTATTCAAATAAAAAATCATATACCAAAAGTTAAAGATAAATAGCTCAAGCGATAGTATATACTTCTCGTTTCACTTCAGAAAAGGTGCAAAGGAAGAATGGATATGCCTCAAGCGGCATACTAAAAACCCTTCATGATGATATCATATAGATATTCTATCTCGTCATCTTCAAGATAAAGTGTCGATTTTGTTTTAAAAAATTCCAAGATTTTACTCTTTTGTATGGATGAGCCATATATACATTGGCTATGTGCAGGTAAAAAAGAATGCATGAGAGAGATGCTTTCGCCAAGTTCCATTTCACATATATAACACTTTTGAGGATAGTGCAATCTGCCTTCGCGTTCAATCATTTCGAGATAACTTTCGCAAATAATGCGCTTTGGATTTTGTTTATCCCATTTTTTTGCTGATTCTAAGATAATATCAAAATATAAACTATCAATATCGTCTATACCACTCAAATGCTTTCCAAATAGCATTATAAACTTGTGCCATAGAAGGAGCTTGTTTTTATCAAATATCCAAGGAAATGACATATGTGATAAATTTCTAAGCCTAGGCATAAATTGACTATGTTCGTCTTCTAGTTCAAAATCAATTAAATATCCAATTTGAAGTATTGAGTGCCTAGCACCAAAAAATCGATAATATGACTTTATGCTATTTTTGGTTAAAACGATAGCAATCATATCTTCATTTTTTGCTTTTTTTAAATCTACTATGAAGCCTTTAATCTTTATTCCTTTAAAAAAATAATAAAATAATTATAGCAAGTAAGCATTATAAGTAGGTTTTTACCATATTTTTTATATAATCGAACCTACTAGAACGCATGTTTTCACTAGTCCTATCAAAAATAAACTAAAGGTTGGCTTATGCAAAAATTGTTTACATCTTTTAAAGATAACTGTGGTTTTGGTTTGTTGGCTTCTATAGACAACAAACCAAGCCATAAAAATTTAGAAGACGCAATCACAGCACTATCAAGAATGATGCACAGAGGTGCTATCGCTGCAGATGGAAAAACTGGAGATGGGAGCGGATTACTTCTATCTATTCCTAAAAAGTTTTTTTCTAAAGTTGCGAAAAAAGAAGATATTATATTACCAGAAAGCTATGCTGTATGTATGGTTTTTAGTAAAAACGATAGTGATTTTGATGTAATTAATGATATATGCCAAAACAATGATTTAAGAGTTGTGTTTACTAGAGTTGTTCCAGTAGATACGGATGCATTAGGAGTTCAAGCTCTTGAAATGTTACCAAATATAAAACAAATTTTTGTAACTCCAAATTCGCTTATGGGTGCAAGAAGATTTGATGCACTTGTTTATCTTTCGAGAAGAGAGATAGAGGCCAAATTAAAAGATGATAAACATTTTTATGTTCCATCATTTTCAACTTCTGTTGTTTCTTATAAAGGGCTTGTTATGCCTACTCACATCAAAGAGTTTTATAAGGATTTAGCAGATAAAGATTTTGAGATATCTTTTGGATTATTTCACCAAAGATTTTCAACAAATACACTACCACAATGGAAATTGGCTCAACCATTTAGAATGATTGCACACAATGGGGAAATAAACTCAGTTGAAGCAAATAGATTTAATGTAGCAGCCAAAAGCGAATTTCTAAAAAGTGAAATTTTTTCTGATGAAGAGATCAAAAAACTACTTCCTATAATTCAAGATGGTATGAGTGATAGTGCCAGCTTGGATAACTTTTTTGAATTTTTGATAATAAATGGTGTCGATTTTTTCAAATCGGCAAGATCGCTTATCCCTGCACCTTGGCAAAATGCCCCACATATGGATGCAAAATTAAGAGCATTTTATGAGTATGTAAGTACATGTTTTGAAGCTTGGGATGGGCCAGCAGCTGTGAGTATGACAAATGGCAGATATATAGGATGTGTATTGGATAGAAATGGACTCAGACCATCAAAATATATCATCACAAAAGACAATAGACTTATAATTTCATCTGAATATGGTGTTCTTGATATTGATGAAGAGGACATAGTAGAAAGAGGAAGACTTCAGTCTGGCCAAATGATGGGTGTTGATTTGAAATATGGAAAAGTTCTTAAAAATTGTGATATAGATAAGTACCTAAAAAATAGAGAACCATATGACAAATGGCTAAATGAAAATATGACATATCTTCAAGAACATATGATAGACCCATTTTCGCATATAGATATTCCTCAAAAAGAAGAGATGGAAGCAAGACAGAGATTTTTCAATATTACACTAGAAGTTCAAGAACAGGTTTTGGCATCTATGGCAGAGGAAGGGAAAGAGGCAACCGCATCTATGGGAGATGATACTCCTCTCGCCGCATTTTCTAACGCCCAAAGAAATTTTTCTGATTTTTTTAGAGAAAAATTTGCTCAAGTTACAAATCCACCAATAGACCCAATAAGAGAAAAAGTTGTAATGAGTTTAAATACAGGCTTTGGAGAAGCTAGAAATATATTAACTGATGATGCATTTCATGCAAAAAGATTAAAAACAGTTTCGCCTATTTTATCTTTAGAAAAACTTGAGATTCTTAAAGCCTTTGGAAATGACAAAGATGCAAGATACGATGCTAATTATAAGGCAAAAACATATAGTACAGTATTTACATCTGATTTGAGAAAATCATTACAAAAGTTAATTAACAAGATAGCTGATGATGTCAAGAAAGAAGGCATTAGAACAATTGTTTTAGATGATAGAGATTTAGATAAAGATCACAATGTTATTCCTATGTTAATGGTTGCAGGCGCATTAAATGAAAAATTGCTAAAAACAGGTGTTAGACATTTAACAAGTGTTGTTGTAGTAAGTGGTGAAGTTTATGATTCACATATGGCAGCTTGTATGATTGCTTTTGGCGCCGCAGCTATATATCCTTATATGATGTATCAAAGTATAGCAGTTATGGAAAAAAGAAAAGATGAAAATGTTGATTTGGCTCCAATTTTGAAAAAAGTTAGAAAAGCTATAAATGCAGGACTACTCAAAATTATGTCAAAAATGGGTATCGCAACTATTGCAAGTTATAGAAACTCGAGCTTATTTGATGTTATAGGATTATCAAAAGAGATAGTAGAAGAGTGTTTTGGTGGAGCATATTCATTACTTCATGGCTTAACTTATGAAGATATAGAGTATAGAGTTCAAAAGGCACATAGAGAAGCTTTTTGTGAAAATGTAAAATATAGATTATATCCTTTAAATATAGGCGGATTTTATAAATACTTAGATGGTGGAGAGTATCATGATTATGCACCTTCGACAGTTCACGCTATACATGCTTTATCAAAAAGTGGTAAAAAAGAAGATTTTGAAAAGCTGAAAAATATTATCAACAAAAGAGACAAGAAATATATCCGTGATTTTTTTGATTTAAAAAGTGATAGAAAATCTATAGATATCAAAGAAGTTGAACCAAAAGAAAGTATTTTTCTAAGATTTTCAACCGCTGCAATGAGTTTAGGTTCAATTTCCCCAGAAGCTCATGAGTGTTTAGCTGAAGCTATGAATACAATAGGCGCAAAAAGCAACTCTGGCGAAGGTGGAGAAGATGCAGCTAGATTCGGAACCATTAAGAATTCAAAGATAAAACAAATCGCATCAGGTCGTTTCGGTGTAACACCAGCATATCTTAGATCAGCAGAAGAACTTCAGATAAAAGTTGCACAAGGTGCAAAACCAGGTGAGGGCGGTCAACTTCCAGGACATAAAGTAAGTCCACTTATTGCAAGACTTCGTCATACAATACCAGGTGTTACACTTATTTCCCCACCTCCACATCATGACATATATTCTATAGAAGATCTTGCACAGCTCATTTTTGATCTAAAACAAGTAAATCCAGAGGCTAAAATAGCAGTTAAATTGGTTTCTACTGCTGGCGTTGGCACTATTGCAGCTGGTGTTGCAAAAGCATATGCTGATAAGATTATCATATCTGGAGCAGATGGTGGAACTGGAGCAGCTCCCATAGGATCTATCAAGTTTGCTGGTAACCCTTGGGAGCTTGGACTTATAGAAGCCCATAATGCATTAAAAGCAAACAATCTAAGAGGTCAAGTTGAGATAGAAACTGATGGTGGATTGAAAACAGGTCTTGATGTAGTCAAAGCTGCTATTTTTGGTGCAGAGAAGTTTGCTTTTGGAACAGGAGTTTTAACTGTTGTTGGATGTAAGATACTTAGAATTTGCCATCTAAACAAATGTAGTGTTGGAATTGCTACTCAAGATGAAAATTTAAGAGATCATTATGAAGGAACAGTAGAGAGAGTTATAAATTACTTTACTTTATTGGCAGAAGATGTTAGAGAAATACTTGCAAGTCTAGGATATAAATCACTTGAGGATATAGTAGGCAAAAATGAACTCTTAGAGATAATAAATGATGATTTTGCTAAGAAATTCTCTTTTGAGGGACTGATTCATAGACTTGATGGTCCAAATACTCATCAAGTTGAGTCTAATGATCCATATGATAAAAATGAGTTTGAAAAAGATATGTTAGCCAAAATCTTACCTGTGATAAAAAATCCAGGGGAACCTATAGTAATAGAGAGTGAAATATCAAATCTAAACAGAAGCTTTGGCGCTAGAATTTCTGGCGAGATAGCTAAATATTATGGCGACAAAGGTTTGCCTAGTGGGACTATAGATATTAGGCTAAAAGGAACAAGTGGTCAATCTTTGGGAGCATTTTTGATAAATGGTATTTCTATACATGTAAATGGAGCTGGTAATGATTATATTGGCAAAGGTATGCATGGTGGTAGAATTGTAATTACATCTGATAAAGCTAGAGAAGGGTATTCTTTAGGCGGAAATACATGTTTGTATGGTGCAACAGGCGGAAAACTATATGTTGGTGGTTTGGTTGGAGAGAGATTTGGGGTTAGAAACTCAGGCGCTATAGCTATAGTAGAAGGAACTGGAGACCATCCTTGTGAGTATATGACTGGTGGTGTTGTGGTAATTTTAGGTAAAACTGGTGTAAACTTTGGCGCTGGCATGACAGGTGGTGTTGCATTTGTTTATGATAGAACCCATGATTTTGTGGAAAATATAAATCAAGAATTAGTAGAAGCAAGAAGAATCGATACAGATGATACTGACATAGAGAGATACTATCTCAAAAAATTACTAAAAGATTATTACAATGAAACAAAAAGCGTTATAGCTAAAGGTATAATTGACAATTTTAGAGTAGAAATAAGAAACTTCTGGATGGTGAGACCAAAAGATATCAAGGGTCCTTTAAAGATTGGAGCAGGGGAGTAGTATGCAAAAGTTTGTAGATATAGTAAGGGTTGATGCAAAAAAAAGAGATGTTGTTGAAAGAATAAAAGATTTTGATGAAATTTATGAAGTTTTCGCTCCAATTAAATCATCAGAGCAATCTGTAAGATGTATTCAATGTGGAGATCCATACTGTCACGATGGTTGCCCTTTGCATAACTTAATACCGCAATGGCTTAGTGCAACAGCAAGCAAGGATTTAGAGCTTGCATTTATGCTTTCAAATGAATTTTCTCCATTCCCAGAAGTTATGGGGAGGGTTTGTCCTCATGATAGGCTATGCGAAGGTGCTTGTACCTTAAATGATGGGTATGGAGCTATTACGATAGGTTCAATTGAAACATTCATTAATGAAGAGGGATTTAAAAAAGGGCTAAAACCTAAGTTTGCAGAAGAAAAATCGAATAAAAAAGTTGCTATAGTTGGTGCTGGCCCAGCAGGCTTGTCTTGTGCTACTTTTTTGCTTAGATATGGGATAAATGTTGAAGTTTTTGATAAACAATTAAGAGCAGGTGGATTACTCACATATGGCATACCAGGATTTAAACTTGATAAAAATATAGTTGCAAGAAGAGTAAAATTACTTGAAGAAGCAGGTTGTGTATTTCATCAGAATGTCGAGGTAGGTAAAGATGTAACTTTTGAAGAGTTGCTTGAAAATTTTGATTCTGTATTTATAGGTGTTGGAGCTACAAAAGGTAAAAAAGCTTCTATAGCAAATGAGGATGCACAAAATGTATATCTTGCTATGGATTTTTTAACAAACATACAAAAAAATATTTTTGGAGAAAAAACAGCAAAAATTATTGATGTAAAAGATAAAAATGTTGTTGTTGTTGGTGGTGGTGATACTGCTATGGACTGTGTTAGAACCTCTCTTAGAGAGAAAGCAAAAAGTGTAAAGTGTTTATATAGAAGAGATGCTTCAAATATGCCAGGAAGCAAAAAAGAGTATATAAATGCAAAAGAAGAGGGAGTTGAGTTTGAATTCTATGTAGCACCTAAAAATTTGATTACAAATGACAAATCAGAAGTTGTTGGCATTGAGATGGTTAAAACAAAATTATCCATTGGCGAAAATGATGGAAAACAAAAAATAGAAGAAGTTGTTGGTAGTAATTTTAATATTGAAGCCGATGTTGTTATATTTGCATTAGGTTTTGATACTCAAGAATATAGCTTTTTGGCATCAAATGGCATAGAAACAGATAAATGGGGTCAAATTCTAGTAGATGAAAATTATGAAACAACAAAAACTGGAGTTTACGCTGGTGGCGATTGTCAAAGAGGTGCAGATTTGGTTGTTACTGCCGTTAGAGATGGTAGAGATGCTGCTCGTGCTATAATAAAAAAACTTTTAAAATAACAAAATGAATGATTTTTTATTAGCTACGCTCAAAGCAAACAAGGAAATTTTTGAAGCGATTAATTCAATCGATAAAAAATCAATGTATGCAAAGCATTCACAAGGTGCAGGCGGAGATATAAGCAGTGGTTTTGACCTTGCTGCCGAAAAGATTTTTTATGAAAATCTAAATGAGTTTGGCAGCATAGAGTCAGAAGAATCTGGCGTAATGAATGAAGGGAAATGCAAAATAATCATAGACCCTATTGATGGCAGTGATAATATAGTTTCAAATTTTAGTTATTATGGCACATCTGTTGCGAAACTAAACAGTGATGGTGTATTGGAAGATGCAATGGTATGTAATCTTGCAACAAAGGAAGTGTTTTGGATATCATCTCAAGAGGTTCCAATGTATGGTAAATTGTTTGAAGATAAATGGAATATAGTAGAAGAGAATAATTTTAGTAAAATAGGTATTTTTGAAAGAGCTTATGATAATCCTAAAATAGTCAAAATACTAAAAAATAACAAAATCAAATTTAGATCCCCAGGTGCCATTGCACTCTCTTTAGCATATGCTAGATGGGTAGATTTTGTACTTTTTGTAGGTCCAATTAGAATATATGATGTTGCTGCTGGATTGGCTCTCTGCAAAGGACTCGAAGTGTTAATACAAGAAGATTTTGCTATAGTTTCAAAGGACAAAAAAATTTCTGGTAAACTATTTGACATAATAGCCAAAAATTTCGCAGGAGAATAAATGAAATTTAGTAATCTATTTAAAAAAGCTACGCCCAAAGAAGAAGTTCTTAGCGTACAAAATCAGTGGATAAAGTGTCCAAACTGCTTGTCACTGGTTTATTATAAAGAGATAGAAGCAAAAAATGAAGTATGCCCAAAATGCCATCATCATTTTAGAATAAGTAGCGATAAAAGAATTTCTATTTTAGCAGATGAAGGGACATTTGTAGAGCACGATAGTACGCTTGCTCCTACTGATCCTCTTGATTTTTCTGATAAAAAAAGTTATAAAAAAAGATTAGAAGAGAGCAAAGCAAAGACAGGTAAAACATCATCCGTTGTTAGCGGAAGTTGTAAGATAAATGGAGAAAGTGCAGAGCTCGTAGTATTTGATTTTGCTTTCATGGGCGGAAGTCTTGGGTCTGTTGAGGGCGAAAAGATAGTAAGAGCTGTTAATAGAGCGATTGAAAATAGAACAGGCGTAATTATAATAAGTGCAAGTGGTGGGGCTAGAATGCAAGAGAGTACATACTCTTTGATGCAAATGAGCAAAACATCTGCCGCATTAAATCATCTTGCTGCCGCTAAGCTGCCTTTTATATCCATCTTGACAGATCCTACTATGGGTGGAGTTAGTGCATCATTTGCCATGCTTGGCGATATCATTATGGCAGAGCCTGGGGCACTTGTTGGTTTTGCGGGCGCTAGAGTTATAAAACAAACTGTTGGTGTTGATTTGCCAGAAGGATTCCAAAGATCAGAATTTTTGCTTCAACATGGACTTATAGATATGGTTGTCAATAGATTTGAGATGAAAAAAACTTTATCAGATTTCTTGAAATTTTTCAAAAATAAATAGGATATGTATGCTTAAAAAATTAATAATTTTAGTTGTATTGATGCTTGTCGTTATCGTTGGGTTTATAGGTTTTGGCAGCAAAGAGATATTTAATCAAGAGGGATACTTCACAAAATCGACAAATGGATTAAAATTAAATTCAAATATCGATTTTGCATTGCCAGATCAGCGTAATAAGTTATATTCATTAAATAGTGATACAAAGAAAGTTATTTTTGTATTTTCTAAACCAATGAGTCATATAGTTAAGAATTATCTTTCAAATCAACCAAAAGAGTTTCTATCTTCAAAAAATATGTTGTTCGTTGCAGATATCAGCCCAATGCCTGTAGCCATAAGAAATATGGTAGCTATGCCTGATTTGAAAAAAAGCAAATATTCTGTTTTGCTTATGTTTAAACCAGATTTGGCAAAAACATTTATAGATGAAAATACAAAAGATAAAATAATGATAGTAAATTTAGAAAACAAAAAGATTACAAATATTACTTTAGCAATTAACGAAGAAGAACTTATAGACGCTATAAAATAAGGTATAAAATGGATAAAAAATTAGCAAAATATTTTGAAAAGTATTTGGCTGTAATTATCGCAACGGTTGTATTATCATCAATTTTATTTTTTGGAATGGAATTTTATAAAGCAGTTACTTTGATGCTTGAATTTGTAGTTCTTATAGAAGTTGTTCGAATGATACTCGATTTTATAGAAAAAAAGACATTACAGATAAGATTTGTAATGGATATTTTTATCATATTTCTTACAAGAGATGTTGTTATAAACGTAACGCAACCTGTTATTAATCAAAATAAAGTTGTTTTTTTGATTTTTGTAATTTTTGTATTTTTTCTATTTAGAATTTTGTCCATGTATTTTAGTCCAACCAATACACCAAAAAATATAAATAAAAATAGTCCTTTAGAATAAATGATGTAAAAATATGAAAATAACAATAGCTACTATAGATAAAGGCGGCAAAGACAAGCTCTATTTACCACTAGTTGACCACTATAGTAAGCTAATTAACTCTTATTCAAAAATAGAAATAGTTGATGTTTTTGACAATAAAATATCAAAAGCACAAGATATATCTCCTACGCTTGCACAACAAAGTTATTCAAATGCTTTTAAGCCATATTTTTCAAGAAATACAACAACAATTGTTTTAGATCCATCCTCAAAAGAGGTAGATAGCTTCGATTTTGCTTTTTTGCTTAAGAATAGAGCAGACATAACATTCTTTGTAGGCGGTGCATACGGACTTGAAAGGACTTTTGTCGACCAATGCAACATTGCTATTTCTTTTGGTAAAATTACACTTTCACATAAACTGATTAAAGTTGTATTGCTAGAACAGATTTTTAGAGGACTATCAATAAACAATAATCACCCATATCATAAATAAAAAAGGCTATAAAGCATGTTAACAAAAGATGAATTAAAAGATTTCGAAACTAAATTAATGACAAGAAAAGAAAAAATAGAAGCAAATCTAGATAAAACCTCAACTGAATTAGATGACATTAGAGAATTAGAACTCAATGATGAAGCTGATTTCGCTTCTATCTCAACAAATACAGCAATAGATAATGCAATATTAGAACAACAAAGACATGAATTATCTGAAATTGACCTAGCTTTGGATAAAATTAAAAAAGGCATTTATGGTATTTGCGAAATGTGCGAAGAACCAATAGGAAAAGCAAGGCTCCAAGTTAAAAATTTTGCAAGGTACTGTATAGTGTGTAGAGAAATTGTTGAAAAAAATAAAGCAAAGGATAATCAGTGAGAATAGGTTTATATATATTTTCATCAATAGTATTTTTGATAATTGTTTCAGTTTTAACATTTTTGGTAAATGCTAGTTTTTATAATCTACAAGCTTTTGGTATTGGATTAAGCCTTCCTATTGCTTTATGGGTAACACTACCAGCATTTATACTTTTAATTCTTAGTGTTTTGCATATGGCTTATTATAGTGCTAAAAATTTCTTTGTTCTAAGACGATGGCAAAAAGATTCTGAGACATTAGAAGATTTAGCTTATTGGTCAATTTTAAATGAACCTAGAGAAAACCATATAATTACAGAAAACCTAAAAAATATAGCTTCAATTTTAAGCAATTCATCAATTATTGTAAAAGAAGATCTTGAGTCAAGCAATGAAAAAATAAAAGATATGATAAATATTGTGAAATTGATTAATAGTGGAGCATATGTTGATTTGAAAGCAAAAAAAGTATCTAAACAATTATCAAATACCAATCCATTGGCCATAAAAAATTCTATCAATAGACTTCAAAGTGATGCAAAATTTGCCATGGAAGTATTGGCAAATGAGAAAGAATATGACAGCAGTGTTGTTTCTGAAGCTCTAAATATTATTACTAAAACACAAAATATGGACAAGATAAAGAAATATTTACCTTTAATGAATGTTGCAAATTTAGAAAATATTTTCACAAGATTAAATAGTGGCGATAAAGTTGGTATAAATGAAGAAAACATCAAAGAGATAGTAAACTCAATAACCCTTTCATGCAAAGACTACATAAATTTGGCAAGTAGTGCTATGAAATTTTTAGATCCAAAGACAATACTCAGTCTATTTAAAAATTTTGAACAAAAAGATGAAAATGCTGAGATGGCTTATCTTTATCTATTATTGGAGTATGAAATGATGGATAATGCAAAGGAATTTATCAATTCAAATCCAGAAAACAATTTCAAAAAGCTAAAAATATTCTTTGATTTAAAACAAAAACAAAATAATTTAAAATTACAAGATATTGTAAGTTTAGATTCTCTTTGTGAAGATGCTTGATTTTTCAAAGCCACTTTATGTTTTAGCCCCATTGGCCGGTTATACAGATCTGCCATTTAGATCTCTTGTTAAACAATTTGGCGTTGATTTGACCGTTAGCGAAATGATTAGTGCAAATGCACTTGTCCATAATAGTAAAAAAACACTTCATATGCTCAAAAAAAGCCCATTAGAAACTCCTTATGCAGTACAAATAGCTGGGTCTAATCCAAATGTTATAAAAGGTGCAGTTGAGATACTAAATGATTTTGATTATATAGATATTATCGATTTGAATTGTGGATGTCCTGCCCCAAAAATAGTAAATAACCTATCTGGTAGTTCGCTTTTGACAGATTTGCCTGCTATGGGGAAGGCGATAGAGACTATCAAAAGGCATTCAAATAAACCATATACATCTGCAAAAATAAGATTAGGGTTTAATGAAAAGAATCATTTAGAGATAGCTAGGGTTTGCGAACAAAGTGGAGCAGATTTTATAGCAGTACATGGAAGAACAAGGTCTGGTAGATTTAAAGCCCCCGTAGATTACGATGCTATTGCTGAGATAAAGTCTGCCATTTCTATACCAGTAATTGCCAATGGTGATATAGATAGTGTTGAAAAATCAAATTGGGTGATAGAGCATACAAAGTGCGACGGGATAATGATAGGTAGAGCAGCCGTTGGAAAGCCTTGGATTTTTAGCCAAATAAAAGGTCTTGACGATATAGATGAAAAAGAGTTGATAAAAAAAGCTGTTATAGAACATTTTCATCAAATGATAAGCCATTATGGAGATTATGGCGCTATTATGTTTAGAAAGCATCTGCACACATACTCAAAAGCAGGATATGTGGGAGCTAGTGCATTTAGAGATAAGATAAATAGAGAAGATAACCCAGAGATAATGTTAGAATTAATAAAATCTTTTTTTAGTGACTAAAATATTTAAATTTTGTGATACAATAACTCAAAATGCACATAAGGATTTTTAAAAGTGAATAGTTTTCATTTACTTGGGTGGAGGGAATGGATATCTCTGCCAGAACTTGGAATAGATGAATTAAAGTGTAAAGTTGATACAGGTGCAAAAACATCAGCACTTCATGCTTTTTATGTAGATTCTTTTATGGTTGATGACCAAAAAATGATACGATTCGGGATACATCCAGTACAAGGTAATCCTACTATTATAAAACACTGTGAAGCAAAGGTCATTGATGAGAGAGTGGTAACTAGCTCTGATGGCAATAAAACGCTTAGATATGTTATTGAAACTACTATGATCTTAGGTAATATAAACAAAAAGATAGAAGTTACTTTAACAAATAGAGATAATATGAGATTTAGAATGTTGCTAGGTAGACGCGCAATAGACAAAAATTTCATAGTAAATCCTTCTCTTTCATATCAAAATGGCAAAATAGTAAATATTCAAGGTCAAGTATGAAAATAGCCATTCTTTCTAGAAATAAAAATCTTTATTCAACAAAAAGATTAGTTGACGCAGCCCAAAAAAGGGGACATGAAGTAAGAGTGATAGATCATCTAAGATGTTATATGAATATAACCTCACAAAAACCTATGATGCACTATAAAGGTGAAAGTCTAGATGGTTTTGATGCTGTGATTCCACGTATCGGAGCTTCCGTTACATTTTATGGTACGGCAGTTCTTAGACAATTTGAGATGATGGGTGTATATCCGCTAAATGAATCAGTAGGTATAAGTAGATCTAGAGATAAGCTTAGAAGTATGCAATTGCTTTCTAGAAAAGGTGTTGGCTTGCCAATTACTGGGTTTGCTAGAAATCCAGATGATATAGATGACCTTATCCAAGAAGTTGGTGGAACACCACTTGTTATAAAATTACTAGAAGGTACGCAAGGGATTGGTGTAGTTTTGGCTGAAACTAAAAAAGCAGCAGAATCCGTCATACAAGCCTTTATGGGGTTAAGTGTGAATATTATGGTTCAAGAGTTTATCCAAGAAGCAAACGGAGCTGATATAAGATGTTTTGTGATTGATGGCAAAGTAGTTGCAGCCATGAAAAGACAAGGACCAGATGGCGAGTTTAGGTCAAACTTGCATAGAGGCGGTAGTGCAGAACTTATCAAGATAACATCAGAAGAGAGAGCTGTTGCAATATCCGCAGCAAAAGTAATGGGTCTTAATGTTTGTGGCGTGGATATGCTAAGATCATCAAGAGGACCACTCGTTATGGAAGTAAATTCATCTCCAGGATTAGAAGGTATAGAAAAAGCAAGCGAAAAAGATATAGCCGATATGATAGTAGCTGTAATTGAAAAAAAAGTAATTGAAAACTTATCGAATCCAAACAAAACAAAAACTAGAGGTAAGGGATAATATTTAAGAAAAAATATAAAAAAATATTTTATAATTTCTAAAGTATAAAACATTTCAAGAGGGCAGATGAAGATTGATGACATTTTGTTTGAATTAGAATCGAATTATATAGACGAAAAAGATATAAAGATTATAAAAAATCATATCAATGAAAATGGGATAAAGCTAGAAGAAATTGATTCTATGTTGGAAAATATGGGTTATGATGCCATATTTGATGATTTTGAAGCATCATCTTCTTATACTGGAGTACAGAAGATAAGCACTAAAAAACATTTGTCTGACTAATTACTAACTTAGATACAAATTTTTTAGTGCTCGAAGCGCTTTGATGATGCTGTCTATCTTGGCAGTTTCTTCTACTGTATGATAACCAGTTGTTGGTACCTGCAAGGTTGTTCCTTGGATTTTATTTTTTGAAGCCACTATGAGTCTACCAAGTTCTGTTGAACCAATTGAGCTAGGCTTGTTGCCATCTGCAATCATTTGTTTGTTTCTTTCTTTTATGTATCTATCTTTATAATCATATGATATTTTATTTTTACGACAAAATTTAATCAACTGTTTTTGTAATGGAGATTTGAATCTCGCATGAGAGTCTCTGCGTCTAAAAACAACATCAAGCTTTTCTATCATTGATATATCCGAATAAGGGCTAGTATCTAATATCAGCAATTTATCTGTACTTATATCAAATCTTTGAAACCACTCAAGTAGATACCTCCAGCTTTTTCCTGCCTCTTCTTCTGCGGTGAAAAATGCTGTTCCTTGATATCCTAATTGATAAAGATATATAATCATAGCATTTGTTATAACATTATCCAATTGCGCTATAACAAAGTTGTCTTTTAATGTGAGTTTGTCCAAAAAAGCAACAGGAGTGTTTGGTATGAGGTATTCTAATCCCTCAATTTCAAATATCAAGTTGCCTCGTCTCTCACATATGTATGTAGTTTTGATAGTTCCCATACCTAGATAATTTCCAGAGCATGGGCTATATGCTTGGACCTTTTGATCTTTAAATCTCTCATTCATATTTTTATATGTCTGTTCAGATATAGAGTTGCCAGTCAAATCGCCTCTATTTTTACTTATATAAGCTGCATATTGAAATTCATTTGGACCAGTACATATAAGTCCATGTCTATCCGTGTGAGAAGATATGTATCCACTATCTGGATTATTTCCTTGTGCTACAAGTAGCCCTTCATATAGTGTAGTTTTTATCCCAAGGTCTTCGAGTTCTCTTTTAAGAGTCATAAAGTATGGATTTTCTGCACCAACAACGGATGGTGTTCTTATAAGTTGTTTTAATAAATCAAAATAGCTTTCAAATTGTTCCATGTAAACCTATAAACTTAAAGTATTAGATTAATTATCTCTAAAAAGGGCTTAAAGACGAATTCATTTGATTTTTTGTAATGATATATCTTTTGCAGTTTGATTATAGATTTTCATTTTATACATTTATAGTGTTATAATTTAACATAAATATTGTAAAAATTTAACATAAATAGTGTATATTATTTTATAAATTATAATAGAAAGGATGTTTTTGGATTATATATTGCTCTCATTCGGCACAACAATGCTATTATTTGTGATAGTCGGGTTATTATCTATGAGAAAATCAAAACATACCAGCCAAGATTATTTGACTGCATCTAGAAGTGTGCCACCATGGCTTGCTGGTTTGTCAGCAGTTGCGACGAATAATAGTGGTTATATGTTTGTTGGTATGATAGGGTATACTTATACAGTTGGGCTGCCTTCAATTTGGTTGATGATAGGATGGATTGTAGGAGATTTTATAGCGTCCATTAATGTACACAAAGCCCTCATAATGAAATCACAAGAAGTTCATGCTCATAGTGTCGGTGGATTGATAGCTAATTGGCAGGGCAAGGATTATTTTGTTCTTAGAAAAGCGATAGGTGTATTGATTGTACTTTTTTTGATAGTATATACTGCTGCACAACTAGGTGCAGGAAGTAAAGCATTAACAACAATTATGGGTTGGGATAGAAATATTGGTACGATACTTGCAGCACTTATAATACTTTTTTATTCATTTTCTGGCGGTCTTCGTGCATCAATATGGACAGATGCTTTGCAATCTTTTATTATGATTATATCCATGTTTATGCTACTTTTTGTAAGTATTGATTCAATAGGTGGGTATAGTGTCTTTATGGAAAAAATATTTATGATTAAGCCTGGATATATGGATTGGTTTCCTAGCGAAATGAAAAATAACTATATCAGTATTTTTGGATTTGTTATTGGGTGGTTTTTTGGCGGTATTGGAGTTGTTGGACAACCACATATACTAATTCGCTATATGGCACTTGATAGTGTAAACTCACTTAATCGTATGCGAGCTTATTACTATATATGGTTTACTTTATTTTATGCGGCTACAATTTGTGTTGGTTTGATATCGCATATTGCTATACCTGAAGTACAAAACTTTGATCCAGAGACAGCACTTTTGGTTCTTTCTCAACAGACTTTAACACCGATATTTATCGGTATTATGTTAGCTGGATTATTTGCAGCAACAATATCAACTGCTGATTCATTAGTGCTTAGTTGTTCGGCTTCTTTGACAAGAGACTTTACTTTGATTCCCATTGAAAATTATAAATCGGTTAAAATTGGAACATTGTTTGTAACTATATCAGCTTTGCTAATTGCTACATTAAATAACAAAACAATATTTGCACTCGTTTTAGATGCTTGGGGTGTATTTGCATCTACTTTGGGGCCTATTATATTTTTATTGGCAAAAGGACATAAAATATCTGAAAATAAAGCACTAATTCTTATGTTTGTAGGTATTGTATCATTTTATGGATGGAATTTTTTTGGAACGTCAACAATTTATGCCATCGCTCCAGCATGGTTAATTGTTTTTATTTTGTATTATATATTAACATTGAATATTGAAAAACGGCACTGATTTGGTTTTTTGTGATTTTGTAGATACAAAAGAAAGTTATGGTGGGTCCTCAGGGACTCGAACCCTGGACCACTCGGTTATGAGCCGAGTGCTCTAACCAGCTGAGCTAAAGACCCACTTTCTAGATAGCTAGACTAACTTTTGCGTCAGAATTATACCCTAAATAATTTTGAAAAGCAATTAAATTCTGTAAAATTCCTAG
>JAQTLV010000010.1 GCA_028714675.1 Sulfurovaceae bacterium
TTCACTCTCACTCACTTAACAAACTTAGTTAAGGTCTCTGTGTTTGTGGACGCGTATTATAGCACCAAAGTTTTTATATGTCAAGTGTTTTTTGGAAAAAAGTGGAGAAATTTGGAGAAAAATTTGTTTTATTTTGTTTTTTAGTTGTGATATATTAATGTATATAGTGTTTTATTTGAAAATAACCAAAATATTAATATTTCATTTATTTTATTTTTGTATACTTCCTGTTGTTACTAAAGACTATAAATATTAAAAGGATAATAATGGCTTTATATGAAAAAACAAACTATTCAAATGAGGATGCTCTAAGTTCATCTTCTGTTGGATTTATGAAAAAAACTTATCAATTACTAGCTGCTAGTATGGTAGCTGCTGCTGCTGGAGCTTATGCTACTATGCCATTTGCTGATGTTATATTTCAATATAGATGGGCAATATTTGCATTTGAGCTATTTATGCTCTTTGTTGGCATAAGAATGACTAGAGGCAATCCTGCTCTTAATTTGGCTGCTCTATTTGTGTTCACATTTGCTACGGGTGTTTCTTTGGTACCGTTGCTAGCAATGCTAATAGGTTCTGGGAAAGGTGCTGTTATAGGAAATGCTTTTCTTATGACTTCTGTGCTTTTTGGTGCACTTAGCTTGTTTGCAATAAATAGTAAAAGTGATTTTTCTAGCTGGGGTAAGCCTCTATTTATTACGCTTATTGTTGTAATATTAGCATCTTTGGTAAATATGTTTATATTAAAAAGTCCCATGATACATATCGTTATCACAGCTGGCGTACTATTGCTTTTTGGTATATTTACTATATATGATACTCAAAATATTGCAAATGGCGCATATGATTCTCCAGTAGATGCTGCATTATCACTATATCTTGACTTTTTAAATATGTTTACATCAATACTTCAACTTTTAGGTATTTTTGGTGGGGATGATTAATAGTAGCGATAAAACTTGGCGTCTTGTTGATGCCAATCTAAATCGCTTAAAAGAAGGGGTGAGAGTCATAGAAGATATTGCTAGATACTTAAATGATGATACATCTCTCGCTTCAAAACTTAAAGATATCAGACATAAATGCAAAATAGATAATTATAGAGATATTATACAATCTAGAGATAGCATAAATGACGTTCTGAAAACTTCAACAATCTCTGAAATGCAAAGAGAAGATATAAACTCTATATTAATAGCGAACTACAAAAGAACGCAAGAGTCTGCTCGAGTTCTTGAAGAAATTTTCAAAATTTTAAATCCAATATTATCTGATGAATTTAAGAAAATAAGATATGAATTATACACTCTTGAAAAAGAAAATGTAACTAATTAGAAGCTTTTATGAAAATAACTTCGAACTCTAAATAATCAATATTGTATTCATTTATTAATTTTCTTGTTTGTGGAATACTTAATCTCTTTTCTCCGCCACTAACGCCACTCTTCTTTATATAACCAAACATCTCTTTTTTTGAATCAAAAAACAGTTTATATGTTATGACCTCATAATTAATGTTGCTATAAAATTTATCAAAACTTCTCTTTATGGTATCGATACTATGAATTGGGGATGAGATACCTGCTATTTTATGAAGTGTCTTAAATGTATTGCTAGAAAATAATGCTCCATGGAAACTATCACATATTTTTACTAGATTTGATAGTGTAAAATCCAAATCTTTTGCCCATTGAAGTGCAGAGGATGAAACAATAATATCACTTTTTATATCAATAATATTTTCAAAACTTGCCATAGAATTAAAATCAAAACAGTACTTGATAACTTTTTCATTCTCAGGATGAGAAGATAGCATACTATCTGAGCCATCAAGGGCATAAAAAAAATCGAATTTCAAATTTTCTTCTGATAAAAATCTATATATTGCTCCTGTGCCACATCCAACATCAACTATAGTTTTAAAATATTTTTTTTGCAATTCTAAAACTATTTTTTTTGCAATTCTTGTCTGAATTATGCTATATGAATCATACTCTTTTGAAAAACGAGAAAATTCTTTAATAATATTTTTTGATCTATTTTTACTCATAAAGGTAGTTACTTTTGCTTTTCATCTGCTTTTCAATGTTTTTTTGATAGAATTTGCAAAATTATACCCAAATTATGATTGGACTAAAATGACATCAACATTATTTATTTTACAAATTGGACTTGCTATTGCAATTACAATACTAGTATTGCTTCAAAAAAGCTCTAGTATCGGACTTGGTGCTTACAGCGGAAGTAACGAATCTCTGTTCGGCGCAAAAGGGCCTATGGGATTTTTAGCAAAAGTTACCTTTGTGCTTGGTTTTTTATTCATTGTAAATACTCTAGCTCTTGCATATTTATATACAAAAGAGAGTAACCGCTCAGTAGCTGATGACCTAGCAACTCAAACAAATACAACCATTCCAACTTCAGCACCACAAACACCAATTGCACCTATTGCACCAACTGGTAAATAATAGGAGGTTTCACCTTCTATGTTGCTATACCCACTAATTTAATGCTTTTTTTATTGCTGATATGATTTTATAAAATTCTTCATTGCTATAAAGCGTTCCACTCGGCAAACAAAGTCCTTTTGAAAATAATTCTTCACTTGTACCATCTACAAAAGATAAAGAATATTTAAATAGTGGTTGCATATGCATTGGTTTCCAAAGAGGACGAGATTCGGCATTTATATTCTCTAAGGCTTCCATAACTTTATACGGATTTGTCTCTTTAAAAGTCAGTGTTGTAAGCCATCTATTTCCAAAAGAGCCATTGATTTCGGGCATAAAAGATATTTCTTTAAAATTTTCTAATTCTTGTTTATAAATTGAAAAAATTTCTCTTTTTCTCTCAATTCTACTTTTTAGTACTTCCATCTGGCCAACCCCAATAGCAGCCAATACGTTACTCATTCTATAGTTATAGCCAAATTCTTTGTGTTCATAATGAAGCATATTTTCTTTTGCTTGGGTAGATAAAAATTTTGCTTTTTCTATCCACTCTTTATTTGAACCGACCAACATTCCTCCGCCACTTGTAGTTAAAATCTTGTTACCATTAAAACTATATATGCCAAAATCGCCAAATGTTCCACAGTGCTTTTCGTCTAATGTCGCGCCAAGAGATTCTGCGGCATCTTCTATGACAAAAATTCCTTCATTCTGGCAAATTTCGACTATTTCTTTTATTTTTGCCATTTGCCCATATAGATGGGTAATTATAAGTGCTTTTGGCTTTTTTGGTAGGGCTGAAATTGAACTTTTGAGTAATTTTGGAGATAAATTCCAGCTTTCATCACAATCAACAAAAACAGGCTTTGCCCCTTGATATAAAATAGCATTAATGGAACCAATGAATGTAAAACTTGAAGCAAGAACAAAGTCATCTTTATCTACACCTAATACTCTTAGTGCTAAGTGGATAGCGGCCGTTCCGCTACTAAGTGCCAAAGCATTTTCTGAATTAGTATAATTTTTTATACTCTCTTCAAATTTTTGAACATATTCACCAAGTGGTGCTATATAGTTACTTTCAAATACCTTTTTTATATATTCAAGTTCATTGCCGCCCATATGCGGAGGGGATAGAAAAATTCTATTGTTCAAATATTGTCCTTTATATTTTTACATGGATTGCCATATGCGATAATTTTATTTTTGATATCTTTAATAACCACCGAACCAGCACCCACAATCGAGTCTTCTCCTATTTTTACAGATTGTTTTACCAAAGAACCTATGCCAATATGCGTAAAGTTTCCAACAGTCACAGCACCAGCAAGTGCAACACTTGGTGAAATATGTACAAAATTGCCTATTTTACACTCATGTTCTATAACACAACTTGTATTTAATATTACTCCATCCCCTATATTTGCTTTTGCATTAATGACAACATTTGGCATTATTACAGTACCTTCACCTATGTTAGAAGATGGCGATATTATAGCACTTGCATGAATTAAAGTTGCTATATTAAAACCTTTTTCTTTAACTTTTTTTTGTAACTTTGCTCTTGTTTTATTATCGCCAATGGCAATTATTATTGATGTTTTATTGTCGTCTTTTATGTCTTCGAAACTTTGATGCCCAATCTTTACATCATCTATAAAAACTGCTTGTTTATATCCGCAGGATAAAGCAATTTCTGCCACAACTAAGCCGTGTCCACTTGCACCATAAATATATATTTTATCCATTTGTTTCTCCAAATTTTTCAACAGTTACACTATTTTTTGAGCTTATGTCGCTTCTTTTGATAACTTTCAATAAAGTTAACCAAAGTATCTTTATATCAAGCAAAAAAGATTGATTATCTACATACCAAATATCATAATCAAACTTTTGCTCCCAGCTAATCGCATTTCTGCCATTTACTTGAGCCCATCCAGTAATTCCTGGTAGTACATCATGCCTTTTTTTCTGTTTATCGTTATATAAAGGCAAATATTCTACAAGCAATGGTCTAGGTCCAACAAAACTCATATCGCCCTTTATCACATTAAAAAGTTGTGGTAGCTCATCAATACTAGTGCTTCTTATGAATTTACCAATGCCGTGTAGCCTTTGCAAATCAGGCAAAAGTTCTCCATTTCCATCCATATCATTAGTCATGGTGCGAAATTTGTATATACCAAATATTTTCTCTTTGTACCCAGGGCGAAATTGTGAAAAAAATATAGGCCTACCCATAGTAATTAAAATCAAAAAACTTATTATAATAAAAATTGGCAGAAAGAGAAGTATCAAAAATAGTGCCAAAGTAAAATCAAATAATCTTTTTATCATTTAATGCCTCTTTTAATACAGCTTCGAGTTTATTACAAAGCACTTTTATAGAAAAATTTTTATTCATATAATCATATCCGTTTTTACCTAGAATTTCTAATTCATCTAAAGGCATTTGTGATATTTTTTCTATCAAATCTGCTATTTTATCTATATTTTTATTTTGAACAACAAAACCACACTGTGCAATATTTACTATATTTTCATCTATATCACTTACGAATAATATAGGCTTTGCCACACTCATATAATCAAATATTTTATTCATACTCATGCCGTACTTATAAAGAGGTAAATTTTTTAATCCCACATATAGCAATGAAGCGCTATGCAAATAATCATAAACTTCATTTTTTGGCAAAGGGTCTAAAAATGTTATACTTTTTAGCCCTATTTTACATGTTTTTGATATCAACTCTTTCTTCATCGCACCATTTCCAATTATTGTAAAATGTATATTGTTGTTATCTTTTAAGACATTTGCAACATCAACTAAAATATCTAAATCATTTGCTATCCCAACAGATCCAGCATAGACTATGTTAAACTTTTTACTATCTAGTTTATTGACATAATTTTGACTACTAGAATTTGCTCCATTTGATATCCAAATAATCTTTTCTTTTTTAATGCCTAGCTTTTCTATATACTGATTTGCTTTCGGCAAAAGTACGATAACCTTGTCTGCTTTTTTATATAAAAACTTCTCTAAATATCCAAGCAACATTATAAATGGATGCCATCTTGATATGCCCATATCAATAAGAGTTTGAGGCCACAAATCTCTTACTTCCATAATAAAAGGTACTTTGTACTTTGTAGAAAGCCTATATGCAGAATAAACAGCAAAAAGATGAACCGAAGATCCTATGATAATATCTGGTTTTACAAGATTTAGTTTTGGAATAGTAGAATTTACACTAAACATGAAACCAAGCATATTTTTAACTCTTTTGATGCCATTGCCTATGTAAGCAGGAGTTTTTATCCATATCCACTCAATACCATCAATATTTTCTTTTAAATAGTTATTTTCTCTATAATCTTTTAATTCTTCATATGTTGAATAATGTATACTTGCGCTAATTATTGTTACCTTGTATCCTCTAGATATAAGCTCTATAGCAAAATCATAGTGCCTAGTTCCTCCACTCATCTTTGGAGTTAGTGCATGATGATTTATTATCCATATATTCACTTAATAAGCTCCTCGTACACTTTAAAAAGTTTTGCTTCTTCTAATTTCCAATTATACTTTTCAATAACTGCCTTTTTACCATTTTCGCCCATAATTTTAGCTTCAATTGGATGCGTCATAATATATTCTATAGCATCTGCTATTTCTTTTGGATTTAATGGATCTACGCATATTCCACAATTGTATTTTTCTACAACATCCTTGTATAATTTAAAATTTGATGTAACAACTGGAAGCTCAAGTGCCATATATTCAAAAACTTTTGTAGAATAAGAACTTTTGTAATTACCTATGGGTTTCAATATACTTAAACCAACTTTTGCTTTCTTTGAATACTCTAAGCCTTCATAAAGAGGCATTCTTCCATATAGTTTTATATTATTTTCTATTTTATCAAAATTAATTGAATCGATTAAATCTTTTGAATATGGACCAATAAAATGCATAAAAAAATCAGTAGATCTACTTTTGAGCAATTTTAAAGCCTCAACTGTCACTTTAAAGCCTCTATCATTGCTAATTCCACCTATATAAAATATCTCATTTTTGTTTCTTTCTTTTGATACAAATTGCTCTAATGGTTGCAAATCTGGCATATTTAATATTATTTCAATTTTATTATTTAATTCTTTATAATAACTTTCATATGAATACTCCGCCAAAACTAACACATCAAAATTTTTTAATGATTTAACTTCATACATTCGATATATTTTAGAAATTAATTTTCTTAACATTTTGTGTATATAAACTTTGTCTAAAATCTGCAATGAAACATTCTCGTGAACATCAAAAATAACTTTTTTGCCAAGTTTTTTTAGCTTTAGTCCTATAAAAATGAGTTCTGGATCATGAATATGATAAATATCGCTATTTAGCTCGAGTGCTTTTTTGTAAACATTTTTGGTAGTTTTTAATATTCTATTCAATCTTCCATTTTTTTTGCAAACATCAAAAATTTTTACATCATTTTTTACCTCATCGCCTTTATCATCAGCTACAACCAAACTTACTTCATAGTTTTTATTCGCAGCCAAAGAACTACACATTTTGATAAATATGCGAGTATCATATCTAGGATGTGCGGAGGTGAGATGTGTTATTTTAGTTTTCATTATTAACATACTTTTTAATACTATTTTCAAATTCAATTTTTTTGTTAAAAAATTCTTTATTTTGACTTATTTTTATTTCATCCCAATTCCACCATTTTAATTCTTCAAGCTCACTTATTATTTGATTGGTAAATCTTTTTTTAATTATTGTTGCAGGATTTCCTGCAACAATTGAATATGCTGGAATGCTTTTAGTGACAACGCTTCCTGCTCCAATGATACTGCCTCTACCAATTTTTACACCTGACAATATAACAGAATTTGAACCAATCCAAACATCATCCTCTATAATAATATCTCCTTTCGAAAAAATATCATTGTTGGGCTTTCCTTCGAAAAAATAATTATTCATATAGAATGTAGAAACTCTGTCATACTTGTGATAATACTCTTGTATTACAACACCAGATGCTATAGAACAAAAAGATCCTATTTTAATCGTATTGACTTGAGCGACTACTCTTGTTGATGGTCCATTAATTACCGTAAATCTACCAACACTAACATTACCATAACAGATAACTCCACCCAAAAATTTACTTTTGTATGTGCTTTTGATAACTTTATATGATACAGTTGAGTTTTTATCTACTGTTACTTTCCTCTTTAAAGAATAAAAAATAACTAAAATATGTTTGATAATCTTCTTTATAAATACAATCATTTTTTTACCTCATCGCCTTTGCTGTCGGCTACAACCAAACTTGCTTCATGGTTTTTATTTGCAACCAGAGAACTGCATATTTTAAATATACGAGTATCATATTTTGGATGAGCAGATGTCAAATGGGTTATCTTGATGCTCATTTTAATACCTCTATTCAAGTTACTGTTCATTTTAATTATAATATATCCTAAATATTATAGTAACTATAAAAAGTTTAGAAGTTTATTTAGCATACTTCAACACTTTTTCAATTATGTACAAAATTGCCTCATCAGTAAGACTTGGATATATTGGAAGAGATAAAGACTTCTCAAACAATTCATTTGCTACTTTAAAATCTTCATCTTTATATCCAAATTTATCTTTATAATAAGGATGTTTATGGACTGGTATAAAATGCACAGAAGCCCCTATGCCATTTTCTTTTAGTTTATTATACAGTTCATCTCTATTGTTTACTTTTATCACATATAGATGCCAACTAGTTTCTCTGTCATTTTTAACACTTGGCAATATTATATTTGAGTTTTTAAATCCTTCATTATACTTTTTGGCTACCCTTGCTCTTTGTTCGCACATCCAATCAACTTTCTTTAGTTGTTCAATTCCAAGTGATGCATTAATGTCGGTAGTGTTATATTTATTACCATTGTCAACTACTTCATAATACCAACCGCCCCCACTATATCTGTCCCAAACATCCCTGCTTATTCCATGAAGTCTATTAATTTTCATAGATTTTGCATATTCATCATTGCGTGTAGTTGCCATGCCGCCTTCCCCAGTAGAAAGTGTTTTTGTAGCATAAAAGCTAAAGCAAGTTATATCTGTACCATCTAGCTTTCCCACAAGAGTCCCCTTATATTCCGATGGCAATGCATGGGCTGCATCTTCTATTACTTTTAAATTGTATTTCTTGGCTATAGTATATATTTCATCCATATCACATGGCTGTCCTGCAAAATGAACTGGGATTATAGCCTTTGTTTTGGGTGTGATTAGCTCTTCTATTTTGGTTACATCAATATTGTGGGTATTTGTTTCTATATCGCAAAGTATTGGAATAGCATCGAAATATGTAACTACTTCGGCGGTAGCTATAAACGTCATTGTTGGTAATATTACTTCATCCCCTCTCTTTAGTCCTATAGCTTTTAATGCCAAATGGAGTGCCGCTGTTGCACTATTCATGCTAACTGCGTTGGATGAGCCAACATATTCATTAAATTTTTGCTCAAATTCTATAGTTTTTGGTCCCATTGTTAGCCATCCAGACCTTATTGATTCTACCACAGCATTAATCTCATCTTCTGTTGTATATGTTTTATGAAATGGTATGTTCATTATTGTTCCCCTTTTTTTCAACAAGATTATTATAGATAGCTATAAACTTTCTTTTATTGTATTGTTTTGAATATTCTTTTTTTCTAATATTGTTAACATCTCTTAAAAGTTTAATATCTATGTTTTGATATTTCTCCAAGCATATATTGTCCAAATTTGGCTCAATAAATCCGTTAACTTTGTCTAAAACATGTTCACGGTTTGCAGGAAGGTTTGATAAAAAACATATGCAATTATTTGAAATAGCTTCGAGCAAACTTATAGATGTTGCATCACTAGATGGAATAGATATATAAATTTTAGCCTTTTGGTACATATCATTATTTATATTAGAATCAACCCATCCTATAAAATTAATGTTCTCTTCGATGTGCAAATCTCTAGCTAATTTCTTTAATTTCTCGGTATTGTCTCCAGTAGCGCCTATAACCAATCTCCAGTCTTTATTTTTAGTAACAAATTTATTAAAAGCATAGATAATTTTTTCAATATTATATAAAGATTTATGAAGTCTATTGGAATATATAATGTTTTCTTTTTGGGACCAATCTGTCTCTTTTAACTCTATACCAAAATTTGCAACTTTAATATCTGCATTAGGATTATATGTTTTAATTTCATTTGCCATATAAAAAGAATCTGATGTTACAATATCCACATATTTTAATACAAATTCCAACATTTTTTTAAAAATAATATTTCTTTTTGGATTGATGAGAATATCGCTGCCCCAAGCAGTTAGTACTTTTGGAATTTTTATATTTTTCAATCCCAACAAAGAAACAAAAGCATAGCTATTGGCTTGATGAATATGGATTATAGATGGTTCAAACTCTTTTGCTATATTTTTTATTTTATTGGCTGAAAAAAATATTTTTACCCCCAAACTAAAATCAATTTCTATTGTATTGATGTTGTATTCATCATTTCTTTTGTTTGTTAAAAGTAGTATGTCATCAAAATAATCTTGTATTAATGATATATAATTGTATATATGGACAGTACCACTTCCTATTATTAAAAGCTTCTTATTCATTATTCCACCCATTATAGTATTCTTGGAATTGTTGATTATTTTGTAAAAAAATACTGTCTACTTCTTTTGTATATCCAACAATTTTAGCTGGCGAGCCATGTGCTATAGCATAATCTGGAAGATCACTGTTTACAAAACTATTTGCTCCAACAATGCATCCCTTGCCTATAGTAACACCATTTGTAATAATTGCTCCGGTGCCAATAAAAGTAAATTTACCTATCTTTACTCTTCCAAGTTTGTAACCTTCGCTTTCTATACCATTGCATAAAGAGTATTTATAGCCAAATAGTCTTATGCTTATATGTGAACTATGCGTCAATATAGATACTCTCGCCGATATTTGACATCCATCATCTATTTCCAATCCAGCGGTACCATCGAGTATGGCATAATGACCAATATAAACATTATTTCCTAAAGTTATCTGTTTTTTATTTACAAAATCAACTGTATTGCCAAATCTTGTATTTTTTGCTATATTTCCATTTGGATTGATATAAATGTTATTTAACATTCTTGGTTTATTAATCCATTGAAAAAATCTAGCCCTAATAAACAATAGTAAGTTTTTCATTTTATTTCCCTGCATTGTAAAACTTTCAATATCCAAATGATATTATAACCCAATACTAAGCAATTAGAAATTGTAAAAAATATTAAAGATGTATATACATTTCCTATTTTTATTCCAATATATATTGACAAACTTGTTAATATTATTAAAACAATGCTTACCTTCAAAATCTTTTTTTGCATTCCAACAAGACTTGGTATAAAAGAAATTGTCGAAACTACCAAATTTAAAAGTATCCAAGGAAAAAGTATCTGAGTATAAACGCCGGCTTCTCTCCAATTTTCTCCAAATACAAATGCAAAAATTGTAGGCGCAAATGCAACTATAACTATAAGTGGTAAAATTATTTTTTTTATAAATGCCTTTAAAAAGCGAATTGTAAATCCATAGCTATCTTCATTATTATTATATAGTTCACTTACTTTTTGATTATAAACTTTGGCGCTTGCATTTGAAAGTATCCCCAATGGTGCAAGAACTATCCTCGTAGCTAAAGCATAAAAACCAACTATATTGACGCCAAAAAATGCAGAAAATAAAAAAGTTGGTACATTTGAAGAGAGGTTATTTAGCATAGCATGTGGTGCTTGGAATTTTGGAAAATCAATATATTTTTTAGCCTGATTCATCATAGACTCTTCTGAAATTGATTTTAGTAGCTTTTTATTGTTCAACAGTGCTTTAGCCAATCTCATATTAGAAAAAATACTTGAAAGTATTTGCCCGCTCACAAGTCCAGCGGCTCCACTTTTTATAGTTCCTATAGCTATTTGGGAAATTGCCAAAATAATTGATTTTATTATTGTTGCTTTGGTTATATTAGCATAGTGTTTCTTGCGATTATTCCAATATGTTAGCAAATTAAAAAGTCCTATAAAGAATATGGTTAATGGAGCAAACCAAAGCCAAGTTTCAATCTCTTTATTATTAAATAAATTTGCAATTTCTTTGTTCAAAACAGCTACAATCAAAAAAAGAAAAATGGATATAAAAGCATTTACCAAAAACCCTAAAGCAAAAATATTTATAGCATCTTCATCATCTTTTGGAACCAATATGGCTTGCTCATATCTAAGCGAAGATACAACACTAAAGAATCCAACAATAGCCACAAAAAGTGCAAATACTCCAAAGTCTTGTGGTGAATAGATACGAGTTAAAATAGGACTAATTGCAATTGGTATGGCTTGAGCTATAGTCGTACCTGTCATAAGTGTCAATACATTACGACTAAATTCACTTTTTGGTTTTAGTTTATTTATCATTATTTAAATATTTGCCTTACAATTTCGTTTGATTGGAGTTTGGCACCTTCAAGATTTAAATGATTATCATCAAAATAAATCAATTTCCCATTGACTATTGCATGACACTCTTTATTATCACAAAAAATATTTTGTGTATCAATAATTTTTATATTTTTATACTTTGAAGCAATCCTCTTGACATTATATATAAATTTTTGTTGTCTTTTTAAAAAACTTTCTTTTGATATGCTACAGTTCAATTTATACGGAAATTTAAAAAATGGTCTTTTTAAACACTCTTCAGGGTAAAACCCCATTTCAGGATTTTCTAGTACAAAATATAATTCGATATTATTTTGATTAAAATATTTAAATGTTGCTTCTAAATTATCATAAAAATCAACTATTTGAAAATTTTGTCTACTTATGTCGCTTTTTTCATTTAACAAAAAACTGCTTTTTGTAGCATATATCTGACCTCTTGATACCCAAATAACTTTTTTTGGTTTTAGTTTTTCTAAAACTTGATATATGGTCTTATTTTTTTCTTTGATTTTTTTATCCAAGCTACTAATAGTCTCTATAAATGGTGGTATTGCGTTATTTGATATACAAAGAGTTCTATATCCATGTTTCAAAATTTCCTTAGAAAGAGCGTCATATATACTATAAGCATGGGAATCGCCGATAAGCACAAAAAATGGCTTCTGCATAGTCTTCATGTTTGATCTTATATGAGATATATTTGGGTTTTTTCCTGCGATATTTTCAATAATTTTAGTGCCATTCGCATCTTTAAAAGGTGCTCTGTCAAAATATGCATTATTTATACTTTTAATATATTCTCTATTTGGCAATCCTCTAGTTTTATAGACATAGTGTGACATTGTGGCAAGCATTAATACAATGACCATTAAAAAAAACATAAAGTAATAACTATTTTGTCTTCTGGCTTTTATCTCAATTAATCTATATGTCAAATAAGACAAAACAATGGAAACAAAAGCTATTCCTAGCCCAATATTTTGCACATCAAGTCCAAAAGTGTATGCATATCCTATGATTGCATAATGCCATAAATAAAGAGGAAAACTAATAAGACCTAAAAAAATCAAAATTATTGAAGAAAAAATTTGTTCATTTTCTTCGTATAAAAGCAAAAGTATTAAAAAGCCAGTGGATATTGCTATGAAAAATGTTTTAAAGATACTAAATTCTACATTCTCATACCCAAATCCTATTGAAATAAAAAAAAATAAATATATTACTGGTTTTAGTTTTTTTATTTGTTTTTTTATATCATATCTATCATTCACAGCAAAAACTAGTCCACCAAAACACAACTCCCAAAATCTTGATAATGAGTGGTAGAAAGGGTCTACATCTATAAATTGTGGTAGTATCAATAAAGCTATAAATACTATGGATAAAGAAGATACTAGTTTAAATTTAAATTTATATAGGATAAAAATTAACATGGGCCAAAAAATGTAAAATTGCTCTTCTATAGACAAAGACCAAAAATGTAAAAGTGGTTTTTTTGTACTTGCTTCGTCCCAATATCCAGATTCACCAATAAGTCTAAAATTTTCATAAAATAAAGCTGACGATTGTATATGTTTTGCTAAGCCAACAAATTCTAAAGGAAATAAAAATATATATCCTATAATAAATGAAAATATCAAAACTATAATCATTGCAGGAAAAATTCTTCTTACTCTATTTCTATAAAATTCTTTAAAGCTAAATGTGCCAGATATCAACTTGGTATATATTATTTGAGTAATAAGAAAACCAGAGAGTACAAAAAATATATCTACGCCCACATATCCAAAAGAAAATTCTTTGGGATATATATGAAATAAAAGCACGAGCAAAATAGCTATGCCACGAAGACCATCTATAGATTTATTATATGCAAGAGAATGATTGACAATTGGCAAAAAATTCATCTACAGGCTCTTAACTATATACTCTATCTCTTCATCACTCAAATAAGGATTCATTGGCAAACTAATAATTTCATTTGCAATCATTTCTGAAATTGGGAAATCTCCATTTTTGTATCCTAAATAGGCAAAACACTCTTGTAAGTGAAGTGGTAATGGATAGTGAACTGCCGTTGGAACGCCTAGATTTTTAAGTTTTTCTTGCATTTCATCTCGATTTTTTACTCTAATAGAATACTGTGCAAAAGCACTTGTTCTGTTCTCTTTGATAGAGGGCAATAAAATATCTTTCTTTGAAGATAAAAGATTTGTATATTTTGATGCAACTTCTTGCCTCAAAGCTAAATCTTTTTTATAGTATTTAAGTTTTACATTCAAGATCGCAGCTTGAATGGTATCAAGGCGTCCACCCATACCTATATATCTATGATAGTATCTTTTTGTTTGTCCGTGAACTCTTAAGCTTTTTATCTTATCTGCCAGCTCATCATCATTGACAAATACAGCTCCTCCATCGCCATAGCACCCCAGTGGTTTTGCAGGGAAAAAGCTCGTACATGATATATCACCTAAATTGCTGTCACTTTTGCATTTATATGTGCTTCCAAAGCTTTGTGCGCCATCTATAATAACTTTTATATTATGCTTTTTGGCAATTGTCATAATCTCATCCATATCGCATGGTTGCCCATAAAGTGAAACGGGAATAATCGCTTTTGTTTTGGGGGTAATTGCGGCTTCTATTTTGGCAGAATCTATATTATATGTTTTTTCATCAATATCAACAAATACAGGAGTTGCACCAACTAGTGCTATTGTTTCAGCAGTTGCTATAAAAGTAAAAGGAGTTGTTATAACCTCATCCCCAGATTTAATATCTAAAGCCATCATCGCTAAGAGCAATGCGTCTGTTCCGCTAGAACAAGATATAGCATGTTTTGCGCCAGTAAAAATTTGAAGAGCATTTTCAAGCTCATCTATCTCTTCACCCATAATAAAATTACATTTTCTTGCAACTTTTAAAATTGCTGGTTCTATCTCATCTTTATACAACTCATGCTGGTATTGTAAATTTGCAAAATCTATCTTCATTTCTATCCTATAACTAATAAATTATTATCAACAATCTTATATTTACTGCCATCAAAACCATCAACTGCTTCATTATTTTCATCAAACTCAAGAGTATTGCCAGCTCTACTTGCCCAACCAATTTGTCTAGCTGGAACACCAACCATTAGTGCATAAGGTTTTACATCCTTGTTTATCACAGCACCGCTGCCAATGAGTGCATATTCTCCTATAGTAACGCCACAAATTATGGTTGCGTTTGCCCCTATAGAGCATCCTTTTTTGAGAAGTGTTTTTTTAAACTCATCTCGTCTTGTTATAAATGCTCTTGGATTTGTAACATTGGTAAATACCATTGATGGTCCCAAAAATACATCATCCTCACACTCTACTCCTTCATAAATAGAAACATTATTTTGTACTTTTACGCCATTGCCTATATTTACATTGGGTCCTACAACACAATTTTGCCCAAAAGAACAATTTTCTCCAATACATGAACCACTTAATATATGTGAAAAGTGCCAAACCTTTGTATTGTCGCCAATAATTACTCCATCATCAATAAAGGAAGAGGGATGGGTGAAGTAATTTGACATCAACCAATCACTTTGGAGCAAAATGGATGATAATCGCCACTTAATCCTACAGGAGCAAGGGATCGAATATTTGAAACTATGTTGATAGAATTTCTAGCCTCTTCAAGCCCAAATCCACCATTATTTAGTATGTGTTTATAACTTGTTGTATGAAGATCTGTAAAACCTTCACTAAATTCAAACTCTTCTCCATTAACTGTGATGCTTCTAAATGTAGTTTTACCACTCTCTTTAATATCATTTGGAATATAGTCATAATTTACAGAAAGAAACCATCTCACTCTTGCATTTTTAAGCTTCATATATCCTGCATTGACATCAGCTTGCTTGATGTGAACCACATTATCCTCATTCTCACCAAATATCCAACTAAGCATGTCAAAGAAGTGTACACCTATATTACTAGCGATTCCACCGCTTTTATCTTCATCGCCTTTCCAACTCTCAAAATACCATTTGCCTCTACTTGTGAGGTAAGTCAAATCTATGTCATAAATCTTATCTGGATTTGCTTTAAGCTCTTTGGCAATCTTCTCTTTTAGTGCTATTATAGAATCGTGCAAACGAAGTTGCAGTATATTGTAAACTTTTTTTCCTGTTTCTTTTTCAATATTAGCAAGATAATCAATATCTTTGGGACTTAGCACAAGTGGTTTTTCACATATGGCATTAGCTCCTATTCTGAGTGTAAACCCTATATGATGTTTGTGTAGATAATTTGGTGTGGTAATGGCAATATATTCTATTTTATCTTTTTCTTCTCTTTGCCATGTATCCACAAAGCTCTCAAACCTCTCAAACTCTGTAAAAAAATCAGCTTTTGGGAAATTGCTATCCATGATGCCTATGCCATCATATGGATCAAAAGAGACAACAAGCTCATTGCCAGTCTCTTTAATTGCCTTCATATGTCTTGGGGCTATATATCCTGCTGCTCCAATTAAAGCAAAATTTTTCATCTTTTCTCCTATAAATTTATTAAAAAATTAATTATAATTTCCATGTAGGATTTTTTACAATCCCTTTAACATCTATAATGATTGCATTTCCATGACTCATGCTTTCAAAATTTTCTTTTGAAATATGCTTAAATTTCTCATGTGCAACAGCAACAATAATAGAGTCATATTTTTTAGAATTCAATGGAAGTTCATCTAAAAAATTTAATTTTTTAGTCTCTTTGTCGCTTTTATCCACCCAATAATCATAAACATCTACATGACACTCGTACTCTTCAAGTTCCTTGATAATATCAAGAACTTTTGAGTTTCTCATATCAGGACAGTCTTCTTTAAATGTAACCCCCATAACAAGAATATTCGCACCTTTTAATTTTTTATCCTCTTTTATCATAAATTTAATTGCCTTATCGGCTATCAATTTGCTCATTCCATTATTTATATGTCTTGCACCAAGAATTAAATTTGGTGTATAGCCCAAAACTTGTGCTTTGTGAGTTAGATAGTATGGATCTACGCCTATACAATGTCCACCAACTAAACCTGGCTTTAATCTTATAAAGTTCCATTTTGTTCCAGCTGCTTCAAGAACTGCATTTGTATCTATCTTCATTACATCAAAAATCATTGCAAGTTCATTCATGAGAGCTATGTTTACATCTCTTTGGGTATTTTCTATAACCTTTGCAGCTTCAGCAACTTTGATAGATGGTGCCATGTGTGTGCCTGCAATAATAATAGATTTATAAAGTTCGTCAACTTTTTTTGCAATATCAGGAGTGCTGCCAGATGTAATTTTGAGTATTTTTGTAACTGTATGCTCTTTGTCGCCAGGATTGATTCTCTCAGGACTATAACCACAGAAAAAACCGACATTAAATTTAAGTCCGCTTCCTTCTTCTAAAATCGGCACACAAACCTCTTCTGTAACTCCTGGATAAACTGTACTTTCATAAATTACTATATCGCCTTGTTTTATCACTTTTGATATACTCTGTGTTGATTTTACGATAGGGGTTAAGTCTGGTTCATTATCATCATTGATAGGAGTTGGAACAGTTACTATGTATATATTGCATTCCGATGTATCATCAAGGTTTGTACTAAACTTCATGCCATTATCTAAGCACTCTTTTACTTGCTTACTTGAAAGTTCTAAAGTTCTATCAAATCCGCCAAGCAATTCATCGACTCTATCTTTATTTATGTCAAATCCAACTACTTTATACTTACTGCTAAATGCATGAGCTAGAGGTAAACCAACATACCCAAGCCCAATTATACATATTTTATCACTCACATTTTGCCTTTTAATATAGTGTATTATTTTACAATAATATTTATCATAAATACTTGATTGTACGGTTTATTTTAAAACCAAAAACAGCTTTTATGTGTTTCAACTATACACACTTTATCAACTTAAACACAATTATGTGTTACTTCAAGAGTATAACTACAAATAAAAATATATAATAAATTACTAAAAACGGGAGAATATTATGTCAACTTTTGAACAAGAATCATTAGATTACCATAAAGCAAAAAATGAATTTGATACAAACGGTAAAATCGGAACACTTATTACAAAGCCTTGCGATACAGTAAAAGAACTTTCTATGGCATACAGTCCAGGTGTTGCTTACCCTTGTCTTGAGATAGAAAAAGATATTGGTACTGCATATGATTACACCAACAAAGGCAACCTTGTAGCTGTTATCTCTGATGGAACTGCGGTACTGGGTCTTGGCGATATTGGTCACCTTGCTGGCAAACCTGTTATGGAAGGAAAATGTGTACTATTTAAATCATTTGCCAAAGTTGATGCTGTAGATATAGAGTTAAATACAAAAGACACTGAAGAGATAATAAGAACAGTTGCAGCAATTGCTGATACATTCGGAGGAATCAACCTTGAAGACATCAGCGCTCCAAGATGTTTTGAGATTGAAGAGAGATTAAAAGAAATCTGTAATGTACCTGTATTTCATGATGATCAACATGGAACAGCAGTTATCACAACAGCTGGACTTATAAATGTTCTTGATATGAGCGGCAAGAAAGCCGAGGATTTAAAAGTAGTAGTTATTGGCGCAGGAGCTAGTGGCATAGCTTGTGCGAATATGTATAAACTACTTGGTGTAAAAAATATAACCATGCTTGATTCAAAAGGTGTTATACATACTGGTAGAACAGATCTTAATGAACAAAAAAAGGCTTATGCTATTGACACAGAAGATAGAACGCCACAAGATGCAGCAAAAAATGCAGATATGATTCTTGGTCTTTCTGGACCTGAGCAAATCACAAAAGAGATGGTTGCTTCTATGGCTGCTAATCCTATCATATTTGCATGTGCAAACCCAACGCCTGAAATCATGCCAGATATTGCAAAATCAGTTAGAGATGATTTAATCATAGGAACTGGCAGAAGTGACTTTGCAAATCAAGTAAACAATGTTTTAGGCTTTCCATTTATATTTCGTGGTGCACTTGATGTAAGAGCAACAAAAATTACTGAAAATATGAAAATGGCGGCTTCAAAAGCTTTAGCAGCACTTGCAAAAGAACCAACACCAGATTATGTTGCAAAAGCTCATGGTAGAACTGATATGACTTATGGTCCAGAATATATTATACCTTCGCCATTTGATAAAAGACTTATGGAGTGGGTATCTTATGCTGTAGCTGAGACTGCAATTGCAGATGGTGTTGCAGGTGTGAAAGACTTTGATATGATAGCATACAAAGAAAGACTAAAAAGACTTGCAAATTCTTAATCAAATCAATTTTTAAATTATTTATCCCGAATTTTATTTCGGGATTTTCATTTATAGTTACTAAGCTATCAATATAACGCTTGATGCTTTAAATATAGCATAGATACTGTCGCCTTTTGCTATAGATAAATCATCAATAGACTCATTTGTAACTATAGCACAAACTACACTGCTACCAATAGAGATTTTTACTTCACTATTAACAGCACCCTTGATTACTTCTGCTACATTACCTTGTATATTATTTCTTGCACTTGTTTTCAATTTTGATTTACTTAATATGATAGATGATGCTTTAACTATAGCGCCAACAGTATTTCCAACATTTAACCCCAAAGACTCTTTTCCTTCATTTGTGATTGTGGCACAAATATGCACTGAATCAGATACTTCAATTTTAACTTCGGTCATAACAGCACCTTCTATAAACTCAACAATTTTTCCCTCAAATTGATTTCTTGCACTTGTTTTCATTGGAAATTCCTTTTTATTTTTAGAGTTAGTCTTTTAATATTTTATCAAAAAATATGCCAATATGATATCAAAAATAATTTATAGTATAATATTTCAAAAAGGATTGCCAATGGATTTAAAAATATCTGTCATAGCCCTCAAAGACAAATTACTATATTCTGCAAAACTCTATCCGCTGGCATCTTTATTTGCATTTATTTTTACAACAGCTTGCATAGTTTTAACAAATATGGACTGGCCTTATGCCTCACATAATCATATAGTGTGGATAGATGTCTCCCTTGCATCATCATTTGGGTTTTTTATGATAGTTGCTCTATATCATTGGAAGAAAGAGATCAAAGTAATTGGTTTTGGAGTATTGTTATCATTAATATATTTTTGGTCATTACCTTCAGCAAAAGAGTTTGTAGATGTAATTATGACAACGAGACACTTTGTTCTAATAATTATGGCTTTGCTTTTACTTGGCGTATTACCATTTATGCAGCAAAAAAATACAAACCTAAGATTTTGGAGTTGGATTTTAAATATTCTTCTTGCACTCATTAGTAGTATAGCTTTTGGTATTATCCTATATGCTGGTTTGGCAGGTGCTATAAAAGCTACTTCTGTTTTATTTGAATTTGAAGTTAGTTGGAAATATTATGAATATCTATCTATTTTGATATTTGGAATATTCAGCGCACATTATTTTCTTTCCTTGCTTGTTCAAAAACCAATAGAAATAGATACGAGTGGAGAATTTTATAATTCTATTGGAAACTTTTTTGTAAGATATATACTAACATCAATAGCGTCGGTATATGCACTTATTCTTTCTGGGTATGTATTGAAAATTTTATTTACTTTTGAATGGCCAAGTGGCGTGTTGGTTTGGCTCTCTTTAGCATTTGCATCATTATCACTTGTAACATATTTATTTTGGACACCATTTAGTGGCAGATATAGAAAGATGCTCATAATAGCTGCCTTAATTCAACTTAGTATGCTGTTTATAGCTATCTATATGAGGGTGTCTCAATATGGCTGGAGTAGTGATCGATATATGGTAACTATGCTTGGCATATGGTTTGTATTGACTTTTCTTTATCTTGTAATAGTTAAAAAGGCCAGATATGAATTACCGTTTGCTTTATTGGTTGTACTTTTATTTATAAGTCAATATGGATGGAAATTAAACTCATATTGGATAAGTGATTTATCTCAAGCAAACAGACTTACTATTCTTTTGAATAAGAATGTAAAGTTATCAAATAAATCTCCCCTGCAAGTTAGGTGTGACATATCTAGCTCGATTGATTCTATAGATAGCCACCACAATAAAGAGTTACTAGACAAAACTATTCCTAATATTGTAAAAAAATATAATGCAAAATCAAAAAAACCATATATGGAAACATATAATTCTAATGACTTTGCAACATTTGCTACTAAAGAGCTTGGCTTTAATTATGTCAATTCTTGGGAATGCCAAAATAAAAATACTCAAAAAACAGACACTAGCAAAACATTCTTTGTGACCCAAAATAAAGAACCATTAGATATATCTGGATATGATACTTTATACGATAACCGATATAATATTATAAAAATAAAAACCGATTCAAAAGAAAAACAAAATACTATAGTTATTAAAGAAAATGAACAAATTATTGGGGAATTTGATACTACCCCATTTGTTAAAAAGTTATTAAAAGATTCGGACGATAATATTACTACTCAATATTTATCAACAGAACAACTCACTTTTGTATCCGAAAATAGCAAAGTCGCTATAAAAGTTTATTTTGAATCTTTAACTGTAGATAAAGACGGTCAAGTAAAAAATTCTAATGCTATATTGCTTATCAAAAAGAAACTAAATCAATAAAATAATTATTGATTTAGAAAATATATATAAATATCGCAATATTTATAAAGTATTCTTAAATAATTAAATACTTTTAATATATAATTTGTTTATAAATTATAGCAGGAAGTAATGATTGGGAAGTAAAAGATTTTATATATTGGGTATCTTTATTATACTTGGCTTGTTGGTAGGGTGTACATCATCGCCATCATATGTTTTAACAGAAAATAGTTTTATATATCATGATATCAATTTTGGTCCTAATCGCAATAAAAATTTTAAACTCGGCGTGATAGATGCTTGTCGTACAGCTGAGGGAATTTATACTAAAAATCACAAAAAATTCAACTCCAACAAAAGCTATAGAGTTGGATGGGAACTTGGTAGGCTTAAATGCAAAGGCAAACAATGAAAAAAATACTTTTAATTATAATTTTATTTATTACTTTGTTGGATGCTGAAAATTTTACTGATTTTAATAAAACACATTTAGTTAATATAGAAGCTCTTTCAGTAACAAAATTTGAATTAACAGATAAAAATTTTGAAAATCAAAAAATAGTTGACTTAAGCGGAAAGGATTTTTTCATAGTTTCCGTTAGAGAGCCAGGAAGTGATGGCAGAATATATGCCGTTGACAGAGATGGTATTATTTGGTGGAGTGGACAAATCTCTTCAGGAGCAGGGGGTGGACATGAAACAGATAATAACATTTTTTACATACTCTCAAAAAAGCGTTTTCACATGTCAAGCAAATATCCTTCTGCTGATGGCGTCAATAATATGGACTTTACTATTAAGTTTACGCCAGATGGTCAAGCATTACATCTTGGTAACATAAAAGCAATGTCATATGGATGCATTCATGTAGAAGAAGATGATATTCGTCCGCTTTACAAGTGGTCAAAAGTTGGAATGCCAGTAGTTATAATGCGAGGAAATTATGTTCAATTCTTAAATCAAGAAATAGATGAATTTGAAAAAGAAATTGAAGAGTACGATAAGAAAACCAAAAAATAAATCAACAAGTAAAAGCTCTTAGTGTTTATTTTTTAATTCTTTAATAGCACTATTTTCAAAAAATTTGGTATCCGACACTCTGTAAATTGATTCTAGTGCCATAGCACTATTTTTGCTTGGAATTTTACTCGCCTTCTCATATGTTGTTTTTGCTTTGTCATATTTTCCATTTGCTTCTAAGACAGTACCATAGTCATAAAAAGCAGCAAAACTATATCCATTGGTAATAGCAACCAATCTTTCAAATAAAGCTTCAGCTTCCAAATAACGACCCTCTTTTATAAGCACGATTCCTGCCAAAAACATCTCTTTTTGATCTTTAGTATAACCATCTTCGGGTTTATCAATTATCTTTATTTCGTAAGTAATTTTCTTTGGAGCAATTTTTCCTACAAAATCATTTATGGCACTATTTTGTACTTCGCTCACAAGCAAAGTATCATCAATGTATGGATAAATATAAAAACTACAATCAGTTTGAGTTGCTACATTATCTATTGGATAAACATAGAGTATCTTGTTGCCTGCTGTTACTTCTATATTCCCTCCCAAATGTACACTTTTTTCTAAACACAACTCAACATTAACCTCATCTCGTGGAAAATTCTTTTTTTTGTTGTCTTTTTTATTGAAATTATAATCTTTTTTTGTTGCGCTAGATTGATATTTTTTCTCTCCAGTTTTTTTCCCATCCTTGTCATAATGAACAATATAGACATTTTCATATAAATTATTCATAACACCATAATCTATTTGTCCATTTATAGTAGCATTTGGATTGGTATATGTTAACTCAAAATATGGTAGATTGTCATATTTTAAATTAATCAACGAAGCCTTTAGCCGATTGGTAAAACCTATATTATCCCCTATAAAATTATTGACTTTGATTTTTTTATGTGAACTCATAGCACTTACTTCGGAAGGCATTAGTGTATTTACCTTAACTTTAGTCCCACAGCCATAAAAAGAAAATAATATAACTACAATTATGCTTATTTTTTTCATACAAATATCCTTGCTAATCTTTTTTATTAATTGTACAAAAAGGCTATACAACAAATGTTGAAGAAAGAAATTATACCTTAAATATTCTACTAATTTAAATTGTATATTGAGCCATTTGTACTTAGATTAAGGTAATAATAAATAGCTGTGATAGAAGATGTATTGCTTTAAAGCTCGTATTTTAGGGGCTTTATTAATATTGATTGAATTGATTTGAATTGTATAAAAGTAGTTGGTGGTGCGATAAAGTCCACCGTAAAGCTCTATTTTAAGGGGCTTTTATAGCTATTGGTGCAAAAAGGTACTACAAAAGGTACTACAAGATTAAAACGCTACCGTAAAAATTAAAAATGTCTAATAGTTCAAGTGTGATTGTTTAAAAGCATTCTATCACAAATAATCTAAAATAGTATAGGGCTTGTTGGCTGTTCGATTTGCTTACTAATTCCTAATATGACGGCTTTAAACTGTTCGATTAAATAGGCTATTGCTTTTTTTATTCCCATAACTATCACAAAAGCCGTTATAGCCATTATTTGATGTTCCTAAAAAGTGTTGCATTTTAGCGTTCATTTTATATGTCCTTTTTGAGTTATAAGTCCTTGTAGCTGATGTTTGAGGATTTTTAAAGTGTTCACTTTTAGCTTGTATTTCACTCGGACTTTTATCGGACTTTTTTAGTATCTACTTGGATAGTGGGGAGCTTATAGTGATAGATACATTTTCAACGCTCAAGCCATTAGCTCTTAATATCTCTTTGATAACTTATTCCACCTGCTGTGGTGTGTGGTCTTTTGGTAACTTCTTAAATGCTTCTATAAATGGATTTTTTTCTTTTTTCTGTTTACTCATTGCTTCATTCCTTTATTGATTATCTCTATAAAATCATCTATCGGTAAATTTAACTCTTTTGGGTTTGGTATGTGTATTGTTGCTTCATATCTGTATAATGGCGTAGCAAGGCTATTTTTAGAGGCTTTATCATAAATACAAACACTTCTAATCATAAGTAGGTTTGGGCTGTTTATGTAGCAAGTAGTGCCTCTATTTGATGATAATATCTTGGTGGTGTAGTGCTTGGATAAATTCTCATAGTTTGGAGCTATTGGAGTATCAAAAGACAAATCAATCTCAAAATCTCTATACTTTTTAAAATCCACTTTGTAAGTAAGAGTATCTACTATTTGAGATATAAGCTCTCTTGGTGGTGGGTCTTTATGATATTGCTTCAGTCCAAAGATAACCATAATCGCTTTTTTTCTGTTTTGTTTATCTTTTCTTTTGTAGTAGTAGATATTATAATCTTCAAGTTGATAAACTGTTGATAGTTCTGTAAGTGATAATCTCTTTTTGATTTGATTGTATTTAAAATCACTTTTTTTTAGTTTGTGCCACTTCCCTAAATTTTCTAAACTTTTTTGCTTGTATTGTAGTGAAAATTCTATCCTAATGGTATCTATGTAAAAGTTCAATATTTTACTGTTAGTTGATGTTTCTAGCTGTTCTAAAATATTCAAGTTTTACCTCTCTTTTTTACTCTACATTACGGAAGTGAATTCTTAAGCCACTTTTTGCACCACTTGATTAACCTCATCAAATACCGCCCCTGCTATAAATCGGAGTTGATTTACACTCCTAAAAATAAATAGGAGTGTTTTTATCTCTTAGACTACATTAGACTTAATTGCAATACACACTTTTTTCAAATCTTAAACGGCTCGTTTTAGCCTGTTTAAATATGCTTTTGCAAGTTCTAAATTCTCATCTGTTGGGTTTAATCGTCTTTCCAGATGATACCCTCTATTTGTGAGGTTTGGCACCTCTACTTCTATGAGTTCAATACCTTTGTTTTTGATAGTACAAAAATATTGATTTGAATTTTTTGCACCCTCGATAAATGATAACCTATCGCCATTTAATAACTTGGTTAGTGCTATAATCAAATAGCTTGTTTTTCTATTTTCCATTATGCACCACCATTTATAAAAGCGTCAAGCTCTGATTTTTTGAATATCGTCACTCTGTCCGAAATTTTGTAGGCTTTGATTTTAGATTGAGCTACATACGCCCATAGTGTCGATAAGCCCACTCCTAAATACTTGTGAGCTTCTTTGGCTCTCATATTTTCCATTGTCATTTTAAATCTTTCTATTTCATACCTTGAAATAAAAGGACTTTAGCTAAAGATTTCAAATCTCACGGTTTTAGAATTTGTGAGATTAAGTAATTACAAGTTGGATTTTATTAAACAAGATTGTCCTATCACAAATTAGATTCTATTTCTAAAAGGACATTTTTTAGGTTCGTGTTGAGTGAGTTAAATCTATTCCAGCCATTGTTTCATAGATGTATTTTATTTGTACAAAATTATCAAGATTTATTTTTCTTGTAAATGAAATATCTCTACTAAAATATTTTTTAATGAGTAAATTAACGGCTCTAAGAATTTGTTCTTTGCTAAAATCATCTTTAAGTAAGTGATACATTTCAAACAATAAATTTTCAAACAATTGTCTTTCTGTGTAATGTTTATTTTCTAATGTGTCCTTAAAATATGCTAAATACTCAACTGTCTTATAGCCTTTCGGAATAAAATTATGGTCTATCTGCTCACCATATTCAATTCTTTGAATATAATCATTTACCTCAATATCTGTATCCATTATTAACTCTATTATTTTATTTATTTTTTTGGTTATATTTTTACTCGTATTTCTTGCCTTTAAATCTCTGTTTGGGCTAGAGTATTCATTATAATACTTTAAAGCCTTGTGTGTTTTGGCAAGTAAATAAAAAATATCCTTTAAACATTGACTATCTAAATCATAAAAATCAATAAATGGATTTATGAATTTGTCGTTTGAGAGTGTTAATCGTTCTATGGCTATTATATCTACATTTGAGAGGAGTGTATCCCAATGCAACAATAACCATTCTTTGGCTGTCATTTGCGTTTTTGCTTCCATAAATGTTTCTCTTACACTTTCGCAAGGTATATAATCATCATCTATCTCTTTTATTTTTTTTAAAAAATCTTCTCTACCCATTTTTCACCTCGTCAAGATAATTACTCCACCACTCCAAAAGTGGTATCATTTGGTTTGTATAATCTGCTCTATGCATATAAGCCAAAATGGACGGGTTCTTTTCTATGTGGTCTAAAACCGCCTCTTTTGTTTCTTTTGTAGCATTGTGGATATGCGTGTATGTTTCTGCCAAACTTCTAAATGTGCCTCTAAAGCTGTGCATTGTTTGTTTCTTTGGTTCTACTCCAAAACCCATTATCTTTAAAGCCTTATTTGGACTTTCTTTGTTTATGTGTTGGTTGCTTTTATTGAAACTTGGAAATACCCATACATCGTGATTAAAATATTTTTGTGTATCTTGTAGTATTTCTATGACTTGTTTTGTGAGTGGTAATTTGAAGTTTGGAATATTTTTATTTTTAACTTTCATTAGATTTCGTGGTATCGTTAAAATTCTATTTTCAAAATCCACATACTCCCATTTTAAACTACTGATATTTTCTGCTCTTAATGGAATATGGCAAACAAGTTTTAAAAGTTGTTTGATGATGATATTGTGTGGATAATTGTCTATCGCAGTTAATAGCTCTTTTAGTGTTGCCTCGTCTGTTATCTTTGGTCTATGCTTGTTATCTACTTTTGCCATAGTGTTTTTTTTGTCTATGTTTGACACGATATTCCTATCTATGTCTATAAAGCCTTTACTTACTGCATAAAGCCAAATGCCTTTACAATGAGAAAATAATCTATCTGCTGTTTCTGCTTTGTCATTACTGATGTCTGTTAAAATGTTTGATAATTCTGCTCTTGATATTTTACTGATAGATTTCGATGAGATTATAAAGCCCTCGTTGTTGTACTCGCTAAAAGGTTTAAGTATATGATTTTCTATCCTTGCGGTCTCTTTTTTGAGCGTAACCGCACTCACTCTTTTTGAGTAGTTATCTAGCCACCCTTGCACCACTCTATGAAGTTGTGAATTATCGTTTAGCTTTTCATTCTCTTTTTGATGATGTTCTTTTAGTTTATCTTCTCTTTTAAGCTCTAAGGGGTCGGCATTATCATTTAATGCTCTTTGATGTTCACGGGCTTTATCTCTTGCATTAGCAAGTGTAACTTTTGGATAAGCTCCGATTGATATTTTTCTTTGCGTATTAGTCAATGGACTTTTGTATCTAAAAATCCATAACTTACTGTTTGGCTTGATATGCAAAAATAGATTTTTCATAGATTTATCTTTTGCAAAAAATTCTTTACCATTGTACTCGATTGCTTTTATTTCATTATCTGTAACAAAGTCCACATATAAGCCTTTAGAGTTATCTCGTAGTACCTTTTAAAATAAAAAATATTGTCGAACCGTCTATAAAAGGTAAAAGGTACTACAAAAGGTACTTCAAGATTATAGCTGTTGTTGAATTAAGTTAAACTGTATTAGATTACAATATGGCTTTAAAGCTTGTATTTAAGGGGTGTTTTGATTGTTATTTAGATTGTATTAGATTGTATAAAAGTAGTTGGTGGTGCGGATAAAGAGACTCGAACTCCCATGCCTCGCGGCACCAGATCCTAAGTCTGGCGTGTCTACCAATTTCACCATATCCGCACAAAAAATAGAATGTAATTTTAGCTTTTTAATCTTATAAAAGCTTTAATTATTCTAGTGGTACGTCCGTCAGGATTCGAACCTGAGACCGCTCGCTTAGAAGGCGAGTGCTCTATCCAGCTGAGCTACGAACGCATAAAAAATAAAAACAGTGGGCTTGTGGTACGCCAGAGAGGACTCGAACCCCTAACCCTCAGATCCGAAGTCTGATGCTCTATCCAATTGAGCCACTAGCGCTCATAATCGAAACTTACTAATGGGGTGGACGACGGGGATCGAACCCGCGACCACCAGTGCCACAAACTGGTGCTCTACCGACTGAGCTACATCCACCATTCTTAAAGTGTTTTTTTAAACTGTTTTTTTCTTGTCTAATGGTCGGAGTGAAAGGACTCGAACCTTCGACCCCCTGGTCCCAAACCAGGTGCGCTACCAGACTGCGCTACACTCCGTAATTTTAGAGATGTGATTATAGCCTAAAAGTTTTTTTTTGTCAATAGATAATCATAAAAACTAAATCAAAACGGTATGGAGCTGATTTTATATCAGCTCCACCTCTTTTTTGCCTCTAACTAATTTACCTATCGCATATCCGTCTGTGTTGCTAATAATATAATCCACATCACTTTCATCTACGACCAATACCATGCCAACACCCATGTTGAATGTTCTATACATCTCTTCTTCGCTTACATAATGACTCATAAACTCAAACACAGGAAGTATTTTAATTTTATCTTTTTCCACAATCGCTTTTATATTATCAGGCAATACACGGGGTAAGTTTTCAACTATTCCGCCACCTGTAATATGGGCTAATGCTTTTATTTTATCTTTATGTTTTTTAAATAAATCAACATATATTCTAGTTGGCATCATAAGCGTATCTATCAAAGGTTTTCCTTCAAAAGGCGTATCCAAATTCATACCCAATGTATCAAAAAATATTTTTCTAACCAAAGAATAACCGTTTGAATGTACTCCACTACTTGGAAGAGCTATCAAAACTTGTCCATCTTTCACATTTGCCAGTGTATTCATTTCACTTTTTTCAGCAATTCCAACAGCAAAGCCAGCTAAATCAAAATCATCATTACTATACATTCCAGGCATTTCAGCAGTTTCCCCACCAATAAGTGCACACTGAGCCTCTCTACATCCAGCTGCAATCCCAGATACTACACTTTTTGCATCATCTGGAATAAGTCTGCCAGTAGCATAATAATCTAAAAAGAACATTGGTGTTCCAAAATTACATATCAAATCATTAACACACATGGCAACTAAATCAATCCCAACAGTATCAAGCTTTCCGCTTTCAATTGCAAGTTTTAATTTTGTTCCAACACCATCAGTAGCTGAAAGAAGGACTGGATCTTTGTAGCCAGAAGGCAAAGAATATGCACCAGCAAATGAGCCAATACCCCCTATTACATTAGCATCAAATGTAGACTTTACATCATTTTTGATAGCTTCAACAAAATTATTCCCAGCATCTATATCTACGCCAGCATCTTTATATGAAATTGTTGACATGAACTCCCTTAGTCTTGTTTTTTATCTGTATCACATGGAGGCAATAGTTTCTTAAATATAGCCAACGATACACACCACCCCGTAAGTGCCCACATTATAAAACCCAGCATTAAAATAAGCTGTAATATAAAAGCGAGTTTTAAATCCCCAATAGCAACAATCCCCATAATAACTCCAAGGATTATAGCAATCATTAATTTATGAACTTTTTCGGCACACATAGTGTCTCCTTTTGATTTTATTATATCAAAATTTAGCTATTTTTCTTATCTCTTGCCATTCTTCTTCTAATGTTCTCATCGAGGAATTTTTTTCTTATTCGAATCGTTAGAGGTGTTATCTCTACAAGCTCATCATCCTCTATCCACTCCATAGCAGACTCGAGTGTAATTTTTCTAGGCGGAACTAGTTTGATAGCCTCATCGGCTCCGCTTGTTCTCATGTTTGAAAGTTGCTTACCTTTAAGAGGATTTACATCCAAGTCTCCAGGTCTTGAAGACTCGCCTATAACCATTCCGCTATAAACTTTATCTTGTGGATTTATAAATAACACTCCTCTTGCTTGAAGATTGAATAGTGAAAACGCAACTGCTACACCATCGTCCATAGATACCAAAGCTCCTTGAGTACGGCTCTCAACACTTCCACTATAAGGACGATATTCCAAATATGAGTGATTCATAATCCCCTCACCTTTTGTATCAGTCAAAAACTCACTTCTAAAACCAATAAGCCCACGAGCTGGAATTTCAAACTCCAATCTTACGGTGCCATCAGGCATAGGAACAAGCGAAGTCATCTCTGCTTTCCTTTTGCCTAATTTTTCTATAGCGACTCCTTGGAACTCTTCAGGAACATCCACAACTAGATGCTCAAATGGCTCCATTCTTACTCCATCTTCTTCTTTTATAACAACCTCTGGACGAGCTAGCATGAACTCAAAACCTTCTCTTCTCATATTTTCAGCCAAGATGCCTATTTGTAGCTCACCACGACCTGAAACTTGAAAAGATGCGTCCCCTAGAGGTTCCATTCTCATGGCAATATTAGTTTCCATCTCTTTTTCAAGTCTTTCTCTAATCTTATTTGATGTTACATGTTTGCCTTCTGTTCCAGCAAGTGGTCCATCATTTACAGAAAAAATAACAGACAAAGTAGGCTCTTCGATATGCATAGGATCAAGTGGTACTGGATTTTTATTGTCACATATACTATCCCCAACATCAATATCATTAAATCCTGCGATTGCTACGATATCTCCCGCTTCTGCTTCTGTGATGTCTAGTCTTTCAAGTCCTTTAAAGCCAATTAATTTAGATATACGGCTTTTACTTTTTGCTCCGCAAGCTTTAATCAAAGTAAACTCATCTCCTCTTTTAACCTTGCCATTAAATATACGAGTAATGCCTATTCGACCTACAAAATTATCATTATCAAGAGTAAATACTTGGGCTTGAGTATCAGCATCAGCTGACCCCGTTGGATATGGCACATATTTAAGTATTGCCTCAAATAGTGGCGTCATGTCTTTATTTTCATCTTCCATGTTCCATTTTGCATAACCATCTCTAGCTGCTGCATAAACTACAGGAAAATCAAGTTGCTCTTCATTTGCTTCAAGAGCTACAAGGAGGTCAAACACTTCATTCATAACGCGATCTGGCTCTGCTGCATCTTTGTCTATTTTGTTGATAACAACAATTGGTATCAAACCAAAGCCAATGGCTTTTTTAAGAACAAATTTTGTTTGTGGCATAACACCTTCTTGCGCATCAACCAACAAAAGAACTCCATCAACCATACGAAGTACACGCTCAACTTCTCCACCAAAATCAGCATGGCCAGGAGTGTCTATGATGTTAATCTTGTGATCTTGATAAGTAATAGCTGTATTTTTAGAAAGAATAGTAATTCCTCTTTCTTTTTCGATGTCATTGCTATCCATTGCTCGCTCAGTAACCTCTTGGTGCGCTGCATATGTGCCGCTTTGCTGTAACAATTGATCAACCAATGTGGTTTTTCCATGGTCAACGTGTGCAATAACAGCTATATTTTTAATTTTTTGCATATCTAATCCATTTTATGTAATTTCGCGAATTATATCTAATTTTTACTATATAATAGTTTGTAGCCCTAAAGTAGGGGACTAAATGCCATACAATTCATGATATTGACCAATCGCATACCTATCTGTCATAGAAGCTATATAATCTGCAATGACTCTATTTTTTGTTTTTTGCGACAAAAGTTCCCTTTCTTTTTTTGGCAATAAGTTAATGTCTTCCGTGAAGGCTATAAATAATCCTTTTATACACTGTTTTCCTGAATACATTTTTTTGGCTATTTTTTCATGTCTGTAAAGATTATCAAAAAGATATTTTTTAAGCATTTTAATCTCTGTTTCTATGTTTTTTTCAAACCCAACCGGTATAGTTTCGCTTGAGCTAAAATAACTACAAAGAGGTTCAGATTTATTAATTTGTTCTACATTTTTTCTTGAATATCCAATAAAATTTTCTACCAAAAATGTTATCAAATTTGCAACAAATCTATGTCTATATAACCTATCTTTTGAATTTAGCCCATCTTTTTTTGTAAGCTCATCAATCCTTCTTCCTAATGGCTCACAAAGCAAATTATCAATATCAATAAGCCCATACTTTATACCATCATCAATATCAGCACTTATATATGCTATCTCATCAGCACGATCTACAATCATTGCCTCAATCGATGGATGTTTATCAAGATGAAATATGCTGTCAATATTAATAAGAAAATTTTTTTTATACGGAGTAGAATGCTTTAATACCCCCTCTAATGTCCCAAAAGTAAGATTAAGTCCATCAAATTCTTGATATCTTTTTTCAAGTTTTGTTAAAACTCTAAATGATTGAAAGTTATGATCAAAACCAAACTTGCTTCCGCTATTTTTTAACAACTCATCAAGCGTATCTCCGCCTATATGCCCAAAAGGCGTATGTCCAAGATCATGTGCAAGTGCAATTGCTTCACATAAAGATTCTTTTAGTCCAAGCGTTTTAGCCAATGTTCGTGCTATTTGACTAACTTCGAGAGAATGCGTAAGACGGGTTCTAAAATAATCTCCTTCATGGTTTAAAAACACCTGTGTTTTATACTCTAACCTTCTAAAAGAACTTGAATGAATTATTCTATCTCTATCTCTTGCAAACGGATCTCTAAAATCTTCTTTAAATGCATAAAATCTCGAATCTGCCCTCATTGGCTGCTCCCAATTTATATTTTTTTCAATAAAATAATATTTTTAAAACTATCAACTAAAAACTAATCTCTAATTGCTATAATTATATCAAACACTACCAAAGGAATATCTATGCAAGTTACTCTACTTCATCACACTCCATTAACAGTTTGTTCTAATGCTATTAGAACATGTTGGCAAAGTTTTGACAAAAGTGATAATGGCGGAGAAAAAGATAGAGAGCTTATAGACAGAGTTGGTAACAAATTTAAACATGCCAGCACTTTAGAACATCTTGCTTATAATTTTTATATTAAAGGAATAAGCAGGGCTTGTTTGCAAGAGCTTGCGCGCCATAGAATGACGAGCCTAAGCGTTAAAAGCACTCGCTACACGCTGAAAGAACTCAAAGATAGTGGAGATATAGATTATAGTAAATTTTTAGTATTCACGGGAAATGAAGTAGTTGATGATGCCAGCAAAACAGCACTTGATAATTTACAAAAAATACTTCAAAGTGGTGTCAGTAATGACATAGCAAAATATTGTTTGCCAGAGAGTTATAAAACTGAACTTACTTGGAGTATTAATGCACGAAGTTTACAGAATTTCTTGCATCTTCGCACATCAAAAGATGCGCTATGGGAAATTAGAAATTTAGCAAATACTATTTTTGAAGCATTGCCAGAAGATCATAAATATCTATTTGAGGATTGTATGCAATAGGCAAAACTTAAATTGCCTATTGTTATTGTTTTTATTAAACTACCAGCACACCGCTATTTATCATTGCTTTAACAATATCTTCATCAGTACTACCAAAAGATGATAAATCTACACTATGTAAAACTATAGTTTGGTTTTGGGCTGAAGGATTATAGGTTCCGCCCGTAAACCCTCCATCTGAGCTCAAATGAATGGTGCTGTCTGTTCCTGTATCTATTTGGATGTAGTTGAGTAAATTACCGATATCAGTAGAACTTCCGCTCTCTCCTACTAACAAATCTGAGATATTTAACACATCATGTGTTGTGCCTGTTGTATTAAAACCGGTTAAAGTGTCTGTTGCTAGACTTCCATCCACGCCACCATCTGTATATGTCCAATAAATAACATCTGTTGCTGGTGTTGTTTCAGATAGATCAATCGTATCATTATTGCCTGCACCACCATAGATATGATCGCTACCTTCTCCGCCATAGATATGATCGCTACCTTCTCCGCCATATAATGAATCATTGCCACTGCCACCGATAATTGTCTCGGAACTATCGTTGCTTAGGGTATTTGTTGATGTTACTGAAGATGTTATAGCACTTAAATCCGTAGAACTTAAAGCGGTAGATGAGATTATTGAAACAACCGCATCACCATTTCCATCAAGAGCTACACTATAACTTCCATCTCCATTTTGTGTAATCACGTTGCCATTACTATCTTTTAGTATCACGCTTGCTGGGATGTTAGTAAGTGTGATGTCTGACAATGTTTCACTGCTGTCCGTCAAGCCTGCATTGAGAGTTAAATCATATTGATAGACATTTAAAGGAAGTGTTATATTGAAATTATCAATCCATAAATCTTCGGTATTTCTATTACTATTATTTCTGATTAAAATAACTACTTTCCCATCGCTTCCTACAGTTGCGGTAAAGGTGTGGGTAACACTTCCAGAATTCAAAGAATTCCTATTGGTGTCTAGCCCATTTCTGCTTATATCTGCTATTTGTGTGCCATTGACAGAAACAAACATGTGATCAAATGTATCATTACTCCAAGTGTTTATCTCTGTATCAAACGACATAGTTACAGTCTCTCCAGCATGCTCAACGCCAAAGTCATAGGTATTTGTTGCTGTGTCGCCAGCACCATCTATACGCATCGCATTGTTATTTCTATCTATGTTTGTACCCGTCCAACTGCCAAGATTAGTATTGAAATTATCAGAATATACAATATCTGTTAAATAGGTACCACCATCAACACTTGTGCTTAGAGTAGGAGCATCGGCCAAATATCTCTCGTCTGCAAAATGAGCTACAGATGTCGCAGTATCTCCGTTGCTATCAGTTGTAATGGCTGTTACATTGTAGTTGAAAGCGCCATCATATCCTGCTGGCAAAGTTGCTTGAATGTCAGCCAAGCTTTCTCCTGGAGCCAGTGTTATAACCCAATCTCCGCTAGTTGCATCTAAAGCACCCATTGAAAAAGTAGTGCCACCCGGGAAATCACTCAATGTAACTGTTAGATGCTCTGAACCATCTGTATCTACTAAATTAACATTTAGATTTAAATCAAAAGTTGTCAATCTTGGGTCTTGTCCATTGATTAGCACATTATCAACCATCATATACGAATCAATCGTATCGTCTCCCGCATTTAAGATAGCTAAGCCAAGGTTTATATATCCATCTGCTGTTGCTACATAAGTAAATGTTCGCCATCCAGTGGTTTCGATATCACTATTATTATCATAATTTAGATTATCATTAGCAATATCACTAGAATCGCTCAATTTTGTAACAACTCCATTAACTACAGCAACTGCAGCATCATCATAAGCTCCAGTAGCATAAGTTTGAGTTTCTGCATTAATGAAATTGTATTGAACCGTTATGACATCGCCTATATGAGCATACACTTGTGTTTGAATATAAGAGCCATTAGTTGCGTTATTGTTGGTTGTTGCTGCTGAGAGGTTAGCTGCTGTTGTACCTAGTGCTGTAGCTATACCTGCATTAGCAACACCCTCGGCTCTTAAGAGTACATGTTGTGTACCTTCTATAGAGGTCAATGCTCCAAGATTTGAATTTGTAAGAGAATTAGATTCTACAACAACTGTTCCACCGGTTGACCATCCGGATAGACCGCTTGAGCCTTCGAAATTCGCATTAAATGTGTTAACTGTATAATCAACTGTTCCTGTAGTAATCGTTGGTGCATCTGCAACAGCTGTGATATTGATAGCTGTTGTGTAGCTTGCACTACTCCAATCAGTTCCATCGCTTACATTAAATGTGAAACTGCTATCTGCGTCGCTATTGTCAGTTGGATTAAATGTCAAGTTTCCAGCCGTAATATTTGCAAGAGAAATAACTGCCCCTGAAGTAATTGCCACTCCATTAAGATATATAACACCATTGGTTGGCAATGAATCTATTCTAATAGAAGACAATGCGCTTCCTTCTTCATCACTATATGTACCAAAATCGTTTGTGGTTAGAGTATATACTCCTGTAGTGTTATTCATATCTTCTAAGATAGTAATGGAATCATTGGTCGATGTAGGTGCATCATTAACATCAGTTGTAGCTGGAGGTGTAACATTGGCCGTATTGCTTGATGTTAATCCTGTTGTACTCTCTGCTATTACAACAAATGCTGGCAAATCAGCTCCACTATTTACAAGTGCGGC
>JAQTLV010000011.1 GCA_028714675.1 Sulfurovaceae bacterium
TATGATAGCACATTACTAAAAGCAAAACTAACAGGAGAATTATATTATTTAACTAAAAATGATATTGATTTGCCAATTATTATACATGCTAATAGTAAGAAAAATAATGGTTTATTATACGATACAACTATATTTATTGCAGTCGGAACTTTGCAAGAAATTTAAAGGAGTGATTGATATAATGGGAAATATTATAAGTAAAAAATTATTAAGTGAAGTATTGCGGACTGATATATACCAGATTGGAGCAGGTAACGAAAACCATGTATCCTTTTGGACAATGAGTAGAGATGACAATGAAAAACATTATACAACTATCAATGCCTACGAACTAGCACATAAATGTAAAGAATGGGCAGTAAAAAATAATAATATTCAGTTATGGTCATATATTTACGATAGAGGGGCAAGATGTTCTTTACACGGAGGAAACTACACAAAATACTTCGATGAAGAATCCGAACCAGAAGTAATTTTTAAAGCTTGTCAGTGGATATTAGATAATAAGTAGCAAGGATATAATTAAAAAAGGAAAATAAATTATGAGTAATGAACAACTATCAGAACTTTTGAGCTGGGACTATGGAAAATCACTAATAGTTACAGACATAATTATAGACGAGGATACCCACACATGTTATTATCAATGGGAGCGTCCCAATGGAATAAAAGGACAAGGTGCAATACGCTGTAGTTCGTTAGCTAAAATAAAACACAGATGGGATGAGTATAATAAAATAAAAGAGGGCAAGGAGTAAGGGATGAGCAATGAAACAGAAAATCAAGACTTTAGAATGGCAGGAATAGAAGTTACAACAAAATATAACAAAGATATTATCTTAAGTGAAATAAGAGATATTGGTAGACCCACTGGTAGAGAAGTACTGTACGCTAAAGCTATTAACTTAGCAGATGAAGAAATAAGGAAAGCTCTAATAGAGTTAGGTTGGACACAACCAAAAGTTAACGAAAACAACAAAGTGAAAAAGAATAGAGAACTTAAAGCACTAGAATTATATGAAAAAGATAATACACATTGTCAACTTTATAGTGGGTTATTTTTAGCTGATGATGCTATAAAAGAATTAAAGCAAGAATTGGGGAAATTGCAAAATAGAGATAAGTGGTTATTAGAAATTTGTAATGATGCTCTTGGCACAGGAGCAAAAGGACATTCATTGGCTATAATGACAATTATTAAAGCACTCAAAGAACATATTTAAAAACAAAAAAAGTAAATAGTCCCCCTATCTCAAAAATACATACCACGCTAAAATATACCAAAAAGACAAAGGTATATTATGAAGATAGATGATAGTTTCTCACCTTCCATAGCTGCTCTTGCTATGCCAAAAGGCTCTAACTTCCTAACGGATATCGGTACTGGGATAAGCGATTACTACAAACAAAAAGATTTAGACGAGAAAAATAGCATGCTAATGTCAAAAGCTAGAGACGAGATGAGCGACAGAAAATCACAAGTCGATTATCTCAATAGCGGCAAAAGCTATGTTGATTACCTCAAGGGTGGTGGCACTGCATTTAAAACACCAGAAGCTATAGAAAATACTACTAAGTTTGGACAAAACAATAGCTTATGGGAACTAAGATTTAAAAAAGCCAAAAATGATATTGGCGATGAAGAAACTTTTGGCAAGATATATACACCAGAACCAGTTAAAAAAGCTGGATATACATTTACTTCATATACTCCTATCGTAACCGCAAATACAATCGAAGACAACAAAGAGAAGATAGGCATAGCAAAAACAAACAGCTTACTTGATATAAGCAAATTTGGAGAAGACCAAAGACACAATCAAGTAACAGAACAGATTGGTGTTGCGAATGCAAATACAGGACAGCAAAATGCAAATACAAGCACAACAAACGCAAACTTAAGAGCTGTGGAATTAGACTATAAGATGAAAAATGGCAAGAAAGAAAAAGAGCTCACCCCAGCACAAATATTAGCAAACCAAAAAGCGACTGATGCATTAAACAAACTTGAAAGAGAAAAAATTATTGATGTTTATAAAACAAAAGCTGGAGATGTTTGGTCCGAGAATTGGGATAATTTATCTCCAGATGAGCAAGATTTTGCCATAGACTACTATAAAAAATACAAAGGGATGCCTCCAGCTGGAACATCATCTAGCTTTATGGGAATTGGTGGAGGATTTAGTATATATCCATACGAACAAATCAAAGGAAAATAATGACTTCATTTGAAAGATACGAAGCCCTAAAACAAAGTGGTAAATTAGGAGATATATCAGATGTAAAAGATGCTAGTATCACAAAAACTATAGATGACAATATCGATTACGCTGGAAACTCTCTTATTGATTTTGCCAAAACTTCACCAACAATTCAAGGCATAGGAAAAGCATACACTAACGCTTCAACTTCTATAAGTGATTTTATGTTTCCTACAACTACAACAGGGCTTAGAAGAAATAAAGAAAAAAATGATCAAGAAGCATTAAAAGAAGCCGAGATAGAATCTAGCAAAATACAAAGTAAAGCAAAATCTATTGATAATGTTGATGGTACTAAGCTTGGTAGAGCTTCTCTTGCTATTCAAGATATTATGGGGGACTATTCCCCTACTCTTGGAAAAGCTATATCAACAGTTGGTAAAGCAATATCAAATGGTGGAAATGAAGATATAGGCAAATCATTGATTGATTTTGGCAATAGTACAACTAATTATTGGGATAATGTTAGGATAGATGCTAGAGGACAACTCAAAAAATGGAAAGATGAAAATCCGACAAAAATAGATGTTATTGGTGGTACTGTAAAAACAGCCCCATATATTGCTTCTGCTGTAGTTATGGGGGGAAGTAATGCCCCAACGCTTACTGGTAGAATATTAGGCAATGCTGGGCGTGGAATACTATCAGATGCTCCTGTCGCTGCACTACAATATGGAGATGAAAAAGATGGTCTTAAAAAAGCGGTAGATACCATAGCTATAGGAGCTATTGGCAATACGGCATTACAACCTATTTTAGAGGGAGCAGGAAAAGTTTTAGGCAAAATCCCAAAAAACAAAACAGCTAAAGTAAATGATATTGCAGGACCAAAGGAACAAGCACCAAAAGTAGATGATGTCATAGATCAAGCTCAAACAAATGTAAAAACAGATATTCCAGCTGATGATATATCTATCGCGAAAAATCTCAACACTAAACATTTTAGCAAAGCAGATACAGAGGCAAGTGCCAAATTTTCTACAAATCCACAAATAGACAATATTCTTAGTACTGCCAAAAAAGGATTAGGAACTAAATATGTTTGGGGTGGGGAGAGTTGCAAAGGTTGGGATTGTAGCGGATATGTTCAAACCGTATATAAAGAAAATGGTATCAATCTTCCTAGAACTGCGGACGAACAGTTTAAGATAGGTAAAAGCGTAGCAAAAGAAGATTTGCAAAAAGGTGATTTAGTATTTTTTAACAATGGCAAAAGACCAGGGCTTGATGCTACCCATGTTGGAATATATCTAGGAAATGGGAAAATACTCAATGCAAAAAATAAAAGAGCAGGAACAGTAGTATCAAACATATCTGATTTTGGCAAGCAGTATGTGGGGGCGAAGAGAGTAATAGGCGATGGCTCTAGTGCTGCAAGCGAGATTCCAACCCCACACTCAAACATCACAGCCGATGATATAGTAGATAATGCCGCACAGCCAAAAGTCAAATCAGCACTCGATGAACTAACCGATGAAGCTGCAAAAGCAGAAGAAATATCAACACAAACCGCCAAACCAAAATCAACACTCGATGAACTTGATATGGCAACAACAAAAGTAGACGAACCCATAGCCCCAAAAGATACGACAACAAGAGAAGTGCCTGATGATATTTCAGCGCAAACGCCATCAGCGAAACTCTATAATGACATCAAGGTCGCTAGAGGAGTTGAAGAAGCTAAGGCAAATATGGAATTATTACAAGCTAGAGCAAAAGCAACAGGAGAAGATTTAGACACTTTCATTACGAAAAATCCTATAGATATAAATACAAACATCATAGATGATACTCCATCTACATATAGTCATACAGATGTTGTTGGCAAACCATACAACAAGATGAGTTTTGATGAGCTAAAATCTCATCCTAGATATGATGAACTTATGGATATGAGAAAAGATGTGTCAGCGATACAAACTAACAAACTAACAAACGAGCCAAAAGCAAGTGGTTATTTTGATGATGCAGGCACTTATATACCAAATAGGATAAAAGCAAATGATATAAATAGAAATTGGGCAAATGATTTTGAACTAACAAAAGCAGATATAAAGGCTATTAGACAGGGTAAGCTAACACCACAAATTCACTCAAAACTTGCAAACGATTTAGGCAGACTTGATAGTGACCCAAATTGGCAAGTAGTAGCACAAGCAGAAAATGGCAACATCAAAGGAATGATAGAATTTGGCATTAAAAACGACAAAGAACTTAGTGCAGTGATAAGTATTTTTAGAACTGCAGATGTTACTACCATCCCTCATGAACTAGGGCATTTTTTTAGAAGAACGCTAAATGACGCAGAATTAGCAGAAGCAAATAAGCTTTATGGCACAAATGGGAAATGGACAGTAGATGCAGAAGAAAAATTTGCAGATGACTTTGTTAGATACTTAGCTACTGGAGAAGCTCCTACCTCGGCACTAAAAACAATATTCGAAAAATTTAAAACTTGGATACGATATGTATTCAAGCAAATAAACAAAAATGACGCCATAGAACTATCTCAAACACACAAAGATTTCTTTGATGCAATCATGGGCAACGAAGCTAAAGCAAAAGAATTGTTTGGAGAAGTAACTCCACCAATCCGTCATCCTGAACTTGTTTCAGGATCTAATGAAGCAGATGAGTTGTTCCAAACAGAAGAAGCAGGGAAAATAATAAATTTTGTAAGAAAAGTTTTTAATACAAAAGATAACAAAGTTGATGAAATTGTTATATCAAAACCTACAAGATTAATTTCTGATTTTATAAAAGATAATTTTGGAGTAGACTTAGGTGGCTTTACGAGATACTTGGATAATTATTCCATTAAGCATATTTTTAAACAACACGGAGATCCTGTCGCTGAAGCAAAAAGAGGTCAAATAGCTATAACAGAAAACGATATTGCCCTATATGATGATATTACATCAAACCCAGATAATATAGCTTATGGGGGCAAAACTCCACAGGGAAGAGATACTATCGCCTATATGAAAAAGTATGGGGATAAAATATATGTTATTGAAGAAATAAGAACAAAAAGGAATAAACTAATTCCAGCTACTATGTGGAAGATGAAAGCGACGACGCCAAATGCATCAGGTTTCGATTGGAAGCCTGCCCCTCGCTCAAACGCCCAAAGCGTTTCGTCACATACTGGCACTATACCACAAAAAGATTTAAAAGTCAATATCCCAAAAGAACAATGGGAATCTAACCTAGCAGAGTGGCACAAAGATAGCCACCCACTCACTAAAAATGAGGACGGAAGTCCTAAAGTGTTTTATCATGGGACAAAAGCAGACTTTGATACATTCGCAAATGATCTTCTAGGTTCAAGTACAAAAGCTAAAACAGCAAGTGCTGGACACTATTTTACAGACAATGTTGATATAGCAAGCCAATACGCAAAAGATGGCAATGTTATGCCAGTACACATCGATATGAAAAAACCTTTTGTCATAGATACAGCAACTCCAAGTGATGAGATATCAAAAGCAATGAGCAACATAAAAACGGTTGGCGTTCCTGATAGTTTTAATGCTTTCAAACAGTTTGTCAAAGATACAACAGCAGGGGATTATAAAGCTATCAAAGAACATCTCAAAAAACAAGGATATGACGGAATAGTTTTAAAAGATACTCAAGATATACTTTCCAATGGAGAAAAAGTAGATATGGTTCCTCACGATAGTTTCGTTGCTTTTGAACCAACTCAAATCAAATCTATCCATAACAAAGGTACTTTTGATGAGACAAATCCAAATATACTTTACCAAAAGCAAACCATAGACCATGACATCCATACCGTAGCACCAAAAGCTGCTGGGTTGCTGCCAAAGGTATTAAATGCGATAAAAGAATTTACACGGCCAATACTTGAAAGTGATGCATTCGCAAAAGTGTCTAAATACAGACTAAACTCTATTGATGGCTATGAGCCACTCAAAGAACAAACCTTTAGAGATATACAAACTCAGCTTACCAACATAGAAGAATTACACTATGGACTCAAAGAATTTAGTGATGATACTAGGATTGCACTTCATAGATATATGACTGGGATTAAAGTAGAACTTGCCCCAGAACTTAAACTACTTGCAGATAATTTTAGAAAAGAGATTACAGATCTTGGACAGGAGCTTGTAGATAATGGCATATTAACCAAAGAAACTTTTAACGATTGGAAAAATGTATATATCCATAGATCTTATTCCAAACATCTCGATAAAGAGAGTGTAAAAAAAGCTTTTAAAGAGGGTAATACCCTTGATACAATATATGAAAGAGGAAAATCACTCACATTCAAAGCAGATGATATTCCAGAAATTAAAGAAGATCTATTTGCAAATGGATACAAAGCAGATGATATTGATAATGCAAATACAATAGATGAACTTATAACACTCGCAAACACAAGAGGCATAGCAGATGGTGGCACAAAGATATCCAAACTCCCAAATGGCAAGATAAAACTCAGAAGAGATTATACTTTTGACGAGCGATTGGCTATGGGCGAAGTTGAAGATATAGCATATACATTGCCACAAACTTTAGCTAGCTTACAAGTAATGGTAAATAATGCCAAATTTCTTGATTCTTTGCCAAATAGTGTTATAGCTACTACAAAAGAATTTACACCAGAAGTATTAGAAGCTAGCGGATTCAAATTGGCATCAGGAACTAGGTATGGAGCATTAAACGGCAGATGGGTACACAAAGATGTATTAAGTGATATAAACAAATTTCAAAGAGGATTTTTTGGGGAAGATAACAACTTTGCAAAGATAGCAACTAAGTTTTTAACCTATTACAAAAAAACACACACAGTATACAATCCAGGGACTCATCTAAACAACCTTATGTCAAATATACCGATGTCATACATGGCAGGGCTCAACCCAGCAGAGATAGTGCGTATATATGATATTGGCATTAGAACAGCGACAAAAATAAATAAATTAACAGAGCTAAAAGGAAAACTATCAGTTAGACCAAATGATGCAAATTTAAAAGAACAGATAAGACAGATGCAAACAACCAATATAAAACTTTGGTATGATTTAAAATCAAAAGGTCTTTTTGGAAGAAGTGAGCTAAATGACACGCTAGGTAGATACTATAAATCATCGACCATAGAACCAAAAGAACAAAATAAAATAATTAATGGCATTAAATACATTGATGAAAAAGCGAGTGCATTATATGCTAGCGAAGATGACATATATCGCTTTGCCCTTGCCAAGCACTATATAGAAAAAAATAAAATGAGCATAGACGAGGCTATAACAAAGGTAAATCAAAACCTACCAGATTATACAAAAACTATGCCTCCACTTCAAGATGCTCTTCGTCGTACAGGGATAGTCCCATTTATGTCATGGACCTATCATGCTACACCAATGCTTATTAGGCAAATCAAAGATAACCCTATTAAAGCAGCTGTTGCTTTTGGTGTTATGACTACGCCATATATGATGTTTGATATAAACCCTTTAGACGAGAAACAAACACCAGATAGCTACGCATTCAAACGCATACCTATAAACAAAAATGGAAACAAGATACAAACTCTTAAAATTGACAAATGGAATCCGCATGGAGATATTCTTAATTGGCTTCCTTTTACAAACAAAGAAAATGTTTTAGTCCCAGAAAACGCTAGAGCTATGTTTGCAGGAAGTCCCTATGCTACACTGTTTGGATGGGCAACGAATCATGACCCATTCTACAACCGCAAGATATCTTATGCTGATAATAAACTAGATAAAAATATAGATTTAAATTCTTATCTAATCAAGAGCTTTGCAACTCCAGATATATTGGATAACCTATATGATTATGTTGACAGTAGAATCAAATCCAAAAAAGATAGAGCCAAAGACAAAGTTGTGGATCCAAGAACAAAGGGCGAAGCTCAGTTAAAGTTATTGGGGTTAAATTTAAAAACTTACAACAAAGATAAACTTAGATCAGAAAAAGACAATACACAAGTTCACAAAAAAGACGATGACGAAGCAACGCCGAAACTAAGTTTACTTGATTTGATATGATGTCCAATCTTCATATTTAACCTTTAAATAGATAGTCCCCCTATCTTAAATCATCAGGCTATCATAAAATATTCATAAAAATAAAGGATAGATTATGCCAGAAGATACAGGGTTGGGCGACAGCTTACTTTCTTTTATACCAAATAATTTTACGATGCCAGATGTTGATACTACTAGCATACAAGATACTTCTATAGGCTCTAGTATTTTAGACGGAGTTGGTGGGTTAAAAGGATTTGGCAATTTTGCAAACATTCTTGGTGATATTTGGGGCAATATGGAACAGAGAAAATATCAAAAAAGTTTACTTAAAAGAGAAGATGCTCGCATATCTCGTGACAGAGCAAGACAAGATAAATTTGATAACGGAATGCAAAAAGCATGGGCATGACGCGCGTAAACGGAGTTATTCCTTTAGCTGCAGGAAAGATGGCAACTTTTCAGTTGTGTGATAGATATGGTAATGTAATACCTGGATTTGATATAGAAGCAGAAGTGCAGGCAGGCTGTTATTTTACAGCAAAAATGCTAGACACTTGTGATGATAGGGTATATAAAGTATTAACTGATATTGGAGCTATATGTTTTGAGGTGCATAAAAGAACTGATGATAAGCCATATATTGTTGACTTATTTAGCACATCATCTATACAAAAAAAATATATTAGCTTCAATGATCCATACGATCGCAATATACTTGAAAATGTTATAAGCACTATAAACAGATATAACAATGGCGATGAGATATTCTCAGTCGAAGAAAAAGCGATAATTTGCGCATTAAAATCTGATGATAATCAAGACAAACTTATAGAGTTAATAAAAAATAATATTGGCACAACAACGCAAATACTTGATAAAGTTCTTGTACCCATAGATGGACAATGTCAAGAACCTATGACACTATATTTAGATAGTGGTAATACAGCACAAGGCAAGATAGATTTTCCTTTTATTAATCCTGGGAGTTTTATATTTAAAAATTCTTTTCATGATTTATCTTCTTATGTAGTTTTTACAACAAACATACCAGCTGGAACAATGCAAGGTACTTACTCGATACCAGCAGATATTGTCAATACCTCGCTTAATGGAGTGTATGAATTAGGATTTAACAATGGAGGTATTATTCAAACTTCACCGATAAGGATAGAAGTATGTTAGAAATTGTTATTACTCCAGATACAAAAAAAGGGATAAATATAACTCCAGAGGGTGAAAGCTCTATCTCAGTCAAACAAGAAGCCCCAAACCCTATAAAGATATCAGAGGCAGGCAGTCAAGGACTATCTGCCTATGATATTGCAGTATTAAATGGCTATATCGGAACACAAGAGGAATGGCTAGAAAGCCTCAAAGCAGATGGGACAGCAGAAATGCAGTGGACCTCTACACCAAATTGGTAAAAACAAAAGGAGAAAAAGATGGCAATATTTAAAGTATACAAAGAAACAGCACTACCAGGAACGCTAACACCACATAGTATATATTTCATCGCACCAGCTTCAAGCAGCTATGTTGAGATATATGTTACGGATTCTGCTGGTACGGCACATAGACATATACCGACAGAATCGGACATTAATCAAATGATTATAGATGCTATATCTAACTCATCATCAACGCAAATAGTAAATGATATAACAGCTAGAGATGCTCTAACACCATCTAGCCCTATAACTGTATTTGTAATTGATGCAACAGATGATGCAACAGTTGCAAGCGGTGGGGCTACATATATATACAATATAAATACAACATCATGGGTCAAAATATCAGAAGCAGAATCTTTAGATTTGAGTTTGACTTGGGCTAGTATAACAGGCAAACCAACATCATCTACAACAGACATAGATGATGCTGTATCAAAAAAACATACACATACAAATAAAACACAATTAGATCTCATTGGACAAGATACAGATGGCAATCTTACTTATAATGGCAGCAATCCTTTTGCTGCTTTAAGTAGTACTGGCTGGTAAATAAATGGGCACAATTAAATTCCGAAAAGAAGTATCAGCTCTACCAGCAGAGTTAAGCACTAATACTTTATATATGGTTAGAGTGGGAACAGGGTTTGACCTATATGTTTCTGATTCTACTGGAAGTGTTGCCCATAAAATTAATTCATCCAATTCTTTGGATATTATCGAAGCTGCTAGTCCTGAAACAGGGACAACACACACATTTGATTTAAGCCTTGGGGGAAGCCAAGCTGTAACATTTCCTGCTGGGGGGACAGTTACGCTAGCATTTTCAAATTATCCTGCAAATAAAAAAGCTGGGTTTATCATAGAAGCTGTAAATGGTGGTAATTGCAATATTATTTATCCAACAGGTTCTAGATTTGTCAACAAAGCACTTGTTGGTTTAACTGTTAGTGGCACGGATGTTATGTTGGTGGTTTTAGATAATGGAGTCCCTACATTCTATATCAATAAAAATGTAGGTGTAGTGTAATGGAAATATGGGAGTTGATGCTTATGATGCAATATTTACTACCTAATCCTCCTGTAGACATGATTGCGTACCACTTGCTAGAAAATAATGCCCTTGATAGTGCAGGCTCATATAATGGAACTGGGTATGGTACATCTTATGACGGACAAAGTGTAAATCTAACTGGTGCTTCGAATAGTTATATAACACTTGGAGCAGGAAAAACCGCTTTTAAAGTCTCTACTTATTCTGTGAGTATATGGCTTAAAGCAGATACACTACCAAACGCAATAAACATGCTTGTGGATAACCATTATCGAGGTGCTGGTGGTGGAAATACATATAACAGTGGATGTAGAGTTGGTATTTCTAATACTGGGAAACTATATGGACAATATATAGTTCTAAATAATGAGTCGACAACAGACTCTAATGGAAATACTCAAAGCTCTTACGGTCCGTCTTGTTACTCCAATACAGTAATACCAACAGGTACTTGGGCTCATGTAGCATATACGGTTAATGGCAATGAAGCTGCACTATATGTTAATGGTATTTTAGAATCAACAGTATCTTCTGTCCAATCTATTAGATATGCTAATTTAGATGATAACTATGCTCTAGGTATTCTTAAATACGACTCAATCGTTTATTATCCATTCGATGGAAGATTATCCCACCATAGAGCTTATGATAGAGTTTTAACATCCGAAGAAATTTTAAATATATATAACTATGAAAAGGAACTATTCGCAGCATGATATTTGTAGAGAAAGATAATTTAAATCATATTATAAAAAAAGGCGATTTTTATAACAATATCAGCTTTGGCATAAATGCCTCAAGAGAAGATTTCATAAGTCAAGGATTATATGAACTTACCGAAGACCCTATGCCAGAATTAACAGAGTATGATATATTAAAAACATATACAGTTATAGATGAAGATACAAAAATTATAACAATAAAATACGAAATCATAGACTTAACTTTAGATGACCCCAAACTGCTTAAATCTAAACTAAAAAAAATAGGCAAACCTTATGAATTAAATAATGTTGTATACCAAATACCGCTCACAAAAGAAGCCCAAGACACGATGGTTGCACTAGCAGTATCGTTTCAATTAGGCGGAATCGACTCTACTAACATAGAGTTTGACAATGGTACAACGATGCCAATTTCTGGAAACGAGTTTATGGCTTTTGCTGGGTGGTTTGCAACTGAACGAAACTCGTTTTTTATAAATCAATCAAATTAAAGGAGAAAAAGATGGCATTTAAATGTGGTGGAAATAGTTTTTATATGGGTGAAGAGATAGTATATCGTGGAGAATATGATCCAAATGAAGAATATACTTTCAAACAAGTTGTAAGCTTGGATGGTTTGCTTTGGAGGGCCCAGCAAGATATATCACAAAATAATGAACCAAGTGAAGATAGTGAGTTATGGGAGTCGATATCAGCACCTCCAGTAGTTAATAATTACTATGATGGTGTGCCAATTGTTGCCACCGCAAATGATTTATTGCTTGCAACAAATGATGCTATGGTAAGAGCTATTGTATATGTTAAATGTAGATATAACAATGATGACGAACAAATACTAGATACGCCTAAAGTATACTATTATGATCAGAATATAAAGCCAGATAGTGGTGGGCAAAATATTATTATAAACCCACATTTAGAAGATGACGGTAGATGGGGATGTTATGTTTTACGAGATAGATGTATAGACATAAGCTGGTGGTGTATCGAAGCTAAGCTTCTTCTTGATATTACACCTGCTGCAGATGGTGTTCCTATGGGGTACAACGAAATTATGATGTCAAGAGCAGACTATATATCTAGCTATGCTAGCTACGAGTTAATGACATTGGAAGAAGCATTAGTTATATATGATCAAAACAAAGCAAAGCAAACTGCTTTTATTGACTCTTTCAAAAATATCATTGAAGAAATATCTAATTTTGGACCAACATCAAAATGGACTTTTACTTTTAGAGAATTGGAAATGATGCAAAAATTGGATGACGATGCAGTTATGTTACATATTGAAGATATGCCTAAAATAATTCAAGCCCAGCTAGGTAGCTCCTATTCTTTGTTGGGGGATAATATTACCATAGAAGTCTATAGCAATAGCACTCCAGAGCATCAAGGCACTTTATTCTTTTATGAAATACTAGAAACAAATTATCAGTCAGAAGGATTGCTGCCAACATGGGTTTACCACAAAAGATGGTATCACGCTGTATCAGGCATAGATGGCATAAACGACACGGATACCCTTATAAAAGAAGAGTATCTATGCACAGACGGAACTATATCGAATGTTCCATGTAGTTAAAAATATGAAAGGAGAAAACGATGAAAAAAATTATCTTAAGGGGTTTATGATGGATGGGCAGTGGATATGGATAGTTAATGGATTACTTACCATTGCTGGTGTACTTCTTGGACTGCTTTATGCAGACATGAAAAAAGATATCACTAAACAAGAAGCGGTTCTTGAAAAGTTGGCAGACAAAGTGCATGATATCGACAAGGTCGTTGCTGGAGAATATGTTCTCAAGAGTGACTTAACTG
>JAQTLV010000012.1 GCA_028714675.1 Sulfurovaceae bacterium
TTTTTGGGATTGTTATTGCAGTAGCAACAACTTTTTATATACAAAAAAAGAATTTGGAAATAGAGTTAGCAAATGCAAACGCTAAGACATTATCATGCCAAGCAGAACTAACGAAGCAAAATGAACAGCTGCTGCAAAACAAAAAAGACTTTGATGACAAGCTAAAGCAAATGCCTATGGCTATTGATGCTATTAAGCGTGAATACAATGACAAGATAAATGAAATCGAAAATTGGAGAAAGAAAAATGAAAAAGCTACTTGTACAGATGCTATTAGTCGCCTCAATAGCCATATTTTTTAATGGGTGTATTTCACAACCAGAACCAAAAGCTGTAGGTGTACAAAAATGCAAGATTCCTTACACTCAACCACCAGTATATGACAATAAAATATATACTAACCCAGCAGATATTGTCGCAAAAACGCTCAAAAATGATGCATTAAAAACAAAGTATATCAAAGATCTACTTGAAGCACAAAAGGTTTGCGAGTAGTTATGCCTCTTCAAAAGCATAGTTTGAATTATAGTTATATAGAAGATTATAAAAATCGTCATATTGACTATAAGCGTAAGAATATATATATTCTATCATTTCATCTGCGCTTTTTGAAGATGACTTTAGCTGCTCTAACTCGTTTTGTAGATTAACTAATCCCATTTGGCTATACATGCCATATATTTTTACTACAGTATTGATGTTACTCATCGCAAAATCAAAAGTCTCAAGAGCATTCATTGTACTAAAATTAACATTATAGATATTATACCCAAGAGTTAGCACAGCAGTTATCGCAGACAATACAAGCGAGCCATTGCCTGTATATTCCATAACACTATTTGCTATGATGACGAGCTTAAGCCATGCTGGAGAAGCCGACATCAGAGTAAATACTATACCTACTATGAAAAGCACAAAACTTAGTAGCTTTTGCCACCAACTCTTTTTTTTGGGAATTATATATGCATCTACATCGATGAAAAAATTAACTAAATCATAAACTTTTTTCCCTGTTAATTCCAAAAAACTATCATTAACCACGACCGCGAGCTTACCATCAATCATAAAAACATTACAATGCTCATAAAATTTATGATAGTTTCGCCGAATAAACACAAATTCATCTAAAAGCCACCACTGCCAATCTGGATCTATTTGTGTAACAGTACGAGTTCCAGTATATTCTACTCCAGCTATCTCATAGACATACTCTTCTTCATAAGATATCGTTTGCAAAGATACATCTATTTGTTTTTGCAAAGATACCCAGATGTATTTCATTCTTTTGTCACTATCCACTTCTTCTTTTAGGTCATCTATGATGCCTATGTGTCTAAGTAGTTTAACATCGTCTTCTAATCTTGATTTATTGTTTGTATAATTATAGATATAGTCCCCAAGTATTGAAGCATTGAGATTTAACCACTCTATATATTGTGCAACAGAGAACACAAATACAGCTTTGTTGTTATTTGCTGCCCAATCTATATCATCCCATACCCCAGCATCAAGTGCAAAATCCCTAAAACTTTGTAATAATCTAGGCTCTATATTTGTATAGTCACTGTCTATCGTATCCCTAAAAGGTACGCTCAAATCTTCTACCCCAAACATATCTGTTATAGTATTATATGTTGGAGCAAGTGTATTTTCTACATAATGGCCATACTCTACCCCATTTGTATCATATACTTTAAGCCCAGACAAATTATTATCATCTTCATATAGTTTTTCCAAATAACATTGTAAATCATCACTGGTATTATACGCGAAAAATCTACCCTTATATCTCTTATCCTCTTCGCTTACACTTGCATTCATCATCAAATTTAATCTATAGCTTGACACTATACAGCTATCGTCTATGTCATCAACTTGTGTAGTATTTTCTACCACTAGAGCTATGTACGAATTATTTATGACTTCTATATTACTCCATTGCCCATCTATGAGTACAGAACATAAAGCATTAAAATCATCTATTAATGAGGTTTGAGTTTCTAGCTCAAAAGTAGGAAGCTCATCATTTCTTATAAGATATGACATCCCAGCCTTAAAATCATAAACTGCAGTCTTAGGCTCATCATCTGTTGGTATATAAGCAAAAGGATGTGAATTTGGGCTTTTTGATTGAGCTAGCTTCTTAGATGATACGATTTGTGAATGTCGTTTAAAATATCTTTTAAACTTATTCCCCCAATTGGTCTTTGCCAATATATCATTTTTAAGATTATCGTATACACTAATATTGAAATTATATTCGATAAATTTCATATATTAATAGTCTAATCCTATCCCATATATAGAATCGCCATTCACACTATTATATTCGACAACCGTAGTTCCATTTTGTTCTTTTATATTTATTCTACCTTCTGTCATTGTCTCTGCTAATAATTTCATAGTTTTTACAATCCACTCTGGTGTTGCCTGATCAGCCTGAGCTAACATGGCACTATTTTCACTAAGAGTTTTGATAAGTTTATAATCCATATCTCTATCAAACCCTCTTGTTTGTTTTTCTAGCAGTGCTACTTTTTGTTGATTTTCTTTATAGCTAAGCTCAAAAAGACTCAATCCAATTAGAACATTTTCTGCACTTACACCCATTAAGCTATCTCCCCACCAATATACTTTATTGGTCGTGCAAAAGTTTTTGCAAGCTCTACTGCTTTATCAAAAAGAGCTAGTTTCATCTCTAAATATCTTGCATAAAGCTTATCTCTCTCCTCATCGGATATTGATGTAGAATGCATTTCTGTTTTGAGAAACTCTTCTAAATCTACGATGATACTATTCTTTGAAATAGTTCCAGCCCAGCGGTTAAACTCTATATCCCAGTTTTGAAATTCTGGGTATTGATTACCATCTCCGTCAATTTCAAGAAAAATAAATTCGTCAATAACAGTTGTCATTATCACACTCCCCTAAACTGAGATCTTATATTTTTACTATTGCTATTATTTTTTAATCTACTCCTAACATATTCCATCTTTTGGAAAAATGCATTGGCATGAAAAACACTTCTTTGTAACCCATCTTTAAAAACTGGATTTTGGAAAAGAACACTTGCTGCATACAAAACTATTGGCTCAGATAACAACAAGGATGTATCTATTTCGCTATTTTCATCATCAATGTGTTCTATATAGTTATACTCTATGATTATCTTATCATCATCTGTAACATCATAAACTCTCAAAGAAATATTATCTATTATAGCAACTGGCTTTGAGCAAATATCACTCATGCTCTCATAGGCTTCAAGAGACTTTATATTATCTATTTTTTTCCCATTGAGTTTTATGCTGATTATTTTTACAAAATCTGCTGGCAATCTATATCTTGCTTTTTCTTTATTGCACTTAATTTCCCAAGTACGATTAAAAAAAAGCAAATCGTTAGATATCACTGCAAGTGCCATATTGATAGCGTCTACTACTTCTGGAGTAGTAAACTTATATCGTGCTGGTTCTTTATCATTGAGCTTTTGTCTGACACTCAAGATTAAGTTACTAGCCTTAATTGCCATCAATTCCCTTTGAGTTTATCAATTGCTGTTTTGGCTATTTTTGTTATGCCCCCAGTTATAGTTCCAGCCGCTGGCGGTGTTCCAATCGCTGGTGCTGTTTCGTCTTCAATAAATAAATTAGATATGTCAGCATCGGCAACATCAACTTTTTTATAGTTTCCACTTCTTACTGCAAAAACGGCTGTTGTCTCATCAACAAAGATAATATCTCCAGTCTTTAAAACTGGATGTTTTTTATTGTGTACTAAAAATCTACATGGCAGATCAATAGTACCAACATACTCTAGGGCAACAAGCCCATATATAAAAACTCTTTTCATCTCGAGTTCCTTATGAAATTGTTGCAACGCCTGCTATAACGCCGTAGTCTTTGTTATGGTAGATACTTGCTTTTTCAGCATCTGTTTCACCAAACCATCTTACTTTCTCGAAGCCAAAATATTGTTCTATATAAGCAACAACTTTTCTATTGTTATCTTCTGTTGGGTCTTCATCGTATGTAGGTTCTGGGTCAAAAGGCATAGCACCTGCACCACAGCCGAGCATGAAGTTTACTTCTGTTACAGTATTATCACCAGCTTTATATGTATCGAACCCTGTATATTTGCCATAACCTGCATTATCACTTCTAATGATACCAGGGCGTCTCGCACTATCTGTTCCAACTTCTATGATTACAGCACCTTTGTATGCTCCAGCAAATCCACTAAGCCCACTAAATAAACCAGCTGTTGCTTTGGCTTGTTGTTCAGCCTTAAAAACTGGATCATCTCCCAAGCTTAACATACTTTTTGGTCCGACAAAAATAGGGAAGTATTCTCCAACTACCTCGATACCATTTTCTGTTTTTTTCTCGATTGTAAAAGGTACGAGTTCTGGATGCTCTACTCCACCTGCATCTGTCCATCCGTTTTTAGCACGCGACAACATCTCATCGAGCATTGTTGTATCGAACTTATCCCCTGCTGCCATAGCTGCGGCATTTGCTTTATTGCCACCCCAAACAACATTTGTACAATTAGCCGAGAATGCGAAAAATTTATGACGAACAGTTTTTCTAAAAATCCATTTTTCAAGAGCTTTAGCTTTTTCTTTTCTCCAAATATCAGCATTGCTGCGGTCTAATATTTTTTTGATTGGAGATTTATGTGAATTAGCTATCACATCTCCTTTAACTGTAAATGGAACAAAATTAAGCTCATCTCTATTTTCGCTTAAATCTTGATTACCACTAACACCATCACCTATTAAATCTGTCACGATTTTAAATGTTGTTGATGTTCCCTCTTTAGAGCTTTCTGGCGAGATCAAGATTATATTATCTTCACTGGCTCCTTGAAACTGATAAAATGGGTCTCTCATTTGAGCCCCATGTATTATTGTTGCTGCGTGTTTAATCTTTTCTTTTGCATCTGTCATTACAAACATCTTTTTCTCCTTTTTCTTTTATCTGTACATACCTGATTTAACAAGGAAATCTTCATTGCCCTGTAACTCGTTGCCGTCTTGTTTGTCTATATCACCTGTTTCGCCAGCTATACCGCTAATATCAGTTGGCAATCCGTCATCTTCTTTTTTTTGGTCTATATTTTCTGGATCATCTTCTTTTTTTGCGGGGGTGATAGACTCATTATATTTAGCTACTAAAAGCTCAACAAATTTTGCTCTATCATTACCTGCTGCTGCAGTAAGTTCTGCCATCAATCTTGGAGGAATATCATTTCCTACCCACTCAGCAAAAGCATTTAGATCCATATCTGGATTATTTGTCGCTACTTGCATATCAAGTTTTCTATTTTCTAGTGCCAGCTGATCCATATATAGTTTTTCTTCAAAACTATCCAATTTTTCTCTCGCAGCATCTATTTTATTATCAACTTCTCTTTCATGAATAGTGGCATATATCTGCCATTGCTCTTGAAAAGAACCCTCATCAATGACTTGCTTTTCTTGCGGCGTAAGCAAAGACTCTAAATTTTTAGTAAAAGTATCTTCAAGCTCTACTTTAAGTTGCTCAAAATTATCTTTCATTGCTTGATACTGCTCTTTGTCTTTAGCAATTCTAGCTTCTGCACCTGCTAACTCTTCAGGCGTTGGTGGCGTCCATTTTGGCATTAATTCTCCTTTTTTTTGATCATTACAAGCAAATTATATAAGGTGGTTATAATTTAAGATAGGGGGACTATTAGCAGAAATTAAACTTTTTTTTGTAATTCAATATAAAATATTCAAAAGCTCTTGCCCATGAAATGCTATTTGAATTTCTAAGGATTTGTAGGATTTCTATATATGCTGGGTGGATAGTTAATTTTGGTAATTTATGTTTTTTATTTTGATTTTTAACTATGGCAGTATAATCAATCCCATACAAGATACTATCTTTAATTATTTTTTCCATAGCAGACGAAAGACTAATGTCGTTCATCTTAGATAGATAAATCAAAAATTCTATAGCTTCTGCATCTATTTTTTGTTTAGTCTTCACGATAGTTCTTATACTTACTCTACCCTCGCCAGTACATTCAAAGTGAGATTCTATATCATCAAATCTTTTTCTCTTATAAGTACATTTTGATTTTTTCATTGTTGGTCATCTGCCTCTATTATTTCCATCAGCTCTTCGGTTGAAATTTGTTCCAATGTTTGATCATCTACTACTTTTGGATTGATTAGTCCTATGTTCGTTTGTCGTCCGTGTAGTGTAGTATATGTTGATGTTAGCATGTCGTGGTATGTTTTTTTGACTCCTATCATCCTACTAATTGTGGCAATCCTTTTTGCATCAGCTAGATTTTCTACCATTTCTTTTGCCAAAAAATTCTTATTGACAGCTGCAAAAAGAAGTTCTTTGGTTATCTCATTTACAAAATACTCTTCCGCCCCCTTATCTTTACACACTCCTATTGCTAGTTGCTTCACGAGTTTTTTTGCTTGACCTTCAATATTATTGGTCATCTCTGCAGCAAATATAGCATCTATAGCAACATCTAAATTTTTATATTTGCCCTTTTCCCATTGTTCTTCTCTACCCCAATATTCCATAGTTTTTTGGCTTACTTCCATATCTTTAAAATGCTCGTGAAGCTCTTTGTATGTAACACTATGGCTCTCAAAAAAAGCTCTTATTCTTAATTTAATCGTAGGATCTTTTGCCATCTATATTCCTTTCCAAGAAGATGTTTTGGATTTATATTTTTTCCTAAATTTTTCTATCTGCTTTACTTCTGGTTTTTTGTATGGCTTTGGACTACATTCTGCTAAAAGAAATGATTTACTAAGTGGATCTATACAGTTGTCTGTGTTGTGTTTTATTTCTGGATTAAATTTCAAAAATTCTTTTTTGAGTTGTCCCATAAAAAATTGGTCAGCAAATTTATAAAATTGCAATAGATGATGTTCAAGCGGTGCTGTCATCAGTTTTATGTTTGCATTCTTGCTTATTTGATTATTAGGTTTATATACTGTAACACTATTTGTAATTTGTCGTCTGCCCTCAATTTGAGCTTTTGTGTTATAGATCATTATCTCCTTGGCTAACACTTTCCCTAGAGTTATACCAGCCCCAGCACCCTCTATCAATACTGGAGCTTTTGGGAATTTAAGCATTAAATGTATTATATTTTCACAAGTACCATATACATCCCATTTCCCTCTACGCCCATCTAACACGATTGTTCTTATTGTTTTGTCTATATTCTCACATTTGCCTACGGCTACTATACCCCTATCATCTGCACTTGCCTCTTCACTCTCAGCATTATCAACCAATATATACTCATACATATCTGGTAAATCTGCGTCAGTTACATAAGTAAAATCATCTTCTTTGAAGTGCCCTGCTTCACTAACTTCCGCATCTTGAAAATATTGGCGTTTAAATTCCGCAAGACTCATAGAGCTCATTTGTTTTACGACAAAATCAAGTCCGAACTCTTCACTATCAAGTGTAGTAAGTGGCGGACGGACTACTTCATAATCTCTATATTTTATTATAGTGTTTGGTAACGGATACTTATCGAGATATACTTCTCTAGCAACTTCGTAGTAGATTTTATTTTTTTGTTTGATTAGATACTTTTCTCTCTCCGCTTCGTCAAGATATGTAATTATTTGATGATTTTTATCATACTCATCACAGCAAGCTTTAAATTTTGTATTTGACTGAGTTGCAACTTTACAATACCCGCACTCATCCATGCCAACATAATCACACCTGCACTCTAAAGTTTTAATCCATTTGTAAAATTCCTCAAAAGTCTCAAAGTCATTAACTATTGGAAGTGTTATTCTATCCCATGCACCACCATCTTTTTTAAGTTTATCTCGTTTTATTGCCCTACCAACTGGGTCATCTTCATGCAATCTTTGCATTATAAAGATAACTGCTTTACGCCCCTCTAGTCGAGAGAGAGTAGATGTGTCGTAAAAATTCCATGCTGCATCTCTAGCTGCTTTACTAGACGCTTCCATCGCCTTAAGTAGGTCATCATTTATTGCTATCTCAGACCCTATACCAGTTGCACCGCCCTGTACACTGGTTCCCAAAAAGCCACCGCCGCCGATTAGCTTCCAATGATGCTTTAGATTTAATTTATTTGAAAAGTCTACATTAGGAAATATCTCACGATATATTGTACTTTCCATGATATCTTTAGTCTCACCACTGATAAGCTCAGATAAACTACCGCCGTATGTTCCATATTGGAATTTAATATAATTTTCCAACCCTTGAGCGTAACTTGTGAACATACGCACGCCTCTTTCGGTTTTGCCGTGGCGCGGTGGCATTTCCAATATCAATCTATCTATTATGCCCCAAAAAACATCCATGAAAGCTCTTGCTAGCAATTCATCAAACCAAGTTTTGCGGATATTTTTTTTATAGTGGTATTTAAAAATTGTTGCTTGATACAGCAAAAATCCTCTGTAATCACCTCTTCTTATAACAACAAGACTTGCTTTTCTTCTTTCTACTTCTTTTATTGCTTTTTGTTTGACTATGTCCATACATTAGTCCTATAAGATTGGCATTGTAGATTGTTCGCTTTCTCTTACGAAGTTCACTACTGTCTCACCATACTTTTTACTTCTTACATCATCTGCATCATATTGCCGTCCTGTAAATTCCATAGTATTTGTATAAAGTCGCAGTGGCTTACTATACTGCTTGCCATTTTGTTTATTCTTATACATCACAAACTCTCGCTCAAATCTATACTTATCTTGCCCACTCTTGTCAAATTCTGGTTTCTCTTTTTTGATGTACCAAATTTGATGTGCTGCATGGGCACCATTTTTAGTGCCTTTGGGAGTTATAGTTCCGCTTCTAGTATCTTCTTTACCTTGTTGACAAATAAAAATAATTATAAGTTCGTATTTTATACATAGGCGTTGCAAAACAAAAAACTTTTCAGTTTCTCTCTCTTCACTTGTCCCTTTGTTGTTTATATTTGTAATCATCATTTGACTATCAATCAAAACAACCTTGCCACCGCTTCTTGCAAAAACTCTTATTTTTTGTGCGATGTCAAGGATATCATTATTCTCACTTTCTAAAAACAAATTATCATGATCAAATTTTGTTTCATTCTCTTTGTTATTCTCGATAAAACTTCTCTCAGTAAATTCAAAAGGGAAAAATATAGCTTTTTCTTTATTACTTACATTTTTAATTATTTGTGTGCCAAGAACTGTTTTTCCTGCTTCTGGGTCCCCCATAAGTAATACAAACTGCCCAGCTTGTATCCCGCCTTTAAGTTTAGTATCGATAAAAGGGACACCTGTTGGTACCACTTCAAGTGGTGGCAATTTATCTATATCGCTCTTAACTTCTCTATAACTTCTAAGCTCACCTGCACTACTAATCATTAAATCATCACTCAAATTATTTAAGTTACGAGATACTTCTAGTGAAGAAGTGCTTTTGAGACTTTGTAGGATCTTGTGTGTTTCTTTAAATATTTTTCTTTTTTTGGACCACTCATCAAGCATTGCGATAGCATGCGTAAGTGATGGGCTGACATCTTTTAAAACAACTGACATAAAAACTTTTAGGTCATCTCCATTACCTAAAATTTCACTTCTTACAACATTTGGAGTTATTTTACTTCCTCTAGTCTCTAAATTTTTTATAGCATTAAAGATATCTAAATGTTGTGGTAGAAAAAAATACTCATCACGAATTGTATTTATATATATATCTAACTCATCGCACATCATAAGCCCCATAAGAACTTCTGCTTCAAGCTCTATGTCTGCAAAGTCACTTATCTCATCTTGCTTTTTCATCTTAAAAATTCTCCCTAATATAATTTTTATAAGCGTCTATTTGTTTTTCTTCAACCAAATATTTATTAAACTCTTCTAATATCCGTTCTCTTTTTAGATATAAACTATAATTTAGATTTGTGCTTAAAGATATCCCATGAATGTAGTATCCGCTGCTTCTATAAAACTTAGCAGCTTGTCTGTTATCTATCAAAAAGAAATACATCTTGTTAACTAACGATGTTTGCAGCTCAATTTTTTTAAGATAATTTCTATAAGATATTTCCATATCTTTATCGATTTCCGCTAAAAAATTAAACATCTCTAGGGAGGTATGCTTCATCATAGAAAAATAATTTTTATGTCTTCCTATCTTGATGGACGCACCTCTAAGACTTTTCATTATTTACTATCCAAACAAATAATAAATA
>JAQTLV010000013.1 GCA_028714675.1 Sulfurovaceae bacterium
CTGTACTCAAATTAAAAAATACTAAAACAACCCAACTTCACTCACTTATTCGACCCCACACCCACCATCTCTCAAATCACACGCTACGCTATCCAATATCTTTGCTGTACTCAAATTAAAAAATACTTTACGGAGCTTCTCTCGCCGCTATCAATCCTCTCTACAAACTTACTACTTGCCAATATCATACACTTTAACATTATACTTTATATACAAACATGAAAAAAAACATATCTCGAATATATTTTTTACAACTACAATACAAAGCAAGCGCCGAACATCCTATTCTCTTTTTTAATTTAATTTAATGCTCACTCCGTTCGCACCGACTGGAAGTCTTTTTTTTAACTTAACAAGATTATACTTAGCTTGTCATTTTTTGTATTTATAAAAAACACATTCTCTATATTTTTTTATTTATTTTTATAAACAAATCAACAATTTTAAAAAGCTTCCAAAAATTTTTCAAATCAATAAATTGAGAGAAAAAAAGTAATCGTATATTTTTGATTTTTTCAAATATTTTCAAAAGCATTATATACCCCCTATAAACTCTTTTTTTTGTTTTTTTAAATATAGTTTTTTATTATGTTCACTTCGTTGCTTCGCAACTCCGTTACTCCGCCGTACGCGGTACGGCTTCGTTAGCACCGCACGCGGTTGCGGTGCTTCAACTTCGCGACACAGTCGCTCGTTAATATTCGCACTTCGTTGCTCATATTGCACGCTACGCGGTACGCGTGCAAAGCGGACTGCTTCCGACTTCGTCGGCACGGTGGCAGTCCTTGTCCCACCCACTCGCTTCGCTCGTCTCCACCCAGCGAACTTCGTTCGTATTTCCGTCGCCCTGCTCGACTTCGCTCGCAGTTTAACACGGCGACGCAAAACACTCACTACATTCGCCTATCGGCTCTCTAAGCCATTGAGGGCTTAGGTAATCGTTCGCCGATAGTATCAAGCCTCTCTCTACTCGCGAGGGCTTCACCCATTCAGCCCTGCCCTCGCTCGAACAGAGAGAGAGGCAAAAAGCAGAGGTGGACCACCTCTCCACCTCATTTTTGCACTCTTCCTAAAACTCAAAAAAAATCCGTCATTTTTTTTTCATTTCAGGGATTTACTTACGAAAAAATAACAACACACACAAACTGACTAAAAAAAGAAAAAATCCGCAAATCAAAAAACCAAGTTTTGCTTTAGACATAACTTACATTCTTTTAAAACTTAAAAGTTTTTAAGTTTTTCAAGTTTGTAAAAAGCTTCGCTAATCCACAAACTCTTAAAAGAATGTCAAAGTTATGTTAACCTTACGGACGCGAAAACTGACTTTTTTTCTTGCCTGTTTTTTTAATTTTTTACCAAGTTTGCTCCAGGGATTGCAAACTTAAACATAATCAACGACGACTGCAAAAACTGAGAAAGCTTTTTGTCGTCTCAGCCCTTTTTGATTACAAAAAGTGCGCAAAAAAAGGAACGATTTAACCGATTATTATTTTAATGATTATATAGATTTAAAAAAGTAGATAATGCCAAAAAAAAATCATTTTTGACATTTAAAAGTTAAAAGAAGCGAAAACGAGTTTCTTTATATGATTTTTCATCGATTATTTTTTTATTATACATCTCTGAATAGTCATTATAATATACATTATATTTCATGACATCGCCGTCGCCACCATAAAAAATATTCTGTTTTAATGGATTAAACACGATTAGCACAACTGCCAAAAAACCAAAAGCGATAATATATTCATCAGGACTTTTTGTGCGTATTTTTCCACCAAGCAAATGAATATTATTTTTTGACAAGTGCGAAATAGGTACTCCGCTTATAGTCAAACTGTCCGCAAGCCAATGTGTAAAATAACCAACACCAAACCAAAAAACAACATCAGAAACTATCTCAAAAGGAACAACAGCACCAAAAGCGATGATAAGAATAGGAATAAACAAATAATGTGTTACGCCTCTATGCTTTATTTTTTTCTTTGTAAAAAAATTAATGACATATTCTGCTAAATCTGGAGCTACTGAACCAGCAACAGCAACAGGCAACATTAAAGCATTAAATGGAACGACGCACGCGGTCGCAATAGCGATATGCGATTTCCAAGTCATTCAATCATTCCAAGCAAAATTTTGCGTGAATTTGGCTCAACAAAATTTAAAATTTTCAATTTATCAAGCTCAATTTTATCTTTTAAAATTTTCATTTCGTTTCTTGTAGTCATAATTTCGTCAATTACTTTTATGCGGTCATCTTTATATATTATTCCGCTCTTTTCCTGCGCTTTTGCTCTTATTTCGACAATATTTTTATACTTAAATTGCTTTTGTTTTGCGTCATACATAGCTAAATCATTTTGATAAATTTCAAGAGTTTTTAGCACTTCGTCATCATCATCAATTATTTTATTTTGTATCTCTTGTTTTTGTTTTGTGTCGAGAATAATTAAAGTAGCGTCTATACCATAGCGTGTATATTTGCTGTCATTTGTAGCGTCATAATAATCAATAGACTTATTGTAATATTTTGCATTTGCTTTTATTACTATTGGATTAGTAGTATATTTTCGATTTTTATGAGCAATAATGAAACTGTAAATTTTACCGATGTTTGAAGTTGTTATGTTTTCAGTCGCGAGATTATAAAGCGAACTGTCTATATTTTCAATAATTTTTAAATCTCGCTCATGCAAGTTATTTGGATCTATATCATAAGCAAAAATATTAGTTGCCAAGCAAATTAGTATTATTATACTTTTCATTGTTACTTTCCTCTAAAAAAATAGTTATTTTATCAAGCTGAGAGGCTCTTAAATCCATTTTGTCTTTTAATGTTATCTCATAGCCAAGCAAAACACTTTCTACAGATAAAAAAGGCAATTCGATTTCATATAATAAATTTTCAAACTTTTGCAAATTTATTAGATATAAAATCTCAATCAAAACTTTCTCATTTTTAACTGTTATTTTCATTTTTTTTCTCTCCAAAATCAAAAAATACACATTGAGTTTTGACAAAATTTTCAAGCTCTTTTTCTATTGTAGTACCTTTTAACTCACAAATTTTTTTATATTTTTTATAAACTAAAACATTCAAAAAAAATTTAATCTCTCTCATTTTTTTCCTTTTTTAAAATTTCTAACTTATCATTTTTTGCCAAATCATAAAGCCAAAGCCAAAGCTTTTTGGCCTGGTCTTTATTTAGATTTGCATCGCTATTTTGAAAGTATAAAAAACCGTCGCCACTAATAGCTAAATTGCCTCTCTCTGTGCTAATTAAAACTGGATAATAATCAATATCGCCGTTACCGCTAAAATTATCACGACAATATTTTATGAATGTTTGCAAAGACTTTAAAAAATTATCACGCTTTAATATTTCAAATCTCAAAACATCTACTTTTTTGCCAATTTTTTTAATTACTTTATATTCAAAATTTATTTCTTTATCTATAAATTGCTTTTGTGAGCTGTCTAAAACTTGACGCTTTATATCCTGCCACTTGTAGCTTGTAGGAATAGCTAAAACTTTATAAATATCAACTATACTCATATCAAAGCTCATTTGACCACGCTTTTGATACATCGTTATTATTTCAAACAATCTAATAGCATAAAAGCTATTCAGCTCAACGATTGCGTCATAATCATATTGAGTAAAATTCTTTTTTAAATCTATAAGATAAGGTTTAAGCTCTTGAGCTATCTTGACAGTCATATTTCCGCCGTCAATTCTTGCATAGCTAACCCAAGCTGTCTTTTCATTTTTGGAGATGTAAAAAGGACGCATTAGCTCATTTGTTATACGCTCAAAAATATCATGATTACGCGTAACTACTTTTAAATCTTGCTTGATATTTTCAAGCGATATCGTGTACTCTGTAACATCTGTATCATCAACACGAATAAGACTAATGAATTGCAAAATGACTTTTTTTGCAGTTTCAGTCAAACGATAACCGCTCATTATCAGCTGATTGTCTTTTTTTATCATCATAGATTTATCTCTCATATTATTTTCCTTATTATATATTTTGTAAACTTAAAATAAAGATATATTATTTTATTTATCTTTATAAAGTTAAGATATCATCACAATTTTATCTTTTTTTGCACAAATTTATCTTTTTTCTTACACAAATTTATCTTTTTTCTTACACAAATTTATCTTTTTTCTACACAAATTTATCTTTTTTCTCCAATTTATCAACGATGAGCAGGGAGATAAAGCCTCTCTTAAAAGATTAAAAGAAGTTAAAAGAAGTTAAAAGAAGCTAAGAATTTTTTTTATTTTCCTTTTTCTTTCATCATATATCTTAAAGCAAAAGTAAATCCAGCCAATTCATATAAACCAAAAACAACACAAATAATCATAACAAAAGCAATCAAATAATTAGTGATATCATAACTTGCATCTGTATTTAATTCGATTTCATAAGATTTTTTTCTTTCAAGCGATAACAATATAGTCTTATTAATATTCTTTTTTTCGCTCGCAGTTAAAATAATTTGTTTTGAATTTTTAATAATGTCTTTTATTACTTCTAATTTTTTACCACTCAATTTGTCAATATCATCAATGAAGCAAATAGCTTTTCGAGCTTTTTGTACAAGTAGGTTAATTTGTTGATATTGTTTATTTAACTCTTTTGAATTTATAATATATTCGTCATCGTCGATAGTATCAAGCAAATAGCTATTTTTGTCATCTTGATTGACATTCTCGTTTAAAATATCACTTAATGATAAAATACACGATATTCGTATGAATTCTTGTTTTTGAGTCCAAATTTCAAACCTATTTTTATATATCTTTTCAAATTCTTTTGTTTTGCCAGCACCTGCAAGACCAAATAAAAAAATACTTTTAGTTTTTGGAACATAAATTTCTTTTAAATCTTTAGAAAATTTAGCACTTCGTTTTCGATGAATAATATATTTTTTATTGGTATTTGCTTTTTGCTTGATGCGTAAATATTGGATCATTAATATTTTCGCTTTTTGCAAGTTTTAAGATTAAATAAAATATTAAATATTTTCATGAATATTTTTTTCATTTTGTATCTTTTGTTTTTTGACAAAATTTTCAACTGTAGTACGACTACAATCGTAAATTTTTGCGATTGATGTATAGTTTATTTTTTTTGCAAGTAATTTTTTGACATCATTTTCATGTTTATCGAGCTTATTTGAGCCAAAAGAACCTTTTGGACGCCCAAGTATTACCCCAGACGCTTTTTTGGCTTTTAAGGCACTTTTTGTGCGTTCAGAGATTAAATCTCGCTCTATCTCCGCCGCCAAACTAAAAGCAAATATCAATACTTGACTTTGTATTTTGTGTGCGTCGGCGTCAATAATCATATTTCCCTTTAAAATTATCGTCTTAACTTCTTTTTCCAAAAGCGATGATAAGAATAGGAATAAACAAATAATGTGTTACGCCTCTATGCTTTATTTTTTTCTTTGTAAAAAAATTAATGACATATTCTGCTAAATCTGGAGCTACTGAACCAGCAACAGCAACAGGCAACATTAAAGCATTAAATGGAACGACGCACGCGGTCGCAATAGCGATATGCGATTTCCAAGTCATTCAATCATTCCAAGCAAAATTTTGCGTGAATTTGGCTCAACAAAATTTAAAATTTTCAATTTATCAAGCTCAATTTTATCTTTTAAAATTTTCATTTCGTTTCTTGTAGTCATAATTTCGTCAATTACTTTTATGCGGTCATCTTTATATATTATTCCGCTCTTTTCCTGCGCTTTTGCTCTTATTTCGACAATATTTTTATACTTAAATTGCTTTTGTTTTGCGTCATACATAGCTAAATCATTTTGATAAATTTCAAGAGTTTTTAGCACTTCGTCATCATCATCAATTATTTTATTTTGTATCTCTTGTTTTTGTTTTGTGTCGAGAATAATTAAAGTAGCGTCTATACCATAGCGTGTATATTTGCTGTCATTTGTAGCGTCATAATAATCAATAGACTTATTGTAATATTTTGCATTTGCTTTTATTACTATTGGATTAGTAGTATATTTTCGATTTTTATGAGCAATAATGAAACTGTAAATTTTACCGATGTTTGAAGTTGTTATGTTTTCAGTCGCGAGATTATAAAGCGAACTGTCTATATTTTCAATAATTTTTAAATCTCGCTCATGCAAGTTATTTGGATCTATATCATAAGCAAAAATATTAGTTGCCAAGCAAATTAGTATTATTATACTTTTCATTGTTACTTTCCTCTAAAAAAATAGTTATTTTATCAAGCTGAGAGGCTCTTAAATCCATTTTGTCTTTTAATGTTATCTCATAGCCAAGCAAAACACTTTCTACAGATAAAAAAGGCAATTCGATTTCATATAATAAATTTTCAAACTTTTGCAAATTTATTAGATATAAAATCTCAATCAAAACTTTCTCATTTTTAACTGTTATTTTCATTTTTTTTCTCTCCAAAATCAAAAAATACACATTGAGTTTTGACAAAATTTTCAAGCTCTTTTTCTATTGTAGTACCTTTTAACTCACAAATTTTTTTATATTTTTTATAAACTAAAACATTCAAAAAAAATTTAATCTCTCTCATTTTTTTCCTTTTTTAAAATTTCTAACTTATCATTTTTTGCCAAATCATAAAGCCAAAGCCAAAGCTTTTTGGCCTGGTCTTTATTTAGATTTGCATCGCTATTTTGAAAGTATAAAAAACCGTCGCCACTAATAGCTAAATTGCCTCTCTCTGTGCTAATTAAAACTGGATAATAATCAATATCGCCGTTACCGCTAAAATTATCACGACAATATTTTATGAATGTTTGCAAAGACTTTAAAAAATTATCACGCTTTAATATTTCAAATCTCAAAACATCTACTTTTTTGCCAATTTTTTTAATTACTTTATATTCAAAATTTATTTCTTTATCTATAAATTGCTTTTGTGAGCTGTCTAAAACTTGACGCTTTATATCCTGCCACTTGTAGCTTGTAGGAATAGCTAAAACTTTATAAATATCAACTATACTCATATCAAAGCTCATTTGACCACGCTTTTGATACATCGTTATTATTTCAAACAATCTAATAGCATAAAAGCTATTCAGCTCAACGATTGCGTCATAATCATATTGAGTAAAATTCTTTTTTAAATCTATAAGATAAGGTTTAAGCTCTTGAGCTATCTTGACAGTCATATTTCCGCCGTCAATTCTTGCATAGCTAACCCAAGCTGTCTTTTCATTTTTGGAGATGTAAAAAGGACGCATTAGCTCATTTGTTATACGCTCAAAAATATCATGATTACGCGTAACTACTTTTAAATCTTGCTTGATATTTTCAAGCGATATCGTGTACTCTGTAACATCTGTATCATCAACACGAATAAGACTAATGAATTGCAAAATGACTTTTTTTGCAGTTTCAGTCAAACGATAACCGCTCATTATCAGCTGATTGTCTTTTTTTATCATCATAGATTTATCTCTCATATTATTTTCCTTATTATATATTTTGTAAACTTAAAATAAAGATATATTATTTTATTTATCTTTATAAAGTTAAGATATCATCACAATTTTATCTTTTTTTGCACAAATTTATCTTTTTTCTTACACAAATTTATCTTTTTTCTTACACAAATTTATCTTTTTTCTACACAAATTTATCTTTTTTCTCCAATTTATCAACGATGAGCAGGGAGATAAAGCCTCTCTTAAAAGATTAAAAGAAGTTAAAAGAAGTTAAAAGAAGCTAAGAATTTTTTTTATTTTCCTTTTTCTTTCATCATATATCTTAAAGCAAAAGTAAATCCAGCCAATTCATATAAACCAAAAACAACACAAATAATCATAACAAAAGCAATCAAATAATTAGTGATATCATAACTTGCATCTGTATTTAATTCGATTTCATAAGATTTTTTTCTTTCAAGCGATAACAATATAGTCTTATTAATATTCTTTTTTTCGCTCGCAGTTAAAATAATTTGTTTTGAATTTTTAATAATGTCTTTTATTACTTCTAATTTTTTACCACTCAATTTGTCAATATCATCAATGAAGCAAATAGCTTTTCGAGCTTTTTGTACAAGTAGGTTAATTTGTTGATATTGTTTATTTAACTCTTTTGAATTTATAATATATTCGTCATCGTCGATAGTATCAAGCAAATAGCTATTTTTGTCATCTTGATTGACATTCTCGTTTAAAATATCACTTAATGATAAAATACACGATATTCGTATGAATTCTTGTTTTTGAGTCCAAATTTCAAACCTATTTTTATATATCTTTTCAAATTCTTTTGTTTTGCCAGCACCTGCAAGACCAAATAAAAAAATACTTTTAGTTTTTGGAACATAAATTTCTTTTAAATCTTTAGAAAATTTAGCACTTCGTTTTCGATGAATAATATATTTTTTATTGGTATTTGCTTTTTGCTTGATGCGTAAATATTGGATCATTAATATTTTCGCTTTTTGCAAGTTTTAAGATTAAATAAAATATTAAATATTTTCATGAATATTTTTTTCATTTTGTATCTTTTGTTTTTTGACAAAATTTTCAACTGTAGTACGACTACAATCGTAAATTTTTGCGATTGATGTATAGTTTATTTTTTTTGCAAGTAATTTTTTGACATCATTTTCATGTTTATCGAGCTTATTTGAGCCAAAAGAACCTTTTGGACGCCCAAGTATTACCCCAGACGCTTTTTTGGCTTTTAAGGCACTTTTTGTGCGTTCAGAGATTAAATCTCGCTCTATCTCCGCCGCCAAACTAAAAGCAAATATCAATACTTGACTTTGTATTTTGTGTGCGTCGGCGTCAATAATCATATTTCCCTTTAAAATTATCGTCTTAACTTCTTTTTCCAAAAGCGTTTTAAAAATCGTCATAATTTCGTAAGTGGAACGAGCTAATCTGCTTAATTCAGATACAATCAAAATATCATGAGGTCTTAATTTTTGTATCAATGAATAAATTTCGCGACTTTCAAGACTTTTGCGAGAACTAATTGTTTCAACAACAAAACTACAACTTGACAATAATACATCATTTGAATAAGCGAGGATATCACGCTTTTGAGCGTCATACTCTTGTTTATCAGTTGATACACGAATATAACCATAAACCATTCTAAACCTTTTTATTTTTTAAAATTATATATAAAAAAGATAAATTATTGTTTTTATATTCGGTCGTTTTTTTTGTGTTGTTTTTAGATACATCAACAAAAAAGACTTATCCCCCCTCTCTCCTATATTTTTTTAAGTATTACTTTTATTTTTTTTAAGTATTACTTTTATTTTTTTTAGATTTTCATTCAATGAAAATTTTACTCACTCACTTATTCGACCCCACACCCACCAATCTCTCAAATCACACGCTACGCTATCCAATATCTTTGCTGTACTCAAATTAAAAAATACTAAAACAACCCAACTTCACTCACTTATTCGACCCCACACCCACCATCTCTCAAATCACACGCTACGCTATCCAATATCTTTGCTGTACTCAAATTAAAAAATACTAAAACAACCCAACTTCACTCACTTATTCGACCCCACACCCACCATCTCTCAAATCACACGCTACGCTATCCAATATCTTTGCTGTACTCAAATTAAAAAATACT
>JAQTLV010000014.1 GCA_028714675.1 Sulfurovaceae bacterium
ATCTGTGTATATTTCACCACCATAATATAACGACCGTGTTACATTACATCCCTGGGTTATCACTTACCCTCTCTACAAACATGTAAAATAAATTGTAAATAATATGTAAATACTCTATGTAAATATTATATTTTATATTATCTTGAAAAAAGTATAAAATATTAAGAGAGGTAATTTATATGACTACAAAAATATTAGAATATGGAATACGTGGTTTTTATCGTAAATATGGACAAGTATTTTATAAGAAACATCATACTGGGTTAGATTTAAAGGCAAAAGAATATGAAGATATTTATGCTATTGCAGACGGTACGGTTTTAATTACAGGAACGGATTTTGAAGGATTTGGAGGATGTTCCCCTTCAAGACCTGGGGGTGCTATATGGATTAATCACATCTATAAAATGGTAGGTTTAAATACTCTTTATGGACATGTTATTCCATTAGTAAAACCAGGACAACATATTAAAAAAGGTCAGGTTATTGGTATGATTGATAAGTTCCGTTATGGTATTATAAAAGCAGATCATTTACATTTAGCTTTTTATGCTCGTCAATGGATACCAAACGATTGTTGGGGATATGATAATTTTATTCACGAATGGGTACCTACCCATATAGGATTTAGTGCTTTAACAGGAGAGGATATAGTCTATGAATAAATATACCAATACAATTAAACCTACAGCTCTTACCACTAGGTTATCACCTCATAATAAAAACTATGTATATGTCAATCTATGTTATAGAATGAAGTCCGTACATCAAAAAGATGATTACTGGTATTGTAATTGTATTCAAATTATTGATACAAGAAAGATACAACCTAGGGAGATAGTAGACATGTTATGTCGACAACACAATGTTGTCTTTCTTCCTGGTATCTTAAAGGGTGATATAGTAACAAAAGAACATATTAGAAAGATAAATATGTTAAAAGACTTATTTACCCAAATATCTTTTTAAGGAGAGAAAAATGGATTACTCAAAAATGTTAAAAGAGTACAGAAGTAAACCTAAGGTAAAAAGTTTAACTACAGAGATAGTTAGATTTGAAGTACCAGGTCAATTTCTTCTCGGTAAAATTACTAAAGTAACCGATTTTGAAACCAATAAGTATGATACTGCTTGCAAAAAGTATCTTATGGATACGGTAGCAGGTACAAAAAGTTTCATCTTAGGTGAGAGATTAGACAATGAACTGGAAGGGGTAGAATTAGTAGGTAAAACCTTACTAGTACAATACAATGGTAAGGTCGAGCTTGACAATGGAAAGAGAGTTAATCTATTTAATATAGATGATCTTTCCGACATTGATACATCTGAATTAACACAGACTGCAAAAGAGGAGTTAAAAAAAGATGAACACGAGACAAATAGCCCATCGCAAGTTGACGCAAGCGATCAAGGGATTTGAAACTTATTCTCTTACAATATTTGAAGTGGCAACGGTTTATGATGAAATGCATCCGGAAGTAAGTACACCATTATTTACATCGATCGAGTTCATCGATGAGGTTATTAAGTTAATATCTAAAGTTAAGGATAGTATATGAGTTTAAATCTAGATCGTATAAATTATGTTTTGAATAAATCTTTAAATTATACGAAAAATGTAAGTATATCACAGGCTAGTAAAGATTCTGGAATACCTTATACAACACTCTATTATTTTGTAAAAGGTGGAAGAACTTTACCGGATAAATATAATACTAATTTAAAGTCGTTGTATACGACTAATGTATATTACAATCTTAGAGAAACCGGATTAAACTCAATTCAATCAAATAGATTTAGATATTCGAATCCTGAAAAGGTCAGCAATATGACAGAGCAAATATATGCAGCACTTGATTACTACGCTACTGGTACTGCAATAACAAAAGCTTCAAAATTAGATTACATGCCATCAAAGGAAGAATGGAAATATTTTTATGACAAAGCTTTTGAGTCACAAAAGAAAGGTTTAAATACATCCAAACAAAGTGTAGAAGACTGGGTTGAGTATGGTAGTCCGTAATGCAAACCACTTCAATAGACAATGTCACCTATCGTTTTGTTAGTTTTGGAAAAACTAAATATGTAAAAAAGTCTATATCTGTAATCGGTTTAGATACCGAAGCATATAAGAACGGACAGACTGCAATGATTTGTACATCGGAAGGGGATACATACAAATTGTTAGACTGTCCGTCTTTTTTCTTTTCTCGTAAATATCGTCAATGTAATTTTGTATGTTATAACCTATCGTACGATGAAGGTGCTTTACTACAATTTTTATCGGTTGGTGAGTTAGATATATTAAGACGAGATCAAAAAGTTACCCATGAAGATTATGTAATATCCTGTATACCAAAAAAGATGTTATCAATACGAAAGGGTAGTCATTCAATTCATATATGGGATATGTATTCATTTTTCATGGGGAGTTTAGATTACAATGCAAAAAAGTATTTAGGAAAGCAAAAATTAGATATTGAAACTAAAGTATTTACTAAGAAATACTTTAAAGAGAACTACGAAAATATTAAAAAGTATTGTATTCAAGATGCAATACTGGTAAAAGAACTAGCAGAATTACTCATAAAGAAGTTTGAAAGTTTTGGAGTATATCCCCGTAAGTTGTATTCTACTGCTTATATTAGTTACATGTACTTCCAGAAAAATACTAATTATGTAACTGTCAAAAAATACTGGGATAGAGATAAAAAAGTTTTAGATTTTGCTCTTAAAAGTTATGCAGGAGGTAAGTTTGAAGTAACGGAAAAGGGTACGGGTTATTTTTATGAGTATGATATTATTTCCGCATATCCGGCAGAAATAGCAAAGCTTGAAGACATTAACTTTTCAAGAATAGTATGGGATAATAAATATAGAAGATTTGCAAGTTATGGATTTCTGCACGTAAAAATGAAAATTACTAAAAATATAAATAGCCCAGTACCGATTAAGATACAAGGAACTTGTACATTTCCTGTAGGTTATATAGAAACATACATTACAAAAACAGAATATGAATATTTGATAAGTTTAGATATTGATATAACTATCATTGAAGCATGTTGGTTGCACAATGATAAAAAGATGTATCCTTATGAAAAAACTATAAAGAAGTTTGTAGAGTATAAACAAAAATATAAAGATGATAAAGACAGTTTAGATTACCATACTGTAAAAATATTTATGAATAGTATTTATGGGAAAATGTGCCAGCTGATTAAAAAAGGTGATAAATATGAAGCAACTAATTGTTGGAATCCCATTTATGCAGCGGTTATAACAGCTAATGTCCGGACTATCATAAGTCGTTATCAGCAGCTTAATCCTGAAATAATCGCAGTTCATACTGACAGCATAATCTCTAAGAAAAAATTAGATACTGGTTCTAAAGGATTACTAGGAGATATGAAATATGAATGCGAAGGTCTGGGGGTTGTTATGGGTAGCGGAGTGTATCAAATTGGTGATAAATCGAGATTTAGAACCTTCCGGCTAAATATACCTATTACAGATTTATTGAAGTGTAAGGAAAGCAGTCAAAAGATAACGGAAAATCGAGCCTTTTCATGGCGTGAGGTAGCTTTTCATTCCTGGGATCATGAAATGATAAATAGATTTGAAGTATTAGAGCGTACTTGGAATGTTGCAGCGGATTTTAAGAGAATGTGGCTTGATGATTATAAAACATTTGACGAGGTAATAAAACGTAATGTTTATTCCTTACCGCTTTTCAATACTATTTTTAGACCCAGGTGAATTATTATTTTTATTATTTTCTACCGGTTTATTTACATACTCTTTTAGTCGTTTATTAGCTTCCGCTAGTTGTTGTAGTTTGTTCTTTAGATTCATTTTGTTTCTTCTCCATTTCATCTAATAATTTTGTAATATCCTTTTCAGTCATACCCATCTTTATAAGTGTATCAATAAAGTCGTTGGGTGACATTATACCATTTTCTACCCATCGTACATAGACAGTAAATGGTAAGTATTTCACTTTTGATGTATCAAGTTCTTTTGCAATTTCACTAAGATATATCTGTATGTCACTGTCTTTATATCCTAGTAATCTCATCTTTTCAGTAAAGTACTTTTCATCGATTAAAGAACCTCTTAACCATCCTTTTAAATCATCTAGTGATGGTACTTTAGTACGTTTCGCTTTTACCTTAATAATTTTAGATATAACAGATTCTATATAATCACTTGGAACATCCATGTCTAAAAGTTCGGTTCTTACTTGCTCTAGTGTAATAGCTCCCATTTGATAACGTTCAATAAGATCATCGGTCATAATCTTCATATCATTCATAACTTTTTCATACTGTGCTTGTGATAACCAGAATTGTATGGTTTTTTCTGCATATCCAATTCCAGATAAATAAGATTCTAATTCATCAAGTTTTATTATTCCGTCAATATAACCATTGACGAGAGTAGCTCTTGTTATACCGTCAAACTCGTTAGACTCATATTTGACGGTAAAATCTGTCATCAACTTTGCGTTAGTTTGTGAGTAACCTTGGTCTAGGTAATTCTTAAAAACTTCATCTGCATTGATAACACCTAAACCATACATACGTCTAACATCGACACGAGTTAAGGGACTGTATGAAAGTTCAATTAACTTCTCACGCCAATATGGCATAACGTCTAATGATCTTAATAATTGTGCTAAAGATTCTTTTCCAATAATATTATGGGTTATGGATCCGTTTGGAGCTATTATTTCATCGGATACATCCTTTTCCGGATTTTCAGTCTGTCTATGAAACATTTCAAAACCCATGGATATACTAGGTAGTTCCCAATGTGCAGCCCAATAATTTTTAGCATTCTGTTCGGACAAACCTAGTTTTTTACTTTCTGTTATAAATTGTGTTGGAAAGTCTTCAAACTGTCCATATTTTTCTGCAATCTTAGGACTATAAACCTCACGAACTGCAAACCGGATTACATCCTGTACTTGCGGAAAGTATTCAGTTACTTTTTTGATAAGGTCAATATCTTTATCTACGAACTGATTAAGTCGTAAACCTATTTCTAAGTCTTTTTCAGAAAGTTCTCCTCTTCTCCAAAGGGTAACATAATCGGAAGGCGGTAATCTCGTGATATTCCTATCAATAAAAAAGTTAGCCATATCCTCGGAATATCCTTGAGTCTTTGCAAGATAAAAATAAAACTTAGGGTCTAATACATGCATTATAACAAGAGGTGCTAGAGTTTGAATATCTGGATAATTAGTTTTTGGAGTTATAAGGTTTGTTAAAATATGAGTATTTCTTTGAAAACTTGGAAATAACCCCCAAAGATCACCTAGTCCGGCGTCCATCAACATTACTCTTCCATCCTTATAACACCAGTAAAATCTTGTAATTCTACCGGTTTAATTTGTTTTTGTGCTTCCTGCACTGCCTGATAATTTTGAACTAAATTATCTATTCTATCTTTTAAAGTGGGAGAGTTAATACTTTGTATTAACGTTTTAATATCACTCCAAATTAAATTAAGTTGTGCGATAATAGAATCACTCATTTCCTTAAGACTATCTACAAGTGTTTCGAACTCACCGGATATAAATGTTTTAATTTCTTCCATATTTTTGGTAGCATTATCTACAATATCGGTAACAGCCTGTGAGATAGTTTTATTTAAGATTTTAGTTTGCTCATCAACTTTACCAATTATCTCATTAGTATTTTCTTTAATATAATCTTTAGTAGCATTGAAGAGAATACCTACATATTCGGTTAGTTCACCAAATCTATCACGCACAAATATTTGCATTCCTTTAAAGTAATCAATAGTAGTTTGCATATTATCATCTATTTTGTTGTTAAGATCGTCAATAGAAGAAGATAATATTTCTTCTAGTTTTTCCTGATATTCTGTAATCTTTTGAGTACTTATTTCTAACTGTGATAGAACTTCTTCAAATTGAGTAGATATGAGAGAACTTAATCCGGTATTAAGACTAGATATAGCAGACGATATATTATTTACATCATTAGACATTTGGTTTAATAGAGTTTCTATCTTTTTTGTACTTGAATTAACTATTTGTTGCACCTGATTAGAAGTATCACTGGAAATATTATTTACGGTATTTTGTATTTTAGTAAGATCGTTTTTAATTGTAGTATTAATTACTTCACCAAGTGATTTTACATGTTCATCGGTCAGTTTAACAGCATCATAAGTTATTTCAAATATTGTAGCCATTATTTAGTTACCTCAATACCTCTATTTTTTAACATATTCTCCCATTTGTTTTTACGCATAATAAGTGATTTTAATTTCTGATCTAATTCAACAGTAGTTTCCCCTGCTTCACTTAGTGCAGATATCAACTCTTGAGCATTTGATATCTCTTTATTTATAGCGGAAACGTTATCCGCAATTCCCTGTAATATTTCATTTGCCATAATATTACTTCCTTATTTTTTGTATTTTACTTTATTGAATATTTGCCTGACCTCTACAAACGAAACGTTCATATTGTTATCACGTAAATATTTTTGTATCTCAATAGCACTCTTACCGAGTGCTACTTGAGATTTAATTATTTCTTCTAATGTCATGTGTTTTTCCTTTTAGCTTATATACCAGATAAGTAATTTACCTCTATCAATCAAAGGATCATCAAAATTAACATTATCAAAATCAGTGCCTAGTCTAACGAGTACAATATCAGAGTTAGTTATTTGCTCTAATCCGATTCCTATAGCATTAACATTATTAAGTCTAGACCATGAATTAATTGGATACAATTGCGTACCAGCATCATTACGTATATATCCGGTACATGAAACAATGTTTATATAACCTGCCCCCAAACCATGAGGTACTAATATACCACTTGTAGTATCCATATTCCAGGAACCAATTGGTAATATTTTACATCTTATTATTTCACCGGAAGACGTTTTGATAAAATCAGTTGAATACGGAGGATTATTTATATCCATAGAAAACACCTTAACCCCGACACTTAAAATACCGATTATAATAGCTAGTATTAAAAGTTTCTTATTTAATTTTGTCATAATTTATAACCTCTAAAATATTTCAATAACTATCATAGTAATACATACTATAATTATTGTAATCAAACATAAAGTTATAATCCAATTTACATATTTTTTCATTTCATCTTCCTTATATAGAGATATTTTCTAAAATAAAAACCGAACTTGCAGCTCCAGCTGCAATCATATACCATGCTTGACTGACAAGCTCAAAATCTCTATCCCAAATTATTTGTACAGACCCCCCGTTTGGTGCAACGTATATACCTTGTGCAGCGCTTACATCATTTCTCGGTGAAATGTACAAAGCATTACCCGAAAGATTAACTACTACAAAAGACAATCTGTTTGGATTATTCTTTACACAAAGAGAGACGGCAACTCCTGCCGTAAAGGCTGGGTCTGATAAATGATAGAAACTTTTAACACCGTATAAATCTTCCAAAACTTTTTGAAGTGTTACACTCATTTTTAGTTACCGTCCTTTTATTTTATTTTTTAATTAAATCAAGTATTACGTTCATTGTCTGCGCACCTGTAGCAGCAGAACATAAAACTTCAATATTTGGTATATTGTTATGTGGGAATGTACAGAATACACCCATATTACCATTTCTAAACATACCATTTGGATCAACCCCTGATGCTAATTGTCTACATGGAACTCCAGGTCTATTAGTACCACCAATTGGAATAAGCCTAGCAGCTACGCTGGTAGAGCTTACTACGTCCATTCCGACAACGTCATAACTACCGACAGGTAGATCATCATCAAACGTTAAAGCACCTGACACCCATACACCAGCAGCAAGAGTAATTGTAGTAGTAGCCATAATTGAAAAAATCTCACCAGAAACAGGTTTAATTTCCGCATCTGCTAACCATACAACAACCGAAACTTGAGCAGCACCTACAGCAGTACCGTAAAACTCTACCTCTAGTTGTTCGTCTATCTCTAATACTATATTTTTAGATATAGTTACATCATATGCAAGATTAGCACCAGGAATTAATCCTAGTGTAACAGGTTGTATATGTATTGGAGCAATACGTCTAATTGAAGGACTGGTTAATCTTGCTGACAAACCATTAGTTTGTATACAAGCCATAGCTCCAACATAGCGATTGAAACTAGATACATATATAGAATCTCCTGCAACCTTGATACTGTTATCAGGTACGGCAGCAATTTTTTGATATGCAGCGGTAGTAGCCAAACTCTCGGAATATGCTAAAGTTGTAAACATATATTTTTACCTCCTTATATAAAAATATTTTCAAGTAACATACTGTTACTGTTTGTAAGGATTGTTAGCCATATGAGTCATCATAGCTCTAACTCTATTAACAGAATCTTCTAATGTCATATCCGGCATACCTTTAATAGTCTGTAATGCAGAATTAACAGTATTAACCAGATAAGCATCAAACTTCTGTCTCTTAGCCATAGAACCGTCAACACCAGAAGCAAGTCGTTGTGCGACTTTATCTTTAGTCTTTTGCTTCCAGTCTTGTAAAGTAACCGCATTTAAACTATTAGCCCATTTACCGGATTGAACTGCTTTAGTCATGTTCTGTAACATCTTATCTGCTTTCTGTGCAGCTTTAGCAGTAGGACTTTCTGTTACACTATCAATACCAGCTTGAATGTCACTGACAGCGCCTTTCATCCTTCTATTCCATTTGTCAGATATTTGACCAGCGGTTAAAGAAACTTTGTCTTTACTCATGTTTATACCTCCTTTTTATAATTTGTATTACAAAATAATACAATCTCCATTCTAATTATAATAAGAAAATAACTTTTTGTCAAATTATATTTTAGATAGATATTATAGTAAGATTTTTTCAATTTCAACTTAAAGTTCAAAATGACGTATAAGAGTACTCCATATATGAAAAGATAAGTAATTTAAAAGTATAAAATAATTTACTATAACTTAGAGTAAGGTTAATAGTAATATATGTAGTAAACTAAATGTTAGGGTATACCTACCGGAAAATATAAACAGGATTTTCTCAAAATAGGGCTGGGAATCGTGCGTGGTGAAATATACACAC
>JAQTLV010000015.1:0-2022 GCA_028714675.1 Sulfurovaceae bacterium
TTGTGATTTTAAATGATTGTTTGAAGTGGTAGCAAGAGGGGAACTCGAATCCCCGACCTCCGGCTTATGAGGTATGCACAAAAAAGCGAGTATGCTCGGTGTAATAGGCGATTGTAATCGCTTGCAACCATGACTTTGCAGTAGAGTTTGCAGTAGATTTTTCATTTTATATATCTCTTAACTTTGCCAGTGGTCACAAGAGCCTGCATATCGATGTCGTGTTTTATACAGAATATTAGTAACTCATTGATGATGCTGGAATTTCTTTTCATTCTTGCCAATAGTGCTTCTTCTTTTATTTTAAGTAATTGTGCTACTTGGAATACAGTCAGATTTTTAGTGCTTTTTTCCCCTAATTGTTGTTTTAACTCACTAACTATACGGCGAGTAGATAATATCATTTTGTACTCCCAAAAATATCTTCAAGCGGTTTAAGGCTTTCTCTAGCGTATTTGACTGCACGCTCATCTAGGCTTCTAGTGATGTAATGATTTTCTGTGACATTACTTCCCTCTGCATGTCCAGCCATACGCTGCAAGAATTGCAGCTCTATATTTTCACTAGATGATATAGAGAAAAATGTGTGTCTAGTCGCGTATAAAGTTTTATCTTTTATTTTTAGTTTTTTAAGTAAGGGTTTAAATTGTTTATTGAGCATAGTTTTACTGTCATAGTATGGTCTATCGTCTTTTTCGCTTGGAGTAAAAATCCATTCACCATATACGCTTGATGTAAATTCTACTAACATATCAAATACATAGGGCAATAACCATACAATTCTATTATGATTTTTAGTGCTACTAGATGCTCTGATTATGCCCTTTGATATACTTCTTTGTAGTATTATACATTTATGCTCATAATCTATATCACTTTTTTTAAGGGCCAACAACTCGCCAGTTCTCATACCAGTTGTGAATGCAAGATTTAGGTACACCTTGAGGGCACCATCACTTTCGAGCATTAAAGTTCTAGCTTCATCAAGAGTATAAGATTCTCTTTTAGTATATGTTACTTTTATCTTGTCAGCAAAAAGAACTGGGTTTTTAACAATCATGTCATTGCCGTATGCTTTGTTCATTATCGTAGATAGTATATTTCTGCAACTTTTAACTGTGCTTGTGCTGTATTCTTTCAATAACCGTGCTTGCCATTTTTCAACATCCATAGGTCTTATCTCATCTATGGTGTATTTAGAAAAGTATGGATAGATGAGTCTCTCAAATTTGCTTACGACTTCTTTTTGTGTAGCTTTACTTCTAGATCTTGATGTAGCAATAAGAACACTTAGTCCAAACTCTTCAAAACTTTCTATTCTTTTAGGTTTACCCACCAGCTCTTCAAGTAGTGCATTTGCGTTTTTCTTCACATAGGCAATGTTTGCCTTAGTGGCTTTCATTTTTGTGCTTTTGCGTTCAAATTTGCCATTTACACTGCCTTGCACATATATTATATTATGTTCTGTTATGTAATAATTATTTGGCATAATACCTCCTTATTTTAATACAAACCTCTCTTTTGATGCTTATCGCTGCTTTTTCAGACTTTTGAAAATAGTCTGTCCCAAGCAAATAATTACTCATGAGATGTTTTCTAAGCCCCTCCCTGCTAACCGCACACATATCTGCTAATTGAGGCAATGTAAATGTTTGTGGTTGGAGAAGAACTAATTCTTCTAGTAGTTTGACAGTGTGTTCAAGATGCATTTCTGTTAAACCCATTGACATAACTCCTACTAATATGTTATTATTTCTAATAAACAAGTGTAATAAACAGTATATTACAGTAAAAATCGTTATTTGTCAAGGTATTTTAATGTATTTAACGATTTTTTTAGAAAAGGATAAAAAACATGGACATGGATAAAATAAAAGTAAAACAAATATTAGAGAAAATGAAGATCATAACAGGAGCAAAGAGCGATGCAGAGCTAAGTCGTATATGGGGCGTAGAATATGCTACAATAGACAACTGGAAGCGTAATGGGAATATCCCAGAAAAAAGATTAATTTCTTTTTGCAC
>JAQTLV010000015.1:2122-7842 GCA_028714675.1 Sulfurovaceae bacterium
CTATCCTTTTTAAAAATATTATAATTCCAAAAATGGAACTATTGGAGTGATTATAATTTATTTTCGGCATAATGTCAAGTATGTTTTTTTAATTTCAAAAATAATCTTAAATAAATAGTCTAAGTTTTAAAATATTGATTTAGGATTTTGTGTGATATAAATGTTAAAATAATAGTATGTTTTAACAAAGGTAAAAATATGTTTTTTTATTTTATATTATTTTTTGCTATTGGTGTTATATTGAGATATTTTTCTAGCAATAAAATTATAGCATTAGGGGTAATAATATCTATAGCAATATTATGGGGAATAACCCATAAGTATATCTGGGGATTTGTATCTATGGGGGAAATGTTTTTAGGGTATTTTGTTTGCATGATGATGAGCGAGAAGCTATAAGTTATATTTCCTTGAGGGTAGTATAAAACTTTTTTACATTTTCTAAATGTTGCTCTAGAGTTTTTATCTTGATCATTTGCTCTAATGCCAGTTGAGCCATTTTAGGGATTTCTCCAGCTTGCCATCTTGATATTGTTGACTGTGGGACATCTAATATGTCTGATAAGTCTTTTTGTGTAATATCAAATTCATCACAAACTTGTTTAACGATATTTTTTTGGTCCGCATCGACAACGGACTTGTTTTTTGCCATGCGTACCCCTTTTATTTTTTTTATTTTACCATAATTTTATAAAGCATATTTGCAAATAAAATCATCATATATGAAATAATACGCTATTTTGGTTTAGAAATATATTAAAAATCGTTATTTTCGTTATTGACGGTATGTTTTTAAAGTTGTATAATATTTTAAATTTAAAATGGGGAAAACTTTGGCAAAAATATTTTATGGAATAGCTATAATCGTCTGGGTAGTCGGTGGGTTGTTTGGGTTTATTTTGTCTCTTGGTATTGTAAAAGCAAATCTTGGGATTGTAGCAACCGTTATAGCTTTTTTTATTGCTCCTATAACTTTTACTTTTGCCCCCTGGTATGAAGTGTATGCACATTCAAATTGGCAAGTAATTATTATAAACTATGGCTCTGCTATATTGGGGGGCATATTTGCTGTAATTTCTAATGCGATGGAAGATAGGTAGTTATCCCTGTATGTTCCCCTCAGCTGCTTTAGTAGCTTTTGCTGTATTTAGTTGTGCTTGAGTCATCAGCTCTGCAATTTGTGCTCTCATTTTTTCTAGCTCAAGCATAAATTTTTGTTCCGCTGGATCTTGCTGTTGTTTTTTTGCATTTAGTGCTTCTTGTTTTTGTATCTCTTCAATAATCTTTTGGGTAGCTTCTGCTTCTGGACTATCTACATCTCGTAACATTACTGGTAGCAATGGAGGTATGTATTGTGGGTGTGTAACTTGGAGAGTTTTTATAATCTCTGTCCAATTTTTTTGGCGTTCGCCACTTGCTCCACGATTGAAAGGCACTCTTTGCAAAACTAGATCATATCTACCTGTCGCAATCAAAGATTTTTGAACAGGTTTGCCATCTTTCTCTTTGATAGTGCCGTTTTTGTTTCTTTCGTATTCATTTATGGCAAGAGGTATTTTTTTGTTGTCTTTGTCGGATATCATTAGAATTTGTTCTGCACTAAAATGTTCTTCCATGATCTTAATCGAAATTTCAGCGATATCTACATCAAGAGCTCCGCTTACATCCATATAATTTTGAAGTCCAACAAGCCCAGCATTTTGTCTGTTCTCGATTGCATAACCGCTAAGTCTGTTGATAGCACTTCCAAGAAGTTCGCTGTTGAGTCCAATCACTTGTTCTGCTTGAGCACGAGCATCTTGAACGATATTCATCAATTGTGCGATTGGTGCATTTTGGGAAATGTCTTTAATCTTCCCTGTTGCTCCAGCTCTAACTTCGGTTACACTGTTGTCTTGTGTGTATTCGCTAGTAAATATATCTATGTCATCAACCGCATCGCTTTCTACAATTAATTTAGAGCTGCCAAGCATGTTGATGATACGAAGCATTGTGTTGTTTATGCTGTCTTGGAATGGTCGAACATCTCTAAACATCCCATAGTATTCTTTTTTGGTGCTAAAATTTAATTTTCTTATGGCGATAGGAAAGCGATTAAGATTTGTAAAAGGCGTTGGTTTGTCTTCTAATAATACATTATCAGCCCAAATTGCACATCTAATCTTGTTGCTTTCATCTCGATACCAGGTTCTCGTTACTCTCGTCATGTTGTACTTGTTTGAGGTTAAGTTTGCTGGTTTATCGCCAAATTTTAGTTTGAGAAGCGGTTTATAATATAGTTTTGAGTGGTGAAAATATCTTGCATCTGATAAGTCTGGAGCATTTGCATATAAGTCTATAAAGCATTCTGTGGCTGGCAGTTGATTATATTCTATTTCTTTAATTGGTCGGCCCATAATATCTTTTTCTGATAAAATTGATAGTTTTGCTTCTATTATGCTCAATCCAGCGAGTCGCAAGTCTTTATCTGCTCTGTCTTTGTGCGTCCACCACTCTGTGCTGTCTTGAAAAGAGCGTAATACCTTGCTGATGATGTCTGCTCTATCTCTATCGTCCATTCTGCGAGGAAATGCTGTTATTTCTTGCTTTGACATAGCTTTCATGCCAGAAATTTTATTGCCTATTTTCTTATAGAGATTTTCCCACCGCGCAGGCTGTCCTCTATTTTCAAGTATTGTTTTAACATCTTCTGGCAGTTGATTGCCTCTCTCGTACTCGTATGCTTCGAGCGTCTCTTTTCGACTATATTTTGTTACTTCTACTGCTTCATCAAATAGCTCTCTAAGAAATTTTAATTTTTCTACTTCGTTCACTTCGCACTCCAAATTTGAGTTTACTGAATTTTATTTAGTTGACCCACTTTAAGATAGGGGGACTATTCATACTTTCGCCCTCCGCCCCCCTTTTGAAAAATTTTTGGGCATAAAATCTAATGTTTTATTGTTTTTCACGATTAATGAATAGGTTTTGATTTTTTTAGGTAGTAATGGTGTGTTGGGATGAAAATTGGGAAGTTTTAGGTAGGTAAGATAATTTGTTCGTCATTTTTATGTATGGGCGATGAGTGTGTGGAAGATAAGAGTTGAGTTAAAGCATCTGCTTTGATGTTTTGTAGGGCAGTGTTTTTTATCGCTCCGATTTTTTAAGTCGGAGTACAATGTAATATATATTCGGTGTAATAGATGTTTGTTTATCATTAGTGTAAAAGTATGTAGTAAAGTTTGCAGTTTTTGGAAGCTTTGATACTGCTTTTGTGTTTTAAAACTATTTGTTGTATGGGGGGGTCAGTCCCCAATCCGCGTTCTGCTGCCGTCGCCTATCCCTGCAAATGCCATCTCACTTAATATTTTTGGGAATTATACTGCAAGACCATTGGAATATAAAAAATAAGTTTTGATTTTTAGGTAAAAAAATCGCAACAGGGGGGGGCGGAGCGGTCGAAGCAGTGGGGATTGATAAAAAAAATAACGAAAAAGACGAAAAATAACGAAAAAGAAAACCAAATCGGAGGTTTTTAAGGTATAATTTTAAAATGTATCTAAAAAACTGGAGAGTAGTGTGGAAAATACAATTGATTATGACTTGACCAAAAAGGTTATAAAGCTTCCAGATGGGCTGGAGATACCTGGCGAATGGTTTCTTGACGCAATATTTCGCAAAAAAATGAGAGCGGTTGTTAATCGCTGGGCCATTAAAGATAAATTTAAAAAGCTAGGAATGACCTATGATGAATATTCAGAGAAGTATGGGCTGGACAAGGAAACATTAGGTCGATATCTGACTGGAGATATTAATGGATCTCGTAAAAAAACAAAAGCACTCATTGATATAGAAAATCAATTAACCAGGGATGGTGTTATAGGGATTTTACAATGAGTGAAGTCGAAGAGAGTTTCTTTGTAATCATACCAAGCAGGGTAGTGCAAAGTAATTTATCGCCTATCCAAAAAATTATATGTGGGGCCATAGAGGGGTTGAGCAGCAAGACTGGAAGTTGCTTCGCTAAAAATGAAACAATTGCTAAACTATTGAATATAGGTGTTCATAGTGTGGATTGTTCTATCTCTAGGCTTTATAAAATGCAGGCCATTTCAAATATAGGCAAAATGAAATCAAGAGAATTAATTTTGAATGATGATTTTTTTGTCGGTAATTCTCAAAATGAGAAAAATGGTAATTCTCAAAATGAGAACGATAATTCTCAAAATGAGAAAAATGATACATATATATATATAACTAAAAATAAAGTTGGTCAAAATGGGTCAAATGACCCAAAATCTGACCATATTGTGAAAGATAAAAAAGAAGCATCTTTTGACATATTTTGGGAAAAATATCCAGTCAAAGTAAAAAAACAAGATGCGTTTAAAAAATGGATGAAGCTCAAAGATAAAGATATAGATCAAATATTAAATGCCTTACCTTTTGTTATTGATTATTATTCTCAAAAATCAGATAAAAACTCCTCTTTTATACCTGCTCCACCACATCCAACAACTTTTTTAAATGGTAAAAGATGGACAGATGATGTATTTTTGCCCAAAAAATTTTCAAAAGGGCGGGCTGAAAATATGGTTGTGTTTGGTATGTCTCTTGATGAGGATGCATTCATGGATATGTTTAGGTATGAAGATAAGGATATATATCCAGCAGGGATGGAAATACTTGGACGCAGTGGTATGAAGTGGGAAGACGCTATGAGTTTTTTAGATAGTCACACTGTGACTGAACTAATAGAACATATTTCTACTAAAAGCAAAAATGGAGAGGTGGCATGATACGCAAAGCAAAGATTGGTGGTGAAGTTTTTAACTATGACTTATGTTCAAAGACACTAATAGAAGATAATAAAAAGAAACAATTAGTGCTTTTGGGGTTAGGCAGCATTGATAGCATTAATGGTATCAAACAGAATAATATGGATGAGTTATTTTTTTATGTCTATAAAAATAAGATTTTATTGTTAAATAAAAAGATGGGTGCAGTTGGAAAAAAATTTTTGAATACTAGAGAATATAGGATAGAGACTTTCGTTGGTATAGATAAATGGATGATAATAACAGATCAAACAAAAGTCCATTTGGATTATTTTAATGAGTTTTATGAAATGGTAGATGAAGATTTTATGAGATGCATATCATGAAAAAATTAAAAGTAGCAACAGCATTTAGTGGTGGGTTTGGAAGCATTGAATTTGCATTAAAATATAATAATATACCACATGAAATAGTATTTGCTTGTGAATATGCAGAACCTCAAAGAAAATCATATCTACTAAATCATGGCATGCCAACTGTTGAATTTTGCAAAGATATTAAAGACCTTGATGGCACTAAGTATAAAGGTATGATTGATCTATATCACCTAAGCCCACCTTGCCAAAGTTATTCACTCGCAGGAAATCGTTGTGGTGCATTAGACGACAGGGGGGGGGCTTATGTTTGAAGCCATAAAGTCTATAGACGAAGTTCAACCAAAAATGTTCACAGTCGAAAATGTAAAAGGATTATTGAGCGTAAATGGTGGCAAAGATTGGCAAGCGATACTTCGTGATTTTCACTCACTCAAAGGCTATAGTATATCTTGGGGTATTATGAATGCAAAATACAACGGCACAGCTCAAAACAGAGAGCGTGTTTTTATAGTTGGCTTCCGCTCAAATTGTGGGATGATGCCGTTTCCTACTCGCATAAAACTAGATAAATGCGTGCTTGATATTT
>JAQTLV010000016.1 GCA_028714675.1 Sulfurovaceae bacterium
AAAGTTATTAACAACTTATTAACAATGTAAATTATGTGTAAATATGTTGCATTAAATATCGATATGTGCGATAAACAAATCAGGAGGTAATTTTACATGAGTTATAAACTTATAAAAGAAACTAACTTTAAGTTCTACCGTAGCTATGGTTACACATTACGTAGGGGTTTGATACACAATGGAGTTGACATTAAAGCTATGGAAGGACAGCTAGTAACCGCACCGTATGATGCTGTAGTTTTATTTGCATCTAACTCTGTGTCTGGTTATGGGACTTCTCATCCTGATAACAGAGGCGGATGTATATGGTTACAATCGTTAGAGAGTGGTATGATATTTCAGCTAGGACACGTAATATCATACTTGGTGAAAGATCAGATAATACGAGAGGGGGGTGAAATAGGTTATGTGAATGACTATTGGTCTATGGGTTCACACTGTCCACACATTCATTTTGCTGCTACTATTTTAACAACCATACCACAAGGAAACTGGGGGTATGTGCATAATCTAGATGATTATCAAGACCCAATGCCATTAGTGCAAAGCATTATACGATATAATGCAGAGAATATTAACAGGAAATAAAAATGAACAAAGACAAAATTCGAGACAATCAAAAAAGGGATAAAAATTACTTAGTACTTACTACCAGTCCTAGTCCACATTACAAAACGTTAGTGTACGTTAATGAATGTAAAATGATATTACATCCTGAAAAAAAGACTAAAATATGGATGAGTAGATGTAAGTACATATTAGATTCCGAAAAGATTAACATAAGGGAAATCGTTGAAATGATAGCGAAACGTGACAATTACATTTTTATTCCAGGTATTAAACGGTTTGATAAGGTTACCAAAAAACAACTTACGTTTATAGAAAATAGCCGAACGTTGTTCGGTATTATAAATTAAATGAATAGGAGTAATTATGAATTACGGTATAATGTTACGCGAGTATTTGGAAAAACCGAACGCTAAAAGTTTGACAACTTCAATAGTGCGGTTTGAAGTACCAGGACAAACTTTGTTGGGACGAATTGTGAGAGTAAAAGAGTTTGAACATTCCATGAATGACAAACCTTGCAAACAGTATCTGATAGATACGGTTACAGGGCAAAAATCTTTTGTGTTAGGAGCTAGATTCGATAAAGAGTTCGAGGGGGCTGAATTGGTGGGTAAGATACTTGCAATTCAGTACAATGGCAAAGTAGAGCTTGACAATGGTAGACGTGTAAATATATTCAATATCGTAGATTTATCAGATGTTGACATTTCTAAATTACTAGAAGCTGAAAAAGAGGTGATCGAACATGAAAACAACAAGGCATCAAGCAAAGCAGACGCTCAAAAATCAGATTGCTAAACTTGAAGATGTCTGCCGAAATTTATTTGTAGTTGCAGAATGTTACGATTCAGCACATCCAGACATTTCTACGTCGTTATACGAGACTATAGAGTTATTAAAAATAGCTAACGAAGTAGTAATTAAAACAGAGGTTTTTATATGAGTGTAGCATCTGATAGATTGAATTACATTACCCGTGAAGTGTTAAACTTCACGGGTAATGTTTCAGTAGCTCAAGTATCACGTGATACAGAGATACCTTATTCTACTTTGTTAAAAGTTCGACGTGGAGAAGCTGAGTTATCAAGTAAATACAATACTATTTTGAAAGAATACTATTCAAAGAATGTATATTACAATTTAAGGTCTACTGGTTTGAATAGTATCCAAGCTAATCGATTTAGAAATGGTAATGTACAAAATGTTAGCACTCTAACAGAGCGTATATATGAAAAGATTGATTTTTATGCGACCGGTACTACAATAATGAAATGTAGTAAAACTAATTATTTTCCAAGTTCGGCGGAAATTAAAAAGATATACGCTGAGAGTTATAAATCAATCCAGAAAGGTCTTGGTAAATCGCAACAGAGTGTAGAGGATTGGTTAAAGTGGTCTAGTTAGATATGGCGGAAATACCTTTTCACAAAATAAGTTATTATTGTACTAACTATGCAAAGACAAAACAGTCTACCTCTTCAATAGAGGTTATAGGTATTGATACCGAAGCATACTCGAACGGACAGTTAGCAGTTATCTGCTTATCAGATGGAGGGGTTATTAAGCCGGATGATTGTCCGGCTTTTTTCTTTACCCGCAAATACAGGCAACGTAATTTTGTTGCGTATAACCTATCGTATGATGAGGGGGCATTGCTACAATTCTTAACAGTTGAACAATTACAAGAGTTGAAATCTGAAGGGAAAGTACAATGGAATGATTATATAGTTACATCAATACCTAAAAAGATGTTATCTATTAGAAAGGGTAGTCATTCAATTCATATTTGGGATATTTACACATTTTTTCAAGGTTCATTAAATTATAATTCGGAAAAATATTTAGGTAAGAAAAAATTAGATATTGAAACGAAAAGTTTTACGCGTAATTATTTCCTCAAGAATTACGAGAAGATCATAGATTATTGCGTACAAGATGCAATACTTGTTAAAGAACTAGCTGAATACTTAATAAAGACTTTTGAAAAATTTGGTATATATCCTCGAAAATTGTATTCAACCGCTTACATTTCATATATGTATTTTCAAAAAAGTTGCAACTTTGTTACGGTAAAGAAGTTATGGGAGAGAGATAAACGTATCTTAGAGTTTGCTTTGAAAAGTTATTCAGGAGGAAAATTTGAAGTTACGGAGAAAGGTTGCGACAATTACTATGAATACGATATTATTTCAGCATATCCGGCAGAGATTGCAAAGTTAGTAGACATTTCATTTGCACGTTATAAATGGTCTACTAAATACGAACGTTATGCGGTATATGGTTTTTTACATGTAAAAATGAAGATAACGAAAGATATACATTCTCCGGTCGTGGTCAAACAATCTGGAGTATGTACCTTTCCTATAGGGTATCTGGATGTATATATTACTAAAAAAGAATATGAATTTTTCACATCACAAAATATAGATGTAACTATTATTGAGGCATGTTGGTTATTTTGCGATGTGAAGAAATATCCTTATAAGAAAGAAATAGAAAGACTTGTTGAATTAAAACAACAACATAAACACAACAAAGATGGATTAGAATACCATACTGTCAAGATACTTATGAATAGTTTATATGGTAAGTTTTGTCAATTGATTAAGAAAAAAGATGTATATATTGCCTCTAGTTGCTGGAATATCATTTACGCTAGTGTTATTACGTCTAACGTACGCATAAGAGTTTCAGAGATACAAAATAAATATCCGGACGTAGTAGCAGTTCATACGGATAGTGTTATTTCAAAGACAAAAATAGAGGAGTTTAAAGGTGATAAATTAGGGGACATGACATTTGAGAAAGAGGGTTACGGGGTTGTATTAGGTTCGGGGATTTATCAAATTGGAGATAAATCCAGATTCCGAACATTTCGTATAAATACCCCTATTTTAGATTTACTAGATGTACATACAGCTACACAAGTAATTACGCAAAACCATTCTTTTTCTTGGAGAGAAATAGCACAAAGAAATTGGGAACACGATATGATTAACCGTTTTGAGGTTATAGAAAAGAGATGGCATGTAGCATCAGACCATAAGCGATTATGGATTGATGATTATAAAACGTTTTCAGAAGTTAAGAAACGTAAAGTAGAGTCACTTCCTATCTATAACATTGATACCTTTCGGAAACGGTAATTTTTCTTTTTGAATATCCTTGTCTATGTCTGTTAACAATCGTAATTTTTTATTAGCATCTGCTAATTTATTTAAATTATTTATTATCTCCATTTTCTTTATCCTCCAATTCTAATATAAGTTTATTTATGTCAGCTTCAGTCAATCCTTTCTTGATTAATGTTTCGACAAATTCAGCAGCAGTCATTATACCCTGCTTTAACCAGCGTACATAGACTGATTCAGAGAGGTACTTTACGATAGAAGTGTCCCGATTTTGAGCTATTTCTGTAAGGTATATTTGTATGTCTTGATCTTTATAACCGAGTAATCGTAGTTTACCAGTAAAATAACTTTCATCTATCAAACCGTTTTTTAACCAGGATTTACAATCGTCGAGTGTCGGTACTTTTGTACGTTTAGCTTTGACTTTAATTACTTTTGTTATAACAGTTTCTACATAAATTGCAGGTACATCAAGTTTTAATAATTCAGCTCTAACTTGATCTAAATTATAAGCTCCCATTTGATATAACTCTACAATGTCGTCAGACATTACTTTAATGTCTGCCATAACTTTATCGTATTGAGCTTGTGCTAACCATAACATAACGTTTTGTTCGGTATATCCTAAACCTCTAAGATACAACTCTAATTGTTCGTACGTTATAATCCCGTCTGCATAACTTGCAATTAGGGACGCCCGCGTGATACCGTCGTATTCATTCGATTCATATTTGACAGTAAAATCGGTCATTAATTTTGCATTTTCAGGGGTATAACCCTGATCTAGATAATTGCGAAAAACTCCATCTTGATCTAATACGCCTAAACCGTACATTCGACGAACATCTACACGCGTCAAAGGCGTGTAACTTATTTCTATTAGTTTATCCCTCCAAAATGGACTTATATCTAAAGATTTAACTAATTCTTTTAGGGTATCTTTTCCTATAACATTGTGAGTGGAGTTACCAAGAGGGGTCTTAATTGTATCAGATAAATTAGGGTCTGGATTTTTTGTTTGACGGTGAAACATCTCAAAACCCATTGACAGAGATGGTAGCTCCCAATGACTCGCCCAATAGTTACGTGCTTGGTCTTCTTGTAAACCGGTTTTTTTAGCTTCAATAAGATACTTTTCGGGAATATCCGACATCAGCTGGTATTTTTCGACAATGTCAGGGGTATAGACCTCTCGAACTGCAAATCGTATTACGTCGTTGACCGGAGGTTGTATAAATGACAATTGTTTGAGTAACTCCCGTTCACGTTCCCCATAACTAGTCAATTTCAAACCTACATCTAAAAGATGTTCGGAAATAAACCCTCTATGAAACGCATTAGTCAGGTCTATCGGATTAAGACGTTGGGTTGCAGAATCCAAAATAATTTGTGCATATTTTTTATCATACCCTTGTGTTTTTGCAAGCCAGTAGTAAAAATCTTCTAGTAAATAACCTGCAGTAACAAGGGGTGCGAGAGAGGCAAGATCGTGATAATTATTTTTAGGGGTGATAGAATTTCCTAACATCCCTACAGATTTTCCAAGACTAGGAAAAAAAGTATTTATTATGTTAAACGGGTCTACCATGATTGTAGCTCCTCTGTAGACTCCATATCTGTATAAACAGAACCATCTTTAATCTTTATTTCTTTTTGCAAAGCCTCCATGATCGAAAGATTTCGTATAATATTTTGCTTTAGATTAGCTTCGCCAGGATTAATTATTTCATTAAGTAGAAATTTTAGCTCTGCAAAAAAAGTTGTAAACATTACTGTTAAACGTTCTGTCATATCCTCAAATGCTTCAGTCATAGTTTCAAAACCTGTCGTAACAGTTTGTGTAATACTATCCAGATTTTTCTCTGCATTGTCTATAATTTTTACAGTATTATCATTCATATATCCTTTCATTCTAACTTCACTATTCTCTATCTCTCCAACTATTTCCTTAGTTTGATCTTTAATATATGTTTTCATCGCATTATGTAAAATGCCTATATATTCGTTAAGCTCTCCAAATCTATCCTGTAAAAATATCTTTACGCCATCAAATTGATCTAAAATTGAATCCATATTATCATCTAACTT
>JAQTLV010000017.1 GCA_028714675.1 Sulfurovaceae bacterium
CCTGCAAAAATCAGTGTTGAAGCAACTACTGAAAGTAATAAAGTTTTTTTCATTCTATACTCCTTTTTTGTTTTGAATGACCACAAGTATAACACACATTATTAAAAAATGTCAAGAAAATAAATGAAAAATAAACAAAAAAGGCGTCAATTGGCTTAAAGTATACGGTTTTTAGGGGGTTTGAAGTAAATAAAAAAGATTATTTTGTCTTTAAAATGGTGGCTCGAGGCGGAATCGAACCGTCGACACGCAGATTTTCAGTCTGCTGCTCTACCGACTGAGCTATCGAGCCACTCAAAAGAGAAAAGAATTATATCGCGTAATGCTTAAATTAAAATTAAAATTTCTACGGTACCTCGTGTTTGCATTATTTAAAATGTTATCACACAAATATCTTACTTTCCACCTGTTGCTTCAAACAAATCAATCCTAGCTGTAAACATATCATACTTATTGTCCACAAAGCTCTGTTGAGCATTTATAGTATTTTGTGCTACTTGAATAAAGTCAATCATACTAATATTTCCAAACTTATATCTAATAGATGAAAGATTTTGTATCTCTTTAGCACTTTCAAAAGAACGACCAAGTTTTTGATTTTTGAGCTTATAGGTCTCATTGGCATTTAGCGCATCATTTATCTCTTTCATAGCAGTAAATAAACTTGTTCTAAAATTTGCTTTTGTTGCTTCATAATCTGCTTTAGATATTTTGTAATTTATAGCATTTTCATTGTAATTTATAAATGGTAAAAGTATATTTAAACCTATAGAGCCTACTGGATTGTGTAAAATCTGCAAAAGTTCATTTGAACTAGTGCCAATAGAACTTGTGAGATTAAAAGATGGATAAAAGTTTGATTTGGCAACATCCACTCCTACCAATGCTTCTTTTAGTCTGAGTTCGTTTGCTATCATGTCTGGTCTGTATGATAAACTCTCAGCAGAAATCTCACCAATATGTGGAATCTTGTTAATATTTAAATAACTTGGCAAATCTTTTGAAATTCCATTTGGTTCATCACCTAACAATATACAAAGTGATGTTATAGCTGTTTGTTTTTGAAACTCAAGGCTATCAAGCGATGCTTGAATTTTTATAAGTGATTGTTCTGATGAGAGTAAATCAAGTTTGGATATAGCACCTGCTTTATACCTTACTTTTGTCATATCAAAAACTTTAGCCTGATGTTGTATATTTTGTTTTGTCAGTATTATGCTTTCATTTATATATGCTATTTGAAAATATTGTCTTGCAACTTGGGCAGATACCACCAATCTAGCGCTAAGATAATCTTGAACAGAAGCACTTGCTTCAAGTTCTTTTGCACTTTTAGCATTTCTTAGTTTTCCAAATAAGTCTGCTTCGTAACTAATCTTTAGATTTGAACCAAAACTTTTTGTTGTTGTATCACTCTTGTCTATGTCCCTAGATGCATCACCAGATAAATTTGCACTAAAATTTGGCAGCATTGAGTTTGTAGATAAATCAACATTTAATTTAGCTTTTTCATAACTATATAATTTTGCCAAAAGTGAATTATTGTCCTTTAGTGCCTTTTCTTCAAAATGGTTTAGATTTTGGTCATTAAATCTCTCCCACCATTTTGACTCATTTGCTATATCTATATTTGGTTTTGGAGTGGGCATAGATGTACAACCTGAAAATATAAACAGTATAAACACTAAAGGTAAAAGATATATTTTCATTTTTCTACTCCTTATTAAGTGCAACAACTGGATTTAGTTTTGCTGCATTTTTTGCTGGAACGAATCCAAATATAACTCCTATAGCAGTAGAGCAAGCAAATGCAAAAACTATAGAGGTGCTCGAAAATATCATACTAAACATACTGCTCATACTTCCAAAAATCTGTCCTATTCCAAGTGCCAAAGATATACCCAAAACGCCTCCAATTACACAAACCAAAACAGATTCAATCAAAAACTGCTGCATTATGTCACTCTCTCTTGCCCCTACTGCCATCCTAACTCCTATCTCGCTTGTTCGCTCAGTTACAGAAACGAGCATTATGTTCATAACACCAATTCCACCAACTATAAGTGAAATAGCTGCTATCATGGCTATAAGCAACCTCATCGTTCCTGTCGTACTTTCTATGGTTTGTCTAATGCTATCTAGGTTTGCTATAGTAAAATCTTTATCTCCATGTCTGGCTTCAAGTACTTTTGATATTGCTTCTTCGCTTGCTGTACTATCTACATTGTCTTTTAATCTGACTGTGAAACTAGTTAAATAACTTTGTCCCAACATCTTACCCATAACGGTAGTATATGGTATCCAAATATTTACGCTATCATCTTCGCCCATCATAGATGAAAGTTTTTTTGTAACCCCAATAACTCTTATAGGCATATTGTCAACAATTATTATTTTGCCGATAGGATTTGAATTTTCTCCAAAAAGTTCTTTTTTTGCATTTTGGTCAATTACGCCATCTTGTGTATATCCGTCTATCATGTTACGATCCAATAATGCCCCACTATCAAGCTCGATGCCTTTTACTTGAAAAAATTGTTCTCCTACACCTTTTATCTTTGCCGTTACAGATTTATTCTCAAACGAAGTATTAGCTGTATTATTTACAATAGGAGTTACACTATCTACAAAAGGCAAATCACTTAGGGCATACATATCTGAAACTGTGAGTGTTCGCACTTTTGCTGATCTCGTGTCGCCAAAGCCATATCCTCTGTATATATTTAGAGTATTTGTCCCCATACTACTTATGTCTTTTAGAATTTTTTGCTTTGAACCTTCTCCTAGTGCCACTACACTAACAACAGAAGCTATGCCTATAATTATGCCAAGCATTGTTAAAAATGTTCTAAGTTTGTGATGAAACATGGCATTTAGAGCCATAGAAAAAGCCTCCTTAAATCTTCCTACCATTGCACTAATTGAATTAAGCTCAGAAGAAATTGATTTTTGAAGTTTTTTTGGGTTGGTACTATTTGATTTGGTATTATCTGAAATAATCTCACCATCTTTTATCTCTATAATCCTACTAGCCATAGCTGCGATTGTAGGTTCGTGTGTTACAAGTATAATTGTATGTCCTAATTCGTTAAGCTCTCTTATGATATTCATAACCTCTTCACCACTTTTACTATCAAGTGCTCCTGTTGGTTCATCAGCAAAGATTATCTCTCCACCATTCATAAGAGCTCTAGCAATACTGACTCTTTGTTGTTGCCCGCCCGATAATTGATTTGGTCTATTGTGTAATCTTTCTGCAAGTCCAAGTCTATTTAAAAGCTCATTCGCTCTTTTTATTCGTTCATTTTGCGGATAATTTGCATAGATGCTTGGTATCTCTACATTTGATAAAGCATCAAGATCACTAAGAAGATGATACTTTTGAAATATAAATCCAAAGTGTTCTCTTCTAAGTTTTGCTAAGTCATCGCTATCCATATCAGCAGTTAATTTACCATCTATCTTGTATTCGCCAGCACTTGGTGTATCAAGACATCCTAGTATATTCATGAGTGTAGTTTTCCCTGAACCTGATTGCCCAATAATAGCTACAAATTCACCTCTGTTGATAGTTAAATTTATATTTTTTAAAATCTCTACTTCATTATCTCCAAGCAAAAATCGCTTATAGAGATTTTTAACCTCAAGCAAAACACTCATTACATACCGCCAGGTGGCATTCTTCTTGCACTTATTTTTGAATTTGTAGTAGATGAAGTATTAGAAGAGCTTTTTTCACTTATGATGACATCATCATTTTTTGATAATCCAGATTTGACCTCTACATCTATTCCGTTATTTAATCCTGTTTTTATATATTTGGTTTCAACTTCATTGTTTTTGTTTAAAACTTTAACACCATAGAGTCCATTGCTATTTTTTTCACCCAAAGCAATTGCTGGTATTGTTAAAGCATTTTTTATGCTATTTGAAATAATTTTAATCTGTGTTGTCATACCAATTTTTAGTTGATTATCATCGTTTGGCATCTCCATAGTTGCATAATAGTAAATAGCACTATCTGCTGTGGAATTTAGATTTGTACTACTCACATTTGTAATCGTTGTAGGGGCTGGGTCTATAGAACTTATTTTAGTTTTATACTCTTTTGTATTATTTCCCAAGGTGGTAAATGTTGCATCCATACCTACTTTTAGTTTTTGTACATCAGCTTCTGATATTTCCGATTTGATAATTATTTTATCAATTTGTGCTAGCACTAAGATAGTTGGTGTTGATTGATTCGCATTAACTGTTTGCCCCTGCTCTACTGCTATAGATATAACAACTCCATCAATTGGAGCTACAACTTTTGTATATCCTAGTGATACTCTGGAAGTTTCAACTTTTAGTCTTGATTGATCTAACTGTGCTTTTGCCAAAGCCAAAGATGCTTTAGCACTATCATACTCTGCTTTTGATGTAGCACCACTTGGCAGCATTTGTGATTGTCTATCAAAATCTAATTTAGCTTTTATAAGAGCTGCTTGATTACTTGCCATTTCAGCTTTTGCGGAAAGATATGTATTTTGTTGTGTTTGAGCATCAATTACAGCTAAAATATCCCCTTTTTTAACTTTTTGTCCTACAGCAACTTGAAGCTCTTGTATTTGACCTGATACTTGGGCACCAACACTAACTTGCTTATAGGCATTTGTTATGCCCGTAGCCATAACTGTATTTTCTAAATTCATAACAGTTGGATTGGTAGTTATATATGCGCTATCCTCTTGTGATGGAAATATAAAAATTTTTATTAAATATATACTAAATATTATAAGTATGGCGAGAATAGACCATCTTATCCATTTATTTAACCCTAAGAACCATTTTTTCATAAATTAATCCATATTATTTTTTTAAAAGTGTATCATTAAAAAGTTTAACAAAGGTAAACAAAAAGATTAAAGTAATATATTCGATTTTATGCAGTATTTTTGGTGG
>JAQTLV010000018.1 GCA_028714675.1 Sulfurovaceae bacterium
CATAAATAATTCTACTGTCAAGTGCAATGTTGAAGATAATTTTATTGTTATTCCAGACTTGGGAATTAGGGTCGAAGTGACTAAGGAGTAAGGGATGAGCTGTGATTGTTATTGCGACTATGATAGCCCAGAATTTTATAGCCAAAAAGAAGTAATTGCAAAAAAGGAACATGTTTGTGATGAATGTGGTTCTCGCATACTGACTGGAGAAAAATACGAAAATGTTTTTGGCAAATGGAACGGAGAAGTAGCCACAAATAAAACTTGTAGTGATTGTCTTGACTTAAGATTTGCTCTTGAGACTACGCCATGTTATTGTCTTGCGCATGGGTCTTTGATAGATGACTTTAGTTGTGCGATTAATGACTGTTGGAAGTTTTCATATTCTGTCAAAAACATAAAGCATAGACAAAAATGGATAGAACAAGATATAAAAGAAACATATGAAAATTGGCAAGAAATGAGAAAGGAGTAAGGGATGATAACAAAAGTAAATAGAAAAGTAATAGATGCATACAAAACAACGCATAACATTATAAAAAAAGCAATAAACAAGGAGATACTTGAAATTGAGCAAAGTATCAATGACCCAAAAAATGCAAGTGTAAAAGAGCATCTCCAAAGTAGAAAAAAGGAGCTAAGTAATGCCCTAGATACTATTATTAAATTTATAGAGGAGTAAAAATGATGTTAACTTCTATGTTAGCAATGGCAGATTATTTTAGGAGAGTAAATTATGGTTATTGATAATGATATAAAAAGGGCATATGAACACCCTGACAATAAAGTTTTACTATCAAACTATGATATGGAACATTATAATTCTTATACAAGCATAGTTGAAGAGTATAGAAAAACTCCAAATGCACTGATGGTTTATGTAAGAAGAGATGCATATTGGGAAAATGGGATGTTAGACCCATCGCTATTTGCTCTATGCACACAAGATAAAGGTAAAGACCATACACAATTTTGGAATTTTTTTGATGAACATAGGAGAAAAAACTAACACTTAGACCAAAAGAAAGTAATAAGGAGTAAGGGATGACAAAAAAACAATTAGAAAAAATTTTAGGATTTGCAACAGATGATAAAGAGTATAAAAAATTTCGTTGCTATAAACAATACAATAAATATATGGAACCAATCAAAAAAATATTCCCAATTGGATATAAAGATTTTCTCAAACATATTGAACAAACGATAGATAAAGATAAGGCTCAACAGTTTATAGACTTAATGCACAAAGGTTATAATGTAGGCAATGCTTCAAAAGAAGTTGGTTTGTCTTTTGAAGAGTCAACCGTTGCACTTAATAGTTGTGTTGTTAATTGTAGCCATTTTGGGAAAACAGTTAAATTGTAGGAGCAATAAATGACAAAATCCGAAATGAAAAAATTGAAAGTTGGGGACACTATAGAAGTCAAAGCACTGCACTATAGAATAGGATATAAAAAAGCTATTAGGAAGATAAGAAATATTAGTAGTTTAGGAATAGAAATAAGTCTCTTTGGTTGGAATGATTTTATTTTAAAGCCAAGTGAAATAATTAGAAAGATTACAAAGGAAAAACAAAATGAAAATAGCATACATAGATACAGAAACAACAGGGCTTGATGCCAAGAAGCATGGAATAGTTCAACTAGCATGTTTGATAGTAGAAGATCACAAAATTATAGATGAGATAGATCTACTCATAGATCCATTTTCATATAAAGAAAATTGTGTTTGCGATGACAAGGCTCTCGAGATAAATGGACGAACGCTTGAGGAGATAGAACATTTCCCAAATAGCGATGACCAGTTGCAAAAATTTGTAGATTTTCTTTCAAATCATACAGTAGAAGATAAGTTGCAGGTTTCAGGATACAATGTAGATTTTGATATAGGATTTATCAAAGATTGGTTTAGTTCATGCGATGGCAAATTTAGTGACTTTTTCAACTATAAAACGCTTGATGTATTGTCTCTTGTGAGACACATAGAGTATATGGATATAACAGATTTTGATAGTCATAGCCTTAGTGATGCTTGTGCATATTTCGAAATTCCACTTATAGCACATGACGCACTAAACGACATAAAAGCAACATATAGACTACATGAAGAAATTATTAGTTTCTTGTCGAGTGGGTTTTCAATCGATAGAAGATGTAGAGTTTGCGGATGCACAGATGACCATGCTTGTATAGGCGGTTGTTACTGGGTAGAGATAGATCTATGTTGTAATTGCACAGGGGGTATAGAATGATTGACATTTATATTGCAATACCAATATTAGTAACAGTGATTATTATAACCTTGGTTAAAAAAGATACTGCAGTAGAACGATATTCTGAATATTTTGAGGAGTAAAAAGAGATGCATAAAATAAATAAGTTAAAAGCATACAAACCTTTTGATAGTTTAAATATGAAAAAAGGTTTATATGATGTAGAAAGTATTACATGGTATCCAGAATTATTTCAAGAAAAATACTCTGGAGAAGTATTTTATAAAGGATATCGTAATAGTGACTTTATAGAGGAAATTGAACTTTTCCAGTCCGCAGGGTGGAACACTAAAGATGAAGCAGGCAATGATATAGAGGTGTATTATGATAGCACATTACTAAAAGCAAAACTAACAGGAGAATTATATTATTTAACTAAAAATGATATTGATTTGCCAATTATTATACATGCTAATAGTAAGAAAAATAATGGTTTATTATACGATACAA